>JBLWUP010000005.1:0-188180 GCA_048268885.1 Kiloniellaceae bacterium | reverse complement strand
GACGCTTCCAGCGCCCCGACTCACCGCGTTCATCCCCTTTCCCCGTCCCGAGCAGCACGCTGCCGACGCGGCGCAGCGTCTCGGCGTCGCGCGCGAACCAGCCGACAGTATCGAAGCTCGGCGCCAGCGGCATGACGCCTTCCAGCGAGATGCGCCCGTGGGTGGGTCGCAGGCCGAAGATGCCGCAATAGCTGGCCGGTATGCGGATCGAGCCGCCGGTGTCGCTGCCCAGCGCGACATCGACCAAGCCGCCGGCCACCGCCGCCGCCGAGCCCGACGAGGAGCCGCCGGGAATGCGGCCCGGCGCGTTCACGTTGGTCGGCGTGCCGTAATGGAAATTCTGGCCGTTGAGGCTGTAGGCCAACTCGTCGGTGATGGTCTTGCCGGCCAGTTCCGCCCCGGCCTGCAGCAGCCTCTCCACCACCGGCGCGTGGCGCTCGGCCGGCGCGTGCGTGCGCGCCCAGTCCGGGTTGCCGCAGCCGGTGACGTAGCCGGCGATATCGAAGATGTCCTTGGCGGCGAAGCGCAGTCCGGCCAGCGGTCCGTCGCGCCGTCCGTCGATGTGGGGCTGCGGCGCCGGCACGAAGGCGCCCAGCGCGTCCCAGGGCGGCCGTCCGGCATCGAGGCCCGCGAAGGGGTTCGCTTCGCCCGTCCCGGCCGCGTCTTGCTGATCGGTCATCGCCCCACTCCCCCTCTACGCCGCAGACTTACGTCGCCGTTTCGTCGAACTCCGGCTCTTCGCTCTCCGGCTTCGGATTCTTGCGCCGGATGATGATGTCGCCGTTGTCCAGCACCTCGGGCAATTCGTACTGCGGAATACTCTCAACCAGCAAGCGCAGAGCGCGCATCATCTGCTCCAGGCCTTCCCGCGCCACCTCGCCGGGCGTGTCCTGCGGCGCGGCGCCCGGCGGGGTGTCCTCCGCCACGGCGGCCAGCGGCGCGAGGGAAAGGCCGAGGCCGAAAAGGGCCGCCGCCGTCTTGGATTTCCATAGGGCTCGCATGCATCTGCTCCTTCGTTGTCCCCGCAAGCCGGGGGCATTGTCCCCGCAAGCCGGGGGTTTCCCGAACATGGGGAGAGGCACGCCCCGAACCAAGCTAACACACCATAATCCGGGCAAAAGAGGCCGCATTATGGCGGGGTCCCGTCAGGGGATCGACAGCGGCGCAGCGACGTGCGAGGAATCCTTCCCTTCGATTCAACCATCCCTTTTCCGGTGAGGCATCCGAGAGAGCATGAGCGACGATATCGCCCTGATGACCGCAAGCGAGCTGGCGAAACTCTACCGCAGCGGCGAGCTGTCGCCGGTGGAGGCCACACAGGCGGCGCTGCAGCGAATCGAACGCTACGACTCCAAGCTCAACGCCTTCAACCTGGTCGCCGCCGAGAGCGCGCTGGCCGCTGCGGCGGAGTCCGAGGAGCGCTGGCGTCTCGGCGCGCCGCGCGGGCCGATCGACGGCGTCCCCACCTCGATCAAGGATGTGCTGCTGACCAAGGGCTGGCCCACCCTGCGCGGTTCCAAGGCGATCGCGCGCGACCAGCCCTGGGAAGAGGACGCGCCCTCGGTCGCGCGCCTGCGCGCGCACGGCGTGGTCATGCTCGGCAAGACCACGACGCCGGAGTTCGGCTGGAAGGGCATCACCGATTCGCCGCTCGACGGCATCACGCGCAATCCCTGGAACCCGGCGACCACGCCGGGCGGCTCCAGCGGCGGCGCGGCGGCGGCGCTGGCCGCCGGCATGGGCCCCCTGGCCCTGGGCAGCGATGCCGGCGGCTCGGTGCGCATTCCCGCCGGCTTCACCGGCGTCTTCGCCCTGAAGGCGACCTTCGGACGGGTGCCGGCCTACCCCCTGAGCCCCTTCGGCACGCTGGCCAACATCGGGCCGATGACCCGCAGCGTCACCGACAGCGCCCTGCTGCTGAACGTGATGAGCGAGCCGGACCCGCGCGATCCTTACAGCCTGCCCTACGACGGCACCGACTACCTGAACGGGCTTGAGGAAGGGATCGAGGGCCTGAAGATCGCCTTCAGCCCGACGCTGGGCGGCCACAAGGTGGACCCGGAGATCGCCGCCCTGGTCACCAAAGCCGTGCAGGTGCTTGCCGGGCTCGGCGCGGAGATCGTCGAGGCGGAACCCGATACCGCGGGCGCGGACGAGGCCTTCCGCATCCACTGGTACGCCGGCGCCGCCAACCTGCTGCAGCGTTTCGACGACGCCGCCATCGCCGAGATGGACCCGGGCCTGCAGGAGGTCGCCGAAGAAGGCCGCGGCTACAGCCTGCTGCATTACCTGGGCGCGGTCGCCCGGCGCGAGGCTCTGACGGCGGCGGCCAACCGGTTCCACCAGGACTACGACCTGCTGGTGACGCCCGCCCTGCCGATCCCCGCCTTCGAGGCCGGCGAGGAAGTGCCCCTCGGCAGCGGCATGACACGCTGGCCGGAATGGACGCCCTTCACCTATCCCTTCAACCTCACCACGCAGCCGGCCGCCAGCGTGCCCTGCGGCCTGACCGGCGCGGGTCTGCCCGCCGGCCTGCAGATCGTCGGCCCGCGTTTCGCCGATGCCCTGGTGCTGCGCGCGGCGCGGGCCTACGAAAAGGCCGCCCCCTGGTCCTTCCCGGACCTGGAGAAAACCCTGGCGGATTGAGTGAGGCCCCCTGCGACGGGGAGGTTACCAGTAGAGGATCAGGGTGTCGCCGCGCACCTGGTAGCTCTCCAGGCGCTTCAGGAAGCTCATGCCGAGCAGCGAGATGTTGCCGGCTTCTTCGCCGACCGAGGCCGGCAGGTCGTACATCTCCAGCTGGCCGATCCGCAGCGAGCGTAGGGTCACCGGCGCGGCGCGCACCTCCCCGGCCGCGGTGTCGTAGCGTTCGCTGAAGGTCAGGCGCTGCGCAGGCCAACCGAGGCGCTCGGCGTCTTCGGGCGTGAGGTAGATCGAGCTGGCGCCGGTATCGACCATGAACCGCAGCGGCTCGCCGTTGACCGTGGCCTCGACCAGGAAGTGGCCATGCGCGCCGGCCTGTAGCGCCAGTTCGGAGAACGGCCCCGACGGCGCGGGACTTCCGGCGCCGTGACTTGAGGATGGCGTCACGTCGCGCAGCGCGGTCACCGGCGCGCCGCCGGCGTCCTCCTTGTCCAGCAGGAACATGACGACAAGCCCGGTGGCGACCACCGCCACCGCGAGCCGCAGGCTGTGGGTGAGAAGACCGCTGCCGGCTGCATTCTCTTCGTCGTAGCTGCTCATCGTTCCCATCCCTGGAATCCGTGGCCCGCCGCGCGCGCTGCCGCGCCCGGGAGCGGAGCCGATGTTGGTGCCCCGAGGGTCCTGCCCCCAATGGTCGTACTGGAGACTTAAGGCTTCTCTTAGCTTCTTGGTTAATCTCGCCGGCCGGAGCCTGGAGCGTTGCAAGAACGGCGGAAAATCGCCACCCTCTGGCCTCGTCTGGCGGAAAAAGCTCGGGGTCGATGGGCATAGAAGGGAAAGCGCAGCGGCGCGGCGCGGTGGCCTGCGGCCACCCGGCCACGGCGGCGGCGGCGGAGGAAATGCTCGCCGAGGGCGGCAATGCCTTCGACGCGGTGCTGGCCGCCTTCTGCGCGGCCTGTGCCGCCGAGCCGGTCCTGGCCTCGCTGGGCGGCGGCGGCTTCCTGCTGGCCCAGCCGGCCGGCGGCGCGCCCCTGCTCTACGACTTCTTCGTGCAGACCCCGCAGCGGCGCCCCCAGGCGGACCAGCTGGATTTCTATCCGATCCTGGCCGATTTCGGCACGGCGACGCAGGAGTTCCACATCGGCGTCGGCGCCATGGCCGTGCCCGGCGCGGTGAAGGGCCTCTTCGCCATCCACGACGACCTCGCCAGCCTGCCGATGACCCGGATCGTCGAGCCCGCCGCGCGGCTGGCGCGCGAAGGCGTCGAGCTGCGGCCGATCGACGGCTACCTCTTCGACGTGGTCTCGCCGATCCTGAAGGCCACGCCCGAAGCCCGCAGCCTCTTCCTCGCCGACGGCGAGCGGCTGCTCGCCCCCGGGGAACGGCTGCATCAGCCGCTGCTGGCCGACAGCCTGGAGGCCCTGGCGGCGGAGGGCGCGCGGCTGTTCTACGAAGGCGACTTCGCGCAAAGCCTGGTGCGGCTGTGCCGCGACGCCGGCGGCCTGCTGGGCGAAGCCGACCTCGCCGAATACCAGGTCGCCCGCCGCAGGCCCTTCGTCTGCGACTACCGCGGCCACCGGGTGGTGACCAATCCGCCGCCGTCATGCGGCGGCATCCTCATCGGCTTCGCTCTGGCGCTGCTGGCCGAAGCCGATCCGTCACGACGGGGTCCCGGCACGGTCGACTGCCTGCGCCTGCTGGCGCGGACCATGGATCTGACCAACAAGGCGCGGGTCGAGGCCCGCCTGGAAGAAGGCGCGGAGCTTGCCGCCGGGCGCCTCTTCGACCCGGGCCTTCTGGCCCGCTACCAGGAGGAGGTCGCCGGCCACGCCGCCTTCAGCCGCGGCACAACGCATATCAGCGTCGTCGACGGCACCGGCAACCTAGCCGCCATGAGCCTGTCCAACGGCGAGGGCTGCGGCAGCCTGCTGCCGGGCAGCGGCATCATGCTGAACAACATGCTGGGCGAGGAAGACCTGAACCACGGCGGCTTCCACCGCTGGCCGGCGAACAGCCGGCTGTCGTCGATGATGTCGCCCAGCCTGGCGACCAGCGCGGAAGGCGCGCTCTACGCCATCGGCTCCGGCGGCTCCAACCGCATCCGCACCGCGGTGCTGCAGGTGCTGGTGAACCTGCTCGACCACGGCATGGACATGGCGGCGGCCACCGAGGCGCCGCGCCTGCACGTCGAAGGCCGGGTCGCGAACCTGGAAGGCGGCCTGCCGGCCGCCGCCGAGGAAGACCTGACGCAGCAGGGCTACCGGACCATTGCCTGGCCGCGGCACAACCTCTTCTTCGGGGGGGTGCATGGGGTGGCGCTGAGCGCCGCGGGCGAACTCTCCGCCGCCGGCGACCCGCGCCGGGGCGGCGCCGCGCTGATCAGGTCAGCTTAAAGAAAGAAAGCGGCCCTCCGGCACCCGCCACGTTGCCCGGGCGCCGGAGGACATCGCGTGACGATTACGCCGCTTCCGAGTCGCTGCGGTTACGCACGATGTAGGCGCGCGCGCAGTGTTCGTCGCAGTAGGGCTTGCCGGCGACCGCGGGCTCTCCACAGAAGTGGAAGTCCTGATCACCGGGATCACCGATCGGCCACAGGCAGCTCGGTCCCTTACCATGGGTTCGGGCCACGGCACGGGCCGGACGCGGGGCCGGGGCCGGCGCGATCCGCCGCTCCTGGACCTGCTTCGGCGCCGAGGGCGCCTGCGTCACGGGCTTCGGCATGGCCGCGACGGCCGGACGGCGGGGTTGGGGCGACGATCCGCGCTTGATGGGCGAGGGACGCGCCTTCAACTTCATCCGGTGAGCCTTGCCGACAACGGAGTTCTTGGAAACACCCAGCAGGCGGCCGATTTCCGACGCGCTCCGCCCTGCTTCCCAGAGCCGCATGAGTTCCGCAACGCGTTCTTCTGTCCAAGTCATGCGATTGCCTCTATGCTTTTGGCTATATCTTGCGGCACATACTATATGTCGTCTGTATGACGATAATGCGCACAATATAGTGGAGTGCTCTGAGTGTCCAGGCTGAAATCTGTGGAAAACTGCGGTTTTCTGTGGGTCAGGGCGCGGCGGCCTTTCGCCACAGAAGCTTAGGCCCCGGTCTCGCTCTCAGACCTGAGCGGCCTGCGGGAGGCGGCTTTCAGTCGAATTCGATGGCCTGCCAGCGCTCGCCGGCGCCCTGGTTGTTGTAGCCCTCGAACTTCACCACCCAGCCCAGCGCCGGGGCGTACCAGGTGCGCTGCTCGGCGCGCCAGTCCTTGCCCACCAGTTCGGAACGGCGCAGCAGGACGTAGGTGTCGAAGGTGCCGGCGGGCACGGTGATGCGCTCGGCGCCCAGGACCTCGATGCGGTCGCGCCAGGCCTCGCCCGCCCAGCGCCGGGTGAAGTTCACCGCCTTGCCCTTCTGCAGCGGAAAGAGCTGGCCCAGGACGCCGCCGTCGGGCGGCACCCCCCCGGCGACGCAGTCCATGCAGATGTGCGCGAAGCTGGCGAAGCTGCGCCCTTCCCAGATCCAGGAGACGATCAGGCCGTTGGTGCGCCCGACGATGCCCTCGACGCGCTTGCCGCTGTCCATGTTTTCCCAGACCATGCGGGTGCCCTCCGGCAGGGCCTTGAAAGCCGCCGGCGGAAGTTCGAGACTCTCGGCCAGGACCGGCCGCGCGGCCCCCAAGGTCAGCCCGAAAACCAGTCCGAATACCAATCCGAATACCACTGGGGCCGCCAGCAGAATGCCGCAGAGGGCCGGAAACCGAAGTAAGATCAAGGCAACTCCCGAAGCAAAACGCGGCCTCGAAGGATCCGGCGGCCGCGGTGGCTGGAGACTAGCCCATCCGCCGAGGAGGATGAAAGCCTCGCAATGGGCGTAAATAGAGAAGCGAAATCACCAGGACCGCGCCGATGCAGCCCAGCGCCGCACTGTTTTCCGGACTGATCCTCGCCGCCGCCTGCGCGCTGCCGCCGGGCGCCCAGGCGCTGAACGCGGGCGATGCGCGCCACCTGCTGGCGCGCAGCGGCTTTACCGCGACCCCCGGCGAGATCGAAGCCCTGGCGCCGCTCGGCCGCGAAGAGGCCGTCGCGCAGATCCTCGCCGCGCTGCGCCGTGACGCCGTGACCCCTCCACCGCAATGGACCGCCGACTGGCAGCCGCCGCGCCGCGCCGGCATGAGCGAGGCCGAGCGCCTGGCGCTGCGCGACACGCGGCGCGAGGAGGGGCGCGACCTGAAGGCCTGGTGGCTGCGCGAGATGCTGGCGACCCCCGCGCCGCTCACCGAAGTGATGACCCTGTTCTGGCACAACCACTTCACCTCCAGCCTTCGCAAGGTGAAGTCCCCCGCCCTGCTGTATCGCCAGAACGTCCTGCTGCGCCGCCACGCGACGGGCAACTTCGGCGACCTGCTGCGCGCGGTCGCGCGCGACCCGGCGAAGCTGCTCTACCTCGACAACGCGCGCAGCCGCAAGGCCGCGCCCAACGAGAACTTCGCCCGCGAACTGCTGGAGCTCTTCACCCTGGGCGAGGGCCGCTACAGCGAAGCCGACCTGAAGCAGACCGCCCGCGCCTTCACCGGCTGGAGCGTCGATCCGGAGAGCGGCGCGTTCAAGCTTCGCCGGGACTGGCATGACGACGGCGGAAAAGAGATCCTCGGCCGGCAGGGAAACTTCGACGGCGACGACGTCATCGACCTGCTGCTGGCGCGCCCGGAAACCGCGGAGCTCATCGTCACCAAGCTGTGGCGGCGGTTCATTTCGCAGACGCCCGATCCCGCCGAGGCGAAGCGGCTGGCGGCGCTGTTCCGGGACGGCGGCTACGAGATCCAGCCGCTGCTGCGGGCGCTCTTCACCAGCGAGGCATTTTGGGCGGCGGAGAACCGCGGCCGCCTCATCCGCTCGCCGGTCGACCTCGTGATCGGCACGCTGCGCCTCTTCGACTTCCCGCTGCGCGACGACGTCAAAGTGGGCCGCGATCTGGCCTGGCTCACCCGCCGCCTCGGCCAGGACCTTTTCGAGCCGCCCGACGTGAAAGGCTGGCCGGGCGGCGCCGCCTGGATCACCAGCGCCAGCCTGCTCGACCGTCAGGCGCTCATCGCGCGGGTCACCGGCAGCCAGGCGGAAGGTGAGGCGGGAGGCGACCTGGCAAAGACCGGCACAAAGAGTGGCGCAAAGACCGGCGCCCCGCCGAAGCGCCGCGCCGCCTTCTTCGACGACTGGGTCGCCGGGCTGCCCGAGGCCTGGCAGGACGCCGGGGCGATGACGCTGCTGATGCTGGCGATCCCGCCGGTCGACAGCGCCGTGCTCGACCGGCGGGCCAGCGGCGCCCTGGCGCGCAGCCTGCTCGCCGATCCGGCTTATCACCTGAAATAGCGAGGCCACCGCTTTGCCCGGGATCACACGACGCCATCTGCTGACCGCGGCCGCCGCCCTGCCCTTGGCCGGGATGCTGCCGCTGCCCCGCGCCGGCGCGGCGGCACAATTGCCGCAGGTGCTGCTGCTGATCGAACTGAACGGCGGCAACGACGGCCTCAACAGCGTCCTCCCCTACGCCGATGCGGGCTATGCCGCCGCGCGGCCGCGGCTCGCCATCGCGCGCGACCAGGTTCTGCAACTGGACGAGCGGCTCGGCCTGCACCCGGCGCTGGCGCCGCTGATGCCCGCCTGGCGGAAGCAGGAACTGAGCATCGCCCTGGGCGTCGGCTATCAGCGGCCCAACCGCTCGCACTTCCGCTCGATCGAGATCTGGAACAGCGCCTCCGCCGCCGAGGAGACGCTGCAGGACGGCTGGCTGCACCGCGTCGTGACGGAGACCGGCGCCGGCCAGGCGCCGCCGCCCGGTTTCGCGGCCCAGGGCATCGTGCTCGGCGGAGCGGAAGGCCCGCTGGCCGGCAGCGCGCTCGCGCCGGTGATGATGCGCGATCCGCGCCAGCTCGGCCAGGCCGCGCGGCTGCTCGACGGCGATGCGGAGGAGTCCGACAATCCCGCGCTGGCCCACATCCTGGCGACGCGCGCGCGCATGCACGGCGCCGCGCTGGATATCGACCGGCGTCTGAAGGACGCCCCGCCGCTCGTCGGCGCCTTCCCGAAATCGGCGCTGGGCCGTCAGCTGGAGACCGCGGCGAAGCTGATCACCGCCGGCGTCCCCGCCTCGGTCTTCAAGCTGCAGCACAGCGGCTATGACACCCACGCACAGCAGGCCCCCCGCCACGCCGCCCTACTCGGCGAGCTGGCCGAGGCCCTGGCGGCTTTCCGCGCCGCGATGGCCGCAGCCGGCGCCTGGGACCGGGTCCTGGTGATGACCTATGCGGAATTCGGCCGCCGCGTGGCCGAGAACGCCAGCGGCGGCAGCGATCACGGCACCGCCGCGCCGCATTTCCTGCTGGGCGGGCGCCTCAGGGGCGGATTCCTGGGGGAACAGCCGCCGCTGGACGACCTGGAGGGCGGCGATCTCCGGCCCCGGCTGGATTTCCGCCGCCTCTACGCCGCCCTGGCCCAGGACTGGCTCGGGCTGCCCCCCGCCCCGGCGGCGCTGGCGCGGCAGAGCCCCCTGCCCCTGATCGCCTGAAGCCGGGGATCTCCGCGGAGTCGTTGGGCCTGGCCATGGTGCTGGCGTTCCCGGCGCCCATCTGCTAGGAAACCGCCGCCCAATGACCGGCCCCGGACAGCCCCCAAGAACAGCCCCCAGAATAGCCGGGGGAGAGCCGGGAACCTCAGGGAAACCGAGAGCATGACCGAACCGCGTTTCAAGATTTCCGCCGCCGGCATCACCGCCGGCATCATCGCGATGACCGCCGTCGTCGTGCTGTCGAACTACGCCGTTCAGTTTCCGGTCTTTATCGAGGGCTATCCGACGGAGGACTGGCTGACCTGGGGCGCCTTCACCTATCCCATCGCCTTCCTGGTCACCGACCTGACCAACCGCACCCTGGGGCCCAAGGCCGCGCGCATCGTCATCGCCGTGGGCTTCGCCCTGGCCGTCGCCCTGTCGTTGCTGGTGGATGCGCGCATCGCGGTGGCCTCCGGCACGGCCTTCCTGACGGCGCAGCTTCTGGACGTCGCGATCTTCAACCGCCTGCGTCAGGCGCGCTGGTGGAAGGCGCCGCTGGTGTCCTCGACGCTCAGCTCCATTGTCGACACGCTGCTGTTCTTCTCCATCGCCTTTGCCGGCACCGGCCTGCCGTGGCACCAGTGGGCGCTGGGCGACTTCGGCGCCAAGATGGCGATGGCGGCGGTCATGCTGATTCCCTTCCGCCTGCTGATGGCGAAGCTGCGCCCGCAACTGCTACCCGAAGCCGCGCGCTAGACGGAGCGTCCCGGCTCAGCAGAGCCGGCTCAACAGACCCGCTTTAGCACACGCGGTTGTCGGGATTCTCGCAGGGGTGAACCTCGAAGGGCTTGAAGGCGCTGTCGCGATAGGCGTCGAAGGTGCGCTTGTCGATGCAATGCACCTTGGCCAGGATGACCTGCTCGCCGTTCACCGTGCGCTCGGCGACCTGGCTGAGAAAAGCCACCTCGCACTCGAACTCGCGCAGCACCTGGTCGGTCAGCTCCTGCTGCCATTCCTGCGCCCGCGCCGGGAACGCCGCCAAGGAGGCCCCCAGCAAGATCGCCAGCGCCACCACCGAAGAGATCAGTCTCAGAGCCATGCTTGCGGCCCCTCCTTGTCAAAGACGGATGCCCCGGAAGAGGGCATCACCATCGGAAGAGGCTGCTACCTTCGCCCTGCGCAGGCCCTAGGGCATTGACTTGCCTCAATCTGCCCGCAGCGGGTCTAGAGCCCCTCAGGAGGCCGGCTTTTGGGGCCAAAGGCGTCTTATGGTGTGGAAACACCACGCGACGGCAAAGGCGAAGGCGATCGCGATAAAGGGCTGCGCGATGGGCATCAGCCAATTCTCCCGCGCCAGCATCACCACCGCCACATAGCTCCAGACCGCGAGCAGCACCAGGATCGCCGGCGGCACATAGGCCAGGGGCACGCGCAACACCGCCAGCGCCGCCGCCATGGCCAGCAGGCCGCTGACCAGAACGGCGGCATAGGCCGGCAGGGTCTTCACCGCATCGCGCTGCAGCAGGTTGCGCACCGCCGTCGCGGTGACCAGCACCGCCGGCGTGGTGGTGCTGTCGTCGCGGTCGACCAGGCTCTGCATCTCCGGCAGGCGGCAGCGCGCGCCATAACGGTCCGCGTCGTGCACGCCGAGAAAGCGCGCCGACGTCACCCGCCGCCAGCGCGGCGCGTCAATGCGGCCGAAAAGCACGACCCTGTCGTCGAAATGCTTGCGGAAGAAGGCCGCGTCTTCGGCCTCGGCGCAGGCGTGCAGGTCGCCCAGGGAAAACATCGGGATGCCGCCGTCGCCGCCCTGGAAATTCAGCAGCAGGGCATTCTCGCTGGAACCGGGAACCACATAGCGGCCCAGCTGCATCGCGTCGCCGTTCAACAGGCGCGGCCGCTCCCCCAGGACACGGGCGGCCAGTTCCAGGGCCAGCGAGGGGTTGATCGTCACCACGCCGGTGCTGTCGCGGCTGGTTTCGGAGAGCGCCGCATGCCGCAGCACGCCGTCGGGATCGGGATGCAGCGCGGTGCGCCGCAGATTGCGGTCTCCGCCGACGGCCTCGACATAGCCGGGCAGCGGCCCCAGCCGGTCGGGCGCCGGCGCGCGGCGGCCCAGCACGACCTGTCCTTCCGTGCCGGCCCGGTCGAGGAGGGCCAGTAAGTCGTCGTCGTAACCGGGCAAGGCGCCCTCCGCCGAAGTGGCGAAGGCTTCGTGCTGGGCGACGACCAGCGCACCGCCTTGCAACGCGCGGTCCATCACCTGCGCGATCTGCGGTGTCCAAAGCTCCTGCGGCAGGCGATCGAAGGGCGGCCGCAAGGCCGTCTCGCGGTCCAGGGCCACGACGACAACCGGCGACCCGCCGGGCGGCCGGGGATGCGCCTCCTGGCCATAGAGCGCCTGGCGGGCGGCCAGCAGCAGATCGAACGCCGGGCCCTGCAGGCTGCGCAGCGGCGGCTGGGCCACCAGGTAGGCCGCAATGCAGGCAATCAGCAGTGCCGCCAACAGGTCAATCCAACGCATACCGCCTTACCGCTCCCCACCCTTTGCCGTTGCCCCGCCGCCGGCAAGTAAACCTCTGGCCAGTAAACCTCTGAATGAAAACCCGCCGGCCAAAGAAACCAAAGCGGGGTCAATTTACTACATGCCCCAAAGAACCTTACCGGAGTGTTAAGGCCAGCGAACAGCGAAACCGCCGAAAACGAAAAGGGCAAATCGCGGACAACGGCGCCGGGAATAAAGCGGCGGGCAGCCGGTCTAACAGGGAAAGCTCTCGAGTTCCCGGAGATCTTGGGTCCCAGAGATCTTGGGTCGATGCGATTGCGGGCGTGCCCTTCCCTCACAGCCCGTATCAGGCGGCCGGCGCAGCTCTCTCCCCTGGCGCCGGCCGCCACCCCGGCCCGACACGTCTCTTTCACAACCGGAGTACAGACCGATGACCAAGTCACTTCTTCTTTCGAGTCTCGCCGCCGCGGCGCTCGCCTTCACGGTTTCCGCCTGTGACGAGCAGCAGGCCTCGGACAGCTCCACCTCCGCGCCCATGCAGCAGCAGGGCGCCATGCCCGACGAAAGCACGACGACCGCGCCCGCCCTGCCGGAAACCAGCCCCCCGGAGGCCATGGAGCCCGAAACGATGGAGCCCGGCACGATGGAGCCGGAAGCCATGGAACCGGACGCCGAGCAGCCGGAAACCCTGCAGCCCGGCAGCAGCCAGTAGACTTACGCCGATTCGGAACGGAAAGCAGATGCGGATCCCGCAAAGCAACTTGCGGGATCCGCGGGATCGCGCCGAAAACAGCGGTAACGGGCCTCGTCATGTTTGCGGCAGAAGCCGACATAATTCGCCACAAATCAGCCCCCTTAAGGTTCCACGACAGCCCCCCGTGGGGCGCCTACTTTCGATTCAAGCGACGCGGCTCCGGGGCATGCGCCTTCGACGCACATAGCCCCGCGGCACGCGCCAGAGAATCGATGACAACGGAGGCAAAGGGCGTGGCTAAAGAGGACGAGACGGTTCTGGAACACATTCCCGCCCTGCGTCGCTATGCGCGCTCATTGACCGGCGATGCGACCGAGGCGGACGATCTGGTGCAGGAAAGCCTGAGCCGCGCCTTGGCGCGCCGACGAAAGCAGGGCGAAGACGCGGGCGAGATCCGCAACCTGCGCGCCTACCTCTTCACCATCCTGCACAACGCCCACGTCGACCGGCTGAGCGAGCGGCGACGCTGGACCTACAGCATACCCGCCGAGGTGCTGGAGAACCGCCTCGCGCGGCCAGCGCCGCAGCACGGCCAGCTGGAGCTGCATGACCTGGCGCGGGCCATGCAGCGGCTGCCCGAGGAACAGCGCCAGGCTGTCCTGCTCGTCGGCTACGAAGGCATGGCCTATAAGGAGGCGGCGGACGTTCTGGATGTGCCGATCGGCACCGTGATGTCACGTCTGTCGCGCGGCCGGGAGGCCCTGCGCCGCATGATGGCCGGCGCGCCCATGACCAAACTGCGCCCCCTGACCAAAACGGCCAAGGTCTCGGAGGTGCGCCGCGAACCCAGCTTACGGCAGGTAAGATGACGCCAACCTGGCACGACAACGACAACGGGGCCCGCGAGGACGAGCTGCAGGCTTACGTCGACGGCGCGCTTGACGGCCGCCGGCGCGCGGCCGTCGAGGCCTATCTGGCCACCAACCCCGCCGAAGCGGCGCGCCTTGCCGCCTATCGGGCGCAGAACATCGGGCTGCATGCCCTCTTCGACGTCGCCGGCAGCGACGACGAACCTCCCCTGCCGCCGCGCATCGCCGCGCTGGCCGGGCAGCTGGACGTCGAGCTGCGCGATTCCGCCGGGGCCGCTCCCTCGAAAAGGCTCGCTGTGTTGCGCGGCTACCGGTCCTGGGCCGCCTCCGTGGCGCTGCTGCTCGCCGCCGGGACCGCCGGCTGGGTCGCGCTGGAACAAGGCGGCTGGCGCGACGATCCCCTGGTGGCCTTCACCCGGCAGGCGACCCAGGCGCCGCTGCAGCTCGCGAGTAACGCAGCGCCGAAGGACGCCGCCCTGCAAAGCGGCGCAACGGCGGCCAGCCCCCACCAGGTCGTCACCTGGCTGGCCGCACAGCCCGGCACCCCTCCGACACGCCTGCCCGATCTGGAGGCCCTCGGCTTCGAGCTGGTGGCCGAACGCATGATCACCACCGCCGGCGGGCAGCCCGCCGCGCAGCTGCTCTATCAGGATGAGAAGGGACAGCGGGTGACGCTGTACATGCGCGCGGGCGGCAAGGCGGGCCAAACCAGCTTCACCTTCACCCGTGATGGCGAGGCCTCTCAATTCTTCTGGCAGGACAGCCACATGGCCTACAGCCTGATCGGCAAGATGGCGCAGGATCAGCTGCTGCGCATCGCCGAGGCCGTGAGCCACAGTTTGCAGCAGGATATGGCGGAACCGGCCGCGCCCGAGACGACGGCACCGCCGGCGGCGCTTGAACCCGCCGTCCAGTCGCCCGGCGAGAACGCCGCTCCGTCCGGCAGCGACGGCACGCTCGAACCTGAACAACCGCGGCCCTTGCCCCTGCCGGAACGTGACGCCGCCCCCAAGGAAACCTGATTTCCGCACAGAACATATTCCTGCGTCTGACAGGCGTCCAAGCGGCCGCCCTTCTCTCCTCTCCCGCGAGTGACCGGCGCGGCGCGGCCTAAGTGGCGGCGCCCAAAGGACTATCACGGCCCGCCAACAATTGCCGGAAACCGGGCCATTTTCCAGCCCAATAGGACCAATTTCTGAGGCGGCTTCTCAAGCGCAAGATCGATTGATCTGCATCATTGGGACAACCGCGTCCACCCCCAATACTCAAAACGACTAAACCCCAATCGGCCGGTTTCAATAAGGCGGAATTCCAGGGACGAGCCCGGCATTGTCCGGATGCGCGCCAAGAGTTGGGGGGAACAAACAGCGAGACGAAAGGACGCGCCATGAACATCAAAACCTCTTCCCTGCATTCGCGGCTCATCACCACCACGGCTCTCGTCGTCGGGTTGGTCGCGGTGCCCTTCGCGCTTGCCCCCTCCGGCGACGGCGGGCTGCAGCTCGACCAGGCGTCCGCCGCGGCGGCGGGCGCCAAGAACCAGGGGCAAGGCGGTGGCCAGGGCCAGGGCGGAGCAGGCGCCGGCGGCCAGATGCGCGGGCAGGGCAGCGGCGACGACATCATGTCGATCCTCGAAGACCGGGTGTTCCGCGGCAAGGGCCGCCGGGTCATCATCATCCTGGAAGACGACGGCGACGACGACTCCGACCGTCCGGCCTGGGCCCAGGGCAACCGCGACCTGAACCCGCACTCGAAGGGCGGCGGCCGGCCGGAAGGCTCGGGCACCAAGAAGGGTGACCTCTACGGCGACCTCTGGATCATCCTGCGCGACGAGAACGGCGAGCCGATTCTGGACGCCAACGGCCATGTGCAACCGGTCCTGGCCGACGGCACCGTCGTCCAGCTCACCGAGGAAGGCGACCTTCCGGCGGAATACGAGGATCTGGTGGTCGAAGTCGAACTGGGCCGCACGAGCGTGAGCCGGGCGCCGAGCCAGGTTCTGGCCCACTCGCTCGACGAGGTTCTCACCAAGCTGGACGGCGCCACCGTCGTCACCCTGGACGAGGCTGGCCGGCTGGTGATCGACGGCACGACCATCGACTCGCCGCTGGAGAACCTCGCGGTCTATACCTACCTCCTGACCGGCGGCACCATCGACGGCCTGCCGGACGGGTTTGACGTTGCGTCCATGCTGGGCGCGGCCACCGACAAGACCGGCGCGCTGTCCATCGACGAAGTCGTCTATCTCAACAACATTCTTGGTGTTAACGAGATCAACGTGGCGACCGGGACGATCGACTACTACGACTTCTCCAGCTACGACTACAGCCGCGCCGACGCCTATGCCGGCGTGACGATTACCTACCTCTCCGACCCCGACGGCGACGGCGTCTACGACACCGTGACCGAAGACCTCATGGACGCGGTCTTTGACGGACAGGACTGGAGCGACAGCACCACCGGCGGCATCGACGATTTCGCGCAGTCGGCCGACGACGCCCGCGCGGTGATCGAGTTCCTCCATAACGTTCCGGTGCCGACGGTCATCAACTGACCGGACACACGGCGGAACAGCCGGATCCGCCCGGTGGCTCCTGGGGCCGCCGGGCAGGCCGCGGACAGTTGGAGGACCAGAGGATGTCAAGACGACCGCAGTGGCGGCGGCTATGGCTCGCACCATTTTTCGTTTCCCCTTTCCTGGCTTTGCCGGCGCTGGCCGATGACGCCCCGACACCGCCGGCCTGGTCCGTCCTGGCGCAGAGTCATGGCGGCGGCGGTGGCGGTCATAGCGGCGGCGGCGGCGGTCACGCCGGCGGCGGTGGCGGTGGCGGTGGCGGCCGCGATGGCGGCAGCCATGAGGATGGCGGCCACGAGGACGGCGGCCATGACGATGGCGGGCACGAAGATGGCGGCCACGAAGATGGGGGCCATGACGACGGCGACCATGCGGAGGGCCGCGGCCATCGCGGGCCCGGGCCGCACGGCCATGGCGGCAGCCGCGGCCCGGGGCATCTGACCGGCGGCGGCCCCAGCCCCGGTCACTCGGTGGAAGACCGGGTGTTCCACCGCTCGAGCAGCGACGTCATCGAACACGGCCACAGCGATCACCACGACGGACTGGATATCTGAGGACAAGGAAAGGCGTCCGGGCGCGTCAACAGGCGATCGGCGATAAAGAACAAGAACACGGGGGACGTATGTTTTCGAAGTACCGTTGGTTGGTATCGGTCTGTCTGTTGGCCGGGGGCCTGTGGTGGAGTGCGGCCGGGCACGCCGAGGAACCGCCCGCTCCGGCGGCATCCGATGAGAAAAGCGTCGCCCAGGGGGAGGCGGACGAAGAACCCGCCGCGCCGGAAACACCTGCCGGCACCGCGGTCATGGCGGATGACGGACGCACCAGGGCCGGCCCCTTCGTCCTGGATGCCGACCTCACGGTCTCGCAAGGCTACACGGACAACGTCTACGCCACCCGCAACGACAAGGTCGGCGACGCGCTGACCGTCGTGACGCCCAGCCTTTCGCTGACCAGCGAGGGCCTGCCCGTCGAACTGGAGCTCTTCGGCTCGGCCGAGATCGGACGCTACTGGGACGAAACCACCGAGGACTACGAGGACTTCGACTTCGGGCTGGACACGACCTACCGCATCACCCCGCAGTCCTCGATCTTCGGCGGTGCCAGTTTCGGGCGCGACCACGAGGAACGCCAGTCCCCCGACGACGTGAACGGCACCGAGCCGACGCTCTACTACGACAGCCAGGCCTACCTCGGCACCGCCAACCGCTTCGACGACGTGACGCTGCGCGCCGGCGCCACTTTCGAGCGCCTGGATTTCGACGACGTCGACGCCGTCGGCGGCAGCATCAACAACGACGACCGCGACCGCGACCTCTACACCGCCGGCGCCAGGCTCGGCTACATCGTCGCGCCGGGCTACGAGGTTTTCGGCCAGGGGCTTTTCGACCTGCGCGACTACGACAAGGCGCAGGACGACAACGGCTTCGAGCGCGATTCCGAGGGGTTCAGCGCCGCCGCCGGCCTGCACTACCGGCCCGACCGCAGCCTCGACATCGAAGGCGCCCTCGGCCTGCTTCAACAGTCCTACGACGACCCCAGCTTCGACACCACGACCGCCTTCGACTTCGCCCTGCGGGGCATCTGGCGTCCACAGGCGACCACCCGGCTCAGCGCCTTCGTCGACCGCTCGCTCCAGGAAACCACGCTCAGCGGCTCGTCCGGCTACATCAGCACCGGCTACGGCCTCTCGCTCGTCCAGCAGGTCCGCCCCGACATCAGTTTCGAGACGTCGATGGACTACTACGAGAGCGACTACAAGGGCCTGAAGCGGCAGGACAGCACCTTCGACCTCGGTCTCGGCGCGCGCTACTACTTCCTGCCGAACTTCTTCCTGGCGACCAACTATTCCTTCCTGCTGCGGGATTCCACCGTCGCCAGCGAAGACTATGACGAGCACCAGGTTTTCTTCTCGCTGGGCGCCGAGCTGTCGCCGGCCTACAGCGAGGACGAACTGAGCCGCAGCCCCGAGATCATCGCCGATCTCGGCGGCCTCTACGGCGGCCTGCAGGGCAGCCTGACCAACCTGGGGACTGAGCTCGCCGGCCCGCGCGGCGGCACCGGCAGCCTGACCAGCGAGCTGGCCGACTTCGGCTTCGGCGGCGGCGCCTTCACCGGCTATGGCGTGCGGGCCGGCGACTGGCAGTTCGGCCTGGAAATCGATGCCGAGATCAGCGACGCCGAATGGGCCCATGCGCGCGACATGGGCGGACGCGTCTATTCGGTGCAGAAGAACTGGTCGGTCGCCGCCGGGCCGCTGGTCGGCTACTGGCTGAACGACGATTCCATGATCTACGGGCGTTTCGGCGTGGTGGAGACGAGCTTCGACACGGACTATGTCGAAAGCGGCGACAGCTACGGCGAGTCCCGCACCCTGACCGGCCTGCGTTTCGGGCTCGGCGCCGAGACCACGCTGACGGGCAACTTCTTCCTGCGTCTCGACTACAGCTACACCGACTACGAGGACTACGACATCACCTTCAGCGACGGCCGCGACAACTTCGCCAACAACGAGAGCCTGGTGCGCCTCGGCGTCGGCTACCGCCTGCCCGGCGGCGCAAAGGAGGCCGAGGACGCCGAAGAGCCGCAGCCGGTGGACCCCTCGGGCTTCTATGTCGGCGCGGGCGGCGGCCACGACCGGCTGAACAGCAAGAACACCGGCGACCGCCAAGCCGGCAGCCTGCTGGAGGTCGACGCCGGCGAAGGCGGGGCCTCGGGCGGATTCTTCGCCGGCTATGGCGCCGTCTGGCAGAACATCTACCTGGGCGCCGAGGCGGAAGCGGAGCTGAGCGACGTCACCTGGGAGCGCGAGCGCGAGCCGACCGGCCGCGTCTTCGAGGTCGACAAGGAAGGCGGCTTCGGCGCCGCGCTGCGGGCCGGCTATGTCCTGCCCGGCGGCGCGCTCGCCTACGGCCGGGCCGGCGTGATGTACAGCAAGTTCAACACCCAGGTCACGACGACAGGCAACCACTTCGAAGAATCGGAGTTTCTGCTCGGCCTGCGTGTCGGCATGGGCCTGGAACTCCCCATTTCGGAGGATTTCTTTGCCCGCCTGGAATACAGCTACACGGCCTATGAGGACAGCAGCCTGGCCACGGGGACCGGCCCGGAAGAGTTCGAGAACAGCGAAGGCCTGTTCCGCGCCGCCATCGGCTGGCGATTCTAGCGCAGGCGGCGGCCAGGCCTAGAGCAGATCAGGGTCGGCTGGAATCGCCGAAGGCGATCCACCAACCCTGTGAATCTGCTCTATGTATTAGAAATAGATCGGATTCACACGCTTAGACAGAACCACCTGGTGGTTCTGTCTAAACGTGATCCGATCTAGCGGTCGGGCTCGATGTGGATCGAGGTGTCGCGCACCTGGTGGCGCTTCTCCAGCAGGCTTTCGACGGCATCGGCAATGTCGTGCGCCTCGCGGGTGGAGAGCCGGGGGTCGACGGTGATCACCATGTCGACCGTCAGTGTCTTGCCCAGGGAGCGCGAGCGGACCCGCCGGATCCCGTGCACGCCCGGCACGCGCATCGCCGTCTCCGCCAGTTTCTCCGGCGCCACCGCGAAGCGGTCGACCAGCACCGGAAAGGCCCGCCGGAACAGCCCGTAAGCCAGGTAGAGCACCAGGCCCGAAACGCCCAGGGCGCAGGCGCTGTCGAGCCAGGGGTAGCCCATGGCCGAGAGCTGCCAGCCGCCGATCACCACGATCGTGGTCAGCACGTCGGCGAAGGTGTGGTTGGCGTCGGCCAGCAGTATGTCCGAGTCGAGCCGCCGCGCCCAATAGCGCTGCCAAGTCGCCACCGTGACGTTGACGGCGAGCACCCCCAGCATGAGCCCCAGGGTCCAGGCATCGCGCAGCGGCGCTTCCGGTTCGCGCCTGACGGCGTGCAGCGCCAGTTCGACCGCCAACACCGTCAGCAGGGTCGCCAGCCCGAAGACCGCCAGGGTTTCGAACTTACGGTGACCGTAGGGATGTTCGCGGTCGGCCGGACGGCTCGACATCCTGATCACGACCCAGGCGACGACATTGTTTGTGACGTCGGTCAGCGAGTGGATAGCGTCGCCGAGGACGGCCAGAGACCCGGTCGAGAGGCCGACGGTCAACTTCGCCAGCAGCACGATGAGGTTGGCAAGGCCTTCCAGCAGTATGATGCGCCGGACCTGGCGGTCCCGCCGGGCAGCGTCGCTCAAACCCGCAATCCCTCTCATTCCTCGGCAACAGGCGTAGGACGGCGCTATCGTCGCAGCTTCTGTGCCACCGAACAACCGACGTAAGGTAGCTGCAAGGAAGGCTTGCTAACACTGCGGCCGGCATGCCTGGCGGCGTGCCGCCGGCCGGCACTCAACAAGGGGAAGGATCTGCGACATGGTAAGGGTCTGGGACATCTTCGTACGCTTCAGTCACTGGACCGTCGCGCTCGGCTTCTTCATCGCCTATTTCACCGAGGACGAGCCGCTGGCCCTGCACGTCTGGGCCGGCTACGTGGTGGGCGTTTTCGTCGTGATGCGGATTGTCTGGGGCTTCATTGGCCCGCGCCACGCCCGCTTCAGCGACTTCCTTTACGGCCCGCACAAGATCTTTACCTACCTGCGCGACCTGATCACCTTCCGCGCCCCGCGGCACCTGGGGCACAGCCCTGCCGGCGGCGCCATGGCCATCGCCCTGTGGATCGGTCTCCTCGCCATCGTGTGGAGCGGCCTGGAGCTCTACGCGGCAGAAGAAGGTGCCGGCCCCCTGGCTACGATCCGGGCTGAAGCCGTCGTCGCGCCGGCAGCGGGCGACACTCTCTGGGTGCCGATCAGCGAGGACGACGACGAAGGAGAGCACGGCGAAGGAGAGCACGGCGAAGGCCGTGGCGGGGCAGGCGGCGGCGAAGGCGACTGGGAGGAAATCCACGAGGTCCTGGCGAACCTCATGCTCATCCTGGTCATCCTGCACATCGGCGGCGTCGTGCTGGCCAGCGTGATCCACAAGGAGAACCTCGCCCGCTCCATGGTCACCGGCAAGAAGCGGGAAAAGTAGGAACCCAGCCCCGGCCCGGAGCGAGCCCGCCGGCCGGCCTTACGCCGCGGTGGCGCGCGGCGCCTTGGCGCCCAGGCCGTCGTAGAGGTCCAGCATCGCGGCGAACCAGCGGGTCGCCGGATCTTCGGGCGGCAACAGGTTCTGCGGTGAGGAGCAGCGCGCCCACTGCAGGGCGCCGAAGACGATGTAGTCGGCGTAGGCCGGCTTCTCGCCGCCCAGGAAGGGCCTGTCCTTCACCGTCAAGCGGAAGGGCGTCAGCACGTCGTGCAGCCGCTTGAGGTTGGTTTCCTGCTCGGCGCAGAACTCCTCCAGGCTCGCGCCCAGGGCCTTCTCGCGGCTGGTACGGAAATACTCGACGTCCTTGTCGTGCAGAATTTTCACGATGTCGGCGACGATGAGGCGCACCAGCGCCGGGTGAAGCTGGCCCTCGCACCAACGCCTGATGAAAAGGGCCGCGCCCTTGGCGTCGGCGCTGCCGAACAGCGCCGGGCGGTCGGGATAGGCCTCGTCCAGGTAGCAGGCGATGTCCCAGGAATCGTGGATCACCTTGTCGCCGTCGATCAGCACCGGCACCCGGCCCTGGTCGGACATGGCGATGGCGTCCTTGTCGGTGAAGCGCCAGGGAATGGTCTCCACCTCCAGGCCCTTGTGGGCCAGGGCCATGCGGGTGCGCCAGCAATAGGGGCTGAAACGCAACAGCGGATCGGCGCCCGCCAGGTCGTACATCTTCAAGGTCATATCCCTACCCTATCTTTACCCTATCTTCCCTGCCCGACTTGTGCCTCGGCCTTGCCGCAGACCAGCAGCGCGAAGGCATAGGCCAGCGCCACCTCGTGCAGCTTGTCGAAGCGGCCGGAAGAGCCGCCGTGCCCGCCGGTCATGACGGTGTTCAGCAGCAGCAGGTTGTCGTCGGTCTTGGTGGCGCGCAGCTTGGCCACCCACTTGGCCGGCTCCCAGTACGTCACCCGGGGGTCGGTCAGGCCGGCGGTGGCCAGGATCGCCGGATAGTCCTTGGCCGCCACATTGTCGACCGGCGAATAGGCGGCGATGGTGCGATAGGCCTCGACGCTGTCCAGCGGATTGCCCCACTCCGGCCATTCCGGCGGCGTCAGCGGCAGGTCCTTGTCACACATGGTGGTCAGCACGTCGACGAAGGGCACCTCGGCGACGATCCCCCGGAAAAGGTCCGGGCGCATGTTCGCGACCGCCCCCATCAGCAGGCCGCCCGCCGAGCCGCCGTGGCCGACGATCTGGCCGGCGCGAGTGAAGCCCTGGTCGATCAGCCCTTCGGCGGCGGCAATGAAGTCGTGGAAGGTGTTGACCTTCTTCTCCCGCTTGCCGTGCAGGTACCAGCCGTAGCCCTTGTCGGTGCCGCCGCGGATGTGCGCGATGGCGTAGACGAAGCCGCGATCGATGAGACTGAAGCGGTTGGTCGAAAAGGCCGCCGGGGTCGACAGGCCGTAGGAGCCGTAGCCGTAAAGCAGCAGCGGCGCCGAACCGTCCAGCGGCGTCGACTTGCGGTAGACGATGGAGACCGGCACCTCTTCCCCATCATGGCCGCGCGCGAGGATGCGCCGGGCCTCGTAGTCCGCCGGGTCATGGCCGCTCGGCACCTCCTGCTCCTTCAGCAGCGCGCGGCTGCGCCCGGCCATGTCGTAGTCGAAGACCTGCTGCGGCGTGGTCAGCGAGGAATAGGCGAAGCGCAGGGTCGTAGTGTCGTAGAGGTAACCCGGCACCAGTCCCAGGGAGTAGGCCGCCTCGTCGAAGGCGATGGCGTGCTCCGCGCCGGAGGCCAGATCCGTGACGATGATGCGCGGCAGGCCGTTCTCCCGCTCCAGCCGGGCCAGGTAGCCCTCGAAGACCAGCAGGCTGAGGATCAGGCGGCCTTCCTTGTGGGGTACCAGGTCGCGCCAGGACTCGCGTCCGGGCGTGGCGATGGGCGCCTCGGCAATCTTGAAGTCGATGGCGCCGCCGGCGTTGGTGAGGATAAGGAAGCGATCGCCGTGATCGCTGACCTCGTACTCGATGTCGCGCTCGCGCGCGGCGATGAGCCGCGGCGCGCCCTCCGGCGCCGCCGCGTCGATCACCCGCACCTCGGAGGTGGTGTGGTCGTGCGCCGAGATGACGACGAAGCGGTCGCTCTCGGTCTTGTCCAGCCCGACGAAAAAGCCGGGATCGCTCTCCTCGTAGACCAGGACGTCGCCGGCCGGGTCCTCGCCCAGGCGGTGGCGGTAGACCTTGCAGGGCCGGTGCTCGGCATCGAGGGTGACGTAGAACAGGGTACGCCCGTCGTTGGCCCAGACCAGGCTGCCCTGCGCCTCTTCGATCGAATCGGGCAGCAGTTCGCCCGATTCCAGGTCCTTCACGGTGATCCGGTAGGTTTCCGAGCCGTTGCGGTCGACGGCATAGGCCAGCAGGCGGTGGTCCGGGCTGTGCGCACAGCTCGCAACCCGGAAGTAGGACTCGCCCTCGGCCTCGCGGTTGCCGTCCAGCAGCACCTCCTCGCCTTCGCGCGCCTGCCCGTTTCCCTTGCCCCCGTTCCCCGTGTTGGGGCAGCGGCAGAACACGGGGTGCTGCCCGCCGGTCTCGAACCGCTGATAGTAGGCGAAGGGCCCGTCCGGGCTGGGCACCGAGCTGTCGTCTTCCTTGATGCGGCCCTTCATCTCGGCGAAGAGCTGCTGCTGCAGGGCGTCGGTCGGCGCCATGGCCGCCTTGGTATAGGCGTTCTCTGCCTCCAGGTAGGCGCGGATATCCTGGTCCAGGACGGCGGGGTCGCGCATCACCTCGCGCCAGTTGTCGTCGCGCAGCCAGGCATAGGGATCCTCGCGGGCGATGCCGTGCAACTCGATTCGCTTGGGTTTGCGGGGGGCGACCGGCGGATTCGCCGTCACGGCGGCGGCGGCACTCGGGGAAAAGCTATCTGACGGCACAGTATGGACTCTCATTTTCTATTAAGGCGCTATTTACCAAGCCTAAGTGCCTGGTATGCCAAGAAGTCGCGCGGCTTTCTGTCGCAGAGTTTCTTTGGATGTAGCATTCTATGGTCGCCCGGCGCAAAACGTGGTTTCCCACAACGGGAACAGCTGGGGCGCGGAAGCTCGAAAATGCAGCGTTTCCGCGGTATTGACCTGGATCAATGGCAAGGCCCGAAGGGGCTGCCATGAGAGAGACCGTAGGGGAGCCGCCAAGAGCAACGTGATGTCCGCAGCCGCCGTCCGTCGGCGGCGCGATCCTTTGGATCGGCTATGCGGGATCACGGCTTTCGCGGTTTTGCTATAGTTATTTCTGAATTGGAATCTGACTGGGGCATCTGATGAGCAATTCAACCGAGGCATCCGGCACATCGCCTGTGACCTTCTTAGTGGGTCTGGTTTTGGCGGCGGCCGGCATCATGGGGCTGTTCCTCGTCGCCAACGCGCACGACGGCGCCATGGCGTTCCACGGCTATCTCTTCGTCGCGTTCTGTGCGCTCGGCATCTTCTGGATGATCAAGCAGCACTTCGACGTGGCCGCGGGAGTGGCCGAGGTCGAGGGCGACGTCCGCTACAACAACGGCGTGGTGCGGGCGGGCGTCATCGCCTCGCTGTTCTGGGGCGTGGTCGGCTTCCTCGCCGGCCTGACGATCGCCCTGCAGCTCGCCTTTCCGGAGCTGAACTTCCATCTGCCCTGGACCAACTTCGGGCGCCTGCGCCCGGTGCACACCTCGGCGGTGATCTTCGCCTTCGGCGGCAACGTGCTGATCGCCACCTCCTTCCACGTGGTGCAGCGGACCTGCCGCGCCCGCCTGGCCGGCGAGTGGGCGCCCTGGTTCATCTTCTGGGGCTACCAGCTGTTCATCGTGCTGGCCGCCAGCGGCTATGTCCTGGGCATCACCCAGTCCAAGGAATACGCCGAGCCCGAGTGGTACATCGACCTCTGGCTGACCATCGTCTGGGTGGTCTACCTGCTGGTCTTCCTCGGCACCCTGATGAAGCGCCGCGAGCCGCACATCTACGTGGCCAACTGGTTCTACCTGGCCTTCATCGTCACCATCGCCATGCTGCACATCGTCAACAACCTGGCGGTGCCGGTGGCGCTGAGCGGCTCCAAGAGCTACGCGCTCTTCGCCGGCGTGCAGGACGCCCTGACCCAGTGGTGGTACGGCCACAACGCGGTGGGCTTCTTCCTCACCGCCGGCTTCCTCGGCATCATGTACTACTTCGTGCCGAAGCAGGCGAACCGCCCCGTCTACTCCTACCGCCTGTCCATCGTGCACTTCTGGTCGCTGATCTTCCTCTACATCTGGGCCGGCCCGCACCACCTGCACTACACGGCGCTGCCGGACTGGGCGCAGACCCTGGGCATGACCTTCTCGATCATGCTGTGGATGCCCTCCTGGGGCGGCATGATCAACGGCCTGATGACGCTCTCGGGCGCCTGGGACAAGCTGCGCACCGACCCGATCCTGCGCATGCTGGCCGTCTCCGTCGCCTTCTACGGCATGAGCACCTTCGAAGGTCCGGTCATGTCGATCAAGGCGGTGAACTCGCTCAGCCACTACACCGACTGGACCGTCGGCCACGTGCACTCCGGTGCGCTGGGCTGGGTCGGCTTCGTCAGCTTCGGCGCCCTCTACTACCTGGTGCCCAAGCTGTGGTACCGCGAGCGGCTCTACTCGCTGGCCCTGGTCAGCCTGCACTTCTGGACCGCGACCATCGGCATCGTGCTGTACATCACCGCGATGTGGGTCTCCGGCATCCTGCAGGGCCTGATGTGGCGGGCCTACGACAGCCTCGGCTTCCTGGAATATTCCTTCGTGGAGACCGTGGAGGCGATGCATCCCTTCTATGTGATCCGCGCCCTGGGCGGCCTGCTGTACCTGCTGGGAGCGGTGATCATGGTCTACAACTGCTGGCGGACGATCCGCGGCGACATCCGCGAGGAGCGTCGCATCGGCGCCCCGGCGGCCGGCCCCGCCTCCGTCACCGCAGCCGAGTAAGGGGGAGCGCATCATGGCTTTCAAACACGACGTAATCGAAAAGAACTCGATCCTCCTCCTGGTCCTGACGCTGGTCGTGGTCTCGATCGGCGGCCTGGTGGAGATCGCCCCGCTGTTCTACCTGGAGAGCACCATCGAGAAGGTGAAGGGCATGCGGCCCTACAGCCCGCTGGAGCTGGCCGGGCGGAACATCTACATCCGCGAAGGCTGCTACAACTGCCACAGCCAGATGGTGCGTCCGCTGCGCGACGAAGAGGAGCGCTATGGCCACTACTCCCTGGCGGCGGAGAGCATGTACGACCATCCCTTCCAGTGGGGCTCCAAGCGCACCGGGCCGGACCTGGCCCGCGTCGGCGGGCGCTACTCGGACGGCTGGCACGTGGCGCACATGGCCGATCCGCGCAGCGTGGTGCCGGAATCGATCATGCCGGGCTATCCCTTCCTGGCGGAAACGCCGCTGGAGATGCACGACGTCGCCGCGCACCTGCGCACCAACCAGGTGATCGGCGTGCCCTACAGCGACGAGATGGTCGAGATGGCCGAACAGGACCTGGCCGCCCAGGCGGATCCGGATTCCGACGGCGCCGACGCCGTGCTGGAGCGCTATCCCGGCGCGGTGGTCTCCAACTTCGACGGCAACGCCGCCGAGCTGACCGAGCTGGACGCGGTCGTCGCCTACCTGCAGATGCTGGGCACCCTGGTCGACTTCGAGGCTTACGAGCCCGAAGCCAACTACCGCTAGGAGGGACGCAATGGAATACGAGAAAGTCGCGCATTTCGCGTCTACCTATGGGCTGATCTATTTCATGATCCTGTTCGCCGGCGTGCTGGCCTACGCCTTCTGGCCGAAGAACAAGGAGAAATTTGAAGAGGCGGCCCGCCGGTCGCTGGAGGAGGACTGATCGTGGCACACAACAAGGAAGTCGATCAGGTTTCGGGGACCGAAACCACGGGCCACGAATGGGATGGCATCAAAGAGCTGAACACCCCGCTGCCGCGCTGGTGGCTGTGGACCTTCTACGCCTGCTGCCTCTGGGCGGTGGCCTATTGGGTCGTGATGCCGGCCTGGCCGATGGTCAGCAGCTTCACCAAGGGCGTCATCGGCTACTCTTCCCGCGAGCAGCTGGCCGAGAGCATGGCCGCGGCACGAGATGCCCAGGCCGGTTACCTCGGCCGCATCCAGCAGGCCTCCCTGGACGAGATCGCCGACAGCCGTGAGCTGCTGGACTTCGCCATGGCGGGCGGCGGCTCGGCCTTCGCGGTGAACTGCTCGCAGTGTCACGGGCTCGGCGCCGCCGGTTCCACCGGCTTCCCGAACCTGAACGACGACGACTGGATCTGGGGCGGCAGCCTGGAGGCGATCCACCAGACCATCAACTACGGCATCCGCTCCGACCACGACGAGACCCGCTTCAACGAGATGCCGGCATTCGGCCGGGACGAAATCCTGACGCGGGAAGACATCAACGACGTGACCGAGTACGTGCTGTCGCTTTCGGGGTCGGAGACCGATCCCGCGGCGGCCGGACGCGGCGCGGACATCTTTGTCGAACAATGCTCCGCCTGCCACATGGAAGACGGCACCGGGAACCAGGATCTTGGCGCCCCCAACCTGACCGACGCCATCTGGCTCTACGGCGGCGACAAGGCCGACGTGGTGGAGACCGTCACCAACAGCCGCTCGGGGATGATGCCGGCCTGGACCGGGCGCCTCGACGACACGACGATCAAGCAGTTGGCCGTCTACGTCCACTCCCTGGGTGGCGGCGAGTAAGTCCCCGGAAAGGGTAGGAACAGCAAATGGTCGAACAAGCGGTAGCGCAGGAGGCCACCGCGAAACCGGCGGACAAAAGAGAAAGCGTCGAACGCTCAGATGCTGAACCGGTAAACAAGAAAGAGCGGCGCTCCCTCTACCAGAAGCGGATCAAGATCTATCCGCGGCTGGCCAGAGGGGGCTTCCGCCGCCTCAAATGGGCCATCATGGCGGCGACCCTCGCCGTCTATTACCTGACCCCCTGGATTCGGTGGGACCGCGGGCCGAATGCGCCCGACCAGGCGGTCCTGATCGACTTTCCGGGCCGGCGCTTCTATTTCTTCTTCATCGAGATCTGGCCGCAGGAGGTCTATTACCTCACCGGCCTGCTGATCCTGGCCGCCATCGGGCTGTTCCTGGTCACCTCCATGGCCGGGCGGGTGTGGTGCGGCTATACCTGCCCGCAGACGGTCTGGACCGACCTCTTCATCGCCGTCGAGCGCATCTTCCAGGGCGACCGCGCCTCGCGCATCCGCCTGGATAAGGCGGGCTGGAGCTTCAACAAGATCTGGCGCAAGCTGGCCACGCACGTGAGCTGGGTCGTGATCGGCGCCTGCACCGGCGGCGCCTGGGTGTTCTACTTCGCCGACGCGCCGACCCTGATGACCCAGCTGGCGACCTTTCAGGCGCCCGCCGTGGCCTATGTCACCATCGCGGTGCTGACCTTCACCACCTATCTGCTCGGCGGCCTGGCCCGCGAGCAGGTCTGCACCTACATGTGCCCCTGGCCGCGTATCCAGGGTGGCCTGCTGGACGAAGAGTCGCTGGTCATCACCTACCACGAGGACCGCGGCGAGCCGCGCGGCGCCCGCAAGAAGGGCACCCATCCGACCGACCTGGGCGACTGCGTCGCCTGCAACCAGTGCGTCGCGGTCTGCCCCATGGGCATCGACATCCGCGACGGCCAGCAGCTGGAATGCATCACCTGCGCGCTCTGCATCGACGCCTGCAACGGCGTGATGGAGAAGGCGGGCCTGCCGCCCAATCTCATTTCCTACGACACCCTGGCCAACGTGGAGCGGGTGCGCGCCGGCGAGAAGCCGCGCCTGCGCCTGATCCGCCCGCGCACCCTCATCTATAGCGGCATCATCGCCTTGGTCAGCCTGATCATGCTGTTCACGCTGCTGACCCGCAGCGACCTCGACGTGAGCATCCTGCGCGACCGCAATCCGCTCTTCGTCACCCTGTCGGACGGCTCGATCCGCAACGGCTACACGGTGAAGATCATCAACAAGCAGCACGCGGAACGCCACTTCACCCTGGCTGTCGAGGGACTTCCCGGCGCGACCATCGACGTCGTCGGCAACGACGTCTCGGCCAGCGACCTGCAGGTGGAACCCGACAACCTGGAAAGCTACCGCGTCTTCGTTTCGGCGCCGCTGGATGCCCTGGACGAGGACTCCACCGACCTGCGCTTCCTCATCACCGACAAGGACAGCGGCACGCAGGTGGGCTACAACTCCGTTTTCCGGGGGCCGAAATGAGCGCGCAACAGGGCTTCGTGATCCGCGGCAAGCACGTTTTCTTCGGCGTGGTCGCCATGTTCAGCGTGATCATCGCGGTGAACATGGTCTTCGTCTATCTGGCGCTCGACACCTTCACCGGCGTTACCCGCGAAAATCCCTACCAGGACGGCCTCGCCTACAACAAGGTGCTGGAAGCGCGCCATACCCTGCGCGATCTCGGCTGGCAGGGCGACGTCAGCTTCGGGAGCGCCGGCGCCGGCGAAGACAACATCACCGTGACCCTCAGCGACGGGGCCGGCGCGCCGCTCAGCGGCATGACCCTCGCCGGCGTGCTGCGCCGGCCGACCCACGAAGGCCTGGACCAGTCCCTCGCCTGGCGCGAAGAGGCGCCGGGCGCCTACAGCGCGGTGGTGGAACTGCCGCGGCGCGGCAACTGGGACCTGGAGGTGACCGCCGACGACGGCCGCAATCCGCCCTTCGAGATGAAGACCCGGCTATGGTTCGAGTGAGCCCGCAGGTTCAGAACACACTCAACGCGTCGGCCCGGACCAGACCGGACGACGCGGCCGGCGGTATGCTCGGCTGCTGCCCCGGCGGCGGCATCGCCGCGGCGGCCGAGGAAGCGGTGCCCAGCCTGCGCCTGGCGGACTTCGCCGACCATATCGTGCGCCAGCCCGACGGCAGTGAAGCCCTGACCCTCATCGTGCAGAACCTGCACTGCCCGAGCTGCATCCGCTCCATCGAGAGCGCCGTCGAAGGCAGCCCCGGCCTCGAGAAAGCGCGGGTCAATCTCAGCACCCGGCGCCTGAAGCTGCAGTGGGACCCGGCCGAGACCGGCGCCGAGCCGCTGCTGGCCGCGGTGGCGGCCAAGGGCTATCGCCTCATTCCGCTGGACAGCGAGCAGATCGAGAACGCCGAGGCCGGCGAGTCCCGCGAACTGCTGCGCGCCCTGGCCGTCGCCGGCTTCGCCGCCAGCAATGTCATGCTGCTGTCGGTTTCGGTCTGGAGCGGCCTGGCCGAGGACATGGGCCCGGCGACGCGCGCGCTGATGCACTGGGTCTCGGCTCTCATCGCCCTGCCCGCCGTCGCCTATGCCGGGCGCCCCTTCTTCCGCTCCGCCCTGGCCGCCCTGCGCGGCGGCACCATGAACATGGACGTGCCGATTTCCCTGGCCGTCATCCTGGCCGCAGGCATGAGCCTTTCGGAGACCCTGCGCGGCGGCGACCAGGTGTTCTTCGACGCCTCGGTAACACTGCTGTTCTTCCTGCTCATCGGACGCTTTCTGGACCTGCGGCTGCGCGGGCGCGCCCGCTCGGCGGCGGAGAACCTGACGGCGCTGCGCGCCACCGCCGCCATGGTGGTCGACGCCGAGGGCCGGCTTTCTCCCCTGGCGATCAACCGGCTGGCGCCGGGCATGACCGTCGCCGTGGCGCCGGGCGAGCGCATTCCCGTGGACGGCCAGGTCTGCCTCGGCCGCTCGGAGATCGACACCTCGCTGCTGACCGGCGAGAGCCTGCCGCGCCCCGCCGTGCCGGGCAGCGAGGTCTTCGCCGGCACGATGAACGGCGACGGGGCCCTGCGGGTGACCGTCACCAAGTCCGCCGAGTCGAGCCTGCTGGCCGAGATCGTGCGCCTCATGGAAACCGCCGAGCAAAGCCGCGACCGCTACGTGCGCCTGGCCGACCGGGTGGCGCGGATCTATGCGCCGGCGGTGCACATCCTGGCCGGCGTCACCCTGGCCGGCTGGCTCGTCTTTTCCGACATCGCCTGGCAGGGCGCGCTGCTGCACGCCATCGCCGTGCTGATCATCACCTGCCCCTGCGCCCTGGGCCTGGCCGTGCCGGCGGTCCAGGTCGCCGCCGTCGGCCGCCTGCTGAAACGCGGCGTCCTGGTGAAATCCGCCGACGCGCTGGAACGTCTGGCCGGGGTCGACACCCTGGTCTTCGACAAGACCGGCACCCTGACCAGCGGCCGCCCGGAGTTGCAGAACAAGGCGCAGACCCCGGCCGAGGACCTAGCCCTGGCGGCGGCCATCGCCGCCGAGAGCCGCCACCCCCTGGCCCGCGCCCTCTGCCGGGCGGCGGGGGAGATCCAGCCGCGCGGGATGACCGTCACCGAGCATCCCGGCGATGGCCTGGAGGCGGAGATCGACGGCCTTACCCTGCGCCTGGGACGGCGCGCCTGGTGCGGCATAGACGAAAACGACGCCGACGATCCGCTGCGGACCGCCGCCATGGAGCTCTGGCTCAGCGGGCCGGACCGTACGCCGCGGCGCTTTACCTTCCACGACGCGCCGCGCCCCGACGCCGCCCGCGTCATTGCCCATCTGCAGGAGCGCGGCTTCGCGGTGGAACTGCTCTCCGGCGACCGCAGCCCGGTCGTGGCCGACCTCGCCGCGCAGCTGGGCATCGCCACCTGGCAGGGCGACTGCCGCCCGGCGGACAAGATCGCCCGCCTGCACGCGCTGGCCGCCGAAGGCCGCAAGACGGCGATGATCGGCGACGGCCTCAACGACGCCCCAGCGCTGGCCGCCGCCTTCGCCTCGCTGTCGCCGGCCGAGGCCGCCGACGTCAGCCAGATCGCCGCCGACATCATCTTCCAGGGCGAGCGCCTGGCGCCCATCGCCGAGGCGCTGGATACCGCGCGCCGCTCGCGCCGCCTGGTGCTGCAGAACTTCGGCCTCGCCTTCCTCTACAACGTGATCGCGGTGCCCATCGCCATGGCCGGCCTGGTGACGCCGCTGATCGCCGCGGTGGCCATGTCCGCCTCCTCGATCATCGTCACCGCCAACGCCATGCGCCTCAATCTCGGCACGCTGAAGATCGGGGAAGCGGGCGCCAAGGGCGCGGCGCACGCCGGTGTCCCGGAGGCCGCGGAATGAGCGCGCTGATCTATCTGATTCCGGCCGCCCTGCTGCTCGGCCTGCTCGGCCTGGGGGCCTTCCTCTGGGCGCTCAAGAGCGGCCAGTTCGAGGACCTGGACGGCGCCGCCCACCGCATCCTGCTGGATGACGACGACAAGCCGCTGCCGCCCGAAGGTGAGGACCGCGAACGCGCAGCGAAGCGCAAAGCTGGCTGACAGGCCGTTGAAGAAAGTGCCCGAGCCCGTGGCACATCCTTCGAGACGGCGCCGCCGCGCCTCCTCAGGATGAGGTGGGAGATTGAGATGATTGACCTCATCTTGAAGAGCTTGCGCAGCAAGCGTCTCGAAGGACGAGATCAATCGGGCTGATAGGCCCTTTTTCGCCGTCTTCTAGATCGGATCACGTTTAGACAGAACCACTTGGTGGTTCTGTCTAAACGTGTGAATCCGATCTATTTCTAATACATAGAGCAGATCAGGGTCGGCTGGAATCGCCGAAGGCGATCCACCAACCCTGTGAATCTGCTCTAGCGCCCCACCGTGTCGCGGTAGGCATGCCAGGTGGCGTGGCCGACCAGCGGGAAGGTGACGATCAGACCGATATAGAGCGTCACCAGACCGCCGGCGGTGAGGAAGGCGATGAGCCAGGCCCAGATCAGCATCGGCTTCAGATTGCGCCACACCGCGACAAGGCTGGTCACGATCGCCGTCATGAAGTCGACGTCGCGGTCCATGAGCATCGGCACCGAGACCACGCTGATGGCGAAGACCGCGGCGGCCAGAATCGCGCCGGCGCCGGTGCCGACCACCAGCAGGGCCACGCCCTGGGAGGTCAGCAGCAGGGTCGGGATGGCGTCGGCCAGAGGCGGAAATTCGGTGGAGCCCAGAAACAGCGCCAGCAGCAGCATCGCCGCGCGCATCCAGATCAGCAGCAGCGCCATGAGCACGATGCCGAGGAAGGCGAGGCGCATGGGCGAGCGGGTGGCGACGAAAAGCGCCGAGGCGAGCGAGACCGGCTCTCCGGTCTCCAGCCGGCGGCTGGTCTCGTAGAGACCGACGGCCAGCATGGGCCCGACCAGCATGAAGCCCGCCATCAGCGGGAACAGCAGGTATTCCAGGTCGACGAAGAAGACCCCGGCGGTGATGGCGAAGCTGATGGCCGTGAAGATCGCGCCATACGCCAGGCTGACGCCCGGCGCGCGCTTCATATCCTCCCAGCCCGCCGCCAGCCAAGCCCAGGGCCGGTCCAGCGGCAGCCGGTTCACCGGCGGGAATGTCTGATGAAAATCGCCACCTGTCGCTACCATGAGCTTCCTCCGGACACCTGTTCTACCGCGCGCGGGTTGTTCCCGCGTCGCTCTTGACCGCGCCGGACGGTCCTTCTTCCGGCGTGGGGACACGCCTGAAGCGCGGCCGATGGGCGCCCTACCAGCCCGGCGGCATGATAACCCGCCTGCGGGGCGACCGGAAGCCTTTCTCCCGCCTCAGAATTCCGCCGAATCCGGGCCCTGGAGGCCCTAAATCTGCTGCCCGGGCGTGGCGCGCGGCCCCAGCAGGCGGAAAGTCCCCTCGGATTCGTAGGGGGCCGTGCGGCGGGCGAAGCTGTTGAGATAGGCGGTGCCGTGAAGGCGATAGGACAGGTCACCGCGGCGCGCAAGCAGCTGCATCTGCTGGACCAGGTCGATGAGGGTCGTGGTGGCGATGACGGAAACCGTCTCCTCGCCCAGACGCGGCACGGTCACCCGCTCGTTGGAGAAGCCGCGCGCGAAGTCCTCGCCGTTGACCTCCAGGTCGAAGGTCAGGCCGTCCAGCGGCAGGTCGAAGTCGTTGGGATTGCCGATCCGCAGGTCGATCTGGAAGCGCTGCTCGAAAACACCGCTTTCCAGCAGCCGCAGGTCGACCATGCTGACCTGCGGGGACACCGGGTCGCCGGCACTGCAGGCGGCGAGCGCCAGCAGCACGGCGGCGGCCGCCACCCAGTTGCCGCAGGCGGCGGCGATCGCCCGCAGCGGGCTCAATTGCCGAACAGACCCTTCTTGAGATCAAGCGGTCCGCTCGATCCCTCCTCGCCCTCGGTGGAACCGCCCGGCTTCAAGCCCTCGATCAGGCCCTTCACCCCTTCTTCGCTGTCCAGCTTCTCGATGACGGCGCCGGGGTCCTTGAGCTGTTCCTTGAGGGCCCCTTCCAGGTCGGGCTTGTAGGAGATATCGCTCCACGGCCCGGAGACCTTGATCGGCACCGCCACGCCCTGCAGGTCGGAGGCCCCGCCCTGGCCCTCCAAGGTCTGCACCAGTTTCGGCGTCACCGTGTAGTCGACGGTACGCGGCGGCAAGGGGACCTTGCCTGCGCCGGTCATGCGCACCAGCGGCGCCACCAGCGAGAGATCCTTGTTGGTGACGATGCCCTTGTCGATCTGGAAGGTGCCGGAAAGTTCGGCGAAGTCGGTCGCCTGCGCCTCATCGAAGGATTGCTCGATCGCCGCGACCGAGATGTTGCGCATCATGGCCGCCAGGTTGATGCCCTTGATGGCGCCGTCGCGGAACACCACCGCGCCGTTGCCGTTCAGGTTCGACACCAGTTCGCGCTGCGAGCCGCCCGTCGTCTTCACCGAAATCTTGCTTTCGGTGGTACCGAGGATGCGGTCGAACTTCGCCAGGTCGTTCAGGAAGGGCCCGGCCTGGAAATCGGCCAGGTCGAAGTCGGCGGCGATGGCCGGCTTGGCGCCGCTGCCGTCGACGACGACGCTGCCCTTGCCGGAACCGTCATAAAGCTGCATCTCCGCCAGGTCCGCCGTCAGCTTGCTGTCCTTCAGGACGACGGTGAGGCTGCTCTTGCCGATCTTCACGTCCTTGAAAAGGATGCCGCCGGCGTTGAAGGCCAGATCGGCGTTGAGCAGACCCAGGGCCGAGACGTCGATCGGCTCGTCGCTCCAGTCGCCCGCCCCGGCGTCACCGCCTGCAGCGCCACCACCAGCGGCGCCGCCGCCGGTCGTGGCCTCGCCGCCTTCCGCCTCGGGCGGCAGATAGGGATTGAGGTTCAGCTCGTCGACCGTCAGCTCCGCCTTGATCATCGGCTTGGCGCCGCTGGCGTCGACCGAGAAGAGGCCCTGGCCGTTGATCTCGTCCAGCTTGATGTCGGCGTTGGTCAGCGCGACCTTCGGCCCCATCATCTCCAGCTGTCCGGCAATGTTGAAGGGGCCGAGCCCGTCGCCCGGGAAGTCCAGCGGCTTGCCGGTCCAGGCCGCCAGCGCGCGGATCGAGGGCACGTCGAGGGCCAGATCGCCCTGCAGGCCGAGGACGCCGGTGTTCCGGGCCGCCCCGTCGAAAGTGAAGGTCACCGGGGTCGATTCCACCTTCATGGCCAGCTTGCTGGTCTCGCCGGCCATCAGGGCCTGCGGATTCTCCGCGTCGACCTCAAGCGAGACGGTCTCGCCGTTCCACTTGGCCGAGCCTTCCGCAGCGAAAGGCGAGGACAGGCTGGGCAGCGAGAGCTCCATGTTCACTTCGCTGACCTGCATCTCCTGGCCGCTCTGGCGGTCGAGGTAGTTGAGGGTGCCGTCGACCAGACGCACATCGCCCAGCCGCAGTTCGCTGACCTGGCTGCCGGCGCCGCCCCCGCCCGAAGCGCCGCCGGTGTCACCGGACGGGGCCGGCGTGGCCTCGGCCATGTCGAGCTGCCAGTTGGGCCGCCCCTGCTCGTCGACCTCCAGATTGATCACCGGCTTTTCCAGCACGAAGCGGTCGATCGCCACTTCGCCGCTGATGAGCGGCAGGATCTGCAGCGCGACATCGAGGCTTTCGATGGTCGCCATCTCAGGAGTCGAGGCGCCAGGGGCGTTGGAGAAGCCGACATCCTCAACCGAAACGGCGATCGTCGGCAGCAGGGACAGCGAAATGTCGCCGTCGATGCGCAGGTCACGCCCGGTCTGGGCCTTCACCTGGGCCTGGATCTCGCTCTTGTACCTCTCGAGGGGAATGAGCATGGGAACGACGACAGCCGCGACGAGGAGCAGCACCACGACCACGCCAAGTCCGATGAGCAGCTTTTTCATACCTGATAAGACCTCCAACTCGGGGTACGGTCCCCTGGCGACCGCACCGTTACCCCCCGATGACGAAATACTCCTAAATCGCTGTTTTGCAAGCGATTCCGGGACCGCTGCGGGATTAAGCCGCAGCCTTGCCCCGCGTGCCGGAAACTAGTCCGCCCCCACTTCTGACATATGGACCCTGCGCTGCGGGTAGGGAATGGAAATCTCTTCGGAATCCATCCGGTTTTTCAGGTTCTTGGTCAGGTCGAACTTCAGCGCCCAGTAGTCGGCGGCGTTGCACCAGACCCGCACGGTGAAATTCACCGAGCTGTCGCCCAGGTCGGTGACGGCGGCCATGGCTTCGGGGTCCGCGAGCACGCGCGAATCCTTTTTGCATTCGTCGACGACGGCCGTCAGCGCCTTGTCGATGTCGTCCTCGTAGGCGATGCCGAGAACGATGTCGACACGGCGCGTGGCGTGGAAGGAATAGTTCTTGATGGCCGAGCCCCAGAGCTGCGAGTTCGGGGCGATGATCTGCACGTTGTCCGGCGTCGCCAGCTCGGTGACGAAGAGCGAGATGCTCTTGACCGTCCCGGCCAGGCCGCCGCCTTCGATGTAGTCACCGGTCTTGAAGGGCCGGAACAGCAGCAGCATGACCCCGGCGGCGACGTTGCTGAGTGTCCCCTGCAGGGCCAGGCCGATGGCCAGGCCGGCGGCGCCGAGGACGGCGATGAAACTGGTGGTCTGCACGCCGAACTGGGCGAGCACCGCGATGATCGTGAAGACCACCACCCCGTAGTAGGCAAGGCTGGAGAAGAAGTGCCGCAAGGTCTCGTCGACCTTCTGGATGCGGCTGAGAGCCTTGTTGACGCTGCCCCGCACCCAACCGGCGATCACAAAGCCGACAATCAGGATGACAATGGCGCCGATGACGCTCAGCCCGTAGCTGGTCACCAGCCCGACGACCAATGCCCAGACTTCCTCGATCGATTGTTCCACCTAACGTCCCCTTGATTGCCTGCCGTTGATTGCCTGCCGGCACGGGGGGGGATCCAAGCCTCACCCCTGCCGCGTTTCCCACAGCTTGTTGCCCGACGGCGCCCGATTCGCCGGCCGCTCGACTCGTCGAGCCTCCATTGCACGCGCCGGTTACGCCCCGGCCATTCCAAACCTGACCATTCTAAACAAAGAAACCGGAGAGTTTGAATAGCATGCTTAGGCCTGCGTAGGAAATTGGCCCTTGCAGCGCCGCCGGACGCGCCGGAAATAGAGCCCGGGACGATGCGCCGATCCAAAAACAATTCTGTGACGACTACAACCTTAGGACTGCGTCGTTCCCGAGATGCTTTCGTGATGGGGTCAAGGCGCTTCGCTGTCGATGAGATGCAGGAAAGACCCCATGACGGCGCCCTGGCGCTGGCCGACCCCCGCACCGCCGCCGGAACGGGCATCGGCCGCCGTGGCCCTGAAAAGCGCCGTTTCCCCGGGGCCCTCCGCGCCCAGCACCCGGGCGTAGTGGAATTCGTGAGCCCGGAAGGCAGCGCCTTTGCCGCCCAGCGGCCCCGCCGCCAGCAATTCGGCCCGGCGGTAGCCGAGATGGCGCCGCGGCGTCTTGAAAGAACTCTCCAGGGGCAGCAGCCCGGCCATGGCATGACGCGCGCCTTCGGCGTCCTCCAGGCCTTGGCCCAGCACCATGTAGCCGCCGCATTCGCCGTAGACCGCGGCGCCGCGCGCCGCCGCGTCGCGCAGCCCCCCCAGAAAGCGGCTGTTGGCCGCCAGGCGCCCGGCGTGCAGTTCCGGATAGCCGCCGGGCAGGTAGACCGCGTCGGCGGTCGAGTCGGGCGCCTCGTCGGCCAGCGGCGAGAAGAGCAGAACCGAGGCCCCGGCGCTGGACCAGGCCGCCATCAAGAAGGGATAGGCGAAGGCGAAGGCGACGTCCGCCGCAACGGCGATGCGCTGGCCCAAGGGCGGCAGGGACGGCAGCGGCAATATCTCCGTCGCGCCGCTGAGACGGGCCGGCTGCGCCGCCGCACGCAGGGCGGCAATATCCACCTGCGCGGCCACCGCCTCGGCGGCGGCCTCCAGGAAGTCCTCCAGCGCCGCATCCTCCTGCGCCTGCACCAGGCCCAGGTGGCGCGAGGGGCGGGCCAGCGCCTCGTCGCGCGCGACGGCGCCGAAGACGTCCAGCCCGGCGGCACTGCAGGCATCGCACAGCATCGCCTCATGGCGCGCGCTGGCGACGTTGTTGAGGATCACCCCGGCGACCTCGACCGCCGGATGGAAGCGGGCGAAGCCCTGTGCCAGGGCGGCGACCGAGGCGCCCATGCCCTTGCAGTCGACCACCAGCACCACCGGCCAGCCGGTCAGCGCGGCCAGCTCGGCGGTGGAACCGGCGGCAAGCCCCTCGGCCCCGGGGACGCGGGCGCCGTCGAAGAGGCCCATGACGCCCTCGCCGATGATCAGCTCGGCGCCCGCCCCGGCCTGGGCCAGCGCGGCGGCCAGGGTCTGCGGGCGCATCGCCCAGCCGTCGAGGTTCAGGCAGGGGCGCCCGCTGGCGGCGCGGTGAAAAGCCGGATCGATGTAGTCCGGGCCGACCTTCACGGAGGAAACGGCAAGCCCCGCATTGCGCTGGCTGCGCAGCAGGGCGAGGGTCAGCGTGGTCTTGCCACTGCCCGACGCCGGGGCCGCGAGCAGCAGGCCGCGCGCTTCACCGGACGGCGCTTCACCGAAGGGAAGCGTCATCCCGTCTCGCGCGGACGCGACAGGCCCAGCGGATTGGCGTCCAGCACGCGCCCCTCGGCCGCGCCCTGCCAGTCCAGGCCGGCGCGCAGGCGCACCACGTCGCCGACCACCACGATGCAGGGCGGTTCGATGCCGGCGGCGGCGATGTCGGCGGCGCAGGCGCCGAGGGTGGTTTCCAGGATCACCTGCTCCGGCAGGGTCGCCTGGCTGACCACGGCCACGCAGTCCGCGGCGGCGCGCCCGTGTTCCAGCAGCGCCCCGGCGATGGCGGCGATGTGCTTCAAGGCCATGTAGAGCACGATGACCGGAGAGCCCTTCGCCAGGGCCGCCCAGTCGATGCCGTCCGGCACATCTCCGCCGACGCCGTGTCCGGTGACGAAGGTGACGGCGGAGTTGGTGTCACGGTGGGTGACCGGGATGCCCGCGTAGGCGAGGCCGCCGATGCCGGCAGAGATCCCGGGGATGATCCGGAAAGGCACGCCGGCGGCGACCAGGGACAAGGCTTCCTCCCCGCCACGGCCGAAAACGAAGGGATCGCCGCCTTTCAGGCGCAGCACCCGCTTGCCCTCCTTGGCCAGGCGCACCAGGCGCTGGGAGATGTCGGCCTGCACCGGCGAGGGCTTGCCGCCGCGCTTGCCCGCGTAGATCCGCTCGCAGTCCGGCCGCGCCAGGTCCAGAATGGCCGCGCCGACCAGGGCGTCGTAGACCAGGGCATCGGCCTGTTTCAGGCCATTGACGGCGTGCAGGGTCAGCAGGCCCGGGTCGCCCGGCCCGGCGCCCACCAGCCATACGCTTCCGGGCTCGAAGGGCGGCAGGGGAAGATCGTTAGGTTCCATCGAAAACAATCTAGACGCCGGGGTGCGGCGGTCCTAGTCAGAGAAAAGCCTCTACTTGTAAAATAGCGACATGACACGCAAACCGGAAGGCGCGTTGCGGCGCGGCTGGACCACGGGAGCCTGCGCCACGGCGGCCGCCAAGGCCGCCTATACCGCGCTGCTGACCGGCCGCTTCCCCGACCCCGTGACCATTACCCTGCCCAAGGGCGAGCAGCCCGCCTTCGCCCTGGCGCGCGAGAGCCTCGCGCAGGGCATGGCCAGCGCGGCGATCGTCAAGGACGCCGGTGACGATCCGGACGTGACCCACCTGGCCCTGGTCCAGGCCACCCTGCGCCCCGGCCCGCGAGGCAGCGGGGTCACCTTCAAGGCCGGCCCCGGGGTCGGCACCGTCACCAAGCCGGGCCTGCCGCTGGCCGTCGGCGAACCGGCCATCAATCCGGTGCCACGCCGCATGATGCAGGCGGTGGTGGCCGAGGTCGCCGCCGACCACGGCGGCAGCGGCGACGTGGAGATCGAAATTTCGGTCGACAACGGCGAAGCCCTGGCGAAGCAGACCTGGAATCCGCGCCTCGGCATCCTGGGCGGGCTGTCCATCCTCGGCACCACCGGGGTCGTGGTGCCGTTTTCCTGCTCGGCCTGGATCCACTCCATCCACCGCGGCATCGACGTGGCGCGGGCCAGCGGCCTCACCCATGCCGCCGGCTGCACCGGCTCGACCTCCGAGGCGGCGGTGCAACGGCTCTACGGCCTGCCCGACGTCGCCCTGCTCGACATGGGCGACTTCGCCGGCGGTCTGCTGAAGTACCTGCGCCTGCATCCTCTGCCGCGCCTCACGCTGGCCGGCGGCTTCGGCAAGCTGTGCAAGCTGGCCGCCGGCCACCTGGACCTGCATTCGGGCCGCAGCCAGGTCGACTTCGACCTGCTGGCGGAGATTCTCGCCGAGCAGGGCGCCGAGGCAAAGCTGGTGGAAGAAGCCCGCGCGGCCAATACCGCCAAGCAGGTGCTCGACCTGGCGGCCGCCGCCGGGCTGCCGCTGGCCGACGCGGTGGCCGCCCGCGCCCGCGAGACGGCGTTGGAACTGCTGGCCAGGAAAAACGGAAACAGCGAAACGGCGGTCGAGGTGCTGGTCTTCGATCGCGCTGGAAATCTGGCCGGCAAGGCGGCAGGTTGGCCCCAATGAGCCCCAAGCCCAAAAACGAAGAGACCCTCACGAAACCGCGCCGCATCCTGCTGCTGGGCGGCACCGGCGATTCCCGCGCCCTGGCCGAGCGCCTGGCCGCGCGGGACGACCTGGAGGTGATCTCCTCCCTCGCCGGGCGGACCGAGCAGCCGGCCAGCCTACCGGGGGGCCTGCGCATCGGCGGTTTCGGCGGCGTCGACGCCCTTGCCGGCTATCTGCGGGACGAGGGCATCGACCTGCTGGTCGACGCCACCCACCCCTATGCCGCGCGCATCTCCACCAACGCGGCCGCCGCCTGCCGCCGGACCGGTACGCCGCGCCTGCTGCTCGCCCGCCCGCCGTGGCGCGAGGTCGAGGGCGACCGCTGGATCCGCGTGCCGGATACGCAGGCCGCCGCCAAGGCCCTGCCGGGTCTCGCCCGCCGCGTCTTCCTCGCCGTCGGGCGGGGCGAGCTGGAAGCCTTCGCCGCTTTGCCCAAGATCTGGTTCCTGGTGCGCACGGTCGACGCGCCGCGCGAGGCGCTGCCGCTTGATGATTACGAGGTCGTCCTGGGCCGCGGCCCCTTTGAGGAAAACGGCGAGCGCGCGCTCTTCGCGCTGCACGGCATCCAGGCGCTGGTCACCAAGAACTCCGGCGGCGAGGCGACCTACGCCAAGATCGCCGTGGCGCGCGAGCTGGGCCTGCCGGTGGTGATGATAGAGCGCCCGGAGCACCAGCACGGCGAGACCGCCGATTCGGTCAACGAAGCTCTGCGCTGGATCGAAGCCCGCCTCTAACCGCCACGCCCAACCAGGACGTCGAAGGCCCAGGCCCCCTGCACGGCAAGGTCGCAGGAAGTGGCCAGGCCACCGCATCGCATGGATTCACGCCGGTGCCTGATCTACTGTCCTCCTACAGGAGGGGCGCATGGAACGACGTCTGGCCGCGATCCTGGCCGCCGACGCCGTCGGCTCCAGCCGGCTCATGGCCCGCGACGAGGAGGCCGCGCTGGCGGCTCTCGCGGAGCGGCGGAAGGTCATCGATGCGCAGATCGAGGCGCATGGCGGTCAGATCTTCGGCTCGGCCGGCGACAGCGTCATTGCCGAGTTCGCCAGTTCCGTCGAGGCCGCGCGCTGCGCGCTGGAGGTTCAGGCGCGCCTTACCGATCTCAACGCCGGGCTGCCAGAAGCGGAGCGCATGCTGTTCCGCCTGGGTGTCAGCTTTGGCGACATCATGAAGGAGGACGGCGATTTCTTCGGCGACGGCGTGAACCTGGCCGCGCGGCTGGAAAGCCTCGCGCCGCCCGGCGGAGTCTGCATCTCCGCGGCTGTCGCGGAGCAGCTCAGCGGGCCGCTGGCCGCCGGCTTCGTCAAGGCCGGACGCCACCGGCTGAAGAACCTGCCGAAGCCTGTCGAGGTCTGGGCCTGGCCGGCGCGCAGCGCAGGGCGCCTGCGCCGCAAAGCGGCGACCGCCCGGCAGGGACAGCTGCTGGCCGCCACCCTGGTCGCCGCCGTGGCAGCCGCCGCCGCCGTGTACTACCTGGAGTCGGCGGCGGAGGACAGCGTGCCTTCCGGGCCCAAGGTCGCCGTCCTGCCGTTCAACAACATCGGCGGCGACGCGGAAGACGCCTATTTCAGCGCCGGGCTGACCAACGATATCAACACTCTGCTGTCGAAGTTCTCCAACCTCTTCGTCATCGCGCCCCAGTCGGTGCGCGGCTTCGCCGACGACGTCGCCTGCGCCGAGGTGCGCCGCGACCTGGGCGCCGACTTCATCCTTGCCGGGAGCGTCCGCCGCTCTCAGGACAAGCTGCGCGTGACCACCTCCTTCACCGACGCCAAGACCTGCCGCCAGCTGGACGCGCCCGGTCCCTTCGACCGTGACCTCAGCGCCCGGAACGTGCTGGACGTACAGCTGGAGATCGCCCGAAAGGTGGTGGCCGAGGTCGGCTCGGCCGACGCCCCCCTGTTCAACGCCCGCGTCCAGAGCGACCTGCGGCGGCGCGGCCCGGAGAGCCTGCAGGCCTACGATTGCGTGCTGCTGTCCTACTGGTTCTACGAGACCTTCGAGGCCGATCGTCATCGCCGCGCCCGCGCCTGCCTGGAGCGAGCCGTCGAAATCGACCCGGAGTACTCGCTCAGCTGGTCGCGCCTCGCCTTCAGCTACATCGAGTCCAAGAAGTACGCCATCGACACGCCGTCCGACTGGTCTGAGCGCGCCCGCGCCGCGGCGGAACGCGCCATCGAGATCGACCCGGACAACCCCGATGCCTACTACGCCCTGGCGATCCTCAGCCAGATGACCGGCGAGGAGCGCAACGTGTTCCGCAATTTTGCCGAGAAAGCCATCGAGCTGAATCCCTACGACGCCTTCGTGCTGGCCGACCTCGGTACCTGGATGGCCTACTCCGGCGCCTGGGAGAAGGGGAAGGAGTGGGTCGCACGCGCCAAGCTCATCAATCCGAAGCATCAGAGCTGGCTGGACTACATCTGGCACCTACATGCCTATCTGCAGGGCGACTACGAGGAGGCGCGCGACGTCGCCCTCAAGATCAATCTGCCGGACAACTACATGGTGCAGGCCAGCCTGACGGCGGCCTATGCAATGAACGGCGAAGAGGCGAAGGCGGAACAGGCCCTGGCCCACCTGCTGGAGATCCGCCCGGACTACCCGGAGGATCCGCGCGCGCCCTTCCGCACCCGGGGCATGCCCGAGGACTTGATCGAAGGACTGATGGAAGGCCTGCGCCGGACGGGCTTGGACGTGCCACCGCCCCAGACCTGAGGCTGCGCCACGGCGGGCGCGGGCCGGGCGTCGGCCGCGTCAGCGGCTGGCAGCCCAACTCTGCTTCCCGCGCTCGACGACGGACTGCACCAGTTCCCCGGGCACCGACTGCGGCGCGCGCGGCTCCAGCGTGTCGAAGTGGAAGAGGTAGAGCCGCGAGGCGAATTGCTCGACCGGCAACGAGGATTCGCCGTAGCGCTCACCGCGGCCGTGGGTCGAAACCCGCACCCCCTGCCCCCAGTCCTGACCGCTGTCGTTGTTGGGATTGAAGAAAAAGACCCGCATGTCGCCGTCCTGGTCCAACGCGACCCGCGTGATGGCAATGGCGTGCCACCCGACGAAGCGGCCGAGGCTGTCGGTGACGGCGATGCCGGCGGGCTGCGGATGAATCAGCGGCCGGTTGCCGTTGTAGAGCGGATGGTAGACGGCCAGGAAGTCCCGCAGAAAGCCGTCGTAGTCGGCCAGTTTGCCGCTGGCGACGTCCACGGCGATGCGGCAGCCGCGGCCGACCCACCAGCCGTGGAACTCCGGATTGACCCAGATGTGCGGATCCTGCCCACGGTCGGCGCAGAGGCGTCCCATCTCCATGTAGATGCGGTCGAGATGCGGGACCAGCACCAGAGAGACGGGATCGACATCGCGCGGCGGCAACCGCGTCGCGTCGGAGGCAATCGCCTTGGAGGACAGCGTCTGTCCCTCGAAATGCATCATCACCTCGTCGTCGCGCGCCGCCCAGACCAGCATCTGCATCAGATAGTCGGGTTCGTTGTAGGCCCACATGGAAAGCGCCCGCGCCGCCTGGCAGGTCGGATTGTTGCCCTGGCCGATGCCGAAGGGCTGGCCGAGCACGCAGAGCAGCCCGGCGAGCAGAAACACCCGCGGCGGATGTGCCGTACCGTGGACGGAGGTCAGGATTTCCTCGTTGGCCACGGAGATCGGCAGGGTGATCTGTCCCCACAGCGCCGGGGCGATGGGCGGCATGTAGAGAATGCCGCGCTCCAGCATCAAGGCCAGGCCGTAGACCGCCTGGCTGGTTTCCGGAGAGACCGCCTCCCGGATCAGACTGCGGACGAGATCCTGAAAGCAGAGCAGCGCGTCCTTGCCGGTGCTGCTGAGGCCGAAAGCCTGGGGCAGCAGTTCGTCGTGGCGCCCGACGATGTGGCGCAGAAAGACGGGGTGATAGGGCGACACCAGGCCGGTGTCATGCATGGCCCGCGCGAAGCCGCCGGCTTCCTGCGCCAAGGCGTTGGCGTCCATGCTCGCCAGCCGTTCGGCATAGACCTGGAGGCCGGGGTCTTCGCGGCACCCCTGGGTCGGACCGTAGAGCGCGCTGATCAGACGATCCGCGCCACGCCCGGCACCCCCCAGGTCAATCTCGGGATTGAACAGGCAGGCGGCGATTTGGCTGATCATCGCCTTGACGCCGTCCACCTGAATGGGACGCTGGGCAAGGATCCGCCAGATTTCCTCGATCAGCCGATCGAGGATATTCTCATAGCCGATACGCTCGGCGAGATAGACATAGAGGTTGCGGACCACGGCCTCCGGCATCGACTGCCGGACCCGCTGTGCCTCCGTCGCGGCGCCGAACAGGACGTTCAGGTTCAACGCCAGCACCTGCGACAGGAAATGCTGCGCCTGTTCAGCGGTCAGTTCGGACGACAGTAGATCGCCGCTGGCCACGGCCAGAAAGCGAATCTCGCTGAGGTACTCCAGGACCGCCGTCTGCTTGTCGCCATGCCACAGGGTGTTGGCCGCCAGGAAAGGCTGCAGGATTTCCGGATGCGCCCAGTCGCTGCCGGCAAAGATTCCCGCCTGCTCCAGGCGCCCGATGCGCTGGTAAAGGGCCTCCACCCCGCCGGGCAGTGCCGCCAGGCGGCGGGCGACGTCGAGCACCGCCCCCTGGTAGCTGCCCTTGGCGAAGGGTCGGGCCGACTCCAGGCGGCCGGCCGCCTGCTCCAGAAGCTCTTCCAGATGCCGGCGCGGTTCCGCCTCGGGGGTCGGCTGCATTTCCAGACTCATACGTTCTCCCAGGCCGTGTCGGCCCCGAACCGCTGGTCAGACATAGAAGTCCAGTTCCTCCTGATGCTTCAGAAGCTCACGCAGGCGGTGCGGGTCGTCCCCGAAGAAGTATACCAGACCCCAATGCGTGCCGAAGGCCGTGCGCTTGGGCACCTTGGTCTCCATCGGCGACATGAGCTCGTGGAACTCGAAGAAGGGATCGTTCTCCGTCTCCTCGGGAATCTCCAGCTGGCTGATCACGCGCCGGCGCGGGTAAACGCCAAAGCAGCCGGCGTGGCCTTTCGCGTCCACCACCTCGCGCGGGAAGAAGGCTTCGATCTCCTCCTCCGTCGTCTTGGGGTCGAACATCAGCACAAGACCCTGGTAGGCGTTGAAGCCATAGGCCCGCTCCATCAACTCGAAGGCATTGAAGCCCGGCGGACGGTAGGCGACCTCGCCGAAGTACATCTTGCCGTCGTTGGTGACGAAGTATTCCGGATGGATGAAACCGAAATCGATGTCGAAGGTGTCGATCAGCTTCTCGATTTCCTCGACCACGCGGGAGCGCCATTTCTCCAATTCCGGCGAGGCCGGCACGAAGACCGAGTAGCCCAGGGTGACATACTCGGAGATGTTCAGAAAACGGACCTTGCGGTTGTGGATGAAGGCCTCGCAGGCGAACTCGAAGCCGTCGAGGTGGCTCTCCATGAGACAGGGGAACTCGTCATCGGGGATGTTCTCCACATCATCCGGGGTCTGGATCATGCGGTGCCCCAGGCAACCGGCCTTGTCGAAGGCCTTGAGGTGGATCGGATCGTTGGGGTCGCCGTCCAGCTTCAAAAGCGCCTGGTTGACGCGCTTCAGGAAACGGATGACGTCGCCCTTATCGCGGCCCTCCTCGAAGATGCCGACGCGGATACCGCCCAGCTGCGCGCGGCGCTTCATCAGCGACTTGTCGCGGAACAGCATCGACTGGCCCAGCAGGCGCGGGTTGTCGAGCAGCACGGCGTTGATCGCGCCGGCCCACTCCACGACTTCCTCGAAGAGCGGGATGGCGACGTCCACGCCCTCTTTCTTCAACCGCATGGCCAGCTCGTGGGAGCGGTCGTTCAAGCGCTCGAAGTTCCACGCGATGAAAGGGATATCGTGCTCGCGCGCGTAGTCTTCGGCCCAGTCGGGGGCGACGACGATGTAGCGCCGGTCGAAACGGTCGATGGCGTCGATCGCCCGCAGACTCCAGCCGAGAATGGCGACATAGCCCTTGTCCGGATTCTTGCCCGTCTGGCTCCGTTCTTCTTCTTCAGCAACGACCTCCAAAGTAGTCATGCTCTATTCCTTCCTGCTATTCGGATGGTTGGCGTGCGTCGGCAGGCCTGCCGCAAACCGAGGGAAATCGGCACGACAGGCAGCGCTCCCGTAGGACGCGTCGGTCAGAAAGTTGTCTCTGACGGGGACAAAGCGAGCGCTGAGCGGGCACTGCGTTTGAGTGCCCGGCTGGCAATGAGACGTACGGGAGACTTGGGCGAACGCCGTTGTGAGCGCCTGTCACTGCCGTTCAGCATCGCGGGACCATAACGCGGCAGGCAGCGTCTGTCCAATCGGCGCCCCGGCGCGGCCCCGCCAAACCACCCGCAACACGTTGATTATTCAGTCATATTAGCTCTTTTTCGCGGGCGCTGGCGGCCAGCGCCACGACACCCGGCCCGCGCGTCAGGCGACCTCTTCGATGTCGAGGTACTTCACGCCCTGCGGCGTCTGCACCTCGACCCCGTCGCCGGCGGCCTTGCCCATGAGGGCGCGCGCGACCGGCGAGCCGATGGAGATCTCGCCGCGCTGCATGTCGGCCTCGTCGTAGCCGACGATCCGCACTTTGTGGGTCTGATCGTCCTCGTCGATGTAGGTGACCCGCGAGCCGAAGCGCACCTTGCCGCCGGCGGTCTGGTCCTCCGGGCGCACCACGGTGGCGTTCTTCACGCGGCGGGCGAGCCAGGTACTGCGCCGGTCGATCTGGCGCAGGCGCTGCTTGTTGTAGATGTAATCCCCGTTCTCGCTGCGGTCGCCGTTGCCGGCGGCCCAGGAGACGATGGCGCAGACCTCATGACGTTCCGACTGAAGCTGGCGCAATTCCTCCTGAAAGCGCGCAAGGCCCTCAGGGGTGATCAGGGTACGGATGTCCTGGGTCATGGCCGGGTCGGACGCGCCTCAACAGAAAAACAGAAGAAGGACGCCGACATAGCGGCGTCCCTCCCCTGGCGTCAAGTGGCTGCGTCGTCAGGCGGCTTCCAGCTGCGAGGTGCAGTTCGGGCAGCGGGTCGCCTTGATCGGAATGTTGGTCGTGCAGTAGGGGCAGGCCTTCTCGGTCGGGGGCGGCGGCGCTTCCTCTTCCTTGCGCTTCAGGTTGTTGATCGCCTTGACCACCAGGAAGATGGCGAAGGCGATGATCAGGAAGTCGATCAGGGTGTTGATGAACAGACCGACGTTCCATGTCGCCGCACCGGCTTCCTTGGCCGCTTCCAGGGACGGGTATTCGCCGCTTCCGAGAACGACGAAAATGTTCGAGAAATCGACGCCGCCCAGCAGAAGCCCGATCGGCGGCATGAGAATGTCGGCAACGAATGACGTCACGATCTTGCCGAAAGCGGCACCGATCACGATGCCGATCGCCATGTCCAAAACATTGCCCCGCATGGCGAATTCTTTGAATTCTTTCAACATTACCAGGTCCCCTATTCGTGAATCACCACCCCCGCCGGTGCCGCGGGAGAATCGGCGGCCCCGTCAGTAAGCGGCAAGATTAAATCGTTCATCTAGGAACCGGAAGCGGCATTCCTGAGTAGAAAGGGCCGCCGGGATACAACGGTCGCCGCATGAAACAGGCCGCATACTATCGCGACCATATTCTCGCACATTGCAATGTGAAATAAGATCATCCAGAATTGCAGGTCTACGTACGGTCACAACCAACAAGAATGAACCGGGAGGAACCGCAATGCGTAGCGCCCCAGCGAAAACCACGACCCTCGCCCTTGCGGTGGCAACCACTGCGGCAGTGACTGCGGCGGTCACTGCGGCAGTCACTGCAGCGGCCAGCGCCGCGCGGGCCGACGACGGCCGTGGCGCCGTGCTGGTCAACACCTGTTTTTCCTGTCACGGCACCGACGGGCACAGCGCCGGCGCCATGCCGTCGATCAACGGCAAGTCGGCCGACTACATCGTCGACACCCTGCAGCGCTTCCGCGACGGCAGCAAGCCGTCGACGGTGATGGTGCGCATCGCCAAGGGCTTCAACGATGAGGAAATCAAGACCCTGGCCGCCTACTTCAGCAGCGCCGAGTAAGGGAGCGGACACCATGAACAAGATGAATCGTCGTAGCTTCAACAAGCTGCTGGCCGCCACCACGGCGACCGCCACCCTCGCCGCGCCCTTCGTCGCGAGAGGCGCCACGGCCAAGGTGCTGGTCGTCGGCGGCGGCTTCGGCGGCGCCACGGCCGCCAAGTACCTGCGCCGCTTCGACGGCGCCCTCGACGTAAAGCTGATCGAGCCTGCCAAGAACTTCGTCACCTGCCCCTTCAGCAACACCGTCATCGGCGGGCTGAACCCGATCGCCCGCATCACCCACGGCTATGACGGCCTGCGCGGCCACGGAGTCACGGTGGTGCATGACACGGCCGCCGCCATCGACGACGCCGGCAAGGAGGTCCGGCTCGGCGGCGGCGCCACCCTCGCCTATGACCAGCTCGTCGTCTCCCCCGGCATCGACTTCAAGTGGGGTGCCGTCGAGGGCGGCACCGAAGCGATCGTCGACACGATCCCCCATGCCTGGAAGGCCGGCGCCCAGACCACCCTGCTGCGGCGGCAGCTGGAAGCCATGCCCGACGGCGGCGTCTTCGTGATCTCCCCGCCGACCAACCCCTTCCGCTGTCCGCCGGGCCCGGGCGAGCGCATCAGCCTGGTCGCCCACTACTTCAAGCAGCACAAACCGAGATCCAAGATCATCGCGCTGGACCCCAAGGAGAAATTCTCCAAGGAAGGGCTGTTCCGCCAGGGTTGGGCCGAGCTGTACGGCGACATGATCGAGTATCGCACGCTCAACGACGACGGCCGCGTGGCGCGCGTCGATGCGGCGAACATGACCCTGCACACCGACTTCGACGAGGTGAAGGGCGACGTCATCAACTTCATCCCGCCGCAGTATGCGGGCAGGATCGCCCGCGATTCCGGCCTCGCCGATTCCTCCGGGTGGTGCCCGGTGGAACAGGCAACCTTCGAGTCGACGCAGATCCCCGGGGTGCACGTGATCGGCGACGCCTCCATCGCCTCGCCCATGCCGAAGTCCGGCTTCGCCGCCAGCACCCAGGCCAAGGTCTGCGCCGCGGCCATCGTCGCCAAGCTGAACGGCCGGGATCCGGCGGCGCCGAAGTTCGTCAACACCTGCTACAGCCTGGTGGCGCCGGACTACGGCATCTCCGTGGCCGCGGTCTACGACTACCAGGACGGCAAGATCGTCGCCGTGGACGGCGCCGGGGGCCTCAGCCCCGCGGAGGCCGACCACACCTTCCGCCAGCAGGAGGCCGACTACGCCCACGGCTGGTACGACAGCATCACGCAGGACATCTTCGCCTGACCGGTCCCGCGCTCGGCAGAGAGGGACAGCGCCCGCGGTCGAGGCCTCGCCGCCTATCGTGCAAGGCGCCGCGGCATGCTAGGCTTGTCCCGCCGCGGGCAGGTCGGTTGGGGAGAGGCTGATGAAGTCGACGATGTTCGAGCGCTACGGCGGCTTCGGCACCGTGCATCGGGTGGTTTTGTCGTTTTATGACAGGATGTTGGACTCGGATGTCGTCGGTCCCTATTTCGACGACGTCGACATGGCGGCCCTGGTCGACCACCAGACCAAGTTCATCTCTCAGGTCATGGGTGGCCCCGCCTCCTACACCAATGAAGTGTTGGAGCAGGTCCATCGCAACATTGGGGTGACTCAGGAAGCCTTCGAGACGATGGCCGGCATCCTGCGGGAAACCCTCGAGGAATTCGACTTCAAGGACGAGGACGTCCGCGCCGTCATCGCCGACATCAAGAGCCGGCAGCCCTACATCGTTTCCAAGACCTAGAGCCGGCGCGGCAATGGATTTCCGGCTCGACACCTTCAACAAGCTGCTGCTGGAGACGGTCGGCGTCGGCTTGATCATCGCCAGCTATCCCGACCTTCGGGTGATCTTCCGCAACCATCTCGTATCGGAATGGTTCCCCGAGTTCGACGACGGCGACGAAAGCCTGAGCGCGAGGCTGCCCGGGCTCGACGGCGCGGCGCTGCGCGAAGCGCTGGAAACGGGCAAACCTTACAAGACGGCAATGGAGGTCAAGGTCCGCCGCCGTATCCGCGCGCTTTCCCTGGCGGCGACACGGGCCGAGCTCGGCGCCGATCTCGACGCCACGCGCGAGGCGGGCTCCTGGGTCATCATCGAACTGCAGAACGTGACCAAGGTCCACGAGCTGGAATCGATGATCGCCTCCTATTCCGGCATGGTCGAGCGGCAGAACCGCCTGCTGAAAAAGGAAAAGGAGCGCGCCGAAAAGCTGCTGCTGAACATCATGCCCGAGTCGGTCTATCAGGAGCTCAAGACCTTCGGCGTGACCACGCCGCAGCGCTTCGACGAAGCCTCGATCCTGATGCTCGACTTCGTCGGCTTCACGCAGATGTCGGTGGAGCACGACCCGGCGACCATCGTCTCGGAACTCAACGACATCTTCACCGCTTTCGACCGGATCGCCGAACACCAGGGCTGCGAGCGCATCAAAACCATGGGCGACGCCTACGTCGCCGTGGCGGGGCTTCCCGAGCCCAACCCCGACCATGCCCAGGCCATCGCCCGGCTGGCGCTGCTCTGTCTGCGTTATCTGAACCGCCGCAACGAGTCCCAGAAGCTCAAATGGCACTGCCGCATCGGCCTCGCCCCGGGCCCCGTGATCGGCTCCGTCGTCGGCATCCAGAAATACGTCTACGACATCTTCGGCCCGGGGATAAACCTGGCCGCGCGCCTGGAGGCTCTCGCCGGACCGATGCAGGTGCTGATCAGCGAGGAGATGCACAGGCGTCTGCGCACGCAGTTTCAGTTCGAAGAGCGCGGCGAGATGGAGATCCGCGGCTTCGGGCTGAAACAGGTTTATCGCCTTGTCGGCGCCGAAGACCTGAACCTCGACGGCGACCCGACGATTTCCGGCGACTGAGCCGCGCAGCGCTCCGCCTCTCCCTTAGGACCAATTGCCGCCGCGGCGTCTTTCATCCTACCATGGCCGGGCTTGGCTTCCAGGAGCGGCACCATGGCGACAGTCACCGGTTCCTTTGCGGAGAGATTTGCCCTCGTCTGGCGTTGGCAGGCGGCCCTGATCGCGATGTGCCTGCTGGCGGCCTGCGCTAGTTTCACGCCGCCCGTGGCCTACCAGGACGTCGGCTTTCAAAGCCGGGCGCGCACGCAGACGGAAGACGGCCTGACGATCTCCGCCGCGGCCTTGGGCGCCGAGGAATCGCGTGCGGCCTTCGGCCTGCCCCTCATCGAGCGCGGCATCCAGCCGGTCTGGCTGAAGGTGGAGAACAAGCGCGACACGCCCCTGACCCTGTTGCCCCTGTTCTTCGACGCGCTCTATTTCACGCCCGGCGAGGCCGCCTTCATCAACCACGGCTGGTTCTCGGGCGAAACCAACGCCGAGATTGATCGTCTGTTCAACGAACTCGCCCTGCCTCTGCGCGTGCCCGCCGGGCAAACCGTGGAGGGCTTCCTTTTCGGCACACCGGACCTGGGCCAGAAGGCCGTCAACCTCGTCTATGTGACCGAGGGCGCCAGCGTCACCTCCTCCTTCGTGGTCCCGGCGCCCGGCCTCGCCAAGCAGCCGATCGACCTTGCCAGCCTTTATGCGCCCGGCGAGGTCCGCGACCTCGCCACCGCCGCCGAACTGCGCGAAGCGCTGGAAGCGCTGCCCTGCTGCGTCACCGACGAATCCGGCGCGGTCGAAGCCGATCCCCTGAACTTCGCCATCATCGCCGACGTGGATCTGGGCCTGACCGGCCTGATCGCCGGCGGCTGGGACCAGTCGGAGGACGTCACCGGCGGCACCGCCTGGAAGACCTTCACATCCTTCATCTTCGGCGCCATCTACCGCTACTCGCCGGTCAGCGACCTCTACGTCTTCGGACGCAAGCAGGATGCGGCCTTCCAGATCGCCCGCGACGACATCTACGAGCGCAACCATCTCCGCATCTGGCTGGCGCCCCTCAAATTCCAGGGAACACCGGTGTGGATCGGCGCCATCAGCCGGGACATCGGGGTCATTCGCAGCGGCCTGGGCACCACCCACAAGATCGATCCCAATGTCGACGACGAGCGCTGGTACCTGCTGCAAAGCCTCACCAGAGCGCAGGCCCTGAAGCGCTTCGCCTATGTCGGCGGCGCGCCGGTCTCGACGCCCGAAGATCCGCGCAACTCGCTGGAAGAGCGCAACGTCTTTTATTCGGACGGGCAGCGTATCGTCCTGCAGCTCTGGCCGACACCGGTGCCGCTGGACGAGATCGAGTTCTTTCGCTGGGGCGACGAAGGCTGAACGCCGGATGGCTCAGCCGCCGGCGAGCACCAGCACGGTCGGCTGTTTCGGCAGGTTGCGCAGCGAAACCTCGATGGTGGGACCGGACGCTACCCTGATGTCGAACTCGCCGGCCATGCCGGCCAGAAAGACGTTCAGCGAGCCGCTGCCGAAATAGTGCATGGGAATGACGAGGCTGGCGCGCAGATCCTTCAGCACGTCGATCATCGAGAGCAGATCGAGCGTCTGGCTGCCGTCGACGGGCGCGAAGACCACGTCCAGGCGGCCGATAAGCGCCAGATCCTCGGGCGAGAGTTTGTGGTGCAGATGGCCGAGGTGGCCGATGCAGAGGTCCGCCACCTCGAAGATGAAGATCGAATTGCCGTCGCGCTCGACCGTGCCGCCCCAGGAGCGGATGTCGGTGGAAATGTTGCGGATGTAGACGTCCTCGACGGTCAGGTCGTGCTTTGCCGGCCCGCCGTCCGGGTTCCAGCCCTTCAGGACATGCCGGATGTCGGGATCGGGAAAGGCGGTGAAATGGGTTTCGTGGGCGTGGTTCATGGTGACCACCGTCGGCATCGGGCCGGGACCCGCATAGCCCGCAAAGTCCGTCGCGATCACCACCCCACCCGGCGTGCGCAGGCGGAAGGTCGAATGGGTGATGTAGGTCACCTCGACCGCGCCGGCGGTTTGAGCCTTCGTGAAGCTGACGGGGACGACGCCAGGCCGGTTTTCAACATAGGCGAGGCACTGACTCGCCCGCGCGGCGGATGGCGACAGAAAAAGCAAGGATGACAGCGCAGCGAAAATCATGAAGGCGCTGCAAAGGAGCCTGGTCATACCATCCCTCCTTGACGAACCCTTGTACCCCGCGGAAGGACGGCTTTCGTTCGCATGCCCTGAAAAGGCGCGGCTTCCGCTGCCGCACATTGTGGCACCACTCGGCAGAGCGCGCCAGCGCGTTCGGGATTCCGCAGGCCGGCGCCGGGCAGAGCCCCCGCGTTCAGTCGCGAGGCTGCTCCCACCGCTCCCGCAGCGCCGGCAGGTTGCGGCTGTGAGTGATCACCACCCCTTCGTCTCCCTTGGCGATCTTGGTCCTCGCCTTGGGAATGATGAAATCGTCACCGCGGTAGAGGCAGATGACGCTGGTATCCGAAGGCAGGTCCAGGTTCTCCACCGGTCCCGCATCCTCCTCCCGGGCAACGAAGGGAAAGAAGCGCACTTCGCCGCGGATGAAGGTGGCGAGTTCCAGGATGTCGAGGCCGGCAAGCGTATCCGCCAGGGTGCGCGCGATGGCCTGCACCGGGATGATCGTGTCGGTCAGGCCCAGTTCGACGCAGATGTGTTCGAACTCCGGGTCCTCGATCTTGGGGATCACGCGCGGGAAACCCAGCGAGCGGCCGACCAGCGCGGAGAGAATATTGGCCTGGTCATTGTTGGTGAGGCAGAGCAGAGCATCGGCGCCCGACGGACCGGCCTCGCGGAGGATCGCCGGTTTGCTGCCGTCGCCCTGAACGAAGCCACAGTCGAGCGTCTCGGCAAGGGCATCGATGCGCGCCTTGTCCCGCTCCACGATGACGACCTCGTGGCCGCGCCTCAGCAAAATGGTCGCGGTGGAAACTGCGAGCGTACTCGCGCCGACAATCACGATCCTCACGATACCTCCGCGCGTCTGCCGAACCAGGTCCGGGGATTGACGAGGACGATGAGCGCCACGATTTCCAGGCGCCCCATCAGCATGTCTGCCGTCAGCAGCAATTTCAACGGCGTCGCCAGCGCCGGGCCCGCCAGACCGGTGGACAGCCCGACCGTTCCGGTCGCCGAGGTGACCTCGAAGAGGGCGTCCAGTGCCGGCTGGCCTGCAGCGACGAAAAGAAGCCAGGAAACCGCGTTCACCAGAACATAGAGGAAAACCACCGAGAGCGCGGCATAGACTTCCGGGCTTTCCAGGCGGCGCCCGTAGAGTTGCGGCTCGGCGATGGCGTGCGGCGGCATGCGCGTGCGCAGGACAACAATGCGGATGACCGCGATCAGGACCAGCAGGCGGCCGATCTTGATCCCTCCGGCCGTCGACCCGGCGTCGCCGCCGAGAAACATCGCTCCGGACAGCACCAGCTTGGAACCCGCGTCCAGCCCCGCCACATCGAGTGTCGAAAAGCCGGTCGTCGTCTGCGCCGAGGCGGCCATCAGCGGGGCGTGGTGCAACGCCGCGCTCCAGGAAAGCCCGCCAACCAAGACCATACAGAGGCCGAGCAGCACGGCGCCACCCAGGATGACCCAAATCAGGGCCCGCAGATCCTCGTCCGCCAGCACGCTGCGCCAGCGGCCCTGCCAGAGCCGCACGTAGAGCATCACGGAGAGAGCACCGGCGAAGGAGACGACAATCGCGGCAACCTCAGCCCTCGGGCCGCCGAGGCCGGCAAGGCTGTCGTTGTGGCTCGAGAAACCGCCGGTCGATACCGCGGCCAGCGCATGGACCACGGCATCGAAAGGCGCCGCGCCGGCCAACAGCAGCAGCGCGACGGCAAAGGCGGTGAGCAGCAGGTAGACCACGAGGGCCTGACGCGCCCGCTGGCGCGTACCGCCGACCACATCGGTAACCTCCACCTCTCCGGTCACGAGCCGCCGCGCGGCAATTCCCGGCTCCAGCACCAGCGCCAGAGCCAGCACGACGATGGCCAGCCCGCCGTACCACTGCATCCAGGCACGAGTGAAAAGGAAAGCGGGAGAATGAGCCTGCACGTCGCCCAGCGTGGAGAGCCCGGTGGTGGTGATGGCGGAGACCGATTCAAACCACGCATCCAGCAGCGGCACCTTGTCGCTCGATAGCGGCCAGGTCATTCCGAGAGCGGCAACCAGGAAGACCAGGGCCGTCGCCGTCATCGCCTCGCTGGCCCGCGCGTCAGCGGAGGCTTCCAGGCGCGACAGAAACCAGCCGGCCACTGCAAAACCCCCGGCCGCCGCAGCGCAGCGCAGGGCAAAGCCGGCTTCTCCGTAGGCAAGGGCGACGATCAGCGGCACGGCCGCCAGTGCTGCCAGCGGCATGAGCAGTTGACCGAGCAGCCACAGCACAACCTTGCTGCGGACCGCGAAGGCAAGCGTTGCAGTCCCCCTGGCCGACACCCGCGCAACCTTTCTAGAGCAGATCAGGGTCGGCTGGGATCGCCGAAGGCGATCCACCAACCCTGTGAATCTGCTCTATGTATTAGAGATAGATCGGATCATGCCCCGATCAGGCTCTCGGCAGAAACGGTAAAGCGCCCCGTGCAGGCTTACAACCCGTGAACGGCCACGAGTTGCCGGCGGGCGGAAGCTTCACGCGCTGCGTTTGGGGCGCAGGACGTGGACGTGCTTGGGGTCGTAGAGCTTGGAATCGATGAAGTCGGTCTCGCCGAGGACGCGGCCGACCAGGATCAGCGCCGTCCGGGTGATCTTGGCGGCGCGCACCTTCCCGCGGATGTCGCTCAAGGTGCCGCGGATGACCTGCTGGTCCGGCCAGGAGGCGCGGTAGACCACCGCCACCGGGCAGTCGGCGCCGTAGTGGGGCGTCAATTCCGCCTCGATGTGCTTCAGGTTGCGGATCGAGAGATGGATGGCCAGCGTCGCGCCCGATTTTCCGAGCGTCGCCAGGTCCTCGCCCTCCGGCATGGCCGAGGCCTTCATGGTGGTGCGCGTCAGGATCACCGTCTGGCTCACCTCGGGCAGGGTCAGCTCGCTTTCCAGCGCGGCGGCGGCCGCGGCATAGGCCGGCACGCCCGGCACGATCTCGAAGGGGATCGCCAGCTTGCGCAGGCGGCGGATCTGCTCGGCGATGGCGCCGTAGAGCGAGGGATCACCGGAGTGCACCCGCGCCACGTCCTGCCCCGCCGCGTGGGCGGCTTCGATCTCGGCGAGGATCTCGTCGAGGGTCATGGGCGCGGTATCCGTCACCTGCGCGCCTTCCGGCGCGAAGGCCACCACCTCTTCCGGCACCAGGGAGCCGGCGTAGAGCACCACGGGGCAGCGCGCGATGAGGTCGCGCCCGCGCAGGGTGATGAGATCGGGCGCGCCGGGACCGGCGCCGATGAAATAGACGGTCATGCCGCGTCCCCCGAGATCTTTGACGAAGATTTCGCCGCCTTGTCGGCGTAGCCCCGGGGCGTATAGACCCAGACCCCGCCATCGGACCGCGCGACGCGCCGCGTCTCGCTGGAGCCGACCAGCACCACGGTCAGCATGTCGACCATGTCCGGTGTCAATTCGGCGAGATCGACCACGGTGATCGTCTCGCCTGCGCGGCCCAGGTTGCGGGCCAGCACCACCGGGGTGTCGGCGGGGCGATGCCGCTTCAGGATCTCCACCGCCTCGGCCAACTGGCGCGTGCGCCGCTTGGAGACGGGATTGTAGAAGGCGATGACGAAGTCGCCCTCCGCCGCCGCTTTCAGGCGACGCTGGATCGCCGCCCAGGGCGTCAGCAGATCCGAAAGCGAGATGGTGCAGAAATCGTGGCCGATGGGCGCGCCCGCACGCGCCGCCGCCGCCTGCAGGGCCGAGACGCCGGGCATGACGGTGACGCCGACGCGGTTCCAGTCGCTGCGCCCGCCGCGTTCCAGCAGTTCGAAGACCAGGGTCGCCATGGCGTAGATGCCGGGATCGCCGGAGCAGACCAGGGCCACGTCGCGGCCCTCCGCGGCGAGGTCGAGGGCGACGCGCACGCGCTTTTCCTCCTCGCCCAGCTCGTAGCCGTGGCGCGTCTTGCCGGCGGCCAAGGGCCCCAGCAGGTCGAGGTAGAGGCCGTAGCCGACCAGGTCCGTGGCGGCCAGCACGGCGGCTTCCACCTCCGGCGTGCGCCACACCGCGTCGCCCGGACCGGTACCGATGACACTGAGGGTGCCGCGCCCGCGGCCCGCCGAGGTGGCGTCGATGATGGCAGGCGCCAAAGCAATGGCGCAGGTGGCGCGCTGCGACTTGGTCTTGGCGACGATTAGTGTGCTGTCGGGACCGGCGGCGGCCAGCGCCGCGCCTTCGGCCACGCCGTGGCAGCCGACCTCGCGGAACACCAGGTCGGAGGGATTGGCGAGGCGCGGCGTCTCGGCCTCCAAAGTCGCGGCGTCGAAGAAGCGCGCGGGCACGCCCAGACGCTCCGCCAGCGCCAGAACCGCCGTCTCGTCAGCCTTCACGTCGATGGAAAAGACCCCGGCGACGGCCAGCGGTGAGAGATCCGCTTCGGCCAGGGTCTCGCGCACCAGGCTCTCCAGCTCCGCCGGATCGGCGTTCCGCTCGCAGCCGACGCCGAGGCAGAGCCGCGCGGGATGGTAGACGAGACGCGCCGCGCCCGGCGTTCCGTTCCTCTCGGTCACCTCGATGGTCAGCGCAGCGTCATCGGCAAAGGGCAGGCTGCTGTCGCTCAGCCAGGGCGCTTCGCCGTCCAGACGCAGACTCTTCCCGCCGAGCAGCGCGGCGGTGAAGGCTTTGTAGTCCTCAGGATTGCCGAGACGCCAGCCGGGCGGCGGCGCGTCCAGCGCCACGGCGAAACGCCGGTCGCCGGCGGTGGTCACGGCCGCCTCGACGCCCAGCGCCTCGGCGATGACCTTCGCGAGATCGTTGGCGCCGCGATGGCCGCCGAGCAGCGGCACCACCGCGCCGCCGTCTTCGGCAACGGCGATCACCGGCGGCTCGCCTTGCTTGTCGGTGATGACCGGCGCCAGGGCACGGATCAGCGTGCCCGCGGCGCAGAGGCCGACGACGGGCCGGCCCTCCAGGAAGACGGCCTGCACCTGGGCGGTGAAGTCGTCGAACAGGACGTCCGCGGCCTCGACGCGTCCGCGCTTGGCACAGATCAGCGCCTGCGGGCAGACGGATTTGAATCGTTCGGCCAGGGCCGCGCCGCCCGGCGTCAGCACGATGAAGGCGGGGGCGAGATTCAGCATGTCCAGGCCTCCCCCCGGCGGTGCAGCAGGATCATGGAGAAGTAGGGCGCCGTCTCCTCCTCCATCTCCGCCAGCGGCAGGATGCGCTGCTCGGCCATGGTCGCGCGCTCCACGTAGCGGGCACGGTCGAGCAGCCCGAGGAGCCCCAGCACCTTGCGCACCTTCTGCAAGTGGCGGCCGACCTTGATGATCGCCGCCGCCTCGGCGTCGCGCAGCAGTCCGGCCAGAACGTGCGGTTCCAGCGTCGCCGGCACCACGTTCAGCACGTCGTCGCGCGCGGCCAGCGGCGCGCCCAGCACCGCCGCGCAGGCAGTCAGCGACGACACACCCGGCACCACCTCGACCTTGTGGCTCTCGGCAACGCGCCCGAAGAGATACATGAAGGAGCCGTAGAAGAAGGGATCGCCCTCGCAGAGCGCCACCACGTCGCGCCCCGCGGCGAGGTGCCCGCCGATCTCCGCCGCCGCGCGGTCGTAGACCTCCTGCGCCGGAAAACGCGCCGCCACCATGGGCATGCGAATGGCGATCTCGGTCTGCCCGCCGGGCAGGTGGCCGGCGACGATGGCGCGGGCCAGGCTGTCGCCCTCTTCCGGCGCCGGGTAGGCTAGCACCGGCGCCGCCTGCAGCAGGCGCAGCGCCTTCAGGGTGATAAGCTCGGGATCGCCCGGGCCGATGCCGAGGCCGTAGAGGGTACCGGTCATGTCTTCGTACTCTGATATTGCGTCACCGGCATCATCGGCCGCCAGCCCTGGAAGGGCCCGACCGGCTCGGCGCGGGAGACGGCGAAGCGGGTCAGCGCGCCGCCGTGTTCTTTCTGCCAGGCGAGCAAAGCCGCCTCGCCTTCCAGGGTCACGGCATTGGCGACGAGGCGTCCGCCGGGCTTCAGCTTGGTCCAGCAGACCTCGATGAGGCCGGGATTGGAGACGCCGCCGCCGATGAAGACCGCATCGGGCAGTTCCAGCCCGTAGAGCGCCTCCGGCGCGTCGCCGGCGACGACTTTCATCAAGGGCGTGCCCAGCGCCTCGGCGTTCTCGGCGATCATGGCGCGGCGTTCAGCCTTGCGCTCGATGGCGACGGCGCCGGCGCGCGGCGCGGCGCGCATCCATTCCACCGCAACCGAGCCGCAGCCCGCGCCGACGTCCCACAGCAGTTGCCCGGGGACCGGCATGAGTGCCGAAAGCGTCGCCGCGCGCACCTCGCGCTTGGTCATCTGGCCGTCGTGACGGAAGGCATCGTCGGGCAGGCCCGGCGTGCGCGGCAGGAGCCGCGCCTCGGGACCGGCGACACAGACCACCGCCAGGGTGTTGAAATCGGCGATGTCGTTCGCCTGCCACTGGGCGGCCGTTCCGTCGAGGCGCCGTTCCTTCGCGCCCTCCAGATGCTCGAAGACAGTGAGGCGCGACTCGCCGTAGCCGCGCTCGGTCAGCAGCGCCGCGACAGCGGCGGGCGTCGTCGCATCCTCGCTGAGGACGAGCAGCTTGGCATCGGGCTGGATGAAAGGATGCAGCAGCGAAAGCGGCCGGCCGTGCAGCGTGAGACACTCCACTTCCGCCAGGGGCCATCCGATCCGGGCGGCCGACAGGGTAAACGCCGACCGCCCGGGCAGGATGGCTATCTCGCTACGCCGGATTCGCTTCAGCAGCGAGACACCGACCCCATACCACAAAGGATCGCCTGTCGCCAAAACGCAAACGCGTGTGCCGCGAAGAGATTCGATTTTATCGAGCAGCGCAGAGAGCGGTGACGGCCAGGCGAGACGCTCGCGGTCGTCGTCCGGCAGCATCGCGAGATGGCGTTCGCCGCCGACGAGAATCTCCGCATCATCGACCAGCGCGCGCGCCGGCGCGGTCAGCCCGTCGAGTCCGTCCTCGCCGATGCCGACGATGGAAAGCCAGGGTTTTGCGCTCTCCAGCATTGCGTTTACAGCCCCGCGCGGGCCAGCGCGTTCAGCGCCGCCGCCGCCATGGCGCTGCCGCCGCGCCGGCCGCGCAGCGTGAGGTAGGGCACGCCGAGATCGGCGGCAACAAGCGCCTCTTTCGATTCCGCCGCGCCGACGAAGCCGACGGGGAACGCGAGGATCACCGCCGGGCGCGGCGCACCTTCGGCGAGAATTTCCATCAGGCGGAAAAGCGCGGTCGGTGCATTGCCGATGGCGACCACCGCGCCTTGCAGGTTCTCGCCCCAAAGATCGACCGCCGCCGCCGAGCGTGTCGTGCCGCGCCGTTTCGCCAGATCGGGCGTGCGCGCATCGTTCAGCGTGCAGAGAACGCGGTTGCCGGCGGGCAGGCGCGCGCGGGTCACGCCGTCCGCCACCATCTCGCAGTCGGCGAGGACCGGCGCGCCGGCCTGCAGGGCCGCGCGGCCGGCCCCGGCCAGTTCGCCCGCATAGGCCAGATCCGCGGCGATCTCCGGCATGCCGCAGGCGTGCACCACGCGCAGCGCGATCTCGCCGACGTCCCCCGGCAGAGCCGAGAGATCGGTTTCCGCGCGCACGATCTCGAAGGAGCGCCGGGTGATCTCCTGCGGATCGCGGATGTAGTCGTCGAGAGTGGTGGTCACGCGTCACCCCCAAACTCGATCGTCACCCTCGGGCTTGTCCCGAGGGTCCATGCCTCCGCAGACAAGACGGTGCAGGCTGCCCTGGATGCTCGGGACAAGCCCGAGCATGACAGTTGGAGGTTGTCGGAGACGACAGAGGGCATCGCTAGGCCGACTTCTTCTTCATGCTGACCGGCCCGTGGGGGTGGTCGGCGTGGGGATAGGGATGATGGTGGTGATCATGCCCGTGGTCATGCCCGTGACCATGGGTATGGCCGTGATCAGGCGATTGCGCGTGATCATGGTCATGATGGTGATGATGCCCATGGTCGTGAGAATGATCGTGGTCATGATCGTGGCCGTGATCGTGGCCGTGATCCGCCGCGCCGGTGCCGATACCTTCCACATGATGGTGATGGCTTTCCTGCGCCAGCCCGACCTCGGCCTCGAAGCCCAGCACCTGTTCGCGGTACTTGCAGAGCTTGCAGTTCATCAGGTTCTCACCGTCCAGGATCTCCTGAACCCGCTCGGCGAAGGCGTCGAGCACCGCCGGATGGTCGTTCAGGTAACCCGCCTTCACGAACTCGATCTCCGGATGGCGCGCCGCGACCCGGTCTGTGTAGTCGTAGATGCGCTTCACCAGGATGCCGGTGAAGAGGAAGTAGGGAAAAACGACGATGCGCCGGTAGCCGAGCTTGGCGGCGTGCTCCAACCCCGGCTCGACCAGCGGAAAGGTGACGCCCGAATAGCAGGTCTCGCCCCAGCCGAAGCCGAAGCCTTCCCACAGCAGGCGCATGACCTTGGCGACGTTGGAGTTGGCGTCGGGATCGGAGGCGCCGCGCCCCACCACCATGAGCAGGGTCTCGTGGCGCGGCACGTCATTCCCAGCCGCTTCCAGCGCCGCTTCGATGCGCGCGGCGGCGGCCTGGATCAGCTTGGGATCGATGCCCAGCTCGCGGCCGTACTCGATGGTCATCTCCGGGTGCTGGGCCTGGTAGGTGTTCAGCACTGAGGGGATGTCGTTCTTGGCGTGGCCGGCGGCGAAGAGCATGCCGGGCACGGCCAGGCAGCGGGTGACGCCCTTTTCCCGCAGCTTATCGAGGCCGGTTCGTATGATCGGCGTGGCGAACTCCAGAAAGCCGCTTTCGACGTCGTACTGGGGCAGCCGTTCGCGGATGCCGCGGGCCACCGCGTCGAACTCGCGCACCGCACCCTCGTCGCGGCTGCCGTGCCCGCAGACCATAACGCCGATCTTGCTCATAACGCTCTCCTTAGATTGCCTGCCTGGCTGCTTCTTTGAATTGGCCGGACTTTACGGGGCCCGTTGGGGGCGGGGCAAAGGGAAATGCGCCACGACCTTTCCCCCCGCTATATCCAGCATCCGGTCGAGGTCGAGATGCGCCTCCAGATGCGCCGCGAGCTGGTCCAGAACCGTCTCTACCTGGGCGTCATAGGCCAGGCCCGAGGCCGCGCGGTCCTTCAGGGCGCCCAGGTAGGCGGCGCGGAAGCCGTCGTCGGCGAAAAGCCCATGCAGGTAGCAACCGGCCACCTGGCCGCCGCTCGAAACGGCGCCCTCCCAGCGGCCATCTAGATCGAGAAAAGGCCGCGAGAGCCCGAGGCCGGTCGTCACGCCGACGTGCATTTCGTAGCCGTGGATCGCGCGGGCGCTTTCCAGGTGGGTGCCCCGCACCTCCTTCAGCGCCTTGTCGCCGGTCAGCAGCGTCTCGACCTCCAGCAGTCCCAGGCCCTCGACCGCTTCACCCGCCGGGCCCTCGATGCCCTCCGGGTCGGCGATGCTTTGACCGAGCATCTGGTAGCCGCCGCAGAGGCCGAGCACCCGCCCGCCGCGGCGCAGGTGTGCCGCCAGGTCGATGTCCCAGCCCTGCGCCCGCAGGAAGGCGAGGTCGGCCAGGGTCGCCTTGGAGCCCGGCAGGATCACCAGGTCGGCATCGCCGGGCAGCGCGCGGCCCGGCTCGACGAAATCCACCGCCACGTCGGGCTCGGCGATCAGCGGGTCGAGATCGTCGAAGTTGGCGATGCGGGCCAGCTGCGGCACCGCGACTTTGATCGCGCGCCCCACGGCCGCTTCGGCACGCGACAGCGCCACGGCGTCCTCCGCGGGCAGTTTGGCGGCGGCCGGAAAGAACGGCACCACGCCCAGCGACGGCCAGCCGCTGCGCGCCGTGATGATCGCCAGGCCCTCGTCGAACAGACTCACGTCGCCGCGGAATTTGTTCACCACATAGCCGGCAACGCGGCGCGCCTCCGACGCGGGCAGCACCTGATGACTGCCGACCAGCGAGGCGATGACCCCGCCGCGGTCGATGTCGGCGACCAGGATCACGGCCAGGTCGGCGGCTTCGGCGAAGCCCATGTTGGCGATGTCGCCCTGACGCAGGTTCACCTCCGCCGGGCTGCCCGCGCCTTCGACGATGACGAGGTCGGCCTGCGCGCCGAGACGCTGGAAACTCTCCAGCACCTTGGGCAGCAGATCGGCCTTCATCGCCTGATAGTCACGCGCCTTGGCATTGCCGAGAATTTTGCCCTGCACCACCACCTGCGCGCCGATCTCGCTCTGCGGTTTCAGCAGCACCGGGTTCATGTCGGTGCTCGGCGCCACGCCGCAGGCGCGCGCCTGAAGGGCCTGGGCCCGGCCGATCTCGCCGCCGTCCGCCGTCACCGCCGCGTTGTTGGACATGTTCTGCGGCTTGAAGGGACGCACGGCCAGGCCGCGTTTGGTAAAAGCGCGGCAGAGCCCGGCCACCAGCAGGGACTTGCCGACGTCGGAGCCGGTGCCCTGGATCATGATAGCTGGGATCATGATGGCCGGTGTTCTGGTCATCAGAACTCGATTCCCAGTTGGGCCTTCACGCCCTGCTCGCGGAAGGGATGCTTCACCTGGGTCATCTCGGTCACCAGGTCGGCGGCATCGATCAATTCCTGCTTCGCGTTGCGTCCCGTCACGATGACGTGCAGCATCTCCGGGCGGCTCTCCAGGAACGCGACGACCTCGGCCAGCGGCAGGTAATCGTAGCGCAGCACGATGTTCAACTCGTCCAGCAGGATCATGTCGTAGGGGCGATCTTCACCCCGGCAGGCGTCGATCATTTCCTTGGCCATCTCCCAGGCGCCCTTGGCGGCGGCGATGTCACGCGCGCGGTCCTGGGTGTCCCAGGTGAAGCCTTCGCCCATAGCCTTGATGGTCACCTGGTCGCCGAACTTCTCCAGCGCGTGACGCTCGCCGGTCTCCCACTTTCCCTTCACGAACTGCACGATACCGACCTTCATGCCGTTGCCCAGGGCGCGGAACACCAGGCCGAAGGCCGCCGTCGACTTGCCCTTGCCCTTGCCGGTGTGGACGATGAGCAGGCCTTTCTCCTTGGTCTTGTCGGCCAGCATCTTCTCGCGCGCGGCCTTGCGCTTCTTCGCCTTCTCGTTGGCGCGGGCGTTGATGTCGTCTTCGCTCAGCTCAGCCATCGTCAGGCAACCTCCACATCTTGCTTGGGCGGCTTTCTCAAGCCATTCAGTTCGGCGGCGGCGGAGTTGGAGCGCGGACGCCAGAGGTCCCGCTCCTGCGCCTCGGCCAGGCGCTCGGCCATTTCGGTAAGCGCTGCCGGGTTGTGATCTTCCAGGAAGGATCGCACGGCGGGGTCTTCCAGGTAAGCCGCGTAGACGGCGTCGAAGTGATGATCGGCAACGGCGCCGGTCGTGGCGGCGAAGGCGAAGAGATAGTCGACCGTGGCCGCCATCTCGAAGGCGCCCTTGTAGCCGTGGCGCATGACGCCGGCGATCCACTTGGGATTGACCACCCGGGCGCGCACCACGCGGGCGATTTCCTCTTCCAGGGTGCGGATCTTCGGACTTTCCGGGCGCGAGTGATCGTTGTGGTAGACCACGGGGCGCGCACCGGAGAGATGCTCCACCGCCGCCGTCATACCGCCCTCGAACTGGTAGTAGTCGTCGGAATCCAGCAGGTCGTGCTCGCGGTTGTCCTGGTTGTGAACGACGGCTTCGACCTTGCTCAGGCGGTCCTCGAACAAGCCCTGCGCCGCCTGCCCGCCCGCCCCGGCGCCATAGGCAAAGCCGCCCCAGGCGAGATAGGCCTTGGCGAGGTCTGCCGCCTCGCGCCAGCCGCGCTCGTCGATGAGGGCCTGCAGGCCCGCACCGTAGGCGCCGGGCTTGGAGCCGAAGACGCGGAAGCCGGCGCGGCGCGCCGCCTCGTCCTCCGACGCGCCCTCGGCGATCATCTTTGCGCGGTCCTCGGCCACCTGCGCGGCCAGCGGGTTCTGCTCCGGCGGCTCGTCCAGCGCCGCCACCGCGCGCGCCGCCGAGTCCACCAGGTCGATCTGCGCCGGAAAGGCGTCGCGGAAGAAGCCGGAGACGCGCAGGGTCACGTCGACGCGCGGCCGGTCGAGCACCGACAGCGGCAGAATCTCGAAACCGGTGATGCGGCGCGAGGCGGTCTCCCAGGTCGGCTTCACGCCCATGAGCGCCAGGGCCTGGGCGATGTCGTCGCCGCCGGTGCGCATGTTGGCGGTGCCCCAGGCCGAAAGCGCCAGGCGGCGCGGCCAGGCGCCTTCCTCCTGCCGGTGGCGCAGCAGCAGCCGTTCGGCGGAGGCCCAGCCGAGCTGCCAGGCGGCCGGGGTCGGCACGGTGCGGGTGTCGACGGAATAGAAGTTGCGCCCGGTGGGCAGCACGTCGAGGCGCCCGCTCGTCGGCGCGCCGGAGGGACCCGGCTCGATGAAGCGCCCCTTGAGACCGGTGAGAATGCCGGCGAGTTCCGCTTCGCCCGAGGCGGCGACGGCGGGGCGCACCACGCTCTCGATCGTCGCCAGCACGGCGGTGCTGCGGGTCCAGGCCGGATCGGCGCGGCGCGCGCCCGAGACCAGCGCCTGCGCCAGATCCTCCAGGCGCTCCACCGTGTCGCCCTGGGTGCGCCAACCTTTCGGCTCGCCAAGGACTTTCGGGCGCGGCCCGTTCCAGGCCTCGCCCAGCACGCAGTCCAGCGGATCGAAGCCCTCCATTTCCCCTTTGGCAAGACCGAGATCCTTCGCCAGCGCGCGGATGAGCGAGGCGTCGCCACCCTCCCCCTTGCCGCGCGGCAGGCGGGTCAGCGCCACCAGCAGGTCGGTGAGCTGTTGTCCCTCCGGCGCCTGGCCGAAAATGTGCAAGCCGTCGCGGATCTGCAGCTCCTTCAGCTCGCAGAGATGATTGTCGAGCTTGCCCAGCGCCGTGTCGGGATCGTCCTCACCGGCAATGCCGCAGTCCTTGTCGAGGCCGGTCGTGGCGGAAAGCTCCAGGATCGCCTCGCGCAGCACCTTTAGGCGGCGCGGGTCGAGGCCCGAGGCCTCGTAGTATTCGTCCACCAGGCGCTCCAGCTCCGCCAGGGGGCCGTAGCTCTCCGCGCGGGTCAGCGGCGGCGTCAGGTGATCGACGATCACCGCCTGGGCGCGGCGCTTGGCCTGGGTGCCCTCGCCGGGATCGTTCACGATGAAGGGATAGAGGTGCGGCAGCGGCCCGAAGACCGCCTCCGGGAAGCAGGCTTCGCTGAGCGCCAGGGCCTTGCCCGGCAGCCATTCCAGGTTCCCGTGCTTGCCCATGTGGACGACGGCCTGTACGCCCACCGCCTCGCGCAGCCAGGCATAGAAGGCGAGATAGCCGTGCGGCGGCACCAGGGCCGGATCGTGGTAGCTGGAAACGGGATCGATGTTGTAGCCGCGCGCCGGCTGCAGCCCGATGACCACCTTGCCGAGCTTGAAAGCCGCGAGGCGGAAGCTGTCGCCCTCGACGAAGGGATCGTTCTCCGGCGCGCCCCAGCGGGCGGTGACCGCCTCGCGGACCTTTTCGGAAAGCTTCGAGAAAAAGCGTTTGTAGGCGGAGACGGCGTAGAGCTCGCCGCCGGGCCGCGCGGCGCGGTCGGTCAGATCGTTGGTCGGTCCCGCCGCCAGGCGCTCGATGAGGGTCTGCCCGTCCGCGGGCAACGCACCGCAGTCGTAGCCAGCTTCCTTCAGCCTGCGCAGGAGGTTCATGGTGCCGGCGGGCGTGTCCAGCCCGACGCCGTTGCCGAGGCGCCCGTCACGGTTCGGGTAGTTGGCCAGCACGATGGCCAGCGACCGCTTGGCCGCCGGCAGGCGCCTGAGGCGCAGCCAGTTGGCGGTCAGCGCGGCAACGAAGTCGATACGGTCGGCCTGCGGTTCGTAGGCCACGACGGAGGTCTGGGTCGCCGGGTCGTAGCGCGCCTCGCCCTTGAAGGAGACCGCACGGGTCAGCACCCGGCCGTCGACCTCCGGCAGGGCGACGTTCATGGCGATGTCGCGGGCCGAAAGGCCGGTGGTGCCCGTTTCCCAGGCCGCGGCGTTGCCGCCGGAGAAGACCACCTGCAGCACCGGCCCGTCGCAGGCGTCGAACGGCGTGTCGGCGCGCGCCGCACCTGGCGCCGAGAGCGCGAAGCCGGTGGCATTGAGCACGATCTCTGCCGAAGACTCGGTCAGCAGGTCGCGCACCACCTCCGCCGACTGGGCGTCCTTCAGGGAGTTGCAGTAGAGCGGCAGCGGGTTGACGCCCTGCTCCCGCAAAGCCGCGATGAGGGCGTCGACCGGCGCCAGGTTGCCGGCCTGCAGCAGCGCCCGGTAGAACACGATGGCCGCGACCGGCGCCGCCGTGCGCCACTCGGCGCGCAGGTCGTCGAGGCCCGGCTGGGTCTTGCCGGGCCAGTAGAGCCCGGCGCGTAACAGCGGGCGCGGCTCCTGCCAGTCGATGTCCCGCCCCAGCAGGCTGGCCGCGTAGGCGAGGAAGTTGCGGGCGTTCTCCGGCCCGCCCTCGATGCAGTAGCGCCAGAGGCGGAAGGCGGCCTCTTCTTCCAGGGTCGAGAAGGCCGAGAGGCCCGGGTCGGGCTGCTCGTCGCCCGGCAGCATGGCCAGCTTGACGCCGCGCTGGCGGCAGGCCGCATGGATCTGCTCAACGCCGTAGGGCCAGTAGCTCTCGCCGCCCAGCAGGCGCACCACCACCAGCTTGGCCCCCCTGATGACCTGCTCCACGTAGAGATCGACCGACATGTTGTGGCCGAGCTGCATGAGGTTGGCGAGACGCAGGCTGGGCGCGCCCTCCCCCAAGGTGGCTTGCGCCGCCGAGAGCGCCGCCAGCTCGCTGTCCGCCGCCGAGAGAAAGACGATGTCGCCGGGGTCCTGGCCCAGGTCGACGGCTTCCGAGCCGTCGGTGACGGCGCCGGGCGTGGCCTGGAGAAGATGCATCGTCCTCTGCCTTAGGCAGCGAAGGCCGCGCGGATCGCCGCTTCGTCCAGGCCGGTCTCGCCGATGAAGACGAGGCGGGTGGCGCGACTCTCTTCCGGGCGCCAGTCGCGGTCGTAGTAGTGCTGCAGGCGTTCGCCGACACCCTGCACCACCAGGCGCATGGCCTTGCCGGTGACCGCGGCAAAGCCCTTCACGCGCAAGACGCCGTGGGCGGCGATCACCGGGCGCAGGCGCTCCAGCAGGGCGTCCGGGTTCTCCGTCTCGCCCAGATCGACGGTGAAGGAGGTGAAGTCGTCGTGGTCGTGCTCGCCGGCCGCGTCGTGGTGCGACCAGCGGCTGTCGAGATCGTCCTCCGCCGCCGCGTCGAGGCCGAGCAGCACGGCAACGTCGAGGGCGCCGTGGCTGGCGCGCAGAATCTTGACCGCCGGGCGCAGGTGGCGGGCGACCACGGCTTCGACTTCCGCGAGGCGCGCCTCGTCCAGCAGGTCGGCCTTGTTGATCACCACCATGTCGGCGCAGGCCAGCTGCTCCTCGAAGAGCTCCTCCAGCGGGGTGTCGTGGTCCAGGGTCTCGTCGGCCTCGCGCTGGGCCGCCACGGCCTCGGGATCGCCGGCGAAGAGGCCGTCGGCCACGGCCGGCCCGTCGATCACCGTGATGACGCCGTCGACCGTGGTGCGGGTGCGCACCTCCGGCCAGGCGAAGGCTTTGACCAGCGGCTTCGGCAGCGCCAGGCCGGAGGTCTCGATGACGATGTGGTCGGGCGGCTGCGGCCGGTCGAGCAGGGCCTGGATGGTGGGCAGGAAGTCGTCGGCCACGGTGCAGCAGATGCAGCCGTTGGCCAGTTCCACCACGTCGTCCTCGCCACAGCTCTCGATGCCGCAGCCCTTCAGGATCTCGCCGTCGACGCCTAAGTCCCCGAACTCGTTGATCACCAGGGCGATACGCCGTCCCCGCGCGTTCTGCAGCAGGTGGCGGATGGCGCTGGTCTTGCCGGCGCCGAGGAAGCCGGTGATCACGGTTGCGGGGATCTTACCCACAGAAACCCTGACGTTTTTTGGGGTGATTTGGGACATGCCTACCTGTTTCAGGGCCTGTTTTCGAGCTTTGCCCGGAGGGTGAACCGGAAGCGGCCCCGGATCAAGTCCGGAGCCGCTCCTTAAGGGTCGATTTTGAGGCCGGAAGCCGCCGCCGGGCTGTCCCGGCAGCGACCGATTCCGGCTTACGGGCGAGTGCCTAGTCCTGCTCCCCCTAGACCTGCTCCCCCTAGACCTGCTCCCCCTAGTCCTGCTCGAGGGCCTTCACGATGTCTTCGCACATCTTCTTGGCGTCGCCGAACAGCATCATGGTGTTGTCGCGGAAGAACAGTTCGTTCTGCACCCCGGCATAGCCGCTGGCCATGGAGCGCTTCACGAAGAGCACCTGCCCGGACTTGTCGACGTCGAGGATCGGCATGCCGTAGATCGGCGAGGCCGGATCGGTCTTCGCCGCCGGGTTGGTGATGTCGTTGGCGCCGATGACGAAGGTCACGTCGGTGCCGGCGAAGTCCCGGTTGACCTCGTCCATCTCGAAGACCTCGTCGTAAGGCACGTTGGCCTCGGCCAGCAGCACGTTCATGTGCCCCGGCATGCGCCCGGCCACCGGATGGATGGCGTAGCGCACGTCGACGCCCTTGGCCTTCAGCAGGTCGGCCATCTCGCGCAGGGCGTGCTGGGCCTGGGCGACGGCCATGCCGTAGCCCGGGACGATGATCACCTTCTCGGCATTGCCCATCAGGAAGGCCGCGTCGTCGGCGGCGCCCGACTTGACCTGGCGGTCGTCGTCCCCCGCCCCGGCCGCCGCGCCGGCGGTTTCGCCGCCGAAACCGCCGAGGATGACGTTGAAGATCGAGCGGTTCATCCCCTTGCACATGATGTAGCTGAGGATGGCGCCCGAGGAGCCGACCAGCGCGCCGGTGATGATCAGCAGGTTGTTGTGCAGCGTAAAGCCGATGCCGCAGGCCGCCCAGCCGGAGTAGGAGTTGAGCATAGACACGACGACCGGCATGTCGGCGCCGCCGATCGGCAGGATCAGCAGGAAGCCGAGGGCCAGGGCCAGGACGACGATGAGCCAGAACATCGCCGGCGACTGGCCGACGCAGAGCCAGGCGATCAGCACCACCAGCAGGATGCCGAGGACCGCGTTCAGGGGATGCTGCAGCGGGAAGACCAGCGGCCGGCCGCTGACCAGGCCCTGCAGCTTGGCGAAGGCGACCAGCGAGCCGGTGAAGGTGATGGCGCCGATGGCCACGCCGAGCGACATCTCGATGAGGCTGGCCACCTTGATATCGCCGGGCACGCCGATGCCATAGGCTTCCGGCCGGAAGAAGGCGGCGGCGGCCACGAAGACCGCGGCGAGACCGACCAGCGAGTGGAAGGCCGCCACCAGCTGCGGCAGGGCCGTCATCTGGATCTTCAGCGCGATGACGGTGCCGATGGCGCCGCCGATCACGATGCCGGCGATGATGAGCCCATAGCTCACCACGCCCGGCAGGGCCAGGGTGGTGAGGATGGCGATGGTCATACCGACCATGCCGTACAGATTGCCCGAGCGGCTGGTGGTCGGATGCGACAGGCCGCGCAGCGCCAGGATGAAGCAGATGGCGGCGACGAGATACAGCAGTGCTGCGAGATCAGCGTTCATGATTGTCCAGCCCCTCTACTTCTTCTTCTTGAACATGGACAGCATGCGCTGGGTGACGATGAAGCCGCCGAAGATGTTCACCGAGGCGAGAATGACCGCCAGGGTTCCCATGATCTCGCTGAAGCCGACGTCCGCCGGCCCGGCGGCGATCAGCGCGCCGACGATGATCACCGAGGAAATCGCGTTGGTCACCGCCATGAGCGGCGAGTGCAGCGCCGGCGTGACGCGCCAGACCACGTGATAGCCGACGAAGACCGCCAGCACGAAAACGGTGAGCCCCACCACCAGGGTGGCCGAACCGTGACCGGCGGTCGTCTCCGCCGTCATGCGGCCGGCTTCGACTGCCAGGGACGCCACCTCGTTGGCGAGGTCGCGCGCCTGATTGGCAACCTCTGCGGCGTGTTCAGAGAAGGTCTCGTTGGCCATGGACGTCAGCCTCCCTGTCCGTCGCTAGAGTTATCGGATTTTTCCTCAGCCGCTTCCGGCGCGGCCGGAGCCTCCTCCTTGGGAGTCTCCTTCTCGCCGCCCCCAGCTTCAGGGCCCCCAGCCTCAGGATTAAGCGCGGGGTGCACGATCTTGCCGTCGCGGATGATGCAGGTCTCGGCGACGATCTGGTCCTCCCAGTTCACCGCCAACTTCTTCTCTTCCTTGTCGACCAGGAGTTCGATGAAATTGAAGATGTTGCGGGCGTAGAGCGCCGAGGCGTCCGCCGCCAAGCGGCTGGGCACGTTCACGTAGCCGACGATCTTCACGCCGTTGTGGTCGACCACCTTGCCGGCCTCGGACAGCTCGCAGTTGCCGCCGGTCTCCACCGCCAGGTCGACGATGACCGAGCCCGGCTTCATGGACTCGACCATTTCCCTGGTGATGAGCTTCGGCGCCGGACGGCCCGGGATCAGCGCGGTGGTGATCACGATGTCCATCTTGGCGATGGTCTCGGCGGTCAGCGCGGCCTGCTTCTTCTTGTACTCGTCGCTCATTTCCTTGGCGTAGCCGCCGGCGGTCTCGGCCTGCTTGAACTCCTCGTCCTCGACCGCGACGAACTTGCCGCCCAGGCTTTCCACCTGCTCCTTGGCCGCCGGGCGCACGTCGGTCGCCGAGACGATGGCGCCCAGACGCTTGGCGGTGGCGATGGCCTGCAGGCCGGCGACGCCGGCGCCCATCACCAGGGCCTTGGCCGGCGGTACGGTGCCGGCCGCCGTCATCATCTGCGGGAAGGCCGAGCCGTAGACCGAGGCGGCATCCAGTACCGCCTTGTAGCCGGAGAGGTTCGACTGCGAGGACAGCACGTCCATCGACTGGGCGCGGGTGATGCGCGGAATCAGGTCCATGGCGAAAGCGGTGACGCCGCAATCCTGCAGCGGCTTCAGCTCGTCGCCGGCCCGGAAGGGATCCATGATGGAGACCACCAGGGCGCCGGATTTCAGGCCCTTGGTCTCCTCCGGCAGCGGACGGCGCACCTTGGCGATGACATCGGCCTCGCCGAAAGCGACGGTGGCGTCGGCGGCGATCTTCGCGCCGGCTTTCTCGAAAGCCTCGTCGGGAATGGCCGCGCCCAGCCCGGCGCCCTTCTCGACGGCAACTTCGAAGCCCAGATTGATGAGCTTTTTCACCGTCTCAGGCGACGCCGCGACACGCGTCTCGTCCGGGCGCTGTTCCTTGGGAATAGCGATCTTCATACCTGGATTGTCCCCTTGTGTGCCCCGAATTGTGCCCTGAATCATACCAAGATCGCTGCCCAGGCGGCTTTGGGCGGCCTCAGGCGGCTAGCAACTAGTACGAACTCCCCCTTAGTCAAAGCAATTGGGCCTTTGACCTAGGGGGGCCCATGTTAATGACGGTCAGGACCACTTGATTCAACCTTATTTTGCTTGTGGGCGACGGTTCAGACCGGTTCAGCGACTTCTTGCCGCACTGGCGGACTGACCGCCATACCGGAGAGGCCCGGCGGTGGTGGACATCGCCCGGCCAGGCCGATAAGAGGGTCAATAGATAGTCCACCACCGGGTGAGGAACGGCGACCGTGAAACTGCTGTCAGGGGCCGAAGAACTCCAGGAGCTGCTGGAGAACGTCGGCACTTTCATCGTGACCGGGGTCACCAAGTCCGGCACCACCTGGCTGCAGCGCATGCTGGACAGCCACCCGGAAATCGCCTGCGGCGGCGAGAGCAAGCTGAATGTCTTCCTGACGCAACTCGCCCCGGCGATCCGCGCCTATAACGACGCCCTCAGGAAAACCAACGACAAGATCTACAAGGACGAAGCGGTCTACCCGCCGCTGGCCCAGCCGCAGGCCCGGGCGGTCATGCAGTACCTCTTCCTGGACCGCTTGGCCGCCGTGCACCGCGGGGCCACGGCCGCCGGCAAAGGCGGTGCCCTCAAGTGGATCGGCGACAAGGACCCGGACTATAAGCGCGACCTGATCTCCTGGCGGGCCATCCTGCCGGAGGCGCGCATGGTCTCCACCACCCGCGACGGGCGCGACTGCTACGTCTCCCTCTGGTTCCACCTCTATCCCGAGCGCGAGCCCCTGGCCGCGGAGAACCGCGCCGACTTCGTCGGGCGCCTCCAGGGCCATGCCGCCACCTGGCGCGACACCATGGCGAAGTTCCGGAAGGACGCCGCGGACAACCCCGAGCGCCACTTCGCGATCCGCTACGAGAGCCTGCTGGCAGACGCCGAGGCCGAAATGGCCCGCCTCTTCAGCTGGTTCGGCTGCGACGCCTCCGAGCCCACGGTGGCCGAGATCGTCGCGCGCAACGCCTTCTCGGTCGCCTCGGGCGGCCGCCGGCCCGGCGAGGCCGACCCCAAGAGCTTCCTGCGCAAGGGCATCGCCGGCGACTGGAAGAACCACTTCGACGAGGAATGCAACAGGCTCTACTGCGAGGTGGCCGGCGAGGCCCTCACCGCCGCCGGCTACGAGGTGTGATGACCCCCCTTGCGAGCCCCGTCTACGTGGTCACCGACATCGAGGTGAACGGCCCGACGCCGGGCGAGCATTCCATGCTGGCCTTCGCCTCGGTGGCGGTCGATGCCGGCGGTAGCGAGATCGACAGCTTCGAAACGGTGTTGGAGACCCTGCCGGAAGCCGGCGAGGATCCCGTCACCATAAAGTGGTTCCAGGGCTTCCCGGAGGCCTGGGCCGCCGCGACGACGAACCCGCAGTCGCCCGCAGCCGAGATGGCGCGCTACGCCGACTGGCTGCGTGCCCTGCCCGGCCAGCCGATCTTCGCCGCCCATCCGCTGGCCTTCGACGGCGCCTGGATCGACTACTATCTGCGCCGTTTTCTCGGCCTGCGCATGCTGAAAGGCCCCTGGGAGGGGGAGCGGCTGTTCTACACCGCCGGGCTCTGCATCCAGGCCTTCGCCGCCGGACGCAGCGGCTGGGACTTCGCGGCTTGTTTCACCGGGGGCTATCCGCCGGAGTGGATGGGCCACGTGCCGCACGATCACCGGTCGATCAACGACGCCCGCGGCTATGCCAACCTGCTGCGCCACCTGCTGCGGATGAAGGCACCCGGCGCCTTCTCCTAGCCGTTTCACTTGGCTAGCTGTTTTATTTAGAAGGACTGATAGCCAGCCCGCTTAACTCTGCGCTAAACTACCGGAGAAGATTGCGCGTTCACTGCGACCCGGTGGCCATAATGCGATTCCTACCCGCGGTTTGCGTCCTGCTGGCTCTGACGGCCTGCGAAGACGGCAACACCTATGTCGAGCCGCCGCCGCCCAAGGTGACCGTCGCCGCCCCGGCAGTTCAGGAGATCACCGACTACCTCTACTTCACCGGCACCACGCAAGCCGCGGCGGTGGTCGACGTGCGGGCCCGCGTTCCCGGAACCCTGCAGACCCTTTCCTTCGAGCCCGGCACCTACATCGAGGCGGGCGCGCCCCTGTTCATCATCGACCAGCGCGAATACCAGGCGGACCTGGAGATCGCCGAGGCGCAACTGCAAAGCGCAAAGGCCCAGAAGATCGAGGCCGACAAGGCGCTGGAACGCGCCAAGGAGCTGATCAAGCGCGGCAACGTCTCCCAAGCCAAACTGGACGAGGCCGAGGCCACCGCCCGCAGCGCGGCCGCCGACGTTTCGGTCAAGGAAGCCGCCCTGCAGCAGGCCGAGCTGAACCTTGAGTACACCGACATCCGCGCGCCGATCAAAGGCCGCATCGGGCGCAACCTGGTGGACGCCGGCAACCTGGTCGGCGAAGAGGGGGCCACGCACCTGGCCACCATCACCGACAGCGACCCCATGTACGTCTATTTCACCATCAACGAGCGCGATCTGCTGGTGGTCATGGAGCGCATGCGCGCCGAGGGAGACACCGAAGCGGCGGAAGGCCGCGGCGACTTCCAGGTCGAGATGTCCACCGGCGACCAACAGGACTATCCTTTCAAAGGGGTGCTGGACTTCGCCGAATCGGCCCTGAACCCGGATACCGGGACCCTGCAACTGCGCGCCCGCTTCGCCAATCCGCCGCCCCAGGCGCCTTTGATCTCCGGCCTCTTCGTGCGGCTGCGCATTCCACTGTCTCAGCGCCAGGACATTCCCCTGGTCACCGAGCGGGCCATCGGTCTGGACCAGGGCGGCCGCTACCTCTATGTGCTGGGCGCGGAAAACGTCATCGTGAAACGCCCCGTCGTCACCGGACAGCTGATAGACGGGCTGCGCGTCATCGAGGACGGCCTCGCCGCGGGCGAAAAGGTCGTGGTCAACGGCGTTCAGCGCGCCCGCGACGGCGCCAAGGTGGATCCGGAAGAGGCCGAAATGGCCGCCTACACGGCATCGGCCCTCGGCCCGTCCGGCCAACAGACCAGTAAAGCGGCCGAATAAGGGTCGGCGGCGAAGATGCTTTCCCAGTTCTTCATCCACCGCCCCATTTTCGCCTCGGTCATTTCCATCATCATCGTCATCGCCGGCGTGGTGACGCTGGGCACCCTGCCGATCGAGCAGTTCCCGCAGATCACCCCGCCGACCGTGCAGGTCTCGGCGGCCTATCCCGGCGCCAACGCCGAAGTGGTGGCGGAGACCGTCGCCGCGCCGATCGAGCAGCAGGTCAACGGCGTCGAGAACATGATCTATATGTCCTCGACCAGCGCCAACGACGGCTCCTACAACCTGACCGTCAGCTTCGAGGTGGGCAGCGACCTCGACCTCGCCCAGATCCTGGTGCAGAACCGGGTGTCGCTGGCCGAGTCCAGCCTGCCGGAAGAGGTCACGCGCCAGGGCGTCAGCACCAAGAAGAAGTCCAGCAACATCATCCTCTTCATCGCGCTGACTTCCGAGGACCCGCTGCACGACGAGATTTTCCTCAGCAACTACGCCACCCTCAACCTCCGCGACACCCTGAGCCGCATTCCGGGCGTCGGCGAGGTCTTCATCTTCCCGCCCAGCGATTATTCCATGCGCATCTGGCTCGACCCGCCGAGCCTCAAGGCGCGTGGCCTGACGACCGGCGACGTGCTCGCGGCGATCCGCGAGCAGAATGTCCAGGTGGCCGCCGGGCAGATCGGCCAGCCGCCGGTGCCCAGCGGCCAGTCCTTCCAGTACACGGTCAACGTGCTGGGCCGCCTGGTCGACATCCAGCAGTTCGAGAACATCGTCATCCGCTATGCCGAAGACGGCGGCACCATCTACCTGAAGGACATCGCCCGGGTGGAGTTGGGCGGCAAGAGCTACGACGTCAACGCCGCGCTCAACGGCTCGCCCTCGGCCGCCGTCGCTGTGTACCAGCTGCCCGGCGCCAACGCCCTGGACGTCGCCGCCCAGGTGCGCGCCACCATGGAGGATCTGGCCAGCCGCTTTCCCAGCGGCATGAGCTACCAGGTTCCCTACGACACCACGATCTTCGTCCAGAAATCGATCGAAGAGGTCTACATCACCCTGTTCCAGGCGGCGGGACTGGTCTTCCTGGTGCTCTTCCTCTTCCTGCAGGACTGGCGCGCGACGCTGGTCCCGGCCGTCACCATCCCGGTGTCGCTGATCGGCACCTTCGCAGTCATGGGCGTCCTGGGCTTCTCGCTCAACATGCTGACGCTCTTCGGGCTGGTGCTGGCCATCGGCATCGTGGTGGACGACGCCATCGTGGTCGTCGAGGCAACGACCGCCCACATCGAACGCGGCATGAAGGCGCGGGAAGCGGCGATACTGGCGATGCAGGAGGTCTCCGGACCGGTCATCGCCACCACCCTGGTGCTGCTCGCGGTCTTCGTGCCCGCCGCCTTCCTGCCCGGCATCACCGGCGAGATGTACCGCCAGTTCGCGGTGACGATCGCCGTGGCCACGGTGTTCAGCTCGATCAACGCCCTGACCATGAGCCCAGCGCTGGCCGCCCTGCTGCTGCGCCCGCCGAAGGCGAAGAAGAACGCCTTCTTCCGAGGTTTCGATAGGGCCTTCGCCATGGCGGAGAGCGGCTATTCGGCGATGGTGCAGAAGCTGGTGCGGGTGACGGCCCTGGTCATGCTGCTGTTCCTCGGGCTCTTCGCCCTGACCGGCTGGCAGTTCGGCAAGCTGCCGACCGCTTTCCTGCCCGTCGAGGACCAGGGCTACGTGATCACCGCCGTGCAGTTGCCCAACGCCGCCTCCCTGGAGCGCACAGACGCGGTTCTCAACCGGATCGACGGCATCCTCGCGGACATGCCCGGCGTCGAGAACTGGGTCGCTCTCGGCGGCTACTCGATGATCGACGGCACCAATGCCTCCAACGCCGCCACCGTCTTCATCACCATGACGCCCTGGGAAGAGCGCCAGGACCCGAGCCTCACCCAACAGGCCATCCTCGGCCGCCTGCAGGGCGCCTTCCGCCAGATTCAGGAAGCCATCATCTTCGCCTTCCCGCCGCCGTCCATTCCCGGGCTTGGCGTCGCCGGCGGCTTTCAGATGCAGCTGCAGGATCGGGGCGGCGTGGGCCTGCAGGAACTGCAGCGCATGACCCAGGAGATCCTGGCCGACGGCAACGCCCAGAGCGGCCTCTCCAACCTCAACTCCACCTTCCGCGCCGACGTGCCGCAGCTCTTCGCCGAAGTCGACCGCGTGAAGGCCAAGTCGCTGCAGGTTTCCCTCGACGGGGTCTTCGGCGCGCTACAAACCTATCTCGGCTCGGCCTACGTGAACGACTTCAACAAGTTCGGGCGGACCTGGCAGGTCAAGGTGCAGGCCGACCACCGCTACCGCATCGAGCCGGAGGACATCCGCCGCCTGGAGGTGCGCAACACCCACGGCGACATGGTGCCGCTGGGCACCCTGGTGCGGGTCGACGAGGTCCTCGGCCCGCAGACGGTGCTGCGCTACAACCTCTATCCCAGCGCCAGCATCACCGGTGAGGCGGCGGCGGGTTATTCCTCGGGGCAGGCCCTCGATCTCATGGAGCAGCTCGCCGAGACCAAGCTGCCCGCCTCCATGGGCTTCGAGTGGACCGGCATCTCCTTCCAGGAGAGGCGGGTGGGCGCGGAATCCATCCTGGTCTTCGCCCTGGCGATCGTCCTGGTCTTCCTGGTGCTGGCCGCGCAGTACGAGAGCTGGGCCATGCCGACGGCCGTCATCCTGGTGGTGCCGCTGGCCCTCCTGGGCACCATCGCCGCCTTGCTGGCGCGCCAGTTCGACAACAACGTCTACACCCAGATCGGCATCGTCCTGCTGATCGGCCTGGCCAGCAAGAACGCCATCCTGATCGTCGAGTTCGCCAAGGCCGAGCACGAGGCCGGCAAATCGATCTCGGAGGCCGCCGTCTCGGCGGCCAAGCTGCGTTTCCGGCCGATCCTGATGACCGCGATCTCCTCCATCGCCGGCTTCATGCCGCTGGTGGTGGCCGCCGGTGCCGGCGCCGCCAGCCGCCAGGCCATCGGCACGGCGGTGGTCGGCGGCATGCTGGCCGCGACGATCATGTCGCTGACCTTCACCCCGGCCTTCTACGTGGTGATGCAGCGCCTGGCGGAGTTCGGCGGCAAGCGGAAGAAGAAAGAGCCCGAGACGCCGCCGCAGGCCTCGGCAGCGGACTAGACGTGTGAATCCGATCTAGCCAAACCTCCGGGTCCGCCCCCCCGTTCTCCGCCGGGACCCGGCGCCGCACGGCCCACCCTTGAGGTGTCAATTCGGTTTCAGCGAACTGTTTCAATTGAAACCTTGCCCTCGCCGCAGTGCCGACCGCAAATGGCGCTCCACGCGTCCGGGCTGAGCCAAGCGGAGAAATCAGATGTCACGCAGGTACGAATCAATCCTGGAGACCGTCGGCAATACGCCGGCGGTGCGGATCAACAACCTGGCACCGGAAGGCGTCAACCTCTACGCCAAACTGGAATCCTTCAACCCCCTGGGGTCGGTGAAGGACCGTCTGGCGTTGGGGGTCATCGAGGATGCCGAGCGCCGCGGCGCGTTGAAGCCCGGACAGACGGTCATCGAGGCGACCAGCGGTAACACCGGCATCGGCCTCGCCATGGTCTGCGCCCAGAAGGGCTATCCCCTGGTCATCGTCATGTCGGAGGCCTTCAGCATCGAACGGCGCAAGCTGATGCGCTTCCTCGGTGCCAAGGTCGTGCTGACGCCGGCTGCCGAGCGCGGCATGGGCATGCTGAACAAGGTGAACGAGCTGGCGGCAAGGCACGGCTGGTTCGTCTGCAACCAGTTCGACAATGAGGCCAACGCCGACTTTCACTCACGCACCACGGCGCGGGAGATCCTCGCCGACTTCGCCGACGTCGGACTCGACTACTGGGTGACCGGGGCCGGCACCGGCGGCACGCTGAAAGGCGTCTCGCGCGTACTGAAGGCGGAGAGCCCCAAGACGCAGATCATCCTCTGCGAGCCGGACAACGCACAGGTCCTGGGCAGCGGCATCGGCCAGCTGCGCGGCGCCGACGGCAAGCCGGCCGACAGCCACCCTTCCGCGCGGCCACACCCCATGCAGGGCTGGAGCCCGGACTTCATTCCGAAACTGACGGAAGACGCGCTGAAGGCGCATTACACAGACCGCATCGTCCCGGTGAACGGCAGCGAGGCGCTGCGCCTTTCCCGCGCTCTGGCCGCCAAGGAGGGCATCTTCACCGGCGTCACCGCCGGCGCCACCATGGCCGGTGCGCTGGAGATCGCCCGTACCGCGCCGAAGGGCAGCAACATCCTGTTCATGGCTCCGGATACCGGCGAACGCTATCTCTCCACCGTTCTCTTCGAACATGTCGGTGTCGACATGAGTGGCGAAGAGATGGAAATTTCGACATCCACCCCGAGCTGCCGCTTCGACCTTCCGGCCCCCGCCCCCAAGCCTGCCCCCACCTCCACGCCCACAGCGCTCGAGGCTGCCGCGCAGCCGGAAGCCGATGCGGAGGCCGAGGCCTACCTTGCGACGGTTCTGAACGACGCGGAGGCACCGGTGGTCATGTTCGCCCTGGAATGGTGTGAGTTCTGCTGGTCGGTGCGCAAGTTTTTCGCAAAGCTCGGCATCGCTTACCGCTCGGTCGACATCGACGCGGTCGCCTTGCAGGAAGGCAACATGGGCGGGCGCGTTCGAGCGGCCGTCAGCGCGCAGACCGGTGTCCGCACCATCCCGCAGATCTTCGTCGGCGGCAGCTTCATCGGCGGCTGCACGGAAACCTTCGACGCCTACAAGAACGGCGAACTGCAGAAGCTGCTGGACGAAAGCGGCGCCGCCTACGACAAGAAAGCGCAGCTCGACCCCTACGGTTTCTTCCCGGCCTGGCTGCAGTCCCGCCAGGCGGTCACGCAGAGCGACGAAGCGGCGGAGTAGGCAACACGGCCGCGCAGGCTGGAGACAAACTCAATCCATGGTATAGTCACCCGATTACCGTTCAATCGGGTGAGGACCATGCGCTGTATCCTGTTGCTTACCGTTCTGATTGCCGTGCAGTCCACAGGCGTGCGGGCCGAACCATTGAACGACTGCCAAGGCGAGGTCTGGCGGAAGATCGAAGCGGGAATGAGAGAAGACAGTGGCCTCAAACAGACAGTCGGCTTCCTGAGAGATGAAGGTCTAAGCTTCGATTCCATTGAACTCGTGGATCACGCCTACGAGCCGCGCGTGAAGGCGTATATAGCGGATGGCATCAATCCGGGATGTGCAATTTACGTATCTGAATGGCTGCCTTTGAAGGAAAGCGAGATAAAGTGCTTTCCCTTTGCGACGAGGACCCTTGAATTCATTTCGATCGACTTCGACACCAACGCCAGACTGATCGGGCTAAAGTGCTCGTCAGGAATTGTGAAGATGTCCTGTGAGGACGCTCGACGATCTCTGCATTCCGGCCTCGAAAGATCCTATATCGCTGAAAGATCTGAGCAGTCTGATGGCCTGCTCGACGGCCTGCCCCTGCCGAGGCCAAGCGAATGCGCCGCCATTCATCAATTGAACTAGCACCCCCCTCACCCAGTTCCGCCTAAGCTCGATCTGTCGATCTCGCTAAGGCTTCACAACCCTCTCCCACCAGGGGAGAGGGATCAAAAACAAACCCTCTCCCCTGGTGGGAGAGGGTTGCGCAGGCTTGGCGAGTGCAGCGAGCCTAGCCGGAGCTGGGTGAGGGGGAACGCGCCGTCGCCGCCGCCTCACTCCGGCAGCGGCAGGTTTCTGGCCTTCAGCACCTTCTTCTGGCGCTTTTCCAGGGCCTTGACGTCAAAGTCGCGGATCAGGTCGTGGAACATCTGGTGCCAGTTGATCTCGGCGTCCAGGTGCATGAAGACCGAGCCGAGGCCGACGGCGGCGCGGTCCATGAGCACGAACTCACGCGGCGGCTTCACGCCGCCGAGACGCCGCAACTCCTTGTGCACCTCGCCGGCCACCTTGGCGCCGTAGAGGCTGCCCTGCTCGCCCATGATCTTCTGCGGCTTGTCCTCCAGCAGCGGCGCGTAGAGGAAAGCGGCCCAAAGATTGAGCGCCGCCAGCAGGTCCTTGCTCAAGTTGGTGAAGCCCCAGATGCGGTAGGCCTCCACCGCCAGCTCCGGGTCGTCGCGCTCCAGCGCGAAATAAAGATCGATGACACCCTCGACGAACTTCGGCGGGAAGACGCGGATGCAGCCGAAGTCGAGCAGGTTGACGGTGCCGTCTTCGCGGATGGTGTAGTTGCCCAGGTGCGGGTCGCCGTGGATGATGCCGTAGAAGTAGAAGGGCACGTACCAGCAGCGGAACATGTTCATGGCGACGGCGTTGCGCTGCTCCACCGTCTTCGCCTGCTTCACGAAGTCGAGCAGCGGCCGGCCCTCCAGCCAGGTCATGGTCAGGAGACGCTTGGTCGACAGCTCCGGCAGCAGGTCGGCGACGTGCACGCCGGGCTCGTCGCGCAGCATGTCCTGATAGAGCTGCATGTGGCGGCCTTCGCGCTCGTAGTCCAGCTCCTCGCGCAGGCGCTCGGCCAGCTCGTGATAGATGTTCGAGGGATCGATGGCCTTGTCGTAGCGCCGGTAGATGCCGAAGAGAACCTTCAGCTGCTGCAGGTCGGCCTCCACCGCCGAAAGCATGTCCGGGTACTGCAGCTTGCAGGCCAGGGGACGCCCGTCGAGGCCCACGGCGCGGTGAACTTGGCCGAGGGAAGCGGCGGCCGCGGCCTCGCGCTCGAAGGACTCGAACCTCTGCTGCCAGTCCGCGCCCAGCTCGCTGCGCATCCTGCGCTTCACGAAGGGCCAGCCCATGGCGGGCGCATTGGACTGCAGCTGACGCAGCTCCTCGGCGTACTCCTTGGGCAGGGCATCGGGGATGGTGGCGAGGATCTGGGCCGCCTTCATCAGCGGGCCCTTGAGGCCGCCGAGCGCCGCCTTCAGATCCGAGGAATGCTTGCCGCGGTCGAGGCCCATGCCCAGATAGCGCGCGCCCACCACCTGCGCGGCGAGGCCGCCCACCGAGGAGCCGACCTTGGCGTAGCGCCGGACACGGCCGGAAAGGCTGGAATCGCCTTCCTTGCCGAAATCGTCTTCCTCGGGGCCTTCATCTTCGGACTCGTGGTCCTCGGGTTCGTGGTCTTGGGTATCTTGCTGAGACATATCCAGAAAGTGGGCGCGATGGCCCCAGAAGTCCAGGGACAGTGGCACGGCCCACAGCGGCAGGTCGTAAATATCGGCCAGGCGGTCAAGTTGCCGCTCCCCAAGGGAAAGCCTAGACTTGGTTACCGCAGACCCTAAGGGGAGGAAAAGCCGTGAAGATCCGCCGACACCGCCTGCATCACGACAACGGCGACGCCGTCCGCTACGAGGAAAGCCCGAACCGCAGCGGCGAGCTCTCACCACGCTTTCTGGTCATTCACTACACTGCGGGCAGCTCGTTCAACGGCTCGCTCAGCCACCTGACGCGGCGCGGCGCCGGGGCCTCGGCCCACCTGCTGATCGGCCGCGACGGCGCCATTGCCCAGCTCGTGCCGTTCAACCGCATCGCCTGGCACGCCGGCGTCAGCCGCTGGCAAGGCCTGGAAGGGCTCAACAAGCATTCCATCGGCATCGAACTGGACAACGCCGGACCGCTGGACCGTCAGGGGGAGCACTGGTCCGCCTGGTTCGGCCGCAGTTATCCGGACGACGAAGTCATTGTGGCCCGCCACAAGAACGGCGGGCGGCGGCGCGGCTGGCAGGCCTACAGCGAAGCCCAACTCGCCGCGGCCCTGGAGGCCTCCGCCGCGCTGTGCCAGCACTACGGCCTTGCGGACGTGCTGGGTCACGACGACATCGCGCCGGAGCGCAAGACCGACCCCGGCCCGGCCTTTCCCCTGTCCAGTTTCCGTGCCGCGGTGCTGGGCCGTCAGGACGACATCCCCGGCCACTTCGAGACCATCACGCGGCTGAACATCCGGGAAAGCCCGCGGCTCGACGGCGCCAAACTGCCGGAAGCCCCCTTGGCCGCCGGCACGCGGCTGAGCCTGATCTCGCAGCAGGGGAAATGGGGTTACGTCGAAGTGCTGGACGACGCCGGCGTTCCCAGCGCCAGCGGTTGGGTCCACACCGACTACATCGTGGCCGTGTAGCGCCCGGCCGCTAGATCCCGTTCAGGGCCACATCCCGTTCAGGGCTGCAGCACGTAGCGCCCGGGGGCCTCCTCCAGCGCCGGATAGCCGGCCTCGGCGTTGCCCAGCGGCGGCGGGTCGACGGGCGCACCGGAATGGCAGGCCAGCCAGGCCTGCCACTCGGGCCACCAGGACCCCTTGTGCACCGGCGCCGCCTCGCGCCAGCGGTCGGGATCGACATAGCCTTCGTGATCGTGCAGCTGGCCGACCTGGTAGATGCGCCGCGGGTGCCCCGGCGGCGTCACAATGCCGGCGTTGTGCCCGCCGCTGGTCAGCAGGAAGGTGACTTCCGTGTCCGTCATCAACACGACCTTGTAGACCGAGCGCCAGGGCGCGACGTGGTCCTTGGCGGTGCCGACGGCGAAGATCGGCTGCTTGATGTCCGACAGGGCCACCGGCCGGCCCTCCACCTCGAAGCGGCCCTCGGCCAGGTCGTTGTTGAGGAACAGCCGACGCAGGTATTCCGAATGCATGCGGTAGGGCATGCGCGTCGCGTCGGCGTTCCACGCCATGAGGTCGGTCTGGTTGCTGCGCCGGCCGAGGTAGTACTCGTGCACCATGCGCGACCAGATGAGGTCGTTGGACCGCAGCAACTGGAAGGCGCCGGCCATCTGGCTGGTATCCAGATAGCCCTGCGACCACATGATGTCTTCCAGGTAGGCGAGCTGGCTTTCGTCGATGAAGAGCATCAGTTCGCCGGCTTCGGTGAAGTCGGTCTGCGCGGCCAGCAGGGAGACGGACTTCAGCCGGTCGTCCTTGTCGCGCGCCATGGCCGCCGCCGCGATCGACAGCAGGGTGCCGCCCAGGCAGTAGCCGGCGGCGTGGATCTTGCGCTCCGGCAGGATGGCGTTGACGGCCTTCAGCGCCGCCATGACACCGAGGCGCCGGTAGTCGTCCATGTCCAGATCACGGTCGTCGGCGTCGGGGTTCTTCCAGGAGATCGCGAAAACCGTGTGGCCCTGAGAGACCAGGTGTCGGATCAGCGAATTCTCCGGCGACAAATCCAGGATGTAGTACTTCATGATCCAGGCCGGCACGATCAGCACCGGCTCCGGGTGCACATGCCCGGTCTGGGGACTGTACTGGATCAGCTCGATCAGTTCGTTGCGGTAGACGACCCGTCCCGGCGTCACCGCCAGCTCGTGCCCCGGCCGGAAGTTCTCCGTGCCCGCCGGGCCGCGCCCGGTCATGCGCCGCTCGAGGTCCTCCAGCGCATTCAGCCAGCCCTGATAGAGGTTGGCGCCGCCCTGCTCCATGGTTTCGCGCAGCAGCTGCGGATTGCTCGGCACGTAGTTGGAGGGCGAGAAGACATCGAGCAGCTGGCGCACGGCGAAGGAGACCACCGCCTCGTGGTGCTTGGAGACGCCGCGCACGCCGGTGGTCGCCTGCTGCCACCACTGCTGGGTCAGCAGGAACCCCTGGGTGATGACGTTGAAGGGCTGCTGCTCCCAGGCCGGATCGAGGAAGCGCTTATCGCGGTGTTCCGGCCGGATACAGGGTTCCGTCCCCGCCGCCCCCGGAGGGCCGCCGGCACAGCGCGCCATGTGGAGCCCCAGACGGATCGCCTCCGACCAGGCGGCCTGGACGAGCTGGGCCTGCTTGCCCGGCGCCATGCCCAGGTGCACCCACCAGTCGGTAAAGGCCAGGCCGAGCGCCGCCGGCGAGATGCCCGCCGTGGCCCGCGCCAGGCCGGCGTGCAGCATACGGTCCAGCGCCTCGCCGCCGTACAGCCCCGGCAGCGGCGGCGGGCTCGGCGCTACCTCGGCACCCGCCAGATAGCCGGCGACGTCCGGCAACCGCCGCACATCGGGGGCCTCCGTCACGGTGGAGGGCGCCGGAAGCTGCGGCAGGGTTTTGCCGCCCTTCGCGGCAAGCTTCAAAGTCGGAGATTTCGCCGTCACCTTGGCCTCCTGCAAACGAGACATTCGGCGCGCCCGGAGGGCGCCCAAGGTCAAAACCTAACCGCATTAGATGACACTTCGGCGTCGGGCGCCTTGAGCCATATCAGGGAGCCCGGTCAGGGAGCCGTATCAAGCCGCAAAGCCCGTTCGTAGGCAAACGAACGGGGCGCCTAGAGCAGATCAGGGTCGGCTGGAATCGCCGAAGGCGATCCACCAACCCTTCGAATCTGCTCTATGTATTAGAGATAGATCGGATTCACACGTTTAGACAGAACCACCAAGTGGTTCTGTCTAAACGTGATCCGATCTAGTCCATGGCCTCCAGCTCGCCGATGAAGCTCTCGACCAATTGCAGCCCGCGCGCCCAGAAGGCCGGGTCGGAGGCGTCGAGGCCGAAGGGGGCCAGCAGCTCCTTGTGGCGCTTGCTGCCGCCGGCGCGCAGCATATCCAGATACTTCTCGGCAAAGCCCTCTTCGGCGCCCTCGTAGACCGCGTAGAGCGAGTTCACCAGGCAGTCGCCGAAGGCGTAGGCGTAGACGTAGAAGGGCACGTGAATGAAGTGCGGGATGTAGGCCCAGTAGTGGCGGTAGTCCTCGTCGAAGGCGATGGCCGGGCCGAGGCTCACCCGCTGCGTCTCCATCCAGATCTCGCCGAGGCGCTCGGGCAGCAGTTCGCCCTCGCGGCGCTCCGCATGCACCTTGGTCTCGAATTCGTGCATGGCGATCTGCCGCACCACGGTGTTCAACATGTCCTCCACCTTGGAGGCCAGCATGACCTTGCGTCGCTTGGGGTCGCTCTCGGACCGCAGCATGGCCTGGAAGGTCAGCATCTCGCCGAACACCGACGCCGTCTCCGCCAGGGTCAGCGGCGTGTCGGCCATCAGGTGGCCTTGCGGGCCGGCCAACACCTGGTGCACGCCGTGGCCCAGTTCATGGGCCAGGGTCATGACGTCGCGGGTGCGCCCCTGGTAGTTCAGCAGCAGGTAGGGATGCGCCGAGGGCACGGTCGGATGGGCGAAGGCGCCCGGCGCCTTGCCGGGCCGCACCGGCGCGTCGATCCACGACTTCTCGAAGAACTGCTTGCCGATGGCCGCCAGGGCCGGCGAGAACTCGGCGTAGGCGTCCAGCACCGTGCGCTGCGCGTCGTTCCACGGAATCACACGGTCGTCGTCGTCGGGCAGCGGCGCGTTGCGGTCCCAATAGGCCAGCTTCTCGTCCCCGAACCACTTGGCCTTCAGCGCGTAATAGCGGTGAGACAGGCGCGGATAGGCCTCGTGCACCGATTTCACCAGGGCGTCGACCACCTCGTCCTCGACGAAGTTCGCGAGGTTGCGCGAGGACACCGGGCGCGGAAATTCGCGCCACTTGTCCTCGATCTCCTTGTCCTTGGCCAGGGTGTTGGTGATCAGCGCGAAGGTGCGCGCGTTGTCGCCCAGCACCTGGCCCAGCGACTTGGCCGCCTCGCGCCGCGCCGCCGGCGCGCGGTCGGTCAGGCGGTTGAGGATCTCGGCCGAGGTGAGTTGCTCGCCCTGGAAGGGAAAGCGCAGGCCGGCCATGGTCTCGTCGAAGAGGCGCGTCCAGGCGGCCCGCCCGGCCACGTATTTCTCATGCAGCAGGCGCTCGATGTCGTCGGAGAGCTGGTGCGGGCGCATGGCGCGCAGGTCGCGCAGCCAGGGCGCGTAGTGGGCCAGCTCCGGCGCCTTCAGCTTCTCCTCGAGATCGGCCTCGTTCAGGCGGTTCATCTCCAGGGTGAAGAACACCAGCTCCGTGGAGATCGTCGTGCAGCGCTCCTGCATGGACTGGAAGAAACGGCCGATCTTGGGGTCGCTCATGTCGCCGGAGTAGACCAGTTGGGCGAAGCTCATGATCCGCCCGAGGCCCTCCTGGATCGCCTCGTAGTCGGCGATCGCCGCGCCCAGCGCCGCGCCTTCCAGGGCCGCCAGCTGCCCGGCATAGCGCTCGCGGAAGGCCCGGGCGCGCTTGGCGCTGGCCTCCAGATCGGCCTGCAGGGCCTGGGATTCGGGGTCGGAGTAGAGGTCCGCCAGGTTCCAGGCGGGCAACTCGCCAAGGGTTTCGTCGGTGACGGGTTTCGGGTTCAAGAGCGCACCTTTGGGGCTGCTTGTCGGGTTCACGATAATACGAAAGGGATCAGATGGCGGTCAGACAACGTCTTGACCCCTTGCGATATAGGCCGCAAATACTGGATCGCCAAGAGCAAAGCCGCGCCGGCCGGGCATTTTGCCGCGGCATCGAGACGCAGCACTTCACGCTTCCGGGACCCCCGGTCGGCCTCCCATGGCACCGGGGGCCTGGGCCCCGCAGGGAGGAATTATGGATTTCGACGCCTGCCGTTCGCTGACCACGGTGTTCTTCGACCAGGCAGCGAAGCGGCGCGACGCCTCTTTCGTCTGGCACAAGCAGGACGGCCGCTTCCAGCCGCAGAGCTGGGGCGAGATCGCCCGACAGGTGAAGGAGCTGTCGCGCGGGCTGCGCCAGCTGGGCGTGGCGCCCGGCGACCGCGTGGTCCTGGTGGCCGAAAACCGCCCGGAATGGCTGATCGCCGACCTGGCCATCATGGCCGCCGGCGCCATCACCGTGCCGGCCTACACCACCTTCCTGGTCGGCGACCACCGCCACGTGCTGACCGACAGCGGCGCGGTGGGGGCCATCGTCTCGACCCGCGCCCTGGCCGAGCGCCTGCTGCCGGCGGTGCTGGACGCGCCAGGCTGCAAGTGGGTGGTCGGCATGGAGGACCTGCGGCGCCCGCAAGCGGGCTCGGTGCCGCTGCACCTCTGGGACGACCTGCTGGCGCAGGGCCGCGAGCTGCTGAGCCAAGCCGGGGGCGACGACGTGGAGGAAATGGCCGGCCGCGCCGAGCGCAGCGAGACCGCCTGCATCATCTACACCTCGGGCACCGGCGGCGTGCCGCGCGGCGTGATGCTGAGCCACGGCGCCATCCTGTGCAATTGCATGGGCGCCTACAAGGTGCTGGAACGGCTCGGCCTGGGCCACGAGATCTTCCTCTCCTTCCTGCCGCTGTCGCACTCCTACGAGCATACCGCCGGACAGTTCTTCCCCATCACCCTGGGCGCGGAGATCTACTACGCCGAAGGCGTCGACCACCTGCTGCGCAACCTCGGCGAGGTCCGGCCGACCATCATGACCGCCGTGCCGCGCCTCTATGAGTCCATGCACCTGCGCCTGCGCCGCAGCATGGAAAAGGAGGGCGGCCTGAAGGCGAAGCTGTTCTACAAGGCGGTAGAACTGGGCAAGAAGCGCTACCTCGACCCGAAGGGCCTGACCCTCTGGGAGCGCCTGCAGGACCTGGTGCTGGATCGCCTGGTGCGCGACAAGATCCGCAAGCGCTTCGGCGGGCGCGTGAAGGCTATCGTCTCCGGCGGCGCCGCCTTGAACTACGACATCGGTCTGTTCTTCACCGCGCTGGGCCTGCCGATCCTGCAGGGCTACGGGCAGACCGAGACGGCGCCCGTGGTCTCCGTCAACCCGCCCTGGAAGGTGAAGCTGGACACCGTCGGCCCGCCCTTCGAAGGCGTCGAGGTGAGAATCGCCGAGGACGGCGAGATCCTGGTCCGCGGCGAGTGCGTGATGACCGGCTACTGGCGCGACGACGAGGCCACCGAGCAGGCGCTGCAGAACGGCTGGCTGCACACCGGCGACATCGGGGAGTTCGACGAGGACGGCTACCTGAAGATCACCGACCGCAAGAAAGACATCATCGTGTTCTCCGGCGGCGACAACGTCTCCCCGGCCAGGGTCGAAGGTTTCCTCACCCTGCAGCGGGAAATCCAGCAGGCCATGGTCTTTGGCGACAAGCGCCCGCACCTGGTGGCCCTGCTGGTGCCCGACGACGAGTTCACGGTCCAGTGGTGCCGCGCCAACGGCAGGAAACGCGACCTCGCCGCCCTGCGCGACGACCCGGACTTCCGCGCCGCCCTGTCCCAGGTGATCGATCGGGTGAATACCAACCTTTCTTCCCTGGAAAAGGTCCGGCGCTTCGCGGTCCTGGGTGAGCCTTTCTCGGTGGAAAACGGCATGATGACGCCGACCATGAAGATCCGCCGCCACAAGATCAAAGACGCCTACGGCGAGGTTCTCGAAAATCTTTACTAAGGTGTTGCAGCGGTAACACGCTGTTCACGCTTCGACCGTACACTCTACCCCAGATGGGACGCGCCCCTTGCCCCGCGTTGCGTTTTCGGCAAGAATCGCGAGAATTCAAACCTTTCTGGTTCGGGGGAATCGAAAAGTGAAAAAACGCTTGGCGCTGTTGACCGCGCTGTTTTGTGCTGTGGTCTTATCCACCAGTGAACGCGCGGCGGCCCAGGTCGCCCTCAACGAGACTCCGGCGGTGATCAGCGGCGGCGTCGGCTGGTACGATTTCAATCTGCAAGACGACGAAGCCGTCGATTTCCGCCTGGAATACCGCCACGGCGAGGATTTTCTCTGGCTGAAGCCCTGGGGCGGCGTCGAGGTCACCAGCGACGGCAGCGTCTGGGGCGGGGTCGGCGTGCTGGTCGATGTCACCTTCTTCGACAGCGTCGTGCTGACCGGCAGCCTGGGCGGCGGCCTCTACGAAGACGGCGGCGGCAAGGATCTGGGCCATGCGGTCGAGTTCCGCAGCCAGGTCGAACTGGGCTACCAGTTCGAGAACCAGTCGCGGCTCTCGGTTTCCTTCAGCCACCTCTCCAATGCCGAGCTGGGCGACGACAACCCCGGCACCGAGGTGCTGAACCTCTACTACCACTTGCCGCTGGACGTGCTGTTCTAGACAGTGCAACGCCGCGAAGGGTTTCAGGGTCGGCGGCCGCGTCTCACCATGCGTTCACGCCCACCCTCTTTCCCTTCACCAGGACTTCCACTTTGTTCTCACCGATTTTTCGCCAAGTCTCGCAGACTTCCTCGTAGTCGTTGAACTTCCATTTCCTGCAAAAGCGGTCGTCCTCGATGCGCCAGGTGCCGGAGATATCGAGCTTCTTGCCGCTGTCCATAACAGCGGAGCCGACGCCGGTCCCATCCGGTTGCAGCACCACGCTGCCTACGTAGCCCTCGCCCGGCCCGCCGAGCGTCAGGGTCTTGCCGCCGCTCAGCAACGTCTCCATTGCTTCGCCCGACATCTCCTGGGCGTTCGAGGAGGAACTCCCTCCCACAGCGGCAACGAGAAGGGCACCAATCACAATAGCCAACGAACAGCAGCGAATCCGGAGAGATGACATGGGGCTTCTCCCAGCAGTGTAGTCTCGCCTACATCCCCGAAAGAACTGATACTACCATAGGGGGTTAATCCCCGCGACCTGCACATCCCGTAACACAGGACGGTGGTAGCAAAACATGGAACGTTCGCCCACACCTGTGGAAGCAAGCGGACCATCTCCCTGCTAAGCCGCGCCGGCCTTCCGATCCGCGCAAAGACGAACTTCTCTCTGCATCCTCCGGTGCAGCGGCAACCTCTATCGCAGGACGCAATGACCGCGCGCAGTTAGCTTGGGTGGGACAAAGCTTGCTCGACAAATCCAGACATGGGACTGCAAAGAAACCATCCACCAAACTCACGTTCGAGCGAGGGGAGACCTTCAATCACGACGTCGCCGGAACTCAACGCCGACGCCAATGAAATTCGTCCAAGCCACACTTGGTAGAAGGCCGATAGATCCGCCGACACGGCGAGGTCGATATCGAACCCCGGATCCGTCAGGCAGACCGAGGCTTGAGAGTCTTCAATGACAAACCAAAACAGCCGCTTTGGGCCGGTCCTGAAATCGAACTGGATAACTACCCGGCGGGCCGGCAAAGCAGTGGTGTTGAGGCGGAGACGCATACGCCAAAGCAACAACCCGGGATCGAGTTCACCTTCGCTGGGCGGGCCGAAGGCCCACTGGGCGCCCCATTTCCCCAAGGCATCAACAACCGATTTCAGATCCTCTCCAGCGGCCGTGAGTTCGTAGCGATGGCGTCGCAGTTTGTCCTGCACCCTACGAAGGACACCTTTTGCCTCAAGGCGCCGCAGGCGTTCGGTGAGAAGCGACCTGGAAATACCCGGGAGTCCCCGCGCGATGTCGTTGAAGGTATCGCGCCCTCCGACCAGTTCGCGAACGATCAGCATCGTCCATCGGTCTCCCAGGATCTCGTGGGCTTTTGCGACTGGACAGTACTGCCGGTAGCTTTCCATAGACCGACTATATCCATCGGCATCGAAAAAAGCAGTCCAGATTCTGGACTATGCACAAGCGCCACAGAGTGGAGAATGATCGGGTGAGGCTATGGAGTAGCGCCGATGTTCGACAGAGAACGCTTTATCGAAGACTGCAAGCAGGCCATCAAAGAGGGGCAGAAGGCCGTCCGAGAGGTCGTTACCCGCGCGGTATCCGACCCGGCCGCAGTCATTCGCGAGATGGGAGAGCCCGCAGACGCGGGCATCGTGCCGCTGTTCCGGTCTAAGGAACTGACGATCATGAATTTCACCTGGGCTCCCTACATGACCCTGGTGCCGCACAATCACAATATGTTCTCCGTCGTCGGGCTTTATTCGGGCCGTGAGGACAACACGTTCTGGCGGAGGGTCGACGGGTCGATCGACCTGGTCGGCGGACAATCGCTCGCTGCAGGTGAGGTCGCGACGCTGGGGCATGATATCATTCATTCCGTCACCAACCCCATCAGCAAGAAGACGACGGCTTTCCATGTCTACGGCGGCGACTTCCTGGCGCCGGATGACCGCCGAAGCCAGTGGGACCATGAGACGCTGCTGGAACACCCTTGGGACCTGGCCAAGGTGAAGAGCCGGTTCCGCGAGTTCGATACCCGCTACAGCGACTGGGCCAAGAGTACCGCCGAACGGGCGGCCGCGCCGGCGACCTAGCACAAGTCCGGATCAGCAAAGGCCCCTCTAAGCCGCCCCCTGCTCTTCCTTCGGCGGGAAGGTCGGCGGCAGGGAGCCGAGGCGCTTGGCCTCGTCCATGATGGGCACCAGGTCGCTGGAGACCAGGTCGTAGAGCTGCCTGGCCGAGTCGATCACGTAGTAGACGGTCTGGAAGATGTCGATGCGGTAGGGCGTGCGGAACACGGTCAGGGCATCGAAGGGCCGGCGCTCCGGCTTGGCGCTTTCCACCGCGTAAGGCGTCTCGCCCGCCGAGGACGCGATGCCGGCGCCGTAGATGCGGGTGCCCGCCTCCGTCTCGATGAGGCCGAATTCCACCGTGAACCAGAAGAGGCGCTGCATCATCCAGAGATAGGACTTGTCCAGGGTCAGCGCCGTCTCGCCGTACTTCTGCAGGTAGTCGGCATAGGCCGGCAGGGTCAGCATGGGGCAGTGGCCGAAGATCTCGTGGAAGACGTCGGGCTCCTGCAGGTAGTCGAAGTCCTCGCGCCGGCGGATGAAGGTGGCGGCGGGGAACTTGCGCTCGGCCAGCAGGGTGAAGAAGCGCTTGGGGGAGATCAGCGCCGGCACCGGCTCGACGCCGAAGCCGCTGATCGCCTGCAAGCGCGCGTTGACCTCTTTCAGCTGCGGCACGCGGTCGCCGGGCAGCTCCAGCGCCTCGATGCCGTTCAGAAAGGCCTTGCAGACGCGCCCCGGCAGCAGCTTCGACTGGCGTGCGTAGAGATCGCGCCAGACGGCATTCTCGTCGTCGGAATAGGGAAGCCTCCCGGCGGCGTCGGGGATCTTCGATTCGTAGGTGCTCGTCTTGCCCATGATCTCTCCCTTCCTATCGGCGGGAAGCAACGATCAACATCTGTGGCACCGACCTCAGGAGCCAAGCATGACCGCCCGGCCCTTACCGAATGCTTAAGTCCCCTCTCGTCTAAGCTAGGAAGATCAGCCTTCCGCCTTCAGGACGCCGCGGCGGATCTGGTCTTCCTCGATCGAATCGAACAGCGCCTGAAAGTTGCCTTCGCCGAAGCCCTCGTCGCCCTTGCGCTGGATGAGCTCGAAGAACACCGGGCCGATGACGTTCTTGGTGAAGATCTGCAGCAGACGTCCGCCGTCTTCCGTCGGCGCGCCGTCGATGAGGATCTTGTCGGCGGCCAGGCGCTTCAGGTCCTCGCCGTGGCCCGGCAGGCGGTCGTCGACCTGCTCGTAGTAGGTATCGGGCACGCCTTCCTGGAACTCGACGCCCTTGGCCTTCAAGGTCTCGACCGAGGCAAAGATGTCGTCACTGCCCAGCGCGATGTGCTGGATGCCCTCGCCCTTGTACTCTTCCAGGTACTCGGCGATCTGCGACTTGTCGTCGGCGCTCTCGTTGATCGGGATGCGGATCTTGCCGCAGGGGCTGGTCATGGCCTTGGACTTCAGGCCGGTCAGCTTGCCCTCGATGTCGAAGTAGCGGATCTCCCGGAAATTGAACAGGCGCTCGTAGAAGTCCGCCCATTCCTTCATGCGGCCGCGGTAGACGTTGTGGGTCAGGTGGTCGATGTAGGTGAGGCCCGCGCCTTTCGGGTGCTGGTCCACGCCCGGCAGCGGCTTGAAGTCGACGTCGTAGATCGAGCCGTTGTCGCCGTAGCGGTCGACCAGGTAGATCAGTGAGTCGCCGATGCCCTTCAGCGACGGGATGTTCAGCTCCATCGGGCCCGCGCTGGATTCGACGACCCAGCCGCCCAGCTCCTTGGCGCGCTTGCAGGCCGCCGCCGCGTCCTTGACCCGGAAGGCGATGGCGCAGACCGAGGGACCGTGCAGCAGGGTGAAGGCGTTGGGGAAGCCGTCGCGCTCCGCATTCAGGATAAAGTTCACATCGCCCTGGCGGTAGAGCGTCACATCCTTGGAGCGGTGTTTGGCGATGGCGGTGAAGCCCATGGTCTCGAACAGCCGTCCGAGGGCTGCCGGGTCGGGCGAGGCGAATTCGACGAACTCGAAGCCATCGGTCTGCATGGGGTTATCCCAGAGGCCGCCCGCATTGCCATCGGTGTTCTCGTTCTGGGACTTTGCAGCCTGCGACATGTTTCACACCCTTCTACGTTGCCACAACGTAAGCCCCCCTTACCGTGCCGGGTTGTAACCATCAATCGGCCCCAACTGATTTGGGGGGTCCCGGCATCCTGTTAAAGGCTCGGCGTGATCGGCCGTTGGGGGAAATGGTACGGCGCTTTCCCGCCGTCCCGCAATGCCCGCATGCGTTGTTGCGGCGCAGCAGAGGGCGAGTCGGACAATGCCCGCAGCTTAATCTTTCGTGGCCGCCCGTCTTGACCTTACGATATGATTCTTCCCGTCCGGGAATCCGGCCTTTCCTTGCTTTCTGCGCACCTAAACGCTTTGTGAAATTGAGAATTAGGTCAGCATAAATTACCTTTTTATTTACCGTAACAGGCTCAACCTTTCCTAGAGCCCTGAAAACGGAGCGCCGTAACAGCAAGCAGGAACCCAAATGAAGGCTTTGCAGGCGGTTTCCCTGGACGACAAATATGCCCTGGAGCGTGGCCGCGTCTATCTGACCGGCACCCAGGCGCTGGTGCGCCTGCCGATGATGCAGCGCCAGCGCGACCTGGCCGCGGGCCTGAACACCGCCGCCTTCGTCACCGGCTACCGCGGCTCTCCCCTGGGCGGCGTCGACCAGCAGATGGCCCGCGCCAGCCAGTTCCTGCAGAAGCACCACATCCATTTCCAGGCCGGCGTGAACGAGGACCTGGCCGCCACCGCCATCTGGGGCACCCAGCAGAACGACCTCTTCGGCGACTGCAACTACGACGGCGTCTTCGCCCTGTGGTACGCCAAGGGCCCGGGCGTCGACCGCTCCGGCGACGTGCTGCGCCACGGCAACATGGCCGGCGCCTCCCAGCACGGCGGCGTGCTGCTGCTGGCCGGCGACGACCACACCGCCAAGTCGTCGACCACCGCCCACCAGTGCGAACTGACCTTCATGGATCTCATGATCCCGGTGCTCAATCCGGCCGGGGTGCAGGAGTTCCTCGACATGGGGCTCTACGGCTGGGCCATGAGCCGCTACTCCGGCTGCTGGGTCGGCTTCAAGACCATCGGCGAGACGGTGGATTCCTCGGCCAGCGTCGACGTAGATCCGGCGCGCAACCAGATCGTGCTGCCGGAAGACTACGAGATGCCCCCGGGCGGCCTCGGCATCCGCTGGCCGGACACGCCGCTGGAGCAGGAAGAGCGCCTGCACCGGCACAAGATCTACGCCGCCCTCGCCTTCGCCCGCGCCAACAAGCTGGACAAGCAGGTGATCGGCAACGGCAAGCGCCGCTTCGGCATCATCACCGCCGGTAAGGCCTACCTCGACGTGCGCCAGGCGCTCGACGACCTGGGCATCGACCAGCAGCGCGCCGAGGAGATCGGCCTGGCCGTCTACAAGGTCGGCATGTCCTGGCCGCTGGAGCGCGAAGGCATCCGCAAGTTCGCCGAGGGCTTGGAAGAGATCCTGGTGGTCGAGGAAAAGCGCGCCATCATCGAGAACCAGGTGAAGGAGCAGCTGTACAACTGGCGCGCCGACGCGCGCCCGCGCATCGTCGGCAAGTTCGACGAGGAGCGCGAGTGGCTGCTGCCCTCGATCGGCGAGCTGACCCCGGCGCGCATCGCCCGCACCATCGCCAAGCGCATCGCCCGCTTCCACTCCAGCGAGGACATCGACCAGCGCCTGCGCTTCCTGGCGGAGAAGGAAAAGGCCATGGAGGCCCGCCAGGCGCCCATGGCCCGCGTGCCCTACTTCTGCTCCGGCTGTCCGCACAACAGCTCCACGAAGGTGCCCGAGGGCAGCCGCGCGCTGGCCGGCATCGGCTGTCACTACATGGTGCAGTGGATGGACCGCCATACCGAGACCTACACCCAGATGGGCGGCGAGGGCGTGACCTGGGTCGGCCAGGCGCCCTTCTCCAAGACCAAGCACGTCTTCGCCAACCTGGGCGACGGCACCTACTTCCATTCCGGCGTGCTGGCGATCCGCGCGGCCATCGGCGCCGGCGTGAACATCACCTACAAGATTCTCTACAACGACGCCGTGGCGATGACCGGCGGCCAGCAGGTGGACGGCCCGCTGGACCCGGCGATGATCACCCGCCAGGTCGCCGCCGAGGGCGTGCAGCGGATCGTCGTGGTGACCGACGAACCCGAGAAGTATCCCCTGGGCGTGAACTGGGCGCCGGGCGTCACCGTCGAGCACCGCGACCACCTGGACCGCGTGCAGAAGGACCTGCGCGAGACGCCGGGCGTCACCGTGCTGCTGTACGACCAGACCTGCGCCGCCGAGAAGCGCCGCCGCCGCAAGCGCGGCCGCTACCCCGACCCGCCCAAGCGCGCCTTCATCAACGAGCTGGTCTGCGAAGGCTGCGGCGATTGCTCGGTGCAGTCCAACTGCGTCTCCGTGGTCCCGGTAGAAAGCGAGTTTGGGCGCAAGCGCGCCATCGATCAGTCGTCCTGCAACAAGGACTTCTCCTGCGTGAAGGGCTTCTGCCCCAGCTTCGTCACGGTGCACGGCGGCAAGATCCGCAAGCAGCAGGCCGACGGCGCCACGCGCGGCGCTGACGATCTTTGGGAGGCCCTGCCGGCGCCGCAGGTGCCGGCGCTCGACGCCCCCTTCGGCATCGTCGTCACCGGCGTCGGCGGCACCGGCGTGGTCACCATCGGCGCGCTGCTGGGCATGGCCGCCCACATCGAAGGGCGCGGCTGCTCGGTGCTCGACATGGCCGGGCTGGCGCAGAAGGGCGGTGCGGTGGTCAGCCACGTCCGCCTCGCGCCCAAGCCGCAGGACATCCACGCCGTGCGCATCTCCGCCGGCGCCGCCCGCCTGGTGCTGGGCTGCGACCTGGTGGTGGCCTCCGGCTACGAGGCGCTGGCGAAGATGGCGGCGGGCCGCACCCGCGCGGTCATCAACAATCACCAGGTCATGACCGGCGACTTCACCCGCAACCCCGACCTCGCCTTCCCCGGCGCCGAGATGGAGCGCCTGATCGCCGAGGCCACCGGGCCCGGCGGCGCCGACTTCCTGGACGCCACCCGCATCGCCACGGCGCTGCTCGGCGATTCCATCGCCACCAACCTCTTCATGCTGGGCTACGCCTGGCAGAAGGGCCTGGTGCCGCTTTCCGCCGAAGCCTTCGAAAAAGCCATCGAGCTGAACGGCGTGGCGGTGGAGGCCAACAAGGCGGCCTTCCTCTGGGGCCGCCGCGCAGCCCATGACCTGGCGGCGGTGGAGAAGGCCGTGGCGCCGCCCTCGGACGCAGGGGGTCAGGAGCCGCGCAGCCATCACCTCTCCCAGAGCCTGGACGAGATGATCGCGCGGCGCGCCGACTTCCTCACCGCCTACCAGAACGCCGCCTACGCCGGGCGCTACAAGGCCCTGGTCGAGAAGGCCCGGGCGGCCGAAGCCGCCAAGACGCCGGGCTTCACCGGCCTCGCCGAGGCGGTGGCGCGCTATTACTTCAAGCTGCTGGCGGTGAAAGACGAGTACGAGGTGGCGCGACTCTACAGCGGGCCGGAGTTCCGCCGTGGCCTGCGCGAACAGTTCGCCGGCGATTACAAGCTGTCCTTCCACCTGGCGCCGCCGCTCTTCGCCCAGCGCGACCCCGACACGGGCCATCTGCAGAAGCAGGAGTTCGGCGCCTGGCTGCTGCCGGTCTTGAAGGGCCTCGCCAAGCTGAAGGGCCTGCGCGGCACCCCCTTCGACATTTTCGGCTACAGCGCCGAGCGCCGGATGGAGCGCAAGCTCATCGCCGACTACGAGGCGCTGCTGGACGAGGTGCTGGCCGGGCTGACGCCCGACACCCACGCCCTGGCGGTGGAGCTGGCCTCGGTGCCGGAAAAGATCCGTGGCTTCGGCCACGTGAAGGAAGGCCACCTGAAGGCCGCCAAGGCCTGCGAGGCCGACTTGCTGGCCGCCTTCCGCGACCCGGCCCTGCGCCACAAGTCGGCGGCGGAGTAGTGGGATCGCCCTAGCCGCCTTCGGACGGCATCTCCAGACTTCTACACACAATCGCTGTTGTATATCTGCTCCGCTCTCGCTTAGACTGGCGCGCGAGAGGCGGGGGGGATCCCACTCAGTTCCGTTCTGCATTCGACTCTAGCGCCGGAGCGCAAGATGCAACGGTTATTGTTCGTAGTTTGCTCAGTTGCGGCGTTATTGATCGCCACGATCACGGCGGCCAACGCGCAGTTCTACGCCACGCTCCACGGTGGCGCTAATTTCGTTCCAAACATGGACATCGACGGCGACGGCATCGACGGCGAGGCCAGCCTCGATCCTGGATTTATCGCCGGCGGCGCGCTCGGCTATCGCATCGGCTTCGGCGACGGTTTTTCCGCCGATGTTGAAGGGCAATTTGATTACCGCCTGAACGACGCCGATGAGTTCACCGCATCAGGCTTTGCGGCCAACTCCGGCGGCGAGGTGCAGTCCTTTGCCTGGATGGCCAATGCCTGGCTCAACTGGCAGATCGGCGACAGCGGCTTCGTGCCCTATGCCGGCGGCGGTTTCGGCGGCGTCCATATCGACATCAAGGACGCCCGGATCGGCGGGGTCGAGTTCGGCAACGAGAGTGACTTCGTCCTCGGCGGCCAGCTCGGCGGCGGGCTCGCCTATCAGCTCGGCGACCATCTGGCCGTCTCGCTCGACTACCGCTACCTGCTGACCGAAGACACCAAATTCCAGGAACTCGACGTCGAGTACGAGTCCCATTCGGTCATGCTGGGGATCAAGTACCTGTTCTGACAGTCGGCCGCCCAGACGAGTTGTCGAGACGAATTGTCGAGTCGGGCTGACGAGCCGGCGGGCCGACGAAACAGAAGCTCAGCGCCGGGCCGTCGCCTCTTCGCCCATACCTTCCAGGAGGCGGTCGGCGCGGCGGGTGGCCGCCTCGAACTGCTCCTCGAAGCCCTTCATCCGGGACTTGGGCTCCTGGTAGTAGGCGGTGAGCTTCAGGCCCTGGATGAAAATCCAGTTCAGCACCCGGCCCCAGAAGCGCATGGGGCGCAGGAAGTCGAACAGCAGCACCACGCGCGGCTGCGGCGTGTCGTTGCGCACCTCGTGATCGTAGGTGTCGTCGAAGACGATGATCTCGCCGGGCTGCCAGACGCACTTCCGATCCTCGACGCGCATGTAGCAGTTCTCGCGGTCGTCCGGCACGACGAGTCCCAGGTGGGCGCGCAGGATGCCCTTGGTGACGCCCTTGTGGGCGGTGATGTGGTAGCCGGGCTCCAGGATGGAGAACCAAGCGGTCTGCAGGGTCGGCACCTGCTCCAGCAGCCGGGTGGTGAGCGGCGCGTGGGCGCAGTTCTTTTCCAGCTTGGCGCCGAAGCCGTAGAGGATGAAGGTGCGCCACTGCTGGCCCTTGGCGATGCGCTTCTGGTCGGAAGACACCTCTTCGAAGGCCGGCACGCTTTCCTTGTGCTTCAGGATCTCCTGCAGCTCCGCATCGATCTCCTGCCAGCGGTCCTCGAAGGGCTTCAGAAAGGGAAAGACGGCGGGGTCCAGCACGGGATCGTTGCTGACCAGGGACTGGCTGGCCAGGAAACCGCGCAGGCGGCGGATCAGCCGCTTGCCGAACTTCTTCACCTTCTTGCGGCGCTTCGTGCGGAACTCTTCGGCCATCAGCATCGCGTCACTCCCCCTCTCCGGCCCCTCTCCGGCCGCTATTCCGCCGCCCGGGCGGCGACCGCCGTAGGCTGCACCGCCAGCTTGCGGACCAGCCGCGCCATGCGCTGCAGCTCGTCGTCCGGCATGCCGTCGTAGCAGGGCAGAATGACCAGCTTGGCCAGCAGCTCGGCGGCGACCCGCGGTTCCAGCTCCGGCCGGTCGTCCGGCGCGGCGACCGCCTGGTTGCGCGGCAGGTTCGCCGCGTCGAAACCGTTGCGGCGCATTTCGGCGATAAAGGGCAGCGGCTCCTCGATCATGGTCGGGAAAGCCCAGTAGTCGTGGTGGGCGTTGCCCTGCCCCGGCAGCGTCAGGCAGCCGGCCAGCAGGTCGCGCAGCCGCCGGCCCTTGGCCGCGCGGCGCTGCAGCACCTGCAGATCGAAGCGCGCCAGGCGGCGGCACAGCAGCGCGGTCAGGGCCGCCGAGGGCCGGATGCGCAGGCTCTTCGCCTTCTTGTATTTGGCGACGTTGCGTACCCGCTCCGACACCTGGTCCTCGAAGTCCTTGCCTTGCACGGCATAGAAACGCTGCAGCAGGCCGAAAACCAGCGGCAGGGAGAGCAGCTTCAGGCCGGCAAACTGCAGCACGCGCTTGGCCTGCCGCTTGGTCGGCTGGATCGGGTAGTCCGCCTGGATGGCGCGCATCTTTTCCAGCAGGCCCGGCTTGCGCACGTTGACCAGGGCGCCGCCCAGCGCCGTGGCGTTCTTCAGCGGCCCGAAGGAATACATGGTGAGGTCGGCCTTGGGATTGCCGGGGTAGTCGAGGCCGTTGAAGACCTGGGCGCAGTCCTCCACCACGATCAGCCCGGCCTCGTGAGCGGCCTCGATCAGGTGGTCGAACTGCAGCCGGCAGCCGAAGAGATGGGCGACGATCAACACTTTGGAGCGCGGCGTGATCGCCCGCTTCAGGGCCTCGGCCGTCGGGGTCATGCTGTCGATGTCGAAGTCGATCGGCACCGGCTGATAGCCCTCGCGGCGCACGATGTTGACCATGCCGTTGATGTTCATGGCCGAAAAGATGACCTCGTCCCCGGGGTCGAGTTCCAGGGCCTGCAGCAGCAGGTCGAAGCCGCTGCGCACGGAGAAGCACAACAGGGTCTTCTCCCCCGGCCAGAAGGCCTCGGCGCGGGCGACCAGGTCCGCCCGCCTGCCCGGCGCGGCGCAGGCGATGGCGCCGGACGCCAGGTCCCGCCAGCCGATCTGCAGCCTCATGCGCGGCCAGAGTCTCATGGTCCTATCCGAAATAAGCTTCCCCAGGGCGCGGATTCCCCTCCGCAGCCTGCAATTGGCGTAACCCGAGTGTCACGACTCTGCAAGCAAATCCACTCGTTTCGGCTGGAGAATAGCCCTTGGAGAGGGCAAAAGGGGCCGGGAAAGGCCCCTTGGCCCCTATTCCAGGCGCAGGTAGTCGCCGAAGTCGTTCTTGCGGCGCTCCTTGGCGCGGATGAAATCCTCGTCCAGCTTGCCCTGCAGCACCTGGACGATGTCCTGGCGCACCCTGGCGTTGTTGCGGAAGTACTGGTGGCCCGTGGGGTCGGCGGCCCAGGCGCTGGCGCCCCTGGCCTCCCAGGTGACCTTCGGCGCCACGTTGATCACCGAGACCTTGTCCGACAGGCCGGGCTCACCGCGCGGGCCGCTGCGCCCCAGGCGGTCGGGGTTGCCCATGGCGTAGTCGCTGGCCTTCAGCGCCAGGTCCTGGTGGTTGTAGTAGACCGTGAGGCGCCGGCAGCCGCGCAGCAGGGGCGCGACCTTGTGAGTCGCCTGCAGGGTGTCGTCGTCCTCGTCGGCGGCGGCCAGGATGACCTCGTCGAACAGCGGCGGGATGTTGTTGCCGACGAAGGTGCGCATGGCCTGCACGGCGCCGCGCAGCGCCCAGTTGCCCATGGAATGGCACAGCAGGTGGATGCGCCCGTCGCAGCGCTCGTTGCGCGGCGTGTTGCGGATGAAGTCGGTGGCCTTGAGGATCGCCCGCCCCAGGGCCGGGCCGGCGGCCTCGGCACGCTTGCGGTCGTCGTGATAGGTGCGCCGCCCGACCCCGGCCCCGGCCGAGGGCCAGGTGAAGAGCAGCAGGGTCATGTCCTGGCCGCCGGCGGCCAGCCATTGCTGCAGCTGCACCGCCCGGCCCGCAGCCTCGCGGAAGGTATGGTCGTAGCCGTGCACGAAGATCAGGGCGTCGCCCTTCTTCAGCATATCGGCGCGCACCTCGTCGAAGATCGCCTTGCTGCCCAGCTTCGACTTGTCGGCGTCTTCCTTGTCCAGGCGTTCCGGCGCCAGGGTAATCTTCCCCCGGTCGATGAAGCTGTCGAGGTCCTTCTTGAAAAGGTCCTTCCCCGAGAAGGCCACCTTGCCGAAGCGCAGTTCATCCAGGTTGGGGTGAAAATCTTCGCCGATCTCCGGGTTCGCCCCGCCCGTGACCGTGCGGTTGGTCGCAAAGTAGATATTCACCGGCATGACAGTCCTCCCCTGCTTCTTTGATCGCGCAAAGCCGCGCCGGGCGAGCTTACCAGCCTTGCCCGCGGCACGGCAGGGACAGAAAGGGGGTACCGCCGGAGGAGTAGAGGCGTGGCGCCCGGCGCCGCGGTCTTCAGCTCTCCCCGCCGCCGGGCCTGCCGGCCGCCGCGCGCTGCCCCCGGCGCACGCCGGCGCGCAGCTCGTCGAGCCGCGTGCGGAAGCCCTGCCCGTCGCCGTAGTCGATGAAACCGCGGTAGCGCGGGTGCGGCGAGCGCACCCGCAGGGCGTGCTTGATCGGACACCAGTACTGCTCGGAGCGGCTGGCCGCCTCGCGGGCATAGGCGATGACCCCGTTGGCGTAGCCGCAGTAGGCGCAGTTCAGCTTCTCGATGCCGTTCAGGTAGGCCAGGCGGTGGCGGTCGACGATGACGTAGTCGGCGCGCCGGACCCGCTCCATGCGCCAGGCGGGAAAGCAGACCCAGACAAAGACGGTCACGCTGACGTCCAGCATCACCAGCGGCACGATGAGGCCGTAGACCGCCGGCGCCACGACCAGGGCCGCCAGCGGCGACCGGCGGAGAAAGGTCAGGATGCCGATGCGGATCTTGCGGTGCTGGCGCAGCACGCCTTCCTCGAAGACCGCCTTTTCCTGCTCGATGCGGTAGCGGAACCTGCTGCGCTGGGCCTCCAGCTTACGCTCCAGCTCATCCTCCAGGCTCACCAGACGGCGGACCAGATCGTCGATTTCACTTTCCATGGGCATGCGCGGCGGTCCTCTCAGGGGGCGGGTCCAGCCTCTCAGGGGGCGGGTCCGGTAGCAAAGCCGCCCATTCTAGGCCGATCGCGGCCCCTTAGGCAGGCCGAATACGTCAGGTCCGGCAAGGCCTTGCAGAGATCATCTTGCAAGCTGGCCGGAAACGTCCTATGTATCCCCTGACGATATTGGCCGACTGACTGGGCCGCTTCGCTACGTCACAGACGGGCGCGCACGTTTCAGACTATCTCTCCAAAATCGACGAACCGGGACTACGGCGACGAAATCTCGTGCGCCGGGCCCACGTGCAACCCGTTCTGTGAAAGGTAAATGACCATGATTACGGGCACCGTGAAGTTCTACAACGACCAGCGTGGCTACGGCTTCATCCAGCCGGAAGACGGCCAGAAGGACGTTTTCGTCCACGCCACCGCCCTGGAGCGCGCCGGCATCCACAGCCTGCGTGAAGGCCAGAAGGTGAAGTTCGATACCGAAATCGATCAGCGCAGCGGCAAGACCGCCGTCAGCTCGATCGAGGCCGAGTAACGCGAGGGCGCGGCCCGCAAGGGCCGCAGCCCCGCATGGGAGCCGCCACCTGGAGACAGGGGCGGCTCCTTTGCTTTCCGCCGCTTGATGCCCGCAGATCACCGCTGCGGGGACTTGGCGCGGGTTGGGGGATCGGGCGCGGCTTATCGGTATTTTCACCTTGATGGCCGAAGCTCTCCGTCATCGGCGCGCGGCACTTGCGCAAAGCGCGACGGCGAAGAGCGCCAATCAACTTCCTGCCGATCAGCGCTTTTCCGATCAATGACTTGGCCGAAGACAGAGATTTGAACCTGGAACTCAAGCAAGCCGCCCCGAACGCCGCCGCCAAAAATGCGCGGCAGGGAACCCGGCAGTTGACCAGGGCCCTGGCGCCCTACCGTGAGCCGAGCCACGGCCGCAGCATCTTCGAGATCGCGGTGACCTTCCTGCCCTTTGCGGGACTCTGGATTACGGCCTGGAGCGCCATTTACCTCGGCTACTGGCAGCTCTCGCTGCTGCCGTCGATGATCGCCGCCGGCCTGCTGGTGCGCCTCTTCATGATCCAGCACGACTGCGGCCACGGCGCCTTTTTCCGCCACCGCCTCGCCAACGACTGGGTCGGACGGGCGATCAGCGTGCTGACGCTGACGCCCTACGACGCCTGGCGGCGCGCCCACGCCATCCACCATGCCGGCGCCGGCAACCTGGACCGCCGCGGCATCGGCGACATCGAGACCCTGACGGTCGAGGAATACCGGGCGCTGAGCGCCTGGGGGCGCCTGCGCTACCGCCTGTACCGCAACCCGCTGGTCATGTTCGGCATCGGGCCGGTCTACCTCTTCGTGCTGCGCCACCGCTTTCCCCTGGGACAGGGCCGCGACCGCCGCAGGGCCTGGATCAGCGCCATGGCCACCAACCTGGCCACCGCCGCCCTCATCGCCGGCCTCATCTGGCTGGTCGGCACCGGCCCCTTCCTGCTGGTGCAGCTGCCCATCACGCTCTGCGCGGCGGCAGCCGGTGTCTGGCTGTTCTACGTGCAGCACCAGTTCGAGGAAACCTACTGGGCCGAGGAAGGCGAGTGGAGCCTCAGCGAGGCCGCGCTGCGCGGCAGCTCCCACTACGACCTGCCGGGCGTGCTGCGCTGGTTCACCGCCAACATCGGCATCCACCACATCCACCACCTCAACAGCCGCATCCCCTACTACCGGCTGGGACGCGTGCTGCGCGACCACCCGGAACTGAGCGGGGCCAGCCGCGTCACCCTGTGGCAGAGCCTCGGCTGCGTACGCCTCGCCCTGTGGGACGAGACGCAGCGCCGCCTGATTTCCTTCCGCGAGGCGCGGGCAAGGAACAAAGCTTCCACCTAGGCCCGGCAGATCGAGACGCCGCCGTCGACCAGCATGGCGGTGCCGGTCATGAAGCTCGACGCCTCCGAGGCCAGGTACAGCACCGAACGGGCGATCTCCTCCGGCGCCGCCGTGCGCTTCAGGGCGTGCAGTCCCTCGACGAAGGCCTGGATCTCCGGCGTATTGGCCACCGAGCGGCCCATGGGCGTGTCGGTGCCACCGGGCAGGATGGCGTTCACGCGAACGCCCTGCGCCCCGTACTCCGCCGCCAGCACCTGGGTCAGCCCGAACAGTCCCGCCTTGCTTGCCGCGTAGGCGGCCATGCCGGGCATGCCGGCGGTATGGCCGACGAAGGTGGAGGTGAAGATCAGCGAGCCGCCGCCGCGCGCGATCAACGCCGGGATCTGGTACTTCGCTCCCAGGAAGGCGCTGGTCAGGTTGGTGTCCAGGGTGTCGCGCCAGCCGTCCAGCGAGACTTCTTCCACCGAGCCCATCTCGCCCAGGGTGCCGGCGTTGTTGAAAGCGACGTCGAGGCCGCCGAACTGCTCTTTCGCCGTCGCCACCAGGGCTTCGGCATAGGCGGCCTCCTTCACGTCGCCGGCCACGGCCACCGCGCGGCCGCCCGCCGCGACGATCTCCGCCACCAGGGCATCGAGCTCCGGCTTGCGCCTTGCCCCAGCCACCACCTGCGCGCCTTCCTTGGCGAACAGCAGCGCCGCCGCCCGTCCGATCCCCGAACTGGCGCCGGTGACGATGGCGACCTTGTCTTCCAATGCTTTCATGACTTGCTCCTGCCCATGTTTCGCGGACCATCCGTCCGCCGGCGGGAAAAGAGCAGCAACAAGGCAGGCGTTTCTATCCGGAGCTTGTATCCGGAGTTTGCGCAGCTTCATGACACGCTTTGTCAGGAGCCCCCGCCTTGTCAGGATGACCTGCCGCCGGCTTACGGGCTAGTCTCCGGTTCCCCGCAACACGGAGTCCCCCGATGAGCCAGGAAATCATCCTCTACACCAATCCCCTGTCCCGCGGCCGCATCGCACGCTGGATGCTGGAGGAAGTCGGCGTCCCCTATGACGTCAAGGTGCTCGACTACGGCCCGGCCCTGCGCACGCCCGAGCACCTGGCGCTGAATCCCCTGGGCAAGGTGCCGGTGATCCGCCACGGCGACCAGGTGGTCAGCGAATGCGCCGCCATCTGCGCCTACCTGGCCGACGCCTTTCCGGAAGCCGAGCTGGCGCCGCCGCCGGCCGAACGCGGCGCCTACTACCGCGCCCTTTTCTTCGTCGCCGGGCCGCTGGAGCAGGCGACGACCAACCACGCCATGGATTTCGAGCCTGACGCAGAGCCCCAGACGCGCATGTCCGGCTACGGCACCTACGCCCGCATGATGGACGCCTTGGAAAAACTGGTCCCGGCCGAGGGCTACATCACCGGCGACCGCTTCTCCGCCGCCGATTTGTATCTCGGCGCCCACATCGGCTGGGGCCTTCAGTTCGGCTCCCTCGAGAAGCGCCCGGGCTTGGCGGAATACTACGCCCGCGTCGGCGACCGCCCGGCCCACCACCGCGCCACCGAACTGGACGACGCCCTGGCGCCACAAGAAGCGGGCTGACCGGTCATCCCCGGCCTGCGCCGAGCCACGCCGCCAGGTCAGCGATCGATCCGATCCGCGCCGTTGGCTCGATCGTCGGGTGGGCGTCGTCCTGCGGCCGGTATTTGCCGGTCTTCACCTGCACGGCGGCGAGGCCGGCGTTCAGCGCGCCGCCGATGTCGGCCTCGATGTCGTCGCCGACCATGAGCACCTCAGCCGGTTCCAGGCCGAGGCTGGCCAGCGCCAGATCGAAGAAGGCCTTCGAGGGCTTGCCGACAACATGGGCCTCCACCTCGGCGGCGTATTCCAGCGCGGCGACGAAAGGACCGAGATCGAGGGAAATCCCTTCCTCCCGCCGGGACACACGGTTCTTGTGCAGGGCGACGAGCGGCGCGCCCGCCGCGACCCTCTGGAACAGGCCGTTGAGCCGGTCCCAGGTGAAATCCTTATAGAGGTCGCCCAAGACGACGGCGTCGGGATCGTCCTCCACGATCTCGAAATCCGCGAGGTCTTCAGACAGTTCCGGCGCGGCGGCGAGATGGATGCGCTTGGCGCCCAGACCGGCCAGCAGCCGCGCGGCGGCGGCGGGCGGCGAGAAGACTTCGTCGGGCCGTACCTGAAAGCCCATGGCCTGCAGGCGTTCGGCGATGATGCGGCGCGGGCGCGTCGTGGTGTTGGTGAGATAGCGGATGGCGAGGCCGCTTTCCTGCAGTTCCTGCAGCGCCGCCGCGGCGCCGGGCAGCGGCGCGGCGCCCTGGTGCAGCACCCCTTCCAGATCCAGCAGAAGTCCTTTGAACGCCATGATGGCTCAGGCGTCGGGGCTCTTCGGTAGGGTCACGCCGATCATGCAGTCGCGGGTGACCAGCTCGGCCAGGGCGTCCTCGTCCCAGCCCTCGGTGCCCGCCGGTCGGGCCGGCAGCACCATGTAGCGCAGATCGGCGGTGGAGTCGTGCACGCGCACTTCCACGTCGTCGGGCAGGGTCGTGCCGAACTCTGCCAGCACCTGGCGCGGCTCGCGCACCGTGCGGCTGCGGTAGCTGCGCGACTTGTACCAGTCCGGCGGCAGGCCGATGAGCAGGCGCGGATAGCAGGAGCAGAGCGTGCAGACGATGACGTTGTGCACCGCTTCGGTGTTCTCCACCGCGCGGATCGGAATGCCGCCGGCGTCGATGCCCAGCTCCTCCGCCGCCTTGTTCACGTCTTCCAGCATGCGCGCCTTGAAGGCCGCGTCGGTCCAGGCGCGCGCCACCATGCGCGCGCCGGCCGCCGGGCTCTTGGCGTCGATGGCCTCCACCATGGCGCGCAGCTCCTCGGCGGTGAAGACACCCTTGTCGACCAGCAGGTCGCCGACCGCCTGGGTCATCACCTGGTAGTGGGTGAGCGGCGTCTCCTCCAGGTCCGGCTGGAAAGGATGCGGCTGATGACCCTGCGCGTGGTCGTGCGAATGGTCGTGCCCGTGCTCGTGATCCTGCGCCATCAAGGGGCCTCCAGCCAGTTCTCGTAGATATCGACCACCGTGGTGTCCTTCGGCGCGCCCCGGTAGTCGTCCCAGAGATCCGCCGTCTCGAAGGTCACCCGGTAGAGCGGCAGGGCCGGGTCGCCGCTGCGCCCGTAGGCCAACTCCTCCGGATTGCGGTAGGGGCCGAGAATCTCGGTCACCTGTCCGGTCTTGCCGCGCACGAAGAAGGGCGTGCGCACGTGGCCCGGCGGGAAGGCGGCGCGCACCTTCACCGTTTCGCCGATGTTGAAGCGCGCGCTCACGGCTTCTTCTCCCCCGGTGCGTCCCCGGCCGTACCGGAAGGCCAGGCTTCGCCGATCTCCGCCATGCGGCGGCCCAGCTCGTCCACCGTGATGACGCCCTTTTCCAGGAGGTTGTTGGTGACCGAAGCGATCCAGCGCTCGTAGTAGCTCATCTCGTCGTAGGCGCCGGGGCCGAGTTCCTCGATGCCGCGGCGCAGCTCGTCGACGGTGATGACGCCGCGCTTGGGATCGGCCAGCAGCCGCAGGATGGCATCGACCCGCTTTTCCCAGGGGGCGTAGTCGTGCTCGCCCTGCTCTACGGGCCCGGCGGGCAGGCCGCCCATGTCGTGGTGGCGGCGCAGCACCGTTTCGCCGTCCCGCTCCTTGCTTTTGGGTTTCTTGCTCATGGTCCGGAGTATCGGCGCGGGCGCCCGACAGCGTCAATGGGCCTCGAAAAGGAGCCCGGGTGGGCAGGCCCTGCCCAGCTGACGCGGCAGTTCCTGCCGCCCGGCACGGCCTTTGCCCTCCCCGCAGGCCGCCTGGGCGGGATCGCAAAGCAGCGCCCGGCAGTCGGGAAAGCGGAAACCCGCGGCCGGCGATGGTGAACACAGCGTTAGCGCGCAACTGGCGCAGTTGTTGCATCGATTTTGCCGTTGAAGTTGTGAACCCCGTCCGGAAAGCGAGGAGCCCCCACAATGTCGTCCGTTACCGGAGGTCCCGCCGTCGTCGCCAGCCAGCTGAGGTGGCTCGACAGCAGTAAGATCCGGCCGCAGTCCCTCTCCGCCGAAGAGGTCCAGGAAACCCTCGCCAGGATGCAGGAGCTGAAAGAGGCCGCCAACAGCCAGGCGCCGCAGCTCGCCTATCCGGCGGCGGAGACGAGCTATGCGCCGGCGCAGATCGGCAGCGCGCTTGTCGCGGCCGAGACCGGCTTCCGCGCCCAGCAGATCGCCCAGGAAGGCGCCCAGAAGGGCGCGGGCGACCAGATGGCGGCGCTGACCGACGAAGACGAGAGCGAGGAATCGGAGGCCGTGAAGGCCTTCCTCGACTACATGTCGAAGACCCCGGAGGAGCGCTACTTCGAGTCCTTCCTGAAATCGAAGGGCATGACGAAGGAGGAGTTCGAGGCCCTGCCGCCCGAGGAGAAGCAGGCCCTGCTGAAGGAATTCGAGGAAGCGGTCAAGCAGCAGGCCGAGAACCACAGCGCCGAGAAAACGGCCCGCGCCGCGCGGAGCGAACTGCTGTAGGGGAGTCTGTCTCCCTCACCCTCCCGCTTTGCGGGCCCCTCCCTCTCCCACCTGGGGAGAGGGGTTTGTATCGCAGTTTCCTCTCCCTCTCCCCTCGCGGGAGAGGGTTGCGCAGACTTGGCGAGATCGCAGATCGAGCCTAGACGGAGCTGGGTGAGGGGGAGATTTCCAGCGCCGGGACGGCCTCAGCCCAGCATGCCCAGGGCCTGCTTGTAGAGGTCGAGAATGGCTTCCTGCTCCTGGCGGTCGCCGGAGTCCATCTTGCGCAGGCGGACGATCTGGCGCATCACCTTGGTGTCAAAGCCCTCGCCCTTGGACTCGGCATAGACCTCGCGGATATCGGCGGTCAGCGCCGCCTTTTCCTCTTCCAGGCGCTCGATGCGCTCGATGAAAGACCGCAGCCGGTCCGCCCCAATGCCGCCAGCATCAGCCATGCATAAACTCCTAAATCTTGCGGGATTCGACCCTATCGAAGGGCGCCGAGACTAGCCGGACGCCCCCGGCCTGACAACGTCCGAATCGGCCTCGAAGCGGTGGGAAAGCGGGGATAACCCGCTCTCAGCCGTGCTCCTTGTGGCTTTCGGCGAAGGCGGCTTTCTGCGCCGGCGTCGCCTCGGTCTGGTACTTGTCCTTCCATTCCTCGTAGGGCATGCCGTAGACCAGCTCGCGGGCGCCGGCATAGTCCATGTCGAGGCCCTTTTCCTCGGCGGCGGCCAGGTACCACTTGCTGAGGCAGTTGCGGCAGAAGCCGGCGAGGTTCATCAGGTCGATGTTCTGCACATCCGTGCGCTGGCGCAGGTGCTCGACCAGGGTGCGGAAGGCCGCGGCCTCCAGTTCCGTGCGGGTTTTGTCGTCCATCGGATCCCTTTCTCCATTCTTGGCCGAAGCCCGGGTTCATTAGCGAATCTGGGAAGCGGCGGCGATTTTTTCCAGTGTCGGCCTTGTCGGCTGACGTTCCAGGCGGCGCTCAGGTTTCCGGCGCCACCGTCTGTTCGATCAGGAAGTCCACGACCTGCTGCAGCGCCTCGTGCTTGTCGGCGCCCTCGTAGCAGGCCTCGTTGAAGATCGCGAGCTGACGGTGGGCCGAGGTGCCGCGGCGCACGATCTCGCGCGCATGCTCGACCTCCTTCAGGCAGTCCAACGCCTCGGCGTGGTCGCGGGTCAGCGCGATGATCTCCTCCAGCAGGTCGGCGTAGGGCACGATCTCGCCGCGCCCGAAGTCGACCAGCCCTTCGTCGATGCCGTAGCGCTGCGCGCGCCAGCGGTTCTCGTCGATCAGCATGTTGGAGTATTTCCGCCAGCGCTGGTTGTTGCGCTTCAGCACATAGAGCATGCGCATCAGGCTGACGTAGATGGCGGCAATGGTGACGCTGTCCTCCACATGGGTACAGATATCGGCGATGCGCATCTCCAGCGTCGGAAAGCGCGCCGAGGGCCGGATGTCCCACCAGATCTTGGTGCCGTCCTCCAACAGCCCCGCGTGCACCATGACGTCGAGATGGCGCTGGTACTCGCCGAAGCTGTCGAAGGTTTCCGGCAGGCCGGTGCGCGGCAGCTCGTGGAACACCGAAAGGCGGTAGCACTTGAGGCCCGTCACCTCGCCGCGCCAGAAGGGCGAGGAAGTGGACAGCGCCAGCAGGTGCGGCAGAAAATAGCTGACCTGCTGCATCAGGTCGATGCGCAACTCGTCGTCGTCCAGGCCGACGTGGACGTGCATGCCGCAGATGACCAGACGCCGGACCACCGCCTGCATGTCGCGCGCCAGATCGTCGTAGCGTTCCTTGCGGGTGTGCTTCTGCGCGTCCCACTGGGCGAAGGGATGGGTCGAGGCGGCGATGGGCGCCAGGCCGTAGTCGGCGGCGATGCGGGCGATGGTGCGGCGCATCTCGGCCAGCTCGGCGCCGGCCTGGCCCACGGTGTCGCACTTGCTGGTGCCGACCTCGATCTGCGACTGCAGGAACTCCGGACTGACGTGTTCGCCCAGCTCCTTCTCGCAGCGGTTCATCAGGCTGTCGGGCGGGTCGACCACCAGGTCGCGGGTGACACGGTCGACCAGGAGGTACTCCTCCTCCATGCCGACGGTGAAGGACGGCTCCGGCCGCTTCCCGCCGAGGCTCATTTCTGCGTTCCCATGGTCACCCCTTCGTCAGCGGCCGCTCAGTAGTGTTCGACGCGGTAGAGGGCCGGGTCGCCCAGCACCGCCTCCAGCGACGCCCCCAGGCGATCCGCCCATTCGGCGGCGGCCTGCTGGGTGTCGATGAGGTCCTGGCGCACCTCGATCAGAACGTTGGCGAGGCCGCGCCGGTCGCCGTGGATATGCTGGGTGTAGCCGTGGCCGTCGGCGCCGGAATAGGGCTCGTTGTCGCCCACCGTCAGGCCCTCGGCGCGCAGCCGGTCCATCAGCGGCCTGGGCAGCCGCGGATCGCGGTTCCACAGGATGCCGATCTCCCAGGGGCGCTGCAGGCCGTGCATGATCGGCGTGAAGGAGTGCATGGAGACCAGCACCGGCGCCGGCCTCTCCGCCGGGGCGGCCGCCATCATGGCGTCGATCTGCCCGGCGATGGCCTCGTGATAAGGCTGGAAGAAGGTGGCGATGCGCGCCGTGCGCTCGGCCTCGCTGAGGTCCCGGTTGCCCGGCACCACCGTGCCGTCGCTGATCTCCGGCACCAGGGTCGGGTTGTCGAGCAGCCGGTTGGGATCGACGATGAGCCGCGAAAAGTGGCTGAAGACCGCCGGCGCGTCGAGCCGCCGGGAGAGATGGCGGGTCACCTCGGCGATGCCGATGTCCCAGGCGATATGACGGGTCAGCGCCGCCTCGTCCAGGCCCAGAGACTTCAGCGAGCGCGGGATAAAGCGCGTCGCGTGGTCGCAGAGCAGCAGCACCGGGGCGCCGCCGCCGGGGTTCAGAATGTCGAAGGGGCGCGGTTCGTCCGCAGCCAAAAGCCCGGATTTCTGCGCTTCTTCGGAGTCTTTGCTGTGCATCTCAAGGGTCGACATAGGCCCCGACTATAGCCGCCGAGCCCACCCCAGGAAAAGCCCCCGTAGCGGGCAATTGCCATGGCGGTGCCGTTCGTTGTACCCGTTCCGGCGGCTTGATTTCAGAGGAGACACAGCATGGACCGCTTCACCGGCGGCTGCCTTTGCGGCAACGTCCGGATCGTGGCGTCGGGGCGCCCCTACCGGGTCGGCCTTTGTCACTGTCTCGACTGCCGCAAGCATCACGGCGCCCTGTTTCACGCTTCCGCGGTCTTTCCTCAGGAGGCGGTGACGGTCGACGGCGAGACAGGCGACTACGCCGGGCGGTTCTTCTGTCCCCGCTGCGGCTCGTCCGTTTTCTCACGCAGCGCGGACGAAATCGAGGTGAACCTCGGATCCCTGGATGCCCCGAACCAACTGAAGCCAAGCTATGAACTCTGGACCGTCCGCCGCGAGTCCTGGTTGCCGCCGTTTCCGCTCACCAGACGATACGAGCGCGATCGTGACGCCACCGGTCGCCGTGAGGACTAGGGCCGCAGGAACACTGCAGAGGCGCCTTCACCCGCCTCCCCTGCCCCTTCGACAGGGGACCATTGTCAAGAAGGGAAGCGGCCCCGATACTGCCGGCATGAACGACGCCAGCACGGCAGAGGGCGCGATCCGCCCCAACACTTTTTTCTGCATCGACGGCCACACCTGCGGCAATCCGGTGCGCCTGGTGGCCGCCGGCGGCCCGGCCCTGCAGGGCGCCTCGATGAGCGAGAAGCGCCAGGATTTCCTCGCCCGCTACGACTGGATCCGCACCGGCCTGATGTTCGAACCGCGCGGCCACGACATGATGTCCGGCGCCATCCTCTATCCCTCGGCGCGGCCCGACTGCGATATCGGCGTGCTCTACATCGAGACCTCCGGCTGCCTGCCCATGTGCGGCCACGGCACCATCGGCACCGTGACCTTCGCGGTGGAGCGCGGCCTGGTGCAGCCGCGCGAACCCGGCGTGCTGTACCTCGAGACTCCCGCCGGCCTGGTCGAGGCGCGCTACCTCCTGCGCGACGGCTACGTCGAGTCGGTGCGGCTCACCAACGTCGGGTCCTACTTAGCCGCCGAGGCGGTGACCGTCGACTGCCCGGAGCTGGGCAAGGTGACCGTCGACATCGCCTACGGCGGCAACTTCTACGCCATCGTCGAGCCGCAGCAAAACTACGCCGACCTCGCCGACCTCTCGCCGGGCGACATCCAGCGGCTCTCGCCGCTGCTGCGCGCCGCCTTGAACGACGCCGTCGAGATCGCCCATCCGGAGAACCCGACGATCCGCAGCGTCAGCCACATCCTCTGGACCGGCAAGCCGACCAGGCAGGAGGCCGACGCGCGCAACGCGGTGTTCTATGGCGACAAAGCCATCGACCGCAGCCCCTGCGGCACCGGCACCTCGGCGCGCATGGCCCAGCTGCACGCCAAAGGCAAGCTGAAGACCGGCGACAGCTTCGTGCATGAAAGCATCATCGGCAGCCTGTTCACCGGGCGCGTCGAAGCCGAGACCGAGGTCGGCAACCATAAGGGCATCGTACCTTCCATCGAGGGCTGGGCGCGCATGACCGGCCTCAACACCATCACCATCGATGCGCGCGATCCCTACGCGCACGGCTTCCAGGTGGTCTAGGGTTTCATGGACCATCATCACGGGCATTCGCACGGGCACGGCCAAGCGCACGTCCATGGCGCGGGCGCCGACAGCGAGAAGCGCGTTCTCTGGGCCCTGCTGCTCACCGCCGGCTTCATGGGCGCGGAGGTGGTCGGCGGGCTGATCTCCGGCTCGCTGGCGCTGCTCGCCGACGCCGCGCACATGCTGACCGACGCCGCGGCGCTGGCTCTGGCCTGGTTCGCCTTCCGCATCGCCCGCCGCCCGGCCGACCCCAAGCGCTCCTACGGCTACCACCGCGGCCAGGTGCTGGCCGCCTTCACCAACGGCGCCGTGCTCATCGCCATTGTGTTCTGGATCTTCGTCGAGGCCGTCCAGCGCCTGCGCAATCCGGTGGCGGTCGAAGGCGGCGTCATGCTGGTCATCGCCGTCCTCGGCCTCGTGGTGAACATCGTCGCCTTCTTCATCCTGCACGGCGGCGATCGGCGGAATCTGAACCTGCGCGGCGCGGCCGCCCATGTGCTGGGCGATCTGCTCGGCTCCGCCGCCGCGGTGATCGGCGCCCTGGTGATCCTGCGCACCGGCTGGACACCCATCGACCCCCTCCTCTCCCTGCTGGTCGGCCTGCTGGTGCTGCGCAGCGCCTGGCTCATCGTGCGCGAGTCGGCGCACATCCTGCTGGAAGGAACACCGGCGGAGATCGATCCCAAGGGTCTGCGCCGGGCCCTGATGGCCGAAATCCCCGGCCTGAAGGACGTGCATCACATCCACGCTTGGTCCCTAAGCCCGGACCGCCCGCTGCTCACCCTGCACGCCCAGGTCGGCGAGAGCGCCGATCCCCAGGCCACGCTGGAGCGGATCAAGCAGGTGCTGTCCCAACGCTACGGCATCGAACACGCCACCGTGCAGGTCGAGCGCGGGCCCTGCGGGGATGACTAGAGCAGATCAGGGTCGGCTGGAATCGCCGAAGGCGATCCACCGACCCTGTGAATCTGCTCTATGTATTAGAAACAGATCGGATTCACACGTTGAGACAGAACCACCAAGTGGTTCTGTCTCAACGTGATCCGATCTAGAGGCCGTGACGACGGAATTGCGCACGGGCAGTCAGCCAGCGGCGCACACGCCTCAAGATTTCCCGGTTCAGTTGCATTCGCATTGCCAGTGGCCGCACCAATAATCATAATAACTAATACATTCGGCCAGGTTGGTTAGCCATTCGGAAAAGGGATTCCGTAGTTCCGCAGGATCTCCTCCAGAGCGCCCGACCGCCTGAAAGCCTCGATTCGGGGAGTGACGGCATGGAGGAAGCTGCGGGTCGCGGGCAAGTCCCAGCACACGAGGCCTACGTTCGATTCGGTAAGCGGCAGGGCCGGGTTGTAGGCGGTGGGATCAATGTCGTTGTTGTGAAAGGCCACCAGCACGTCGGGAACCCAGGCGGCGATGGCGTCCAGGCGCCCCAACTGAAGCATGCGGACCTTGATATCCATGCTGCGGACCTCGACGTAGTCGACCGTGATCCCTTGGAGCACCGCGGGAACCACGGCGCCGATGGACACGCCGAGCGACTTGCCTTCGAGATCCCGCAGGTCGCGAAGCGGCGGCTCACCGGGCGGCATGAAGATGTGCAGTTCACTGGTGAAAAGGGAGTCGCTCTCCAGCAGATCGGCGCCGGTGATCCCCGCCTTGGCGAGGACGCCTCTGTCGATCGCCCAGATGCAGTCGGCGGACCGGCTGCCGAAGGTGTCGAAAGCCCGCTGCAAGGGCAGCACCGAGAAGTCCACGTCCAGCCCGGATCCCGTCAGGATCGCGACCAAGGCCTGACCGTAAAGTCCGCCGCCGTCTTCGGTCTGAATCCCGTCACCGATTTCAAAAGACACAATCCGCAGAGGCTCGGCCAGTGCAGCGCGAAGCGCTGTGCCCCCCATCACCGCAGCCAAGAGGCAGGAGATCATGCAGCGGGCAAGCAATCCCTTTGTCGACATCGACGCCTCCGACGGCCCCCAAACCCGTGAAAACCGCACGACAGCCAGGACAGGCCGTGAGTGACACTCACTCTCCACGAAGCCGGCACAAGCTGGGGCGCAGGCTGGCAGTATCCGTCATCCTTTTCAGTTCAGCCATTGCCATTATTGCGACCTTCATTCAGCTCGCGTTCGACTACCGCGCTAGCTTTCGCCAGATCGAGCAGAGCCTGGAGAGCATCGACGTCGTTCATCTTCCGAGCCTGAGCCTCAGTCTGTGGGAGACCGACTATGAACAGCTTGCCGCCCAGCTTCGCGGGCTCGAGAGTTCGCCCAGCATAGAATACATCCATGTGGAGGAAGACGGCCGTATCGTCGCCTGGGCGGGAAAGCGAACCTCGGCCCACGTGATTCAGCGCAGCTATCCCCTCACCTATGACTACAAGGGACAGGAAGTGACAATCGGTGAGGTGCAAGCGATCGCCAGCATCGACGACATCCTCACCAAGCTGATGCACAAGGCCCTGGTCGTCCTGGCCACCAACAGCGTAAAGACTTTCCTCGTCGCCGGCTTCATGCTGCTCTTGTTCCAACAGATTATCGGCCGTCATCTTCACAGCATTGCGGACTACGCCCGGACGCGCCAACAGGACCCCCACATCGGCCTTCTGGAACTGGACCGTCCCAACTCTCGCCCAATCCAGCGCGACGAACTGGACTACGTCGCCGAGGCAATCAACGACTACGTCCGCGAAGTCGATCGCAACCAGGTAGAACGCGAAGCGAAGGAACGAGAACTACGCGCCGCCATAGAGGAGATGAAAGAGGCCGCGCGGCAGGCGGAGTATGCCAACCGTGCGAAGGATGAGTTTCTCGCCAATATGAGCCATGAGCTGCGCACACCGCTCAACTCCATCATCGGTTTCTCGGAAATCCTCAGCGGCGGCGGCGGCCACATGACCGATGAAAAGCGCACCGAGTACGCCCAGATCATCAATCGGTCCGGAAGGCACCTGCTGTCGGTGATCTCCGATATCCTCGACATCGCAAAGATCGAGACAGGGCAGGTCACGCTCGACGAGAACCAGATCGACCTGCCCAACATGCTCGCCGAATCCATGGCAATGGTGGCGGCGCGCGCGCAGGGTGCCGAGGTGACCTTGCAGAGAGGCACCGTCCACCCCGGCCTGCTGCTCACCGCCGACGAAACGCGGTTGAAGCAGATTCTGCTGAACATCCTGTCCAACGCGGTGAAGTTCACACCGCCCGGCGGATGCGTGACGGTTCACGCCTCACGCGAGCCCGCCGGTGAAACAGTCGTCAGGGTCACCGACACGGGGATCGGCATTGCGCCGGAGGACATTTCCCGCGCCCTGGAACCTTTCGGGCAGATTCGCGGCAGCCATCAGCAGGCCCATGAAGGCACCGGCCTCGGCCTGCCCCTCGCCCGCAGTCTGATGGAGGCACACGACGGAACGCTGGAGTTGTCCAGTGAGCCCGGTGCCGGCACCACGGTGACCCTGACTTTTCCGACCAGCCGGGCGGTGACGCCCGACCCTGCGAAGCAACGGCGGTCGCATCGCGTCTAGCCGGCGCGGCCGGTTGAACAGCCGGGAGCCGGATCACCCCCGATCCCAGCACCGCCAGCCCCTTTCGAGGTGAGAAAACTCACTGTGACATCCTGGGCCGGGCTCTAAGGTCTCCTCGCTGTCTGCCACGGGAAGAGGGACGGCCTGGACGGGCCCGAATTTGGGGGTACAGGGTCCGGCAGCGTCGCTTGGCGGGCCAATTGGGGGGAGATGTCTTGCAGGATTTTCATTTGGTCGGCGGCACGGGGCTGCTGGTGCATGCGGCCGCGCTGCTGCAGGTTCTCGGCTTTCTGAACCGGCGCCAGCTCGTGCTGCGCGGCCTGACGCTGGCCGGCAGCCTGGTCTATGTCGCCTACTACTACCTCTATCCGGCCGAGCCGCTGTGGGGCGCGATGTTCTGGAGCGTCGTCCTGGCGCTGGCCAACGCGGTGGGCATCGCCCGCGTCATCCTGGAGCGCCGCGCTTGCCACCCCAACATGCAGCACGACTCCTTCCTCACCATCATGAAGGTGCTGACGCCCGGCGAGTTCCGGCGCCTCATGCAGATGGCGGAGTGGCGCGTGGCCGAGCAGCCGACGCTGCTGACCCGCGAAGGCGAGGTCGCCCCCAGCCTCTACTTCGTCACCGGCGGCGAGGTACAGGTCGGGCGCAACGGCAAGGCCCTCACTCTGGGCCCCGGCGCCTTCATCGGCGAGATCTCCTTCCTGCTGAACGACGCGGCGACCGCCGACGTCTCCGCCCCGGCCGGCACCCAGTACATCGAATGGCCACGCGAGAAGCTGCGCAAAGCCATCGACCGCACGCCGGCGCTCGGGTCCTCCATGGAACGTCTGTTCAACCAGGAGCTGGCGCGCAAGCTGGTGAACTCCTGGGGCTGAGGCTCAGCGCGCCACCCGCTTGCGGAAGTTCACGTCGATCGAGCGGGTGTAGCCGGGATGTCTTCCCTCGCCCAGCTTCACGAAGCCCCGCGCCGTGCCAGAGCCGTGCCAGCGCCGTGCCAGCGCCGTGAAGGTGCGGTGGTTCCCGGTGAGTTCCCGCGCTTGCTCTAACCCAGAAAGCCGACTCACGCGTCCGGCGAAAGTCGGTCCGCCTCTGACCCGAAACAGAAGTGACGCCTGTGAAAACGGCGGCTCCGAAGAACCGCCGCTTCCGCGCCTATGCCCTCGAAGGAGCCGACGTCAGGCCGCCGCCCTGCGCCGCCGCAGGTAGGCGAGACCCGCGAGGCCGAAGCCGAACAGGCCCAGCGCGGCGGGTTCGGGAACCTCCGAAATCCGCGTCGTCGTGACGTAGGCCGCGGACGTCAGGAAGCGGAAGGGCGCGTCAATACCGCCGCAGACGGCGGTGGTGCAGATGCCCTCGACGGTAAAGCCGCTCGGGTAGGGCACGACGGCGACCGTCCCGCCCAGGTTGGTCAGCGGCACCGCGAAGCCCAGCGCGAACTCATAGGTGTGCAGAGACGGCGGGCCATCCAGGACAATCATGATGCTGGCATTGCCCGGCGAGGTGGGGTTCACGATGGTATAGTGAGCGCCCGGCAGCGACCCGCCGGGGGTGGTGGTGATGTCGATGGACGAGTACTGGTTGAGATCGGCGTCATAGTCGAACGAGCCACTGGCCGACCCGGCTGAGCTGAAGTTCGCGTCGTACAGATACCACGTCACGGGAATAGCCGAAGCCGGCGCCGCGAACATACAAGTCGCCGCAGCGACGCACAGGACCCTAGTTATCATTTTCATTGTAATGCCCAATTTCAGTGACTTTGCAGTCGTTTGCCATTCCAGGGCCGGAGACCATCCGGGCCTGCAGGCGCATTTTTGGATGGGAGCAAATTCCGTGCCATCCATGGAAATTATTTAGTTTCAATAGCTTGGATGCATGGCCTTCTAAGAGAGTGCCCTGACTGTAAAATCAACCGACAGTTTGATACAACTTTAACTCGTGATGACTTGGAGAAATTTTCGCTTTGCGAGCTGCTATCCGAAGCGGCTAGGAAGCGGACATCGGCCGATCATGCCTTCTTGAGCACATGACCTAGCGCAACTTCTTGCGGAAGTTCACGTCGGTCGAGCGGGTGTAGCCGGGGTGACGCCCCTCGCCCACCTTCACGAAGCCCAGCGCCGTGAAGGTGCGGTGGTTCTCCGTCAGCTCGATGCGCGCCTGCAGCTCCAGCGCCTTCAAGCCGCGCGCCCGCGCCGAGGCTTCGGCCAGGTCGAACAGGCGACGGGCGATTCCCAGGCCGCGCACCTCAGGCCGCACGGCGATCTTGCCGAGGTAGAGCGCCTCGCCCCGCTGCGCCGCGAAGAGGCAGCCGGCGAGTTTGCCGTCGGCGAAGGCCAGGATCAGCTCCTCTTCCGCCGCCTTGGCCGCCAGCTTTTCCGCGTCGAAGCGATGCAGCGACGACGGCGGATCGATACGTCCGTCCATGTAGGCGAAGGACTCGCGCAGCAAGGCCAGCAGCCCTTCCCAGTCGTCGAAATCGTACGGCTTGGCAACGACGACGACACCTTCGCCCGGGACGGGAGACGCTTCCATTCAGCCGCACTCTTCCAACGTCTTGTCCTGCGGCTCGGCATCCGGGCGCTTGATGCTGAAGGCGTCGTGGCGCGGCAGGTGATCGTCGATGTGCAGCCAGGGCAGACGCTGCGAGTCGAAAGCGTGCCATTGCGGCGCGAAGCGCTCGGGATGGTCCAGGATGCCGATATGCAGATAGAGGCGTCCCGGCAGCTCGGCGTCGGCGTAGCCGATGCGGGTGCCGCAGTCCGGACAGAACGGCCGGTCGATGCCCGGGCTGGACGCGAAGGACCGCGGCCGCTTCTTTGGCCAGGCGATCTGCGACATTTCGTAGCCGACAAAGACGGCGAGCGGACCGCCGGTCGCGCGCCGGCAGGTGCCGCAGTGGCAGTAGGTGACGGTCAGCGGTGCGCCGGAGAGCCGCAATTCCACGGCGCCGCAGAGACAGCGCCCTGTCGCTTCGTTTGCCATCGAGGGCCCCTCCACCGTCAGGCCGGCAGCGCGGGCCGGTTGTCGATGGCCTGCTGGATCAGGCCGGTGATGCGCTCGCGCTCCTCGCCCACCAGGGGCAGGCGCGGCGGGCGGCAGTCCTCGGTGCCGTGGCCGCACATGGCCTGGGCCAGCTTGATGTACTGCACCAGCTTGGGGTGGCAGTCGAGATGCAGCACCGGGGCGAACCAGCGGTAGAGTTCCAGCGCGTCGGCGTAGCGTCCCGCCCGCGCCAGTTCCCACAGCTTCAGGGTCTCCTCGGGAAAGGCGTTCACTAGGCCGGCGACCGTGCCGACCGCGCCCAGCATGACCGATTCCATCACCAGGTCGTCGACGCCGCCGAACAGCACGTAGCGGTCGCCGCAGGCGTTCACGATGTCGGTGAGGCGGCGCGGGTCGTCGGAGGATTCCTTGATGGCGACGATGGTCGGCTCGTCGGCCAGCTCGGCGAACATCGCCGGCGTGATGTCGACGCCGTAGGTGACGGGGTTGTTGTAGCACATGACCGGCAGGGCGGAGGCGCGGGCCACGGCGCGGTAGTGCGCCAGGGTCTCGCGCGGGTCGGACTTGTAGATCATGGCCGGTAGGACCATTAGACCATCGGCGCCCAGGGACTCCATGTCCCGGGCGTAGCGGCAAGCCGCCGCGGTGGTCGTTTCGGCCACTCCGGCCACAACTGGGACGCGGCCCGCGGCCACCTCGACGGCGGCCTGCACCACCGTGCGCTTCTCGGGCGCCTCGAGAGAGCCGTTCTCCCCCACCGTGCCGAGAATCACCAGGCCGTGCACCCCGGCCCCGATCAGCACATCGAGGTGCGCCGAGGTCGCCTCGATATCCAGGTCCCCGCTGGTGCTGAATTGCGTCGTCGCCGCCGGGAAAACGCCCTGCCATTCCACCGTCATGCCCCTGCCCCTTTCATGATCGCTCCGCCTCCGATTGGTCCCCGCGTTGGACTTGCGCCCCGTTCCGGTCCTAGCATGGCCCGCCCGCCGCCGTCATGGAACCAGGAATGGACATCTTAAGCTCCGGAAATTCTGGGCCCGATCCCCAGCCCGATCCCCGCACCGATCTGCAGCCCCCGCGCCTCGCCGTCCTGGCGGTGGTGACCCGTCGGCTGCCCGGGCGGGCCGGAGACGGGGAACCGCAGGTCCTGCTGGTGCGCCGGGCCAACCCGCCACAGGCCGGTTACTGGGGCTTTCCCGGCGGCAAGGTGGACTGGGGCGAGGACCTGGGCAGCGCGGCGCTACGCGAGCTGCGCGAAGAAACCGGAGTCGAGGGCGCCAATCCCCGGACCATCGACGTGGTCGACCTGATCGCGGAGGGGCAGCACCACCTGATGGTCGCCCTGCAGCTCGACTGGCGGGCCGGCGAGCCCCGCGCCCGGGACGACGCCCTGGAGGCCCGCTGGGTCGCGCCGGCGGCCCTGCCCCGGCCGCTCTGCGCCGACGTGGATGCCGTGATCGCCCGGGCCATCGCCCGGTGACTGACGGGTGATGGCCGGTTGACGGACGGGCCCCGGCTGCGGGCCGTCCGGCCGGCCGCCCGACGGATTCCCCCACGGATCCCTCGGAGTCATGCCGGCGAAACCGCCGGATTCTGCAATTTTGGAAAGCGTTTCCACGCCCGCCTTGACGGGGCGGCATGAAAGCCGCTTAAATAGGTTTCAAAGTGGTCATACCAAAAGTCCACTGTGCAACCATCACCTAAAGGGAGGCCGGTCAAAATCGGCAAGGGACAGCCGGGGCATCTCCCCAACGACTGTCGGGCCGAAGCCGGAAGCAGGAAGCTATGGATCGTAGGTTTCAAGAAATTCCCCGTGAACGCGTGGCGGACCGTATCGCCAGCGAATTGCTGCGCATGATCTCCAGCGGCGAGCTGGCCCCGGGCGAGCGCCTGCCGGGCGAGCGCCAGCTGGCCGACATGATGGGCGTCAGCCGCGTTTCCGTGCGCGCCGCCCTGCAGCAGCTGAAGGCCCAGGGCTTCGTCACCGCCGTCCAGGGCGGCGGCACGCGCATCACCGCCGCGGCCGACCAGCTCGATTCGGCCCTGGCGCGCCTCGTGCGCTCCAACCGCAACAACCTGCACGACCTGGCCGAGGTGCGCGCCAACCTGGAAGTCTGGGCCGCGCGCCGCGCCGCCGAGCGGGCGACGCCGGAGCAGCTGGCCGAGATCGAGCGCTGCTTCGCCATCATCATGAGCCCGGACCGCCCCTCGCGCGCCAAGGCCGAAGACGACCTGAACTTCCACCTGGCGATCGCCAAGGCGTCCAATTCCGCCGTCTTCATGCACCTCATGTCGATCCTGGGCGACATCCTGGAGCAGATGTTCGCCTTCCACCGCTACAGCCTCTACGCCAGCCCGGCCGACGACCGCCGCTTCATGGAGCAGCACCGGGCGATCTGGGCCGCCATCCAGCGTGGCGACGGCGACGGCGCCGAGGAAGCCATGCGCGAGCACCTGCACACCGTGCTGTCGCGCTACGAGGAAGAGGAAGAGGAAGAGGCGAACCTGCAGTCCGCGCCGGCACCTCAAGTCGCGGCCCGCGGCTGAACATGGGCGATCCGCAACCCGGCGCTCTGCTGCGCCGGCTCTTTGATGCTGCCCTCGACGCCGCCGACCCGGCCCTTGCTGTCCCGCGTTACCTGCCGCCGAAACCCAAAGGGCGGACCCTGGTGGTCGGCGCCGGCAAGGCCGCCGCCGCGATGGCCAAGGCCGTGGAGGACAACTGGGACGGTGAGATCTCGGGCCTGGTGGTGACCCGCTACGGCCATGGCGTGCCCTGCGCCAGGATCGAGGTGGTCGAGGCCGCCCATCCGGTCCCCGACCAGGCCGGCCTGGACGCCGCCCGGCGCATCCTGGAGATGGTCCAGGGCCTCGGCCCCGACGACCTGGTGCTCTGCCTCATTTCCGGCGGCGGCTCGGCCCTGCTGTCGCTGCCCGCGCCGGGCATCACCCTGGAAGAGAAGCAGGCCGTCAACAAGGCCCTGTTGCGCTCCGGCGCGGCCATCGACGAGATGAACTGCCTGCGCAAGCACCTCTCGGCCATCAAGGGCGGACGGCTGGCCGCCGCCGCGGCGCCGGCGCGCGTGGTCAGCCTGCTGATCTCCGACGTGCCCGGCGACGACCCGGCGGTCATCGCCTCCGGCCCCACCGTGCCGGACCCGACCAGCTTCGCCGACGCCCTGGCGATCCTGGAGAAATACGGCATCGACGCGCCGGAGTCGGTGACCGCGCACCTCAAGGCCGCCGCCGAGGAGACGCCCAAGCCCGGCGACGCGCGCCTCGCCAGCTGCGAAACGCATCTCATCGCCCGCCCCCAGGACTCCCTGGAAGCCGCCGCCGCCGCCGCGCGGGAGGAAGGCGTCACGCCGCTGATCCTCGGCGACTCCCTCGAGGGCGAGGCCCGCGAGGTCGCCCAGGTCATGGCCGGCATCGCCCGCCAGGTCGCCCGCTTCGGACAGCCGGCCTCCGCGCCCTGCGTCCTGTTGTCCGGCGGCGAAACGACGGTCACCCTGCGCGGCGACGGCCGCGGCGGGCGCAACGTCGAATTCCTGCTGGCGCTGACCGTCGCCCTGGAACACGCTCCGGGGGAAGGAACGCCGGGCATCTATGGCCTGGCCTGCGACACCGACGGCATCGACGGCAGCGAGGACAATGCCGGCGCGATCACCGGGCCGGGCTGTCTGGCGCGGGCCGCCGCCGCCGGCATCGACGCCAAGGCCATGCTGGCCAACAACGATGGCTACGGCTTCTTCGCCGCCTTGAACGACCTGGTGATGACGGGACCGACGCTGACCAACGTGAACGACTTCCGCGCCATCCTCGTCACCAGCGAAGCCGCCAAATCCTTCGCCGAAACCTAACCGTCACAAAATTTCGACTAGGCTCACTCCAAAACCTGGGTAGACTCCGCGCATGCGACGCCAAAGAAAAGCAAAGATCGTAGCCACGCTCGGCCCCGCCAGCTCGACCAAAGAGCAGATCCGCGAGCTGTTTCGCGCTGGCGCCGACGTTTTCCGTTTGAACTTCAGCCACGGCACCCACGAGGACCATCGCGAACGTTACGACACGATTCGCGAGATCGAAGCGGAGGTCGAGCGCCCCATCGGCATTCTGGCCGACATGCAGGGGCCGAAACTGCGCATCGGCGAGATGGAGAACGGCGAGGTCACCTTGAAGGCGGGCGCCGCCTTCCGTCTCGACCTCGACGAGACGCCGGGCAACGACAAGCGCGCGCCGCTGCTGCACCCGGAAATCTTCGCCGCCATCTCGCCCGGCACCTCGCTGCTGATCGACGACGGCAAGCTGCGCCTGGAGGTGCTGGACTGCGCACCCGACTACGCCGAAACCAAGGTGGTCACCGGCGGCCCCCTGCGCGACCACAAGGGCGTGAACCTGCCGGGGGTGATCCTGCCGATCTCGCCGATCACCGAGAAGGACCGCAGCGACCTGGAGTTCGCGCTGAACCTGGGCTGCGACTGGATCGCCCTTTCCTTCATCCAGCGCCCGGACGACCTGATCGAAGCGCGCCGCCTGGTCGGTGACCGCGCCATGATCATGACCAAGGTCGAAAAGCCGGCCGCCCTCGACTGCCTGTCGCAGCTCATCGCCCTGTCGGACGCCATCATGGTGGCGCGCGGCGACCTGGGCGTGGAAATGCCGCCGGAGAGCATCCCCAGCCGCCAGAAGCAGATCATCCACGCCTGCCGCCTGTCCGGCGTGCCGGTGGTGGTGGCGACCCAGATGCTGGAATCGATGATCGCCGCGCCGGCGCCGACCCGCGCTGAAGCCTCCGACGTGGCCACCGCCGTCTACGACGGCGCCGACGCGGTCATGCTGTCGGCCGAATCCGCCGCCGGCAAGTATCCGAAGGAAGCGGTCACCTTCATGGACCGCATCATCGCCTCGACCGAGGCGGACCCGGCCTATCGCGGCATGCTGCACGCGCGCGACGGCGAGCCGGAGGCGACCGGCGCCGACGCGATCTCCGCCGCCGCCTCGCAGGTCGCCTCGACGCTGTCGACCGCGGCCATCGTGAACTACACCATGTCCGGCACCACCGCCCTGCGCGCCGCGCGCCAGCGCCCCAGCGTGCCGATCATGGTCTTCACCAACGAGATCCGCACGGCCCGCCGTCTCGCGGTGCTGTGGGGCGCCCACTGCCTCCACACCGAAGACGTCTCCAACACCCAGGAGATGGTGGAGAAGGCCTGCCGCCTGGCCGTGCAGGAGGGCTTCGCCAACCTGGGCGACACCCTGGCGATCACCGCCGGCGTGCCCTTCAAGACGCCGGGCACCACCAACATGCTGCGCATCGCCCGGGTGGAGCAGTAGCGCAAAGGGAAAAGCCGATGCCGCCACGCGCCGCCAGCCGTCTCACCGAGACCTACCTGGAGCTGCGCGGCGACGGCGGTGTCGCGCACATCCCGCTGACGCCCGCGTTCTGGCCCGATCTCGTCTCCGGCAAGCGCCGGCTCGACGGCCGGCTGATCATGGCCGCGGCGATGACCGAGGACATGACCCACTGGGAGATCCACCCGGCAGGCGACGAGATCCTGCTGCTGCTCGCCGGCCGCATGACCGTCGTGCTGGAAAGCGATGGCGGCGACGAAGAGACGACGCTGCAGGCCGGCGAGGCTTTCGTCGTCCCCCAGGGCCGCTGGCACCGCATCAAGGTGATCGAGCCCGGCGAGCTGGTCTTCATGACACCCGGCGAAGGCACCGAGCACAAGCCGCTTTAGAGCGTAAACCGTCCCCTCAGGTGGCCGGTTTCTTCCGGCGTTTCCCGGCGCGCTTGTATTGGCTCTGATAGGCGCGACGCTGCTTCGTCACTTCGTACAAGACGATACCCGACGTCGTCCCCAGATTTAGGCTCTCGATCATTCCAAACATCGGAATGCTTACGCACATCTCACTATGCTCGACAGCGAGCGGACTGGTGCCTCTGGATTCATTCCCGAACCATACGGCAAGCTTGGTGTACAAGGTGTAGTCCGCATCATGCAGGACCACGTTTCTCCTGCCCTTGATATGCGGCGAAGTTACGACAGAGACGAACCGGTTCTTGGCCAAGTGCGCCAAGCACTCTTCCGTACTGTCGAACCGCTTTACGAAGCTCCACTTTATCGCTGAGACAGAGGTTTTCGAGAGTGACTTTCGCTCCCGCATTTCCTCCCAGTCGTCAGGAAGAGCCTTCCTGGAATCGACGATATAGGTCTTCTCGACCCCCAGCGCATTCACATTTCGGATCACCGTCCCGATATTCTTGATGTCGTTCGGCTCTTCCAAAACAGCGATCAGATTCTTACAGCGGTAGGGCTTGACCTCATCGGCCCGTTGGCGAACCGCGCTCTTCTTTGAAGCTTCTTGGTCTGATTCCATGGAGCTACCGCCTCTAGTCCCGCTTACGCCCGCGCAGGTGGGTCGGCCTGAGGGCGCCGTTGGCGACCGCTTCGGCCAGGGCACGTCGCGCACCCAGCCAGCGCTGGTAGATCTCCTCGCTCGACACGGCGATCACCTGGTCGCGCAAGGGGCCTTCGATGGCAGCCACCTCCTGCGCCGACACTTCCACGTACCAGGTATTGCGGTCGACCGTGGCGACATTCTTGAAGCCGGCTTCGCGCATCACGGCCGCAGTCTGCTCCGCCGTCGCCATGGTGAAGTCGAGGCCGATCATCTCGATATAGCGCTGCAAGGCCGGATCATCGGCCGCGCCCTCCCCCGCCAGCCAGTCACTGGCCGCAAAGACGCCGCCCGGCTTCAAGACCCGCAGGACCTCGCGGTAGAGCGCCGGCTTGTCGGGGATGTGCAGCAGGGAGTCCTTGCTGAAGACCGCATCGAAACGCCCCGGCGCAAAGGGCAAGGGGCCGGGCTCGACCAGTTGAAAGGCGATCTTTTCGGACAGGCCGGCCGCTTCGGCCAGGCGGCGTCCGCGCTCGATCAGCTGCGGCTCGACGTCGATGCAGGTGAGCCGCGCGCCCTTGTCACGCGCCAGCACCATCGCCGGGCCGCCGGTGCCGCAGCCGATGTCGAGAATCTCCGCGTCCTCGAGATCGAGTCCAGCGACGATCTCGCCAACTTCCTCCGGACCGCCCGGGGAGAGAAAGCCCCTGCCCCAGACGAGATGAAGCCGGTCGATGAATTCGTCGGGATACTGCCCCACCGCGATGCCTCCGCTGCCGTTGCGCCAGCCACGATAGCAAGCGGTCCGGCCGGGACCAATGGCGCGGCGGGAAGAAGGTCGGAAAAGCCGATTAGATCCGCCGGTCGCGCAACACCTTGCGCAGGTTTGCGGCGTTGATCGCCGCCGAGGTCAGGTTGGGGTGGATCGCCAGCGCCGCCTCGAAGGCCTTCAGCGCGCGGCGTTCATCCTCCAATTCCACGTAGACCAGGCCACGCCCGGCCAGTGCGCCGAAATGCCGCGGCTCCAGCTCCAGGGTCTTCGCGATGTCGCCCAGCGACTGGGCGTAGTTGCCCAGCAGGTAGTGCACCGTCGCCCGCTTGTTCCAGCCTTCCGCGAAATCCGGCGCGATGAGCACCATCTGATCGAACTTGGAGAGAGCGCGGGAATAGTCACCTTGCTGCAGGGCTTGGATGCCGTCGTGCATGAGAATACGCACCGCGCCGTCGTCGGATTGCACCCAGATCGACCAGATCGCCCCTTCGAGGTCGCGGGCCTCGAGCGGGCCCGGCGCCTCAAGCAGCCGCACGAAAAGGGCCTCCAGGCGCTCGTCCTTCTGGTCGGCCGCAGCGAAGCGCAGCGGCAGCAAGGCGGCCCCCAGGAGCAGCAGAATTGCGATCGCTGTGATTGGCAAACGCTTCATTCTGTGGATTATGACGCAAACATGGCTCTGGCCAAAGCTTTGGTAATTCGATCAGCTTTCACAATCCTTTGAAGGCCTTTGAGGGCCTTTGAAGGCGGCTTCTCTCCAGGGCCGGCCGCCGCCGATTCCGGTCTGCAGGGGTCGACCAGAGTACGATCCGGAATACGATCTAGAATACGACAAGGAGATTGCCGGATGGCAGGCGCCGTCTATTTCTCTTCCGACTATTCCCAGGCAAGACAGCGTTTCGTGGAAGCCGCCGGCAAAGCCGGGGCGCGGCTGTTCAGTTACCCTCACCCGGACAGCGGGCCGGCCGGCGAAGCACTGTCGACCGACGTCGCCTGGCTGGGGCCGGAAGACGCCGGGCGGGTGCTCGTCACGCTTTCCGGAACCCACGGCGTCGAGGGTTTCTGCGGCTCCAGCGCGCAGGTCGGCTGGTTCGAAAGCGGCCTCGCCGCGGAGCAGAACGGCGGCATCGCCTATATGGCTGTTCACGCGATCAATCCGCACGGCTTTGCCTGGCTGCGCCGGGTGACCGAGGACAACATCGACCTGAACCGCAACTTCGTCGACTTCAGCGGCCCGCTGCCGGAGAACCCGGGTTACGACGAACTGGCCGAGGCGCTCTGCCCGCCGACCTGGGACGACGCGACCATCGCGGCCACGCACGAAGTGCTGCAGGCCTATGCCGAGGAACACGGCGCCGGCGGCCTGCAGGCCGCCATCACCAACGGCCAGTACAGCCATGTCGGCGGCATCTTCTTCGGCGGGCGCCAGCCGACCTGGTCCCACCGCACCCTGCGCGAGATCTTCCGCCGGCATCTGGGCGACGCCGACCGGGGTGCCGTGATCGACTACCACACCGGCCTGGGCCCGCGCGGCCACGGCGAGCGCATCTGCCCCGCCTCCCCCGACGCGCCGTCCCTGGCGCGGGTGCGGGACTGGTACGGCGACGACTACACCTGCCCGGCGCTGGGCACATCCTCGGCGACGGAGATCCGCGGCTTCAACGTCATCGGCATGGAAGACGCCATTCCCGACGTCGAGGTCACGGCCATCGCCCTGGAATACGGCACCCTGCCGACGGAGGAAGTGAAGCTCGCGCTGCGCGCCGACAACTGGCTGCACCTGCACGGCGACCCAAGCTCGGCCAAGGGCAAGGCGATCAAGTCGCAGATCCGCGACGCCTTCTACCAGGACGCCGATGACTGGAAGGAGATGATCTGGGAGCGCGCCGTCGAGACCCAGCGCCTGGCGCTGGCCGGGCTGGCGGGCTGACGCGCGCCACGCCGCGGGAAATGCGCTAAACTCGGTCCATGCGCAGACCACCGACACTACTGCCGGCCGCCCTCGCTCTGCTGACCGCTCTGCCTTCTGCCGCACAGGCGGCGGGCGACGCCGAGAAGGGCCGGCAGATCGCCATCGACCACTGTTCGCGCTGCCACGTCATCGCCGACTACAATCCCTACGGCGGTATCGGCAGCACGCCGTCGTTCCGCATCATGGCGCGGCGCGACGACTACCTGGAGCGCTTCCAGACCTTTTTCGAGCGGCGCCCGCATCCGGTCTTCGTGCGCATGCCGGGTGTCGCGCCGCCGACCGACGACCCCGCCTTCATCGCCACCTTCGAGATCCAGCCGGAGCAGGTCGACGACATCGTCGCCTTCGTCGAGGAACTGCGGGCGAAGAAGTAGCGGAGGCCTACCCGCGCCCATCACCCCGCAACCCGCGCCTTCAGCGGCGCGGCAGCACGGTGATCTCGGCCGCGACGCGGTTGGAGTTGTGCGGGACACCGTCGCCGACGTAGCGGACGTAACCCTCCAGGTGATAGGTGCCGGGGTAGCCGGTCACCAGCGCGGACACGACGCTGCCGGGCCCGCCCCCCGCCTCGGGACCGACGCAGTAGGGCCCATCGGGACGCCACGGAAAGCCGTCGTCCTCGCCGGACCAGCTGAAGCAGCTTTCGATCACCCGCACATCGCCGTTCGCCTCGTAGCTCAGGAGGGCGGGATAGCGCTCATTGGCCTTCGGGCCGGCGGCGATGTCCAGGCCGGTCGCCCGCAGCCGGTTCGGCTCGAGCGGCCCTTCCCCGGACCCGGTACAGGCGGCAAGGCCCAAGGCCAGTGCCAACCCGGTGAAAGCAAGGCTTGTTCGCATCGCACCCTCCCTTCTCTCGCAACGGTCCCGGCAAGGATCACCGGCTTTCATGAACATAGAGCGCAGAGCGCGCTTGGCTAGTCGACCTTCGACCCAAGCGCCGGCGGCGGCGGCCCACCGGTCGCCCAGTCGAGCAGCTCCACCGTGTGCACCACCGGGATGCCGGTGCCGCCGGCGATCTGCGTCATGCAGCCGATGTTGCCGGTGGCGATGATGTCCGGCCGGGTGCTTTCGATGTTGGCCACCTTGCGCGCCTTGAGGCGGTTCGCGATTTCCGGCTGCAGCAGGTTGTAGGTGCCCGCCGAGCCGCAGCAGAGGTGGCCTTCCGGCACCTCCTTCACCGCGAAGCCCGCCGCCGTCAGCAGCGCTTTCGGCTCGCGGCGGATCTGCTGGCCGTGCTGCATGGAGCAGGCGGAGTGATAGGCCACGGTCAGACCGCGCGCCGCCGTCGCGCCTTTCAGGCCCAGCGCGTCCATGAACTCGGTCACGTCCTTGGTCAGCGCGGAGACCTTCGCCGCCTTGTCCTTCCAGGCGACATCCTCGCGCAGCATGAAGCCGTAGTCCTTCACCGTGGTGCCGCAGCCGGAAGCGTTGATGATGATCGCGTCGAGTCCGGCACTCTCCAGCTCGCGCGTCCAGGCGGCGACGTTGGCGCGCGCATCGTCCAGGGCCGGGTCCTCCTTGCCCATGTGATGCACCAGGGCGCCGCAGCAGCCCGCGCCCTTGGCCACCACCACCTCAACGCCATGACGGGTCAGCAGGCGCACCGTGGCCTCGTTGATCTCCGGCGCCAGCACCTTCTGGGCGCAGCCGGTCATCAGCGCGACGCGGGCGCGGCGCGGCCCCACGGCAGGGATTACCTGCGGCTTGTCGAGACGGCTCGGCGCGCGGGTCTCGCTCGGCGCCATGGCGAGCAGGCCTTTCAGGCGCCCCGGCATGAGGCCCGCCAGGGGCTTGGCGAAGTAGGCCCCGAGCAGCGCCAGGCGGAAACGGTTGGGATGCGGGATGACGAAGGCCAGCAGCGCCCGCAGCAGGCGGTCGGGCAGCGGGCGTTTGTAGGTCTTCTCGATGTGCGTGCGGGCGTGATCGACCAGGTGCATGTAGTGCACGCCGGAAGGACAGGTGGTCATGCAGGACAGACAGGAGAGACAGCGGTCGATGTGCTTGACCACCTTGGGCGACGCATCGCGGTCGTTCTCCAGCATGTCCTTGATCAGGTAGATGCGCCCGCGCGGGCTGTCGAGCTCGTCGCCCAGCAGGGTGTAGGTCGGACAGGTCGCCGTGCAGAAACCGCAGTGCACGCAAGCGCGCAGGATCTTGTCGGCCTCCGCAATATTGGGATCGGCGAGCTGGGTCAGGGTGAAGTTGGTCTGCATGATCTCGAGCCCGCCCCTTACAGTCCTGCGTACATGCGGCCGGGGTTCAGCACGCGCTTCGGATCGAAGCCGTCCTTCACCCGCTCGCTGAGCATGGCCTTGGCGGCATCCTGCGGCTGGAACACCGCCTCGGCGGCGCGCAGTTCCAGCGGCGCGCGAATCAGCGTCGCATGGCCGCCGCCGGCCGCGGCGACGGCAGCGCGTACTTGGCTGGCGCCGACATCACCGGCCGCCGGCCCCTGGCTGGGAAGGGCCAGCCAGACGAGGCCGCCGCCCCAGTCGTAGAAAGCTTCCCCGGCTCCAACCGCCGCGACCACGGCGGGGCCGGCGCTGGGCGCCACGGAAATACGCCAGACGGCGAGATCCCCCTGTCCGTCGATGGGCCGCCCGACAAAGGGCCGGACGTCGCGCAGCTCGCGCCAGAAGGCCAGCGAGTTGTGGCTGTGCAGTTCCTCGGTCGCGCCGAGATCGGCCAGTTCCTGGCGCAGGGCGGCGCAGCGGTATTCCACCGAAGGCCCCGGCCCTTCCAGGCGCAGCGCGGTCACCGCGGTTCCCGCCCCGGCGACATAGGAGACCCCGGATTTCGCGGCCTGGGCCGCCGGCAGATGGGCGGCGCCGGAAACCTCGTGCGGCGAGCCCAGGGCGCGGGTCATGGCCGCCTGGCCCTGCGCGTCGTCCAGGCCGGTCACCAGCACGGTCCAGGTCTTCTCCGGACGCGGCAGCACCTTCACCGTCACGTCGGTCATCACGCCCAGGGTGCCGTAGGAGCCGCAGAGCAGTTTGCAGAGGTCGTAGCCGGTGACGTTCTTCACCACCCGGCCGCCGGACTTGAAGAGCTCGCCGCGGCCCGAGACCGCCTGCAGGCCGAGGAAGTGATCGCGCGCCGCCCCGGCCTTGATGCGCCGCGGGCCGGAGAGGTTGCAGGCCAGCACGCCGCCGATGGAGGCGGCGCCCGCTTCCCCGCCCAGCAGCGGACCGAGATCCGCCGGCTCGAAGGCCAGCAGCTGGCGCTTCTCGTCCAGCGCCGCCTCGATGGCGGCCAGCGGCGTGCCGGCGCGGGCGGAGAGCACCAGCTCCTCCGGTTCGTAGAGGGTGATGCCGTCCAGGCGCGAGAGGTCGAGGCTGTGCGCGGCCTGCACCGGGCGGCCCAGCGCACGCTTGCTGCCGCGCCCGACGACCTCCAGGGGCATTTCTTCCGAGACCGCCCAGGCCACGGCTTCGGTCACCTGGTCGCGGGTTTCCGGCGCGAGGGTCTCCGCCTTCTGCGATGTCATGCGTCTTACTCTCTCAGAACCGGGGGAGATCCGGGAAGGGCAGCTTGCCGCCGCTGATGTGCATGCGGCCCAGCTCGGCGCAGCGGTGCAGCTGCGGGAACACCTTGCCGGGATTGAGCAGCGCCTCGGGATCGAAGGCGCACTTCACGCGCTGCTGCTGCTTCAGGTCGATCTCGTTGAACATGGAGCCCATGAGATCGCGCTTCTCGACGCCGACGCCGTGCTCGCCGGTCAGCACGCCACCCACCTCGACACAGAGCCTGAGGATGTCGGAGCCGAAGTCCTCAGCCTTTTCCAGTTCGCCGGGCTTGTTGGCATCGTAGAGGATCAACGGATGCAGGTTGCCGTCGCCGGCGTGGAACACATTGGCGACGCCCAGGCCGTAGTGCGCGCTCAGCTCGCGCATGCGCCGCAGAACGACGGGCAACTGGGCGCGCGGGATGGTGCCGTCCATACAGTAATAGTCCGGCGAGATGCGGCCCACCGCCGGGAAGGCCGCCTTGCGGCCGGCCCAGAAGGTCAGGCGCTCTTCTTCGTTCTCGCTGATGCGGCTGGTAACGGCGCCGTTTTCTTCGCAGATCCGGGAAACCTCGCCGAGCAGGTAGTCGACTTCCGCCTGCGGACCGTCCAGCTCGACGATCAGCAGCGCCTCGACATCGCGCGGATAACCGGCATGGACGAAGTCCTCGGCCGCGTGGATCGCGGGCTTGTCCATCATCTCCATGCCGCCGGGGATGATGCCGGCGGCAATGATGGCCGCGACCGCGTCGCCGGCCTGTTCATTGGTCGGAAAACCGAGCAGCAGGGCGCGCGCCGTCTCCGGCTTCCTCAGCAGGCGCACCGTCACCTCGGTGACCACGCCGAGCAGGCCTTCCGAGCCGGTCATGATGCCCAGCAGGTCGTAGCCCTCGGCGTCCAGGTGCTTGCCGCCGATGCGCAGGATGGTGCCGTCCATCAGCACCATCTCCAGGCCCAGCAGGTTGTTGGTGGTCAGGCCGTACTTCAGGCAGTGCACGCCGCCGGAATTCTCGGCGACGTTGCCGCCGATGGTGCAGGCGATCTGGCTGGAGGGATCGGGCGCGTAGTAGAAGCCGTGGTCCTCCACCGCCTTGGTGATGGCGAGGTTGGTGACCCCCGGCTGCACGACGGCGCAGCGGTTGTCGAAATCGATCTCCAGGACCCGGTTGAACTTGCCGAGGCCGAGGATGATCCCGTCGGCCAGCGGCAGGGCGCCGCCGGACAGCGAAGTGCCGGCGCCGCGCGGCACCACCTTCACGCCGCGCGCCTTGCAGCACTTCAGAACCTGGCTGACCTGCTCGGTGGTCTCCGGCAGGACGACGATCAAGGGAAGCTGGCGGTAGGCGGTCAGACCATCGGTCTCGTAGGCCTTCAGCTCCTCTTCGTCGACGATCACCCCCTCGCCGGAAACGATGGCGCGCAGGGCGGCGACGATATCGGCCTTGGCGTCGATGACACCCTGGTCCGGCTTCGGCATCAGCATGGGCGGTTCTCTCCCTGGAAACCTGCCCCTTCGCTCCAGAAAAGCGCGGGACAATTGGTAATACCAATTTTTCCGAGACTATGGCCCGACCCGCCGGTGGGGTCAATGCCCCGGAGAACGCAGGGCTGGAGATCCGGATTTTGGGGAGGGAAATTCAGACAAAGGCCCAACGGGGCGCAAAAACAGGGCCGCGCCCCTTTCGGGGGCGCGGCCTTGCTTGCGTTTCATGTCTCCGGCGGGCCGGCAGCCTCTTCAGGGGCGCCGACGGCGGAAGCGATTCAGCCCTGGCGGGCCTTGAAGCGCGGATTCTTCTTGTTGATCACGTAGACGCGACCCTTGCGGCGCACGACGCGGCAGCCCTTTTCGCGAAGTTTCGCGGTCTTAAGAGAGTTAATGACCTTCATTTCTCTATCCTTTTTGGGTCCGCAGCTTGAACCGGCCGACCCTGGCCGGCGCGCGGAAGCCGGGAACATAGGCATCGCGGGGGGGCCTGTCAACCTTGTCGAAAGCCCGGAAAAGCGCGCTTTTCGGACCTTTCGGCCCGGCCCCTGACGACCCGGGCGCCTACCAGTCGGAGAGCATCTTCTCCGCCTCTTTCTTCAGGGCGTGGAAACGGCAGATTCTAAGGGCCCCCGCGTCGATCGCCTTGGTCCGCCGGGTCCACAGCTCCACGGCGTCGGTGATCGCCGCGGCGGTCTCCTTGTCGACCGACTTGCCCTTGAGGCTGGAGAGGAAGCGCGCCCAGTTGGCGGTGATGATGCCGTAGACCTGCTCGGTGATGTCTTCCTTGATGCGGATGTCCAGGCGGGCCTCGGTCAGGGCGACCTCGTAGTCGCGCATGGTCCAGGGATTCGGCTTCACCGGCTCACCCTCGGCCCAGTTGTAGATCGCCCGCTCGTCGGCGCCTTCGGCCACCACATAATCGGTGAACAGGATCTGCCCGCGCGGCTTGATCATGTTGATGATCTCTTTCAGCAGGCGGTCCTTGTCCTCGACCAGGTAGAGGGATTCCTTGGAGAACACGCAATCGGTCGAGTTCTCGCGGAACTCGTACTTGTCCATGTCGAAGTAGTGGATCGGCGCCCGCTTGGCGAGCCCGGCCATGGTGGACAGCTCCATGCCCGCCTCGGCCACCTCGCGGTCGGCTTCCAGGCCGGTGATCCAGATGTCGAACTTCTCGGAGATCAGCCGCGTCGCGCCGCCCAGGCCGGCGCCCACGTCGATCACGGTGAAGGCGGGATCGAGGGCGAAGGGCTTCACCAGCTTCAGGATGTAGTCCTCGTCGCCCGGCCCCGACATGCCCTTGCCCCAGAGCTGCTGCATGACCTCGAGACGCTTGGACATGGTCTCGGGCTCTTCATAGCGCACGGCATCCTGCGACAGTTCCCCCATATCGACGGGAATCTGCTGCTTTTGCCGTATGGCCAGGTCATAGCCTTCCCACCAGGCCTTCAGACGGACCCAGAAGGGGATTTTGGCTTTTCCGGCCGGCTTGGAAGCTGCTTTGGACAGCAGTGCCATCGGCACCTTTCCTGCTCGTTCGACGTCAATCGCCAGCCTGCCCTGCGGCGCGGGAGACAGGCGGGGGCACGACATCGTTAACGGCAAATAACGAACAATCGCTTAATAGCGCAGAAACCAAGGGTTTCCAGGGCATAGTGGCGGCACAAAAGACCTCCGGGCCAGGCCGGACGCTATATACGATGGTATTGCGAAGCGGCGCCTGGCGAGGGGCGCCGGGATTGGGCCCGCGACCACGCCTAGCTCAGTGGGCAGACGGAACTCAATATTCCGGAAAATCAGATAGTTACCCAGGATGCGGCGGAGTCCCGGCGAAACTTCAGCGCCGCCCGCGGCTCAGCGGATGATGCGGAACGCCCCTTGCCCGGTGGCCACCATGTTGCCCTGCGCGTCGCGAACCTCCGCCGTGGCAAAGGCGGTGGTCTTGCCGCGGCGCGTCGCGACCCCCTGCGCCACGAGATCGCCCGCCCCGACGTGCAGATAGTTGATCGCCATCGAGATGGTGGCGAGTCCCTTGAAATCCGACAGCAGCGAGCGAATGGCTTCCGACATCGCGATGTCGATGAGGCCGGCGATCGCGCCGCCATGCACGTCGCCTTTGCGGTTTCCGATGGCCTCACCGAAGTGAAGCGCCAGCGTCGACTGGCCCTCGCCAGCCTGGACAAGCTCCAGGCCCAGGGTTTCGAAGAACCTGGACGGCTTTTTCCAATCCCTGGTGTCGCTCATGCCCGCCCGTCTTCTCCGGCTGCCTTCTCCGCCCGCCTTCTCCTCCCGGGGGCGCTGCGCCCCGCCGTTAGAGCCCACGCCCGTCGCCGGCGTCAACTCTGGTTCGGTTCAGATGACGGCGTCCTGTCGACAATTACAGCATCGGCGGGCGAGGAGATCACTTTATATCTCTGGGCAGATCGACAGATTCGGGCGATTCTCCGCCTGAACGCCCATAATTGGCGTATTTTTGGTTTCAAGAACCCGCCCGCTTCGTCAACAATAGAAGCCGGTCCTGAAAAGCAAGCCGCGCGAGGAGTCACCGTGAGCAGCACCGACGATCGCAAGGGGAATGACAGCGGGCCCTTGACCACCCGCGTGCAGGCGGCGATCGAGAACATGATCATGAACGGCGAGCTGCGCGGCGGGGACCGGGTCAACGAGATCGCCCTGTCCGAGAAGTTCGGCACCAGCCGGGGCCCTCTGCGGGAGGCCTGCCGCGCCCTGGCCCAGGAGGGGCTGCTGGTCGCCATTCCCAATCGCGGCGTCTTCGTGCGGGAGCTCGACCTTCGCGAGGCGCTGGAAGTCTACGATATCCGCTCCGCTCTCGACGAGCTGATGGGCCGGCTGCTCGCCGACCAGGCCACGGACGCGCAGATCGGACTGCTGTTCGAGCTGGTGGACAAGATGGACCGCGCCGCCGCCGCCCGCGACCTCGAGAGCTACTACCCGGCGAACCTCGAGTTCCACAACGCCTTGCTGGCTTTCGCCAACAACCGGCGCCTGGAGCGGCTCTACAAGAGCCTGATCAAGGAACTGCACCTCTTTCGGCGCAAGGGACTGCTGCAGTCGGGTTCCATGCGGATCTCCAACGAAGAGCACCGCCAGATCGTCGAGGCCATCGCGGCCCGCGACCCCATCGTCGCCGGCGTCTCCATGAAGAGCCATGTGCTGGCGGCCAAGCAGCGGCTGCTCGCCGCGATGGAGGCCGAGCGCGCCCAGGCGGTCACCCTGACGCCGCAACCCTCCGGCCGGCAGCGCGCCTAGCGCCCCTTGACCCGCTAGAGCAACCCGCGTTCAGGTGGACGCGGACCGGTTGCTCTAACCTTTGAAGATAGATCAATTTATCCCCGGTCAGGTGATTCCACCTGACCGGGGATTGATCTAGCGCCCCTTGAACGCCGGATCGCGCTTTTCCATGAAGGCGCGGCGGCCTTCCTTGTAGTCCTCGCTGGCAAAGCAGTCGGCGACCAGGCGGTCGCAGAGCGCGAGGTCGGTATCCGCGGGATCCTTCAGCACTTCGTTGGTGATCGCCTTCATGGCCTTGACGGTCAGTGGCGCGTTGCCGGCGATGCGGCCGGCGAAGTCGGTCACGAAGCTCTCCAGTTCCTCTTCCGGCAGCACCTGCTGCACGAGGCCGAGGCGAAAGGCCTCCTCGGCATCGATGCGCTGGGCGGAGAACATCAGATACTTGGCGGCGGCGGGACCGACCGCGTTGATCAGGCGCCGGATGGCCGGATAGGGATAGCCCAGGGCCAGGCGCGCCGCCGGCATGCCGAACTTGGACTTGGCGGAGCAGAACCGCAGGTCGCAGGCGGCGGCGAGATTCAGCCCGCCGCCCAGACAGTAGCCGTTGACCATGGCGATGGTCGGCTTGGCGAAGAGTTCGACCCGCTCGTAAACGCCCTTGATGCGGTCGTTGTAGTGGTGCACCGCGTCCTCGGAGCCGCGCTCCTTCTCGAACTTCGAGATGTCCGCGCCGGAGACGAAGGACTTGCCGCCCGCGCCCGAGAGGACCACCACCCGCACCTCGCCGTCGGCGGCGAAGTCGTCGAGGATCCTGTCCGTCGCGTCCCACATCTCCAGGGAGACCGCGTTGTGCTTTTCCGGATTGTTGAAGATCAGATGTCCGATCGCGCCATCCTTGCGGCCGAGCATCTTCTCGCCCTGTCGATCCGTCGCGGTCTCGCTTGCCATATCACTCCTCTCCATTTCACCGTCCAACAGGCTGCCGAAAATAGCTTGGCAGCTGGATTGACCTCGTGCTTCGAGACGCTCGCTAGCGCTCGCTCCTCAGCATGAGGTCAATAGTTTCAGACTGCCACCTCATCCTGAGGAGGCGCACCAGCGCCGTCTCGACCTGCCTGCGCGAAGCCGGAGCGGCTTCGCTTCGGCGGAGGCAGGAGGATGCGCCACAGGCTCGGGCGCATTTCGCAGCAGCCGGCTAGATGACCTGGCGTTGCCGCAGATCGGCGACACGCTCTCCGTCATAGCCGATCTCCGCAAGAATTTCCTCGGTATGCTCGCCGCGCTCCGGCGGGTGCTGAACGATGCGGCTGGGGGTGCCGGTCAGAACGACCGGCTGCCCGACCAGCTGCGTCCGGCCGAAGGGCACGGTGTCCGCGTCCTGGGCGATCCCCAGGTGCTGCACCTGGGGGTCCTCGAAAACCTCGTCGATGCGATTGATCTCCCCGCAGGGCACGCCCTTGTCCAGCAGCATCGTCACCAGGTCGCCGCTCGTCCAGGTTTTCGTGATGTCCTCGATCTTGGCGTTCAACTCGTCGCGGCGCGCAAGCCGCGCGGCGTTGTCCTTGTAGTCTTCGCTGTCGATCCATTCCGGCCGGCCGATGGCCTTGGCGAAGCGCTGCCAGATGGTCTCGCCGGCCACGGCGATGTTGATGGCGCCATCGGTGGTTTCGAAGACGCCGGTCGGCACACTGGTCGGATGGTTGTTGCCGGCCTGCCCCGGCACCTCGCCCTTGGTCAGCCAGCGGGCGGCCTGGAAATCCAGCATGAAGATCTGCGACTGCAGCAGCGAGGTATGCAGCCACTGCCCCTCCCCGCTCTTCTCGCGGCTGATCAGGGCGACGAGAATGCCATGGGCGCAGAACAGCCCCGCCGTCAGGTCGGCAAGGGGAATGCCGACGCGATAGGGCCCGCGCCCCGGCTCGCCGGTGATCGACATCAGCCCGCCCATGCCCTGGGCGATCTGGTCGAAACCCGGACGCTTGGAATAGGGACCGTCCTGGCCGAAGCCGGAGATGCTGGCCAGGATGAGGCGCGGGTTGAGCGCCTTCAGCGTCGGGTAGTCGATCTTCAGGCGCTCTTTCACGTCGGGGCGGAAGTTCTCGATCACCACGTCGGCCTTCTCGGCCAGCCTGTAGAAAATCTCCAACCCCTCCGGGTCCTTGAGATTGAGGGTCAGGCTGCGCTTGTTGCGCTGCAGGTTCTGGAAGTCCGGGGTATGGCGGCCGGCGCCCAGCGCGCCATCCGCCTCCATGCTTTCCGGAGGCTCGATCTTGACGACGTCCGCGCCCCAATCGGCGAGTTGCCGGGCCGCCGTCGGGCCGGAGCGCACGCGCGTCACGTCAAGCACGCGAATATGGGAAAGCGCATCTGAAGCCGGAATATGGGTCATACCTGTCTCCTCACTCCCGGTTCTATTTCTGGCTCGCAAGTTTCTTCAGTCCGGCGACGTCGCCCGCGGCAAAGGCGCCCCGGGCAAAGTCGGCCATCGCCTCGGCCTGGGCGTCGCTCCAGCCGCCGAAACGGACATTGCCGCGGAACTTCTGCGCCAGCTCCGCCGCCTCCAGCGGCGCGCCGCGCCCGCCCCTCAGACAAGGCTGATTGGCTTCCAGCCGGGTGCCGTCCTTCAGCGTCACGCAGAGGTCGCCGGTGTAGTTGCTGGGGTATTCGTTCTGCGGATCGATTTCGTAGGTCACTTTCGCCGCCTCCGCCAGCACCGCCGGGTCGGCGATGCGCGCCTCGGTGAACTGTTCGAGGCCGGCATTGCCGTCATGCAGCGCCACCGCCACGCAGTAAGGCACCGAGAACTTGGCGCCGTAGGGCGTCGATGGACGGGCCTTCTCCGCGCGCGGCTCCCACAGCCGGTGCACGGTGCCCTCGCCGACCTTGGCGACGATGCTGTCGATCTCGGAAAGATCGGGAATCTCGCCGCGCAGCTTCAAGGCGCAGTCGATGAAGGGCTGGGCCATGGTGCCGCAGGCGTAGGGCTTGAAGGCCAGCTTGGCAACCTCCCAGCGCTCGCCCCAGGCGTCGCGCAGATGCGCGAAGTCGCGCGCGATGCCGGGCACGGCAAAGGCGTGGAACGCGCCATGCTCACCTTCGAAGACGCTGCGCGGCCCGATGAAGCCGCTTTCCGCCAGCCGCGCCGCGCGCCAGCCGGCGCCGGCCGCCCAGCCGGGATGCATACGCTTGGTCCAGGTGCCCTCGGCCAGATACTCGATGATGCCGGAGGCCATGGAGCCGACGATGCCAAGGGCCGAGGCGAACTGCGCCGGCGGCAGCCGCAGGGCCGTGGCGACCCCCGCCGCCGCGCCGAAGGCGCCGCAGACCGCGGTGGGATGGAAGCCCTGGCGGTGCATGGCGGTCGGCGCGACCAGGGCAAGCCGGCAGATCAGTTCGGCGCCGACCGCGAGACCGCGCAGCAGATCGCCGCCCGAGAGACCGCGCTGCTCGCAGGCCGCCAGGACCGCCGGCACCATGACCGCGCCGACATGGACCGGCGTGCCCTCGAAAGTGTCGTCATAGTCTTCGCCGTGGATCGCGGTGCCGTTGGCCAGCGCCGCCGTCATCACGTCGAAACCGCCGGGCTGCCCGACGATGCTGCAGGGGCCCTCGCCGTCGGCGGCCTGGACGACCGCCCGGACATAGGGCTCGCCCCGCGCCGCCACCATCAGTCCCAGAGAGTCCATCAGCGTGCGGGTCAGCGCCTCGCGCACCGCCGGCGGTATGGCCTCCTCACGCAGCCCGCCGGCCCAATCGGCGATCACTTCGGCCAGCGCGGCCTGGTCTTCCTTCAGGACGTGCGCCTGGCTCATGGCAGATAGGTCCCGCCGTTGACATGGAAGGTCTGACCCGTCAGGTAGTCGGACTCCGCGCCGCAAAGCAACGCGATGACGGCGGCGACCTCGTCGGGACGGCCCCGCCGGCCGACCGGCGGCAAGGCCTTGCCGGGATGCTGGCCGCGCGCGCCGGCAGCGGCGCCACGCTGGGTTTCGATCTCGCCGGGAACGACGCAGTTGGCCGTCACGCCGCGCCCGGCGTATTCGATCGCCAGGGCCTTGGAGAAGCCGACCAGCGCCGCCTTGGAGGTCACGACATGCGCCCGCTTTGCCGCGCCCATGTGGCCGGACAGACCGCCGATGTTGATGATCCGTCCCCAGCCGGCCTCCAGCATGGCGCCGATCACGGCACGGCTGCACAGAAAGGCGGCGTCGAGGTTGATGGCCAGAACGGCGCGCCACTCGGCCAGGTCCATCTCCTCGAAAGCCCCCGCCCGGCGCAGCGCCGCATTGTTGACCAGGACCGCCGGCCGCCCGAGGTCGCCGGCCGCCTTGACCAGCCGCTCGCCCGCCGCCGCTTCGGTAAGGTCGCCGAGCATGACAGCGGCGCCCACCCCTTCGGCGGCGACCAGCCCCGCCGTTTCCTCGGCGCCCGCTTCATCGGAGCCGCTGTGCACCAGGACGGCGAAGCCCTGGCGCGCCAGCGCCAAGGCCGTGGCCCGGCCGATGTTGCGCGCGGCGCCGGTGACGATGGCCACCCGTGTCGACGGGTCTGCGTTCATCGCCAGGGCCTCAGGCCTGCTCTTTGGCCGCGCGGCGCCGGTCGCGGAACAACGCCCAAAGCGGCGAAGACAGGCTGACCAGCGTGAGGGCAAAGAACAGCAGGACGATGGGACTCTCCAAGAGCCGGAAGAAGTTGTTGTCGTAGATGATCATCGACTGGGAGAACGTCTCCTCCACCAGCTTGCCGAGGATCAGCCCCATGACCAGCGGCGCCGGCGAGAAGCCGTGGCGCATCATCAGAAAGCCGACGATGCCGGAGATGAGCATGATCCAGACGTCGAACATCGAGGCGCCGTAAGCGTAGGAGCCGATCATCGAGAAGACGAAGACCGCCGGCCACAGCAGGCGGTTCGGCACGAAGGTGACGAGGGAAAAGAACTTGGCGCCGACCAGCCCGATGGCGAGGAAGGCCAGGTTGGCGATGAGCATGGCGCCGAAGATGGCGTAGATGAACTCCGGCGTCTCGTTGATCAGATAGGGGCCCGGCCGGAAGCCGTGCATGATGAGGGCCGCGAGGATCAAGGCCGTGGAGCCGCTGCCCGGAATGCCGAGCGCCAGGGTCGGCACCATGGCGCCGCCGGCGGCGGCGTTGTTGGCCGCCTCCGGCCCGACGATGCCCTCCGGCGTGCCGGTGCCGAACTCGTCCTTCTTCTTGGACCAGCGCTTGGCCTCGTTGTAGCCCATGATGGCCGCGACGGTGGAGCCCTCGGCCGGCAGAATGCCGATGAAGGTGCCGAGGCCGGAAGAGCGCAGAATGGTGTACTTCAGCTCCTTCAGCTCGGCGAGACTCGGCAGCTTGGTGGCCGTAGCGCGGATGCGCTCGAAGGCGCTGTCCAAAGCCTGCGACTGGTTGAGCATCTCGCCCAGGGCGAAGAGGCCGATCAAGACGGGCACGAAGTGGATTCCCTCCGTCAGCTCCGGAATGTCGAAGGTGAAGCGTTCGACCCCCGTCGTCAGGTGGACGCCGATGGTCCCGATCAACACGCCGGCGGCCCCGGACATGAGGTTGCGCAGCGACGACTTGCCACTCATCGAGGCCAGCATGGAGAGCGCGAAGACCGCCAGGGCGAAATATTCCGGCGGCCGGAATTCCAGGGCGACCGAAGCCAGCAGCGGCGCCGCGAAGATGAAGATGATGAGGCTGAAGATACCGCCCGTCACGCTTGAAACCGTCGCCAGACCGAGCGCCCGGCCCGGCTCGCCGTTCTTGGCCATGGGATAGCCGTCCAGCGCCGTGGCCGCCGCCGGCGGGGCGCCCGGGGCATTGATCAGAATGGCCGTGATCGAGCCGCCGAAGGTGCCGGCGCAGTAAAGTGCCGCCATCATGGAGATGGCCGGGACCGGCTCCAGCTGGATGGTGAAGGGGATCAGCAGGGCGATCGCCATGGGCGAACTCAAGCCCGGCAGCGCGCCGACCAGCACGCCGACGACTACGCCGCCCAGGATGAGCGCGATATTGAACGGATCTATGAGAAGGCTGAGGCCTTCAACAACGGCTTCCATCACTTACTCCTACCTGATGGAGATCCCGAACGCGCCCGGATCGAAATAAACACCCAGAACGATGCTGAACAGGACGGCGACGCAGAGCGGAAAGAGGACGGCGAAGGGCAGCACGACGCGCAGCCGGCGCTCCCCCCAGAGCAAAGGGATCACCAGGCAGACGGCCATCATGGTCAACAGGGTGCCGAGCCACTGCGAAACGGCGATGATCGCCACCAAGGCCACCATGGTCACCCAGGCGATGGCCTTCACCGGTTCTCGCCGGTCCTTGTCGATGTCCTTGCCTTTGCGCTTCAGCAGCAGATGTTCGAAGGGCATCGCCAGCGCGAGCAGCGCAAGAAGGCCCAGCAGGATTCGCGGGAACATCTGCGGCGGGACGTTCTGGGTAAACAGGAACGAGACTTCTTCGAACTGCGTCGTCTCGTAGTAGAGCCAGACGATCACGCAGAGAATGAAGACGGCCAGCAGCGTATCGACGGGATGGATAAGGCGCGCGACTGACCCAGCCGGTCGCGCGCCTTCCTTGCCTCCGGCCTCGTCGGTGTCTCTAGACATTTAGCTCTCCCAAGAGACGGAGACGATACCGGCTTACTGGTCCAACAGGCCGAGTTCCTTCAACGCATTGGCGGCCTTCTGGTATTCCTCTTTCAGGTGCTTGTCCCAAACCTCCGTGCCGGCCACGCTGTCTTCCGGCTTCAGCCCGGCGCTCTTGAGGTAGTTGGCGAAGACCTCGTGCTCCATCGCCTTGACCATGGCGGCGGAGAGCTTGTCGATCGTTTCCTGCGGCGTCGACGCCAGCACGGCATAACCGCGCGTGGTGGATGTCTTCACCTCAAAGCCCTGCTCAAAGGTCGTCGGAACGTCCGGATAGTCGGCCAGGCGCTTTTCCGCCATCACCGCAAGGGCGCGGAAGGAGCCTTCTTCCACCTGAGACCCCGCTTCGCTGACGTTCGGCAGCGTGGCGTCGATGGCGCCCGAGAGCAGCGCCTGCACCATCTGGGCGCCGGAGCCGAAGGGCACGACCTTGTACTTGAAGCCGGCGGCGTCCGCGAGCTGCGCCAGGCCGATGTGTTCGGTGCCGCCGATCTGCGCCACACCCCAGTTGAGCGGCGCCTTCTTGGAAGCCGCGATCAGATCGTCCAGCGATTTCATGTCGCTCTTGCCCGACACGACGACGAAGGTCGGGTCGTCCATGGCGCGGGCGATACCGACGATGTCGTCGATCTTCATGTCGGACTTGCCGCGGGCCATGGTGTAGAGGTGCGACTGCGTCAAAGCCATGACCGTGCAGCCGTCGGCGGGCTTGCTGAGCACGTAGTTCTGGGCCTTGGCGCCCGAACCGCCGCGATGGGCGACGACGGCCATGTCGGCCTTCAGTTCGCGGCGCGTGCGGATCATCATCATGCGTGCCGTGGTATCCGTGCCCCCGCCGTAGCTGGAATGGATCACGACCTCGACATTGCAGGGATAGGCGTCTTCATCCTGAGCCGCCGCCGGACCGGCGTAGGCGGCAAGAACGCCGAGCGCCGCCAAGGCGGCACCGCGGCAAGCAGTCTTCAATCCTGTGTTCATGGCTTCCTCCCAATTAGGCCTTTGTGCTGCTGGCCTCATTCTCGGACCAGCTTCATCTTGAGGCGCGCCTCCGAACGGCCGCATCGCAGCGCCGCCGCCTTCGGGCAAACCGGTGACACAGACAGGATGCTCAACTGGAGGCAAAATTGTCAACAAAATGCCCTCGGAAAATGACCCGAAAGTGCAATCGTCCTCTTCGAGATCTGCTCAGAGGTGCAGAATTCCGCACTGCGTCATAGATTGAGCTCGCCATCTCACTCGTGCATTGTAGACAGATATCGAGATATCGGACGTGGTCGTGTTGACGGGAGAGACGTGATGCCGGGACCGGGAAGCCGCTTCAAGAAGCTGATGGCCAAGCAAAAACCCCTGCTGGCGCCGGGCGTATTCGACGGGCTGTCGGCGGGCATGGCGCGGCAGGCCGGCTTTGCCGCCGTCTATGCCAGCGGCGGCGCCATCGCGCGCAGCATGGGCCTGCCGGATCTCGGGCTGGTCGGCATGGCCGAGATGGCGGCCCGGCTCGCCCAGATCGTCGAATCGGCCGCGCTGCCGGTCTTCGCCGACGGCGACACCGGCCACGGCACCGCCCTGCACGTCCGCCGGACCGTGCGCAGCTTCGAGTCGGCCGGGATCGCGGGCCTGCACATCGAAGACCAGGGCTTCCCCAAGCGCTGCGGGCATCTGGCCGGCAAATCGCTGATCGACGCCGGAGAGATGACCGACAAGATCAAGGCGGCGGTCGACGCGCGGCGGGACGACGACTTTCTGATTGCCGCCCGCAGCGACGCCATCGCCGTCGAGGGTTTCGAGGCGGCCTTGGCGCGCGCGGCCGGCTATCGGGAAGCGGGCGCGGACATCCTGTTCCTCGAAGCCCCGGAGACCCCGCTGCAAATCGCCGAGATCCCCCGCCGCCTCGAAGGCCCCCTGATGATCAACATGTTCCGCGGCGGCCGCACGCCCTTCACGCCGACGGCCGAACTGGGAGAGCTCGGCTATCGGCTGGTCATCGTCCCCTCGGACCTGCAGCGCGCGGTGATCCGCAGCATGGGGGAGATCCTGGCCGCCCTCCAGCGGGACGGCGATTCCGGCGCCTTGGCCGAAGAGCTCTGCCCCCTGCCCGAACGCGACGTGGTCGTCGAGCAGGACGACTGGCTGGCCTTCGCCGAACGCTACGGCGGTTAAACGGCCTAGCTGAGAATCGCCGTGTCACCCTTGATCTGGGTGCGGTGCAGGATGCGCCGGGCGTTCTCGTCGAAGCCGTCGCGGCGATGCAGGATCCAGAGGTTCTGCCACATGAGCAGGTCGCCGGGCCGCCACTTGTGAACCCAGGCGTATTTCGGCTGGGTCGCGTGCGCCCACAGGCGGTCGAGCAGGTCGTCGCTCTCCGCCGGCTCCAGGCCCAGCACATAGGCGTGGGGACGGCGGCCCAGGAACAGCGCGCGGCGGCCGGTCGCGGGGTCCTGACGGACCAGGGGGTGGTGCGCGCCCGGCGTCTGCCGCGGATCGCTGATCTCCTCATACCCTTTGCGCAGCATGCCGGCGCTGTTGTGCGCAGCGTCATGAATGGCCTGGCGGCCTTCGACAGCGGCCTTGAGGTCGGCCGGCAGGTCTTCGTAGGCCGCCACCATGTTGGCGAAGTGGGTGTCCCCCTGGCCGAGCGGAACTTCCAGCGCGAAGAGGATCGCCCCCTTGGGCGGCGTTTCGATGTAGGTCATGTCGGCGTGCCACACCGCCTCGCCGGCGCCGAGATTGCCGATCGGGCGGTTCTCGGCGTCCTTCAGGTTCGAGATCACGTTGATCTCCGGAAACTCCGGCAGGAAGGTGACGCCATAGGGGTTGGGGCCGGGCGGGTCGAGCTCGCCGAAGTGCCGGCTGAAGGCCAGCAGGTCGGGATCGCTCATCTCCTGATCGTGGAACACCAGCACGAGATGTTCGTCCCAGGCCGCCTTGATCTTCTCGGCCACGGCGGCGTCCAGCGGCGCCGAGAGATCGACACCCTGCACCTCGGCACCCAGGGCCGCGCCCGACGGAATAATCTTCATCTCTTTCCCTTTCTTCACCGCAGACCTCAGGACAGCGCGCCGACCGCGGGCGGCGCGTAGCGATGGCTTTCCAGGCAATGCGCCTGCAAACGCTGCCGGTCCACCTCCGGCCACCAGCCGGCGGGCAGGACGATCTCCCCGGCCTCGAAAGGCAGGGGCTCGGCCAGCAGCCGGGCTTCCGGGCGGACCTTCACGAAGCCGTTGAACTCACCGGCATTGTCGATCAGGCCGTCGGCCACCCGCGCCTCCATCCAGCAATTGATCTCGCCGCCCAGGCCGTCTCCGAGCACGGCGCCGAGGCCGCGGGCGTGGAGATGGCGGATCGCTTCTTCCAGCTGCGCCAACGAGCCGAAGCGCTTCAGCTTCACCTTGCAGAGGCCGACGCCCTCGATCCCGGCGGCGCGGTCGATGTCGGCAAGGGCGCAAATCGGTTCGTCCAGCATCAGAGGCACGCGCGACACCGCGGCGACGGCCGCGTTCGCTTCCCAGTCCTCGGCGTCGCAGGGCTGCTCGAAGAGCTCGACCCCCGCCGGGTCGATCGCGGCGGCGAAACGGCAGCCGTCCTCGCGGCTGTAGGCGCGGTTGGCGTCGACGCGCAGCGTCGCCCGCCCGGCCACGCAGTCCTGGATCCAGGCAAAGCGTTCGATGTCGGCCGCGGCATCCTGGCCAACCTTGATCTTGAAGGTGCGGAAGCCTTCCTCCAGCCGCCGCTCGACCTCTTCGGCGACGGCGCCACGCTCGGTCGCGTTGAAGGCGGTGAGCAGGCGGAAGCGCCGCTCGCTGCCGCTGGTCAGCAGCGGCGCCCCCTGCAGCATTTCCAGGGCCGTGACCAGCGCGGTGGCCGCGACCTTGCTTTCCGCCGCCCGCGCCAGGACCCGCTCCTTGGCCGCAGAGGGATCGGCGCCGCTCAGTTGCTCGGCCATCTCGCGCGCGAAGGCCCAGCCGCCCTCGCGGGTCTCGGCGCTGGAGCCCGGCGAGATGTGCTGCTCGCCCCAGCCGACGGCCCCCGACTCGTCGCGCAACTCGACCAGCAGCGGCTCGAAACTCTCGAAAGTGCGATAGGACAGACGGTAAGGCGTCGTCAGGGGCAGATCGACACGATAGAGATTGATTTCACGCAGGCGCATTCCGGCTCATCCTTCCCGGGACAGCAGCCAGGGCAGCCGCGCCCGATGGGCGGTTTCGAAAGCGTCGATCTGCGCGGCGAACTCCAGCGACAGGTCGATCTCGTTGAGACCGTTGAGGAGGCAATGCTTCTGGAACGGCTCGGGCGAGAAGGCGAGGCTCTCTCCCGACGGCCGGAGGATCTGTTCGTCCTCCAGGTTGACGGTCAGGCGGGGCGTCTCGGCCGCGGCGATCTCGTCGCGCAGTCCCGCCACCGTCGCTTCCGGCAGGGTAATGGTCAGCAGCCCGTTCTTCAGGCAGTTGGCGGCGAAGATATCCCCGAAGCTGGGGGCGACGAGGACACGCAAGCCGGAGTCGAGCAGGGTGTAGACAGCCCCTTCGCGCGAGGAGCCGCAGCCGAAGTTGACTCCGGCGACCAGGATCCGGGCGTCGCGGTATCTCTCTTGGTTCAGCGGGAAGTCGTCCCGCAGAGAGCCCGCCTCGTCGCGGCGGATGTCGTGAAAGGTGAACTGGGCGTAGCCGACCGAGCGCGGCTTCTTGATCATGCGCGCCGGGAAGATCTGGTCGGTGTTGACGTTGGCCTGGTCCAGGGGGGCGGCCACGGCGGTCAGGGTCTTGAAGGGGTCCATGGCCGTCAGTCCTCCGCCAGAAATTCGCGCACGTCGCTGAGGCGGCCGGCGACCGCCGCCGCCGCCGCCATGGCCGGGCTCATGAGGTGGGTGCGGCCTCCGCGCCCCTGGCGGCCTTCGAAGTTGCGGTTCGACGTCGAGGCGCAGCGTTCGCCGGGCTTGAGACTGTCGCCGTTGATCGCCACGCACATCGAGCAGCCGGGCTCGCGCCACTCCAGGCCGGCGCCGAGGAAAATCTCGTGCAGGCCCTCCTCCTCCGCCTGACGCTTGATGAGGCCGGAGCCGGGCACGACCATGGCCGGCACGCTGACCTGCCGTCCCTTCACGACGGCGGCGGCGGCGCGCAGGTCCTCGATGCGGCTGTTGGTGCAGGAGCCGATGAAGGCGCGGTCGATGGCGACCGAGCGCAACTCCTGACCGGGCCGCAGGTCCATGTAGGTCAGCGCCCGCTCCATGCGACGGCGGTTGATGGCATCGCTCTCCGCCGCCGGGTCCGGCACCCGGCCGGTCACCGCCATGGCCTGGTCGGGGCTGGTGCCCCAGGTGACCATGGGCGCGATATCCTCGGCCCTGATTTCCACGCGCCGGTCGTAGCGCGCGCCGGGGGCGCTCGGCAGGCTGCGCCAGTAGGCCAGGGCCCGCTCCCAGTCCGCGCCGCGCGGGGCGTAGGGGCGGCCCTTCACATAGTCGAAGACCTTCTCGTCGGGGGAGACCAGACCGGCGCGCGCGCCCGCTTCGATCGACATGTTGCAGACCGTCATGCGCTGTTCCACAGAAAGGCCGGCGATACCGGGCCCGGCATACTCGATGACATGGCCGACGGCGCCGCCGGCCCCGATCCGCGCGATGATGGCGAGGATCAGGTCCTTGGCGGTGGTGCCCGGCGGCAGGGGCTCGACCACGTCGACCAGCATGGTCTTCGGGCGGGCCCGCCACAGCGCCTGCACGGCCAGCACGTGCGCCACCTCCGAGGACCCGATGCCGAAGGCATAGGCGCCGAGCGCCCCATGGGTCGAGGTATGGGAATCGGCGCCGGCGATCACCAGTCCCGGCTGGGTGATGCCCTGCTCCGGCCCCACCACGTGCAGGATTCCCTGGCGGATGTCGCCCAGGCCGAAGAGCGTGATGTCATAGGCGCGGGTATCCGCCTCGATCAGCTCGACCATGTTGCGGATCTCCGGATCGTCGATCGAGGCAAGCCCCCGCGAGCGGTCCCGGGTCGGCACGTAGTGATCCGCAAAAGCAAAGGCCTGGCCGGGATTGCGCACCCGGCGGCCTTCGCGGCGCACCTTGTCGAAGGCGTGAAAGGAGTTCTCCTGCAGCAGCAGGCGGTCGATGTAGATGAGGCATTCCCCGTCGTCGCGCCGGGCAATGACGTGGCTCTCCCAGATCTTGTCGAAAATCGTCTTGGGCGCTTCCCTTGCCATGGTTTCGACCCTTTGCCCCCTGATGTCCTCGACCAAACAGCGATTGATTGTAGACAATCAATGTGAGATTGAAAACTCGCACGTAGTCGGCCAAGAATGGTATTGAGAGAAATCCTGGCGTAACGGGCCGTTCACATCCCCTCGGCCAGCTTAATTGTCGACAAATCAAAAGGCGCTCTTTTGGAACTGGACCTCATCACCGTCCTTCTGGTGGCCGCGGCGGCCTTCGGAACGGCGGTCTTCCATTCCGTCGGCGGCTTTGCCGGCGGCCTGCTGCTGGCCATCTGCCTGGCGCCGATCCTGGGGGTAAAGGAGACGGTGCCCGTCACGGCGACGGCGATGATCGTCTCCAACGTGACCCGGGTCTGGGTGTTCCGCCATTCGGTCAACTGGAAGGCCTTCACGGCGATCTTCGGCGCCGCGGTGCCCTTCATCGTGCTGAGCGCGGTGATCTACATCTCGCTGCCGGTGAGTGTCGTCGCCCTGCTGCTCGGCAGCTTCCTGCTCGTCTCCCTGCCGCTGCGCCGCTACATGGAAAAGCACGACTTCAAGGTCGGCGTGAAAGGGCTGGCGCTGGCCGCGGTGCCCTACGGCCTGATTTCCGGCTCGACCTTCGGCGCCGGCATGATGCTGGCCCCCTTCCTGCTGGGCTTCGGCCTGGCCGGCGAATATCTCGTGGGCACCGTCGCGGCGCTGGGATTCGGCCTCAACCTCACCAAGTCGCTGGTCTTCGGATTTTCCCCCCTGCTCGGCAGCGCCCTGCTGGCCAAGGGGGTGCTCATCGGCCTCTGCACCGTCCCCGGCGCCTACGTCGGCCGCTGGATCGTGCGCAACACCTCCCTGAGGATCCACAAGCTGTTCATGGAGGGCTTCGTCTTCTGCGGGGCCGTCTATTTCCTGTGGAAGTTCGCCGAGGGCGGCTGACCGCGCGATGGCCGGACGCACAGTGACGCCGGCCCAGGCGCGCCCTTAGAAGAGGGCCGGACCGTCGCGAATGCGGCTAAGTCATTGAAAAGGATGGTGGGCGTACCTGGGATTGAACCAGGGACCTCCTCGATGTCAACGAGGCGCTCTCCCGCTGAGCTATACGCCCTTAATCCATGAGGGCCGGCAGGGAACCGGCCCGGGACAGCCCGGCTGACCGGGCGAAGGCAGGCGAAGTACCACTATCCCCGGGCTTTTTCAAGCCTTCCCGCAACGGGACAATCGGGCCGTCGCGGAACCTCAGCCGGCACCTCAGATCGACAGGATGGAATCCACTTCCTCCACCAGGTGGCGCAGGTGGAAGGGCTTGGAGAGGATCCGCGCGCCCTGCGGGGTCTGATCCCGGTTTTTCAGGGCCACCGCGGCGAAACCGGTGATGAACATGACCTTCAGGCCGGGCTGCAGCTTCGCGGCCCGGCGCGCCAGTTCGATCCCGTCGAGGCCGGGCATGACCACGTCGGCCAGCAGCAGGTCGGCGCGAAAGCCGTCCAGAGATTCCATCGCATCCAGGCCGTCACCCACCGCCACCACATGGTGGCCGGCATTGCGCAGCGCCTTGGCCAGGAACTCGCGCATCGAAGCGTCGTCTTCGGCAAGAAGGATTTGCGCCATAACCCCTTAATTCACTCTTTCGCCCCACCACCCGCGCGACGGCTGCACCACCGCGCAAAAAGGACGGCGGGCGCCGCCAGGCAGGCGCTCCCAAAACTTCGGCCCTGAACGGCGACTTTTCCGGTGCCGGCGGCCTGAACCGCGATTCGTGCCGCAGCCTGTGCAGTATAGACTAGCGGCAAAGCCCCAAGTAGACCTTAATGAACGGGTTTCAGGGTCCGGCGCAGGGCGCGGAGGCGCAGCGGCGGCCGGAGATTCCCTGCAATCGGGCATGACAGCCCCCGGCCTTTGCCGTAAAACTGGATGGGTAACAAGCCCGTAGAGATATGGACGCGATCGCACCGAGCGCCCAGGCTCCAAAGCCTCACGAGATCATCCAGCCGGAGCGGCAGACCCTGCCTCTGGTCTTCGCCTCGCCCCACAGCGGCAGCGACTATCCGCCGGAGTTCCTCGCCTCTTCCTGCCTCGACCCGGTCAGCCTCCGGCGGTCGGAAGACAGCTTCGTGCACGAGATCTTCGGCTGCGCCCCCGAGATGGGCGCGCCGCTGCTGCACGCCCTCTTCCCCCGGGCCTTCGTGGACCCCAACCGCGAGCCCTACGAGCTCGATCCCGCGGTCTTCAAGGACCGCCTGCCGCCCTATGCCAACACCTCCTCCCCGCGCGTGGCCGCCGGGCTCGGCACCATCGCCCGCGTCGTCGCCAACGGCGCGAACATCTACCGCCAGAAACTGAGCCTGGAGGAGGGCCTGGAGCGCATCCGCAGCTACTACTGGCCCTATCACGAGGCCCTGCGCGGCCTGGTCGAGACGACCAAGGAGCAGTTCGGCTACTGCATTCTGGTGGACTGTCATTCCATGCCCTCCAATAGCCGGCCCAACGGCAGGCCGGCGCCGCGGGCCGGCCGCGGCCGTGGCGCCAAGGGCACCGCCTTCGTGCTCGGCGACTGCCACGGCACCACCTGCGCCTCTGCGGTGACCCGGGCGGTGGAGCGGGTGCTGGCGGACAAGGACTACGTCGTGGTGCGCAACACGCCCTATGCCGGCGGCTTCGTGACCCGGCACTACGGTAAACCGCAGGCCCAGGTGCACGGCCTGCAGATCGAGATCAACCGCCACATCTATATGGACGAGTCGCGCATCGAACGGCGGCCGGCCATGAAGTCGCTGGCCGACGACATGCGCGACGTGGTCGCGGCGCTCGGCGCCCTGACCCCGGCGGACCTAGAAGCCAATTTGAGGGCGGACCCTGGTTTGAAGAAGCAATGAGTGAAGCTGTTGCGGCACCGGGCCTGACCGTCCGCCCCGCCGAGGAATCCGATATCCCCGCCATCCAGGCGATCTACGCCCATCACGTGCTGCACGGCGTCGCCTCCTTCGAGGTGGAGCCGCCGGACCAGGCGGAGATGCTGCGCCGGCGCGCCGGCATCGTGGCGCGCGGCCTGCCCTACCTGGTCGCCCAGGACACGCCGGGCAGCGGCGCCATCCTGGGCTTTGCCTATGCCGCGCCCTACCGCGACCGCCCCGCCTATAGCAGCACCCTGGAGGATTCCGTCTATGTCCTGCCCGGCAAGGGCGGCAAGGGCATCGGGTCGGCGCTGCTCAGCGAGCTGATCGCCCGCTGCACCGCGCTCGGCTACCGCCAGATGATCGCCGTCATCGGCGACAGCGCCAACGAAGGCTCGATCCGCCTTCACGCCCGTTACGGCTTTCGGGACTGCGGCCTCCTGGCATCGGTCGGTTTCAAGCACGGCCGCTGGCTCGATTCCGTGTTCATGCAGCTTGCCCTGGGGGCCGGCGACAGCACGCCCCCGGCATAACCGCCCCAACCCCTCCGCCGCGCGCCCCGCTCCCTGCCCCGCAATTCGCGGCAGCGGACCGCATTCGGCAAGATGAAGGGGGCATTCGGCAATGGAATGGCATTCCGCAAAAAAAAGGGCCGCGACAAGCGCGGCCCAAGTTTAGGGAGGAAATGCCCTATGGAACTGCGGCAGGCCCCGGCCAAAGCCGTGTCCGTACCGCAGTGCACAATATGCTCCCAGCAGGCCAGCAGTTCAATGGCTATTTGCTCAATTCATTGATTTACCAATAAATTTTGCTGCGATCGATTAACAAAGCTGTCACAAACCCGAGCCGAATATTGCGCCGCAATAGAGTTGGCGAAAGTCCTTCAACCATCAGGACGTGTTCTGGCACGCCGCTTGCTCCCGAATCGGATGGAATGCACCCGAAACGGAGCTGACGTGGTGACCAGAATCCTGCCCAAAGCCGCCTTCCTGGCCCTGCTTTTCGGCCTGTCGAGCCCGCTCTATGCCGGCCAAACCCCTGATTCCGCTTGGAATATCTGCCGGGAGCACACCGCCAGGGCGGAACAGGTGCGCGACCTTCCATCGCACCTGCTGAGCGCCATCGCCCTGACGGAGTCCGGCCGCTGGCATGCCGGCGAAGGGGCAAACCTTGCCTGGCCCTGGACCGTTATGGCCGAGGGCCGGGGGCGTTATCTGCCGAGCAAGGCCGCGGCCATCGACACCGTCCGCCGCCTCCAGGCCCGCGGGGTGAAAAACATCGATGTCGGCTGCATGCAGGTGAACCTGCACTACCACCCGGAAGCCTTCGAGACTCTGGAAGACGCCTTCGATCCGGAAGTGAACGTGGCCTACGCCGCCGATTTTCTGGTCGATCTGCGCCAGGAGGCCCGCTCCTGGACCCGGGCGGTGGGTCAGTACCACTCGCGCCAGGCGATCCGGGGCAACAAATACCGGGCCAAGGTTTTCAAGGCCTGGCGCGAAGAGCGCCACCGCGCCAACCGGGAACGCCGCGCCCGCCTGCAGGCCGCCCGCGAGGCGGCCCGCCAGGACAGCGATTCCTAGTTCCGATTCGGCCTGAGAGTCAGGTCTTCGGCGGCTCGTAGAAGTCGACCGGCGTCATGAGCTTGTTGGTCTGGGAGACCAGCGCGCCGAGTTCTGCCGAGCGCTTGAGATAGTCCTGCCAGCCCGGGTCCGCCTGCATGGCCGCGCGCTTCTTCTCGCGGTCGCCGGCGTTCTCGTAGACCCAGATGTGGACGTACTCGTTGGGGTCGCCGGTCTCGGTCCGCAGAAAGGCCAGCGGCTGGCCCAGATGCTTGGTCTGCGCCGGCTTGCCGTATTTCTCGTAGACCTCGAACTGGGCCTTCAACTGGCCCGGCTTCACCCGGTAGGTGCGTACATCCAACAGCATTTCCGTTTTCCCCTCGCTTCACGATCTTTTCAAAGCCTTCACAGCTTCCATGATACTTGAGAAGATCATCGGCGGCATCCGCCGCGAGGTCATTTGTTGAATCTTGAGACGGCCTCAGGCCGAGGCAAGAAGAGGTTCAAGAACGAAATGCCGGAAAAAATCCAGGCGGCCGAATTGGACCTCGAAAGAGATCTCGCGCCCTATCCCGACTTGAAGTTCATCCTCGACTATTGGACCGGCAAGCGCGGCAAGCGCTTCGCACCGGCGCGCGCCGACATCGACCCGGTGGAGATCGTGTCCATTCTGCCGCGGGTCATGCTGGCCGATGTGGAGCGCGGCGCCGAAGACGGCATCGACTTCCGCTACCGGCTCAGCGGCACCGGAATCTGCAACGTCCATCGCGACGAACTCACCGGGCGGCGCCCCTCCTCCATCGAGCCGCCGCGCTACGGCGCCTTGATCGACGCGCACTACCGCGTGGTGCTGGAACGGCAAAGCCCCGTCGCCCATGTCATCGCGCTCCAGCTCGAGCGGAAGTCGGCGTCCTATGCGCGGATCATCCTGCCGCTCTCCGCCGACGGCGAAACGACGGACATGCTGTTGATCGTCGACAGCGAGAAGCAGAACACGCTGTCCGATTTCATCGAGACCATCCGCGAGATCGGCCGGCGGCGCTAAGCATCCCCGCCCCTGGAGCCCCTACTCCCAGTCCACCTCGCCCTGCATAGCGAGATATCCGTCGGGGTCGACCACCCAGAGGTCGGCGCGTCTGCCGGCCTCGTCCGGCGCGCCGCAGACCGTGAAGGGCCTGACGTCAAAGATCGGCCGCTTGGCGCGGAAGCTGAAGCGCGCGGCGCGCGCCTCCGGCAGCGCGCGGCGCAGCTGGCCGATCATCATGGTGGCCAGCAGCGGCCCGTGCACGATGAGGCCGGGGTAGCCTTCTTCCTGCGTCGTATAGGGCTGGTCGTAGTGGATGCGGTGGCCGTTGAAGGTCAGCGCCGAGTAGCGGAACAGCAGCACCGGCGACGGGATTACCTCCTGTTTCCACACGGCCCCTTCCGGCGGTGCCTCGCCCGCCGGCAGCGGCGCGCCCTTCTCGCCCGCTTCGCGGTAGACGATGTCGTGCTCCTCGACGATGCAGGGACCCGCCTCGTCCGCCACCACGTGCTCCACGGTGACGAAGGCGAGACGCCCGCTGCGGCCGCTCTTCTCGGTCACCGCCTTGATGGTGGAGTGGCGCGTCACCTCGGCGCCGACCTCCAGGGGTTTCGGAAACGCGACCCGGCTGCCAGCCCACATGCGGCGCGGCAGGGGAATCGGCGGCAGGAACTCGCCGCGCGCCGCGTGGCCGTCGGGGCCGAGGCTCGCCGTCGGCGCCAGCGACCAGAAGTAGGCCCAGTGCCACAGCGGCGGCAGGGCGTCGCCCGGATGCAGCGGCGGCGCGGCGTCGTCCAAGGTCGCCTGCATCGCCTGGGCGCGTCCGGCCGCGATGTTGTCGCGCAGCGTTTCGCTGCGCCCGACCCACTGGCTCCAGTCTTTCGCATCGCCGCTGGTCATGCCGCGAACTCCTTCCTGAGTGAGGCGCCATGCTGGTCCACCGCCGGCACCGCGCCAAGATCGAAATCGCTGCCGCGGCTCTCGACCGGCGGCGCCACCAGTTCGACCGGCCCCGTGGGCGTCTCCACGGTGACGCGGCGCAGCTGCGGATGGGCGCTGAGATCCGCCGGGGTGTTCACCGCGCCGTAGGCGATGGCGGCGGCGAACAGGCGCTCCGTCAGCGCCTCGCGGCTCAGGCCGCCGAAGACCGCGTCAATGACGGCGTCCAGCGCCGCGCGGTTCTCGACCCGTGCCGAGTTGTCGGCGAAGCGCGGGTCCGTCAGCATCTCCGGGCGTTGCAGCACCTCCTCGACCAGGCGCTTCCACTCGCGCTCGTTCTGGATCGAGAAGACCACCTCCTCACCGCCCGCGCAGCTATAAACGCCGTAGGGCGCGATGGAAGGGTGGTTGAGGCCGACGCGCTTGGGCGCGCCGAGGCCGTAGTCCTGGTGCAGCAGCGGCACCGTCATCCAGTCGGCCATGCCGCTGAACAGCGACGTGGCGAGCGCCGAGCCCTCGCCCGTGCGCCCGCGCAGCAGCAGCGCCTCCAGCACTGCCTGGTAGGCGTACATGCCGCAGGCGATATCGCAGACCGAGACGCCGACGCGCCCCGGCCCCTCCGGGCGCCCGGTGATCGAGGCCAGGCCGCTTTCCGCCTGCACCAGCAGGTCGTAGGCCTTCATCTTGGCGTAGGGGCCCGCCTCGCCGTAGCCGGAGATGTCGCAGGTGATGAGCCGCGGGTGGTCCTGGCGCAACCCCTCATGGCCGAGGCCCAGCCGTCCCGCCGCGCCCGGCGCCAGGTTCTGGATGAAGACGTCTGCCTTGCTGAGCATGCGCCGCACCAGCGCCAGGTCGTCCGGCTGCTTCAGGTCGACGGCGATGGACTCCTTGCCGCGGTTCAGCCAGACGAAGTAGGCGCTTTCGCCATGCACCACGCGGTCGTAGCCGCGCGCGAAGTCGCCCTCGGCGCGCTCCAGCTTGATCACCCTGGCGCCGGCGTCGGCCAGCTTGCAGGAGCAGTAGGGCGCCGCCACCGCCTGCTCCAGGCTGACGACGAGAAGGCCCTCCAACGGTTTAGGGCTCATGCCGCGTCTCCGCCGCAGGCCGCGCGGGTCGATTCGCGGGACGACAGCCGCTGCCACCAGGCTTCCAAGGCCGGTTGCGCAGACATGAGCTCCTTCCCTTCCTCGGCGCGCAGGAAGTAGTCGAACATCGGCGCGGCCTGGGCATCGGCGAGACTGAAACGCTCGCCGCCGAAGAACGGCCGCTCGCCGAGCAGTGACGCCAAGGCGGCGAGGCAGCGTTCCGCCTTGGGCAGCGCGGCGGCGATCGCCGCCTCGTCGCTCTGCCCCAGCTTGCCGCGGCTCACGCGCTCCACATAGATCCCCCAGACCATGGGCCGGTAGCCCTGGCCGTCCAGCACCGAGATGACCTGCTCCATGCGGGCGCGGGCACGGACGTCCTGCGGCTGCAGGCCGGGCCCTTCGAAGGCTTCGTCGATATAGCGGGTGATGGCGCGGGTCTCGTAGAGGTGGAACCCGTCATGCTCGAAGGCCGGCACCTTCCCAAAGGGCTGGCGCTGCAGCCAGTCCGCCGGCCACTTGGTGCGGTCGAAGACGTCGAACTCGACTTGATCGTAGTCGACGCCCTTCTCCATCAGGACGATCTTCACGATGGCCACATAGACCGAATAGGACGGACCGAATAAAAGAGGCTTCACGGCTGCGCGACCCTCAGTAACTGCGCGGCATGCCGAGCACGTGCTCGGCAAGGAAGGCGAGGATCAGGTTGGTGGAGATCGGCGCCACCTGATAGAGCCGCGCCTCGCGGTACTTGCGCTCGACGTCGTATTCCTCGGCGAAGCCGAAGCCGCCGTGGGTTTGCAGGCAGGCCTCGGCGGCCGCCCAGGAAGCCTCGGAAGCGAGCATCTTGGCCATGTTGGCCTCCCGCCCGCAGCGCTGTCCGGCGTCAAACAGTGCGGCCGCCCGCTCCACCATCAGCGCCGCCGCCTCGCTCTGCGCGTAGGCGCGGGCGATGGGGAACTGAATGCCCTGATTCTGGCCGATGGGCCGGCCGAAGACCTTGCGCTCGGTCGCATAGCTGCTGGCCTTGTCGATGAACCAGCGGCCATCGCCGATGCACTCGGAGGCGATGAGGATACGCTCGGCGTTCATGCCGTCCAGGATGTAGCGAAAGCCCTTGCCCTCCTCGCCGATCAGGTTCTCCGCCGGCACCTCCAGGTTGTCGATGAAGACCTCGGTGGCGGCGTGGTTCATCATGGCCCGGATCGGCTTGATGGTGACGCCCTTGCCGACCGCCTCGCGCAAGTCGACGATGAAGACCGAAAGGCCGTCGCCCTTCTTCACCACTTCGTCCTTCGGCGTGGTGCGGGCCAGCAGGAGCATCAGGTCGCTGTGCTCGGCGCGGCTGGTCCAGACCTTCTGGCCGTTGACGATGTAGCGCTCGCCGTCGCGCTTGGCGAAGGTCGACAGGCTCAGCGTGTCAGTGCCGCTGGTCGGCTCGGTGACGCCGAAGGCCTGCAGGCGCAGGCTGCCCTCGGCGATGCCCGGCAGGTAGCGCTGCTTCTGCGCCTCGCTGCCGTGCCGCAGCACCGTGCCCATGGTGTACATCTGCGCGTGGCAGGCGCCGCCGTTGCAACCGGCCTTCTGGATCTCCTCCAGGATGGCGCAGCCGGCGGCGAGCGGCAGGCCGCTGCCGCCGTAGTCCTCCGGGATCAGCGCGGCCAGGTAGCCGGCCTCGGTCAGTTCCTTCACGAAGGCCTCGGGATAGGCGCGCCTGGCATCCAGCTCGCGCCAATAGGCGCCGGGATAGTTGGCGCAGAGGGCGCGGACCCCCTCGCGGATTTCGGGGAAGCTTTCGGCTGTTTCGACGGTCTGACTTGGGGTCATGGGTTCTTCACGGCGGGGAAAGGGAACCGTCAGCCTACTAATTTGCCGCCGGGCCGCAAGGGCACCCGGCGGCCGCCGGGGGAATGACAGCTATGCCCTCACGGAACGGCTTCCCTTGCGTCCGGTGGCGACGCCAGGCCGCGGGCCAGCGCAGCGGCCGCCGCGGCCAGCGCCCTTCCCGCGACGCCCGGCGGGTCCTGGGAAGGCGCCTGTCTTCCGGCGATCGGCCGGCGGGCGGCGACGTCGCCGGCAGACAACAGAGGCACCACATCGACGTGCGCATGGGGCACTCCACCGGCGGGGAACAGAAAGCCGACCCGATCGACCTTGAAGACGGCCCTCTGCGCGTCGGCCAGCCGCTGGCCCAGGGTCAGCAGCTCCGGCGCCAGCTCCGCGGGCAGCGCATTGAAGTGCGGGGAGTGGTCGCGCGGCATGACCCGCAGATGCCCGGGACGGATCGGGGCGGTGTCGAGGAAGGCAACGAGGTGCCGGGTCTCGTGGACGATGTGGGCGGGCGCCCGGCCTGCGGCGATGGCGCAGAACAGGCAGGCGCCGGTAACGGCGGAAGGGATCACGGCTCTTGCTCCGGAATGCGGGTGGGGAAAATGAAAACACCCCGGCCGTCACCGGCGGGGTGTCCGATTTCCCGAACAAGAGCGCGCCTGCGCGCCTAACCCCGCGTCAGATCTGACGGCCGGGGCGCGGCATTCGCGGGAAGAAGTCGAAGCGCCTGTCCATGCCGGCGACGATAGCGGCAAAGGGGGTGCGGGGGAAAGTCCTTTTCGCGGCCCGGCTGAGCCCCTTCCCCGCCCCGTCAGCGGTAGGCGACGCCCGGCAGAACACAGAGCATCTCGTAGAGCGGGTTGGCGCCCAGCAGCGCCGTGTCGCCGGAAGCGTAATAGGGCGACGCCACTTCCACCAGGTCGCCGACGACGATGTCGAGCCCCCGGCAGCCGTGGATGATCTCCAGCGCCTGGGGCACGGTGAGGCCGCCGATCTCCGGCGTGCCAGTGCCCGGCGCGAAGGCCGGATCGAGACCGTCGATGTCGAAGCTGAGGTCGACCGGCCCGGCGCCGAGCTGACCGCGGACCTCTTCCATCAGCGGTGCCAGGGAGCGGTACCAGCACTCTTCCGCCTGCACCACGCGGAAGCCCTGCTCCCGCGGCCAGTCGAAATCGTCGGCGGCGCAGCCGGTGCCACGCAGGCTGATCTGCACGACCCGTTTGCCGTCCAGCAGGCCTTCTTCCACCGCGCGGCTGGAAGCGCCGGTCGAAGTTGTCGGAATCCTTGACACTTTCCCCCTGCGGGGCGCTGCCGATGCACGAATTTCGGACAATCTTGCGCGCATTTCGGACAAACCCGGAATCGTGATTCAAATCGGCGCGCAGAGCCGCCACTACTCCCAGAGACATCTGACGTGGGGGGCACCTGACGCGGAGTCACCTGATGCCGCTGGGCTTGACCGGATCGGGGGAGCCGCGCCGAGAGGCAGGCGTTGGGAGGCGAAGGAGGGGAACATGCATCTGACATTCTTACGCGCGGCCGTGCTCTGCGCGGCACTGGTCGGCGTCGGGGGGCTGGCGTTGCTGCCGGCCTCGGGCGCGCGCGCGGCGGTGATCTTCCAGCAGCTCGGCGATCCGAGGTTCGGCGGATATTCGAGCGACTTCTCGCTGCCGTCCGAGGCGGCCAACGATTTCACGCTGCAGCCGGGCGCCAGCACCATCACCGGCATCCAGTGGTGGGGGCAGTACAACGGGCCGGGCGGGACGCCCCCGGCCGCCGACGCCTTCACCATCCGGCTCTTCGCCGACAGCTCAGGCGAACCGGCGGCCGCGCCGTTCTACGAAGTCGCCGCCGGGAATGCCGTGGGCCGCACGGATACCGGTATCGACACCATCGTCGGCACACCACGCGACGTGTTTTCCTATGCCGTCGAACTCGCAGCACCCCTGGCGCTCCTGGAGAACACGACCTACTGGCTGTCGATCGTCAACGACACCCCCTTGGGGCCCGCCCTGGCCTGGGTATGGTCGGCCCCCTTCGGCGGCAACATGGCCCAGCGCAGCTCCGAACTGGTCTGGTCCGAGGCGACCCTCGAACCGCTTTTCGTGCTGACCGACGATCCGCTGACGACAGTGCCGGAGCCCGCGTCGCTGGCGCTGTTCGGTGCCGGGCTGGCGGGGTTGGGTCTGCTGCGGCGTCGTCAGACAATTGGAAACGGAAAATCATGACAAAGAAATTGAGGAGCTTCGTGTTGTCGGCGGCAATGGCGCTGGCATTGTCCGTTACCTTGTCGCTGGTGCTCGCCGCCGAGGCGCAGGCGGTGGTCGTCTACCAGTCGCCGACGGTCGGCACCCCCAACGGCTCTGGGTTAGCCAGCAAGGGCGCTCTCACGGGCTTCGACGATTTCACGCTCGCGGCGCCGTCCGACGTGAACGCGGTGTCCTGGAGCGGCAATGCTTCGACGTCGCCGTTCCAGATCGGCTTTTACGCCAACGTTCCCGCGAGCGTCTACGGGCTGCTGGACGGCCCGGCCGCGGCGCCGTTGTTCGAGTTTACGGTCGACCCGGTCGGCACGCCCGACAGCAATCTGCCGTTCGTCATCTACTTCACGGCCGACCTCGGCAGCACCGTCTCCCTCGCCGCCAACACCGTCTACTGGCTGTCGATCAAGGACACCGGGGCGCCGCCGTCCTTTTGGGGCTGGTCCGGCGAAGCCGGCGGCACGTCGGTCTCCCGGAACGCTACAGGCGATTCCCTGCAGGGGCTGAGGCTGTTCTTTGCCCTCGAGAACAATCCGACCAGCGTGCCGGAGCCGGGATCGATGGCGCTGTTCGGCGCCGGTCTGGCGGGCCTCGGCCTGCTGCGGCGCCGGCGCGGGGTGAAGGCGGCCTGAGGGGACGCTCGCGGCTTTTTTCCGGTGCTGGAGTCCGATCGGCGTGCCCAGCTGTGCCGCTTGAGACGTCCCCTACCCTTCGGCGACATCGAGCCCAGCACCGTTCACCGAGCGCTTGAAGTCTCCGGGGGCTGGCTGCGGATGGCGTCCAGCAGCGGGGCGAGCTGGCGGGCGATGGTGCCTTTCAACGTGTCCAGGCTCATCTCGTCGGACTTCACGAACAGAATAAACATCATGTTGGTGTTGTTGAAGATCATCTCGCCGACACTGTCGGCATCGACCTGGGCCTTCACGCGGCCTTCGGTCTGCAGACGCTCGACCAGCGCGCAGACCTGCCGGGCCAGGCGGTCGTCGAGGTCGCTGTAGCGCCGGCCGAAGGGCGAGTCCGGCTGGTGCGTGGAAATCGCCATGGCCTGGCGCCACATATCCTTGTTGAGATAGACCAGCGAGTGGTCGAGGTAGATGGTGATCAGCGCAGTCACCGCCTGCGCAATGTCCGCCGGCGGTTCCTCGATCAGGGCCGCGCCGGCCCGCAATACCTCGTTCACCTCCATCGAGACGATGGCGACCAGCAGGTCGCCCTTGTTCCGGTAGTAGTTGTAGACGGTGCCGATGGAGACCTTTGCCTTGGCCGCGATGGTCTCGATCTTGGTGCGGTCGTAACCCTCCTCACGGAACAGGCGGGTCGCCGCCTTCAGGATGCGCTGGCCCCGGTCCGCCTTCTGCTTTTCCCGCAATCCGCTCATGGAATATCCATTGCACAACGAATGAATTGCCTCAAGTTTATAATCAGTTCATTTTTTTGTTCCGCGCGCAAAGGCGCTGAGGTTATGCTTCTTGAGATCCGAAAAACGGCGGATCACGAACAAAAATCAGGGAGACTTTGATGACTTCACGTATTTGGAGCCGGGGGCGCACCGCCTTGCCACGCCATGGCGGACGCCTCCTCGGGGTTGCCGTGATCGCCGCCGGCCTGCCCCTCTCGACCGCCGCCAAGGCCACCGAAGAGCTGAACGCCCTGGTGTGGTGCGACCACACCGACCCGGCGCTGATCGCCCCCTTCGAGGAAGCCAACGACGTCAAGGTCAACCTCAAGGAATACGAAGGCACCGGCGCCGCGCTCGCCATCGTCGAGCAGTCGCGGCCCGGCGACTGGGACATCTTCGTGATCGACGGCGTCGACGTGCCGCGCGTGGTCGAGGCCGGCCTGCTGGCCGAGCTGCCGGCGGACCAGCTGCCCTTGGGCGATACCTTCGATCAGGTGAAGATGACCGACGTGACCCATGTCGACGGCAAGATGTACGCGATCATGGAGAAGTTCGGCTACAACGTGATCAGCTACAACAAGTCCAAGGTCGATCCCGCCGACATGCGCGACCTGGCGACGCTGTGGTCCGACAAGTACAAGGGCCGCATCGCGGTCTATGACTACTACATCCCGCTGATGGACCTGGTGGCGCTGAAGATGGGCATGAAGCCCGACGACATCACCTCGGACAAATTGCCGGCCATGAAAGAGGAGCTGTTCAAGCTGAAAGACAACGCCGCCATGGTCGGCGAAGTCGTTTCCTCGACCACGGCGCTGGCGACCGGCGAGGCCGACATCCTGATCGGCGGCGGCGAATGGGCCGTCGCGGTGATGCAGGCCGAGAACCCGGACCTCGACTGGGTGCTGCCGGACCAGGGCGGCATCCTCTGGGCGCAGTCGCTCGCCGTCTTCAAGGAATCCAAGAAGAAGGAGCTGGCGCTGAAGTTCGTGCAGTACATCATGAGCCCGGAAGGCCAGGCGCGTCTCGCGACCTCGTCCTGCTTCTGGGGCATGCCGGCCAACAAGAAGGCCGGCGCCGCGCTGACCGACGCGCAGAAGGCCGCGCTGCGCTGGGACGAGCAGGAGGGCTTCCTCGCCAAGTCCTACCGCTACTTCATCCCCGATGCCGAGCTCGACGCCGAGATGCTCGACGTCTGGACCGAGTTCCTGCAACACTGAGCCCGGCCGCGTCCGTCATTTCAACAGCGAGACCATGAGTAGCAGCACCCCCAGGCAGCGCCGAGAACAAGCGAAAGCCTGGGGGTTGCTGTTGCCGGCGGTCCTCTGGACGGCGGCCTTCTTCCTCGCGCCGCTGGTCATCATGGGCCTCTACAGCCTGTGGCAGCGGACGGGGTCGCGCCTGGTCACCGACGTCACGCTGCAGAACTACCAGAACTTCTTCGGCAAGAGTTTCCTGCTCGAATCCTTGCTGAACTCCATCGAGGTGACGTTGATCGTCACTCTGGTCAGCGTGCTGCTGGCCTATCCGCTGGCCACCATCCTGGCCGAACGGGTGCCGCCGCGCTGGCAGCGCCTGGCCTTGATCCTGGCCATCCTGCCGTTCTGGACCTCCTACGTCGTGCGCTCCTACAGCTGGCTGCTGGTGCTTTCCGAAGGCGGAATCCTGTCCAACTGGCTGCTCGACCTGGGCCTGACGGCGGAGCCGGTCTCCTTCGCCAACAACCGCGGCGCCACGGTGGTCGGCTTCGTGCACTTCTTCGTCATGCTGCTGACGCTGACCATCTACGCCAACCTGAAGCAGCTCTCGCCGAGCTACCGCAAGGCCGCCGCCGATCTCGGCGCCGGTCCCCTGCGGGCCTTCTGGCACGTCACCCTGCCGCTGACCCTGCCGGGGATCATGGTGGGCGCCTTCCTGACCTTCGTGCTCTGCATCGGCGACTACATCACCCCGCAGATCCTGGGCGGCAACCGGGAACTTCTGCTGCCCCAGACCATCATGATGCAGATCGCCCGGCGCTCCGACTTTCCCATGGCCTCCGCGCTCGCCATGGTGCTGATGGCCGTGGTCAGCCTGGTCTACCTGGCCTGCGCGCGCTGGCTGAAGATCGACCGGGCGTAGTCATGCGCGGGACGCTCCACCATCTGCTGCGCAGCCTGCCCGTCTGGGCCTATGTGGTGCTGCTCTACGGTTTCATCTTCCTGCCGGTCGGCGTGCTGGTGCTGTTTTCCTTCCAGGACTCGCGCCTGCCCGTGCCGCCCTTCAACGGGCCGTCGCTGCGCTGGTACGAGGCGGTCTTCAGCGACGCGCGGCTGGTCGACGCCCTGGGCAACTCGATCATCGTGGCCCTCACCTCCTCGCTGATCGCCGTGGTGCTGGGCTTCCTCGCGGCCTATGCCCTGGCACGCCACCGCCTGCCCTTCGCCGGCCTGCTGCAGGGTTTTCTCACCGCGCCGCTGACCGTCAGCTACCTGATCATCGCCATGGGCCTGCTGATCACCTTCAACGAGCTGGGCGTACCCAAGTCCCTCTTCACCATCGGCATCGGCCACGTGGTGATCAACCTGCCGCTCTGCTTCGCCATCCTCTACAGCCAGATGGGCGCGCATCAGGCCAACATCGAGCGCGCCGCGCGCGATCTCGGCGCCCGGGAGTGGCAGGTCATCACCCTGGTCAGCGTGCCGATGCTGTGGCCGGCGCTCTTCGCCAGTTTCTTCCTCTCCGTCACCTTTTCCTGGGACGAGTTCATCATCGCCTTCATGGTCAGCCGCTTCGACGTCACCCTGCCGGTCGAGATCTGGTCCATGCTGCGCAGCGGTCTCAACCCCAAGACCAATGCCGTCGGCAGCTTCGTTTTCCTGATTTCCATCGCCACCGTCGTGGTCCTGGACCTGGTCGTCTTCCGGAGCCGCAAGTCATGACCGCCACCGCCGCCGAGTTCCGCGACATCGCCATGCGCTTCGGCGACAAGCTCGCGCTGAGGGATATCGACCTCGCCATCGCCGAGGGCAGCTTCGTGGTGCTGCTGGGGCCGTCGGGCGGCGGCAAGACGACCCTGCTGAATATCCTGGGCGGCTTTCTGGAGCCCACCGCCGGCCAGGTGCTGATCGACGGCAAGGACGTGACCCACGTGCCGCCGGCCAAGCGCCCGACCACCACGGTGTTCCAGGACTATGCCCTCTTCCCGCATATGTCGATCGCCGCCAACGTCGGCTTCGGCCTGCGCATGCGCGGCGTGTCCAAGGCCGAACGCGGCCCCCGGGTCGAGCGCGCCCTGGAGATGGTCGGGCTGGGCCACACGGCGCTGCGCCGCATCCACGAACTCTCCGGCGGCCAGCGCCAGCGCATCGCCCTGGCCCGCGCCCTGGTGGTCGAGCCCTCGGTGCTGCTGCTGGACGAGCCGCTGGGCGCGCTGGACATGAAGCTGCGCCGCCAGATGCAGGAAGAACTGAAGGCGATCCAGAAGCGCGTCGGCACGACCTTCGTCCATGTCACCCACGACCAGGAAGAGGCCATGGCCATCGCCGATGTCATCGTGGTGATGAACGAGGGCAGCATCGAAGACCTCGGCACGCCCGAGCGGATCTACCTGCAGCCCGCCTCGCGCTTCGCCGCCAACTTCATGGGCGAGAACAACCTGATCGAGGGCCGCGTCGCCGGGAGCGAAAGCGGCACCGCGAAGATCACGACGCCGCTGGGCGACTTCACCGTCGCCGGCAAAGCCGAAACCGGTGCATCCGTCGCCCTCTCTCTACGCCCCGAACACCTGCATCCGGAAGCCGGCGACGGCCGCGTCGCCCTGGGGCAGGGCGCGGTGATCGAGTCCGGCTTCTTCGGCACCCACCACCAGTGCAGCGTCGCGCGCGAAGGCCACGACGCCCCGTTGAAGCTGCGCCTGCCGCAGAAGCAGACGGTGACGGCCGGCGAGACGATCAGCCTCTACGCCGACCCCGCCGACATGGTGCTGCTGACGCGCTAAGCGCCTTTTTCATCGAGGAACTGCCGGATCAGCGCGCGGTAGCGCGCGCCGTCGAAGCTGGGGAAGTGGCCGCCGTGGACCACGCGCACCGGCAGGTCGTGGATGCGCTTCATGGTCGCGATGTAGACCGCGAGGTCGGAGTGGTAGGCGTCGTCGATCAGCGGGCCATCGTAGACGGTGTCGCCGGAGATCAGCACGCCGCTGGCTTCCTCGAACAGCATGATGCCGCCCGGCGAGTGGCCCGGCGTGTGGATCACGGTGAAGTGCCGGTCGCCGAGATCGATGACGTCGCCCTCTTCAAGCACGCGGGTCGCCGGCGCGGGCGCGACCTCGTAGCGCGCCGAGTCGTAGTCGCCCGGCGGCAGCGCGGTGAAAATGTCGTCGGTGACGTAGGGATCGGCCAGCACCGCTTTGCGGTCCGGATGCGCCAACAGATCGGCCTCGTCGCGGTGTACCGCGCGCTCGCTGAACTCGTGGTGGCAGCCGATGTGGTCGAAGTGCGTGTGGCTGGCGACCGCCGTCAGGGGCCGCTCGGCCAGCGCCGCCACCTGGTCGCGCAGGCTGACGACGCCCATGCCGGAATCGACCAGCATGTCGCGGTCCCGGCCGCGCACATGCCAGATGTTGCAGCGGTAGAACTCCTTGATGTGCGGTTCCCAGATGTGGGTGATGCCGTCGCCCGCCCCGGCCGTCCGGTACCAGTTCTCCGCCGTGATGATGTCCATGGCCTGCTCCTGCTGCCCCCCTTTGAGATAGCAAGCGGCGGGACCTCCTGGCAATCATCTCGGGTCAATGCGGCAGCGTCCTGTCAGGGTGGTGGCGGCAATCGTCCCCTGCCCCCTGGCAAAGGGTCGCCACCGCGGCCTAGAATGCGCCCGTCATGACCGAGACCGCGACCGAAGCCCCCCTCCTGAAGCACAGCGACGTGCTGCGCCAGCGCCTGGCCCTCCAGGGTGCCCGGGTGGCCGATGTCGGCTGCGGCGACGGCAGCCTCGCCCGCGTCATGGCGCGCGCCGGGGCCCGGGTGGTCGGCATCGACCCCGGCCCGCAGCAGCTGGCCCGCGCGGCGGCGGCCGAAGCCGCCGGAGACGAGGTCTACGTCTGCGCCCTGGGCGAGGCGCTGCCATTGCGCGACGGCTGCCTCGACGCCGTGGTTTTCTTCAACGCCCTGCACCATGTGCCGGTCGCGGTCCAGGGCGCCGCCCTCGCGGAAGCCGCCCGCGTGCTCAGACCCGGCGGCCTGGTCTACGTGCAGGAGCCGCTCGCCGAGGGCAGCTACTTCGAGGTCATGCGCCCCATCGAGGACGAGACGGAGGTTCGCGCCCGCGCCTACGACGCGCTGCAGGCCGCGGCGGCGGCCCCCGGGCTGGAGGAGACCGAGGAGTTCTTCTACCGCGCGCCCTTCCGGGTGAAGAGCGCCGAAGCCTTCCTGAAGGGCCTCGTCGCCGTCGATCCGGCCCGCCGGGATGCCGTGGCGGGGCGCCAAGAGTCGTTGCGGCGGTCCTTTCTGGCGGCGGCGGAACAGCGCGAGGACGGCTTCTGGTTTGAGATCCCCTCCCGGCTCAATCTCCTCCGGCGGCAATGATGGGGCGAAACTGATGGCGATCCGCTACCTCTCGGAGCACGACTCCCCCGACGATCCCGGCGGCCTCATCCGCGAGGTCCTGAATTTGGGCGAGGACTTTCCCGGCCCGGCGGAGGACGTCGTGCTGGCCTGGGTGCTGCGCCTGGGCCAGGACCGCGACCCGGCCGAAGCGGCCAAGCGCCTCATCACCGACTACCGCCTGAACGAGGAGCCGCAGCCCGGCGGCGCCTGCGGGCGGCTCATCGAGATGGTGAAGGAAACCGCCGACTACCCCGCCCAGCGCATGACCCGGCATCTCTGCCAGCCGCGCCGGCGCGGCGGCTGGCGCCGCAACCGGCCCCAATCCGAGAAACCGTGACGGCAGCCCCATGACATCTGGGCGCGTCATCGACAACAAGACGGCACGGCGCCTGTTCCTGCAACGCCAGGGGCTGTCCTTTCCGCCGCACCGGAAACTGACCGACGCCGGGCTGCTGGAGCTGATCGAACACCTCGGCTTCGTGCAGCTCGATTCGATCCAGACGGTCGAGCGCGCGCACCACATGATCCTCTTCGCGCGCAACCAGACCTACCGCCACAAGCAGCTCGCCCGCCTGCACGAGCGCGAGGCGGCGCTGTTCGAGAACTGGACCCACGACGCCTCGATCATCCCGAGCCGATTCTTCCCGCACTGGAAGCTGCGCTTCGCCCGCGAGGAAGCGCGCCTGCGCGCGCGCTGGCGCCAGTGGCGCAGCGGCGATTTCGAGGCGGAGCTGGAAACCGTCCGCCGGCATGTCGCCGACAACGGCCGCGTGCTGGCGCGCGAACTTGGCAACGACGACGCCGCCAACCCCAAGAGCAGCGGCGGCTGGTGGGACTGGCATCCCTCCAAGACCGCGCTGGAGTACCTCTGGCGCTGCGGCCACCTGGCGGTCGCCGCGCGCGACGGCTTCCAGAAGGTCTACGACCTGACCGAGCGCACCCTGCCGCCGCATCACTTCGAGACCGAGTTCGACGAGGCGGAGACGGTGGACTGGGCCTGCCGCGCGGCGCTGCAGCGCCTGGGCGTCGCCACCTCCGGCGAGATCGCCGCCTTCTGGGAACTGGCGACACCGGCCGAAGCCAAGGCCTGGTGCCTCGCGCGCAAGGGCGGCGAGCTGGAAGAGGTGCTGGTCGAGAACGCAGAAGGCGGCAAGCCGCGGGCGACCTACTGCTTCGCGGATCGGGATCCCTGCGCCGAGCTGCCCGAGCCGCCCAAGCGCCTGCGGGTGCTCAGCCCCTTCGACCCGCTGATCCGCGACCGCAAGCGCACCGAACGCCTCTTCGGCTTCCACTACCGCATCGAGGTCTTCGTGCCGGCGCCCAAGCGCCAGTACGGCTACTACGTCTTTCCTCTGCTGGAAGGCGACCGTCTGATCGGCCGCATCGACATGAAGCACGAGCGCAGCAAGGGCGCGCTGGCCGTGAAGGGCCTCTGGCTGGAGCCCAAGGTGAAACTCTCCGCCGCGCGGCAGGAGCGCCTGGAGGCGGAGTTGGAGCGCCAACGCCGCTTCACCGGCGCTGAAAAAGTCACCTTCGCGAAAAACTGGGTGAAGGACGCGGGCTAACGCGTCTTTTGCGGGCGCAAACGCAGCAGTGCCATCATGGCGAGCCCGGCGACCAGACCCCAGAAGGCGCTGCCGATGCCGAAAAACGACAGGCCCGAGGCCGTGCCGAGGAAGGTGATGATCGCCGGCAGGCGGTCGTCCTCCGCCGTGAGCGCCCCGGTGAGGGCCGAGCCGAAAGCGCCCAGCAGGGCCAGCCCCGCCACCGTCAGGATCAGATAGGCCGGCACCGCCGCCACGAAGGCGGTGATCGCCCCGGCCAGCAGGCCGAAAACGACATAGAACGCGCCCGAGGCCACCGCGGCCCAGTAGCGCCGCCGGGGATCGGGATGCGCATCCTCCCCGGCGCAAAGCGCGGCGGTGATGGCGGCCAGGTTCACCGCATGGCCGCCGAAGGGCGCCGCCAGCAGGGAGAAGACACCGGTCACGGCGAACAGCGGGCCGGGCGCCGGCCGGTAGCCGTTGGCGTTCAGCACGGCGATGCCGGCAATGTTCTGCGAGGTCATGGTGACGATGAACAGCGGCAGGGCGACGCCGACGAGAGCGGCGGTCGAAAACGCCGGCATCATCAGCACAGGCTGTGTCAGTAGAGCTGCGCCTTCCAGGGCCGGCAGCTCGGTTGTCAGCGCGATGGCCACCACCGCGACCAGCAGCGCCGCCGGGACCGCGAAGAGGCGCTTGAAGCGCCATACCACGGCCCAGGCGAGAATGACCGGCAGCGCCAGTTCCGGCCCCTCGGCCAGGGCGCGCACCGGCGCCAGGCAGAAGGTGAAGAGCACGCCGGCCAGCATCGCGTTGGCCAGCGCCGGCGGGATGGCGGCGACCCAGCGCCCCAGCGGCTTCCACAAGCCGGCGGCGAGGATCAGCAGGCCGCAGATGAGGAAGGCGCCGACGGCGGCGGCGAAGCCGCCTTCCAGCACCCCCGTCGTGGCCAGCAGCGCGGCGCCCGGCGTCGACCAGGCGATGGAGATCGGCTGGCGGGCCTTCAGCGAGAGCAGGATCCCGCAAAGCCCCATGGCCAGCGACAGCGCCATGAGGGCGGAAGCCGCCTCGGCTTGGCTGGCGCCGATGCCGAGCAAGCCCTGGACCACCACCGGGAAGCTGGCGAAGCCGACGAAGGCCGCCAGCAGCCCGGCGCCCAGCGCCTGCAGCGAAAAGTCCGCCGCACGGGCCGCCGCGGCGTCGCTCATGCCGGCATCCTGTCCTGGCGGCTGCCGTGGGTCATCATGGTGCGCGTCAGGCTGTAGAGCACCACGGCGTTCAACAGATGCCACAGGAAGTGGGTCCCGATCGGCAGCGCGGCGCAGAGCGGCAGGTCGGCGGTGCGGAAGGCGAGCGACAGGGCGAAGATGCCGGCGGCGACGAGGATGCGCGGGCCCGCCGGGTGGCGCCGGCCGAAGTGCAGGAAGCCGCCGACGCCCAGCATGGCCGCCAGGGCGACGCCGTAGGTGGAAACGCTGAAGCCGAAGGTCAGCGGCATCCCCACGGTCAGCGCCAGCACGATGGCGAGGCCCAGCCCGCAGCCCCACAGCGGCAGCACGACGAGGCGCCGCAGCGCCAGGTACATGTAGAGCAGGATGAAAAGCGCGATGGGGATCACGTCGGCCAGCGCCGCCCAGACCACGGCGAAGGTGTGGAACAGGCCGCTGCCGATGCCGATGACGAAAAGCAGCACAACGAGCGCGACGATCGCCGGGTCGCGCCGCACGGCGGGCTCGGCGCGGCGCAGGGCGACGAGCAGCAGAACACCGGCGAGGATGAAGGCGAGGTTGGTGACCGCGTTCAGCGGCTCGGCCCAGAGCCCCGGGCCCAGCCGCTCGCAGTAAAGGTCGATGGTGCGCTCCATGGCGTCTTCAGCCTAGCAGCTTCGGCAGGTGGAAGGCACCGGCAAGACGGGTTCACTTCGGCTTGTTGAACTGGTCCTCGATGTACTGCACGACCTGCTGCACCGACATGGTGAAGACCCCGGCCTGGCCGCGCTCGAAGGCCTCCAGCCACAGCACATAACCTTCGGAGATGTCCGGCGGCAGGACGTTCTCGCTCTGCAGAGCGATGACGCTGGCCTCCAGCGCCTCGCGGCTGACCGGCACGTGGACCAGGTGGTCCTGCACCTTGCTCTCCAGCAGCGGATTCTTCAGCTTCAGCCCGTCGATGTAGAGATGGAAGATCGGCTTGGCGCCGAGGTCCCGGTCGATGCGCGCGATATAGAGCCGGGAGGCGTCCTCCCCGGCCCGCGTGCGGTAACTCCACACCTGGCCGACCTGGAAGGTGATGGCCTCCGCCGGCAGGGCCAGCAGCTGCAGCAGCAGGACGAAAGCGACGGCAAGTTTCCGGTTCATCGGTTCTCCTAACCTCAAGACGCCCTATCCCCAAAGTACCCTATCCCCAAAGCGCCGGGGCGGGCGGATAGACCAGGCTGTCTTCGATCTTCAGCGGCGGGTCACGGTCTTCGGCCAGCAGCAGCGGCGCGTCGAGGTCGGTCAGCGCGACGCCCTGGGCCAGCACCACCGCCGGCGCGCAGGCCAGCGACGTGGTCAGCATGCAGCCGACCATGATGGCGAAGCCCTCGGCCTCCGCCGCCTGCTTCAGCTTCAAAGCCTCGGTCAGGCCCCCGGTCTTGTCGAGCTTGATGTTGACCATGTCGTAGCGCCCCTTGAGGGCCGCCAGGGTCGCCGTGTCGTGGCAGGATTCGTCGGCGCAGACCGGCACCGGCCGCGCGATCCCGGCCAGCGCCGCGTCGTCGCCGGCCGGCAGGGGTTGCTCCACCATGACCACGCCCAGGCGCTGCAGCTCGGGCACCAGCGCTGTGTACTGCTCGGCAGTCCAGCCTTCGTTGGCGTCGACGACGATGCGGGTCCCGGGCGCGTTGGCGCGCACCGCCTCGACCCGGTCCAGGTCGTCCGGCCCGGCCAGTTTCAACTTCAGGATCGGGCGGCTGGCGTTCTCCGCCGCCTTGCGGCCCATCTCCTCCGGCGTGTCGATGGACAGGGTGAAGGCCGTGGTAACCGGGCCGGGCTCCGGCAGGCCGGCCAGTTCCCAGTGGCGCTTGCCGGCGCGCTTGCACTCCAGGTCCCAGAAGGCCAGGTCGACGGCGTTGCGCGCCGCGCCCGCGGGCAGCAGCGCCTGCAGGCCCTGGCGGTCGAGCCCCTCGGCCAGGGGTCCGCGCAGCTTCTCGATCTCCGCGATGACCCCTTCCACGGACTCGCCGTAGCGCGGATAGGGCAGGCACTCGCCGCGGCCGACCTGCGCGCCGTCGCTGAGCTCGGCCACCACCACGTCGGCCTGGGTGCGGCTGCCGCGGGAAATCGTGAACTTGCCGCGCACCGGCCAGGCTTCGTGGCGCACCGTGAGCTGGGTCATGCGGGACCTACTGCAGGCGGTCGACGATGGGGGCGACGCCCTCGGTGAAGGGATCCATGGTGGGCAACTCGTAGTCGTTCTCGAGCCGGCGCAGGTAGGCCTCGACGCTGCTCTCCGCCATTTGCGAGGTGTTCACCGCGATGCCGACGAAACGCGCCTCAGGGTTGGTCAGGCGCGCGGCGGCGAGGTTCGCGTCGATGCAGGCCTGCAGCGTCGGCAGGGGATAGTCGGGCAGGCCGCGCATGTGCTGGCGGGTCGGTTCGTGACACAGCACCAGAGCGTCGGCCTGGGCGCCGTGCAGCAGCCCCAGGGAGACGCCGGCGAAGGAGGCGTGGAACAGCGACCCCTGGCCTTCGACCACGTCCCAGTGATCGGGATCGTTGGCCGGCGAGAGGTGCTCGACGGCGCCGGAGATGAAGTCCGCCACCACGGCGTCGATAGAGACGCCGGAGCCGGCGATGAGGATGCCGGTCTGGCCCGTGGCGCGGAAGTCCGCCTTCATGCCGCGCGCCTTCATTTCCTTCTCGAGGGCCAGCGCCGTGTACATCTTGCCGACCGAACAGTCGGTGCCGACCGCGAGCACGCGCTTGCCCGGCCGCTTCTTGCCGCTGGCGACCTCGAACTCGCGGCTCGGATGGCGCACATCGAAGAGCTGCCGCCCGTGCTGCGCCGCCGCCGCCTTCAGCACCGGCACGTCGGCCAGGCGGTTGTGCAGCCCGGCCGCCAGGTCGTAGCCCTGCAGCAGGGCTTCTTCAAGCACCGAGATCCACTGCTCGGAGAACACCCCGCCCCGGTTGGCGACGCCGATCACCAGGGTCTTGGCGCCCGCGGCGATGCCCTGCTCCAGGGTCATGTCGGTGAGGCCCAGGTCCGCTTTGCAGCCGTCCAGCCGCAGCTGGCCGAGACACCATTCCGGACGCCAGTGGGCGACGCCCTGGGCCGTCTTGGCGGCGAGCTGGTCCGGCGCGTCGCCGAGAAACAAGAGATAAGGATGCTGGATTGCCATACGCCCCTCGAAATTTCTGCCGCCGCCGTCCCCGCATCGTCGCGCCGGGGTTCCGGACGTGGCCGTTCGTGTACCTGTTTTTCGCGCGCCCCTGCCGGACCGAGGCGGCGCGCCCTTCAGGGCCGGCATCTTAGTGATACCGGCTGCACGCGCCAAGCCGGGCCGTCGCGCATTTCCTGCAAGGCTGCCCAGCCTTTGCCGTTTCGCCCGGGCAGCCTATGATTTCGCCCCGCCGCTTCCCCTTCCACCGGCCCCGGCGCCCGGCCCTGGCCCCTGCCCCGCAAAAGCGTTCCGCAACGATGACCGCCCCTGCCCCGTCTCCACCGTCCAGCCGCCCCGGCGACCAATCTGGGGACTGGAACCGCCGCGTCTGGCGGCTGGCGGGTCCGATCATCCTGGCCAACCTCACCACGCCGCTGCTGGGCGCGGTCGATACCGCGGTGGTCGGCCACCTGCCGGACCCCAGTTACATCGGCGGCGTGGCCGTGGGCAGCGTCGTCTTCAGCTTCCTGTTCTGGGGCTTCGGCTTCCTGCGCATGGGCACCACCGGCTTCACCGCCCAGGCCTTTGGCGCCGGCGACGCGGCCGAACTGCGCGCCAGCCTGCTGCGCCCCCTGGTCCTGGCCCTCGGCTTCGGCCTGCTGCTGATCCTGCTGCAAAGCCCCATCCGCCTGATCGCCCTCTGGGCCATGGACGCCAGTGCCGAGGTGGAGGGCCATACCAGCGTCTACTTCGACATCCGCATCTGGAGCGCCCCGGCGGCCCTGGTGAACTACGCGGTGCTCGGCTGGCTGCTGGGCGTGCAGCGCGCCCAGGCGGCGCTGCTCCTGCAGCTGCTGCTGAACGGCACCAACATCGTGCTGGACCTGGTCTTCGTCATCGGCCTGGACTGGGGGGTGGCCGGCGTCGCCTGGGCGACGCTGATCGCCGAGACCACGGCGGCCCTGGCCGGACTGGCGCTGATCCTGCACGGCCTGGGGCAGCGGCCGGGACGGGCCGACTGGCCGCTGCTGCGCGATCCGGCGCGCCTGGCGGCGCTGATGCGGGTCAATGTCGACATCTTCCTGCGGACCCTCTGCCTGGTGCTGGCCTTTGGCATCTTCACCTCGGAAAGCGCCGGCTTCGGCGATGTGGTGCTGGCGGGCAACGCCATTCTGCTGCAGTTCCAGTCCGTCATCTCCCACGGCCTCGACGGCTTCGCCCACGCCGCGGAGATCCTGGCGGGCAGCGCGCTGGGCGCCCGCAACCGGAAGACTTTCCGCCGCGCGGTGGTGGTCTGTACGACCTGGGGCCTGGCCGGGGCCGTTCTCGCCGGTCTGGCGCTGCTGGCCGCCGGCCCCTTGCTGATCGCGGTCTTCACGACCCTGCCGGAGGTTCGCCTCGCCGCGCAGAACCATCTCTGGTGGATGGTCGCCTCGCCGGTGATCTCGGTCTGGAGTTTCCTGCTCGACGGAATCTTCATCGGCGCCACGCGCACCGCCGCCATGCGCAACGCCATGCTGGCCTCCCTGGCGGTCTTCCTGCTGGCCAACTGGCTGCTGCTCACGCCGCTGGGCAACCACGGCCTGTGGCTCAGCCTCATGCTGTTCATGGCCGCGCGGGCCATCACCCTGGCGCTCTACTACCCGGCGCTGGAAGGCAGCTTGGCGCCCCAAGCGGCAACAAGCAGGGCCGGCGCGAATCCGGGATAAGGTGACCTCGGGAAACGGCGGGGAAGTCGGGAAACGGCGGGGAAAGTCAGGAAGCGGCGGCGGAAGTCATGCCGCCGAGCCGCAGCAGGGGCCGGCTGGGCAGATCCGTCACCAACTGCAGCGTCGCGTCGCTGTCGTCGATGGCGGTGGCGTCGCAGGGCAGGACCGCGACCCTCAAGGCGTCGAAGGGGATGCCGGAAAACCGCAGGGATTGCTCGAGGCGGGCGCAGATACCGCCCTCGGCCTCCTCGTCGTTGATGCCCTGAGGATGAATGAAGATCACGATCAGGGCGCCGTCGTCGGCGAGTTCGGCGATCAGCGAGCGGTCATCGATCCCCGTCAGGCGGCCGTCGCAACCGGGCGCCAGGGTGACGCGGCACAGCGACAGGCGCAGATGCAGCCCGCGCAGACGCCGCAGGCTGCTGGCGATCCCCCGCGGCAGACGCGGCGCCGGCACCGCAGGATTCTGGGAGGCGGAGACCGCCGGCCGGGTTTTCGGGCCACCCGGCCGGCGTAGGGGAAGCTCGGGGGAGTACCCGAAGGGAGGGGCCGTCAGAATGCTTCCCCTTTCCCAGCTCATGTCTTCGACTTCGGTCCCCACCGGGCCGTGGGAACCGCCATCGAAACGATGGACATGAGTGGTCTGTTTGCTCCGCATCGACTGGACAATAGCTCGCTGCCGCAACTGGGCGGTGCGTCAAAGTTGTGACGCTGAAAGTCAACGATATAAGGGATTTAGCAATAAATAGCCGAGCCTCGCCCGGCGCGCCTCAGCCGGACAGAGGGAAGCGCATCACCATGGCAAGGCCACCGTCCGGGCGGTTCTCCGCGCGCACGGTGCCGCCGATCGCCTGCAGATTGCGGCGCACGATCCACAGACCGATGCCCATGTGCGGATTGTGTTCGCCGTCGTCCTCCTCGTCACCGGCGGGAAGCGGCCTGGAGCGCAGAGAGACGTAGCGTTCGAAGATCCGCGTCAGCTCGCCGGAGGGCACGCCCGGTCCGCGGTCGAGCACCGACAGTTCCGCCCGCCCCTGCAGCGCCCGCAACTCCACGATGATTTTCGAGCCCATGGGCGAGATCTCGATGGCGTTGTCGATGACGTTCTCCAGCACCGTCTCCAGCAGGTCCTCGCCCGCCAGGACGAAGATGTCGGGCTGCAGGCGCGCATCCAGGATCAGGCGGCGGCTGGCGAAGGTGTCGGCATAGGCCGCGAGCATGCGCTCGACCATGCGGGTCAGGCAGATTCGCTGGCGCGGCGGATCCAGCAGCTCGGCCGTGGTCTCCTCCAGCCGGCGGGCGTAGGCCACCAGATGGTCGAGGCGGTCGATGGAGACCTCCAGCACGTCCAGGGCGCGCTGGCCGCGCACCTCCTCCGGCGCCACGAAGCGCCGCAGCGGCTCCAGCGACTGGCGCATGATGGCGATCGGCGTCTTGAAGGCGTGGGCATTGTCCTCCGCGGCCAGGCGGATGCTTTCGGCGGAGTCCTGCAGCGCCAGCGTCATGCGGTCGAACTCCTCGGCCACCGGGGCCAGCTCCGGCACGCGGTTTTGCTGGGCGAAGCTGACGTGGCTGGCGCCGGTGCGGATGCTGCGCGCCAGGCGCCGGAAGCGCATGAGGCCGCGCCAGATCGACACGAAGAGGCCGATGGTGAAGATCGCCATGGCGAAGTAGATGGCCGCGGCGATGCGCACCTCGATGGTCTTCCAGTAGGGCTGGTCGATGGAGGTGCCGAGAAACTCGCTGGTCGAGTGGGTGGTGATGACCGCCCAGCAGCCCGCCCCGGTGTTGATCGGGGTGATGGAGGTCAACAGTTCCTCGGCGCCCGAGGGCCGGCGGTGGCGCAGCGCCATGGACAGCTCGCCCCAGCAGCTCTGCGCCAGGTTGTCGAAGACCCCGCGCTCGACCAGGCGGTCGCGCTCCTCGGCCAGTTCCGTGGGCGCGATGGTCGGCTGCGACGCCACGAAGTAGAAACTTTCCGCACCGTATTCGCCAGAAGGTCGAAACAGCACCTTCACGCCGGTCTGCGAGGTGGCGAAGCGGGCCACTTCGTCGTTCAGCAGCGGCAGGGAGGAGATTTCCTGCTGCTCCAGCAGGGGGCGCAGGCTTTCCGCGACCATGCGGCCCTGCTCACGCACGCTTTCCATCAGCAGGAAGCGCTTTTCGGCGTCGGCCTCGCGGAACTGGATATAGAGGATGACCGGCACCGCACAGAAGATAACCAGCAGCAGCATGAGCTTGCTGATCAGCGAGCGGAACGGCAGCCCGGCGGAGAGGCTGCGCGGCACAGCCGGCGATGCCGGACCTTCGACCCGCGCAGCCATAGGACTCAGGCTCCGCCCTTGCCGCTCTGATCGCGCCAGCGGTAACCGAAGCCGGGATAGTTCTCGATGCCGTCGAAATTCTCGTCCACGTCGCGGAACTTCTTGCGGATGCGCTTGATGAAGGAGCGCACGTTGGCGCGGTAGCCGTCCGGACCGTAACCGGCGACGAAGTCCTTGCCGCGCACGATGTCGTAAATCTGGCGGTAGGAAACGTCACCGCCCTGCTGGGACACCAGGAACAGCACGATGGCGAACTCGGTCAGGGTCAGGTCGACCTGCTTGCTGTCCCAGAAAGCGCGGCTGATGTCGGTCTTCAGCTCCAGGGGGCCGTTGCGGATCACCGCCGGGGTCTGGCCGCCGCCTTCCGAGGAGGGTTTCACGCCCTCGGTGATCAGCTTCAGGCGCTGCAGAATGATGGGCAGGCGGCGCGACTTGTCGATGAAGTCGACGGCGCCCCATTTAAGCGCCGCTTCCTCGTAGATCTCGTCGCTGAGCACCGTCAGGAAGATGACGGGCGTCTGAATCCGGCATTCGCGCATGCGCCGCAGGACCGCAAGGCCGTCGAGCCCGGGCATGCGCCAATCCAGCAGCACCGCCTCGGCCTCCTCGCCGGACATCATGAATTCCAGCGCGCTTTCGCCGTTGGCGAAATCAACGACCTCGTAGCCCTCTTCGGCCAGGTTGAGGCCGAGCGACTCCCGAAAGAGGTCATCGTCATCAACGATAAACACGCGGTTGAAGGTGGTCTCTGTCACGACCGGCTGTACAGCCATCATTCCTCTTGCGCTTTCCAGCGCCCCCTTACTGTTTACCTGCCCCTTGCAGGAGGCTTCCCACTAACTGCCGCCGGCCGACCCATTCGACGGCGACACGGGGATCGCTTGATCGCTTGCCCGGTTCGCCTCGGCCTGTGCCAACAGTTCACCCAGACAAAGGCGGGCGAATTCCTCGGACTCCGCGTCGCTTGACGCCTCGCCCTCGGTCCCGCCTTTGACTTCATAGGTCAACACACGAAAATCACTCCCCCCGACTTTGGGGTAGAAGAAAATATGTAAGACGCAACTCGACCCGTTGTAGGCCCAAATCTTTGCCGGGGGCTCTTCGATCAGCAGCGCAGGCTCTCCCAGCAACGCGGTCGTGCGCTCGAAATCGAGCCCGACCAGCGAATCAGGTTCCATCTGCGGCACCCGCGTCGCTTCGACGGCTGCCTGGGGCACGGCGGGCTTGCGGACCGGCAGAGGCGGCGGCTTCAGCTTGGCCACTTCGTCCGTCACGTCCTCAGGAAACCTGCCCGCATTACTCAACGCCTGCTCTACAGGCACAGGTTGCGTGGCCTCCGTCGCCGGGCCGCGAAAATCGGGGAACTGGATGTCCAGCTCCGCGCACGCGGAAAGACCCAGCAATGCCGTCCCCAGGACCCCGGTTAGGAGTCTCATTATCGTTTTCCTGATCTTCGCACCGTCCCGGCTTTAAGCCGGAACCCATCAATCGTGAACCCCAATTTCTTAACGAAATCCTAAGATAGATTTGGGGGAGCGGTGCCGTGCCCAGTGCGCAGCATCAAGATACGACCCCAAGTGCCTAATCTGCATAACATCCTGACGGGTGTGACAAATTTGGTCCGGCCCGGGATCAGACCAAGTGAACGGTTAAGGCGCCTCGGCCGGGATTCGGACACAACTCTTCCTTTGGCGATCAAGCGAAGCTACCTGCCCGGGTCCGCCCCGCCCGGGGAGTCCCCGGATAGCCCAGGGTATCGCCAAGGGGTAGCCCCCTCAACCGTGATGTTTGGCGTGATGTTTGCCCGCGAAAAACGGCAAAGTTATGGCGCCGGGCCCCTCGGCGGCGGCCACGGCCCCAGTCAAGGCCGATGAAGGCGCCCGAAGCTGCGACAAGGTGCGCGCGTATTTCACACCCGCGGCCGTTCTCCGGGATTGACAAGCGCCGCCGGGACGCTTGATATCAAAGGGAGTAGGGCCCGCAAGGGTCGAAAAAGGCGTCTCAAGGCGCCGGCATGAAGTCACGTCAACAGGGAAGCAGGTATGACTAAATCAAGGTATTTCGCCCCGGCAGGAGCGATGATCGCCCTTGCCTTGGCGACGGGCCCGGCTGTGGCCCAGGAAAAGGTCGTCAACGTCTACAACTGGTCGGACTACATCGACGAGTCCATTCTCGAGGACTTCGAGAAGGAAACCGGCATCAAGGTTGTCTACGACGTCTTCGACTCCAACGAGGTGCTGGAAACCAAGCTGCTGGCCGGCGGCACCGGCTACGACGTGGTGGTGCCGACGGGCTCCTTCCTGTCCCGCCAGATTCAGGCCGGTGTGTTCCGCAAGCTCGACAAGTCGAAGCTGCCGAACCTGAAGAACATGTGGGACGTGGTGGAGAAGCGCACCGCCACCTACGACCCGGGCAACGACTACTCCATCAACTACATGTGGGGCAGCACCGGCATCGGCTACAACGAGGAGAAGATCCTGGAGCGCATGCCCGATGCGCCGGTGACCTCCTGGCGCATGCTGTTCGACCCGGAAGTGGTCTCCAAGTTCGCTGATTGCGGCATCCACGTGCTGGACGCGCCGACCGAACTGATCCCGGCGGCGCTCAACTACATCGGCGAGGATCCGGACAGCAAGGATCCCGACGTGATCGCCAAGGCCGAGCCCGTGCTGATGGCGATCCGCCCCTACATTCAGAAGTTCCATTCCTCGGAGTACATCAACGCCCTGGCCAACGGCGACATCTGCATGGCCGTCGGCTGGTCGGGCGACGTGCTGCAGGCCCGCGACCGGGCCGACGAGGCGGAAAACGGCGTCACCATCAAATACGTGGCGCCGGACGAAGGCGCCCTGATGTGGTTCGACCAGATGGCCATTCCCACCGATGCGCCGCATCCCGACGCGGCGCTCGCCTTCCTGAACTACATCATGGAGCCGGAGGTCATGGCCAAGGCGTCCAACTACGTCTACTACGCCAACGGCAACAAGGCTTCCCAGGAGTACCTGGAAGAGGACGTGATCGGCGATCCGGCGATCTATCCGCCCCAGGCCGCCCTGGACACGCTCTACACGGTCACGCCCTATCCGCCGCGGGTGCAGCGCACGGTCACCCGCCTCTGGACCAAGGTGAAAACCGGTCAGTAACCCGATGCAACGGCCCCGCCCCGAGAGGAGCGGGGCCGTTTGCTTTCTTGATGCAGACTGAAGAAGGTCGTGAGACCGGCCCGGGCGGCCGGTCGGGCGGCGGGGGGATGATGGGATGAGCGGAGCTGGAACCGCAGGCAACGCGGCGCGCAGTGGCAGCTCTGCCGCGCGGCAACGCTGGGCGCCTTGGGAAGACCCCAGCGAGAAGCCTCACGTCCGCATCGTCGGCGTCAGCAAGCGCTTCGGCGATTTCGTCGCCGTCGACAACGTCTCCCTGGATATCTACAAGCGCGAATTCTTCTCGCTGCTCGGCCCCTCCGGCTGCGGCAAGACCACCTTGCTGCGCATGCTCGCCGGCTTCGAGACGCCCAGCGAGGGCCAAATCCTGCTGGAAGGCGAGGACATGTCCGGCGTGCCGCCCTACGAGCGCCCGGTGAACATGATGTTCCAGTCCTATGCTCTGTTTCCCCACATGTCGGTGGAGAAGAACATCGCATTCGGGCTGAAACAGGACCGCGTCCCCAAGGCGGAGATCGACCGCCGTGTCGCCGAAATCATCGAGCTGGTGCAGCTCGGCCCCTTCGCCAAGCGCAAGCCACACCAGCTTTCCGGCGGCCAGAAGCAGCGCGTCGCCCTGGCGCGCAGCCTGGTGAAGAAACCCAAGATGCTGCTGCTCGACGAACCGCTGGGCGCGCTGGACAAGAACCTGCGCACCCAGACCCAGTTCGAGCTGATGAACATCCAGGAGGAGACCGGCATCACCTTCGTGATCGTAACCCACGACCAGGAGGAGGCGATGACCGTCTCCAGCCGCATCGCGGTCATGGACCACGGCAAGATCGTGCAGGTCTCCACGCCCGGGGAACTCTATGAAGCGCCGATGTCGCGCTATGTCGCGGACTTCATCGGCGAGGTGAACATCCTGGAAGGCCGCGGCGCCCAGCGCGAGGGCGACCACCTGGTGCTGCAGAGCCCTGACACCGGCGGCGTCATCGAGACCGGCCCCTACGGCGAAGACACCGGCGACCGCCCGCTGTGGATCGCCCTCAGGCCGGAAAAGGTCCGCATCTCCAAGGAAGCGCCGGCCGACCCCAGCCGCAACTGCATGACGGGGGAGGTCTGGGACATCGGTTACCTCGGCAACCTCTCGACCTACCACGTGAAGCTGGACAGCGGGAAGATGGTGACGGCGACCCAGGCCAACATGGCGCGGCTCATCGAGCGGCCGATCACCTGGGAGGACCGGGTCTATCTGACCTGGGCGCCCGACGCCGCCGTCGTGCTGCAGGACTGAGGACGCGGCATGGCGCAGGCACCGCAAGCGGCGGCGGAAGGGCAGACCGGGGCGGCGCGCGGCCTCTTCAGCCGCCTCGGCTTTTCCGGCCGCGGCCTGGTCATCGCCGTTCCCTATCTCTGGCTGCTGGCGTTCTTCCTCGCGCCCTTCCTGATCGTCCTGAAGATCAGCTTCGCCGAGGTCCTGGTGGCGCAACCGCCCTACACCTCGCTGTTCACCTTCGCGCAGGACGGTTTCATCGAGTTCCAAGCGACGCTCGGCAACTATCTCTTTCTGCTGGAAGACCGGCTCTATATCGACGCCTACCTCAGTTCTTTGAAGATCGCCTCGGTCTCGACGGTCCTCACCCTGCTGGTCGGCTACCCCATCGCCTACGGCATGGCGCGGGCGCCGAAGCGCTGGCGTTTCGCCCTCCTGATGATGGTGATCCTGCCGTTCTGGACCTCCTTCCTGATCCGCGTCTACGCCTGGATCGGCATCCTGAAGAAGGAAGGCCTGCTGAACCTGGCCCTCACCCAGCTCGGCCTGATCAGCGAGCCCCTGACCATCCTGAACACCGACATCGCGGTCTACATCGGCATCGTCTACTCCTACCTGCCCTTCATGGTGCTGCCGCTCTACGCCAACCTGGAGAAGCTGGACCTGAGCCTGCTGGAAGCCGCCGCCGACCTGGGCTGCCGCCCGATCAAGGCCTTCTGGGTCGTCACCGTGCCGCTGTCGCTCTCCGGCATCATCGCCGGCTGCTTCCTGGTCTTCATCCCGGCGGTCGGCGAGTTCGTCATTCCCGACCTGCTCGGCGGCTCGGAGACGCTGATGATCGGCAAGACCCTGTGGAGCGAGTTCTTCAACAACCGCGACTGGCCGCTGTCCTCGGCGGTCGCCGTCATCCTGCTGCTGGTGCTGGTGATTCCCATCGTGCTGTTCCAGCGCATGCAGGAACGCAACGCCAAGGCGGAGGCCTGAGGCCATGCGGCAGGGACTGACCTGGTTCAACATCGGCTCGCTGCTGCTCGGCTTTCTCTTCCTCTACCTGCCGATCGCGCTGCTGATCATCTACAGCTTCAACGAATCGCGTCTGGTCACGGTCTGGGCAGGCTTCTCGACCAAGTGGTACGCGGAGATGCTGCAGAACGCGGGCCTGCTGAACGCCGGCTGGGTCACGCTGAAGGTCGCCTGCACCTCCTCCACCTTCGCCACCGTGCTGGGCACCATCGCCGGACTGATCATGTCCCGCTTCGGCAGCTTTCATGGCCGGACTCTCTTCTCCGGCATGATCTACGCCCCGCTGGTCATGCCGGAGGTGATCACCGGCCTCTCGCTGCTGCTGATGTTCGTCGCCGTCGCCCTGGACCGCGGCTTCGTCACCGTCACCATCGCCCACATCACCTTTTCCATGTGCTACGTGGCGGTGGTGGTGCAGTCCCGCCTGGCCGGCTTCGACCGTTCCATCGAAGAGGCCGCCATGGACCTGGGCTGCCCGCCGGGCCGCACCTTCTTCCAGATCACCCTGCCGGTCATCGCCCCGGCGGTGGTCGCCGGCTGGCTGCTGTCCTTCACCCTGTCGCTGGACGACCTGGTGATCGCCAGCTTCACCACCGGCCCCGGCGCGACCACCCTGCCGATGAAGATCTACAGCCAGGTCCGCCTCGGCGTGACGCCGGAAATCAACGCGGTCTGCACCATCCTCGTCGGCCTGGTCGCCACGGGGGTCCTGGCCGCCTCGCTGATCACCCGGCGCCAGGAAATGCGCCGCGAGGCCGACGAGCGCATGGCGGCGGCCACCAGCTAACCCCTGCCCTCCGAAGCATCCCCGGGGAACGCGGTTTCCTTGGCGCGGGCGATCCTCTAAAAGGGGCGCTGTGACGACGTCCTCCGAGCCCTTCACCACGGACCAAACGCACGCTGCCCGGCTGGGCTTCGTGCTGTCCGTCTTTGCACTGCTGCTGCCCCCCATCGGCCTTGTGGCGGACAAGGCCGTTGTCCCCCTGGCGGCGGCGGCGGCCCTGGCCAGCGGCCTGGCGGTCGGCCGCGCGGCCCTGTCGTGGCGGATCATCGACCGCCCGCTGGGCGTGGTGATGGGCCTCTTCCTCGCCTGGTGCCTGGTCAGCGTGCTCTGGAGCGGCGATCCGGCGGCGGCCGCCAAGCTCGCTCTCCGGGTCGGATTTCTGCTTTATGTGCTGCTGTACCTGGCCGGCTTGATGCGCTTCCTCGACGACGCCCAGCGCAAGAAGGTGGCGCGCTGCCTGGCCGTCGGCTTCGCCGCCACCCTGGCGGTGCTGCTGGTCGAACTGGCGTTCCGCACGCCGCTCTTCGACCTGCTGCAGGGCGAAGCCAGGTCGGACTATACCGCCTATTCGCGACTGAACCGGGGCGTCTCGACGCTCGCCATCCTGGTCTGGCCCCTGGCCGTCGTCGCCTGGCAGCAGGGCCTGCGGTGGTTGGCGGTCCTTCTGCCGGCGGCGATGCTGACGGTGACGCTGTTTTCCCAATCTTCCGCCTCCACCCTGGCGCTCGGCGCCGGGCTGCTGGCCGCGGCGCTGGCCGTCTTCGGCCGGGGCCTGGCGCGGCTCGTCATGGTGGCGGCGGTGGCCGGGGCGGTGCTCGCGAGCCCGGTAATCATCGAGGGGCTGCAGCAGACCGGCTTGGGGCAAAGCCAAAGGCTGCCGGAAACCGGCCAGTTCCGCCTGCATGTCTGGAACTTCATCAACGAGCGCATTGCCGAAAAGCCGTTGTTCGGCTGGGGCTTCGACTCTTCGCCGACGCTGCCCACCGGCGATGCGCAGCCCTTCCGTCCGGGTGAGAAGATCGTTCCCTCCCACCCGCACAACGGAGGCCTTCAGATCATGGTGGAGCTCGGCCTGGTCGGCAGCCTGCTGACCGCCGCCTTCCTCTTCCTGACCGGCCGGCGGATCGACAGGCTCTCTCCCGTTGCCCGCAGCAGCGCGGTGGGGATGCTCGTGACCATCCTGGGCATCGCCTGCACGGCCTACAGCATCTGGCAAAGCCACTGGCTGTCGGTCATCGGCGCGGCGGCCGTCCTCTTCACCGCCGTGCAGCAGCGCGGCGGCGACAAGCCCCCGCGCCTCTAGCAGCGGTCCCTCGCCCGCGGTCCTGGCGCGCGGCCTCAGCCGGATTTGTCGGCCTTGAGGGTGAAGGTGCCCTCGACGTAGCGGATGATGGCTTCGACGGACTCGGGCACGCTCTGGACGGAGGTGTCGACGGTGAGGTCGGCGGCCTCGGGCGCCTCGTAGGGGGCGG
>JBLWUP010000004.1:0-190475 GCA_048268885.1 Kiloniellaceae bacterium | reverse complement strand
CGCCGAGGCGCGCGAAGCCGTACAGGACTCTCTTCCGCGCGGCCTCTTTCGCCTCGGCGCCATGGAAAGCACGGCGGGGGGGCGCCTGCCCGGCCCGCGGCGCGCCCTCTTCCGCTGCCGCTTCGTCGTTCAGGAATGGACCGGCGTCGAGCGTGCCGCGCCCGATGGCCACGTCGATGCCGTCTTCATCGAGCTGCAGCTTGACGTCCTGCAGGCTGCTGCGGCCGAAGGCGACGCGCTCCAGCTCAATCGCGCCCAGGCCCGCGCGGTCGCGCCCCGGCGTCGCCTTGCCGCGCGCGATAAGATCGCCGGCTTGCAGCACGATATCGCGGTAGGCCAGCGGCCCGCTGGAATCCAGTTCGATGGTCAGGCTGAGACTGCCGTCGGTGCCGGGCTCCTTTTGCCAGTGGATCTCCGGCAGGGACATCGTCGCCTCCTTCAGGTCGGCCGACACCTGCAAGGTCGACAGCCCGTTGTCGCGGCTGACCATGGATACCGTCGCCGCCAGCGGTCCCTGCACGGCGTCGCCGATATCCAGGCCGAAACGGGCACGCTCGGCATCGCTGCTGCGCGGAATCTCCGCCTCCATGACCGAACGCACCTGCGCAGTCTCGGCGAAGCTCTCTTTCCAACTGACCGACAGCGGCACGCCACCGAGGCGCAAGGGCCCCGAAAGCTGCATCCCGTTTTCGTCCAGACTCACCGAGAGCTGTCCCTCGGTCATGTCCTCGCCGAAAAAGACGTTCTTCAACTGTCCCGAATGCACCGCCCCCTCGACCTGCAGGGTCACGTCGTCGAAAGAGAGCGTCTTTGTCAGGGGAAACTGGAAGCCGAGCTGCGTGGAAACCGCCCCGCCGCTGCCTTCCGCCGAGAGGCCGAGCCTGGAGAGCAAGTCGAGACGCGGATGTTCGAGGAGGGCCAAGGTATCGTAGACCGGGCCGACGGCCTTGGTGTCGATCGTCAGCTGTTCGTAGATGCCGCGCTTGGAATCGGAGGCCTGGAAGCCGGTGATGTTCACCTTGGAATCGCCGAGGGCCAGGCCCTCCAGGCGCCCGGTCTCCACCGCGAAGCGCAGGGAGTCGAGATCGAACTCCGCGGTGCCCGCGATCTTGCGGATCGGCGGCAGCGGGCGCAGGTAGTGCACCTCCAGGTCGCGGTACTGCAGCGTCCCGGTCAACGAGGTGACCTCGGCCGCGGAAAAATCGCCGGCCGGCACGGAGACGCTCAAGGCCGCCGTCGCCCTGTCGGCCTGGCCGCTGATGACGTTCTCCACCACCCAGGGCCGCGCATTGGAGGCGATGGATTCCGGCCAGTAGGTATCGAGGTCAGCCAGCGGCACGTCTTCCAGCGTCGCATCCGTGTCGATGGCCCAGCCGCCGTCCAGCGGATCGTAGTCGAAGATCCCGCCGATGCTGAAGATCGGCCCCGGCGCCGCGCTGCTGCCCAGGCTGATCCGCGCCTCGTCGAGTTCGAAGCGGCTTTCGGTGCTGTCGTAGCGGCCCCGCATGGTGAGGTCGCGCACCGGCAGCGGCGGCATCTCGATACCGGGAATTCTGAGGGTCCCGGCAAAGCCCTGAAGGTCGAAGCCGGTGTGCCCCACTTCGCCGTCCAGCGACAGCGAGGTGGTGACGGAGCCGGTGATCCGCGACGTCAGCCCGCCGACCGGCGCCAGGACCGGAAAGGCCTTCGCCAGGTTGGCCAGGCTGATGTCGGTGAAGCTGGCGGCGAAATCCACCACGCGGGCTCTCTTGTCGAACAGGAAGGACGAGTCGAAGGTCGCCGGATCGTTCCGCCCGGTGAAACTGAGGCTCATGTCGCCGGCCAGCCCGGCGACGTCGCGGCGCAGGGAAATGTCCGCGGAGGGCGCCGCCCAGGACAGGCCGAACAGCTCGTCGCGGACATAGATCTGGCCGTCGCGGATGCGCACTTCGTCGAGGAAGGAGAGCGGGTTGGCCGGATCCCGCTCGCCCAGCAGCTCGCCGATCATGCGGCCGAGCACCACATCCTCCCCCCGGCCCGCTGCGGCGGCCAGGGAGCCGGCGGCCGGAGCTTCCGCGCCCTCCGCCGTCACCGGCGGCACGGTGGCATCTTCGCCGAAGCTGATGCTGCCGTCCTTGGCCCGCTGCAGGCGGATACGCGGCGCGATGATCTCGATCTGGTTGGGGGCGATCGTGCCTTGCAGGGCGGCGGTCACACTCAGCTCGAAGGCCACTTCCGGCAGGGAGGCGATGAGCTTTTCCTCGGGATCACGGACCACCACCTCGGCGGCGTGCAGCACGAGCTGGCGCCGTTCTTCCTCCCAAACCAGGAAGGTGCCGCCGATCTGAACCGTATTGCCGCCGGTCTCGTTGATCGCGGCCTGCAGGTAGGGGGTCAGGAAGTCCGTGCGGATCGGTCCCTCGGACAGCCGCCAGGCGGCCACCCCCACAATGAGGACCGCCGCCGCGAAAAGGCCACCGAACAACTCGACCCCGAGACGCACCGCCCGCTGTGTGCGGGAGCGCCGTTTTCGCGGCGGCTTGCCGGGCTTTCGATCAATATCGCCCGGCGCCTCCGGAGAAGCCCCCGGGGCCTCCCCAGATGCTGGAGTGGGCCCTGGAGCTTGACCGACAAGCGCGCCTTCAGCAGTGTGATCCTGAAGCGAGCGGCGTGAGATGTCTAAACTCCCTTACCTACCAGATAGTTCGGCACTGCCAAGCGCCCTGGACCCGTCACGGGCGGCGCCCTGGGTGGAGCGCTGGAGCGCAGCTGCGGCAGCTTCGGCCGACCCGGCCGTTCAGAAACTCGCGGAGGCCCTGCCACAGGATCCCGCAGGTCAGCGGCTGCTTCAGGCGATTTTCGCCAATTCGCCCTTCCTCAGCCACTGTTTGATAGCCGATATCGGTCTTCTCGCCGATGTTTTAAAGCAAGGCCCCGAACTGGTCTTAAAAAAAGTCCTGGAAGACCTGAAAAACAAGGCCGCAGAGCTGGCCGATCAAGCGGAAGTGATGAAGGCCCTGCGGATCGCCCGGCGCCGCGCGGCTTTCAGCATCGGCTTTGCCGATATCTGCGGCTTCTGGGACGTAGTCGAGGTCACGCGGGCCCTGTCCGATTTCGCCGATTCGGCGATCGATACCGCCCTCGCCGTCATCCTGCGGCAGGCCGCCGCGCGTGGGGAGCTTTCCTTGAGCAACGAGGCCGAGCCCACCAAGGGCTGCGGCCTGACCATCCTCGGCATGGGCAAGCTGGGCGCGCGGGAGCTGAACTATTCCTCCGACGTCGACCTGATCGTCATCTTCGATCCCGACCAGTTGGACTACCGCCATTCGCGCGGCGTTCAGGCCGGCATGGTGCGGCTGACCCGCGATCTCATGCGCAGCCTCGACGACCGCACGGCCGACGGCTACGTCTTCCGCACGGACCTGCGCCTGCGTCCCGACCCCGGCGCCATGCCGCTGGCCATCAACTTCAACTCGGCCATGACCTATTACGAAAGCCTGGGGCAGAACTGGGAGCGGGCGGCCATGATCAAGGCCCGTCCGGTCGCAGGCGACAAGGACCTCGGCCAGGCCTTCCTGGGCGAACTGCGCCCCTTCGTGTGGCGCAAGCACCTGGACTTCTGGGCCATCCAGGACGTGCATTCCATCAAGCGCCAGATCAACGCCCACAAGGGCGGTTCGGTCATCGCCATCAACGGCCACAATGTGAAGCTGGGGCGCGGCGGCATCCGCGAGATCGAATTCTTCGCCCAGACCCAGCAGCTCATCTGGGGCGGGCGCGACCCCGCGCTGCGCACGCCGCGCACCCGGGAGGCCCTGGCCGGCCTGGCCGAAAGCGGCCACATTGAGGCCAGGGTCGCCGAGGAGATGACCGAGGCCTACAACTTCCTGCGCCGCGTCGAGCACCGGCTGCAGATGATCGAGGACCAGCAGACGCACAGCCTGCCCGACGACGACGAGGGCGTCGACGCCCTGGCGCTGTTCCTCGGCTACGACGACCCGGCGATCTTCCGCGAAGATCTGCTGACCCGCCTGCGCCGGGTCGAGGACCACTACGCGCATCTCTTCGAGGAATCGCCGACCCTGTCGGAGCCGGGCAATCTGGTCTTCACCGGCGGCGAGCCCGACCCGGAAACGCTCTCGACGCTGACCAGCATGGGCTTTGGCGACGGCGAAAGGGCCTGGCAGGTGGTCAGCGGCTGGCACCACGGCCGCTACCGCGCGCTGCGCTCGACCCGCAGCCGCCAGCTGCTCACCGAGCTGGTGCCGGTGCTGTTGAAAGCCTTCGGCAGCACCCAGGACCCGGACCGCGCGCTGTTGAAGTTCGACACCTTCGTCGCCGGCCTGCCGGCGGGCGTACAGCTGTTCTCCATGCTGTACAACAATCCCAAGCTGCTGGAGCTGATGGCGGAGATCATGGGCAGTGCGCCCCTGCTGGCCGACCGCCTGGACCGCAAGCCTCACCTGCTGGAGGCGGTGCTGTCGCCCGACTTCTTCGATCCCATCCCACCGGCTGAAGAGCTGGCCGAGGAACTGAAAGCCGCGCTCGTCGACGCGCAGGACCTGCAGGACGTGCTCGATATGACGCGGCGCTGGGCCAACGACCGGCGCTTTCAGGTCGGCGTTCACATCCTGCGCCACAAGAGCGACGTCGACGACAGCGGCCGCGCGCTGAGCGACATCGCCGAAGTGGCGCTGCGCGGCCTCTACGAACCGGTGGTCGAGGACCTGGCCCGCACGCACGGCCGCCTCAACGGGGACGGCCTCGCCGTCGTCGCCCTGGGCAAGCTGGGCAGCCGCGAGATGACCGTCTCCTCCGACCTGGACCTGGTCTTCCTCTACGATCTGCCGGAAGAAAACGTCCAGTCCGACGGCCCCAAGCCGCTGGAGCCGCAGCGCTACTACGCGCGCCTGGCGCAGCGCATGATCAACGCGCTGAGCGCCCAGACCGCCGAGGGCACGCTCTACGAGATCGACATGCGCCTGCGTCCCTCGGGCAACGCCGGACCGATCGCCACCTCGCTCGCCTCCTTCAAGCGCTACTACGCGCAGGACGCCTGGACCTGGGAGCATCTGGCCCTGACCCGCGCCCGGGCCATCGCCGGGCCCGCCGACATCTGCGCGCGCGTCGAAAAGAAACTGCTGGCCATCCGCAGCGCGCCGCGCGACCCGGAGCAGCTGCTGGCCGAGGTCGCCGCCATGCGGCGGCGCATCTACAAGGAGCACCCCGCGGCCACCATCTGGAGCGTGAAGTACGCGGAAGGCGGCCTCATCGACCTCGACTTCCTGGCCCAGTACCTGCAGCTGCGCCATGCCGCCGAGAAGCCCGAGGTCCTGGCCATCTCGACCCAGCAGGCCTTCGCCAACCTGGCCACTGCGGGATACATCGAGACGGCGCGGGCGGAGAAGCTCATCGACGCCACGCGCTTCCTGCGCCAGGTGCAGGAGGCCCTGCGCCTGACCGTCGGCCCGGCCTTCGATGCCGATACGCTGTCCGATGAACTGCAGGCCGCGCTGGCCGCGAGCACCGGGCTGGACGACTTCACCGAGCTCCGCGACCGCTTGGAGGAGACTCTCGCCTGGGCACACGGCATCTATGTCGAGATCATCGATGCGCCGGCGCCGCCGGGCGGCGAGGAACCCGACAAGGGCGTCCTGCCCTTCGCCAAGGGAGCCTAGCTTTGTAGAGACGCTTGACCTCGCCCGCCCTCTCGACGGCGGCCGGTCGATGTCATAAAAGCCTCGCCAAGGCGGTGCATTCTTCCAGACAAGAACCAGGACCAGACAAGAAACCAGGAGACGACAAGAATGGTGGAACCCGGAAAGAAGGCGCCTGCCTTCACCATGCCGACCGACGGCGGCGGCAAGATTTCTTTGAAGGACCTCACGGGACAGAAGGTGGTGCTCTACTTCTATCCGAAGGACGACACTCCCGGCTGCGCCAAGGAAGCCTGCGGCTTCCGCGACGCCCTGCCCGACTTCTCCAAGATCGACGCGGTCATCATCGGCGTCTCCAAGGACACGGTCGCCAAGCACGACAAGTTCAAGGACAAGTACGACCTGCCCTTCACCCTCGCCTCCGACGAGGACGGCAAAGTCTGCGAGGCCTACGGCACCTGGGTCGAGAAGAACATGTACGGACGCAAGTACATGGGCATCGAGCGCGCGACCTTCCTGATCGACGAGAAGGGCATCCTGCGCGGCGAATGGCGCAAGGTGAAGGTCAAGGGACACGTCGAGGAAGTGCTCGAAGCGGCGCAGGCTCTGTGACCTTCCTGGCGCAGCAGGCGGTCGCCATCCTGGAGACCGCCGCGCCCCTGGCCAAGGCGGCCTTGGCGCGCGACATCGCCGCCGCCTGGCGCGCCGGCGACATTGCCGAGGTGGGCAGCGCCGCGCCGCCGCCGCGCCCCTCGCGGCCCGCGCGCCCCGAACTGAAGCGCCCCGGCGAGGTGCCCAAGCGCAAGATCAACCGCGGCACCGCCGGGCGCGGGGCCCTGCTGCACGCCCTGGCGCACATCGAGCTGAACGCCATCGACCTGGCCGCCGACATCGTCGCCCGCTTCACGCGCGAGGACCTGCCGCGCCGTTTCTACGACGACTGGATGCAGGTGGTCGACGAGGAGGCCAAGCACTACCTGCTGCTGGACGAGCGGCTGACCGCGCTGGGCATGGCCTACGGCGACCTGCCGGCCCACGACGGGCTGTGGCAGGCGGCCGAGGAAACCGCCCACGACCTGCTGGCCCGCCTCGCCGTGGTGCCCCTGGTGCTGGAGGCCCGCGGCCTCGACGTGACGCCCGCCATGATCGTCAAGCTGCAGGCCGCCGAGGACCACGACAGCGCCGCCGCCCTGCAGGTGATCTACGAAGAGGAAATCGGCCACGTGGCGATCGGCAAGCGCTGGTTCGACCATCTCTGCAGCCGGCGCGGGCTCGGCGCGCAGGAAACCTGGCACAGTCTGGTGCGCCGCCATTTCAGAGGCCAGTTGAAGCCGCCTTTCAATGACGCGGCCCGCGACCAGGCCGGCCTTTCGGCCGACTTCTACGGCGCTCTCGCCGCCGACTAGCCGGTTCCCCTTTTCGGTATGCCACCCCTGCCCGCTCGGCGTTTGACCCGCCGGGCGGCACAGGGTAGAGCCTCTTTCCCATGACGACAGACCGGGACCATCAAGGGCAGGCAAAGCGGCGGGAAGTCCGCTGGCTCGGCCTCAGCGAGCGCCGGATCGCACTCATCCTGCTGTTCATCACGCCGGCGCTGTTCTGCTCCAACATGCTGACCGCCCGTCTGGTGCACGACATCTTCCCGCCGGTGGCCCTCGCTTTCTGGCGCTGGACGCTCGCCCTCTGCCTGCTGCTGCCCTTCACTGCGACGACGCTGTGGCGCCATCGCTATGCCGCGCTCAAGGAATGGCGCGATATCGCCGTCCTCGGCGCCCTCGGCATGGGGGTCTGCGGCGCCTTCGTCTATATCGGGGCCGATACGACCTCGGCCACCAACATCGGCCTCATCTACTCGGTCTCGCCGATCCTCATCGTCCTCCTGGCGCGCCTCTTCTACGACGAGCCGCTGTCCCTGCTGCAGGGGCTGGGGGTTCTGCTGTCGCTTCTGGGCGTCGTCGCCATCGTGTGCCGCGGCGACATCGACGTCCTGACGAGCCTCAGCTTTGCCATCGGCGACTTTTGGATCGTGGCCGCCATGGCCGCCTGGGCGGTCTACTGCATCATGCTGCAACACCGGCCCACGGCCCTGCCGATGATGGCGCGCTTCGCCGCCATCGTCATCGGCGGCATCCTGATCCTGCTGCCCTTCACCGTGGCGGAAGGCCTCAGCGGAGAGCTGCCGGCGCTGGAGCCCCGCAGTTTCCTCATCGTCGCCTTCCTGGCGGTCGTTCCCTCTTTCGGCGCCTACCAGGTCTACGGCCTGGTCCAGCGCATCCTCGGCGCCGGACCGACCAGCCTGCTGATGTATCTCTTCCCGCTGTACAACGGTGTGATGGCTTACCTGCTGCTGGGCGAGCGGCTCTACAGCTATCACCTGATCGGCGCGGCACTGGTTCTGCCCGGCATTTTCCTGGCGACCCGCAAGCCGGCCGACAAAAGCGCTCTGCCTTCCGACCCGGATCGTGCTACGCAGTCCGAATGACGGCTCATGACTTCAACCTGATTCTGGTGGCGGGCGCCATGCGCAGCGGCACCTCACTGCTGCAGCATGCCCTCTGCTCGTCCCCCGAGGCCAACCCCTTCGTGCATGCTGCCGCTATCTGACCTCGCAGATCGCGGTCTTCGCACAATATGCCGGCAATGACCGGCTCTACGTGAAGGACTACCTCGGCGGCCCGGAAGGCTTCTTCGGGTTCAGCAAGGACATCGTCGATCGCCTGCTCGCCGACCTGCGCCGCGCCTTCGGCTACAGCCAGGCTTAGCGGACGGTCAGTCGCCGTCCTTCGACAGCACCGCGTCCAAGCCGCGGTCGAAACCGGCAGCGAAGATGTGCCGCGCGACTTTGTTGAAGTTCTCGTGGCTGAGTTCCGTCAGGCAGACCAATTCGTCGCCATCGACGTAGCCGGGGTTGCGTTCCAGAAAGTAGGCGACGTCCGGCTTGTTCCTGTCCTTTTCGGGAATCTCCGCGAATTCCGCTTTCAGGTGCCCGCGTGATTCGGGGAAGTGCACGATTCCGGTCTGCGGACTGTAGAACTCGCCGAACTTCTTGCCGGCGAGCTGGTCCGTCAGTGCCTGGATATCCGTCGGCGTGGGTCGGTTGTGGGCCGGAAAGAACACGCGGTAGAAGGTGCGCAGGTAGCGGTAGGTGCGGTGCCCCTTCACTAGCAGGAACCAGTAGAGCGGCACCTCCGGCAGTTCCGCCTTCACGGCACCGGAGAGGTGCCCCCAGGCCGTGACCAGGGCCTGCTGTCCCCAGTGGTCCTTGTGGACGATGGTATCGCCGGAATAGAGCACACGGACAGGGTCGCCGCGAAAGTTCTCATCCCAGACCTTGATCGAGGAGAAGCCTTGGAGGGCCCCGGCCTCGTCCCGCAGGACGATGGCATAGGTCTTGTCGGAGAGGTCGTCGACGAAAAGGTCTTCGCTGGTGCCCGCGTAGAACTGATCGTACAGCTTGAACATGTCGTCGCGGGTTTCCCCGCTCAGGTCGCCGACACGCCAGATCGTACCTGTTAAATCGCTCATGCCTCTGCCCCTGCTCCCGCTTCCGAACTAGACGACCACTTCGGAGATGAACTCTTCGAACTTGCCGCGCGGACTGGGCGGGATCTCGTCGTGGTAGGTGAAGGTGATGCGGAAGGGGTGTCCCAGATTGCGCTGCATGACCGCTCGCATCTGTTCTTCCTGCTCCGCGGTCAGTGGCTCGGAGACCACCAGGCGGTTTTCGAGTTCCTCCAAGCTGTGTTGGACCAGCTGGAAGCGTTTGATCGAGCGCGTGATCGCAAGATAGTCCTCATGGTCGCCCAGGTAGGGGAAGATGCTGCTGCCGTCCGGCAGCGCCAGCCGGTTGCGCTGGCGCCCGACGATCCGCTTGATCACCGGCAGACCGCGGCCACAAGCACAGGGCGCGCCGACCTCCGCGTAGTCGCCAAGCTCATAGCGGATCAAGGGCGTGGCGAAGTTGTGCAGACTGGTCACCAGCACGCGGCCGACTTCGCCGGCGCCGCAAGGCCGGCCGGCGTCGTCGACGACCTCCATCATCACGTTCTCGGATTGCGCGTGATAGATCTCGTGCTCCGGACACTGGATCGCTAGGTAGCCCGCCTCCTCACAGCTGTAGGAATCGTAGAGCGGCACGTCCCAGGCCTGCCCTACGCTGCGGCGCACCGGCTCGGTCACCATCTCACCGACGGTCATGACCTGTTTCAGGCGGGGAATCGTCGCGCCACGCTCCAGGCAGTATTTCGCCAGGGCCATGAGGTTGGAGGGAAAAGAGATCAAGTAGTCGGGCTGCTCGCGCTGCAGCCAATTGAGTTGATCTTCCAAGGAGCTGGCGATGTTCAGCAACGCCGCCGGTCCGGTGGGATAGACGGCCCCGGACGCCGGCCCCCAGGTGTTCGCGTGGGATCCTTCCGGTGCCATGGCAATGCCCTTGCGCGCCCAGCGGATCGCCGCCAGCTTGCCGCCGAAGTTCCGCCGATGCCAGATATGCTCGCGCATCACCCCGGCGCGCCAGAACAATCCCGTCACTTCGGTGCCCTGAATGCGCACCGTGCGGCCCGTCGAGCCGGAGGTTTCGATTCCGTGTGTCTTGCCGTGAGATTTCGGCAAGGCGGTCGAGTTCATGGCCTCGCCGGCGTCCTTCAGTTCGCCGCGTTTCAGAATCGGCAGCCGAGCGAAAGTCTCACGCGTCACCGCTGCCGCCGGGTCGACGCCCGCCTCGGCAAAATGCTTTTGGTAGAAAGGCACCGTGGCGGCCGCGTGGCCGAAGAGAACGCGCAACTGGCGGGCCTGATGAAAGAAAAGCTCTTCAGGCGCGAGCCACTGCGTCTGTTCCAGCTGATAGATCACGGACATCAGCAGCGAGGCCATGCGCCCCGGAACGGCAGGAGACACGACCCCCGGCACCACCGAACGCGGCACCTGCACCGTGCTTTCTCCCTCCCCGCTCAATGCCAAGAAACCTTCAGCGGCAAGCGCGCGGGACCTCTCAGGGAGGTCGTCTGCTGCCACTCGATTTCATCGCAGGCCGGCGCACGCTCCTTCGTCCTCCTCAAAAGGGATCCAATGGCGATCTCCGCCTCCATGCGGGCGATCGCAAAGCCCGGACAGTGGTGGATACCCCGTCCGAAGGCGATGTTGCTCACCCCTTTGCGCGTGATATCGAAACGGTCGGGGTCGGAATAGGCCGCCGGATCGCGGTTGGCGGCGCCCAGCAGGTTGACGATGCAGGCACCGGGCGGCAGCGTGTGATCCCCCAGCTTCGTCGGCGCCGTCGTCCAGCGGACGATCTTCTGGACCGGGCTGTCGTAGCGCAGAAACTCTTCCACCGCCGTGGGCATCAAAGCGTCGTTGGCCGCCAAGGCTTCCATTTGCTCGGGATGGGCGAGCAAGGCCAAGGTGCCATTGCTGATGAGATTCTTCGTGGTCTCGTGACCGGCCCACAGCAACATGACGAGATTGGCCACCAGCTCCTCCTGGCTGGTGGTGCCTTCCCGCTCGGCCGCCAGGATGATATCGCTGATCAGATCGCCCTGCGGCGCGCCACGCCTGGCCGCCACGAGGTCCTGCATGTAGGCGCCGAGCTCGTCGGCCGCCTCGGCCCCATACTGCATGTCTTCCAGCAGGCCGGTGTCGACCCCCCTGGTCAACTTGCCCGACCAGTCCTTCAGCAGCTCATAGTCTTCCTCGGGAACGCCCAGCATGCGCGAGATAACGATGACCGGCAGCGGGTAGGAGAGTTCGGCCACGAGATCGAAGGTCGAGCTTTGTGCCGCGCCCTGTGCCGCCCCATGTGCCGCCCCTTGCGCCGCGTCATCGAGCAACCGATCGGTGAGCGACTGGATCTGCGGCCGCAGCCCCTGGATAACCTTGGGCGTGAAGGCCCTTCCGAGCAAAGCGCGCAGGCGAGTGTGCGCCGGCGGGTCGAGAAAGATCATGAAGCGGCTGAACATCCGCTCAATCGACGTCGGTTCGCGCAGGTCCGCGGACATCGGATTGGCCCCGGCCGGGGATTCACGCGAGAAGCGCTTGCCGGAAAGCACCTTGGTGACGTCAGCATAGCGCGTCAGGTACCAGTCGCCCCAGGGGCTCAGAAAGACCGGATCGTGATCCCGCAGCGCATGGTAGACGGCATAGGGGTTGTCCAGAAACTGCGGCGTCTTGAAGTCCAGCTCGAAGCCGCCCGCGGCCTCACGTCTTTCCTGCACCGTCATGTGACAGTCCCCTGTTCCGCGCTGTGCCGCAGCTCGTCATCAGCGGTCTTGCCGCTCCACCCGAAGTTTAGCGCAAACCGGTTAAAAGACTAAGCCTCCGCGCCCGAGTCGGCGCCTCTGTCCAGACGCGAGGCCAGCGAGGCCTCCAGAAACGCGTCGATGTCGCCGTCGAGCACGCCCTGGGCATTGCCCTTCTCGACCGCCGTGCGCAGGTCCTTCACCATCTGGTAGGGCTGCAGCACGTAGGAGCGAATCTGGTGACCCCAGCCGATATCGGTCTTGGAATCGGCTTCCGCCTGGGCCTCCGCCTCGCGCTTCTGCAGTTCGTGCTCGTAGAGGCGGGCGCGCAGCATGGACCAGGCCTGGGCGCGGTTCTTGTGCTGCGAGCGGTCGTTCTGGCACTGCACCACGATGCCGGTCGGCAGGTGGGTGATGCGGATCGCCGAATCGGTCTTGTTGACGTGCTGGCCGCCGGCGCCGGAGGCGCGGTAGGTGTCGATGCGCACGTCCTTGTCCTCGACCTCGACCTCGATGGCATCGTCGACGACCGGGTAGACCCAGACCGAGGCAAAGGAGGTATGGCGGCGGGCCTGGGAGTCGAAGGGCGAGATGCGCACCAGGCGGTGCACGCCCGACTCGGTCTTCAACCAGCCGTAGGCGTTCTGCCCCATGACCTTCACCGAGGCCGACTTGATGCCGGCCTCTTCGCCGGCGCTTTCTTCCAGCCATTCCACCTTGTAGCCGTGGGCCTCGGCCCAGCGCACGTACATGCGCAGCAGCATCTGCGCCCAGTCCTGGGCCTCGGTGCCGCCGGCGCCGGCGTTGACTTCCAGGTAGCAGTCGTTGCCGTCGGCCTCGCCGGAGAGCAGGCTCTCCAACTGCCGCTTGGCGGCACGCGCCTGCAGCGCCTCGAGCTGGCTCTGCGCTTCCTGGACGCTGTCCTCGTCGTCCTCCGCCTCGCCCAGCTCGGCCAGGGTCAGGGCGTCTTCCAGTTCGTTCGCGATGCCGTGGAATTCGTTCAGGGACTGCTCCAGGTGGGTGCGCTCGCGCATCACCTTCTGGGCGCTGTCAGGATCGTTCCACAGGTCCGGGTTTTCGGCTTCGGCGTTCAGTTCGTCGAGGCGCAGGGTCGCGGCATCGACGTCAAAGATGCCTCCTCAGCAGGGCCAACGACTGACGAATCTCGTCTGCCACCGCTTCGATTTCGGCGCGCATAAGCACTCCTTGATCATTCCGTGATGAGCCGCTTTCCGGAAAGCGCCGGGCGCGGCTGGGTTTTTCAGGAAAACTTGTATCGGATTCCGACCACCCTCGTACAGGCCCTCTAGTACAGGCCGCCGGTGCCGCTGGCCGCGGTGCTGCCGGTGGTCGGGTTGTAGCCGCCGTCCAGCACGACCTGGCGGCCGGTGGGCTCGGAGCCCGGCTTGAAAGCCTCCAGGAAAACGTGCTTGTCGCCGGGGCGGGCCAGCTGGCCGGTCTCGGCATTGAGGCGCACCAGGCGGATGTCCGGCGGAATACGGAAGGGTACGGCGTCCTCCTTGGTCAGCGCGTCGGCCATGAAGGCCTTGAACAGCGGCGCGGCCACGTTGGAGCCGGTATCGCGCGGGCCGAGGGTGCGCGGCTCGTCGAAGCCGACGAAGACGCCCACGGCCAGGTCCGGGCTGAAGCCGACGAACCAGGTGTCGATGTTGTCGTTGGTGGTGCCGGTCTTGCCCGCCAGCGGCATCCCGAGGGAGGCGATCCGCCGGCCCGTACCGCGTTGCACGACCCCCTGCAGCATGCCGACGATCTGATAGACCGAGGCCGAATCGGCCACCTGCTCGCGCTCGTCCGGCAGCGCCGGCGGCGTCTGGTCCTGCCACGCCTCGACGCGGCAGACCTCGCACTCCCGCAGGTCGTGGCGGTAGATGGTGCGGCCGTGGCGGTCCTGCACGCGGTCGATCAGCGTCGGCGAGATGCGCTTACCGCCGTTGACCAGCATGGCGTAGCCGGTGGTGATCCGCATCAAGGTGGTCTCGCCGGCGCCCAGCGACATGGACAGCACCGGTTCCATGTTGTCGATGATGCCGAAGCGGCGGGCGTATTCCACCACCTTCTCCATCCCGATGGTCTGCGCCAGGCGCACGGTCATCAGGTTGCGCGACTTCTCGATGCCGACGCGCATCGGGGTCGGCCCGTAGAATTCCTTGGAGTAGTTCGACGGCTTCCATTTGCCGAGCCCGGGTCCCTGGTCCAGCACGAAGGGCGCGTCCAGGATCATGGTCGCGGGCGTGAAGCCGCTGTCGAGCCCGGCCAGATAGACGAAGGGCTTGAAGGCGGAGCCGGGCTGCCGCTTGGCCTGGGTGACGCGGTTGAACTCGCTGCGTTCGTAGGAGAAGCCGCCGGCCATGGCCAGAACCCGCCCGGTGTGCGGATCCAGCGCCACCAGGCCGCCGTTCACGTCGGGGATCTGGCGCAGCCCGAAAGCGTTCTGGTCGTAGGCCTTGCCGTCTTCGTTCTCGGTCACCGCCTCGACCAGCACGACGTCGCCCGGCTTCAGCACGTCGCTCGGCTTGTTGGGTTTGTTGCCGAAGCGCTGGTTCTCGATCCACTTGCGCGCCCAGGTGAGCTCCGCCATGGGGATGTGGGCGGTGGTGCCGTCGGCCAGCAGGATATCGGCCTGTTTGGCGTTGGTGCCCGTCACCGCGGCCAGCAGCCAGTTGTCGTCGATGCCGACCGGCCGTTCGATGGCCTGCAGCTGGCCCGCGACATCGGCGGCTTCGTCCACCGCGATCTCCTGCAGCGGTCCGCGCCAGCCGTGGCGGCGGTCGTAGGAGATGAGGCCCTCGCGCAGCACCTCGTTGGCGATGTTCTGCAGGCGCGGGTCGAGGGTCGTCCGCACGGAGAGGCCGCCGGTATAGAGGCTGTCGTCGCCATAGAGGCGGACCAGTTCGCGCCGGGTTTCCTCGGCGAAGTACTCGGCCTCGACCGCCTCGGTGGTGCCGCGTTCGCGAATCACCAGAGGCTCGGCCCGAGCGGCCTCGGCTTCGGCCTGGGTGATGCGCCCGTCCTCCGCCATGCGGCCGATCACCCAGTTGCGCCGCGCCACGGCGGCATCGTGGCGGCGCACGGGGTGGTAGTTGTTCGGCGCCTTCGGCAGCGCCGCCAGATAGGCGGCCTCGGCGATGGTCAGCTCGTCGAGCGACTTGTTGAAATAGTTGAGCGACGCCGCAGCCACGCCGTAGGAACCGAAGCCGAGATAGATCTCGTTGAGATAGAGCTCGAGGATGGTTTCCTTGGTGAAGGCATGCTCGATGCGGAAGGCGAGGATGGCTTCCTTGATCTTGCGCTCGAGGGCGACCTCGTTGGTCAGCAGGAAGTTCTTGGCGACCTGCTGCGTGATCGTCGAGCCGCCGACCGGCCGCCGGTTCGAGCCGAAGTTGGCGACATTGGTGACGACGGCGCGCAGCACCGACACGTAGTCGACACCCGGGTGGTCGTAGAAGTTCTTGTCCTCGGCGGCGAGGAAGGCGTTGGTCACGCGGCGCGGGATCGCCGTGATCGGCACGAAGACCCGCTTCTCGGTCGCATACTCGGCCAGCAGACGCCCGTCGCCGGCGTGCACGCGCGTCACCGTCGGCGGCTCGTAATCGGCGAGCTGGCTGTAGTCGGGCAGGCCGCGGCCATAGTGAAAGAACACAAAGAGCAAGCCGCCCGCCCCCGCGACAGCGAGGATCACGCCCAGTCCGAAAAGGACACCGAGTATTTTCAAGCCTCGTCTCAAGCTTCTCTCTCCGACGGGCTGCTCCGCCCGCTTCACCGCCCGGTCCCGGCGGCCTCCCGCCCGTCTCGCCCAGCCGAACCGCTCTTCCCGCGGCCCCTGAATTCGGCAGGCATGCTAAGCAAAGAGGCGTTAAGGAACCTCAACCAGCGATGCAAGCCATTTGTCCGAAATGGCTAACACCAGCCCTCGCCGGAAGGGCTATCACTCAAATGTGGCAGGGCTGTGATCCCCCAGGGTTGTGATCCGGGATTTGTCGTCCCGGGCCCCGGAAGTAACCCTCCGGGCCCCCTCGGGGTTCCCTGCCAGGGTCTCCCGCCGGCCTCAGGACCGGCTCGCCGCCTTCTGCTTTTCGAAGTAGCCGTCAATCGCCCGTATAATCGAAGCGATTATCTTATCCCGATGTGCCGCGCTGCGCAAAAGGCGCTCTTCCTGGCGGTTGGACATATAGCCGATCTCGAAAAGGATCGACGGAACCACCGGGGATTTCAGCACCGCGAAGCCGGCAAAGCGGTGCGTATTGCGCAACAGCTTGGTCTCGCGGCCCACCTCGCGCACCAGATCGTTGGCGAACTTCTTGGAAAGGTTCATGGTTTCGCGCTGGGCCAGATCGATGAGGATGTTGCGCACGTCCCCGGTCTGGTCGGTCAGATCGACGCCGGCCAGCACGTCGGCGGCGGTTTCCGCCGCCGCCAGGGCCGCCGCCTCCTTGTCCGACGCGGTTTCCGAGAGGGTGTAGATCGAGGCGCCACGGATCTTGCCGGAGCTGTGCACGTTGGCGTGCAGCGAGATGAAGAGGTCCCCCTCGGCCTCCTGGGCCAGGCGGATGCGCTCGCGCAGTTTCAGGAAGACGTCCCTGTCGCGGGTCATGACCACCCGGTAGCGCCCGCTGGCCTCCAGGGCCTTCTTCAGCGCCCTGGCGTAGGACAGGGTCAGGTTCTTTTCGTGGGACCCGGAAACGCCGACGGCGCCGGGGTCGACGCCGCCGTGCCCCGGATCGAGAACGACCGTGGGCCGGGCATCGGCGGGCTTGGCCGGCGGCACCGACGGCACGGCTTCCGCCAGGGGCCGCAGCGGCCGGTCGGACACCGAGGCCTCGCCGGTTTCACTGCCCTGGGCGGCGAAATACTGCTCCCGGCTCACCCCTTCCACGTCGATCACCAGGCGATGCGGCTTGCCCTCGCTCGGCGGGATGACGAAAACCTTCTGCAGATGGACCGGCCGGTTCACGTCCAGCACCACCCGGCTGGTCCCGGGGGCGAAGAGCCCGAAGCGCAGGGCGCTGATCAGGCCCCGGGCGCGCGGCTGGCGGTCCTCCGGCAGGTCCCATTCGACCTCTGGCAGGTCCAGAACCACCCGGAAAGGGTCCGGCAGGGTGAACACCCGGTAAGGCAGGTCGTCACTCAGTTCCAGGACGAAGCGGGTGCGCTCCGGCGTCTCGCCGATTCGCGCAGCCGTGACCTGGGGCTTGGCCAGAGCCACCCCCAGGGTGCTGAACAGACAGACGAAAACCAGCAGAAAGAGCCGGATCTTCAATGCGAATTCCCAAATATTGCGTGCGCTCAACGGCTCACCACCAGATATACGCGAATCGCAGGGAGCGGGCCAAGCCCTTCCGAAGCCCCTCTGCCAAAATCCCGGCGGCAGGAAGCGGCACGATTTCCCGGCAAAATGAGCCTGGAAGGCCGCCGGCGCAACCTTGAGGGCCGAAAAACCGTGCATCTTCCCGGAATCGCGGGCAAAAGAGCACGGGCTTTCGTCAAGAGACGCCCAATAATGGCTGGTATGCCATGGAGTTGCCTGATATCATTTGCCCCGTGATTCCTCTCGCCTCCCAACCCTTTCCCTGAAAGTGGCGTGGCAATGTGGCGGCGCCTCGTTGAGGCGGCCGCGCAGTTTGCAAGATGCAGACCCACGCAGGAGGGAACGGACTGCCGAATTTTGGCAGGGAATCGCGAAACAACCGGGCCGCGTGCCCGCTTTCGACGGCCCAATGCCTCTTCGGCAAAACAGGCTTACGACAGCGAAGACGTGGCTCCCCCAAATTCACGGCCTGGCCCTCTCCTGATGATGTGTCCCGGCCGTCGAGGCGCTGGCAGCGGCTTCAATTTGAACAACCGCATCGTCCACGACCTCGGAATTGAGAGCACGCTCGTTCCCATGACGGTCAAGACATCACAAATGTCGACCAGACGAGTTCCCAAGACTTTCGCGCCGCGGCCGGGAGACAGAAAGGCTGTCCCCGTGGATCCCGCGTTGCGCGTTCCGGAGTTTTCCCTTTATGGCCAAACGTATGCTTATCGATGCCAGCCACCCGGAAGAAACCAGGGTGGTGGTTCAGTCTGGCAATCGACTTGAGGATTTCGACTACGAAACAAGTTCCAGGAAGCAGTTAAAAGGCAACATCTACCTCGCGAAAGTCACGCGGGTAGAACCGTCGCTTCAGGCGGCCTTCGTCGACTACGGCGGCAACCGCCACGGCTTCCTGCCGTTCAGCGAAATCCATCCCGACTACTACCGCATCCCCATCGCCGACCGCGAGGCCCTGCTGGCCGAGGAGGCCGCCCTCAAGTCGGAACCCGCCGACGAGGCCCCTGACGATTCGGAAATCGATGTCCCCTCCCTCGAGGAGACCGAGGGCGCCGGCGGCAGCGAACCTTTCGAGGGTGACGACGCCCAGCTGGAAGCTTCCGAGGAAGCCGCCGAGGGCGAGGAAGGCGATGGCGCCGAAGGACAGGCCGAGACGGCCGAGGCTGCGGAAGCCGGCTCTGACGACGACACGGCCGGCGAAAACGGCGCGAACGGCGAAATGGACGCCGCCGCGGCCGAGCCGGAGCAGATTGACGCCGAAGAAAATGTCGACACCGTCGGCGGCGACGAGATTGAGGACGCCGCCCGGCGCCGCTCCCAGCTGCTGCGCCGCTACAAGATCCAGGAAGTGATCAAGCGCCGCCAGGTCATGCTGGTGCAGGTCACCAAGGAAGAACGCGGCAACAAGGGCGCTGCGCTGACGACCTATCTGTCGCTGCCCGGGCGCTACTGCGTGCTGATGCCCAACACCAACAAGGGCGGCGGCATCAGCCGCAAGATCAGCAACGCCAGCGACCGGCGCCGCCTGAAGGGGATCCTGGCCGACCTCGAGATTCCCGAGGGCCTGGCGGTGATCGTGCGCACGGCGGGCAGCCAGCGCACCAAGGTGGAGATCCGCCGCGACTACGAATACCTGCTGCGGCTGTGGGACGGCATCCGCCAGTCCACCCTGCAGTCGACGGCCCCTGCCCTGATCTACGAGGAAGCCAACCTCATCAAGCGGGCGATCCGCGACCTCTACAGCCGCGACATGGATGACGTGCTGGTCGACGGCGAGGAAGGCTACAAGGCGGCCAAGGACTTCATGAAGTCGCTGACACCGAGCCACGCCAAGAAGGTGCAGCAGTACAAGGACACCAATGTCCCGCTGTTCCAGCGCTACCAGGTCGAAAGCCAACTCGACGCCATGCACTCCAACACGGTGCAGCTGCGCTCCGGCGGCTATCTGGTGTTCAACCAGACCGAGGCGCTGGTCGCCGTCGACGTGAACTCCGGGCGCGCCACGCGCGAGCGGCACATCGAGGAGACCGCCCTCAAGACCAACCTGGAGGCCGCCGAGGAAGTCGGCCGCCAGTTGCGTCTGCGCGACCTCGCCGGCCTGATCGTCATCGACTTCATCGACATGGAGGAGTCGCGGCGCAACCGAGAGGTCGAACGGCGTCTGAAGGACGCGCTGCGCCACGACCGCGCGCGGATCCAGCTCGGCCGCATCTCGCCCTTCGGGCTGCTGGAGATGTCGCGTCAGCGCATGCGTCCCAGCCTCTTCGAAAGCTCGACCGAGACCTGCCCGCACTGCGCCGGCGACGGCCGCGTGCGTACGGTCGAATCGCTGGCCCTGCAGGTGCTGCGCCGCCTGGAGGAAGAAGGCATCCGCGAAGCCAGCGGCGAAATGACCGTGACCGTGCCGACCCAGGTCGCCCTCTACCTGCTCAACAGGAAGCGCGATCACCTGGTCGCCATCGAGCAGCGCTATGACTTCAAGGTCTCCGTGGAGACCGACGACCATCTGGCCACGGATGCCTTCACCATCGAACGCGACGGCAACGTCGTCGAGCGGAAGGTCGCCCCCGCCGAGGAACGCCGGGAATCGCGGCGCGACTCGCGACGGGATTCGCGGCGTGACCGCGAGACCGAGAGCGAGGACGGCGAGCGCAAGCGTGGCCGCCGCCGCCGTTCGCGCCGGCGCAAGGACGAAGACGAAGAGCTCGAGGTCCAGGAGACCAGCGAGAGCGTCGCCGAGGACGACGAGGCCGAAGGCGAGAACGTGGTCGAGGCCGGCAGCGAGGAAGAGCAGGAGGCCGAACGTCAGCGCAAGCGCAAGCGGCGTGGCAAGCGCGGCGGACGGCGGCGTTCCCGCCGGCGCGGCGACGAGGCCGAGAGCGAGACGCAGGAAGCCGGAGAGGCCGAGGGCGTAGACGCCGAGGCCGCCGGAGACGCTGCCTCCGAGTCCGAAGGCGAGGAAGCCGACGAATCGGAAAGCCCGAAGCCTCGGGGCCGCCGCCGCTCCCGCAAAGCGGCCGCCGCCGAAACTGAAGAAGCCGAATCCGGCGATGCAGAAACGGCTGACGCCACCGAAGCCGCCGGCGAGGACGACGGCGAGGAGAAGCCGAAGACCGCCGGCCGGCGGCGCGGCACCCGTGGCCGTGGCACCCGCGGCGGCCGTGGCCGTGGCCGGGCGTCCAAATCCGGCGAAGAAGCCGAGGCCCCAGAGGTCCAGGCCGAGGCGCAGGTAGAAGCTGAGGCTCAGGCCGAGGAAGCGTCTGCTGAAGCGGCCCCGGAAGAGGCCCCTGTCGAAGAGGTTCAGGTTGAAGAGACCCGGCCTGAAGAGACCCGGCCTGAAGAGACTCGGCCTGAAGAGATTCGGACTGAAGAACCCGTCGAGGCGCAGCCCGCGGCGGCCGAAGAGGCCCCGTCAGCCGGCAGCAACCTGTCGGACCTCAAGACGACCGACCCCAAGGTGGTGATCGAGCCGGCGACCCCGGCCGCGGCCGCCGCCGAGCAGGACTCGGGCGACGAGGTCGAGACGCTTGAGCCGCCGCACGGCGAGAAGTCCGAAGACGATCAGCCCAAGCGGCGCGGCTGGTGGAACCGCTTCGTCTGACGCTTCATCGCAGGCTCAGAAACCAAACGGCCCCTCCCGATCGGAGGGGCCGTTTTTCTTTGCCGTCTTGCCGCTTTCGGGAGCGTGCCGGATAGATGCTCAGCCCTTGATCCAGTCCTTGAGACGGCGCGCGGCCTCGGCCATGGTCGCCTCGCGGCCGGCGAAGGAAAAGCGCACGAAGTGATGGCCGCGGTCGGGATCGAAGTCGGTCCCCGGGGTGGCCGCCACGCCGATTTCCGCCAGCATGCGCTTGCAGAACGCCTCGCTGTCGTTGGTCAGGCCGGAAACGTCCGCGTAGATGTAAAAGGCGCCGTCGGCCGGGGCCAGGCGGTCGAGCCCGGCCTTGGGCAGCTCTTCCAGCAGCAGGGCGCGGTTGCGCGCGTAGGCCGCGACGTAGCCGTCGAGCTGCGCGCCGCAGTCGAAGGCCGCCTCCCCGGCGATCTGCGACAGGCAGGGCGCCGAGATGAAGAGATTCTGGCCCAGGCACTCGGCGGGCCGCAGCAGGTCCTCCGGCAGCACCATCCAGCCGAGCCGCCAGCCCGTCATGGAGAAGTACTTGGAGAAGGAATTGATGACGATGGTCTCGTCCGACAGCTCCAGGGTGCTGACGCCCGGCTGCTCGAAGCAGATGCCGTGATAGATCTCGTCGGAGACCAGGCGGATGCCGGCCTCCCGGCAATAGTCCACCAGGGCCTGCATCTCCGCACGCCCGACCATGGTGCCCGCCGGGTTGGACGGCGAGGCGACGATGAGGCCGTCCGGTGGCGAGGGCAGACGGTCGAGCAACGCTGGCGTCGGCTGGAAGCGGTGCTCCGCCTCCGCCGGCAGCAGGACCGGCTCCACCCCCAGGGCCGTCAGGATGTTGCGGTAGGCGGGATAGCCCGGCGCCGCCAGGGCGACGCGGTCGCCCGGGTCAAAGGCAGCCAGAAAGGCGAGCAGGAAACCGGCCGAGGAGCCCGTGGTCACCATGATGCGCCCGGGGTCGACCTCGCAGCCGTACCACTCCTTGTAGTGGCGGGCGATGCGCTGGCGCAGGCCGGGCAGGCCCATGGCGTCGGTATAGCCGATGAGGTGCCCCTCCAGCGCCTGGCGCGCCGCCGCCAGCACCCCATCGGGCGCCGGCGTGCCCGGCTGGCCGACTTCCAGGTGCAGGACGTCGCCGCCGGCCGCCTCGCGCTCGTTGGCCGCGCGCATGACGTCCATGACGATGAAGGGCGGCACGCGCCCGCGGTCGGCGACCTTCAGGACCATGGTGGTGCCTTGCCCCTCTCCCGTTTTCCGCCGGCCGCTACTGGGCCCGCACCGCCAGGCCGTGGCCGCGCCGGTCACTGGCCACCTGGCAACTTTCGGGTTCGAGACGCAAGCCGCCCGGGCAGAGCAAGGCGTTGGCCCGCCCGACCCCCGACTCTGCCGTCAGGCTGTGGCCCCGCTGGCGCAGGGCGGCGAGGATACCGGGATCAAGATCGGGCTCGTAGTAGGTCACGTCCGGCGCGCCGATGTTGACCAGCCGCGACGCCGCGACGGCGGCTTCCAGGTCGTCGCCGTTGCTCTGGCTCTCCAGCATGACCCGCGTCAGGGCCGCCGGCGCCGCCAGACCGCCGCTCGCGGTTCCGGCGAAGTGGACCGCGCCGTTGAAGGCGTTGGCGATGATGGAGGCCGTCAGATTGTCGGCCCCCAGGGTCGGCGCCTTGGGTAGCAGGACGCCGGTGCCCGGGACCAGCCGGCCGTCGCCGAACAGGCCGTTCATGGTGAAGCTGCAGGCCACCGCCGAACTCCAGCGGTCGGCCACCACGAAGCCGGCGGTGAAGGGATTGGACACCGCCGGCAGGGCAGCGGCGCCGGCCGCGGCCGGGTTGTGCTGGCGGCTGCTGTAGCCGGCCATGAGCTGATCCAGCTTTCCTTCGGCGACCAGGTTGTCACCGGCGGCGCCGGCGCCCAGCCAGCTGCCGCGGGCCGCGAAGGCGCGCTGGCCGGCCTCGGCCAGCAGGTGGGCACGGTCTTCGGCCGACGCGCTGCCATAGTTCTCCACCTCGGACAGCATGCCGAACATCTGGGCCGTCAGCAGGCCGCCGCCGCCCGGCGGGGGCGTGAAGTAGGCTTCGTTGTCGCCAAAGGGCACGACCAGCGGCGCCTTTACCTCGGGCAGGGTCTCGCGCAGCTGCTGGGCGGTCAGGGGCACCCCGATGCTGTTGGCGGCCTCCACGAAGCGGGTGGAGAAGGTGCCGGTATAGAGATAGCCGGCGCCCTGGCGGCGCAGGCCGGAAATAATGCCGGCCAGCTGCGAGGGCACGATCTCGTCGCCTTCCCGGGCCAGGCTCCCCGCCTTGTTGGAATAGACCGCGCGCAGCTCCGGGTCCGCCGAGACATAGTCGGCGGCGGCGGCGAGGTCGGTGGCAAAGGCGCGGCTGACGCTGAATCCGACCCGGCCCAGACGTTCCGCCGGCCCCAGCAGCAATCCCCAGCGCTGGGCCCCGTGGCGGGCGTGCATCACCGCCATGGCCCGCGGCCCGGCGAGCTGCGGGCGTCCGGCCGCCGCGGGATCCGGCAGAAACTGAAAGACCTCGGCGAAGGGATCGCTTTCCTGATAGCCCAGACCGCTGTTGTAGGCGATGCAGACCCCGCCCCCGGCGATCCCGACCCGCGACGGCATGGTGACGGTCATGGCGAAATACATGGCCACCGCCGCATCGGCGGCCGTGCCGCCGTTGCCGACCACGTCGCGGCCAATGGTCACGGCCCAGGGCTCATCCCCCGCCACGAGGCCGGCAAAGCCCTCCACAGGCGCCAGAATGCCCGGTTCCCGGGGGGCTTCACAGGCCCCCAACAGCGTCATACTTATGCCCAGGAGACCTGCTATCTTCAGACCTGCCGGGGATAGCTTGCGTTGAAAAGCTTGTAAGACGTGTTTAGGTATGGTGATGAAAGGCGAGAAAAGACCCTTGCGCAAACCGCCCGTTCCTTTTTTCTGCATTATACTACTCTTGCTCGGCCCTCTGCTGCCGCAGCGGGCGGCGGCCGATCAGCTGCAGCTGATTCGTGATGCGGAGATCGAAAATACCATCCGCATTTACGCCACGCCACTGTTCCAGGCGGCCGGACTGAGCCCCCAGGGCATCAGGCTCTACCTTGTAAAGGACCGGGCGCTCAATGCTTTTGTTGCCGGCGGCCTCAATCTCTTCATCAACACGGGCCTGTTGATCGAAACCGAAGACCCGGGCGAGATCATCGGGGTGATCGCTCACGAAACCGGCCATATCGCCGGCGGCCACCTGGCGCGGACCGGCGCCGCCCTGGACCAGACCTACGCCACCCTGATCGCCACCTACCTGCTGGGCCTGGGCGCGGCCCTGGCCACCGGCGAGGCCGGCGTCGGCGCCGCGGTGCTCAGCGGCGGCCAGGACATCGCCCTGCGCGGCCTGCTGCAATACACGCGCACCCAGGAGAATTCCGCCGACCAGGCCGCCGTGAGCCTGCTGCGCGCCACCGAGCAGTCACCGACCGGCCTGCGGGACTTCATGGAAAAGCTGAGCGGCCAGGAAGTGCTGCTGACCAGCAGCCAGGACCCCTACCTGCGCACCCACCCGCTGACCCAGGACCGTATCAACTTCCTGGAGCAGGCCGCGCGTGAATCGCCTTACGCCGCCAAGCCGCCCGCCCCAGACCTGGTGCAGCTGCACAAGCGCATGCGGGCCAAGCTGATCGGCTTCCTGAACCCCCTGAACCAGGTGCTGCACGACTACCCGGAAAGCGATACCAGCCTGCCGGCGCGCTACGCCCGGGCCATCGCCTACTACCGGGTGCCCAACATCGACAAGGCGCTGGCCGAGATCGACTCCCTGCTCGCGGAAAAGCCCAATGACCCCTATTTCCGCGAGTTGAAAGGCCAGATGCTGCTGGAACACGGCCGGGTCGCCGAGGCGGTGCCGGAGTACGAGGCCGCCGTCCAGGCCCTGCCCAACTCCGCACAGATCCGCCAGGCCCTGGCCAAGGCCGAAGTGGCCCTGGACACCCGGGAAATGGACGCGGCGGCGCTGGAGAACCTCAACGTGACCCTGGCCGAGGAGCCCAACAACGCCGCCGCCTGGCGTCTCGCCGCGGTCGCCCACGGGCGCCTGGGCGACCAGGGCATGACCGCCCTGGCCCTCGCGGAGTCCGCCCTGGCCCGCGGCAAATATGCCGAGGCGCGCGACCGAGCCGAACACGCCGCCGGCCTGCTGGCGGAGAACTCGGCGCCCTGGCTGCGCGCGGAAGACCTCAAGAACGAGGCAAACCGCCGCCTGAAAAAAGACAACTAGGCGAAAATCCGCGCCCCGAATTGAACCCAAGGGGCCTTTCACGGGACTGACAGTCCTGTGATTTGCTCCGCTGCGGCAAAGTCCGCTATCACTGACCAAGGCGCCCGGCGCCCCACACTCGGCAGCCGCCGGCGCATCAGCAAGGACAAGAGAATGGCCAGGACTAATAAATTGAAATCAAACGCTTTTCTCTGGACCATCGCGGCGCTCGCGCTGACCGCGGCGATGGCACTGGCCCCCCGGGTAAGCCTGGCCCAAGAGCAGCCGGCCTTCGACGCCCAGCAGACCGAGGCCCTTGAAAAGCTGGTGCGCGACTACCTGCTGGCGCACCCCGAAGTCGTCGTCGAGGCTCTGCAGAACTACGAGCAGCGCCAGAAGGCGGCGGAAGCCGAGCGCCAGCGCGCGGCGATCACCGCCGAGGCCGAAGCCCTGCAGAACGATCCGGACGCGCCGGTGCTGGGCAATCCCGACGGCGACGTGACGCTGATCGAGTTCTTCGACTACCGCTGCCCCTACTGCAAGCGCATGACCGATACCCTCGCGCAGCTGATCGAAGAAGATCCCGACCTGCGGGTGGTGATGAAGGAATTCCCCATCCTCAGCAAGGAGTCGGCTGCGGCGGCGCGGGCCGCCCTCGCCGCGATGCGGCAGGAGAAGTACGAGAGCTTCCATTTCGCCCTGATGGAGGACGGCGGCACCTTCACCGACGAAGAGATCATGGCGGTGGCCGAGTCGGTGGGCCTGGACGAGGCTCAGCTGCGCGCCGACATGCAGGATCCGGCGATCGATGCCGCGCTGCGGCGCAATCACGCCGTGGCCGGAAAAGTCGGCATCACGGGCACGCCGGCCTTCATTGTCGGCGACACTCTGCTGCCCGGCGCGGTCGGCATCGAGCAGCTGCGCGCGCTGATCGCCGAGGCCCGCGCCAAGGCGGGCTGACACCGCCGAACGCCGCTGGACCGGCCTTGCGGCGGCGCCGCGCCGAAACAGCTGCGTTGCGCCCGCCGGTCCGGCTGTGCTAACGCTTATCGGTCTGTATCAATGGGAACGCGCAAGTGGCCAAGGCGCCGAAGGTTCTTATCCTCAACGGCCCCAATCTGAACATGCTCGGCAGCCGCCAACCCGATGTCTACGGCAGGGAAACTCTCTCTGACATCGAGGACAGCTGCCGCCGCCATGCGAAGAGCAAGGGGCTCGCCGTGACCTTCCGCCAGTCGAACAGCGAAGGAGAGCTGGTCAGCTGGATTCAGGAAGCGCGCGCACAACAGGATGGCATCATCATCAATCCGGCCGCCTATACGCACACTTCGGTGGCGATCATGGACTCGCTTCTGGTCGCCGAACTCCCGTTGATCGAAGTGCACCTTTCCAACATCCATCGGCGCGAATCCTTCCGGCACAATTCCTATGTGTCCAAGGTGGCAGACGCCGTCATCTGCGGTCTCGGGTCACAGGGATACCTGTTGGCGCTCGACGCGATGGCGCAGCGCCTGAACGCTGAGCAAGAGACGTGATGGCCAAGTTCGAAGTCAACGAAGAGCTGGTCCGCAAGCTGGCGGATCTGCTTGAGGAAACCGGACTCAACGAGATTGAGTACGAGGTCAACAACCACCGCATCCGGGTCGCCAAGAACGCCGGCATGACCACCCTGGCCGCACCGCCGGCCGCGGCGCCAGCGCCCTGCGGGCCGCAGGCGCCTGCGGCCGCAGGCGGCCCCGAGGCGATTCCCGCCGGCGCCGTCACCGCCCCCATGGTGGGCACGGTCTATGTCGCCAGCGAACCGAGCGCCCCGCCCTTCGTGAAGGTCGGCGATGCGGTTTCGGAAGGCCAGACGCTGCTGATCATCGAGGCCATGAAGGTGATGAACCCCCTGGCCTCTCCGCGCGCCGGCACGGTGAAGCAGATCATGATCAGCGACGGCCAGCCGGTGGAATTCGGTGAGCCGCTGCTGGTGATCGAATAGGTCCCTGCCCAGCGATGTTCGATAAGATCCTCATCGCCAATCGCGGCGAGATCGCCTTGCGGATCCACCGCGCCTGCCGCGAGATGGGTATCCAGACGGTGGCCGTGCACTCCACCGCCGATGCCGACGCCATGCACGTGCGCCTGGCCGACGAATCGGTCTGCATCGGCCCGGCGCCCAGCAAGGACAGCTACCTGAACATCCCGGCGATCCTCTCGGCCGCCACCATCACCGGCGCCGATGCGATCCATCCGGGCGTCGGCTTCCTGTCGGAGAACGCCGACTTCGCCTCCATGGTCGAAGAGCACGGCATGGTCTTCATCGGCCCCTCGCCGGAGCACATCTCGATGATGGGCGACAAGGTGGTGGCCAAGCAGACCGCGAAAGAACTGGGCATTCCCGTGGTGCCGGGCTCCGACGGCGCGGTCACCTCCACCGAGGCGGCACGCGCCAACGCCGAGGCCATCGGCTACCCCGTGCTGATCAAGGCCTCCGCCGGCGGCGGCGGGCGCGGCATGAAGGTGGCGCAGAACGCCGGCGAAGTGGAAGACGCCTATCGCCTGGCCCGTTCCGAAGCCAAGGCGGCCTTCGGCAACGACGAAGTCTACATGGAGAAGTACCTGGGCCGGCCGCGCCACATCGAGGTGCAGTTGCTGGCCGACGGCCAGGGCGGCGCGATCCACATGGGCGAGCGCGACTGTTCACTGCAGCGCCGCCACCAGAAACTGCTGGAGGAAGCGCTCTCCCCGGCTCTCAACGCCGCCGAGCGCGAGGCCATCGGCGCGCGCGTCACCGACGCCATACGCAAGCTCGGCTACCGCAGCGCCGGCACCATCGAGTTCCTCTACGAAGACGGCGAGTTCTTCTTCATCGAGATGAATACCCGCCTGCAGGTCGAGCATCCGATTTCCGAGGCAATCACCGGTATCGACCTGGTCCGCGAACAGATCCGCGTCGCCGCCGGTCTGCCGCTCGACCTGGAGCAGAAGGACATTTCGTTCTCCGGCCACGCCATCGAGTGCCGCATCAATGCCGAGAACCCGCAGACCTTCGTGCCCTCGCCCGGCCTGGTCACCGACTATCACGCGCCCGGCGGACTGGGCGTGCGGGTCGATTCGGGCCTCTACGCGGGCTATCGCATTCCTTCCACCTACGACAGCCTCATCGCCAAGCTGATCGTCCACGGGCAGACCCGCAACGAGTGCCTCATGCGCCTGCGCCGTGCCCTGGAGGAGTTCGTCATCGTCGGCGTGGACACCTCGATCCCGCTTCATCAGAAGCTGATCGTGGCGCAGGACTTCATCAACGGCGACTACGACATCCACTGGCTGGAAAAATTCGTCGCCAGCCAGGCATAGCCCAATTGTAGCCAGTGGCGCTTAGCCTATATGATTCGGCGTCATGCAGTTGACGCCCGACCTGCTGCTCCGCGCTTACGCTATAGGGATCTTCCCTATGGCCGAGAGCCGTGTTGACCCGGAGCTGCATTGGATCGACCCCGACATGCGCGGAATCCTGCCGCTCGACGGCCTTCACGTGCCGCGGAAGCTGCGCGCCAAGATCCGCCGGGGCCTCTTCGAGGTGCGCTGTAACACCGCCTTCGAGGACGTCATCCAGGGCTGCGCGGAACCGGCGGAAAACCGCCCCGACACTTGGATCAATCCGGTCATCGAGCAGCTCTACAAGGAACTCTACGAGATGGGTTTCGCCCACTCCGTGGAGTGCTGGCGGGACGGCGAGCTGGTGGGCGGCCTCTATGGCGTCTCGCTGGGCGCGGCCTTCTTCGGCGAATCCATGTTCAGCCGCACTACCGACGCCAGCAAGGTCGCCCTGGTTCAGCTGGTGCTGAGGCTGCGCAAGGGCGGTTTCCAGTTGCTGGACACGCAGTTCACCACGCCCCACCTCAGCCGCTTCGGCGCCCAGGAGATCCCGCGCGAGGATTACCGCCGGTTGCTCACCAAGGCGGTTTCGGGCCAGGCGGAGTTCTATTCCGGCGGGGTTTCGGAGGCCGAGCTGGAGGCCTTTTTGCAGTCCACCACCCAGACGTCGTAAACCGGGTGCTCCACCGCCGAGATGGCGGGGCTGGAAGCGAACATCCAGCCGGTGAAGAGTTCGACGGCGGGGGAATCCGGCCGGATATCGACGATCTCCAGGAAAGCGGTGCTTTCCGGCGGTTCCTCAGGGGGCTTCTTGTCGCAGGCGCGGGCGATGATCTGCAGCGACCCGAAGCGCACCGGCTCGTTCAGCGGGGCTTCGAAGGTGGAGATCCGCGCGGTGATCTTGTCCAGGCCCTGCAGCACGGCGATGTCGCCCGCGACGGCCCAGGCCGGCGCCGCGGGCGCCAGTGGCGGAACAAGGGCCAGAGCAAGGGCCCAGGCCCCGGTCGCAAACTTCAGTCGTTTCATCCTGATCACTTAGTTCTTCTTGTCGCCGTAGGGGTTTTCCAGCGAGTCGACCAGAGCCGTCAGGACCTGGCGCAGCTGGGCCTCGTCGCAGCCCATCAGGATTCCGTCTTCCAGGGCGTCTTGGGCCATCTCGCGAATTTCCTCCAGATTCTCATTCAGAATCTTGATCTTTTCGCGGCAGGAAAGTGGCGCGCCGTCAGGCTGCAGCCAGACCGGGATTTCGAATTTCTTGACGGTGGGTGCGGACACGCGAAGAACCTCAACAGAAATTCACTGCAAAAGATTTAAGCGCTCGCTGCGGCCTACGCAACCTCAGGAGGCCGCAAAGCCGCCAAGAGGCGCGCTAAACGGGGCGTTTGGCGGCAACGCCGGCGTTCCTGCCCTAGCGCTGCGGATCCCAATGCTGGGCTGCAGGGGGTTGGCTGCAGAGGGCGGTGTGGCTCTTGCCGCTGGTTCACGTCCGCTGCCCGCCGTCCTGCCGGCCGGCGGCGCTACTGCGGGGCCGCGGCGTCGTCCGACGTGCTGCTGTCGGAGGCCGCGTCGGCGGCACTGAAGATGAAGCGGCCCAAAAGGTCGACCACGTTGATCGAGCCCTGGGAGTACTGGATCTGACCGCCGTCGGCGATGTAGTCCTCGGCGCCGCCCGGCTCCAGGGCCACGTAGTTGCCGCCCAGCAGACCGTCGGGAATGATCCGGGCCGAAGTATCGCTCGGCAGGCGGATGGATTCGTTGATGCCCAGCAGGACCTCGGCGAAATAGGTATCGGGGTTGAGCTGCTGCTCGACCACCGTGCCGATCTTCACGCCCGCCATGCGCACGTCCGTGCCGATGTTGAGCCCGGAGGCGTCATCGAAGGACACCAGCACCTGGTACCCGTCACCGGCGTTGTCGCCGATCGAGGTGGTGCGGAAAGCGAAGACGACGAAGGCGACGGCCACCAGCAGGACCACCCCGCCCATCACCGTCTCGATCATGTTTCTGCGCATCAGTCAGGTCCTAAGCTGGGGCCCCGGGGTCCAGAGGCGGCACGGTCCTACAGGGAACGTCGGGTGGAGGGGCTCAGTTGGGCGTCCAGGGTTCGTAGTCGCCCGTGGCGGGCGCGCGCTTGCCGCCCTTGAGGGTGTGCCCCGGCGGGCGATAGGCCTGGATCGTGCCGGTCTGGTTGGGCTGATGCTCTTTCTCCCAGGACTTGCGCGGCACCCCGCCTTCGGGCGGAACCTGATCGGTGGTGTGATGCAGCCAGGCGTGCCAGTCGGGCGGCACGCGGCTGGCCTCGACCTCGCCGTCGTAGATCACCCAGCGCCGCTCCTTGCGCAGCGAATCCTTGTGCGTGTGACCGCCGCCCTTGGCGCGGTAGTAGCGGTTGCCCTGTTGGTCGCGGCCGACCAGTTCGCCGCGCAGCCAGGTGAAGAGCCTTGTACCGATGGTGGTCCCCATGCCCGAGCCGTATCCCCTACGAGAAATTAAGGATTCCCGCCGCCAAACCGGCCGAAACCGGGGCCGGCGGCAGCGGCCAGACTATGGCACCCCGGCGGCGATCCGTCCAGCCTCGGGAACACTCCCGGCAGCCGCCCCGAAAGGCCCGGATTCGGCGGATTCCGGGGCTTTCGGCGGGGGCGGCGCCCCCCGCCCCCCTCTGAAGACAAGCCGGCGCCGCTCGGCTAGTCTGGGGCGCTTTCTGGCGTCGAGGGGGAAAAGAGCATGAAGGGCGAGTCGCTAACGCTGAAGGGTCTTCGCGCGCGGCCAGTGGTGCTGAAGCTGGAGCGCCCGGTGGTCGCCCGGATCGCCACCATCACCGACTGGCCGCTGATCCTCATCGACCTCACCACCGAGGAAGGCGTGATCGGGCGCAGCTACCTGGAGCCGTACAGCATCAAGGCGATGCGCTACCTCGTCCCGATGCTGGAGGACCTGGCCGAGACGCTGAAGGGGCGCCCGATCGCGCCCTTCGACCTCTTCGAGGCGGCGCGCAAGTCGCTGCACTTCGTCGGCTACGAGGGTCTTTCGATGATCGCCGTCTCGGGCCTCGACATGGCGGCCTGGGACGCCCTGGCCAAGGCCGCCGGCCGGCCGCTCTGCACCCTGTTGGGTGGCAGCCCCGGCCCGGTCCGGGCCTACAACAGCAACGGACTGTGGCTGAAGGCGCCGGAAGAGCTCGGCGCGGAAGCCGTCGAACTCTGCGCCGAGGGCGGCTTCAACGCCCTGAAGCTGCGCCTCGGCCGCGGCCACCCTGGCGAGGACTTGGCCGCCATCGAGGCGGTACGCAGGGCGGTCGGCGAGGACGTGAAGCTGATGGTCGACTTCAACCAGGGACTCGACCTGGCCGACGCGCTGGAGCGCTGCCACCAGATCGACGATCTCGGCCTCGCCTGGATCGAGGAACCGATCGTCTACGACAACTTCGACGGCTTCGCGCAGCTTGCCGCCGAACTGCGCACGCCGCTGCAGATCGGCGAGAACTTCTACGGCCCGCGCGACCTGCACAAGGCGCTGCAGATGAAGGCCTGCGATCTGGTGATGCCGGATTTCATGCGCATCGGCGGCGTCACCGGCTGGCTGCGCGCGGCGGCCATCGCCGGGGCCGCGGGCATCCCGGTGTCGACGCACCTCTATCCCGAGGTCGCCGCCCACGTGATGCGGGTGACCGAGACGGCGCACTGGCTGGAATGGCAGAACTGGGCCGACCCGATCCTGCAGCGCCCTTACGAGATCAAGGACGGCCTGTTCTACATCCCCGACGGCGTGGCCGGCGTCGGCCTGGAATGGGACGAGGACGCCGTCGCCGCCAATCTGGCCGACCTCTAGATCGGAGTCACACGACCTAGAGCAGATCAGGGCCGGCTGGAATCGCCGAAGGCGATCCACCAACCCTGTGAATCTGCTCTATGTAGTAGAAATAGATCGGATTCACACGTTTAGACGGAACCACCAAGTGGTTCCGTCTAAACGTGATCCGATCTAGGCGCGCTCAGCGGAAGAGGACGACTGGCACCTTGCAGGAGCGCAGCATCTCGGTGGTCGTCGAGCCGATGATCAGGCTGCGGATGCGTGAATGACCGTATGCGCCCATGACCAGCAGACCGATCCCCTCGCTCTCGACGAACTGCGAGATCACCGTCTCCGGCTGGCCGGGAACCACGTCCGAGGCCACGCGGTAGCCGCCCGCCTCCAGCATCGCCTGGGCATCGGCCAGGCGCTTGCGGGCCTCGGGCGTATCCGCGCCGGCGGTCAGCAGGCGGCACTGCAGACCGGCGAAAAGATCGCTGCGCGCGATGTGGTCGACCGCCTTCATGCTGCTGGTGCCGCCGTCATAGGCGATGGCGAAGCTCTCGATCGGCTTGAAGGCGCGTGAGGCGACGAAGATCGGCCGGTGGCAGGACCGCACGACACGCTCCAGGTTGGAGCCGAGATGCAGCTTGGCGAAGTCCGCCGCTTCGCCGCGCTTGCCGACCACCACCATGTCGGCCTCGGCCTCGAACTCGGCGACGGTTTCGACGAAATCGCCGATGCGCAGTTTTGTCGTCACCTCGCCGACGCCGGCGCTCTCGAGAATGGCCTTGGCGTCATCCAGGATGGCGCGCCCGCGCTTCTGCGCCAGCTTGGCGCGCTGCTCGTCGAGGGCGCTCAGCTCCTCCAGCAGCGCCGTGCGCGCGCCCAAGGTGATGTTGCCGCTGAGATTGGCGGGCGCGGAGCCCGTCTCCCGCCGCCCCAGCACGTGGAGCAGTTCGACCGAGGCCCCCGTCTTGCGGGCGGCCCAGACCGCGTGATCGCAGACGCTTTGCGAATAGATCGAGCCGTCGACCAGTGCGATGAGCTTTGCCATGGTTTCCCCCTAATGCCCCATGAGGCGTTCCAGCGCCCCGGGTTTATCGTGGATGGCCAGCCGATCGACAATGGTCTCGCTGGCCTCGTTGAGGCCGATGATCCGGACCTCCGCGCCTTCGCGGCGGAACTTCAGGACGATCATGTCCAGCGCGGCGACGCTGGAGATATCCCAGATGTGCGCGCGGCTGACGTCGATGGTGACCTTTTCCAAGGCCTCCTTGAAGTCGAAGGCGGCGGTGAAGTCGTCGGCCGAGGCGAAGAAGACCTGGCCCTCGACCACGTAGGTGCGCGCCCGCCCGTCCGCCGACAATGTCGAGGTGACGCGGAAAATCTGCGCGATTTTCCAGGCGAAGAAAATGCCGGAGAGCAGCACGCCGGCCACCACCCCGATCGCCAGGTTGTGCGTGAAGACGACGCAGACGACCGTCGCCAGCATGACGACGGAGGAGCTGCGCGGATGGTCCTTCAGGTTCTTGATCGAGGACCAGCTGAAGGTGCCGATCGACACCATGATCATGATCGCGACCAACGCCGCCATGGGGATCTGGCGCACCCAGTCGCCCAGCACGACGATGAGGAACAGCAGGAAGACGCCGGCGCAGAAGGTCGACAGCCGCCCGCGGCCGCCGGACTTCACGTTGATCATCGACTGGCCGATCATGGCGCAGCCGGCCATGCCGCCGATGAAGCCAGTCGCCGTGTTGGCGATGCCCTGGCCGATGCATTCCTGGTTCTTGTCGCTCGGCGTGTCGGTCAGGTCGTCGACGATGCTGGCCGTCATCAGCGATTCCAGCAGGCCGACCGCGGCCACCGCCACCGAATAGGGCAGGATGATCATCAGGGTTTCGAGGGTCAGCGGGATATCCGGCAGCAGGAAGACCGGAAAGGTCGAGGGCAGATCGCCCATGTCGCCGACGGTGCGCAGGTCGAAACCGAAGACCAGGGCCACGGCGGTCAGCACGATGATGCAGACCAGCGGCGAGGGAATCGATTTCGTCAGGAAGGGGAAGAGATAGATGATGCCGAGCCCGGCGGCGACCATGACGTAGGTCAGCCAGGGCACGCCGATCAGCTCCGGCAGCTGCGCCATGAAGATGAGGATCGCCAGGGCATTGACGAAGCCGGTCATGACCGAGCGCGAGACGAAACGCATGACGTAGCCCAGGCGCAGGAAGCCGGCGGCGATCTGCAGCAGACCGGTCAGCACCGTCGCCGCCAGCAGGTACTGCAGCCCGTGATCCTTGACCAGCGTGACCATCACGACGGCGGTCGCCGCGGTCGCCGCGGAGATCATGCCCGGCCGCCCGCCGGTGATCGCCGCGAGCACGGCGATCGAGAAGGAGGCGTAGAGACCGACCTTGGGATCGACCCCGGCGATGATGGAAAAGGCGATGGCCTCTGGAATGAGGGCCAGGGCGACAACCAGGCCCGACAGCACGTCGCCGCGGATGTTGCCGACCCATTGGGCGCGGTAGGCAGAAAGACTGAGCATCAAGAATCCCGTAGCGGATTTATCGGTCCCCGGTGGATCGGGGGCGGATCGGGGGCGGATCGGGAAGATCCGGGCGGAGACGGGTCCCGCGGATAGCGGACGACGATGTCAAGTGGCGTGCACGACAGGGGTAAGATCGGAAATTCCACCCCGAGTTTTGCCGGGGTGTTTTGCAGGGAACGCCGACCGTGCAATATTCGCGGGAGATTGATTCCGCATTGCAGCATAAGCTGCAAGCAAAACCTTAAAAAACCAGGAAAAGGGGGCTCTTGTTCATGGAAAGTCTAGCGACCCTCCTCGGCATCGCGGTGGTCTGGGGGATCGCGGCGGTCACGCCCGGCCCGAATTTCTTCGTGACCGTCCGCAGCGCCTCGGCCCATTCGCGCCGGCACGGCTTGGCCGTCGTCGGCGGCATCGTCCTGGGCACCGCGATCTGGGGCCTGGCCGGCTTTTTCGGCATCAGCACGCTCTTCGCGCTGGCGCCCTGGCTCTATGCCGGGCTGAAGATCGTCGGCGGCGCCTACCTGGTGTTCCTCGGGCTACGCCTGATCCTCGCCAGCTTTAAGCGGCAACCTCAGGCAATGCCAGTAGGCGTCGCCGCCGCGCCGAGTATCTGGGCGTCCTGGCGCCTGGGGCTGCTAACCAACCTGTCCAACCCCAAGACGGCCGCCTTCGTCACCAGTCTTTTCGCCACCACCCTTCCGGCCGAACCGACCATCAGCCTGGGACTTCTGGCCGCCGGCACCATGACCGGCGTTTCACTGGTCTGGTACAGCGCCGTGGCCTGGATCTTCGGCACACCCGTGATGACGGGTGTTTTCACCCGCGCCGCCCACCTGATCGACCGTGCGGCCGGCGGCATCTTCGTGCTCTTCGGCGCCAAGCTGGCGCTGGACCGTTGAAGGCGAACCGTTAGAAGGCAGCCCGCTAGAAGGCGGGCAAGCGCAGCGCCAGCGCCATCAGCCAGACGGCCCCGCCGGCCGCGAGCAGGCCGGCGAGGGTCTCAAAGCGCGGCCGGTCAAGCCGCGAGAGCGATTGTGTCATCGGTCTCTCGCTGCGTCTTCGGGCCGGGCGCGTCGTTTTCCAGCTTGCGGATCTTGCGGTAGAAGGGCTCGATCTGCGCGATCTCCTCCGGATCGGCCCGGCGGTGGGCCACGCGGTAGCCGTCGACTGTGCCCTCGGCGTCATGGCTCGGGGCCAGGTAGGCCATCTCCCAGACCAGATCACCGTTCTTCGCCCGCGTCGCAAGATAGGCGAACACGTCGTCGCCGCGCCGCAGCTTGCGCCACACCTGGGCGTAGACACTTTCCGGCATCTCGCGATGGCTCAGCATGTCGTAAGGCTGCCCGATAAGATCCGGACCGGCAAAACCGCGGGCTTCCAGGAAACCCTCATTGGCGGAAATGAAGCGGCCCTGCAGGTCGATCTTGGCGATCATGATGCGCCCCTTACCGAGGACGTCGTCTCTACTGCCAGGCGTGATAGCTGAACGGGACATCTTGCCTCTCTTAACCATGACTACATGGTTTCATTTAGAGATACTTAACTTACTGAAACAATATCTACCATCACCCCATGACAAACCACAATATTTTTAAGTCAATAATAAGTAATAATTAAATATAAAATGCCGCGCATTAACTTCTTGGCGCCAGCGTTATTGCGCAGGAGTTGAACTTTCCTGGCGTGGAGACGGAAAAAGAAAGGCGTATTTTTTCGCCGCGCCGGCGGTTGCGGCCGCGCAGAAAGCCGCCGGATACCCCCACGGCGGCGTCCGAAAGCCGGCCGGGCCGCCCAGACCTCAGAGGCTGCGGGCGGTCACCGCGATCGGCGGCGCGGCTTTCAGCGTCTGGTAAACGACGCAGTAGCGCTCGGTGAGCTTCAGCAGCGTCGCCAGGTCCTCCTCCGAGAGGTCGCCATCGATGTCGAAGCTGAGGCGGATATCGCGGAAACCGACCGGCGCCGCCTTGTCGACGCCCAGCGTGCCGCGGAAATCCAGGTCGCCTTCGGCGCGAATGCGCGCGTCGCGGACGGTCAGCCCCAGCGCCGTGGCGACGGCATTGAGGGTGACGCCGGCGCAGGCCACCAAAGCCTCCAGCAGCATATCGCCGGAACAGGCCTGCAGCCCCGACCCGCCGGTCGCCGGATGCAGCCCGGCCTCGACCAGGGCGCGCCCGGTCTCGACGGAACAGCTGAGGCCTTCCCCGATGGCGCCTTCCGCCTTCAGCGTCACCACGGCGGCGCCGGGATCATCCCGGTAGCGCGCCTTGATCGGCGCCTGCATTTCCTTCAGTTGATCAGCATCCATGACGCACCGCCTCACACCTCCCCTTGATCCAAACAGACAAGAAGCTCGCTTCTTCTGCGGCAACGGACCGCAGAAGCGGAGCATAGACGGTTTGAAGGGCGCACTGCCGGCAAATGCAGGCCGGTCAAGCGATCGTTACCGCGCGGCCCGCGATGCACCGCCTCCGCTATTGACCCAGCTGGACCAGTCGCAGTTCGCTCTTCACCAGGTCGGGCACCACGACGAGCAGGCCCTCGTCATTTGGCACGACGGCGAAGTCCGCCGGTCCCTTGAAGTCCGATGCGAGTTTCTGCAGGCCGTCCTTGGCACTCCAGAGATTGAGCGAGCCGGAATCCCAGTCGGTCACCAGCAGGTCCCCGCTCTTCACCTGATAGATGCCGTCCAGCCGGCCGAGGCCTTCCGCCAGCGCCTTGGGCTCCCCGCCCGGCATCATGGCGTAGATCCCGCGCGCTTCCTCGTTGGACTTGAAGCCGACCATCAGCAGCGATCCGTCCGCGCCCGGGAAGAGGCCGTTGGGATTGACCGACTTGCCGGAGGAAACCAGCGTGACCTCCGGCTCGCCCTGCAGCGAGAGGAAGTCCGCCGGCGTCACGCGATAGAGCTGGTCGCCCCGGTTGTCGCTGACGTAGACCGCGTCACCGACGATTGTCGGATCGTTGGCGAACTGGATGCCCGGCAAGGCCACCTTGCGGCCTTCCTTGGTGGAGGTGTCGAAGACCCAGACGGAGTCGATGTCGGTGACCCAGAGCCGGTCGCCGGCGACCCAGATGCCCTTGGGCTTGTTGAGCACCTGCCCCTCGGCCGGCAGGAAGGCTTGTTCCATCACGCTGCCGTCCAGCGCCACCTTGCTGATGCGGCCCTTCCCGTCCATCTGGGTCGGCTTCAGTTCGGAGCCGAACTCGCTGACGTAGAGCACCTTGGCCTTGGCGTCGTAGGCAACGGACTCGGGGAACTTGAACCCGGTCGCCGTCTTGTCCGAGAGCACCTTCATGCCCCCGGCCATATCCGCCGCGAGGACCGGGCCAGAGAAGCCGGAGAAAACTGTCAGAGCGGCAACCAAAGAGGCCCAGAGCACAGCCCCCGGCAGGTAGACTTTACGCATCGTACGTTCCTCCCTCTGAGTTCTTGTCGTTTCCACCGCTCAAGGCGGTGTTATGCCGAAAGCCTAGCACCATCGACAGATAGCGGCGCGAACAATTGCAGCCGCCCTCGCCGCAGGCGCGAAGGCCGGAACGCGGCGATGCCGGCCCGGACTCGACTCCTGCCTCGCCACCCGCTTGGACACTCGCCTGGACAGCCGCCCGCCCGGCCCCTATAGAAGCGGCCATGCACGATTTCTGGCAAGATTCCGGCTATCACCTTCTCGAACGGCGCGACCCTGAACGGGGCGCCGGGGGCCACCTGGCGGTGACCGACGACTTCCTGCGCGCCTATCTGAACCGCCCGGAAGTGCGCCCGGTCGAGGAGTCCAACGAGGCCGAACGGGCGCTGCACGCCGCCCTGCTGCGCAACCCGCGCGAGGCGGTGAGCGGCGAGCGCCTGGCCGCCATGGCCGACCCCGACGCCATCGAGAACTACCAGGTGGTGCTGGGCTTCCGCGAGCGCCTGCTGGCCGCCGACAGCCTGGAAGACGCCTACCTGAAGCTCTTCCTGGAACCGGAGGGCAACGCCAAGGGCGTCATGGTGCCGCCGCTGTTCATCGACCAGCTGGCCCACGTCATCGCCCGCGCCACGCTGGAGGGCGAGAGCGACCCGCTGAAGCTGCGCGCCGCCGAACTGCTGTTCCGCGCCCAGCAGGTGACCATCAACGACGGCGTCCTCATGGCCGCCGACGCCGAGACGGTGGAGATGTACGCCAGCTCCGGCGGCTTCGGCAGTCTCGGCCGGCTGGTCGCCGAAGCGCAGACGCCGCTGCGCACGGTGGAGCTGGACGTGCTCACCGAAGACAATGCCGAGATCTATTGGGGCCGCGACAACCGCTACGACACGGTGCTGAACCTGAATTTCGCCGGCGCCGGGCTGGACGCGCTGTGCCGCGTGCTGGAGCGCTGGATCAGGCACTTCTACGACATCGGCGTCTCCATCCAGCCGGTCCAGAAGATCAGCGACGAGCGCTGGGTCTGGCACATCGGCCTCGACGCCGAGGGCACCTCTCTGCTGAACGATCTCTACAACGGGGTGGAGGTCGGCGAAGGCCGCCTGGCGCGCCTGCTCTCCCTCTTCCGCATGGAGTTCGAGGATCCCTCGCTGCTGCTGCCCAACGTCGCCGGGCGGCCGGTCTACCTGGCCATGGCCATGACCGAGCAAAGCCAGCTGCGCCTCAAGCCGCAGAACCTGCTGGTGAACCTGCCCCTGGCCTCCCGCGCTTAAGACGGGCCCGCCGCACCACCGGAGTCCCCGCCTTGTCCAGCGAGCCCACCGCCAGCGAACCCGCCGTAGGCGACTTTTCGGCCACCAGCCGCCTCGGCCTGCTGCTCGCCGTGGTCGGCGCCAGCAGCTACGGGGTGATGATCAGCATCACCCGGCTGGCCTACGACGAAGGCACCAATCCGGTGACTCTGATCTGCGCCCGCGCCCTGGTGCCGTCCCTGATCATCACCGCGATCATCCTGGCGCGCCGCGCCTCCTTCGCCCTGGTGCCCGGCGCCTTCTGGCCGGTGGTCGGCATCTCCCTCGGCCAGCTCGGCATCACCATCGGCTACCTCAGCGCCGTGGCCTACATCCCGGTCTCCCTGGCCGCGCTGGTGTTCTATGCCCACCCGGTGTTGGTCGCCGCCCTGCTGGGCCTCTTCGGGCGCAGCCGGGTCGGCTGGATCGCGGCGCCCGCCTTCGCCGCCGCCTTCGCCGGGCTCGGCCTGGCCCTGGCCCCGTCCTTTTCGGTGCTGGACCCGCTGGGCCTGGGGCTCGCCTTCTGCGCCACGCTCTCCGGCACCCTGCTGCTGCTCTCCGCCGACCGCCTGCCGGCCCGTCAGGGGGTCTTGCCGGTCGGCCTCTATATGAACCTCGTCGCCCTGGCCGTCGCCGCCCCCTACGCCCTGGCCAGCGACAGTCTCGCCGCCCCGCAGAGCCCGCTCGGCTGGAGCGCCCTCGCCATCGTCTGCCTGGGCTTCATCGTCGCCTTCTTCAGCGTGGTCGGCGCGGTGCGTTTCGGCGGCGCCCTGCGCACCGCCCTGATCTTCAACCTGGAACCGGTGATCGCCATCCTCAGCGCCATGCTGCTGCTGGGCGAATCGCTGAGCGCGCTGCAGGGCGCCGGCGTCGCCCTGGTTTTCGCCGCCCTCACCCTCGCCACCCTGGCCGAGAAGCAGCACCCGCCGCTGCCGCCCGCCGCCTAGAACGGATCTTCTTCCGATCCAGAGTCGTTCCCCGCGGCCGCCCCACCCGGGGAGCGGAAAATTTTCCCCTTTGGCCCCCTTCGTCCGGGAAGCCGCGGCATACCGCGCTTCCCGGCTCACCGTCCCCCAAGTCATGGCCCAAGTCATGGCGTTTTAACGAGTTCTTAACTCAAAATGTGGTGACCTCGGGCATATGTTGTGGTTTAATGACGATGCGTCACAAGATGCAGCAAATCGCGAGGATTTGCGGGGGATTCCGGGGACAGCGGACAGGAACGAGCCAGGGTCCAAGCAGGACAACGTCAGGCTCTGTCCCCACCATCTGTGACGCGTTGCAGGATTAACAGATTTAAAGCGAGATTGGAGAATACCGCATGCGGGTTGCGCGTCGTTTTACGGAAGCTGGCACCGACGTCTACGACAAGATCGAATTTCGCCGGACGTCGAGCGAGATTCGCAATCCCGACGGCTCTCTGGTGTTCCGCGCCGAGGACATCGAAGTCCCCAATTCCTGGTCGCAGGTCGCTTGCGACATCCTGGCCCAGAAGTACTTCCGCAAGCGCGGCCTGCCCCTGAAGTCCAAGCGCGTGCCCGAGGACAACGTGCCGTCCTGGCTGTGGCGCAGCGAACCGGACCACGAGGCCATGGCCGACATCGCCGAGGACGAGCGCTTCATCGGCGAGTCCTCGGCCAAGCAGGTCTTCCATCGCATGGCCGGCACCTGGACCTACTGGGGCTGGAAGGGCGGCTACTTCGACGCCGAGGAAGACGCCCGCGCCTACTATGACGAGATGCGCTACATGCTGTCCAAGCAGATGGCCGCGCCGAACTCGCCGCAGTGGTTCAACACCGGCCTGCACTGGGCCTACGGCATCGACGGCCCGAGCCAGGGCCATCACTACGTCGACTTCTCCACCGGCGAGCTGACCCGCGCCGCCAGCGCCTACGAGCACCCGCAGCCGCACGCCTGCTTCATCCAGTCGGTCGGCGACGACCTGGTGAACGACAACGGCATCATGGACCTCTGGGTCCGCGAGGCGCGCCTCTTCAAGTACGGCTCCGGCACCGGCACCAACTTCTCCGCCCTGCGCGGCGAGGGCGAGTCGCTCTCCGGCGGCGGGCGCTCCTCCGGCCTGATGTCCTTCCTGAAGATCGGCGACCGCGCGGCCGGCGCCATCAAGTCCGGCGGCACCACGCGGCGCGCCGCCAAGATGGTCACCGTCGACCTCGACCATCCGGACATCGAGAACTACATCAACTGGAAGGTCCACGAGGAGCAGAAGGTCGCGGCGCTGGTCACCGGCTCCAAGACCTGCGACAAGCACCTCAACACCATCATGCGCGCCTGCCACGAGTTCAAAGCCGTGGAAGGCAGCGAGCAGACCGACGCCTTCGACCCGAAGAAGAACTTCGCGCTGAAGGCCGCCATGAAGGCCGCCCGCGCCGCCCTGGTGCCGGAGAACTACGTCGCCCGCGTGGTGCAGTTCGCCAAGCAGGGCTACACCTCGATCGACTTCAAGACCTACGACACGGACTGGGATTCCGACGCCTACCTGACGGTCTCCGGCCAGAACTCCAACAACTCCGTGCGCGTCCCCAACAGCTTCATCGAGTCCGTGCTGAACGACGACGACTGGAGCCTGATCCGCCGCACCGACGGAAAGCTGCACAAGAAGGTCAAGGCGCGCGAGCTGTGGGACCAGATCTCCTACGCCGCCTGGGCCTGCGCCGATCCGGGCATGCAGTACGACAGCACCATCAACGAGTGGCACACCTGCCCGGCCTCCGGACGCATCAACGGCTCCAACCCCTGCTCGGAGTACATGTTCCTCGACGACACGGCCTGCAACCTGGCCTCGTTGAACCTCATGGCCTTCCGCCGCGGTGACGATCCCTTCGACGTCGAGGCTTACGAGCACGCCGTGCGGCTGTGGACCATCACCCTGGAGATCGCGGTGCTGATGGCGCAGTTCCCCTCGCCGGAAATCGCGCAGCGCTCCTACGACTTCCGCACCCTGGGCCTCGGCTACGCCAATCTCGGCGGCCTGCTGATGGCTTCCGGCGTGCCCTATGACTCCGAGGAAGGCCGCACCCTGGCCGCGGCGCTGACCGCGATCATGACCGGCGTTGCCTACGCCACCTCCGCCGAGATGGCCGAGGAGCTGGGGGCCTTCCCGCGCTATGAGGACAATGCGGAGCACATGCTGCGCGTCATCCGCAACCACCGCCACGCCGCCTACGGCCACCGCGCGAACTACGAGGAGCTGTCCATCGCGCCGGTGCCGCTGGAGCCGCGCGCCTGCCCGGACAAGGCCCTGATCAAGGCGGCCAAGAACGCCTGGGACAAGGCCCTGAAGCTGGGCGAGAAGTACGGCTACCGCAACGCCCAGACGACGGTCATCGCCCCCACCGGCACCATCGGTCTGGTGATGGACTGCGACACCACCGGCATCGAGCCGGACTTCGCCATCGTGAAGTTCAAGAAGCTGGCCGGCGGCGGCTACTTCAAGATCATCAACCGCACGGTGCCGGAGGCGTTGCGCACCCTGGGCTACGGCGAAGGCGAGATCGAAAACATCATCCGCCATGCAGTGGGCCACGGCACCCTGCTGGACTCTCCGGGCATCAACCACGATCGCCTGAAGGCCAAGGGCTTCACCGAGGCCGCCCTGCAGGCCCTGGAAGCGGGCCTGGCCAGCGCCTTCGACATCAAGTTCGCCTTCAACAAGTGGACCCTGGGCGAGGAGTTCTGCACCAAGGCCCTGGGCTTCACCCGGGCCGAGCTGGAGGACGTCTCCTTCAACATGCTGTCGGCCCTGGGCTTCACCAAGGAAGAGGTCGACGCCGCCAACGGCTACTGCTGCGGCGCCATGACCCTGGAAGGGGCGCCGGGCCTGCGTGACGAGCACCTGCCGGTCTTCGACTGCGCCAACCCCTGCGGACGGCACGGCAAGCGCTACCTCTCGGTGGAGAGCCACATCCGCATGATGGCGGCGGCGCAGCCGTTCATCTCCGGCGCCATCTCCAAGACCATCAACATGGCGAACGACGCCACGGTGGAGGACTGCAAGGACGCCTACATGCTGTCCTGGCGCCTGGGCCTGAAAGCCAACGCGCTGTACCGCGACGGCTCCAAGCTGTCGCAGCCGCTGACCTCCAGCATCCTGGACGACATCAACGACGACGAGGACGAGACCCTGGCGGAGAAGGTCGCCGCGGCCAGCCAGCCGGAGCGCGCCCAGATCGTCGCCGAGCGCATCATCGAGCGGGTGGTCGAGCGCAACCGCGAGCGCGACCGCCTGCCGCAGCGGCGCAAGGGCTACACCCAGAAGGCCGTGGTCGGCGGACATAAAGTCTATCTCCGTACCGGCGAGTACGAAGACGGCAAGGTCGGCGAGATCTTCATCGACATGCACAAGGAAGGCGCCGCCTTCCGCAGCCTGATGAACAACTTCGCCATCGCCATCTCCATCGGCCTGCAGTACGGCGTACCGCTGGAGGAATACGTCGAGGCCTTCACCTTCACGCGTTTCGAACCCTCGGGCATGGTCGACGGCAACGACACCATCAAGATGGCCACCTCCGTGCTCGATTACATTTTCCGGGAGCTTGCGATCTCCTACCTCGGCCGCAACGACCTGGCCCATGTGGAACCGGCCGACATCATGCCGGACAGCCTGGGCACAGGGGACGGCCAAGGGGATCTGCCCGAGGAAGCGGTGGCCGAAACGGTCCGCCGCTACGCCTCCAAGGGCTTCGTGCGCAACCAGCTCCTGGTCTTGAACGGCGGCGCTGCCAACGGAACCACGGGGATGTCTGCTGGGGCGACCCAGACCACCACCGTGACCGCCAGCAGCGTCACCCAAGAACTCGTCGGCTCCGCAGGCACCGCCGAAGCCGTTGCCGTCGAGACCGCCGTCGTCCGAGAGGTCGATACGCGCTTGGAGCGCGTCCGCGAAGCCCGCATGAAGGGCTACGAGGGCGACTCCTGTGCCGAGTGCGGTAACTTTACGCTGGTGCGCAATGGCACGTGTCTGAAGTGCGCAACCTGCGGCAGCACCAGCGGCTGCTCATGAAGAGTAGCAGGACAGATACTCACGTAGAGCCTCCTACCTGTATGACTCACGTCTGAGTTCTCCCTGTGAACTTGAAGGGGTGCCCCGCGGCGGCGGTGCACCCCCTTCTTTTCTTGCATTACGCCCGCCGCGTTCATTCCACCGGCCAGAATATCGGAATGATCATCGTCGCAACTGCCCAGAGGATGAGGTTGAGCGGCAATCCGACTTTGATAAAGTCAGCAAAACGATAGCCGCCCGCGCCATAGACGAAGGTGTTGGTCTGATAGCCAATCGGTGTGGCGAAAGAGGCGCTGGCGGCAAACATGACGGCAACGACAAAGGGGCGCGGATCGACGCCGAGTTGTACGGCAAGAGCCGCGGCAATCGGCGTCAGAAGAATCGCCGCGGCATTGTTGCTCATGATCTCGGTCATCAGCGAGGTGATCAGGTAAACCGCCGAAAGCACCGCCAAGGGCCCCAAAATCCCGGCCACGGCAGCGAGGCTCTGGACAATGATCAGGGCCGCACCGGTCTTCTCCATTGCCAACCCGACGGCCAGCATGCCGAAGATGAGCATCAGAATGTTCCAGCGGACTGAGGCATAAGCCTCCTCCGGGTCAAGGCAGCGCAACGCCACGACGGCGGTCGCGGCGATGAGCGCCAGGGCTGCGATGGGCAGAAACTCGAACGCCGAGAGTCCCATCACAAGCAGGACCGCGACGATGGCGATGGGCGCCTTGTCCCGCCGCAACGGACGGCCCGTCGGATGGGTGAGGTTTACCAGTTCCTTGTAGTCGAACAGCCGCTTCATGCTGTCAGCGGACCCCTCCAGCAACAGCGTGTCGCCCATGCGCAGGCGCACGTTGTCGAAACTGCCGGGCAGGCCCTCGCCGCGGCGGTGAATAGCGAGGATATAGGCGCCATAGAGGCGCCTGAGGTTGAGGTCGGCGACACGGCGGCCGAGAAACCGCGACTGTGGACCGACCACGCCCTCCATCACCACGGTCTCACGCGCGCCGATCGGCTCGATGGCATGCACGTCCTGGTGCCCAAAGGCGACGTCGCCGGCCTCCCGAAGCCCCAGCATATCGCCGACCTTGCTGCGGACGATCAGGCGGTCGCCGGGTTGCAGCACAGCCTCTGCCATGGCCTGCCCAATGGACTGGTCGCGGCGAATGAGGTCGACGACACGCAGACCGCGCTCCTCGGTAAAGCCGGCACCTTTCAATCGCTTGCCGACCAGCGGCGAGTCGAGTGGTATCAGGATGTCGGCCATGAAGTGGCGGTCCTCCGAACGCGGCAGAACATCGGCCAGCAGCTCGCGATCCGGCAGGAGCCAGCGACCGGCCGTCAACAGGTAGGCTATTCCGACCGCGCCCATGACCAACCCCGCTGCCGTGATCTCGAACATCCCGAAGGGTTCCAGACCCTGTTCCTGGGCGACCCCATCGACCAGAAGGTTGGTAGAAGTACCGATGAGGGTCGTGGAGCCACCGAAGATGCTTGCGAACGACAATGGAATCAGCAGCTTGGAAGGCAATACCCCGATGGCGTGGGCGAGGCCTATCACAACCGGCGTCAGGATCACTACCACCGGCGTGTTGTTTATGAAGGCGGAAAGGAACATCACGCTACAAAGCAGCAAAACCACCGACAGCAGTGGCGAATGCCCTCCGGCACGGCTGACAAGGCGGCCAAGGCCATCGATCACTCCGGTCCGCTCCAGCGCCGCACTCAGCACGAACATCGCGGCAATAGTGAACGGCGCCGGATTGCTGAAAACGCTCAACACATCGGCCGTGGAAAGAATGCCCGTGACCAGAAGCACCCCGACCGCACAGAGCGCCACGATGTCCGGCGGCATCTTCTCGCGAACAAAGCCGAAAAACACGAAGGCCACGAGACTCAGAACGATGGTGACCTGCAGGACCTGCCAGTCGGCAAAGAACATGGGAACCTTCCTCAGATATCTCGCATCTTCTTCGCCGGAGCCCTGCTCTACAGGTATGCGCCGCGCGGAGCAGCTTTAACTATCCCCCGACGCAGACCGGACATCCACACTTCGCGTTGGCGGTGAAAAACTACCTATCAGGAAGCGTCTGTTGCCGGCGGACCGCCGGGACTATACAGCCTCTTGGCTGGCGTCTCTCTTGCCCCTCTGCACCCGCTCCGGCGGGAGGGTGAAGGTGACCGTCGTGCCTTTGCCGACCTCGCTCTCCAGCTTCAGCTCGCCGCCGTGCAGGTCGACTAGCTGCTTGACGATGGAAAGGCCGAGGCCGGTGCCTTCCTGCGGCCGGTTCTGGTCGGTGGCCACCTGCTCGAAAGGCTGCAGAACGCGCTTCAAATCGTGGGCCGGTATGCCGACGCCCGTGTCGGTGACGAAGAGGTCCAGCCTGCCGCCTTCCGCCAGCCTGGCGCCGAGAACCACCCGGCCGCCCGCCGGGGTGTGACGCACCGCATTGGACAGCAGGTTGATGAGGATCTGGCGCAGGGCCCGCGCGTCGGCCAGGATGCTCAGGTTCTCCTGCGGGCAGTCGAGGGAAAGCTCCAACCCGCCGCTGGCGCAGTTCTCGCGGAACATGGCGGCGCTTTCCTCCAGAGCATCGGCGAGAGCGAGCCAGGTTTCGTTCAGCTGCACGGCGCCGGCCTCGATGCGCGAGAGATCGAGCAGGTCGTTGATCAGTTCCAACAGATGGCGCGCGGAGACCCGAATGTCCTGCAGGTACTCCTGGTAACGGCTGGAGCCGATCTTCCCGAAGGTCTCCGCCAGGATCACCTCTGAGAATCCGAGAATGGCGTTCAGGGGCGTGCGCAGCTCATGGCTCATGTTGGCCAGGAAGGCGGACTTGGAGCGGTTGGCCTCCTCCGCGCGCAACCGCGCTTCGTGCTCGTCGCGCTTGGAGCGTTCCATGGCCTCGGCCATGACGTTGAAGGAGATCTGCAGGTCGCGCATTTCCTCCGGCACCAGGGCGCCCTCGCTGACATGGGTGCGTGCCTCGGCGTTGCCCGCCGCCATGCGCCGCGCGGCCTGCGAAACCGCGCGCAAGGGGCGGGTCATGTAGAACGCGACCAGGGACCCGATAACGAGGGCCGCCACCATGCCGATGACGACGACGATGAGGGCGGAGCGGCGCACCTGTTCGGCCCGGTCCCGCAGTTCGGCCACCGGCTGCACCACCATGACGCCCCAGCCGGTGCCCTCGACCACCGTAAAGGCGGCCACCGCCTCCTCACCCAGCATCGGCGCGTCGAAGAGCGAAACGCCGGCCTCGCCGCGCAGGATCCGCTGTACCGGTTCGATAGCGCTGAGGCTGCGCCGTTCTCGCTGCCACGCGTCGTTGGGGTGCGCCAGGACGCGGCCGGTCTGGTCCACGATCAAGCCATGCCCCCGGCGCCCGAAAACCACGTTATCGGCGAGTTCAACGAAGAAGTCGGTGTAAAGCGCCCCAACGGCAAGCCGGCCCTGCGCCATGGCGGCGATGTAGAGTGTCGGCCCTCCCTCGCCGTTCTCCTCACCCCCGGCCATGACCGGAGAGATGCCGACGCCGTCGCCCGATGCCAGCGCCGTGAAAAACTCCAGCTTCTCTTCGGAAAGGCTTTCCGGACAGCGGTTGTCGAAGCTGTCGATCCGCTGCGTGATCCGCCCGCTGGCCGAGTCGAAGAGGCAGACGTTGCGGAAACTGAGTTCCTGCAACAACTCTTCGGCGCCCTCCATCCTGCCCTCAGCCGCCAGATGGGCGTAGATCAGTCCGAAAGCCGCGCTGGCATCGCGGTGATAGTTCTTGAGGGAAATCGCCAGCGTCTCGGCGATCAGGAGGTGACGGTCGCGGACGTCTTCCAGCTCGTTGGTCAAAGACTGGGAATGGGGCCAGGCCCAGAACAGGACGAGCGGAACCGCGGTCACCAGACCGAAAATGATCAGCAGAAGGTAACGCAGCTTCATGCCCGTCCCCCCGGTCCGTGTGCCTGTGGGACTTGCAAGACCCCATGTCGCTGACGCGCCAGGCTTCTCTCCGGGGCCTGCCCAGGACCCCGGCCTCCGGACTCTTCCAGGTGCCCCACTATAGAACGCTTTTCCGGGAACTTCTTCCTTTCCTGTCATCTCCGTGGCGATTTTCGGGGCGATTTCAGGGGCGATTCCGGCACCGCCTCATCCTCTGCGCCATTGGCCCCCCGCATCCAAAACCACCGGCTGTAGGCGGCCGCCTCCGGACGGGACCCATCCGGTTGGGGACCGATCCGGTGAAAGCGGGGTGCCGAGAGGCCGGCGCAGACCGGCGAGAAGATGTCGCTCGGCGGGCTTGTGGCCCCTCAGGGGCGGGAGCTATGCTCCCGGCGCTTTTGCATTCAGTAATTTCCCATATGGAGGACCCGCCCCATGGCAGGAGAAGTGGACGCCCGGATCGCAGAACTGGGCCTCGATGTTCCGGAGGCCGCCGCCCCCGTGGCCAACTACGTCGGTTTCGTACAGAGCGGAAACCTGGTTTTCATCTCCGGGCAGGTCCCCATCAAGGACGGCAAGTTCCAGTTCCAGGGCAAGCTGGGCGAGAGCATGTCGGTGGAGGATGCCCAGGCGGCCGCCCGCCTCTGCGCCATCAACGTTGTCGCCCAGGCGAAGGCCGCCTGCGGCGGCGACCTGGACCGCGTGAAGCGGGTGGTGAAGCTGACCGGCTTCGTCAACTCCACCGGCGATTTCACCGACCAGCCGAAAGTCATTAACGGCGCCTCCGACCTGATGGTCGAGGTCTTCGGCGACAAGGGCCGCCATTCCCGTGCCGCGGTCTCCGCCGCTTCCCTGCCCGCCGGCGTCGCCGTCGAGGTCGAGGCCGTGGTGGAAATCGGTTAACAGCAGAAAGTGAGAACCCGTCCGGCAGCCGCCCCCCTTGACGGAGCCCGCGGCTGCCGGGCCAAATAGACATCATGCCAGACACAACCCAAAAGCTGCCCGGCGAGGCCGCTCAATTCCTCAGCCGCTATCCCGACACGGGATCGCTCGACGCCATTTTCCCCGACCTTTCCGGAGTGATCCGCGGCAAACGCTATCCCATCGCCGAACTGGGCAAGGTGATGGAATCGGGTTTCGCCATCCCCGGCTCGGTCTTCATGCTCGACACCATGGGCGAAAGCCACGACCCCGACGGGATCGGCTTTTCCGACGGCGACCCCGACTACCAGGCCAACATCATTCCCGGCACCCTACTGCCGGTGCCCTGGGCGCAGCGGCCGCTGGCCCAGGTCATGGTGACGCTGGTCGACGACGACGGCGCGCCCTATTACTACGAGCCGCGCAACGTGCTGCGCCGGGTCGCCCAGCGCCTCGGCGACATGGGCCTCAAGCCGGTGATCGCCTTCGAGCTGGAGTTCTACCTGATCGACCGCGAGCGCACGCCGAACGGCTCGCCGCAGCCGCCCATTTCGCCGGCGACCGGCCGGCGCGACTTCGGCACCCAGGTCTACGGCATGAAGACTCTGGACGCCTACGACGCCATGCTGGACGACATCACCAAGGCCTGCGAGATCCAGGAGGTGCCGACCGGCGCGGTGACGGCGGAGTACGCCGCCGGCCAGTTCGAGATCAACCTGGAACACGTCGACGACCCGGTCCAGGCCGCCGACGACTGCGTGCTGTTCAAGCGCATCGTCCAGGGCGTCGCCCTGAAGCATGGCTTCCAGGCCACCTTCATGGCCAAGCCCTACGTGGAGCGCGCCGGCAACGGAATGCACATGCACGTCAGCCTGCTGGACAAAGACGGCCGCAACGTCTTCGACGGCGGCAAGGATATCGCCAGCGACACCCTGCGCCACGCCATCGGCGGTGTGCTGGAGGTCCTCCCGGAATCAATGGCCTTCCTGGCGCCCAACATCAACTCCTACCGGCGCTACCTGCCGGACATCTTCGTGCCGACGCAGCGCAGCTGGGGCTTCGAGAACCGCTCCGTCGCCCTGCGCATTCCCGCCGGCAGCGGCGATGCGCGGCGCATCGAGCACCGCGTCGCCGGCGCCGACGCCAATCCCTACCTGGCGCTGGCGACCCTCTTGGGCGGCATCCACAAGGGCATCGTCGAGAAATCCGACCCCGGCGACCCCTGGGACGGCAACGCGGCGATGGAGTACGACGAGAGCCTGCCGTTCCGCCCGGCCCGCGCTTACGAGATGCTCACCGCGACCTGCGGCCTGGCGGATTATTTCGGAGCCGATTATTTGCGTGCCTATTCCGCCTGTAAGCTGGCCGAGCTCGAAAGCTTCGAACTGCAGATATCGCCGCTGGAATACACCTGGTTCCTGCAGGCGGATTGAGGCGATATCCACACCGGCCCGACCCTCGGCCCTTGTCTGACACGTGATCGGTGTCATCTCATAGAGTAGACTTGAGGTGACACGGGACTCTTCGGGACAGGCCATGCCGGACGGAAGCGACAGCCTGGCGGTCAAGGTGGTCAGCCGCATTGCCGAGGTGCCGGCGGCGGACTGGGATGCCTGCGCCGGCGGCAACCCTTTCGTGAGCCACGCTTTCCTGAACGCCTTGGAGGAAAGCGGCTCTGCCACCGCCGACAGCGGCTGGCTGCCGCAGCACCTGGTTCTGGAGAACCCCCAGGGAGGGCCGGGCGGCGCGCTCTTGGGCTGCGCGCCGCTTTACCTGAAAAGTCATTCCTACGGCGAGTACGTCTTCGACTGGAACTGGGCCGACGCCTTCGAGCGCGCCGGCGGCCGCTACTATCCCAAGCTGCAATGCTCGGTGCCTTTCACCCCGGCGACGGGGCCGCGCCTGCTGGTCAATCCGGCCGCCGACAAGCGGGAGGTGACGACCGGTCTGGTCGCCGCCATGCTGGAACTGGCGCGGCGTCACCAGGTCTCCTCCCTGCACATCACCTTTCCGCCCCAGGAACAGTACGACACCCTCGGCGACTTCGGCCTGCTGCAACGCCTCGGCGTGCAGTACCACTGGCGCAACCGCGGCTACGAGAGCTTCGACGACTTTCTGGCCGACCTCGTCTCGCGCAAGCGCAAGGCCATCAAGAAGGAGCGCCGCAAGGTGGCGGAAAGCGGCATCCGGCTGCGCCCCTTGAGCGGCGACGAAATCACGCCGCGCCACTGGGACGCCTTCTTCGAGTTCTACATGGCCACGGCCGACCGCAAGTGGGGCCAGCCCTACCTGACGCGGGAGTTCTTCCACCTGCTGGGCGAGCGCCTGGCCGACAAGGTGGTGCTGGTCATGGCCGACTACGAGGAGGAGCTGGTCGCCGGCGCCCTGAATCTGAAGTCCGACGACACGCTCTACGGCCGCAACTGGGGCTGCCTGGAACGCTTCAGGTTCCTGCACTTCGAGACCTGCTACTACCAGGCCATCGACTACGCCATCGCCCACGGCCTGCAATGGGTCGAGGCCGGCGCCCAGGGCGAACACAAGATCCAGCGCGGCTACCTGCCGACAGCAACCTACAGCGCCCACTGGATCGCCGACCCCAACTTCAGCCACGCCGTCGAGGAGTTCCTGGTCCGCGAGCGCGAGGCCATGACCTACGAGATCGAAGGCCTCAAAGAGCACAGCCCGTTCAAGGAAGGCACGGCGGACTAGCGCTGAGGCCTGGCCATCGCGGTGCGATGGTGCGAACATTCCAGACAAGAATGACGGAAAACGTCGTTACTGGGGGGGACGCGATGCAGCAACGCAAACTCGGCAGCCAGGGTCCCAGTGTTTCCGCGCTGGGTCTCGGCTGCATGGCGATGACGCCGATCTACGGCAAGCCGGATCCGGACGAGGCGGTGCGCACCCTTCACGCGGCGATCGACGCCGGCGTCACGCTGATCGATACCGCCGACGCCTACAACAACGGCAAGAACGAGGAGCTGGTCGGCCGCGCTATCGCCGACCGCCGCGACAAGGTGGTCCTGGCCACCAAGTTCGGCAACATCCGCTATCCCGACGGCCGGCGCGAAGTGAACGCCAAGCCGGATTATGTGGCGGAAGCCTGCGACAATTGCCTGAAGCGCCTCGGCGTCGAGACCATCGACCTCTTCTACCTGCACCGCATGGATCCCTCGACCCCCATCGAGGATACCGTCGGCGCCATGGCGCGGCTGGTGGAAGCGGGCAAGGTCCGCTTCCTCGGCCTTTCCGAGGCCGGCGCCCAGACCCTGGCGCGCGCCCAGGAGACCCACCCGATCGCCGCCCTGCAGACCGAGTACTCCCTGGCCAGCCGCGACGTGGAGGCGGAGATCCTGCCGCTCTGCCGCGACCTGGGGATCGGCTATGTCGCCTACGCGCCGCTGTCGCGCGGCCTGCTGAGCGGCCGATACACCTCAGCCGGCGACCTGGCGGAGGGCGACCGGCGCCACGACATGCCGCGCTTCCAGGGCGGCAACCTCGACCACAACCTGGCCGTCATGAGCCCCTTGGCCGAAATGGCCAAGGCGAAGGACTGCTCGCAGGCGGCGCTGGCCATCGCCTGGGTCTTGGCGCAGGGCAACGACATCGTCGCCTTGCCCGGCTGTTCGCGCCGGGCGACTTTGCAGGACAGCCTCTCGGCCTTGGACGTAAAGCTGGCGCCGGATGAGATCGAAATCCTCTCTCAGGCCTTCCCGGCGGGCGCGGTCCAGGGCACACGCTACCCGGAAAAGCAGATGGCGCGGGTCGGTCTTTGAGGTTCGGCTGCTGACAGGCGCCGGGTTCTAGGCCTTTCGGCGAGGTCGCCAAGACACCACAAATCCGGCTAGGATGACGGGGAAGGCCCGCCTCCGCGGCGCCGTCCAGCCGGAGGAAGCGTCCCATGCGCCTGAAATCCTTGGTTCTCGCTGCCGGATTCGCTGCCTGCGCCGCCCTGCCCGGCCCGGCCCTGGCGGTCGATCTGGCGCTGGTCCTGCTGAACGACGTTTCCAAGAGCATGGACGAAGCCGAGTACACCCTGGTGAAGGACGGCTACCGCGAAGCTTTTTCCGACCCTGACGTCATCGCCGCCCTGCTCCTCAACGGCGGCGGGATCGCCGTCACCTATGTCGAGTTCTCCGGCAAGAACGAGGTGAAGCGGGTGCTGGACTGGCAGGTGCTGACCGATGCCGCCTCGGCACGGGCCTTCGGCGAAGCCGTGGCCGCCGCGCCGCGCTCCAGCGCCGGCAACACCGCGCTCTCCGCCGGACTCTCCGCCGCCGCGCGCATGCTGCTGGAAATCGACTTCCAGGCGACACGGCGGGTTATCGACATCGCCAGCGACCATCCCAGCGACGGCGGGCGCTGCGCGCCGATCCGCGACGCCGCCGTGGCCGCCGGCATCACGATCAACGCGCTGCCGATCATCAACGAAGAGGTCATCGGCACCATCGACGGGCGCTTGACCTACACGGCGTCCCGCTGGGGCAGCGAAACCGTCGTCGACTTCTATCGCCGCACCATCGTCGGCGGCCCCGGCAGCTTCGCGGTGGAGGCGCGCACCTACGCCGTCTTCGGTGAAGCGCTGAAACGCAAGCTGCTGCTGGAGTTCATCGCCTCGCCCGGCGCGGAAGTCCCGGGCCAGTCGGCGGCCCTGCCGGAGACGACAACCGCTGAAGACGGCTGAACCACCCCGTCACGAATACCGTTCGGGCCCGACCCACTGGGCATCGTTGTAGCGGTCGCCGTGCGCCCAGCCGACCGGCAGCACCTCCTCGATGCGCACCATGTCCGCGTCCGTCAGTTTCAGCGCGCCACCGGCGGCCAGTTCTTTCAAATGCGCGACCGAGCGGGTGCCGGGGATGGCGATCACCGAAGGGCTGCTGTGGCGCAGCCAGGCGATGCTGAGGGCAGCCGCGCTGACCCCCAGGTCCTTCGCCAGAGCGCGGTAGCCGTCGGTGAGCTTCAGGTTGACCGAGAAGTTGGGTTCCTGGAAGCGCGGGTTCGCCTTCAGAAAACCGGAGTTGGCGACGGTCTCCGCCGTGGGCGGTTTGTCCGTCAGCAGGCCCCGCCCGACCGGGGAGAAAGCGACCAGCGCGGTGCCCAGGGCCTCGCAGGTCTGAACCAGGCCCAGCTCCGGCGCCCGGGTGGAGAGCGAATACTCGGACTGCACCGCGGCCACCGGATGCACAGCCGCGGCGCGGCGCAGCGACGAAGGCGCGATCTCGGAAAAACCGAAGCGGCGGATCTTGCCGGCCTTCACGAAGCCGGCCAGGGTGCCCGTCACCTCCTCGATGGGGACCTGCTGGTCCCGCCGGTGCACGTAGAACAGCTCGACGCTTTCGACGCCCATTTTCTGAAGGCTGGCGTCCAACTCCGTCTCCAGATGGGCGGCTGAATTGTCGAAGCTGCGCGCGCCGCTATCCGGGTCGCGCTTGATGGCCGCCTTGGTGGCGATGCAGAAGAGGTCTTCCTTGGCCTTGCCCTGCTTGGCGAGAAAGCTGCCGATCGCCCGCTCCGAGACGCCCATGCCATAGACGTTCGACGTGTCGATATGGTCGATGCCGAGGTCGAGCGCGGCGCTGAGAATGGCATGGGACTCGGCCTCGTTGGTCGGGCCGTAGAAGTTGCTGAACGACATGGCGCCGATGCCCACGGCGGAAACCTGCGGCCCGCCGGGCCCAAGGGTACGCTTTTCCATAACCGGTACTGTCTCCCAGACTCTCTGTTCTCTTTTGCCGAGTGCCCGGTCAAGCCGGTCCCGCCACCGCCGGCAGTTTAGACGGCTGGGCAGCGGCTGCAATGAGAGGATCTTTGCGGAGGTCCGGGATGGACCGGCCTTAAGGCCGCTTACTGAGGCTGCGGTCGATGAGGGCCGGCAGAATGCGCTGGATGGCGACGAAAAAGCGCTCAGCCGTCGGTGGATAGGCACTGCGCCGTTCGCGTTCGACGGCTTCCCAGATCCAGCCGGCCACCGCCGTGGGGTCGTCGAAATTGACCCCCTGCCGCGTCAGGGCGGCGGAGATGTTCTCGACCCCTTCGGTCCGCGTCGCGCGCGGCGCCACGTAGGTCACCCCGATGCCCTCGCCGGCAAGTTCGCGCCGCAGCGCATCGGAGAGGCCGCGCAGGCCGAATTTCGTGGCGGCATAGACGGCGAACCCTGGCGCGGCGATGTCGCCGTAGACCGAGCCGACATTGACGATGCGCGCGCCCGCCGCGCGTTTGAGCGCGGGCAGCAGGTCGCGGGTCAGCAGAATGGGGGCAATCAGGTTGGTATCGACCATCCGGCTGACGTCGGCGTCGGCGCTGTCCTGGAGCAGGTCATTGGCGATGGTCCCGGCGTTGTTGATCAGGATGTTCAGGCCGCGCCCGGCCGCCTCGACGGCGTTCGTGATCGCAAGGCGGCCTTCGGGCGTGGTGACGTCGGCCGCGATGCAGCGGGCAACGGCGTCCGGCTTGAGCCGGCTCCGGGTCTGCTCCAGCGTCGACAGCCGCCGGCCGACCAGATACAGCGACAAGCCGCGCTGGCCAGCCTCGACGGCGAGCTCCCGACCGATTCCCGCGCCTGCGCCGGTGATCAGCGCGGACTTGCCGTCAAGCCGCATTCCGGCTGCTCCTGGCTTGCGCCGCGAGATCTCGGAAAACATCGCCGAACAGCCGATACATAATCCGCGCCGTATCGATGATGCTCTCCAGGGTCTCCGCCGACCCGATGCCGTTCACCAGCTCCTCGAAGAATTTCACGTGGCCCTGGTCCAGGCTGCCGTGGCTTTCCAGATAGGAGAATCCGCCACCGCCGGCATCGCCTGTCTCGTTGAGGCCGGCACGGATCGACTCTGCCGCCCGGGTGGCGATGGCCGCCGAGATCCCCTCCAGGACATGCACCATGCCCAGCAAAGCACAGGGGCCGCTACGCTCGATCGCATAGTAAGCATAGCCGGTCATGATCCGCGCCGCGGCACCACCGTGGGAACGGCGCACCGCTTCGGCGTCACCGCCCAGAGCCTCGATGTCCTGCAGGATCCACTCGTCGTGGCCGCGCTCCTCCGCGATATAGTCGAAGAAGGCCTCGCGCAGCCGGGCGTCTTCCTCCTGACAGCGCGCCGCCGCGAAGGCCAGCAGCGGACAGGTATGCTTCACGTGGTGATAGGCTTCGCAGAGGTAAGCGAGGTAGAGGCTTCGGTCGACCCCCTTCTCCAGGGCCTGACGGATGATCGGGATATCCAGGAACGCCTCCCGCTCTGCCTTTGTGTCTTGAAGCAGCTTCTCGTAGTTGCTCATAGCGTCGTGGACTCCAGAGTATTGTCTATTCCGTGGGGGCCGGCCGTCCGGCCGTTGAAGTGACGCGCAAAGGCCGCGCGCTGTGGCTCGCCCTTGCTATTCAACAGGCCTTCCCGGACAATCACGTTTTCCGTCGTCGCCACGAAGGCCGCGGGCCTGGCGTAGGCCGGCGCAGCGGCCGTCGCGGCACGAATAACGGCCGCCAGGTTCGCCTCGGCCATTTGCGTGGCCGGCACGACGACCGCGGTCAGGCCGCCGTCGTCATTGCAGACGATGACACAGCGCCCGATGCGGGGATCCCGCTCGATCATCGCCTCGATCCATTCCGGGCTGATGTTACGGCCGTTGGACATGACCAGAAGGTTGTCCTTGCGCCCGACGACGACCAGGTTGCCGTCGGCGTCGAAGTGTCCGAGATCGCCGCTGCGCCAGCGCCCCTGCGGGTCCGCACCGCCGAGGTAGCCCTGCATGACCGTCGGCCCCGAGACGACGATCTCGCCGTCTTCGATATCGACCGTCACGCCGGGCAGCGGCGGGCCGGCCGTCAGGCTTCGGCTGCCGGGACGGCTGACCGAGACGACCGAGCAGCACTCGGAAAGTCCGTAGCCGACCGAGGCCGGGATTCCGGCGTGCCAGGCGTTCTCCAGGAGAGACGCCGGCACAGCCGCGCCACCGACCGCGACGAAGCGCAGGGAGTCGGGCGCGCGCTTACCGAGTGCCGCGCAACTGCCGGCCAGCGCGGCCAGCAGTTGCGGCACGAGGACCGTCGTGGTCGGACGCTCAGCCTCACAGGCGCGCAGCAGCGCCGTGGGATCTCCCGTGGCACAGCTTTCAGCCACGCCCGCGGCAATGTGACATTGCGCCCCGGCATACAGCACCAGGTAGATGCCGCAGATCTGCTCCAGCAGCAGCGCGAAGGGCAGCACCGAAAGGTGCCGGTCGCCGGGACGCGCCTCGCTGGCCTGCGCCAGAGCCCTGACGCTGTGGGTCATCTGTCCGCCGGCGAGACGCACCCCTTTCGGGGTGCCGGTGCTGCCGGAGGTATAGATGATGCGGCCCGCTCCCTCGACGCAGCGAAGCGATGACGCCTCTGCCACCGGTATCGCGCTGTAGGAAAGGCCGGTCGGATGGACCAGTGCCTGCAGCCGCGCACCTGTCAGCACATGCGAAACCCCGGCATCGGCGACCAGGTGGGCGATCTGTGACGGACTGAAGAACGGCGGGACCGGCACCAGCGTCTTGCCCGCCGCGCTGGCCGCCAGGTCGGCGACGACCCAGTCGATCCCATCCTCGGCCAGCAGCCCGATGACCGGCGGCAAAGCGGCAAGCTCCACCGCGGCGCCGGCGACGCGGCGCAGCAGGCCGCCATAGCTGACCGCCCCGCCCGGCCAGGAAAAGGCGGTCTGTGCCGGATGTTGTTCGGCGTGCCGCTCCAGAGTCGCCAGCAGTTCAATCAAGGAACTTCACTTCCCTTGCCGGAAACGCTTCGGCGGCGGCTTCGTCTGCCGGGTCTTGCCGAGGCAAAAAGGAGATCGGCTGCTCGCTGTGATCCTGCATTGCGCAGACCATCGGGTCGGCCTCGTAATAGCGCCCCCAGTCCGCGCGATTGGGCACGGCCTCGGCACGCGCCGCCGCCAGGGTCGCGATGGTCAGCCCTGTGCGTTCGAGGCAGCGGCGCAGCTTGTCGGTGGCCGTGAAGACCCCCCAAGTCCGGCCGTCGGCGCGGCCAAGCTGGGTGATGTAGTCGAGCAGCAGAAAGGAATGCCCGGGCCGGTCGCTTGCCAGGGAGGTGACCTCGATCACCTGGCTGCGCTGGACCGGCGCGTCGCAGACCCGGCCGAGCGCCGCTTCAATGGGTGAATCCAGATAGAATTCCGAGAAAAAACCGTCTTCGACCGTACGGATACCAGCCGCGCAGAGTGGCGAGCGGTCGGGCGCCAGGACGGCCGCCAGGCGGTCGGGGAAGTCTCGCACGACCGCGTCATGCTGCCGCGCGAAGACCTGCCGGACATAGGCCTCTATGTCCGAACGGAGCGGGTCGCCTCGTTCGATAACGCGTAGGATCAATACCTGATCTCCTAGAACCATAGAGTGCCGAGCGATGGCACCTGCCCTGGATACGCCCGCCGCCTTACGGCAGCCTTACGGGAACTTCGGCGAAAACCACCGGAAGAACGTCAAAACTAGGAAAAATTGAAGCGGCCCGCCCCGGAGAGAAGGGCTGGACAGAAAGGCGGGCCCGTAAGGTAGCCGTAAGCCTGCTGGGCCAGGGTTCTGCGAAATGACTGCCAAGGCGCCCGCAGCGCCGCAACGCATATGCAGGAGATACAGCATGCGCAAGATCGGCCAAACGACAGTGTTCCTGGTCTCCCTCTGGGCCGCCGCAGCGGCCTTGCCGGCCCAGGCGGCGATGGTACCCGCCGGCGGGGAGCTCGACTTCACCGTGCTGCGTGACGGCGACAAAGTCGGCAGCCACCAGATCGCGTTCCATCGGAACGGCGACGCTCTCGAGGTCGACATCAAGACCCGAATTGCCGTTAAGCTGGCCTTCATCACGGTGTTCCGCTTCGAGCACGACGGCCACGAAGTCTGGCGCGACAACAAGCTGGTCGCGATGGAGACGAAAACCCACGACGACGGCGAGGATCATTCCCTGGTGGCGACAGCGGACGGCAACGGCGAGCTGAAGATCGTCGGCGACGGCGAGGAACGCACCGCCAAGGCCAGTGCGATTCCGGCGAGCCTCTGGAACTCGACCTTCCTGGAAACCAGGGAGCTTCTGAATTCCCTCGTCGGCACCGATCTCAACATCGACGTGGCCTACAAGGGCGAGGAACAGGTCCAGGTGAACGGGGCGCCGGTGCAGGCCAAGCATTACTCCATGACCGGCGACTTCCCGCGCGAGCTTTGGTACGACAACAACCGGGTTCTGGTGAAAATCGCCTTCAAGGGACAAGATGGCTCGGACATCCAGTACGTCCGGCGCTGACACCCTGAGGCACTTCTTCGATGGCCCGCTGGAACGGATCGGCCGGCAGCTTCAGCATCCGTCGGGCCTTGCAGGCCGGCTGCTCGGCCATGCGATGGAGCTGGCGAACCGCCAACCGAACCGTGAAGCGATAGCGGCGCTCGACATAGAGCCGGACGACGACATTCTCGAGTTGGGCTTTGGCCCCGGCGCCGCGATCGAAGCGCTGGCGATGCTGGCGCCGCAGGGCCGCATTTTTGGCGTCGACATTTCCCAGACGATGCTGGAGCTGGCCTGCCAGCGGAACCAGATGGCGATCCGCGCAGGGCGGATGATCCTGACACAGGGCGGCTTCGACCACCTGCCCCTGGCAGGCGGCAGCGTCGACAAGATCCTGGCCGTCAACGTGGTCTACTTCTGGCATGACGCGGAGGCAATCCTACGGGAAGTGCAACGCGTGCTGCGGCCTGGCGGCCTGATCTGCCTCTACGCCACCGACGCGGCGGCGATGCGGCGCTGGAAGTTCGCCGGCCCGGAAACCCACCGCACCTACGGCCGCCAGGCGCTGGCCGCGCTGCTGCAGAACGGCGGCTTTGCGGCCGATCAGATCGTTCTGCGGGAGATCCGGGTGCTCCCGAACATCCCCGGTTGGATCGCCACGGCCCGCAAGGGGCGCTAGGCCCGCCCCCCCAAGGGATGGCTGCCGGGAATGGCTGCCGGGGATGGCAGTTGGCCTCACCGCGTAGCACAATCAGTGAAACCGCGGCCGACCAGAACGGGGCCAAGCAAAATCGGGAGAGCCGGCATGATCCGCAGATCCAGCTTCCAAGTTGCCTTGACGGCTTTGCTCATCCTCACCGCCGCGACGACAGCGGCCGATTCTGTTTTCGCCGCCGACCTCGCCCAGGCGCCGGACCAGATGGAAGCCGCCTATCTGCGCGGCATCCAGAAGGAACTGCACGCGCACGGCTATGATGCCGGCCCGGTGGACGGCCGCGCCGGACCACGGACCCGCTCGGCCATCCGCGCCTACCAGATCGACGCCGGCCTGGAAGAGAACGGAGAGGCCAGCAAACGCCTGCTCGACCACCTCAAGTTCGCGCTGCCGAAGGTCTACGCCTTCGGCGCGCCGGTCATGGGCACGGTCCTGGAGGTGCAGCGGGAACTTGCCGAGCGCAACTACTATCTGGGCCCGCACGACGGCCTGGCCGGACCGTCGACCCTCGACGCCCTGCGCCGCTTTCGAGCCGACGCCGGACTGCCGCAGGATGAACCGATCGACCCGATGCTGCTGCAGAAGATCCGCGACACGCCGCCGGAGATCGAGGCCGACCCCGCCGCCTACCGGCAAGCGCCGCAAAGAAAAGGCCCGGCCCCGTCTCCGGAGCCGGACCTCTATCCTTCGGAAGTGTGAAGCGTCACTCGGCCAGCGCCGCCTCGTCCTTGCGCTTGCCGCCCTTGGGGCCCTTCTTGGCGCCCCCCTTCCCCTTGCCCTTGGGCGCCGTGCCCTCGGGATAGGTGAAGGTCGGCAGGCCGTCCTCGATGTCGACGCGCACCACGCCGCCCTTGGCCAGCTTGCCGAACAGCAACTCCTCGGCCAGCGGCTTCTTGATGTTCTCCTGGATGACCCGGGCCAGCGGCCGGGCGCCGAACTGCTTGTCGTAGCCCTTGGTCGCCAGCCATTCGCGGGCGGCATCGCTCAGCTCGATGGTGACCTGGCGGTCGGCGAGCTGCGCCTCCAGCTGCATGACGAACTTGTCAACCACGCGGGAGACCACTTCGGGCTGCAGGTGGGTGAAGGGGATGACCGCATCCAGGCGATTGCGGAACTCCGGGGTGAACAGCTTGTTGATCGCCTCGGTGTCGTCGCCGGTGCGCACGTCGCGGGCGAAGCCGATGACGGGCTTGGCCATGTCGGCGGCGCCAGCGTTGGTGGTCATGATCAGGATCACGTTGCGGAAGTCGACCGACTTGCCGTTGTGGTCGGTCATCTTGCCGTAGTCCATGACCTGCAGCAGGATGTTGAAGAGATCCGGATGCGCCTTCTCGATTTCATCGAGCAGCAGCACACAGTGCGGATGCTGGTCGACGGCGTCGGTCAGGAGGCCGCCCTGGTCGAAGCCGACATAGCCCGGGGGCGCACCGATGAGGCGCGAGACCGAGTGCCGCTCCATGTACTCCGACATGTCGAAGCGGGTCAGCTCGACGCCCAGCGAGTGGGCGAGCTGGCGCGCCACCTCGGTCTTGCCGACGCCTGTGGGGCCGGAGAAGAGGTAGCTGCCGATCGGCTTTTCCGGTTCGCGCAGCCCGGCCCGCGCCAGCTTGATGGCGGCCGAGAGCGCCGTCACCGCCTGATCCTGGCCGAAGACCATGGTCTTGAGGTCGCGCTCCAGGTTCTGCAGCGCCGCGCGGTCGTCCTTGGAGACGGTCTTCGGCGGGATGCGGGCCATCTTAGCCACCACCGCCTCCACGTCCTTCACGCCGATCGACTTCTTGCGCTTGGATTCCGGCAGCAGCATCTGCGAAGCCCCGACTTCGTCGATCACGTCGATCGCCTTGTCGGGCAGCTTGCGGTCGCCGATGTAGCGCGCCGAGAGCTCGACCGCCGTGCGGATCGCCTCGTTGGTGAAGCGCACGTGGTGATGGTCCTCGTAGTAGGGCTTCAGGCCGCGCAGGATCTTCACCGTGTCCTCGATGGAGGGCTCGACGATATCGATCTTCTGGAAGCGCCGGACCAGGGCCCGGTCCTTCTCGAAGTAGCTGCGGTATTCCTTGTAGGTGGTCGACCCGATGCAGCGCAGCAGGCCGCTTTGCAGCGCCGGCTTCAGCAGGTTCGAGGCATCCATGGCGCCGCCCGAGGTGGCGCCGGCGCCGATCACCGTGTGGATCTCGTCGATGAAGAGGATGGCGTTTTCCTGGGCCTCGATTTCCGAGACCACCGCCTTCAGGCGCTCCTCGAAGTCGCCGCGGTAGCGGGTGCCGGCCAGCAGCGCGCCCATGTCGAGCGCGAAGATGGTGGCGTCATGCAGCACCGCCGGCACGTCGCCGTCGACGATGCGCTTGGCCAGGCCCTCGGCGATGGCGGTCTTGCCGACGCCGGGATCGCCCACGTAGAGCGGGTTGTTCTTGGTCCGCCGGCAGAGCACCTGAATGGTGCGGTCGATCTCGTCGGCACGGCCGATCAGCGGGTCGATGCGCCCGTCGCGCGCCTTGCGGTTCAGGTCGACGCAGTAGGCATCCAGCGCCTCGCGGCCCTTGCGCACGACCTTCTCGGCCTCGGCTTCCTCGTCGGAGCCCTCGACGGTGCGGCTCTCCTCGTGGCCCTTGGCCTTGGCGATGCCGTGGGAGATGTAGTTCACCGCGTCGAGGCGCGTCATCTCCTGCTCCTGCAGGTAGTAGACGGCGTGGCTCTCGCGTTCGGAGAACATGGCAACCAGCACGTTGGCGCCGGTCACTTCCTCGCGGCCGGAAGACTGCACGTGGATCGCCGCGCGCTGCAGCACCCGCTGGAAGCCGGCGGTCGGCTTGGCATCACCGAGCTGGGCGGTGATCAGGCTGGACAGCTCGTTGTCGATGTAGTCCAGGATGTCGGCGCGCAGCCGCTCCAGATCCACGGAGCAGGCACGCAGGACCGCCATGGCATCCGGATCGTCAACCAACGCCAGGAGCAGATGTTCGAGCGTTGCGTACTCGTGGCGCCGTTCGTTGGCACCCGCCAGGGCACGGTGAAGCGTCTGCTCTAAATTGGCCGATAGCATCCGGGCTCTATTCCTTCTCTAGGGTGCATTGAAGAGGGTGCTGATGCTGCCGGGCATAGTCAATCACCTGAGTGACTTTTGTCTCGGCAACCTCATAGGTAAAGACTCCGCAGACGCCGACACCTCGTTGGTGAACGTGCAGCATGATGCGGGTCGCTTCCTCACGGTTCTTGCTGAAGAACTGCTCAAGCACATGAACGACAAACTCCATCGGAGTGTAATCATCGTTCAACATAAGAACTTTGTACATCGACGGCTTTTTCGTCTTGGGCTTGCTCTTGACGATGATGCCCGTCGACGTACCGCCGTCGTTCTGCTTGTCGTCACTCATAATGCTGCGCTGGGCCTGAACTTTTACTGAAGATCTCCACGAACGAGCCCTGAAGGCTCCCTCCTACAATCATATTGGATGATTTCCCGAGGGTAAAAGACCCTGCGGTTTCTGGACGGAGATTTTGGGCGGCGATTCTGGGCGCGAAAATCAATCCCTCTCTGGTCCTGGCCTGACTGGCCCTGCCCCCCCGGCCGGCCCTCGTTCCCTTCGCAGCGCCGCGGCGCTCGGGAGGACCGGCGACGCGGAGTCGGGCGCAGCCAACAATATCAATAGTATGACACGCCGCGCCGCTGCACCGAAGAGCCCTCTTGGACTTGGGGATATACTCCTACTACGTCCCGGCGTGGCGGAACGGCCGACGACAGGAGGCCGAACGACAAAGGGCCTGGCGCAACGCGCCAGGCCCTTCCGTCTTGCTCGACCGTGATCGCGAGAGCACCCTTCGTCGGCGCGCCTCAGGATCCCGTCGCAGGGTTCCGTCATCGAGGCGGATTACGCCGCGATCGGCTTCATCATCTTCTCTACGGTGGCATTGAGGCGGGCCTGAAGCGGCTCGATGGTCTCGTTCGCCAGGCTCATCGACAACTCGGTGAACTTGGCGCTCTCGGCCACCAGCGAGTCGAAGCCGCTGCGCGAGAAATCGGTCTGCAGGTCGATCAGTTCGCGCACCGTCTTGGCGCCGAACAGGGCCTTGGCGTTGGCGACGTTGGTATCGACGGCGCTCTGGGTGAAGCTCATCAGCTCCTTGCCCATGGCCTCCACACCCTTGGCGAAGAGCGTGGTCGACTGCATGTAGGCGTCGATATTGTCCTTGCCCAGCGTGGTGACGTCGTCATAGCCCTGGAACAGGCTGGAGGAGGCCTTCTCGACCTGCTCCTGGGCCAGGGCAAGGGTCTGCTCATAACTTGTCGTGGCGGCCTGGGTGCCGGCTTTCACCACGGCCTCCATGGTTTCCTTGCTGGCGGAAACGGCAGCCTCGACGGGCTCCATCGCTTCCTGCAGCGGCAGGCTCGGCGCCTCGGCGGGCGCCGCCTTCTTGGCTGCGGCCGCCTTCACGGGGGCTTTCCCGGAAGTCTTGGGGGCAGCGGCCTTGGCGGGGGCCTTGGCGGTGGTCTTGGTCGCGGTTTTCTTCGTTGTGGCCATTGGAGCAATCTCCCGGTTTCGTATGTCGTAGGGGTGGGGAAAGGGTCTCAACCGGCCCATTACCGGCGCGGCGCCGCGGCTGACAGCCGCCTGCGTTTCCCTGCGCCTCAAGGGCGGAGACCGTATCTACCCAACTGACGCTACCTGCTTATGTTGCACTGCAACATGCCTTCGAATGTATTAACCTTTTCGCCGGAGTCAAGGTGTTTTGTGCGCCGCAGCATTTTCGACATGCCCCTGCAACGGTCCCGACATATCTCCGTCATGTAGAGGCGCCTGGAGGCGGCCATGAAGGGTCGGCTGGCGACGGCTCACAGCGCCCTTGCTGGGCTTCTGGGGCTCTGCCAGTATCGCTGCGATGCTCAACCGCCCCCCGAGATTCGCTCTGGTGAGATTCGCTATGGATGCCGCATGACCTATTGCCTGGGAATCAAGATCGACGAAGGCCTTGTCTGTCTCGCCGATGGACGGATCACCAGCGGCAATCAGGTCACCAACGCTCAGAAGCTGAGCATGCACGGCAGCGGCAACGCCCAGTTCGCGGTCATGACCTCGGGCCTGCGGTCCCTGCGCGACAAGACCCTGGCCTATCTCGACCGCGACATGCGCGAGAACCATCCTACGGGCTTTACCACCCTGCTGGACGCGGTGACGGCCTACTGCCGCTGCCTGCGCCAGGTGGCCAAGGAAGACCGCGAGCAGATCGAAGGCTCCGACCTGTCCTTCAACCTGCATACCCTGATCGCCGGGTCTCTGCCCGACGACGCCGAACCCAGCATCTTCCTGGTCTATCCGGAGGGCAACTGGATCGAGGTCGACCACCGCACGCCCTACCTGTCGATCGGCGCCACCGCCTACGGCAAGCCGATCCTCGACCGGGCCCTGACCTACGACACCGCCATGACCACGGCGCTGAAGCTGGCCTACCTGTCGTTCGACTCCTCGCGGTTTTCCTCCGCCGATGTCGGCTTTCCCATCGACCTGGCGACCTACAGCCGGGCCGAGCAGCGGTGGCGGAAGGCGCACTACGACTACGACGATCTGCGCGAGCAGCGGATCTGGTGGAACGAGCACATCAAGAAGCTCGCCATCGACATGCCGGACGGCCCCTGGACCAACGAGTTGCGGCCGGGCGCCAACACCGCTCACCTGACCATCGTCTCCGAAGACAACAACTAGCCGCAGAGAGGGGCTGGCGGGCCGAGAACTGCCGCCCCAAGCCCCCCGCCGCCTACGACCCCTGCTGGCCGACCAGACCGTTCTTCCCGACCGTCAAAGTGAAGAAGCTGCCCGTCTCGTCGCTGGCGTGGCGCACCCGCGGCACATTGGCCTTCGCCGCGGCGGTCGACGGCACCGCGACCGGCGCGCGCACCGCCACGCCGGTTTCGTCGAGACTGAAGAGCAGCTTGTCGAAGGAAAGCGCCTCGTAGCGGTCCGAGGGGAAGCGCCAGGCGTTGAAGGAGAATACGCCGTCGCGGCAGAGACTGGAGACCCAGTAGGTGTCCTTCGAGAAAAGCCGCAGGCCACGGGGGGCCGGGCTGAAGGCGCCGCTCTTCTCCAGCGCGGCGTCGAGGCCGGCAAGCTGGCCGGCGCTCAAGGCCGTCACGCTCTTGGTCCAGTGCGCCCAGCCGAGCGGGTCCGAGAAACTGAACTGGCTGAGGCGCAGGCCGCTGGGGCCCTGCACGCGGGCGGTCAGCGTGCCCACGCCCTCGCTGGCGCCCTCGCTGGCGCCCTCGCTGGCGCCCTCGCCGGCCCTGTCGCCGCCGACCAGTTCGTAGCTGCGGATCTGCTCGTTGTAGTCGGCGTTGTAGACCAGGCGGTAGCGCCGGCCGCTGTTTTCCGTGCAGGCGGCGCGGATGTCGTCGCCATTCAAATAGCTGTACCAGGTCGCCTTGATGTTGGCGGGATTATCGATGTCGCCCTGGTAGGCGCAGCCGGCCAGGAGCAGGGCGGCGGCAAGGACAGGCAGCTTGGTTGGGGGGCGGCAGGCTTTGCGGATCACCTCTTAGCACTCCATTAACGCTGTTTTCGCTCCAGGCGGCCTCTGCCGCGGGGTCCCGGACGGGCCGCCGGCAGGCGCAATTCAGGTGGATCCGGCGTCGAAAAATCGCCGGCAAACCCCCTATACCGCAGCTAGAGCCCCTCCAACGACCTGGATTGAAAGTATTTTAACCACATTGTAATCGGTGGGCCATTACACTGGACAGGGAATCACGCAATGCCTTAGAATCGATAAGGTTTTTGGGGGATTGCCGAAATCATTTGAGTGAAATCCGGGTAACGATTCACATCGCTCCACCGCCGACCAATCGACCGCAAAGCGAGTTCCGATGATCCGAAAGATCGCGCTGCTGTTCCTTATGCTTGTTTCCTTCGCCGGATGGACGGCGCTGGCGCCTTCCGAGGCGGCGGCGCGCTATGCCTCCATCGTGGTTGACGCGGATTCCGGCCAGGTGCTGCACGCGGTGAATGCGGACACGCGCAACTACCCGGCCTCCCTGACGAAGATGATGACCCTCTACATGCTGTTCGAGGCACTGGAGGACGGCAGCATGACGCTCGACCAGCGCCTGCCGGTGTCGCGGCGCGCCGCCGGGATGCCGCCGTCCAAGCTGGGCCTGAAACGCGGCGGGAGCATCAGCGTCGAGGACGCGATCATGGCGCTGACCACCAAGTCGGCGAACGACGTCGCCGTGGTGGTGGCGGAAGCGCTGGCGGGCAAGGAAACCACTTTCGCCAAGAAGATGACCGAGAAGGCCCGTGAGATCGGCATGAGCCGCACCACCTTCCGCAATGCCTCCGGCCTGCCCAACCGCGGTCAAAAGAGCACCGCGCGCGACATGGTGCGCCTCGCCAAGGCGCTGATGGAAAACTACCCGCAGTATTATCACTATTTCTCGGTGCGCAGCTTCACCTACAACGGCCGCACCTACCGCAGCCACAACCGGCTGCTGAAGGGCTACAAAGGCACCGACGGCATCAAGACCGGCTACACCCGGGCCTCGGGCTTCAATCTGGTCAGCTCGGTGGAGCGCAACGGCCGCCGCATCATCGCCGTGGTGTTCGGCGGCAAGACGTCGCGCTCGCGCGACCGCCACATGGTCAAGCTGCTCGACCGCGGCTTCACCAAATTGGCCTCCATGGGCGTGAAGACCATCCCCGAGGTGCCCGGCCGCAATCCTTTCCAGACGCCGCCGGTCGCCGTGGCCGAGGCCGAGGCCGCCAAGCCGGAGCACGTTCCCGCGGCGCTGCGCACCCGCCCGGTCAAGCCGGTCGCGGCGAGTTCGCAGATCGCCACCGCCGATGCCATGGATATGCCCGCCGAGGCGGAGCTGCTGACCAACGACTGGACCGTGCAGGTCGGCGCCTTTAGCCGCTTCAAGGCGGCGCACAGCAGTGCCAAGGCGGCCCTGGAAGTGGCCCCGCGGGTCCTGCAGGGCGCCAAGGTGGCGATCGAGCGGGTCGATTCGACCAACATCGGCACCCTCTACCGCTCGCAGCTCACCGGCCTCTACGAACAGCAGGCACGCAATGCCTGCCAGGAACTGAAGGCCGCGGAGATGAACTGCGTCGTGCTGCAGCCCATGGCGCAGGGCTCCAACTAGGCTTTCAAAAGAAGCCGCTTTTCCGGAATGACGCTTTAGAAACCCGGCGGCCCCAGGCCGCTGGTTAAAACCCCGGCGGCTCCAGGCCGCTGGCCTCGAGTTCGCGCGCCAGCCGCCCGGTCAGCGCCTTGAGGCTGGCGGCGTCCGGCGCCTCGCAGCGCACGGTCAGGGCGTCTTCGGTATTGGAGGCGCGCAGCAGCCACCACCCCCTGCCCTCGCGCACCCGCACGCCGTCGATGTCGGTGATGTCGGCGCCTTCCGCGCGCAGCCGCGCCTTCACCTCCTCCACCACCGCCTTCTTGCGCGCATCCGGACAGGGCACGCGCAGCTCCGGCGTGTTCAGGAGCTGCGGCAGGGAATCAAGGAACTCCGCGAGGCTCTCCTCCGCAGACTGCAGGATCGACAGCACCCGCACGGCGGCGTAGAGGCCGTCGTCATAGCCGTAGAAGCCGTCGGCGAAGACGAAGTGGGCCGCCATCTCGCCGGCGAAGGGCGCGCCGGTCTCCTTCATCTTGGCCTTGATGACCGAGTGCCCGGTCTTCCACATCAGCGGCTTGCCCCCGGCGGCGGCGATGCCGTCGTACAGCACCTCGCTGCACTTCACGTCGCCGATGATGGTGGCGCCGGGATGGCGCTTCAGGATGTCGCGGGCCAGAAACAGCAGGATCTGGTCGCCCCAGACGATACGCGCCTGGGAATCGACCAAGCCGAGGCGGTCGCCGTCGCCGTCGAAGGCGATGCCGAGGTCGCAGCCCTCCCGCAGCACCACCTCCTGAAGCTGCTTCAGGTTCTCCGCCACCGTCGGATCGGGGTGATGGTTGGGAAAGCTGCCGTCGATCTCCGCGTTCAGCAGGATATGCTCACCCGGCAGCTGCGCGGTGACCGCGGCCATGGCCTCGCCCGTGGCGCCGTTGCCGGCATCCCAGGCGACCTTCAGGCGCTTGTCGCCGGCCACGTCCTCCAGGAGGCGCGCCACGTAGGCGTCGAAGACCGAGATCTCCCGCACCTGCCCGGCCCCCTGCTCGTAGTCGGCGGCCGCGGCCATGCGCCCCAGCTCCTGAATGTCCGGACCGAATACCGAGGCCTTGTGCAGCACCAGCTTGAAGCCGTTGAAGTCCGGCGGGTTGTGCGAGCCGGTGATCATCACCCCGCCGTCGAAGTCCATGGTATAGGCGGCGAAGTAGAGCATCGGCGTGGGACCACGCCCGATCACGCTGACGTGCAGCCCGCAGGCGGCCAAGCCGGCGCTGAGAGCCGCCGCCAGCAGCGGCGAGGAAGCACGCCCGTCGTAACCGACAACCAGCGCCTTGGCGCCGCGCCGCTTCGCCAGGCTGCCGAAGGCGCGCCCCAGGGCATAGGCGTCGGCCTCCGTGATGGTCTCGCCGACGATGCCGCGCACGTCGTACTCGCGCAGCACCGTGGCATCGAAGCGATGCGGCGCCGCCGGGTCGAAGCGGCCCGGATCGAACTTCGTGAAGTCGGGCGACGCGGGCCCCGTCACGGAGCTACGCGCCCGGACGGTCGAGCGGCCGGCCGACCGAGCTGTAGCGGAAGCCGGCGGCGACCATGTCGGTCGGATTGTAGACGTTGCGCAGATCGACCATGACCGGGGCCTTCATGATTTCCTTGATACGCTCAACGTCCAGGCCGCGGAACTCGTTCCACTCCGTCAGGATGGCGACCACATCCGCGCCGGTCATGGCCTCGTAAGCCGAGGTGCACCAGTCCACCCCGGGCAGCAGCGGCGCGGCCTGCTCCATGCCCTCCGGGTCGAAGGCGCGCACCGTGGCGCCGACCTCGATCAGCGCCGGCACGATATCCAGGCTCGGCGCGTCGCGCATGTCGTCGGTGTTCGGCTTGAAGGTCACCCCCAGGATGGCGACCGTCTTGCCGGCGACCGAGCCGCCGCAGGCCTCGATGATGCGCGCAGCCATGGCTTTCTTGCGCTTGTCGTTGATGTCGGCGACGGTCTCGACGATGCGCACCGGCGCGCCGGCCTTCTGCGCCGTGTGGACCAGCGCCAGGGTGTCCTTGGGAAAGCAGGAGCCGCCGTAGCCGGGCCCCGGGTGCAGGAACTTGCGGCCGATGCGCCCGTCCAGGCCGATGCCGCGGGCCACGTCGTGCACGTTGGCGCCGACTTTCTCGCAGAGGTCGGCGATCTCGTTGATGAAGGTGATCTTGGTGGCCAGGAAGGCGTTGCCCGCGTACTTGGTCAGCTCCGCCGTCTCCAGGGTGGTGAAGAGGATCGGCGTCTCGATGAGGTAGAGCGGCCGGTAGAGGCCCCGCATGACCTCCTGGGCGCGCTCGGTCTCCGCGCCGATGATCACCCTGTCGGGCCGCATGAAGTCGTTGATGGCCGCGCCCTCGCGCAGGAACTCCGGGTTGGAGACGACGTCGAAATCGGCTTCGGGGTTGGTCTCGCGGATAATGCGCGCGACCTCGCGCCCGGTCCCGACCGGCACCGTCGACTTGTTGACCACCACGGTATAGCCGTCCAGCGCCACCGCCACCTCGCGGACCGCGTCGTAGACATAGCTGAGATCGGCCTCGCCGCCGGTCCGCCCGGTAGGGGTGCCGACGGCGATGAAGACCGCATCCGCCTCCGCCACGGCCTTGGCCAGATCGGTGGTGAAGGTCAGGCGCCCGGCCGCCCGGTTGTTGGCCACCAGCACGTCGAGTCCCGGCTCGAAGATCGGGATCTCGCCCCGCTCCAGGCGTTCGATCTTGGAGGCGTCCTTGTCGATGCAGACGACCTCCGTGCCGAACTCCGAGAAGCAGGCTCCCGAAACCAGGCCGACGTAGCCGGTCCCAACCATTGCAATGCGCATAAAGCGTTCTCCAGCAGGATTGACCGGCCGCCGCCGCGGCCCGTCTCACAAATCTCTATCAGCCCGCGGCGCCGTAGCGCCGCAGAATATCACGTGCCGCCTCGCCCAGGTCGTCGCGCTCCAGGGCGTAGGCGATGTTGGCCTCCAGGAAACCGGCCTTGTTGCCGCAGTCGAAACGCTTGCCCTCGAAACGGACGCCGTGGAACGGCTGGCTGCCGATGGTCCGCGCCATGGCGTCGGTCAGCTGAATCTCACCGCCGGCCCCCTTGTCCTGGCGGTCCAGCTCGTCGAAGACCTCCGGCTGCAGGATATAGCGCCCGATGATGGACAGCGTCGAGGGCGCGTCGGCCGGGTCCGGCTTCTCGACCAGGCCCTTGGCCTTGGCGAGAAGGCCGTCATCCTCGACCACGTCCAGGATACCGTAGCGGTTGGTCTGCTCGCGCGGCACGTCCTCGACGGCGACCAGATTGCCGCCGACCTTCCCGTAAGCCTCGACCAGCTGGGCCAGGCAGCCGCGCGGATGCTGCACCAGGTCGTCGGGCAGGATCACGGCGAAGGGCTCGCGCCCCACCAGGTTGCGCGCGCACCACACCGCATGGCCCAGGCCCAGGGCCTCCGGCTGGCGGGTGTAGCTGATCTTGCCGGCGGTGGGCATCATGGCGGTCGCCAGCTCCATCTCCGCCGTCTTGCCGCGCGCCTCCAGGGTCTTCATCAGTTCGAAGTGATAGTCGAAGTGGTCCTCGAGGGCCGCCTTGCCGCGGCTGGTGACGAAGATGATCTCTTCGATTCCCGCCGCCCGCGCCTCCTCGACGCCGTATTGGATCAGCGGCTTATCGACCACCGGCAGCATTTCTTTCGGGATGGACTTGGTGGCCGGCAGAAAACGCGTGCCGAGACCGCCGACGGGCAGGACCGCCTTGCGAATGGTGCCTGACATCAAACTCAGTACCTCATGGTAATGGGATCAAGGGCGTCGGGTTGGCTGGCTGCGGCTGTATTGCCACAGGGGGCTCCGGGCGACAAGTGACACAAAAGGCCCCAAGCGGTAACGCGGGAGGCGCCAAAAAGTTTGCACTTCAATGACGCAGCAGCAGATCCTTGGCCTCGTTCAACTTGGCCGCCAGGTAGTTGGAGCCCCCGTGGTCGGGGTGCAGTTTCTGCATCAGGCGGCGGTGCGCCTCGCGGATCGCCTCCCTGTCGGCGCCCTCTTCCAGGCCCAGAATTTCCAGCGCTTCCTCACGGGTCATGGCGCCGCCGGCAGCCGGCCCCTGCGCACCACCGCCGCTGCCCCGCCAGCCGTCTCCGCCGCCGCCTGCGTCATTTTGCCCGCCCTGCGCCTCCGCCGCCTCGCGCCAGTCCGGCTGCGTACGGTCGAGATAGGCCTCCAGCACCGAGGCCGACTGCGGATCGGCGGCCCGGTAGTCGCTCAGCAGATCCAGCAGCGCCGGCAGGGAGAGTTCGGACAGGCGTTGTCCGCTGTGCCGGCCGCCCAGGATTTCCCCGTCCATCTCGCCGCTGTCGTGATCCAGGGTCATGCGCAGGAAGCCGGTGCGCACCTCCGACGCCTGGCCGGCCGAGGGCCCCTGCGCCGCCTTGACGCGTGCGAACAAGCGGCGCAGCCAGAAGATCAGCGGGACGAGCAGGAAGATGAGGCCCATGCGCCCGGTCGTGACGAGCAGCAGCACCACCGCCGCCAGCACGGCGAGGCCGCCCCACTTCAGCGCCACGGCGATCTTGCGGGGCTCTGCCTCGACGAACCAGCGCCCGAGGAAGAGAAGCGCCACCAGCAAAGCGATGCCGAGAATGAAATACTGCATCAGCCGGCTATTTGACCTGGTGGGTGAGCTGCGGCACCAGGCCGCCGGTCTTCTTGCTATAGTCCGCCAGGGCGCGCCGCCCGCCGGCGGCGAAGACGGCGACGGCGGAGAGCAGTTCGCGCAGCTGCTTGGCGCTGGCGGCGTCGAAGTTACAGAAGGCGCCGCCGCTCAGCCGTGCGATCTGCTGGAAGGCGTTGCGGGAAACCGGATCGTTGCCCTCATGGAACATGAAGCAGGGCACGCCGAGCAGTCCCAGCTCTCCGGCCATGTGGCCGAGGTGATCGATGTCCTCCTCCATGGCGTCGCCGACGAAGACCAGGGCGGAGACCTTCTTCTGCCGCGTTTCCTTGATCGCGCGCTTCAGCACCTTGCCCAGTTGGGTGCGCCCGGCCAGGCAGAACACGCCGGTCATGAAGCGCAGCAGCTCGCCGGAATTGGCGACCCAGCGGCTGGCCCGGCACTCGCCGAAGCCGCGGTAGTAGATGAGCTGGACCTCCAGGCCGCCCAGGGCCTCGGTCTCCTTGAACATCTCCGCCTGCAGGTGGGAGGCGCGGTCCCAGGTCGGCTCGCGGCTGGCGGTGGCGTCCATGGCGAAAATCAGGCGCCCGCGCGCCTCCGCCCCCGGAGTCGGCGCCGGGGTCGACGCCACTTTGCGCAGAAACGCTTCCACCTCTGAAGCCGAGGTGCCTTGCGGGAGCTTCGGATCTTTCGCCATTCACCCTTGTCGCAGTCGTGGGACCGGCTTCTAACGTAGTGTTCCGCCTCGGCAAATCCAACGCAAGGGCTCTTAGCGCGCCCTTCGGGCCGGTTTCACCCAGACGCCGGCCTGATCCAGACCGCCGTGTCGTGAAACACCGCCCCCCCGGCCGGCGGCCCCGGATCGGCGCTGATCAGCAGGTTGATGCCCCGGCCCTCCTCGAAGGCGCTGTTGGGCCAGATGCTCTCGACCACCACCACGTCCGGCTGCAGGCCGTCGAAGAGTTCGGCGTGGAGGACGAGGGAGCCCTGCCCGTTGCCGAGGCGCACGCGGTCCGCGTCGGCAATGCCGAGCTTCGCCGCCGCGTCGGGGTGGATCAGCACCGTCGGGCGCTGTTCGCGCTTCAGGGAGCCCGGGGTCTCGGTGAAGGTCGTATTCAGGAAGCTGCGGGCCGGCGCCGCCACCAGTCGGAAGGGCCGCTCCGCATCCGACCGGTCGTAGCCTTCATAGTGGCCCGGCAGCGCCGGCATGGTGGCGAAATCGCGCCCATAGGCCTGCCAGTCCGGCTTGAAGTGGAAGCGCTTGTCGGCGTGGCCGAAGCCGTCGAGGAAGTGCATCTCCTCGAAGGAGCGGGCGCAGTCGTGCCAATGGGCGGCGTGAACCGTCTCGGCATCGGGCAGGCTGGAGGCCTTCAAGGTGGCGTCGATGACCTGCCAGGTCGACAGGCCGAAGCCGGGATGCTCGGCGCCGAGACGCTGCGCCAGGGCGCAGATGACCTCGTGGTTGCTGCGTGTGCCCGGCAGCGGGTCGATAACCGCCTTGGTGACCTGCAGGTAGGTGTGGCCGCCGGCGACGTAGATGTCGTCGTGCTCCAGGAAGGTGGTGGCGGGCAGCACGATGTCGGCCATGGCCGCGGTCTCGGTCATGAACTGCTCGTGCACGCAGGTGAAGAGGTCCGGCCGCGCAAAGCCTTCGGCCACCTTGGCGCTTTCCGGGCAGACCACCATGGGGTTGGTGTTCTGGATGAAGAGCGCCGTCACCGGCGGCCCCTCCCCCAGGTCGCGCTTGTCGCCGGCCAGGACCGGCCCCATGCGCGACTGGTCGAGCAGACGCGTCGACTTGTCTCGCACGTCGAGGCCCTGGATCAGCGTCTCGTCCAGGCCGTAGATGTCCGACTGGGCCTGCAGGGCGCCGCCGCCGGGATACTGCCAGGCGCCGGTCACCGTCGGCAGACAGGCGACCGCGTGGACCGAGGAGGCGCCGTTGCGCGCCCGCGAGAAGCCGTAGCCGACACGAATGTAGCTGCGCTGCGTGCTGCCGTAGAGGCGCGCGAAGGCGAGGATCTCGTCTTCGCCGAGGCCGGTGATTGCCGAGGCCCAGGCCGGGCTGCAGGCGGCGAAATGGGCTTCCAGCTCGGCATCCCAGTCGCTGTACTTCGCCATGTAGGCGCGGTCGGCATAGCCCTCGGCCAGCAGGACATGGATGACCGCCGCTGCCAGGGCGCCGTCCGTGCCGGGCTTCAGGGCCAGGTGCTGGTCGGCCTGAGCGGCGGTGCCGGTGCGGTAGGGATCGACCACCACCAGCTTGGCGCCGCGGCCTTTGCGCGCCTTGGCCACGTGGGTCATCACGTTGACCTGGGTGGAAACCGGATTGCCGCCCCAGACGACGATGAGGTCGGATTCCGCCATCTCCCGCGCGTCGGGGCCGATGCGGATGCCGCAGGCGGCGTTCCAGCCGGTCGAGACCAGTTTGGTGCAGATGGTCGAATACTGCCGCGAATAGCGCTTGGCATGGCGCAGGCGCTCGATGCCGTCGCGCTGCACCAGGCCCATGGTCCCGGCGTAGAAGTAGGGCCAGACGGTTTCGCTGCCGTGGGCCTGCTCGGCCTTCAGCAGAGCCTCCGCCACCTCGTCGAGGGCCTGATCCCAGGAGATTTCTTCGAAGGCGTCGCGCCCCTCACCCCGCGCGCCGACCCGGCGCAGCGGCGCGCTCAGGCGGTCCGGGTGGTGCACCCGCTCGGCATAGCGCGCCACCTTGGCGCAGACCACCCCATCGGTGTAGTCGTTGCCGCGCGCGCCGCGCACCTTGCCGATGCGGGTCTCCGACAGCTTCTCCACCTCCAGCGCGCAGACACTGGGGCAATCGTGCGGGCAGGTGGAATGGAGGAAAACCGGCCCCGAGGCGGGCAGGTCGGCACGATCGAGAGGCATCGGGGGACTGGTCCATCTGTTGGGGCGGCTCCCCGATCCTACAGGCCGCTTCCCGGGGCTTCAATCCGCCTCGGCAGCGCCCGGCGGCGGCGCGCAGGATCCGCCGGAAAGCGCCGCCAGGTCGACGACCCTGTAGCCCCCGCTGTCCAGGGCCACGGCGGCGAGGTCCGGGCTGGCGAGGAGAAAGTCTTCCCGGCTGTGGGTCTGCCAGAGGCGCCCGATCCGCGCGTCGAAGGGCGCGAAGTAGGTCGGCCGCTCCCCTTGCGGCGCGAAGTGCGCCTTCTCGGCCACCAGGTAGTCGACACCCCAGCGGCAGTGCAGCGCGCGCAGCGGCGCTTCGTCCGTCGCCAAGTAAGCCTCGGTCAGCGCCTCCATCCTGGCGCGCATGGTCAGGAGGTGCCCTTCGAAGTTCGGATAGTGGGCCTTGCGCATGACGAACAGGGGACGCGCCGCCAGATAGGGGATCAGCTCCAGCTCGTTCAAGGCGCTGGGCCACACGGCGAACAGCCTGTCCGGCGGCTGGGCGGCTGCGAAGTCGATCACCGCCTGACCTCCCGGCGTCAGGTGCCAGCGGTAGCCGGCTTTCTCCGGGTTATAGCTGTCGAAGGCAAGGACAAGGGGCAGCAGCACCGCGAGGGTCACGGCGTCGGGATAGCGCAGGAGACGTTCCAGCCGGCGGCAGACCTGCTGTAATCCGACCACGAAGAACAGCGGCAGGATCGTGAAGGCTGGATAGAGGATGTAGCGGTAGCTGTGGTAGGGCCGCAGCAGGTAGACCACCACGCCGACGGTGACGCTGCACAGCACGAAACCGAGAACGGCTTTGCGCAGCGCCCTGTCCTTCGGCAGGGCGGTCAGCCCATAGACGGCGACGGCGATGCAGACGAAGAGGATCGCCGCCGCCTGCAGCAGCTGCGGTGTCTGGAACTGCGCAACCGCCTTGCTGAGAACATAGAGCAGTGGATTGAAGACGCCGGAGAAGTGACGGCCTTCGGGGCCGTTCTCCGGATAAACACCCATCTGCTGCATCGGCGCCAGGGACGCCCCGAACTGCTCCGGCGGGCTGAGCGAGCCGAACACCAGCCAGAGCGACAGCGCCCCGGTCACGGCAAGCAGTGACAGGGCCTTGAGGCGCACGGCCTGCGTTTGGTGGCGGAGGTCCTGCATGACCAGGACCTGCCATGCCAGCAGCAGGCCCAACAGCGGCGTCACGGCCGTATAGAGCAATCCTGACAGCAGCGTGACGACGGTAAGCCCGCCCAGGGAACCGTAGAGCAAGGCGGCAATGCCCCAGATCAGCAGAGGAAAGGCGAAGGCGTGGGGCGTCGCCGGAGAGATCTGATGAAGAAAAAGGGGCTGCGCCACGGCAAGACAGACCGCGGCCGCCATGGTGACCCGGTCGCCCAGGCGCCTGGCGGCGAGAGCGACGCCGGCGAGGAAGGCCAGCCAGCAGACGATCGGCAGCAGGCGGTGCAGAGCGATCAGGTCCCCACCGGCCCATAGCCACAAGCGGGTGATGCCTTCGTAGAGATAAGGCTGGGGGTACGCGCCCACCACGGAAGCCAGGTAGTCGCCAGCGAAGAGAGCCGGGTCCTGGATCGGGTAGTACCTGAACAAAGAGCGCTGCTCTTCGTGGAAGTAGCTAGGGTCGGCGATGAAGGAGAGCTGCAGAAAAAGGCTGACGCCGACGTACAGCAGGCACGCCGCCAGCAGGGACACTGCGCCGAGGACCCTGCCGTGGTCGCTGCCGGTTCTAGTGAGCATCCGCGGTCACGCCCCCGCATGAACGGCCACCGCCGGGCCTGTTCTGGTTCGCCAAGCCCGGAACCCTATAGGCAGATGGTGACCAAAATCTAAACGCCGGCAGCCGCACCGCAACGGCCGCCAAACCGAGCGGCAGCCCCAGGACTGCAGAGTTCCGGCATTAGGAAACGGTAACCGGAAATGGCGCCTTGCCGGGAACCTTCCGGGGCTCCAGCTTCTCCGCCCTCTCTGCCGCAACCACCGGCGGGCGGAGGCTCATGCGGATTTCGCTGCGCAGCCGGTGGAACATCACCCCTTCGTTCTGCCCGTAGCCGGCATCGAAGTAGCGCATCGTCTGCGCCCACGACGGCGCACTGTAGAAACGGTCCAAGGACTGCAGAGCGGCGGCATCCAGCGCGGTCGGCATCGGCGGGACCAGTTGCTGGTTGAGGTAGCCGTTCACGTCGAACGCCAGATCGTCCAGCCCTGCGTCATAGAGAACGGGCACGCCGCCGCGCAGGATATCGATGGTCACGCTGCTGTTGCCGCAGATCGCGACATCACAAAGCCCAATGTTTTCGGATAGGGGAAACGCACTGCTGTCCATGAGGCGATCACCGCTCGCCATTACGCCCGACAGGTCTTCGTTCACCACCTTCACCGGGTGGGAGCGGATCAGAACCTCTGCGACCAAGGGGTTCGACTCGAGCTGTCCGACGAGCGCCCGCAAGCGCTTCATGTTGGTCAGCGCGGTCAGAAAGATGCCGACGGTGATCGGCTTTCCAGGCTCGATGCGGCTTTGCATCGGCGCTTTCGGCGAGGGCTGCGGAATAAAGATCGAGTTCAGTTCCCGCGCGCTGTGCCGGGCATAGGCATCCAAGATGGCCTCGCTCGTGACGGCGACCAGATCGCTGTGCAGCGGCGGCACGTAGCCGCTGCGCCAAGTGCCGTTTGCATGGTTCGTGCAAAACACCTTGCGGCCGGATTGATGGGCCGCGGCGGCCAAGGCGAGACTCTCCGGCGAGTAGTGATTTGCGAGGAAGACCGCCTTCGCCTCCCCGGCGCCGAGCAGCCGGCGGAAACGCAGGTAGTAAGTCATGGTACTGAAGATCCGGCAGGCCGGCAGGAAATGGAACTGGCGGACCAGGCGGCGCGCCAGGCGGCGCAGGCGAAGCGCGTGGTAGAAAAATTCCGGCAGGGCCCGGAAGGCCTCCGGACGAAAGCAGTTGCCCCGCGACAGCGCGATGTCAGCCGCCTTCTGTCCGCGCAGGTGGCTGCGGACGTGGGCGATGGCGACGTGCTCGTTGGGGCAGGAGGCGAAGTAGACGATGTCGGGCGCCGGCGTTCCGCGCCAATTAGCAGAAAGATAACACTTAAGCCCGTAAAGTATTAACAGGTAGGCTTTTATAAACTCAGGCGCCATATCATAGAAAAAGAAGACAGACCGAATAACTATGTTCTTCCGAACGATGTCGGAAAACACCGTCAAGCGTTCGGTAGAACTGTCCATTTTCCTGACAATTCTACATGCTCTGCCAAGAGAATACCTGCTCATTGGTACACTTTAAGAACGGGACCATGTACAAACTCTTAAAGCGCTTGGCGGGTGTTTCGCTCTTCTACTCCTTCGCCAACGGCATCGAGGCCCTCTCTCCCTTTTTCCTCGCCATCCTCCTGACCCGATTCCTGCAACCGGAGGATTACGGGATCTGGATCTTGTTCATCTCTTTGGTGGGTTTCCTGCGCCCGGTGGTCAGCCTGACCATCCAGGACGCGCTGAAAATGCACTTCTACGAAATGGACAGGGAGAAGCAGGCGACCTTCGTGGCATCGGCGCTGTACATCTCGATCGGCGCTGCCCTCCTCCTCGCGCTGCCGGCACTGCTGTTCGGCGATACGCTGTCGGTCTGGGTAAAATTTCCGGCGGCCTGGCTGATCGCCATCGTCATCGCGACCTATCTCAACGCCAACTACTACTTCTTTCTGACCTTCAACCAGTTTGCCGAACAGCGGGGCCGCTTCATCACCCTGCAGTTCGTGCAGTCGCTGTCCGGCCTTGCGATCATCGCCCTTCTCGTCTCCCTGGGATGGAGCTGGCAGGGCGTCGTTCTCGGCAAGATCGCGGGCCTGGCGCTGGCCTGTCTCGTGGGCCTCGCCTGGCTGTCCCGCTATCTAAGCCTGGACCTCACCATGCCGTCCAAGGAGCAGGTGAAGAGCTTGGTGAAGTTCGGCTTACTTTACCTGCCGACGGGCTTCGGGCTGGTGGCGGTGCCGCTCACCGACCGGCTCATCATTTCGCACCTGCTGGGCCTGAGCGAGAACGGCCTCTACGGTGTCGCCGCCCTCTTCGGCTCGGCCCTCTTCGTCGCCATCAACGGTTTCCTGCACGCCTGGATGCCATGGCTGTTCAAGCGGCTCGGCGAGCTGCAATCGAACTACCGGCGGGAAGTGAGCGCCGTCTCGCTGAGCTTCCTTCTGCTGCTGCCGGCGCTGGGCATCTGCTTCTACATGATCTCGGTATTGGCCGCGCCCTTCCTGATCGGCAGCGCATTCACCCAGTCCTTCGCCTTGATCCCCTGGGCGATCGCCGGCACCGTGGCCATGGGCTACTTCTACCACAACCAGGCCTTCCTTCATCTGCGCAAGGCCGTACTGCCGATGTCGATCAGCAGCTTCACCTGCATCATGATGAACGCCTTCTTGAGCTACTACGGCGCCCTTCAGTACGGCGTGGCGGGAGTGCTGGCCGCGACCATCGGCGCCTACATGGTCTCTGCGATGATCAGCGGCATCTACATCATCTATCACTACAACATCTTCGACAGCCTGCGGACCTTGGCGCAGGGCGAGGCCCGCTAACCGCAGGCCGACCCAGCTGTCGTCACTCGTTCAGCAGGTAGATCTCGAAACCGGCCGCGGTTTCCAGCAGGCGATAGCGGCCGCGCAGCCCGGCCATCAGCCGGCGCACCTGCGGCGTGTTGTAGCTGTCGTGGGAGCGGTAGAAGATGAGACGCGGTGCCTGGCGGGCAAAGGCGGCTTCGACAGCGCGCAGCTCCGCCTCGCTGCGCAGCCCGCGCGCGGCGTTGAAGAACCGCAGGGGGTTGCGGCGTTCCGCCAGGAAGTAAAGCTCCGCATTGTTCGGCAAAGCGAGGATGCTGTCCTCAGAGGTAGTGTGCGTCTCGATGAGGGTCACCAGCAGGCTGTAGAGCGCCGCCTCCTCCGCCGCGACGGTCAGGCTGGCGCGCGGCAGGCCGGTCGGCGTGACCACGGTCCGCGTCTGGCCCGCGACGATGCCGTTCCACCCGCGCGTCAGCGGCTGCCCGGCCTGGTAGGTCAGCCCGATCAGCGAAAGCAAGAGGCAGGCAACGGCGAGGCCGATGGCGCGGACACGGTGGCGCCCGGCCTCGGCCCCGAGGAACAGCAGCGCGGCTAAGGTCAGGGCCGTGCTGAAGAAGAGATAGAGCGGCGCTTCCGCGTGGACCGATACCAGCGCAAAGCAGCAGGCGATGATCGGCAGCGCTGCCTGCCCCGCCGGCTTCTCCTGCCACAGCGCGCCCAGCAGCAGAACGGCCAGGGTCGCCGGCAGCCAGGGCAGGACGAACCAGAACACGCCGTTGAGCAGCGCGGCGCCGCCCCCGCCGCTGAACACCTGCTCCAGACCCTTCACCGACAGAACGCCGAAGCTGGGCTGGCCGGCCGGATCCAGGGCGGCGGTCGAGACGACCGAGGCCAGCGTGTCGCGCAGCCAGCTTTCCAGCGAGCCCTCGGCGACGTGATAGGCCAGCAGCGGCAAGGCCGCCATCACCCCGCCCAGCGTCAAACGCAGCAGCAGGCGCGCAGCCGCCTGATCCGCCAGCCGCGTCCGCATAAAGGTGAAGCCGAGCAGCAACGCGGGGCCGCTGCCGAACAGCAAGGCGCCGGCGATATCGGTCATGGCGCGCAGGTAAAGCACCAGTCCGACCAGCATGACCAGCGCCAAGCCGCGCGCCAGCAGCGTGCGCCCGGCCGGGCGCTGCTCCTGCAGCAGCAGGAAGGTGAAGACGCCCATGCCCGCGAAGATCCCGCTCAGCGGCCGGAAGAGAAACAGCGTCACCAGCAGGAAGCCGAGCAGTTCCACCGTGCCGCGCCGTTCCGTCGCGCGGGCGGACAGCAGCGCGATGATCAGCACGCAGAGAAAGAGCGCGTACCAGTGCGCCGTGGGATTGAGGAACTGCACGAAGGTCAGGCAGCTCATCGCCATGGCGCCGGCGAAGGCCGTCAGGACGCCGCGCCCGGCGAGCAGCCAGAAGGCGAGCCCGCTCTGGATCAGCGTGACCGCCAGCAAGGGATAGCGCAGGCTCACCAGGTCGACGCCGAAGACTTTGAAAGCCAGGGCGTTCACGAAGCTCACGTAGCCCAGGTGAATGGCCTGCACCGTGCCGTTCAGCGTCTCGCCCGCCAGCACCCGCTCGGCGACGTGGGCATAAGCCCCTTCGTCCGGCGCCGACCAGAAGTGGTCGTGGAAATGCAGCAGCACCGCCAGGGCGATCAGCAAAGACGCCGCGCCGACGACGACGGCGACCAGGCGCGCCACCCCGGCCCCGCCCAGATGGGCGGTGGGGTGGACCAGCTGCGGGGCGGTCATGGCGCGGCTCATCGGCCCGGCGCCGCCGGCGGCAGCCGGCGCCCTCCCCTCAGCCACAGCAGCAGGCCCGGCAGGACCGCCACCAGAAGCGCCAATCCGAAAAGCACCGAAATGGCCAGGGCGTGATCGGCGCCGATGCCGACAAGACCGAGCATGACCACGCTGGCGCCCTCGCGCACCCCCCAACCGGCAAACGAGAGCGGGATGAAGGTGATGAGGATGACCGCCGGCACCACCGCCAGCGCCTCGCCCCAGCCGAGGGCAAGTCCGAAACCCTGGGCCAGCGCCAGCACCGCAAAGACGGAGCAGAGCTGCGCGGCGGCGGACAGCAGCAGCAGGGGGAGCGACAGCGGCAGGCTCAGCAGCACCCGGCGGGAATCCGCCGCCATGACGTCCAGCAGCCCGAGGACGCCGCCCAGCAGCGGCAGGGCGCGCAGGCGGCGGCCGAAGGCCGAGGGCAGGCGGTCCAACAGGCAGAGCAGCGCCAATCCGGCCAGCAGCGCCGGCAGAGAGGCCAGCAGCAGCCAGCGCAGCGCCGGCGGCTGCACCGCCTCGCCGAGCCAGAACACACCGCCGGCGACCATCAGCACCAGGGCAAGGAGACCGGAAATCCGTTCCAGGGTGACACCGCTGAAGGCGCGGCTGAAAGGCACGCCCGCACGGGTCATCTGCCAGATCCGCACGGCATCGCCGCCAACCGAGGTCGGCAGCACCTGGGTGAAGAAGGAGCCGATGAACATCAGGGAGGTGGCGCGGCCGGGCGGCAGGGGCGTGCCGAGCGCGCGCAGAATAAGCCACCAGCGCAGGGCGGAGACCAGGGTGACGCCCAGCATCCCCGCGACCGCCGCGGCGGCGGCCCAGAGCGGCAGGCCGAGCAGCAGGGCGCCCACCGCCGGCAGGTCGACCGCGCGGACGACCAGGGCCAGCAGACCGAGGGAAACCAGCATCTTCAGGGGAAGCATCCAGGGATTCCCGCCTTCCCGGCGCGCGACCTCCGTCGCGCGGCCCGGCAGCGGCCCTTCAGCCGTTTCCGCCGTCGCAGGCATCTTGCACTCCCACATCCTCATCCCGGCACATCCGCATCCTGATGCCCATGATGCCGCCGCAGGGGTAAAGAAAACCTCAGCCTAAACAAATTATGAAGAATTGCGCGGAAACAGCACCCGGAGCCATTCCCGCAGAAGGCTAGCGCCCCTTCATGGCGGCCCAGTCTTCCGCGCTCAGGTTCTCCATGAGCGAGAACTGGCCCGCGCCCTTCAGCCATTCGCCGCCGTCGATGGTCACCACCTCGCCGTTGATGTAGGCCGAGCCCTCGGCCAGCAGGAAGGCGACGAGGTCCGTCAGTTCGCGGTGCTCACCGACGCGGCCCAGGGGGATCTTGTTCATCCAGGCGCGGTTCATTTCCTCGTTGGGCACCAGGCGCGACCAGGCGCCCTCGGTCGGGAAGGGCCCCGGCGCGATGGCGTTCAGGCGGATGTTGCGCCCGCCCCATTCCACCGCCAGGGAGCGGGTCATGGCCAGAACGCCCGCCTTTGCCATGGCCGAGGGCACCACGAAGGGCGAGCCGGTCTCGGCATAGGTGGCGACGATGGACAGCACGTTCCCGGGATGCCCCTCGGCCAGCCAGCGCTTGCCGCAGGCCAGAGTCACGTAGGCGGTGCCGTGCATGACGATGGCCAGCACCGCGTCGAGGGCGCGCGGCGAGAGGCTCTCGGTGCGCGCCAGGAAGTTGCCCGCGGCGTTGTTCACCAGGGCGTCCAGCGAGCCCTCGTCCCAGATGTCGTTCACCATGGCCTGAACCTGGGCCGGATCGCGCAGATCGCAGGGGATCGCGCGGGTGCGGTTGGGGAAGTCCTCGTCGAACTCCTCGCGGGTTTCCTCCAGCACGCCCTGGCGGCGGCCGCAGATCACCAGCCGGGCGCCCAGCTCCAGCACCCGCCGGCCCATGGACTTGCCGAGGCCGCTGCCGCCGCCGGTGATGAGGATGCACTTGTCTTGCAGGAGATCGCTCTGGAACATGGGACAGGGCCTCGCGGGACATCAGATGACCCGAGTTTAGTACCCTCCCCGGCGCGCTTTGGCTATGGTGCGCCTGAATCCTGACGAAACACGGACCGATCGAGCAACGATGCTGACCAAGGCGGCAAGCTACGAGGAACTGACGGCGCAGTTCCGCTGGCAGATTCCCGAACACTACAACATCGGCGTCGACGCCTGCGACAAATGGGCCGAAAGCGACCGCCTGGCCCTCATCCACCTGCACGACGACGGCCGGGAGACGCGCTACAGCTTCAAGGACCTGAAGCGCCTCTCCAACCGCTGCGCCAACGTGCTCGAGACCCAGGGCGTGGAGGAAGGCGACCGGGTCGCCATCCTGCTGGCGCAGGGGCCGGAGACCGCCATCGCGCATCTGGCGACCTACAAGCTGGGCGCCATCGCCGTGCCGCTGTTCACGCTGTTCGGCGAAGAGGCGCTGCAGTACCGCCTCGCCAACTCCGGCGCGCGGGTGGTGATCACCGACCAGGCGGGCCTCGCCAAGCTGGAGACCATCCGCGGCGAGTTGCCCGCGCTGGAGACCGTCATCTCCATCGACGGCCCGGGGGACGGCGGCGACGCACTCGATTGGCACCGCCTGCTGGAGCGCGCCTCCGACGGCTTCCTGCCGGTCGACACCCTGGCCAACGACCCGGCGCTCATCATCTACACCTCCGGCACCACCGGGCCGCCCAAGGGCGCGCTGCACGCCCACCGCGTGCTGCTCGGCCACCTGCCGGGCGTCGAGATGCCGCAGAACTTCCTGCCGCAGCCGGGCGACCTCTTCTGGACCCCGGCGGACTGGGCCTGGATCGGCGGTCTCTTGGATGTTTTGCTTCCTGCTTGGCACCACGGCGTGCCGGTGCTGGCCCACCGCTTCGCCAAGTTCGATCCGGAAAAGGCTTTCAAGCTGCTGGCCGACTTCGGCGTGCGCAATACCTTCCTGCCGCCGACGGCACTGAAGATCATGCGCGGCGTCGACAAGCCCGCCGAACGCTGGAACATGAAGCTGCGCTCCATCGGCAGCGGCGGCGAGACCTTGGGCGCCGAGATGCTGGCGTGGTCGAAGCAAACCTTCGGCGTCACCGTGAACGAGTTCTACGGCCAGACCGAGTGCAATCTCGTGGTCTCCAACTGCGCGGAGATCATGCCGGTGAAACCCGGTTCCATGGGCCGTCCGGTGCCCGGGCACCGCGTCGCCGTCATCGACGACGCGGGCAACGAGGTGCCGACGGGCGAGGCCGGCACCATCGCCGTGCGCCGGCCCGACCCGGTGATGTTCCTGGAGTACTGGCGGAACCCGGAGGCCACGGCGGCGAAGTTCCGCGGCGACTGGCTGGCCACCGGTGACATGGGCGCCATGGACGAGGACGGCTACCTGCGCTTCGTCGGACGCGACGACGACGTCATCACCTCCGGCGGCTACCGCATCGGCCCGGGCGAGATCGAAGATTGTCTCCTGAAGCATCCCGCCGTCGCCCTGGCCGCGGCCGTCGGCGTGCCCGACCCTATCCGCACCGAGCGGGTGAAGGCCTTCATCGTGCTAAAGGAGGGCCGCAGCGGGGACGAGGCCCTGGTGCGCGAGATCCAGGACTTCGTGAAGACCCGCCTCGCCGCCCACGAATACCCGCGCGAGGTCGCCTTCGTCGAGGCCCTGCCGATGACCGCCACCGGCAAGATCATCCGCAAGGCATTGCGCGAGCGGCAGACAACTGAAGACGATACCTAGGCCCGGCGCGAAAGGACCGTCCACGATCCATGGCGAAGACAGCGAAACCGCTAAAGGCCGCGACGGCGCAAGCGAAGACTCCCGGTGACGGTCTGAGCCGCGACTGGCATGCGATTGAGGCGGCAGAAGCCCTCGGCGCCCTGAACAGCGGCACCGGCGGCCTTGCTGAGGCGGAAGTGGAGCGCCGTCTTGATCTGCATGGACCCAACCGCCTGCCCCAGGCGCGCCCACGCCACCCCTTGTTCCGCCTCCTGGCGCAGTTCCACAACCTGCTGATCTACGTGCTGCTGGCCGCCGGCGTTCTGGCGGCCCTGATCGGCCACAGCACGGATGCCGCGGTGATCTTCGCCGTGGTCGGGGTGAACGCGTTGATCAGCTACATCCAGGAAGGCCGTGCCGAACGGGCGCTGGACGCCATTCGCAGCATGATCGATCCGCGCGCCTCGGTGATCCGAGAAGGCAGGCGCACGACGGTCAGCGCCGACCGCCTCGTCCCCGGCGACATCGTGCTGCTGGAGGCCGGCGACCGGATCCCGGCTGACTTGCGCCTCATCAAGGCCCGCAGCCTGCGCATCGACGAGGCAATCCTGACCGGAGAGTCGGTGCCGAGCGACAAGTCGACAGTGCCGGTGGAAGCCGACGCCGCCCTCGGCGACCGCTTCTCGATGGCCTTTTCGGGCACTTTCGTGACGGCGGGCCAGGGCAGCGGCGTGGTGGTCACCACCGGGCCGGCCACCGAACTGGGACGCATCAGCGCGATGATCGGCAACGTCGAGCGGCTGACCACGCCGCTGGTCCGCCAGATGGATCACTTCGCCCGGCAGGTCACCTTCGCCGTGCTGGCCATTTCGGGCCTGGTGTTCGGCTATGCGGTCTACCTGGCATCCTACACCCTGGAAGACGCCTTCATGGCAGTGGTCGGACTCGCCGTCGCCGCCATCCCGGAGGGATTGCCGGCGGTGATGACCATCACCCTGGCCGTCGGGGTACAGCGCATGGCCGCCCGCAATGCCATCATCCGCCGCCTGCCCGCCGTCGAGACGCTGGGCTCCGTATCGGTCATCTGCTCCGACAAGACCGGCACCCTGACCCGCAATGAGATGATGGTCAGCCGGGTCGCGACGGCGGTAGCCGAACTGACCGTCGAAGGCACCAGCTATGAGCCCAAGGGCCACTTCCTCGCGGGCGGCGAACCGATCGATCCTCCAGCCCACCCGGTGCTCGAGGAGCTGTCGCTCGCCGGACTTCTCTGCAACGACGCCCATCTGCGGCAGACCGACGGCCACTGGGTCGTAGACGGCGACCCGATGGAGGGCGCCTTGCTCGCCTTCGCTCTCAAGGCCGGCCACGATGCCGATGTGGCTCGCGCCCGCTTCAACAGGCTGGACGAGATCCCCTTCGATTCCCGTCACCGCTACATGGCGACTTTGCACGCCCGCGAAGGGCGCCCTCTGGTCGCCTACGTAAAAGGCGCGCCGGAACGTATCCTCCAGATGTGCGCCACCGCCGCGACTCCCGACGGCGAGCAGCAGATCGACAGCGAGTACTGGCACCGGCAGATCGAGTCGCTCGCCGCCGAGGGCCAGCGCGTCCTCGCGCTCGCGCGCCGCACCCTGCCCGAGGGGCGCCCCGAGGTCTCGCCCGAAGACGTCGAGAGCGGCCTTTGTCTGCTGGGACTCGTCGGCCTCATAGATCCGCCGCGCCCCGAAGCGGTGGCCGCCGTGGCGGAGTGCAAGGCCGCCGGCATCGAGGTCAAGATGATCACCGGCGACCATGCCGCGACGGCGCGCGCGATCGCCCGGCAATTGGGCATCGCCGAAGACCCCAAGGCGGTCACCGGCCAGGACCTCGACAGCCTCGAGAGCGACCACTTCCACCGCCACGCCCGTGAAGCCTCGGTCTTTGCCCGCACCAGTCCCGAGCACAAGCTGCGGCTCGTCGAATCGCTGCAGGCAGGGGGCGCGATCATCGCCATGACCGGTGACGGCGTGAACGATGCGCCGGCACTGAAGCGTGCCGACGTCGGCGTCGCCATGGGCGGCAAAGGCACCGAAGCCGCCAAGGAGGCCAGCGAGATGGTGCTGGCCGATGACAACTTCGCCTCGATCGTCGCCGCCGTGCGGGAGGGCCGCACAGTCTACGACAACCTCACCAAAGTCATCACCTGGACACTGCCGACGAACGGCGGCGAAGCCGTCACTATCGTCTTGGCGATTCTGATGGGCCTCACACTGCCGGTAACCCCGGTGCAGATCCTGTGGATCAATATGATCACCGCTGTTGCGCTCGGCCTGACCCTGGCGTTCGAGCCGACCGAGGCCGGCGCCATGCGGCGCCCCGCACGGCCGGCCAATCAGCCCCTGCTGTCGGGGCGGCTGCTGTGGCGGATCATCTTCGTCTCCGGGTTGATGGTGACCGGCACATTCGGCATTTTCGGCTGGGCGGTCGGCCGCGGACTGCCAGTCGAAACGGCACGCACGATGGTCGTGAACACCCTCGTGGTGATGGAGATATTCTACCTGTTCAGTGTCCGCTATGTGCACGGCACGTCGTTCACCTGGCAGGGCGTCCTCGGCACACGTGCGGTGCTCATCGGGGTTGCGACGGTCGTGGTCGCCCAGTTCGCCTTCACCTACCTGCCGCCGATGCAGGCTGTGTTCGGCAGCCGCCCGGTCCCGCTGACCGATGGTCTCGCCATCATCGGCGTGGGCGTCTTGCTGCTGCTGGTGGTGGAGATCGAAAAGCGCGTTGCCGCCTACTTCGGCCGCCGCGCCCGCCGCCAGCAACCTCGGTAGCCGCCGGAACAGGCTTCAGCGGTTCGGGCGTGTGGTGAGGATGGCCTGGGCGTCGGCGCGCGGCGACTTGGAGGTGATCAGCACCACTTCGTAGAGGAGGTGGCCCGAACTGGAGCGGTAGGTTTCCTCGCGCTGGTCGATGCTGCGGACGTATTCGCGCCGGTCGCCGATCTTGTCGAGCGGCAGGCCTTTGCGGCGCACGTACTCGGAGAACACCAGCGACACCTGGTCGGCGCTGGCCTGCTGCGCGATGACGCTGCAGGTGTCGTCGGCGAAAAGCACCAGGGCGAAGAGCCCAGCGTCGTTCTCCGCCGACCAGACGTCGCCACGCTTGCCTTCCAGGAAGGCCTGGGCCTGGTCGGAGGGGAACTTGCGCAGCTGCGGCGTGGCGTCGATCCAGCGGACCAGCTCCCGCGGGTCCTCGACGTGTTTCAGACAGGACTGCACGAAGAGCCCCACCGCCTCACGCGCCTGGTCCGCCGCCCGTACCGGTGCCGGCGCCGCCGTCAGGGCCAGTCCCAGCAGCAGGCCAAGGGCCGTTCCCGCTCTCGCTATCGTGATCCGCATCATTTCCAGCCGTTTTCTGCAAGCTCAGCAAGGCCGCGACCCTAGCAAATCGTGCCGACGGGGGCGAGGGGCATTGCCGGGAAGGACTGGACCGCCAAAGCGATCCAAGTTAGTCACGGGGGCAAGAGGAAGCCTTCGAGCTTCCGCCACATCGCCGCAGGAGGGAACGCAGGCCGCCATGAGCAAAGTCGTCGACTATTACCTGACCCTGATTTCGCCCTGGACCTATCTGGGCAGCCAGCGCTTCGCCGAGATCGTCCAGCGCCACGGCGCCGAGGTCCGCGTCACGCCGGTGAACTTCGGCGAAGTCTTCCCGCGCACCGGCGGCCTGCCGCTGGCCAAGCGCGCACCGGAACGCCAAGCCTACCGCATGATGGAGCTGAAGCGCTGGCGCGAGCACCTCGGCATTCCGATCAATCTGGAGCCCAAGTTCTTCCCCGCCAACGACCGCCTGGCCGCCTGCATGGTCCTCGCCGCCGGCGAGACCGGCGGCAAGCCGCTGGAACTGGCCCAGGCTTTCGGCAAGGCCGTCTGGGAAGAGGAGCGCAACATCGCCGACGAAGAAACCTGCAAGGCCATCGCCGGAGAAACCGGCCACGACGGCGACGCCCTGCTGGCCAAGGCGCAGGAAGAGGCCACCCAGAAGCGCTACGAGACGCAGACCGAGGAAGCGATTTCCCGCGGCGTCTTCGGCGCGCCGAGCTATGTCTACAAGGACGAGATCTTCTGGGGGCAGGACCGCCTCGACTTCCTGGAACGCGCGCTGGCGGAAGGTTGACAGCTCGGCGCGGGCGGCGCAGCGGCTTCACCACTCCTCCAACTGTCATGCTCGGACTTGTTCCGAGCATCCAGGGCAAGCGCTCAGCATTCCCTCTGGACCCTCGGGACAAGCCCGAGGGCGACGAAATGCGAGGTTGCGGTATTCTTCTCGACTACAAGAAAAAAGGGGCCCCGAAGGGCCCCTTTCAGCGAGCGTCGGCCCTCGTGACCTTTAGGTCACGAGATTGAGGCTTTCCGCCTCCTCCTGAGCCGTTGCATCGTTTTCGAGACTGGTGATCTTCAGCTGCGCGTCGAGCAGCAGCCTGGTGATCGATTCACCCTTGTCGTTCTTGTAGGTGCTGACCGAATAGATGGTCAGGCGCGTCTGGAAGTCGACCGCGTCCTCGGCGAGTTGCTTGCGCACGTCGGCCAGGGTTTCTTCCAGCTCGGCCGACGGGGTTTCGCCGTCGTCACCCTCGGCAGGCACGCTTTCCTCGGCGCCGGCTTCGGTAGCGGCTGGGGCGGCGGGCGCGGCCTCCGGCGTCTCGACCGGCTGCAGACCACTGTCCAGAATCTTCTGCGCCAGCTCCTGCGGCGTGGCGAGGTCGTCGGGATCGATCACCAGCAGCGGCGGCTGACCGCCGCCCCCGACGCCGGTCGCCTGGATGTGCTGATCGAAGCTCAGCTTGGCAAGACTGACGGAAACCTCACCGGTGTCTTGATTGACCTCGATCGCCAGCGACTGGGCGACCAGCGAGGTCGACTGGCTGACATTGCCGCCGGAAACCGTCGTCACCTGGCTGAAGGCCGCGAAGGACAATTCGGCGGTGAAATTCACGCCTTCCTTCAGGGCCGCCAGCACCGGCTCGACGAAAGCCTGGGTGAAGTTCTCGACGGCGGCGCTGTCGAAGCCGAAGGCCTTCAGGGCCTTGCCGAGGTCGTGGCGGATGGTCTCCAGCGCCTGACGCACGAAGCCGCCGGCCTGACCCAGCAGGGACTTGCCGTCGGTCTCGGCGGCGACAGCATCGCCGACGCTTTCGGCGTCGTCGGCGGCGTTCTCGATGGACTGGGCTTCCGGGGACAGGCTCAGGCTGTCGCGGCCCAGCTTGTTGTGATGGGAATGGCCCCGATGGCCCCGGTCGGCATGATGGGAATCGATGTTCTGGCGCTGGCCATGGCCGCGCCCGGCCTGCTCGGCCGCCGCGGCGCCTTCGCCACGATTGAAAATCCCGGGCAACAGGCCGGGGATGTCTTGCAGTGAGGGAAGCATGGTGTCCTCCTCCTGAGGTGGCGCGCCAGATCCCTTTGCCGGGACCCGGACCGGAGGGGCTGCCTGCCCTCCACTGCACCCGAGTTAGTCCTGCTGGAGTTCGTCCAACTGGAGTTGATCCAAGTTACCTTGGATTTTACGCAACCGATGGTGAAGGAATTCTTAGCCCGGCGCGGAATATCTGTGGCCTCCAGGAGGCAAGTGGGCCCGGGCCCCGGACAGGGAATCCGGCCGGGAGCGCGGATTTCCCGGCGCCCCGCCAGCCCGGCGGCAACCTGCGGCTGCCGGCCCGCCCGGCCGTTCTCGCGCCGCGACCCGGGCGCTCCCTGCCATCTCGGAAATTGATCGGCTCTGCCGGGGGCCCTAAGATATCGCCGCCGCGGAGCCCATAACCGCGCGAGCAGGGGAAAGCCCCCAAAGCAGTGTACAGGGATCGGCGATCGGGGGATTAGCGAGACCATGAGCCAAAGAGAGACCTGCGCCGGCGGGCGCGGCGGCCAAACCGTCCCGGAGGAAGGCCCCAGCAGCGGGTTCGCTGCCGGACCGGGCGCCCTCTATCTGGAGCAGCAGGGCCTAAAGCGCTTTGCCGGGGCCAAGACCGGCCCGCGATAACCGCAGGGACAGGACGTCGGCAAGACGCCTCAACCCGGCCCCTCACGCACCCTTCCGCGCCCAAGCCGACTTTCTAATCTTTGAGCCGTGCGGGCCACCCTCCGCCGCCCCGTCAATCGCTTTCGTCCATCTCGACCGCCACGGCGAAGACCACTAACCTTATGGGCCCCAGGCCCGCGGCCCCGGCGGCTTCGACGACGGCCAAGCGAACGGGGCCAAGCGAACGGGGCCAAGCGAACAGGAAAGAGACAGTGCGAAAACTCTTGAAAGCCTATGTGACCGCCGTCGAGAAGTTCAACCGCATCGTCGGGCGCATCACCATGCTGATGATCTTCGCCATGATGGGGGTGCTGCTGTGGTCCTCCTTCAACAAGGTCACGACCGGCATGCGGGCACCGGGCTTCTGGCCGGAAGACTGGTGGTGGCCGGTGATCCTGCCGTCCTGGTGGCCGCTGGAAGTCTCGCAGTTCATGATGGTGGCCTATTTCCTGCTCGGCGGGGCCTATTCCATGCAGCTGGGCGACCACGTGCGCATGGACCTGCTGTACGGCATGTGGTCCGACCGCACCAAGGCGGCGATCGACGTCCTCACCGTGATGTTCCTCATGCTCTACCTCGTGGTCCTGCTGTACGGCGGCATCTCCAGCACGCAGTACGCCCTGCAGTACAACGAGATCAGCCCCTCGCTGTGGCGCCCCCAGATGGCCCCGATCAAGATCATCATGTGCGTCGGCATCTTCCTCATGCTGCTGCAGGCGACGGCGACGCTCATCAAGGACATCGCCAGACTTAAAGGGGAGCAATGGGGCTACCCGGAGACGCCCAGTAGCGACGCCGCGGCGGTCGAGGCCGCCAACGGGGAGCAGCGGGCATGAGTTACGAACTGATCGCCGTCCTGATGTTCTCCTCGATGATGCTGATGCTGCTCACCGGGCAGCGCGTCTTCGGGGCCATCGGCTTCGTCGCCGTCGTCGGCGCCCTGTCGCTGTGGGGCACCGGCGGGTCCGAACTGGCCTTCGCCTCGGCCATGAAGCTGATGAAGTGGTACCCGCTGCTGACGTTGCCGCTGTTCATCTACATGGGCTACATGCTGTCGGAGTCGGGCATCGCCAGCGACCTCTACAAGATGTTCCACGTCTGGTTCGGTGGCCTGCGCGGCGGGTTGGCCGTCGGCACCATCGGCCTGATGGTGGCGATCTCCGCCATGAACGGCCTGAGCGTCGCCGGCATGGCCATCGGCGCTTCCATCGCGCTGCCGGAGCTGCTGCGCCGCGGCTACGACAAGATCATGGTGACCGGCGTCATCCAGGCCGGCTCCTCGCTCGGCATCCTGGTGCCGCCCAGCGTGGTGCTGGTGCTCTACGGCATGATCGCGCGCCAGCCGGTGGGCCAGCTGTGGCTGGCCGGCGTCTTCCCGGGCCTGATGATGGCCGGGCTGTTCATCCTCTACATCGTCGTGCGCTGCCGCTTTCAGCCGCACCTGGGCCCCATCCTGCCGAAGGAGGAGCGCGACCTGCCCTGGGGCGAGAAGCTCGCCCTGCTGCGCGCCGGCCTGCTGCCGCTGTTCATCTTCTTCTCCATGACCGGCCTCTTCCTCTTGGGCTACACCAACCTGACGGAGAGCTCGGCGGTCGGCGCCCTGGCGGCGACCCTGGCCGCCATCGCCAAGCGGCGCCTCACCATGAGGGTGATGGAAGAAACCCTGCGCAAGACGTTGGGCATCACCTGCATGTTCATGTGGATCATCCTGGCCGCGCTCTGCTTCGGCGCCGTCTTCGACGGCCTCGGCGCGGTGAAGGCGATCGAGGGCTTCTTCATCGACCGCCTGGGCCTGACACCCTGGGAGATCCTCATCCTCATGCAGCTCTCCTACCTGATCATGGGAACCTTCCTGGACGACACCGCCATGCTGGTCATCGTCGCGCCGCTCTATGTGCCGCTGGTCGGGGTGCTGGGCTTCGACCTCATCTGGTACGGCATCCTCTACACCATCACCTGCCAGATCGCCTACATGACGCCGCCCTTCGGCTACAACCTGTTCCTGATGCGCGCCATGGCGCCCAAGGAGGTCACGCTGATCGACATCTACCGCTCGATCGTGCCCTTCGTCGCGGTGATGATCCTGGGTCTCATCCTGGTCATGGTCTTCCCGGAGATCGCGCTGTGGCTACCGCACTCCTTCCGGCTGGCCGGGTGAGGCCCCATGTAGAGTCCCCAGGCTGAAGCCTATCGGGCGGATTGTCAGTCTGCGTTGAAACCTTGCGTTGATCCCTTCCCCCGGCTCGCCCGCACGGCGACGCCGGGGGGACAGGAGCCCTGGGCTCAATGCCGCCGACGCAACCCAGCTATCCGGGCCGGCGGCGTTGAGTCCCATTGACCGGCCTCAGGATTTTTGCCTCACTGCGGCCTTCGTTTTTCTTCTCCGGCGTCCTGTTCGGGGCGCCGGTCCCCTACCGAGGTCTTCCGCTCATGCCTTCCGACACCGCTCTCGACAATCCCCAGAACCTGAAGGGCAACTGGGGCTTCCCGACGCAAATGATCTTCGGCCCCGGCCGCATCAAGAACCTGGCTCAGGCCTGCAAGGGCCTGGGCATGACGCGCCCGCTGCTGATCACCGACCCGGGCCTGGCCGGCCTGCCGATGGTGCAGGAAGCCATCGCGGCCAACGAGGCTGAGGGCCTGCCGACCGGTCTGTTCGACGCGGTAAAGCCCAACCCGGTGGGGCACAACGTGGAGGAAGGCGTGGCGGCCTACCGCGCCGGCGACCATGACGGCGTCATCGCCTTCGGCGGCGGCTCCGGCCTGGACTGCGCCAAGGCGGTCGCCCTGATGGTCGGCCAGACCCGCCCGCTGTGGGACTTCGAGGACAAGGGCGACAACTGGAAGCGGGTCGACCCGGCGGGCGTCGCCCCCATCGTCGCCGTGCCGACCACCGCCGGCACCGGCAGCGAAGTCGGCCGCGCCTCGGTCATCGTCGACGAGGCGAGCCACACCAAGAGGATCATCTTCCACCCGAAGATGCTGCCCTCGACCGTGATCTCCGATCCGGAGCTGACCGTCGGCCTGCCGCCGAACATCACCGCCGCCACCGGCATGGACGCCCTGGCCCACTGCCTGGAGGCCTACTGCGCCCCCGGCTATCACCCCATGGCCGAAGGCATCGCCGTGGAGGGCATCCGCCTGGTGAAGAACTGGCTGCCGGTAGCGGTGAAGGACGGCAAGAACCTGGCCGCGCGCGCCCACATGCTGGCCGCGGCCTCCATGGGCGCGACCGCCTTCCAGAAAGGCCTCGGCGCCATCCACTCCTTGAGCCATCCGGTGGGCGCGCTCTACGACACCCATCACGGCCTGACCAACGCCGTCTTCATGCCCTACGTGCTGGCTTTCAACCGCCCAGCGATCGAGGACAAGATGGGTCGCCTCGCCGCCTGGCTGGATCTCAAGAACCCTTCCTTCGACGCCATCCAGGACTGGGTGCTGGCGCTGCGCGAGGAACTGAAGATCCCCGAGAAGCTGGACGGCCTGGGCGTCGGCGACGAGCGCATCGACGAAATCGCCGAGGCCGCCGCCGAGGACCCGACGGCGCCGACCAACCCCATCCCGGTGGGCGCCGCCGAAATGCGCCAGATCTTCGAAGCGGCCCTGGAGGGCCGGCTGTAGAGAATCGGGCGAAATTTCGCCGGTAACAATCTTTCCCCAAGGGGCGACGAGAGCGCCTGTTCCTTTAAGGAGCAGGCGCTCTTCGTTTATCGATCCGTCTATTTCGGTGGCGACGGCATCTTCTTATTGAATACTTAAGCATAAGCGCCAAGGCTTATAGATAGGGAAGAAGCTTGTTCGCGCAGTCAAGCATTGGGAACGGGCAAGCATCGGGAACGGGGCAATTCACGCGAAGAGGTTGTCATGTCTGTTTTCGAGCATCATGAATTCGACGGCCACGAGCAGGTCGTGTTCTGCCACGACCCCGCCAGCGGTCTGAAAGCCATTATCGCCATCCACAACACCAACCGCGGCCCGGCCCTGGGCGGCTGCCGCATGTGGCCCTATGTCAGCGAGGACGAGGCGGTGACCGACGCGCTGCGCCTGTCGCGCGGCATGACCTACAAGTCGGCGCTCGCCGGCCTCGACTACGGCGGCGGCAAGTCCGTCATCATCGGCGATCCCAAGCAGGACAAGTCGGAGGCGCTGTTCCGCGCCATGGGCCGCTTCGTCGAGAGCCTCGGCGGGCGCTACACCGTGGCCGAGGACGTCGGCATCTCGGTGCCCGACGTCGAGACAATGGCGACGGAGACGTCATACGTCGCCGGTGTTTCCGCCGGCGGCGTCGGCGATCCCTCCCCCGCCACCGCCTACGGTGTCTTCATGGGCATCAAGGCCGCCGCCAAGCATCGCCTCGGCGCCGACAAGCTGAGCGGCCTGCGCGTCGCGGTACAGGGCGTCGGCCACGTCGGCTACTACCTCTGCCGCCACCTGGCCGCCGAAGGCGCCGAACTGGTGGTCGCCGACATCGCGCAGGACTCGCTGGACCGGGTGGTGCGGGAATTCGACGCCCAGGTGGTGCCCCCCGATGCCATCGCCACGGCGGCGGTCGACATCTACGCGCCATGCGCCCTGGGCGCGACGATCAACGACGCGACCCTGCCGCAGCTGCAGGCCAAGATCGTCGCCGGTTCCGCCAACAACCAGCTCGCCGAAGCGCGCCACGGCGAGGCCCTGCGCCAGCGCGGCATCCTCTACGCGCCCGACTATGTGATCAACGCCGGCGGCGTCATCATCATCAGCCACGAGGGCGCCGACTACGACGAAGCCAGGGCCTTCGCCCACGTCGCCCAGATCCACGACACCCTGCTGGAAATCTTCCGCCGCGCCGACACCCAGCAGGTCGCGACCTCCCAGGCCGCCGACCGCCTGGCCGAAGAGCGCTTCCGCGACGTGTCTGTGAAGGCGACGCGGGCGGCGTAAGCCCCCCTCACCCTCCCGCTAACGCGGGCCCCTCCCTCTCCCACGAGGGGAGAGGGCAAAAAATGCGACCCCTCTCCCCTCGTGGGAGAGGGTTGAGGAGCCTTGGTGAGTGTAGCGAACCTAGGCGGAGCTGGGTGAGGGGGGCGGCGGCGCCCAGCCGCTCTTTCAGGAAACAGAAAAATCTGTATAGAGTTGTCGCGCCAAACACCCGGGGAAAGGTACAGTTTGATGGTGCGCAAGATCGGCACTCATATCGTCGCTCTGATTGCCATCGCTATCGCAATTGGCATGCTTGGCACAGAAACCTGGGCGACATCCGCTGCCACCAAGCTTCCCGTCCGAATCATCAAGATCACTTTCGAAAGCGCCGCACGCGAAAAATTCGTGGAACACGTAAGAAGCTTCGCAAAGAGCCAAGCCTTTGAGATCCGCGTGCGTCAAAGAAGTCCGGACCCGGATGACACGTTCATCCAAATGCGGCGTCAGGACGCAGAACTGCTGATCGTCCGTGTCCGCACCGCCCAGTCACAAGAGCTCAGGTACGATGTTGGGACCTATGCCAACGGCGATCAGCCATTGCCAATAGACACTGTGGATCAGCTCGTGGAGATTCTTCGAGCCACCGTCGAGGCCGCACCAATCACAACCTTCACCATCACAAAGTGATCGCTCTTCAGCGCGACAGCCCCTCCTCCATCGACATGAGCGAGGCGTTGCCGCCGGCCGCAGTGGTGTCGATGGAAAGGCTCTTCTCCGTCGCGAAGCGGTAGAGGTAGCGCGGGCCGCCGGCCTTGGGGCCGGTGCCGGAGAGGCCCTGGCCGCCGAAGGGCTGCACGCCGACTACGGCGCCGATCATGTTGCGGTTCACGTAGGTGTTGCCGACCGGCATGCGGCGGAAGACCTGCTCCACCGTGGTGTCGATGCGGCTGTGCACGCCCAGCGTCAGGCCGTAGCCGGTGTTCGCGATGTTGTCCAGCGTCTGCTCCAGGCGGTCGGCGCGGTAGCGCACCACGTGGAGGATCGGCCCGAAGACCTCCCGCTCCAGCTTGTCGATGCCCTCGATCTCGTAGGCCGCCGGAGCGACGAAGGTGCCGTGCTCGCAAGCCTCGGGCAAGGCCACCTCGTGGATCAGTTTGGCGTCGCGCGCCATCTTCGCCTTGTGCGCCTCCAGCATCCGGCGCGCGTCCTCGTCGATCACCGGGCCCACGTCGGTCGACAGCAGCGCCGGATCGCCGATCACCAGCTCTTCCATCGCGCCCTTCAGCATGCGCAGCATCTTGTCGGCCACGTCCGACTGCACGAAGAGCACGCGCAGGGCCGAGCAACGCTGTCCGGCGCTCTGGAAGGACGAGGTCAGCACGTCCTCCACGACCTGTTCCGGCAAGGCGGTGGAGTCGACGAGCATGGCGTTCTGGCCGCCGGTCTCGGCGATCAGCGGGACGATGGGGCCGTCCCGCTGCGCCAGGGCCTGGTTGATGAGCCGCGCGGTTTCTGTCGAGCCGGTGAAGGCGACGCCGGCAACGCGTGGGTCGCTGACCAAGGGCGCGGCGATGGTCGGGCCGTCGCCCGGCAGCAGATGCAGCACGTCGCCGGGAATTCCGGCCTGTTGCAGGATGCGCACCGCCTCGGCGGCGACCAGCCCGGTCTGCTCGGCGGGCTTGGCGATGACCGCGTTGCCCGCGGCCAAGGCCGCCGCCACCTGGCCGGTGAAGATCGCCAGCGGGAAGTTCCACGGCGAGATGCAGAGAAAAACGCCGCGCCCGTGCAGCGAGATCTCGTTGCGCTCCCCGGTCGGGCCCGGCAGGGAAACCGCCGGACCGAAGTCGGCGCGCGCGCGGGCCGCGTAGTAGCGCAGGAAGTCCACTGCCTCGCGCACCTCGGCGACGCCGTCGGCGAGGCTCTTGCCCGCCTCACGCTGGCAGAAGGCGATGAGCCGCGGCATCTGCGCGGTCATCAGGCCGGCGGCCCGCTCCAGGCAGGCGGCGCGCAACTCCGCCGGGGTGCGATCCCAGGCCTGGGCGGCGCGCTGGGCGCGGGCCAGGGCGTCTTCGGCCTGCGCGGGATCGGCCCAGGCGATCTGCCCGACGACTTCGCGCCGGTCGGCCGGGTTGGTCACGTCGCGCCAGTCCCCCTTCAACGGAGCGCCGCCGACCAGCGGCCCGGCTTCCCAGGGTTCGGCGCGGGCCGAGTCGATCGCCTGCTGCAGGTCTTCGAGGCTGCGCGGGTCGTTCAGGTCGATCCCTTCGGAATTCTTGCGCTCGGCGCCGAAGAGGTCCTCCGGCAGCGGGATCCCCGGATGCGGAATCTGCGTCGTGCCGCGCAGCAGCGCCGCCGGATCGGCAATCATCTCGTCGATGGGCAGCTTCTCGTCCTGGATGCGGTTCACGAAGGAGGAGTTGGCGCCGTTCTCCAGCAGGCGCCGCACCAGGTAGGCCAGCAGGTCTTCGTGGCTGCCCACCGGCGCGTAGATGCGGCAGGGCAGGCCCATTTTCTCCGGCCCAACGATCTGCTGGTAGAGCGCCTCGCCCATGCCGTGAAGCCGCTGGAACTCAAAATCCTTGCGGCCGCCCGCCGCTTCCAGGATCCAGGCCACCGAATGGGCGTTGTGGGTCGCGAACTGCGGGTAGAAGGCCTCCGGCTCGGCCAGCAGGCGTTTCACGCAGGCGAGATAGGAAAGGTCGGTGGAGGCCTTGCGGGTGAAGACCGGATAGCCCTCCAGTCCCTGTTCCTGCGCCAGCTTCACCTCGCTGTCCCAGTAGGCGCCCTTCACCAGGCGCACCATGAGGCGGCGGTTATGGCGCCTGGCCATGGCGGCCAGCCAGTCGAGCAGCGGCAGAGCGCGCTTCTGGTAGGCCTGCACCGCCAGGCCGAAGCCGTTCCAGCCGGCCAGCTCCGGGTCGCCCGACACCGCTTCGATCACGTCGAGAGAGATGTCCAGGCGGTCGGCCTCCTCGGCGTCCACGGTCAGGCCGATATCGGCGGCCTTGGCGTCCAGCGCCAGGGCCTTCAGCTGCGGCACCAGCTCGCGCAGCACCCGCTCGCGCTGGGCGAAGACGTAGCGCGGATGCAGGGCCGAGAGCTTGATGGAGATGCCCGGCGCCTCGATGGGTCCCCTGCCACCTGCTGCCTTGCCGATGGCGGCGATGGCGTCGCGGTAGGCCTGGAAGTAGCGCTTGGCGTCGGCCATGGTGTGCGCCGCCTCGCCCAGCATGTCGTAGGAGTAGCGGTAGCCCTTCTTCTCGTTGGCCTTGGCACGCTCCAGCGCCTCCTGGATGGTCCGGCCCATGACGAACTGCCTGCCGAGGATGCGCATGGCCTGGGTGACGGCGCGGCGGATCACCGGTTCGCCCGACTTCTGCACCATGCCGCGCAGGGTCGCGGCGAAGTCGCGCTCGTCGTCGCGGCGCAGCTTCACCACCCGGCCGGTGAGCATCAGCGCCCAGGTCGAGGCGTTCACGAAGAGGGATTCGGACTGGCCGAGGTGGGCCTCCCAGTCGGCATCGGCGATCTTGTCCTTGATCAGCTTGTCGACGGTGAGGGAATCCGGCACCCGCAGCAGCGCCTCGGCGAGGCACATCAGCACCACGCCTTCCTTGGAGGAGAGCTCGAACTCGTGCAGGAAGGCGTCGAGCCCGCCGAGGCCGACCCGCTCGCGCCGCACCGCCGCCACCAGGCGGCGCGCCTGCTCGGCAATGCGGTCCTGGGCGTCATGCGGCAGAGCGGCGGCGTCCAGCAGCGCGCGCACCACGGCGGCCTCGTCCTTGCGCAGATGGTCGCGCAGCTTGCGGCGCAGCGGATCCACGCTGGACACCTCCTTCTCAACGATCATGTCATGCGTCCCCATGGCTTGATTCCCGGCTGTCTCATTGGCTGGGCCAATTTGGGGGACTGTCCCGCCCTTTCCGGCGCGGGTCAAGGAAAGCGGGCGGCAGCGCGGCGGGCGACCACGCCCGCGGGTCTTCGTAGGAAGGCCTACACGCCGCGGACCGGATTCTCATTCCTGATAAATCAGGCGGTTGCGCCGACGCCGCCTCCTGCAACCGGCCCCACCTGGAATGGCGAGGAAAATTCGCCCCTTACGTGGACAGCCCGGGAAAGCCGCTCTAGTCTTACCGGTCTGCCAGGAGGGGAGTTCCGCTTCCCGCCGCGCTTTCTCGCGGCGGGTGCCGTTTTTTCAGACCCTGGCAGGTTACAGGGCACGCCATTGCAAGAATGAAAGGGAGACTCATGGCAAGGTGGATGAAAACTCTGGCGGCGGCGGGCATCGCCGCGCTGACCAGCTCGGTCGCCGTCTCGGGCGCCTCGGCCGATGCAATCAGCGACATCAAGCAGCGCGGTAAGCTGATCGTCGGCGTGAAGGCCGACTATGCGCCCTACGGCTTCCTCAACAGCGACGGCAAGATCGTCGGCCTGGAGCCGGAACTGGCGCAGGACGTGGCCGACGTGCTGGGCGTCGACCTGGAGCTGGTGCCGGTGGTCTCCTCCAACCGCATGCAGTTCCTGGAGCAGGGCAAGATCGACCTGATGATCGCCACCATGACCGACCGCAACGACCGTCGCGAAGTGGTGGAGATCGTCGACCCGAACTACTACTCCTCGGGCACCAATGTCCTGACCAAGGGCAACTTCGCCAAGTGGGAAGACCTGAAGGGCGCGCCGGTCTGCGGCATTCAGGGCGCTTTCTACAACCGCAAGACCTCTGAGGAGTTCGGCGCCGAGATCGTCGCCTTCAAGGGCACGGCGGAGGCGCTGACCGCGCTGAAGCAGAACCGCTGCGTCGCCTTCGTCTATGACGACAGCTTCATCGTCTCGCGCCTCGGCGATCCCGACTGGGAAGGCTGGAAGATGCCGCTGCCGACCATCGACGACGCGCCCTGGGGCCTGGCCGTGAAAAAGGGCGAGGACGCCTTTGCCGCGCTGATGTCCGGCATGATCGTGAAGTGGCACCTCTCCGGCCGCATCCTGGAGCTGGAGACCAAGTACGGCCTGGAGCAGACCCCCTTCGCCAAGAAGATGCACCAGGCCTTCCTGGACTTTAACCCCTCGATCGAGCGCTAGCTTTCTCCCCTCTCCCCTCCGTGGGAGAGGGTTGTGAAGCGTTGGTGAGATCGAGAGATCGAACCTACGCGAAGCTGGGTGAGGAGGCTGCGGGCAGAGACCAGCTCCCCCTCACCCAGCTCCGGCTAAGGCGCGAACGACCTTCGCGCCAAGCCTGCGCAACCCTCTCCCGCCGGGGGAGAGGGACGAGCTCAAAGGGGGACACCAGGTGGAAGCGGTCTACGAATGGGCCCGCGTGCTCTATCAGGACACCGGGATCAACCTCACCTTCATCTACGATTCCTACGACCGGAACCGGCTGATCGACGGCTTCCTGATGACCGTGTGGCTGTCGATCATCTGCCTCGTGCTGTCGGTGGTGATCGGCGTCGTCGGCGCCTGGGCGCAGGGCGCGCGCTCGGTGATTCTGCGGCGCTGCGTGGCCGGCTACATCGAGTTCTTCCGCAACACCCCACCCCTGGTGCAGCTCTATTTCTTCTACTTCGCCCTCGGCTCGATCATGCCGACGACGACGAACCGCTTCGGCCTGCCGGAGCCGCTGCTCGACAACTTCGCCTGGGCGGTGATCTCGCTGTCGTTCTTCGCCGGCGCCTTCAACGTGGAGATCTTCCGTTCCGGCATCGAGGCGGTGCCGGACTCGACCAAGGAAGCCGCCGAGGCCCTCGGCTACACCCGCCTGCAGACCTACCTGGAGATCGTCCTGCCGCTGGCCTTCCGCGTCTGCCTGCCGTCGCTGAACAACAACCTGGTGAACCTGGTGAAGACCACCACCCTGGCCTACGCCATCGCGGTGCCGGAGATGCTGTACCAGGCCAACCAGATCTGGTCGGATTCGGTGAACGTGCCGGAGATGATGACCTTCCTGCTCATCGCCTATGTCTTCCTGGTCGGCGTGCTGGTCTGGGGCATGCACAGGTGGGAGCGGTCCATGCGGCTGCCGGGATTCGGGTGATGAAGCACGCAACTATGTTTGACGGAAAGACCGACCTGCCGGTGCTGCTGCCCGCCGCCCGGCGTCTCGCCACGGCGGCCCGGCGCGAGCGCGAGGCGGGCGGCCCGCTGCCGCGCCTCAAGGCGCGTCACGGCCTCTGGCTGGTGGCGCTGCTCGTGCTCTCCGCCGGCATGGCGCAAGCGCAAGCGGACCCGCAGGTAAAGGAGAGCGTCGTCAGCGCCATCTTCAAGTGGATGCCGGTGCTGCTGCAGGGCTTCGTCTTCAACATCGCGATCTCCTTCCTGGCCATGGCCATCGGCACCGCCATCGGCGCGGCCCTGGGCCTCATGCAGATCTCGCTCATGCCGCCGGTGCGCTACGGCTCCTGGTTCGTCACCCAGTTCTTCCGCAACGCGCCCTGGCTGGTGCTGCTGTTCTTCTGCATGTTCCTGCTGCCCTTCGAGTTCGACCTGGGCTTCGTCGTCATCCCCTTCCCCGACTGGGTGAAGGCGACCATCGGCCTGGCCCTGCCGGTCATGGCCAACGTGTCGGAGATCGTGCGCGGCGCCGTGGTCTCGCTGCCCTCGGGCCAGTGGGAGGCGGCGGAGTCCCTCGCCTTCTCGCGGCGCCAGACCTTGTGGGAGATCATCCTGCCGCAGTGCGTGAAGCGCATGCTGCCCCCCTGGATGAACCTCTACGCCATCCTGACCATGGCCACCGTGCTGGCCTCCATCGTCGGCGTCTCCGAGATGATGACCCAGACGGGCCGCGCCCTGGCCGCCGAGAACCGGCCGGAGCTGCTGATCCCCTTCTACAGCTTCGTCCTGGTCTGCTTCTTCGCCTACTGCTACCCCATCGCCGTCGCCACGCGCCGCCTGGAGCGGCGCTACAACGTGAAATTGTGAGGGGTGAAGCTGTGATGCGCCCCGCCCTCGCCAATTTTCCCTCTCGTCATGCTCGGGCTTGTCCCGAGCATCCAGGGCAGGCGTTCAAATGCCCGCCCCTGGACCCTCGCAACAAGTGCGAGGGTGACGGCAAAAGACTTTGCAGCATGAGAGCCATTCCATGAGCACCACATCCTGGACTCCCGATCAGCCGATCATCCAATGCCGCGACGTGCACAAATCCTTCGGCCAGCTTGAGGTGCTGAAGGGCATTTCCATGGACCTGACGAAGGGCGACGTGGTCTGCGTCATCGGGCCTTCGGGCTCCGGCAAGTCGACCTTCATCCGCTGCATCAACGCGCTGACGCCGATGGACAGCGGCTCGATCAAGGTCGAGGGGCAGGAGGTCAACGACCCCAAGCTCGACAAGCTGGCGCTGCGCCGCAAGGTCGGCATGGTGTTCCAGCAGTACAACCTCTTTCCGCACAAGACGGCGCTGGAAAACGTCATGATGGCGCCGATCAAGGTGCTGAAGGAGGACAAGCGCGAGGTCGAGGAACGCGCCCGCGCGCTCATCAGGAAGGTGCGGCTGGAAGGCAAGGAGAGCGCCTATCCCGGCGAGCTGTCCGGCGGCCAGCAGCAGCGCGTCGCCATCGCCCGCTCGCTCGCCATGCGCCCCGACGTCATGCTGTTCGACGAGGTGACCGCGGCCCTGGACCCGGAGACGGTGAAGGAGGTGCTGGTCACCATCCGCCAGCTCGCCGAGGAAGGCATGACCTGCATCCTGGTGACCCACGAAATGGGCTTCGCCCGCGAACTCGCCGACCACATCTACTTCACCGACCGCGGCGTCATCGTCGAACACGGCCCGCCCGCGACCTTCTTCACCGAAGCCAAGGACCCGCGGACCAAGGAGTTCCTGAGCCAGATTCTTTAGGAGGGAGCACCCCCATGATCACCGCGTTCATCACGTTCAAGCTGCCCGCCGGGACGTCGCGGGAAGATGTCATGCAGGCCTTCCGCACCAGTGTCGAGCAGCTGACGGACCATCCCGGGCTGATCCGCAAGTACTACCTCTATGACGAGGAGGCCGGCACGGCCGGCGGTGTCTACCTCTGGGAAAGCCGGGCGGCGGCCGACGCGCTCTATACCGCGGCGTGGCTGGAGATGATCACCGAACGTTACGGCTGTCCGCCCGACATCAGCTGGTTCGAGACGCCGGTCGTGCTGGACAACGCCGCCGGCACGGTGGTGTCGGACGCGGCGGCGTAGCGGCGACACCGCGTGTCCCCCTCACCCTCCCGCTGACGCGGGCCCCTCCCTCTCCCGCCAGGGGAGAGGGCTTGTTTTTTTGATTCCTCTCCCCTCCGTGGGAGAGGGTTGCAGAGCCTTGGCGAGATCGAAGATCGAGCTTAGGCGGCGCTGGGTGAGGGGGAAGCCCTGCCGCCGCACCTTTTCACTTCGCCAGCGGCGGTCCCGCATCCCCCGGCACGCCGCGCAGGAAGCGGTAGAAAGCCCCCGCGCGGTTCACCAGCGACTTGGTGTGGCCGGTGACGGAGCCGGGGCGGACGGCGGCGAGGGCGTAATAGCCCCAGAGGTCGCCCTCGAGGCGGTCGAAAAAGTGCAGCGACAGCAGGCCCTCGGCATTGAACAGGGTCATGAAAGTGAAGCTGACGGGGCTCTCGTTCACCACCTCCACCGTCAGCCGGTCGGCATAGGTGTTCCAGGCACGCAGGCGGTAGAGGTTGAGCCCGCTGGAGCGGGTGTCGTTCTGGGCGAAGTAGAGCGTCGCGCCGGAGCGCACTTCTTCCGCCGTGAAGTCGGGGCGCGGCAAATCCGGGTCGTTGCCGGAGAGCGCGAAGGCTTCGGAGATCAGTTCGCGCCATTCCTGATCCGTCGTCGACCAGTAGAGCTGGCCGACGCTCTGCGATATCGCCCCGAAACGCGCGGCGAGGTCGTCCAGCGTCCCGGCAAAGCGAAAACGCCCGGACAGCGCCGCCACGGTGGTCATCGGCCCGACCAACACGCCGAAACAGTCGACACCATCCTCAGAGTGGGGGGGCAGCGCGATGTCCTGCCAGATCTCGACCGCCGGCAGCGCGCCCTCTGCCGCATAGGCCGGATAGGGCGCATCGCCCGGCGCGCAGGGCGGCTGCGGCAGCGGCGCGGCGGCGGCTGTCCGGGACAGCAGCAGGGCGGCAAGGAACGGCAGAAGGAGGAGATGTCGCATGGCGGTTAGCTTTGCACCGTCATCGCTGGCGTCAAGAGCCCCCTCACCCTCCCGTCCCACGCTTCTCTTGGACGGGCCCCTCCCTCTCCCCTGGTGGGAGAGGGGTGCGCAGGCTTGGCGAGGTCGCAAAGCGCGCCCAGCCGGAACTGGGTGAGGGGGAAGCGGCGGCGGCCGTCCCGAAGGTGGCGCCGTGCTTTACCCCTCCTCCTCCGCGGCGCCGATGCCGGCGAGGAGTTTGGCGAGCAGGCGGTTCAGTTCCTTCTGCTCGGCCTGGGTGAGGCAGGCGAGCACCTCGCGCTCGTTCTCCACGTGCAGGCCGACCAGCTTGTCGACCAGGGTGAGACCTTTCCTGGTCAGGCCGACCAGGGTGCCGCGGCGGTCGTCCGGGTTGGGGCGGCGCTCCACCAGGCCGGCCTTCTCAAGCCGGTCGAGGCGCGCGGTCATGCCGCCGGAGGACATCATCAGGCTTTCGTAGAGCGCCGTCGGCGTCAGCCGATAGGGCTTGCCGGCGCGGCGCAGCGTGGCGACCACGTCGAACTCCCCCACCTGCAGGCCGTGTTCGGCAAAAAGCGGCGCCAGGCGGTCGCGGGAGATGAGGGTCGCCGCGCCGCTCAGGCGGCCGATCACCTCCATGGGCAGCAGCCCCAGGTCCGGCCGCTCTCGCGCCCACTGCGCCGCGACCTTGTCCACCCAGTCCATTTTTCCTCTCCCATATATCTTGACATCAAGATACTTGATGACAAGATTGTTTCTATCGAACCACTTTCAGCCTGCCGCGCCGCGGTTCCGGGGGCAAGTCCCTTTGAGCCGGCTTTTGCCTCCGCAAGGGGCCTGCGTCAGGCATTCGACGGAGTTTCCGCCATGAGCCTGCCCGCCGCGCCTGCCGTATCGACCCCTCGCGCCCTGCCCCTCCTGCTGCTGCTGGTCGTGGGGTCCATGCTGGGCGTCACCGCCGTCATCGCCAAGGCCGCGGCGCTCGCCGGCTGGCCGCCGGTCGCCCTGCTGGCCTGGGCGCTGCTGGGCGGCGGGCTGCTGCAGGCCGCATTCTCCCTGGCCGCCGGCCAGGGGCCGAAATCGGGCGCGCGCTACCTGCGCTACTATCTCGGCTCCGGGCTGCTGCAGGCGCTGCCCAACGCCCTGGCCTTCGCCGCGGCGCCGCACGTCGGCGCGGGCATCGTCGCGCTCTGCTTCGCCTTTCCGCTGATCTTCACCTACGCCCTCGCCCTCTGCTTCCGGCTGGAGCGGCTGCAGGCACCGCGCCTCGCCGGCGTGCTGCTGGGCCTGGCCGGCGGTCTCGTGATCGCGGCGGGCAGCGGCGGGGCCGGCTTGAACACCTCCCCCTGGATGCCCTCCCCTTGGATGTTGGCCGCCCTTTCCGCGCCGGTGATCATCGCCGTCGGCAACCTCTATCGCAGCCTCTACTGGCCGGCCGGCGCGACGGCGCTGGAGCTGGCGCCGGGCATGCTGCTGACCGCCGGGGTCAGCCTGCTGCTCGCCCTGCTGGCAACCGGCGCCCCGCTCGGGCCGGAGGCCTGGAACTTCGCCGCCAGCGGCCTGCTGCTGGGGCAGACGGCGATCTTCGCCCTGCTCTTCGTGCTCTATTTCATGCTGCAGAAGCTGGCCGGTCCGGTCTATCTCAGCCAGATCGGCTCGGTCGGCGCGCTGGTCGGCCTGGCGCTGGCCACCCTGGTCCTCGCCGAGCCGCTGTCGGCCAGGGTCCTGGCGGCCGGCGCCCTGGTGGCGGGGGGCATCTATCTGGTGAACCGGGGCGCACGGCAGAAGGCCTAGGCCGCCCCCGGTAGCGCTTGCCGGGGCCGGGGGTCTGTCATTAGACTCGGCCCCAGATTGCTGACGCCATTTAGGCAGCCCCGCTCCTTGAACGAGACATCCGCCCTATGACCTTCGATCTCGCGCAGATTCTGCAACAGCGCCAGGGTGAGAAGTACGCACTGAACGAGAAGTATCTCAACGCGCAGCTCGTACGGGTGCTGAAAACCCTCGGCTACGACGTGAACTTCGCGCGCGGCGAGGGCCCGCACCTCTATGACGTGGCGGGGCGGCGCTACCTCGACCTGCTGAGCGGCTTCGGCGTTTTCGCCCTGGGGCGCAACCACCCCTCGGTGGCCGCCGCGCTGCGCCAGGTGCTGGAGGCGCAGCTGCCCGGCTTGGTGCAGCTCGACGTCTCGCTGCTGGCCGGCATCCTGGCGGAAAAGCTGCTGGCGCGCCTGCCGGGCATGGAGCGCATGTTCTTCTGCAATTCCGGCACCGAGGCGGTGGAGGCGGCCATCAAGTTCGCCCGCATGGCCACCGGGCGCAACAAGATCGTCTACTGCGACCAGGCCTTCCACGGCCTGACCTACGGCGCCCTGTCGCTGAACGGCACGGACATGTTCCGCAAGGGCTTCGGCCCGCTGCTGCCCGACTGCGTGAAGGTCCCCTTCAACAACCTGCCCGCGCTGGAAGAAGCCTTGAAGGCCGGCCATGTGGCCGCCTTCATCGTCGAGCCGATCCAGGGCAAGGGCGTCTACATACCCGACGACGCCTACCTGGCCGAGGCGGCGCGGCTGTGCAAGCGCCACGGCGCCCTTTTCATCGCCGACGAGATCCAGACCGGCATCGGCCGCACCGGGCGCTTCCTCGCCATCGAACACTACGGCGTGGAGCCCGACATGGTGCTGCTGGCCAAGGCGCTGTCCGGCGGCTTCGTGCCCGTCGGCGCCGTCGCCATGAAGCACTGGATCTTCGCCAAGCTGTTCGACCGCATGGACCGCGCCCTGGTGCACGGCTCCACCTTCGGCAAGAACGACATGGCCATGGCCGCCGGCATCGCCACGCTGGAGGTGCTGGAAGAGGAAAAACTGATCGAGAAGGCCGATACGCTCGGCAGCGCCCTCATGGCCGACCTGAAGGACCTGGTCGCCCGGCACGACCTGCTGAAGGACGTGCGCGGCAAGGGCATGATGATCGGCCTGGAATTCGGCGCGCCATCATCGCTTAAACCGGGGAGCCTGAAACTGAAGGCGGCGTGGCACCTGCTCGACACCGCCAAGCGCGGCCTCTTCTGCCAGATGGTGCTGATCCCGCTGCTGCGCGACCACCAGATCCTCTGCCAAGTCTCCGGCGACGACAGCTACATCATCAAGCTGCTGCCGTCGCTGACCATCGACGAGTCCGACCGCCAGTGGATCGTCTCGGCCTTCGACCAGGTCATCGGCGACTGCCACCAGATCGGCGGCGCGGTCTGGGACCTCGGCCGCTCGCTCGCCAAGCACGGCCTCAAGGCGAAGGCGGGCTAGCCGCTTCCCCCTAGTCCGGCGTCGCCGCGATGCGGTGGACCACGCCGGCGTCTATCATCTCTTCAACGCCCGGAAACCACAGGCCGTCGTGCGGCGTCACGAAGACCTGCTCGCGGAAGGCCGGCGCGATGCCCTGGGCCTCGTAGAAGGCCAGGTCCTTCTGCATCTCCGCCTGCTCGTCGACCAGATAGACCGGGTAGTCGGCGTCCATCCAATGCTGGTGGAAGCCGAGCCGGCCCTGCGGCCCCAGCACGCGCGTCTTGCCGGCGATGAAGGCGGTGGTGCAGGCCGAGCTGCAGCGGCCGAAGACGAAGGTGTCGAGGCCGTGGCGCTGCACCAGGGTCGCGACCCCGCGGCCCTCGTAGACGTGGCCGCCGGGACTGTCGAGCACGATGCCGCGGATGCCGGGATGCGCCGCCAGCAGCGCCGTGAGCTTCTTGGTGACGCCGAGTTCGAAGGTGCCGGCGAAGCGCAGCAGCGTCGGGTCGCTCTCGTCGAGCGCGAGGCTGTAGCGCGCGGCGCGCTCGCGTTCCCAGGCCAGGTATTCCGGCTCGCCCTCCGGCTCCTGGAACAGCAGCAGGAAACCGCCGACGGCACTGGTCAGGGTGACGGCCAGGGCGCCGGCGATGCCGACATAGGTGATCAGCGTCAGGCCACTGACGCCGAAGTCGCGCTGGTAGGCGTCGCAGGCTCGCACCACCCCGACGATCTGCCAGGCGAAAACCGCCAGGTGAAAGACCAGGAAGAAGGCGACGGTCACGGCGGCGGCCAGCGCCGGATCCTCGATGAAGGGCGGCCGAGTGAAGCGGGCGAGCCCGAGGATCACCGCGCGCAGCAGCACCAGGTTCACCCAGAACGACCAGGCGAGCGACTGCTCTCCCCGCCAGTGGCGGCGCAGATAGCCGGTGACGGCGCCGGGCCGCCGGGGGGAGGAGTCAGCCGTCATGGTCTCCCCTGCTCGGCATTTTTCCGCCAGGACCGATACCACCGGGACCTGACGCACCGCCGCTTTCGCCCCCAAAGCTTCTCGTCGTGCATCGCCTCACCCTAACAGATGAGCGGCCCGCAGAGCCTCGACTGCTTCCCATTCGCACAAGTTTCCGCCATTCAGGGCAACAATTCCAGTCAACATACTACCTGGAGTAGGGCTGGCGTAGGGCCTGAGCAGGCTTGCCCTCACTTCGCCAAAGAATTGCCGCATAGGATATGTAAGAATCATCCAGGAGAGAGCTACAGCGGTTTGCCATGGCAGAAGCCGGGACCTTTATTTTGCCGGAGAGTGCGTCGCCGAAGATCAAGGCGTTGTTCGATTATTGGCGATCGATCCACCCCGACCCCGGGCATCCCGAGGCCGGCCTTCCCGGACGTCAACATTTCGACCCCATGGACATTCCGCGGCTGCTGCCCAACATCTGGATGATCGACGTCTCCCATGACCCGCTGCGCTTCCGCATGCGCCTTGTCGGCACGGAGATCGTGCGCTTCACCGGGCGCGACGCCACCGGCCAGTGGCTGGACAGCATCTATTCCGACTACGAGAACACCGACGCCTACCGCTTTCACCGCACCTGCGCCCTGTCCGGCGAGCCGGCCTACCGCAAGGGCAGCGTCATCTCCAATCCCGGCCGCGACTACGTCGAGGCGGAGCGGCTGTACCTGCCATTGGCCGAGGACGGGAAGACGGTCGACATCCTGCTGACCATGACGCTCTACAAGGGCGATCCACCGCCGCGGCGGCGCTGACGGCTTTTCCAGGCAACTCACCCTTCGAGACACGCGCTGGCGCGCGGTGCTCAGGGTGAGGCGCTCGTGTTGCCTCATACTGAGGAGCCGCCGCAGGCGGCGTCTCGAAGCATGAAGGCCGCGCGGCCTAGTGGAAATCCCGCGACTTGGGCATGGGGTTCGCGTTGCGCGGATGCCGCGGCGCGGCCGGGCGCTGGTCGCGGGTCGGGCGTTTCACCTCGTCGGCCCGCGCCCGAGAAGGTTCAAGGGGGGTGGCCTCCATGACCGGACCGGGCTTCAGGTCGGCGAGGCGGTCGGTCATGTCGATGAGTTCCTCCGCCACCACATGGATCACCAGGCCCTCGCGCTGCAGCTTGCCGCGCACGGCGAGCAGGCTGGCCTTCAACACCGTCGAGCGGTAGCGCTCGAAGACGGCGGGCCAGACGATGACGTTGGCGACGCCGGTCTCGTCCTCCAGGGTGGCGAAGATGACGCCGCTGGCGCTGCCCGGCCGCTGGCGCACCAGCACCAAGCCGGCCACCATGACCTGGCTGCCGGGCTTCAACTCCGAGAGCTGCATGGCCTCGACGACCCCCTCGACGGCGAGGCTGTCACGCAGGAAAGCCAGGGGGTGCGCCTTGAGCGACAGGCGCAGCGCCATATAGTCGTCAACCACATGCTCGCTGAGCGCCATCTGCGGCAGCGCGACCTCGGGCTCGGCGCCACGGTCCTCGATGCCGGCCGCGGCGAAGAGCGGCAAGGGGTCGCTTTTCTTGCGCTCGCCCGGCAGGCGCTTCACCGCCCAGAGCGCCTCGCGCCGCGCCAGGCCCTGCGAGCGGTAGGCGTCCGCCCTTGCAAGGGCCTCCAAGGCCAGCGGCTTCAGGCCGGCGCGGCGCCAGAGCGACAGCGGATCGGGATAACCCGTATCCCGCGCGGCCACGAGGATGCGCGCGTCCTCTTCGGCGAGGCCTTTCACCTGACGCAGGCCGAGGCGCAGGGCATAACCTTTCCTGTCGCTTGCCGCTTCAAGCGTGCAATCCCAGTCGCTGGCGTTCACGTCGGGCGCGCGGATCTCGACGCCGTGCTCGCGGGCGTCGCGGAGGAGCTGCGCCGGGGCGTAGAAGCCCATGGGCTGGCTGTTCAGCAGCGCTGCGGCGAAGACCGCCGGATAGTAGTGCTTCATCCAGGCGGAGACGTAGACCAGCAGCGCAAAGCTGGCGGCATGGCTCTCCGGAAAGCCATAGGTGCCGAAACCTTCGATCTGCTTGAAGCAGCGCGCGGCGAAGTCTTCGTCATAGCCGCGCGCGGCCATGCCGCTGATGAACTTGTCGCGGAAGGCGTGGATATTGCCGAGGCGTTTGAAGGTGGCCATGGCGCGGCGCAGGCGGTCGGCCTCGGCAGGTGTGAAGCCGGCGGCGACGATGGCGATCTGCATGGCCTGTTCCTGGAACAGCGGCACGCCGAGGGTCTTCTGCAGCACGCGGCGCAGATCCTCCGAAGGGTAGTCCACCGGCTCCCTGCCGTCGCGCCGGCGCAGGTAGGGATGCACCATGTCGCCCTGGATCGGCCCGGGACGCACGATGGCCACCTCGATCACCAGGTCGTAGAAGGTCTTCGGCTTCAGGCGCGGCAGCATGGACATCTGGGCGCGGCTTTCCACCTGGAACACGCCGATGGAATCGGCGCGGCTCAGCATGGCGTAGACCGCCGGGTCCTCCGCCGGCACCGAGGCCAGGGTGAAGTCCTTGCCGTAGTGCTGCCGCAGCAGCGCAAACCCCTTGCGCAGGCAGGTCAGCATGCCCAGCGCCAGGATATCGACCTTTAGAATGCCCAGGGCGTCGAGGTCGTCCTTGTCCCACTCGATCACCGTGCGGTTTTCCATGGCCGCGTTTTCGATGGGCACCACCTCGCAGAGCGGGTTCTGGGTCATGACGAAGCCGCCGACGTGCTGCGACAGGTGGCGCGGGAAACCGATCAGCATGTGGGTCAGCGCCAGGGCCTGCCCCAGGCGGCGGTCCGTCGGGTCGAGGCCCAGATTGCGCACCGCGTCCTCCTCCACCCCTTCGCGGCTCCAGCCCCAGATCTCGCCGGCCAGGGCGGCGACGGTATCGGCGGAAAGCCCCATGACCTTGCCGACCTCGCGCATGGCGCCGCGCGAACGGTAGCAGATCACCGTGGCGGTCAGCGCCGTGCGCTCGCGCCCGTACTTGGCATAGATGTACTGCATGACTTCTTCGCGGCGCTCGTGTTCGAAATCCACGTCGATGTCCGGCGGCTCGTTGCGCTCGGCGGAGACGAAGCGCTCGAACAGCAGGTCCATGCGCGCCGGATCGACCTCGGTGATGCCGAGGCAGAAGCAGACCGCCGAGTTGGCGGCCGAGCCGCGGCCCTGGCAGAGGATGTCTTGGCTGCGGGCGAAGCGCACCACGTCCTCCACCGTGAGAAAATAGGGCGCGTAGTCGAGCTGGCCGATGAGGCCGAGTTCGTGGCGCACCGCCTGCTTGACCATCTCCGGAATGCCGTCTGGATAGCGCCGCCTGGCACCGATCCAGGTCAGGTGCTCGAGTTCCTGCTGCGGCGTGCGGCCCTCACGGGTCAGTTCCTCGGGGTAGTCATGGCGCAGTTCTTCCAGCGAGAAGCGGCAACGTTTCGCGATTTCCAGGGTGTTGGCCAGCGCCTCGGGAATGCCGCGAAAGAGATGCGCCATGTCCTCCGGCTTTTTCAGATGGCGCTCGGCGTTGGCCTGCAACCGGTAGCCCGCCGTGTCGATGGTGCAGTGCTCGCGGATGCAGGTGACGACGTCGAGCAGCGGCTTGCGGCTGGCCTCGTGCAGGCGCACGTCGTTGCAGGCGACGAGGCCGACCCCGGTTTTCCCGGCCAGCTCGGCCAAGGCGGCGAGATGGCGCGCATCGTCGCCCTGGTAGAGAGACCGCGCGCCCAGGAAAACGTCACCGGCGAAGACCTGCGCCAGGCTGCGCAGCGCCTTTTCGAAGGTCCCTTCCGGCAAGACGACGAAGACCTGGCCGTCGCCGTGGTCGATCATCTCCTCAAGGGAGAAGACGCAGCCACCCTTTTCCGCACGCCGCTTGCCGAGCGTCAGCAGGCGGCAGAGTCGCGCGTAGGCGGCGCGGTCTTTCGGGAAGCAGAGCACCTCCGCGCCTTCTTCTCCCGCGGCTTGCGGCACCAGCCGCGCACCGACCAGCAACTGAATGCCGACCTCCTTGGCCGCCACATGGGCCCGCACCACCCCGGCCAGGGAATTACGGTCGGCAATGGCCACCGCCGGCAGCCCGAGCACGGCCGCCCCCAACACCAGCTCCTCCGGATGCGACCCGGCACGCAGGAAGGAATAGTTGCTGGTGACCTCGAGGGGGACGTAGAGGGGGGTGGGGGTGTTGGCGCGCTTCGACATCGTTACCCCCTCACCCTCCCGCTACGCAGGCCCCTCCCTCTCCCCTGGTGGGAGAGGGAGGGGCAGCCTTAGTGAGGCCGAAGGCCGAACTTAGGCGGAGCTGGGTAAGGGGGTTCACCGTTCCTCCAGCTCTTCAAGGATGCGGCAGAGAATACCTTCCAAGTTCTCCTGCACCTCATTGTTCCAGAATCTGAGAACACGAAAGCCGCGGCTTTCGAGCCAAGCTGTGCGTGCCGCATCTTCCGCCTCGGACTCGGCATGTTGTCCACCATCGACCTCCACCACCAAACGGGAGTCGTAACAGGCCAGATCGACGATAAAACGACCGAGGGGCACTTGGCGCCTGAACTTGTGGCCGCCCAACTGCCTGTTGCGCAGCCGCGCCCAAAGCAGTTCCTCCGCCGTGGTCTGGTTGTGTCTAAGGTTGCGCGCCTTCGACATCGTTACCCCCTCACCCTCCCGCTACGCGGGCCCCTCCCTCTCCCACCAGGGGAGAGGGTTTCCTTTCTCATCCCTCTCCCCTCCGTGGGAGAGGATTGCGCAGCCTTAGTGAGGCCGAAGGCCGAACTTAGGCGGAGCTGGGTGAGGGGGACCTGCCTCACCCGAACAGTCCATGCAGGAACCAGTGGCCGTCGCTGCGGTAGAGCCAGTAGCGGCGGCCGTCTTCGTCTTCGACGCGGAAGTAGTCGCGCGGCGGGGCGTCGCCTTCTTCGGGGTCGCTGCGCCACCACTCGCCGAGCAGGCGTTCCGGGCCTTCGGCGCGCACCACCTGGTGCAGCACCCGGCGCCAGCGGAACTGCGCCGGCGGATAGTCGGGCAGCAGGGAGACCGCCTCCACCGGCTCCGGCCTGGCCAGCAGGCGCAGCGGCCTGAGCTTCGGGTGCGGCGTCTTCTGCCAGTCGTCGTTCGTCTTTCCCGAAGCCGCTTCCCCCCCGGCCGGCGCAAGCGCGAAGGCGCGCTCGGGCAGATGGCTTTCGGTGAGGCGCGGCGCGCGCACGGCCTCCAGGCCGAGGCGGCTGCCGAGGCGGTCGACCAGCTCCGGAATATTCTGCGCGCCGTCGAAAGTCCCGGGGGCCGCCGTGCCCACCGCCGGGCCCGTCTCCTCCACCCGCTGCAGCACGCCTTGCTGGGCGGCCAGGAGCGCGGTGAGCGTCGCGCCGAGGGTCATCACCTCGATCCCGAAACCGGGATCGAGATGCGGCAGCTTCTCGGTGAAGAGGCGGCGCAGGTGCCTGGCGTCACGGCTCGGCCGGCTAGCGCCGAGGGAAAGGCGCTGCAGGCTGCCGTCGACGCGGTAGGCGGTGAGCTCCAACTGGCGCACGCCGCGCCCGGCCTGCGCCAGCTCGCGGCAGAGACGGTCGAGCAGCCGTCCCGTCGCGCGGGCGATGTCCTCGGGATCGCTGAGCGGTTCGGCGAAGATCTGCCGCGTGAGATAGGCCGCCGGCGGCTGGCGCGGCGACAGGGGCTCGGGCTCCGCGCCCACGGCCTGGGCCAGGCGGCGCACCGCCAGCGCGCCGAAGCGCGGCGTGATCACCGCCGCTGTGAGGTTGTAGAGATCCTCGATGCGCCGCAGGCCCAGCCGGTCCATCAGTTCCACCGTCGCAGCCGGCAGACGCAGCGCCGTGGGTGGCAGCGGCGCCAGGGCCGCGCGCTGGCGCCCCGGCAGCACGACGACGCAAGGGTGCCCGGCGGAGGTGGCGAAGCGCGCCATGGCCCAAGCGGCGCCGATGGTATCCGCCAGGGCGGCGCGCGCGGTATAGCCGAAACCGGCGAGGCGCGCCTGCAGGTCCTCCAGCAAGGCCGTCTCGCCGCCGAAGAGATGGCAGCAGCCGGAAACGTCGAGCAGCACCCCGGCGCCGCCGCCCCTATCATATCCTTTAGAGGGCCCCTTCCCTTCGCCTTGCTCCGTCAAATCGGGTGCCGTCCAGGGCGTGTAGCGCGCGCACCAGGCGGCCAGCGACGCGATGGCACGGGCATCGGCCGCCGGGTCGTGGGGCACAGTAACGAGGCCGGGCAGCAGCGCGCGGGCCTCGGCCAGCGGCAGGCCGGGCTCGAGAGCGCCCGCCTCGGCTTCGGCGTTCACCGCGGCGAGGCTGAGATTCCTGCCGTCGTCGGCGACCAGCGCCAGCGGCTGGCGCCTTTCAGCCGCGCCCGACTCAGCCCGCGTGCCGGAGGGCGAGGATCTCTGCGTCGCGCGCGGGCGGCTTCTCTGTTCCCGAGCGCGCTGCCAGCGATCCGTCGCGAAGCGCGGGAGCCAAAGAGAAACCACACGCCGCATCGTCCCACTCCACTTGCCAGGATCCCGGCGCCGCCCCGCGGCAGCGCAGGAGATCGAGCCGCCACTGCGGGCGGCCGATGAATGTCGCGTCCTGCCCGTCACGGGACGAGGCCGCCGTGACGCGCCAGCGGCTGAGCGCGGCGCTGGCCGCGCGGCCCTGGCGCAGCGGGCGGAAGCGGCGGTGCAGGGCGAAGGCGGTCACAGCGTTCCCTTCAGCGGCCAGCTGCAGGCGCCGCCCGGCGAGCCGGTCGAGCCCCTCCACCTCTCCCACCACGGCGGCGAGGCGGCGGCAGCGCAGCCCCTCCTCCATGGCCCAGAGCACTTCGGCGTCGCTTTTCGCGCGCACCAGAAGGAATCGGCCGGGGTCGAGTCCCTGCCCCACCAGCGCCGGCGGATAGAGATCGCCCTGACGCGACACCCATAAAATTTTCCTGGGGAAAACTTTTTCGGAGTCGGAAAACGCCAATTCCATGCGCGCCAGCAGCGCGAGGCAGAAGCCGAGGGTGACGCCGTCGTCCCACTCCGCGCGCTCGCCCTCGATCTCGTGCAGCGCGCCGAGCGGCAGCCCGCCGCCGGGCAGCGCGGCGTCCAGCACCGCCAGCCCCAAGGGCGCGACGGGACGCCGGCGACCGGCCGCCACGCCCTGCTCGAGGCGCCGCACCTGGTCGCGCAGAGCGGCGAGACCGGCCGCCTTGCCGTCGCGTTCCACGAAGACCGCGGCGCCCCCCGTCTCAGGCGCCCCTACCGCAGCGGAACACTCGGGATTGCCCGCCGCGGCGCCGCGCGGCCTCGCCAATCCACTGCGGGAAACCCCGGAAACCCGGTGTTTTCCACCTTTTTCTGCGCGCAAAGGAAGCGACATCGACAGCCCTTCAACCCAGGGATTACCACCGTATTTGTTCTCTTTTTGTTCTAATAAGCCCTAGCCAAAGAGTCAAGGTTGCAGGGCCGTGCGGAGAGGCCCGCGCGGCGGCGCAACGGAACACGGCGATGAGGGGAGCGGACGGCGAAGGCGGCCCGAACCGCCCCCGCTTCGACCCGGTCAAGATGGCCGCGCAGGGGTGGCGAGAGTTCCCTCCGGCCGACCGGGACTCGCCTCCACTTGACGCGGTCGCTGCATCGGATGTCCGACGGAGAGACCACCACCGACTCGGCGCATTCGACTCGCGTGCTGTTCGCGTCAGGCAGGAGCGGGGCAGGAGTCGGCCAGGACTCGGGCAGAGCGTTACTTTAAGTTTGCGCCGCCATTTATTGCTTATCGTGGCGAATCCAGATATCAGCAATAGCACATGTATTGATTCGGTAGCGTTCCGAGATCAGCCACAAAGGAAAAGCCATGACCGTGACAAAGACCCAGCTTGCCGAGGCGTATGCTGCGGCCTTGAACAAGGCGCTCGGCAAACAGTGGGATTACGAATTCAGCCGCAGGGATGCGAGCAGGTTCCTTGATGCTCTGTGGCCCGTCGTCTCCAACCTCGCGCTCAAAGACACCAAGAAGACGATCCCGGGCAGTGTACCGCTCGGCAATCTCGGTCGCCTGAAGATGCGCTACAAGGCGGCCACCAAGGCCCGCAAGGGGACCAACCCCTTCACCGGCGAGCCGACCACTTTCAAGGCCAAGCCCGCGACCCTGCAGCCGCGCTTCACTGCCGGCAAGGCGCTGAAGGACGAAGCCAGCAAGTACTCCAAGAAGCTGAAGTAAGGACTCTCCGCACCGCGTTCGTCAGCGAAGCCTTACTGTCGCCTGCCGGCACCAAGAGCCAGCGCGTGATAGGCGGACACTGAGAACAGCGGTACAGAAGTCCACAGCGGCATCACCCTGAAGGCTCCCTCTCCACTGGCCATCCCTCCATCCCCCTCCTAAAATCGCGCGGGCTGCGCGGGACTGTCGGAGAGGGAGGGGGCCTTTATGTACCATGCGCTGCGCGACGAGCGCCGCTGGGTGTTGCCGGAAGCCTTGCGATATCACGCACAGGAACGCGGCGACGCGACCTTCGTCACCGCTGTAGGTGACGGTGCGTTCCTGACCTACGCGCAGGCGGCGGCCGAGGCCGATGCGGTCGCCGGTTTCTTCGCCGGCCTCGACGTAAAGCCCGGCGATCCCGTGGCCGTGCTGCTGCCCAACGGGCTGGACTTCGTACGCGTCTGGCTGGGCCTCATGCGCCTGGGCGCCACCGTCGTTGCCCTGAACCATGAATTAAAAGGCGCCTTCCTGGCGCATCAGCTGGCCGACACCGGCTGCCGGATGGTGGTGCTGGACGACGCCCGGCTGCCGCGCATCGGGGAGATCGCCGGGCGTCTGCCGGCGCTGCAGACTCTGGTGGTGGCCGGCGACGCGGAAGGCGGCGCGGCGCAGAAGGCCCCTTCCCGCTTCCGCCGCCTGCCGCTGGCGGCCTGGCGCGACGCCACCCCCTGGACGGGACCGCTGCCGGCGGCCTCCGACACCGCCTGCATCATGTACACCTCCGGCACCACCGGCCCGGCCAAGGGCGTGCTCATGCCGCACGCGCACTGCTTCCTCTTCGGGCTGGGCACCATCGACAACTTCGCGCTGACGCCCGAAGACCGCTTCTACATCTGCCTGCCGCTGTTCCACGCCAACGGCCTTTTCATGCAGCTCGGCGCGACGCTGATCGCCGGGGCCGGCGCCGCCCTGCGCGAACGCTTCAGCGCCTCCGCCTGGATCAAGGACGTCCAATGTTTCGAGGCCACGGCGAGCAACCTGCTGGGCGCCGTCACCGCCTTCATCCTGGCGCAGCCGCCGGGCCCCGGCGACCGCGACAACAAACTGCGCGTGGTCGGCGCGGCGCCCGACGCCCCGGCCCACGACAAGGCCTTGCGCGAACGCTTCGGCATCGCCGACGTGGTCCCGCTGTACGGCATGACGGAGGTGAACATCCCGCTCTACGGCGAACTGGGCGTGCCGCGCCCCGGCACCTGCGGCAAGGTCTACGACCGCTACTTCGACGTCGAGGTGCGCGATCCCGCGAGCGACCAGGCGCTGCCGCCGGGCACCGTCGGCGAGATCATGGTGCGTCCCAAGGCCGCCTTCGGGTTCACCACCGGCTACCACGGCATGCCCGACAAGACCGTCGAAGCCTGGCGGAACCTCTGGTTCCACACCGGCGACGCCGCGGTGATGGAGGAGGACGGCTACATCACCTTCGTCGACCGCATGAAGGACTGCATCCGCCGGCGCGGCGAGAACATCTCCTCCTTCGAGGTCGAGGCCGCCATCGCCGCCCTGCCCGGCGTGGCGGAGGTCGCGGCCTATGCCGTGCCCGCCGACATCGAGGGCGGCGAGGACGAGATCATGCTGGCCGTGGTGCCCGCCGCCGGCAGCAAGCTGACGACGGCGCAGGTGGCCGCACAGGCCGAGAAGGAGCTGCCGCGCTACGCCCAGCCGCGTTTCATCGACATCCTGCCAGAATTGCCGAAGACGCCGACCGGCAAGGTGCAGAAAGCGGCCCTGCGTAAACGCGGCATCGCCGCGACGACATGGGAACGGTCGGGCAGCGGCTGATGGCCGGCGAACTCCCAATCTTGTCTCACTTCGCCTCGCGGAAAGATTGAGGCACATCAAAGACGGCAATCGCCGCGGGTCCCTAACCTGCCTGCATTGAGCTTCCTTGTTTAGATCCGTTCCCCCCTTGACCGGGCTCCGCCCGCGGCACAGAGGATCTGATGAAGCACCGCCGCTATGCACAAGAACCGCAAGCACGCGAGGCCGGCCATGGCTGAGCGGCAACAACGAAACTGGCTGACCTGGCTGTGCACCTGCACGGGCGAGCGGCGCCGGCCGCGGCCACGCTGCTGCTGCATCCCCATGGGCGACCGCAGGATCAACCGGCCCGACCTCGCCATCTACAGCCAGACGGAAGAGGCCGCCGCAGGCCGTCTACCGCTATGGAACAGTCCGGACATCACGACGAACGAGTGGGAGCCCTTCCGCCTGATGCCGGCCTTCACCGCCATCGTGCGCAATCTCTCGGACAAGAGCTACGCGGCCAACACCCTGGTACATTGCTACACCTCGCGCTTCGGTATCGGCCTGGAGCGGGGTCTCTTTGCGACCCGCAAGATCAGCATCATGGCGGGCATGGCGGCGGAGCTGTCCTACCCGCTCGACGCCGAGACCCTGGCGGGTGAGCAGCGGCTCGGCGTTTTCATTCACATCGAGCATCCGCACGACGCAAAGGCGATCAACAACCGCGGCGAACAGATGATCGACGGGCGCCAGACCTCTGACGTGGGCCGGACCTTCTCGGTCGAGGTCCCGGTGCGCAACAGCGACACCGCCCGCCGGCGGCGCATCAACCTTGCCGTCGTGCCGGGGGCGCTTTCGGCCGCGCTGGACTGGACCAGCGACGACTTCGCGCCGCGCGAGGAGAAGCGCGCCGTCCTCAACGTTACCGTCCCGGGCCACCTGCACGCTACGCCGGAGCACCCCATCAAGGAGCCGGTGACCGTGGTGGCCAGCTTCGACGACGGCACCCTGGTCGGCGGCGCCACCGTCATCACCCGCATCAACGACTAGCGGCGAGAGAGAACCATGTGGACCCTCCCGATCTTCCTGGCCCCCTTCGCCCGGCTGTTCGAACGCCTCGGTCCCTGCGGCATCGCCGGCTACATTGTCGGCTTCTGGGCGGGTGGACTGCTCACGCTGCTCAGCCTTTCTCATGGCGGCGGCATTTCCCCGACGGCTGGGGAGCTGATCGTCATCGCCATTCTGCTGTCGCTGTTCTGCTGGGGCGTGCTGCTGTTCGTCTACACCATCTTCCTGCGCTACCGCCTCGCCTCGGTCTGGGCCCGCGCCCTCGTGTTCTCCGCCCTGATCTGCGTGCTGACGGTGCTGATCTCAGGCGCCATCGGCAACTTCACCCTCGGCATCGTCGTCGGCATTCTGGTGGGCCTCTTCGTAGGCTTCCTGTTCTGCACGGCGGTCCGGCGCATTCTGGGATAGGCCGCCATGTCTTGCATCGACCGCGAACCCGCCTGCCGCCCGCTCACCTCGGACGACGAAGGGATGAGCACCCTCGGCTCGATGGCACTCTGGATGACCATTGCCGGTCTCCTCGGCACCCTGGTCGGCCTCTTGACCCTCGGCCTGGGCGTTGGCGGCGCCTTCCTCGGCGCCGCCGTCGCCGCCCTGGTCGCGGCCATCTGGTTCATGTTCAGCATGGCGGACTGGGGCCGTGTGAAGTGCAACGGTGTCGTCGGTACCGAGGAATGTGCTGCGGGGGTGGTAAATCACGTCGAGCCGGCCTTCTCGAACGACATCGACGGGGCCTTCCCCTTCATGGCCATCCATGACCGGGTTGACTTGCTCGTCACCTCCGTCTTCTGGGACCTGGTCGAAGACGGCGCGTCGGTCGTTCACTGCACCGACGAAGCCTATCCGCGCCGCTCCGAGATCCTGGAGTGCTTCTACTACACACCCAGTATCTGCTCAGCCATGACGGGCAGCTATGTCGGTGTCGGTGTCGGAGCGGTCGCCGGCCTGGCCGCGGGTATCGCCGCCGGCGTGGCCATCGGCTGCGCGACGCTCATTCTCTGCCTGCTCGCCATCCTGGTGGCGATCATCATCGCGGTGGTCGTGGTGGTGCTTGGGGCCATCGTCGGCGGCAACATCGGCCGTGCGGCAGGTGAGGACAGCGCGCCGAGCGGAGAGACCGAGGAAGGTGAGAGCATCGGGCTGTCAGTCGGCGACCTGATCACCGTGCGCGGCAACCTCATCAATCCGGGCATCAAGCAATTCTGGTGGGTCGAGGAAACAACCTATCATGGACGCGCCAGCGACGACCTGCCGCGGCCCTACTCCTACTGCGACATCGACCTGGAGTTGCCGGCAGGTACCGAGGGCTGCATCGGCCCCGATTGATCCGACAGGCTTGGCCAACGTCTTCATGCGGCGCTAAAACCCGAAGTCGCTGCCGGCGACAGGCTCCCAACCCTTCTCCTCTGGCCATTCCCCCGCGCCGCTCCTAAAATCGTGGGGCCGCGAACGACCATCGCGGAACTGTCGGTCAGGGGAAGTTCCCATGTTTCAGGCATTGCGCGCCGCCGGGAGGGACCGGCGGCCCGGCGGGGACTTGCGCCATCGCGCCGCCGCACGTCTCTGCCCTCCCCAAAAGCCCTTTAAGGACCCCTGCTTGTGATCGCGCTTTGGATTCCCATCACCGTTTTTGCCGCCTTCATGCAGAACCTGCGCTCGGCACTGCAAAAGCACCTGAAGGGCCGGCTGTCGACGGGCGGGGCGAGCTACGTGCGCTTCTTCTATGCTTGGCCCTTCGCGCTGGTCTACGTGGTGGGCGTGCAGCAGGTTGGCGATTTTCCGCTGCCGCAGGCCAACGGCCTCTTCCTGCTCTACTGTCTGCTGGGCGGCCTCAGCCAGATCGCCTTCACCTTCCTGCTGGTCTACCTCTTCTCCTTCCGCAACTTCGCGGTGGGCACGACCTATTCCAAGACCGAGGTGATCCAGGTGGCGCTGCTGGGCTTCCTCCTGCTGGGCGATACCATCAGCCTCGTCGGCGTCCTCGCCATCGCCGCCGGCATGGTCGGTATCGTCGCGCTGTCGGTCGCCAACCAGGCCATTACCTGGAAGACCCTGGCGACCAGCCTGTTCGAGCGGACGACGATGATCGGCCTGCTGTGCGGCGCCTGCCTCGGCGCCTCCGTGGTGTTCTTCCGCGGCGCCTCCCTCTCGCTGGATTATGGGGCACTGGGCGGGGGCGCGGTGGTGATGCGCGCCGCCTTTGCCCTGGCGGTCGCCCTCACCATGCAGACCGTGATCATGGGCGTCTATCTGCTGTGGCGCGAGCCCGGCCAGATGAGCGCAATCTTCCGCCATTGGAAACCGGCACTGATGGTCGGCGTTTCCGGCTTCCTCGCCTCGGTCGGCTGGTTCACCGCCTTCACGCTGGAGAACGCCGCCTACGTGCGCGCGGTCGGCCAGATCGAGCTGGTCTTCACCTTCATCGCCTCGGTGGTCTTCTTCAAGGAGAAGACCTCGCGCCTGGAACTGGCCGGGGTGGCGCTGATCCTGGCGGCGATCCTGCTGCTGATCCTGGGAGGCTAGGCGCCGGCCTGCCCCGCTGCCGGGCTTCGCTGTTCCTTACAGCGGGAAGCGGCGCCGGAAAGCCGTCTCGCCCTTGGGGGTGAAGCGCACGATGCGGGTGCCCTCGACCCGGCGGGCCCAGCCCAGGTCCTCGAACTGGCTGAGCAGCGCACGCCCCAGGCTGCCGGCCAGGTGGGAGCGGCGCTCGCTCCAGTCCAGGCACTCGCGGCATAGCGGGCTACGGCCGGCGGAGAGCGCGTCGAGGTCGAGGCCAAAGCGCGTCATGAAATGCCGCCCGCCCGCGCTCAGACCCAGGCCCGCCTTGCCGACCGCCAGCAGGTCGCGCGCGACCAAGCTGTCGAAGAGGCGGATACCCATGTCGCCGGCCAGGTGGTTGTAGCAGACCCGCGCCTTGCGCAGCTCCGGGTCCCGGGGGCCGGTGCGGCTGCGCAGGTGCCCGGATCCGGCGGCCAGGCCCATCAGCGCCTCCAGCACCCCGGCAACCTCGTCGCTGGCCAGGGTGAAGTACTTGTGGCGGCCCTGCTTGCGCGGCTTCAAGAGGCCGCCGCCGTCGAGCTTCGAGAGGTGCGCGCTGGCCGTCGGCAGGGTGACTCCTGCCTCCTCCGCCAGCTCGCTGGCGGTCAGCGCCTTGCCGCTCAGCAGCGCCGTCAGCATGTTGGCGCGGGCGGGATCGCCGATCAGCGCGGCGAGGCGCGCGATGTCCGGGCCTTCCTTCATGGCCCTCAGCGTAGCACAGCTTGAGCTTTCATAGTTCGACGCTAGACGAAGCGTTCCTGCCGGGCAAGCGGCTAGGGTGGCCTCCGTTTCCGAAAACACCCGAGGCCCCCATGCTGACCTGCGTCATCCGCTACCACATCGACCCCACCAAGAAAGAGCAGTTCATCCGCTACGCCCGCAACTGGGGCCAGGCTATCCCGCGCTGCGGGGCCGACCTCGTCGGCTACTTCGCGCCGCACGAGGGCTCCACCACGCTGGCCTACGGTATCTACAACGTGAAGAGCCTGGCCGACTACGAGGCCTACCGCGCGCGCCTCGCCGCCGACCCGCTGGGACAGGAAAACTATGCCTTCGCCCAAAGCGAAAAGTTCCTGCTGCGCGAGGACCGCACCTTCGTGACGCTGGTCTCCACGCCGCACGGCCCGGGCCATGACCAGAGTCAGAACGACGGAGGCGGCGCATGATCGCCGTCATCTTCGAGGTCGAGCCCGCCGAGGGCCGTCGCCAGGACTACCTGGATCTCGCCGCCGAGCTGCGCCCGCTGCTGGAAGACATAGACGGTTTCCTCTCCGTGGAGCGCTTCCAGAGTCTCAGCGATCCGAACAAGGTGCTCTCGCTCTCCTTCTTCCGCGACGAGGAAGCCGTGCGCCAGTGGCGCATCCTCGGCGCACACCGCAACGCCCAGGCGCAAGGGCGCCTCGGCATCTTCGCGAACTACCGCCTGCGTGTCGCCGGGGTGCTGCGGGACTACGGCCTGACCGACCGAGTCCAGGCGCCGAACGACAGCCGGCGAGCGCACGCCGACTAGGCCGCCAGGGCAACGCCGTCAGGAAGAAGGCCCCTCAGACACAAAAGAAACCCGACGGCGCCCGCCGCGACATCGCGCTGAAACAGCCGCGGACTAGAGCTATGCTGTGGGGCTGCCTGACCAGCGCCGCCGCCCATAGCGAACGAAGAGCCGAGCCGTGGACCAAGCCGCAGACCAGAATAGCGCACGACAGGAAAAAGACCGGGAGCCCGGCTATCGCTGGGTCATCGCCTTCGCCGCAGCGGCGATGCTCGCGGTGGCCATGGGCCAGCTCGTCAACGGCCTCTCGGTCTTCTTCATTCCCCTGGAGGAGGCCTTCGGCTGGGCCCGCGGCGACATTGCCTTCATCAACACGGTCGGCCTCGTGGGACTGGCGATCGGCGGCATTGCCATGGGCAGCCTGGCCGACCGGGCCGACATCCGGAAAGTTTGCCTCTTCGGCGCCGTGATGACGGGCCTCTGCGTGCTGGCGGCCGGCTGGGCGGAGGCTCTCTGGCAGTTCTACCTGCTGTTCTTTCTGGCCGGCGCCTTCGGCGGCGGCGCCCTCTTCGCCCCGCTGATCGCGCTGGTCGGCAACTGGTTCCGAACCGGAGCCGGCCTGGCCATCGGCATCGCCGCGGCCGGCCAGGGGATGGGCCAGGGCGGTGTGCCCTTCGGCACCGCCTTCCTCATCGAGGCCCTGGGCTGGCGGGGCACCTTCATGGTCCAGGGCTTGATCACCCTTGGTCTGCTTGTGCCGCTTGCCCTGCTGATGCGGGACCCGCCAGCGGAGAGCGCCTCGACCGCCGCCGGCAACGGAAATGGCGCCCCGTCCCTGCCTCCGGGCATCGTCGTGCCGACGCTCAGCCTGGCGGTGCTGCTGTGCTGCACCTGCATGGCCGTGCCCCTGATGCATCTGGTGCCGCTGATCCAGGGCAAGGGGATTCCGGCGCCGGAAGCAGGCAGCGTGCTCTTCGTCATGATGGTCGCGGCCATCACCGGGCGCGTCGCCTTCGGCCGCCTGGCGGACATGATCGGCGCCATCCCGGCCTATATGACCGCCTCGCTGTGGCAGACCGTGCTGGTTTTCGTCTTCACCCGGATCAACGATCTCGACCTGCTTTACCTCTTCGCGCCGGTCTATGGCTTCGGTTACGCGGGCGTGATGACAGGCGTGCTGGTGACCACCCGGGCCCTGACCCCAGCGACGCGGCGCGCCGCGGCCACCGCCGTGATTTTCGCCTTCGGCTGGCTGGGCCACGGACTGGGCGGCTACCAGGGCGGGCTGTTCTACGACCTCACCGGCGCCTACGACGTGAGCTTCGCCAACGCAGCGCTGGCCGGGGTGTTCAACCTGGTCGTCGTGGGGTCGCTTTTCCTGACCATCCGGCGACGGCGCGCCCAGCCCGCCTAGACCCGCCTAGACCCGCCGCCCTGGCCGGCCGGACAACGGGCCCGCGTGCGGTTGGCGAAGGCGACCAGGGAGAGCATGACCGGCACCTCGACCAGCACGCCGCGGCCACCAGACAGACAGCCGCTTCTCGAAAAACCCGATCCCGCCGGCGGCGGGATCGTCGCCTGAAACCAACTCGGTTTTCATAGAGTCCCCGTTCTTCATCGCCCCCTCCGGAGTGGTCCGACGATGCCTGATCGGCGGTCCCACCGGTTGCGCCTCGATGCCGCAGTGACGCCGCCCCGGTGCCGGCGCCGACCATGTCTCCGTCCCCTTGGGTAGGCAACCCTCTCCCTTCGTGCGATAAGAAGGCCCGGCGGCCTAGCGGATCGCGCACCAGAGTCGATGGCCGACACCGGCAAATCTCCGTTCAGCAACGGCGGTAAAGGTGGATGGTAAGTTTCGAACTTTTCGAGAGCAATGAAGGGCCGCCGGAGCGCGCGACCGACCTGCTGGCCCTCTGGCGGCATTTCAACGCTCTGGGCGACCGCCCGACGCGCGAGGATTTCACCCCTCACAACCTGCAACCCTGGCTCGGCAAAATCGACGTCTTCGCCGTGGAGCAAGGAGGAGAAACCTTTCGCATGCGCCTCAACGGCACGGAGATTGTCGCGCTGACGGGTGAGGACTGGACCGGCAGAACGGCGCGCGACATCGACCGTCACTTCAATGTCACCCTGCACGACGAGATGTTGCGGATCCGCAAGTCCAAACAGCCGATGACCGACCACATCCGCATCTTCCAGAAGGACTACATCGGGGCCTTCCGCCTGTTGCTGCCGGTTTTCGCAGCAGATGGCAGCGGCGAGGTGGACCAGATCTTCCTGGCGATCTTCGAGATGGGCTGAAAAAAAGGGGCGTGCCGGTCGCCCGACACGCCCCCTGCAAGAGGCCGCCGCCAAGAGAGCTCAAGACGTCGGCCCCTGCGTCGATGCTCCTTTGGTTAGGCCTCTTCTTCCTCTTCGATCTCACCGGCCGGACAGCAGCGGTACTCCTGCGACTGCTCCAGCAGCTCGATCTGCTTGGCCAGGAGTTTGTTCTCCAGCGACCTGCGCTCGAGTTCCAGCTTGATCTCCTCCCTTCGGGAGTCGTCGCAGACGTTGCACTCGTCGAGGCAGCCCTTCACCAGGATCGCCGGGGTCGGCAGGCAGGACTTACGCTCGAAGGAGAGCTCCGCCACCAGCTTTGCGTTGGCAGTGCCGCCGACCTTGTCGATCAGGCCCGCCGCGACGAGGTCCTTGTCGACCGCCTCCAGCGCCCTTTGGCGCGCGGCGACCGCGATCGGCTGCGCCGTCGAGATACGCTGGGCCGCCTGCAGGCGGGCGCCGAACAGCTGCCCCTGAGCCACGGTCTGCGCGGCCTGCGCGCTGTCGCCGCCGCCGGAGATCACGCCGCCGCGGTCCGCGGCCCCGCTGCCGCGGGCGACGGACTCCACCGCGACGCGCCGGGTGTCCGTGGCCAGCACCGCCTGCGGGATCACCGAGACCTCGCCGCCGAAGCGCGGCGGCTGCAGGGTGACCTTGCTGTCGCCGGCCGGATCGATGACGCGCCGGGTGATCGCCAGGATCTTGAAGCGCACGATCTGCGTCTTGTTGATCTGGTAGGCGAAGTAGGTCACCGCGTTGCAGCGGTTGGGGTTGGAGATGCTGCGCGTCGCGGCCTCGAAGGTGCTTTCCGACTCGCCTTCGGCATGAGTGCGGGTCTGGACCTCGCCTACCGTGACCGAGCTGGAGGTACGGGTCGCCTCCACCGAGCGTTCATGGGAACCCTCGGCGTGGCTCGACAGCTCGCGCAGGAAGTCGAAGGTCGAGGAGGCGCTGTAGTTGCCGCTGACCTCGGCCGAGGCACCGGCGAAAACGGTCTCCAGCGCGCCCGAGGTGCTGCCTTCGGTGTGGAAGGAGCCCTTGCTGGAGCGGTCGGAATCGATATCGTCGCGCACCGAAAGGTCCGACATGAAGCGGTCCATCGAGCTCATGTAGTAGGATTCTTCCGAGGTCTGCTCGTGGCGGTAACTGACCTGGGACTCGCTGTCGAAGGTGAAACGGTTCTTACGGCTTGAGGTGAACAGCCGCACCGTCTCGCCCGGCAGCAGGGTGGTCGAATAGACGAGATCGCCCAGCGACAGTGGGCCGGGACAGCGCTCGAACAGCACGCTGATCTTAATTTCGACCGGAATGTCCCCGACACGGTTCACCAGGCGGTAATCCCACGTCAGGCGGTCGCAACAGGGTTCGTCCGTCAACTCGGGACAGCAGGGAACGGCACTGGCTTTCATCGGTTTTGCTGGTTTGTCAGACATGACTTCCTCCTTTGGCCGCCCGGCCTCGACCGGCCCGAGAGTCATCGGGCCCGAAATTCGACGGGCTGCGGCGCCCCTTGCGAGGCGCGGCAAGGTCAAGCGGTGCTTGGTTGCTCTAACGGCGAACCCGAGCGATCCGGGGCGAAGGGGTGGGCGTCCCTATTGAAAGCGGCAGGGGACCAGTAGGGCACTCGGAAGCAAAACAACCGCCGCTCTGAACCTCGATAAAGGCATCGACCTCATCCTGGGACTTCGTCCGGCAACGGGAAGCGCCTCGGCGCTTCGCATTCCTTGGCCACGGACCTTCTCCGGTCCGTCACGAACTGCCGGGCTCTTCCACCACAGCAGATGCCTTGAAGTAACACGCGGCCCTGAGGGCCGATGTGGCTTTTGGCACGCAAGGCTCCGCGGCGAAGGTCTCTCTAGAGGTAGCGGCGGCGCAAAAGGGCAGCCTTCCCCCGGAAAGCATCCCAGAACGCCCCCCCGGGCCTGGAAGGGGAACGGCTTGACCTTGATCAAACACCTCCCGACATGAATATGATACTCAATTGCATCCTGAGGCCGCCACGGGAGAAACTGCGGCGGAATGAAGACGTTAGACCGAGACCCATGGTAATACAGAGACCCTTCACCGTCCTGGCCCTGGCGGCATTTTGCGGGCTGGGCGCGGCCTTCGCCGTGCTCGACAAACCGGATGCCGACGCCGGCACGCTGCCGGACTTCGCCAACGCGGCCGCCCTGGGCGAGGCGCTGTTCTTCGACCCCAACCTGTCCAAGAACCGCAGCCAGGCCTGCGCGACCTGCCACAGCCCCGACTTCGGCTTCGCCGATCCGCGGGAGACCGAGGCCGGGCGGGCGGTGTCCCTGGGCGACGACGGCAGCTCGCTGGGCGACCGCAATGCGCCGACCGCCAGCTATGCTCGCTTCTCGCCCCCCTTCCACCTGGATGACGACGGCCGCTACATCGGCGGCCAGTTCCTCGACGGCCGCGAGGCCGACCTGGCAGGCCAGGCCGGGGGACCACCCCTGAACCCCATCGAGATGGGCATGGCCGACAAGGCAAGCGTGGTCGAGCGCCTGCGGGAGAACCCCCACTATGTCGCCGCTTTCAAGAAGATCTACGGTGCCGGCGTTTTCGATGACCCGGAGAAAGCCTACGCGGCAATGGCGCAGAGCATCGCCGCCTTCGAGCAGACGCCCCTCTTCGCGCCTTTCGATTCCAAGTACGACCGCTTTTTGCGCGGCGAGGCGGAGTTGAGCGACCAGGAGGAGCTCGGCCGTCTGCTGTTCTTCTCCCAGCAGTTCACCAACTGCAACCTCTGCCACCAGCTGCGCCGCTCGGCGATCGCCCCCGAGGAGACCTTCACCAACTACCAGTATCACAACATCGGCATTCCGGAGAACGTGGCGGTCCGCCGGCTGAACGGCAGTGCAGCGGACTTCGTCGACCACGGCCTGCTCGACAATCCGGCAGTCGACGACCCGGCCCAGGACGGCAAGTTCAAGGTGCCGACCCTGCGCAACGTCGCGGTGACCGGCCCCTATATGCACAACGGCATCTTCAAGGACCTGCGCACCGCCGTGCTGTTCTACAACCGCTATAACAGCAAGAGCGCCGCGCGGCAGATCAATCCCGAGACGGGCCAGCCCTGGGGCGACCCGGAGGTGCCGGGCACCCTGTCGGTGAAGGAGCTGACCCACGGGCCCGCCCTGGACGACAAGCGCATCAACGCCCTGGTCGCCTTCCTGAAGACCTTGACCGACAAGCGCTACGAAGACCTGCTGGAAGAGTAACGTCGGAGACGGCGCGACAACGCCACGCCGAAACCGCCTTGGTCCAGTCCAGGTTTTCACCTCACTCAGAACCGACGATGCTGCGGCGGCTCTTAGCAGTGTGCTCCCTTGAGCCTGAGGTCCCCCTACGTCACCTCATCGAATAAACACGAACCCGCACCACAGATCCCAGATTTAAATTAAACTCCTCCACCGATTGGCTGACGACCCCGCGCCCGACCAAGCCGTTGAGCGCCTCGCCGACGATGGCATAGCTCACAGGTGGATAGATCTCGGAATAGAGCTGGTCGATCGTCATGCGATCACGTTGGCGCAACAGGACCTGAATGTTCTCGGATGACCGTCGAACGGCTTCGTCGTGCTGGTAGTGGTCGAAAGTCGATGCCGCCAGAAGGGTAACCAGGAACGCGAGCGCGATGGCAAGCGACACCTTCCTGCCACCGTTGCCGCTGGGACGCAGGGCCTGCACAAGAGCACCTACGGAAACGGCGAAGCCGGCGATAGACAACAACAGCTCCAAAGAGTAGCCGTAAAACACTTGGCCCGCCGTCAATCCGTCAACATGAGTCGCGCCCCATTATCAACTCCACATAACTGAGGCGCGGTTGGCCGTTGCCGGTCGGGAACTTCTGCCCGAAAGCAGACTCTCCACCGTGAATGGAAATCTGTACGATATTGGCATGGGCCGTACCGAGAACGACTTCCAAGAGACCGCCCTCCGGCACCTCACGAATGCCGTTATCAACCCCAACGGCGTCTTCCGGACTTGCGCCCCTCGGCAACAGCCTTACGAGAATGAACTCCGAGCCGAGAACCTGAAGGCAAAGAACGTCACCTCTCTCGAAGTTTCGTGTTTGCGCGAGGTCCAACCAAGAAGCCGCCCAATTGGGGCCGTTAGCCGACCCGACCGACCCGGCAAGACGATCAGCGCGTGCTGGCGTGACAATGGCGAGAAAGACAACACAAACTGCGAGAACGAAAGAGACCGGAACAAGGGTAAGTTTGCTAGACAGCATTGCAGCCTCCCAAGAGTTGACGCTCTTGATTGGTCACTGGTGACCGAAACCGGCATATTTCGAGAATATTCGAAACTGCGCCTACAACGTATGGCCGTCAATAGCCCGATGTTTGACTACCCTTTATTGCATTGCTTCGTGTTCTCCCCTGCGTGAGTGAAACCGCGGCGCAGCTTGCGCGGTCGCGGGAAGCCCGACGAGACTCAGATCAAGCCGCTACTTCGGCAAATAAGCCAGATCGTGGGCCAAGACCGCGAGGCCTGCATCGCTGATCGGCGTCGCCCCCGACCATGGCGGCGCTCGGTCTTATCGTCGGGCAACGCGTTCAGCAGGTGGTCCTCGCGCTGATGGCGCGGCGGCGGCATCTGCGTGCCGCCCGCCGGCCGGGCACCGTGGCAGTGATGCTTGTCGGTCAGCTCAGCGCCCTCAAACGGAAATTCCAGCGCTGCCTGCTGCCGCGCCTTTACCACGGAATGCGGCTTCGCCCGGCGCGGCGCGGCGTGGTAGCGTGGCGCTCCTGAATGCCGCCCCAGACGCCGCCGCAATTGACCGGGACATTCCATGCCGAAAGCCGCCGCGCCGATCTTCCCGCTCCGTGACGTCTGGCTGCCCGCCTTGCCGGTGCTGCCGCTGGTGCTCTCCGCCGTCTTGCTTTCCTGGCTGCTGACGCCCGGCGATGAGCTCTCGTTCCTGCCGGTGAAGGCCGGCGACTTCATCGCCCAGCCGCTGCGCAACTATATCCACCTCGGCGACATGCTGAGCTACTACGCGCTGGGCGCCTTCCACACGCTGCTCTGCATTGCCGTCATCGCCACCTTCGCCCTGTGGCTGCGCCGCCTGCCGCCGCGCCGTACCACCGGCGGCGTGGTCTTCCTGGGCGGCGTCCTCTTGCTGGTCGGCGCCATCACCATTTTCTTTGATGCAAACGCCAACACCCAGGTGCTGACTCAGTTGGGCTACAAAGCGATCTGCCGGATCATCGCCGAGGCCGGCCTGCCGACCAACCTGGCAGCAAGCGGCGCGTGCTTCGCCGACAACAGCACCACCCGCCTGACCATTCTGGCCTGGATCCCGACCTTCTCCGGCATGGCCGCGGTCGCTTTCGCGGCGGCCTTTGCCTATGCCAACGCGCGCGACCTGCCCGCCGCGGGCCAGGTGGACGAAGCCGCCTGGCGTGAGGAAATCGACCGGCGCATCAAGTCGCTGCAGCGCAGCGTCTACCTGCTGAGCGCAGTCCTGGTGTCGAGCACGGTCACCATCACGCTCTTCGCGCACCTGCCGACCGGTCTGCTGGTCGACAGCCGTGAACTGGCCCTGGCCGGGGCCGTGTCGAAGTACGCCACCGGCCTCAGCACCTTCTGGGGCGCCCTCTTCTCCCTCACGCTGATCGCCACCTTCGCCGCGCCGGCCTTGCGTCTGCTCGGAGAGGCTTATGGCGCCGGCGACCGCGCGGTGGACGCGGCCGATCTGCGCCGCTGGCTGCAGGAGCACGTCTTCCAGTCGTTGAAGCGCCAACTCGCCACCGTGTTCAGCCTGCTGGCCCCCCTGCTGGTCGGGCCGCTGAGCAGCCTGCTGTCCAGCGTCTCCGGGCTATGAGCTTCGTCACTGTGCGCTTGTCCGCCGGACAGCTTCGCTCTAAAGAAAAAGCATGTCCTACCGTCTGCCGCCGCTGAACAGCCTGCGCCTCTTCGAGGCAGCGGGCCGCCATCTCAGTTTCAAGCAAGCGGCGGCGGAGTTGCACGTGACACCCAGCGCCGTCAGCCACGGCATCAAGTCCTTGGAGGACTGGCTCGGCGTCGCCCTCTTCGCGCGTGACCACCGCAGCATCGCCCTGACCGCCGCCGGCGAAGCCTATCTGCCGCGCGTACAGGCGGCCCTGGAACAGGTGGCCAGGGCCACCGAGGCGGTGCCCGGGCGCCGGCCCAGCGGCCGGCTGTCGATCAGCGTCGCCCCCAGCTTCGGCGTGCGCTGGCTGGTGCCCCAGCTGCCGCGGTTCAATGTCCGGCATCCGGAGATCGAGGTCTCCCTGGACACGACACAGCGCCAGATCGAGTTCCCGCGCGACGGCATCGATCTGGCGATCCGTATGGGCCGCGGGGACTGGCCGGGCGTCACCGCCAACTGCCTGATCGCCGAGGAACTGGTGCCCCTTTGCGCCCCGGCGCTGGCACAGAGCATCACCAGCCCAGCGAAGCTGGCCGGGCAAACCCTGCTGCATGTCGTCAACGTGACCGAAGACTGGGAAGCCTGGGCCCAACTCGCCGGCTTGGCCGAGGCTGACATCGATTTCACGGCCGGCCCGCGGTTCGACAATATCGACATGGCCCTGAAGGCGGCGGCCGGAGGTCTCGGAGTCGCCCTCGGCCGGCGGCCGCTGGCAGATGCCGATCTGGCCGCCGGGCGGCTGGCGATGGTCTTGGGGCCGCCGCGCCGGGCGGCCACCGGCTACTGGCTCTTGGCCGCGCCGGAGTCCCTCAGACGCCCGGAGGTGACCGCCTTTCGCGATTGGATCTCCGCCGAACTCGGTTCACCCTCCGGCGAGAGTCAGCGGCCCGCATAGGCCGGCGAGCGCCGCTCGATCCAGGCATCCAGCCCCTCGCGCAGATCGTGGGTCGGCACCATGCGAGCGAACTGCTCGCTTTCCATCAGCAGGCCTTCGCCGATCGCGGTGTTGAGCCCGCGGGTCACCGCGGTGATGATGCTCGCCGTCGCCAGCGGCGAATGCCGCAGGATGCGCACGGCCATCGCCCGGGCGGCGGGCATCAGATCGGCCGGCGCCACGACTTGATTGATCAACCCCATCTGCAGCGCGCGGGTGGGAGAAAAACTGTCGCCGGTCAGCAGCAGCTCCAGCGCCCGCTTGCGCCCGGCCAAGCGGGGCAAACGCTGCGTTCCCCCAAAGGTCGGCGGCATGCCAAGCTTGATTTCCGGCTTGGCGAAGACGGCGGCCTCACTGGCGACGGCGAGATGCACCGCTTCCGTGATCTCGCAGCCTCCGCCGAAGGCAAGCCCGTTGACCGCGGCGATGATGGGCTTGGAATAGGCCTCCAGGCGGCCGGTCATGGCTTGCCCGCGGCGCACGAAGTCCCGCACCGCCGGCGCGGTGCCCTGGCGTACGCTCTGCGAGAACTCGCGGATGTCTCCCCCGGCGGAAAAGGCGCGCTCGCCCGCGCCGGTCAGGATGACCGCCCCGACCTCCGGTGCCGACTCAAGACGGTCGAGCAGGGCCAACAGCGCATCGGCCATGGCATAGTTTATGGCGTTCAGCTTTTCCGGCCGGTTGAGAGTGAGGGTGGCGATACCGTCGGCGATATCGCAGAGCACGGGATTCGACATGAACAACGCTCCAACTGATTTGGCCAGGCTAACTGGCCAGGTGGCTTGAAGCGTCACTGTCGCGGCGGTGGCTTGCCGGCGCAAACGAGTAAACCGCACCTGCGGGTGAGCTGCCTTCACCCGACTCCGCGGCCTAGCGGCCGAGGGCCGCCTTGCGCCGCGCCAGGCTCTCGGCCGGCCAGCAGGCCTCGCGGTCGTAATAGGCCGCGAAAGCCAGGGCGCCTTCGGGCAGCACCACCCAGGGCTGCTTCGAGGCCGTGAAGATATGGATGTCCGGCGGCAGGCGGTCGGGATCGTCCAGGGTGCCGACCCGCAGGAAGCGGATCCTGTCGCCGGCACCGGCGTAGTTGCTCCACAGCGCGATGCGGCAACGCGGGCAACGGGCGATCTTCTGCCCCTTGCCGCTGAGACTGGGCGTCAGGACCACCTCGGGCTCGCCCCGCAGCACCTCCACCCGCTCCGCCTCGATCATGGCGTTCAGCGCGAAGGCCGTGCCGGTCTCGCGCTGGCACCAGCGGCAATGGCAGCAGTGCACGTACATCGGCCCGGTCGTCATGCGGTAGCGCAGCTGGCCGCAGGTGCAGCCGCCTTCCAGGGGATATCCCGCCACGTCGTTCATGCCTCTTTGCCTCCCGTCATCCCGCCCCGCCCGGGGCTTTCGGCGGTATCGCGCCCAGCATGGTCCCGGCGGCGACGGCAGGCAAGCGGCGGCGCGCCGGATCAGGCGTTGGCGATGGCGCTGGCCGCCAGGGCGGTCACGAAGATCAGCAGCGTGTAATAGGTCAGGCGCAGGCTCGGCATCGGTCCCATCTCCCACTTGATACCCTTCCAAGAGCCTGGGGCGAAACGGATCGCGGAGATATGAGATTCCCCACAACCCGGCCCACCTCCCGCGGCCGGTGCCTTTGCCGGGCCGGGCCTGTCCCGTCCGGCCCAGGCGGAAGTTCCCGCCGATGGACGCTTCCCGCCCCGCCGGGCTAAGGTCCGCTGGTTGAATGCGCGGCCCGCAATGCCAAGATGCCAGGCAGCATGAACGAAAAGGCCGCCCCCGCCCGTCGCGGGACCGCTTGATTGGGAGTAGCCCCGCGATGTCGCCTGACTGGATCACCCGCTTCCCCGAATTGGGCAAGCTGACGGCGGCCGAGCAGAAGCTGATCGCCCAGCGCGCGCAGATCGTCGACCTGCCCGCCCAGACCACGGTCTTCGCCCCCGGACTGCCGGCCGAGAATTTCCTGCTGGTGCTGGAGGGGACCGTGCGGGTGCAGCAGGTCTCCGCCGGCGGGCGGGAGATCGTGCTCTACCGGGTGACTGGCGGCGAAAGCTGCATCATGACCACCGCCTGCCTGCTGTCCCAGGACACCTACAACGCCGAAGGGGTTACCGAGACCGCGGTGCAGGCCGTCGCCGTGCCGAAGCCGGCTTTCGACGAACTGATGGCGCGCTCGGCGGAGTTCCGCCGCTTCGTTTTCTCCGACTACTCCAGCCGCATCACCGATCTGCTGCACGTGGTGGAGGAGGTCGCCTTCGAGCGCATCGACAAGCGCCTGGCGCAGAAGCTGCTGGAACGCGCCGACAGCGCGGGCCACCTGAACGCCACCCACCAGGACCTGGCGGTCGAACTGGGCACGGCGCGCGAGGTGGTCAGCCGCCACTTGAAGGAGTTCCAGCGGCGCGGCTGGCTGGAACTGACCCGCGGTCAGATCGCCCTGGCCGACCGCGGCGGCCTGGAAGGGCTCGCCGGCGGCGCCTGAGCCGGCGAGAGGAATCGCTCAAGCGCCTGGAAACCCGCGGAAATCCGCCATTTGATCTGGCGCAAAGCATTTCCCCCTCTTTCGTGACTAAATCACATATCAACGGTTGCAGAGTCGTTAGATTGCGGCACAGGGCGTTGGAATTGTCCGCCCTTCCCTTTCATGAGGAGACGACCCTATGAACCGCAATGTTGGAACCCTCGACCGTATCCTGCGCGTCATTGTCGGCGTGGTCCTGATCGCCCTGGTCTTCGTCGGTCCCAAGACCGCCTGGGGTTGGATCGGGGTGATTCCCCTGGTGACGGCGTTCATCGGCTTCTGCCCCGCCTATCGTCTGTTGGGAATCTGCACGAGCGCCAACAAGAGCAAAGAGGCCTAACTCAACGGGCCCGGTTAGATGAGTCAGGTGATTTGTTAGAGAGGAACGCCATGAACCCCGAGATCAAGACCTTCTTCGACGAAGCGACCTTTACGGCGACCCACGTGGTCTGGGACCCGCAAACCAAGGCCGCCGCCATTGTCGATTCGGTCAAGGACTATGACCCCAAGTCGGGCCGCACCAAGACGGACTCGGCCGACGAGGTGATCGATTTCGTAAAGAGCCAGGGCCTCACGGTGGAGTGGATTCTCGAGACCCATGTCCACGCAGATCACCTGACCGCGGCTCCCTACCTGAAGGAAAAGCTGGGTGGCAAGACCGCCATCGGCGCGCGCATCAACACCGTGCAGGGCGTCTTCAAGGAGATCTTCAACGTTGAGGAGGCTTTCGCGACCGACGGCCGGCAGTTCGACCAGCTCTTCGAAGACGGCGAGACCTTCAAGATCGGCAAGCTGGAGGCCAAGGTCATCCATACGCCGGGCCATACGCCCGCCTGCTCGACCTATGTCATCGGCAACGCCGCCTTCGTCGGCGACACCCTCTTCATGCCCGACTTCGGCACCGCGCGCTGCGACTTTCCGGGCGGCGACGCGCGGACGCTCTACAAGTCGATCCAGAAGATCCTCGCCCTGCCGCCGGAGACCCGGATTCTCCTCTGCCACGACTACAAGGCCCCCGGCCGCGATGAGTACGTCTGGGAAACCACGGTCGCCGAGGAGCGGGCCAAGAACATCCACGTGCACGAAGGCATCAGCGAAGACGACTTCGTGAAGATGCGCAGCGAGAGGGACAAGACGCTGTCCATGCCGGTGCTGATCCTGCCGTCGGTGCAGGTCAACATGCGGGCCGGGGACATGCCGCCGGCCGAAGACAACGGCGTACGCTACCTGAAAATTCCCGTCGACGCCCTGTAGACCCGGGCGGCGGACGGTAGCGGGCCGGAAAACAAAACCCCAGAAAGGGGCAGGAGGACTCCATGGAACTGAAGAAAGTCGATAAGACCTTTGCCGTGTCGCCGCAGATCGCGCCGGCCGACGTGGCCGAGTTGGCCCAAGCGGGCTACAAGACCATCATCTGCAACCGGCCGGACGGCGAAGGCAACGACCAGCCGCTGTTCCACGAAATCGAGGAGGCGGCCGGCAAGGTCGGCCTGCAGGTCCTCTACCAGCCGGTGGTCAGCGGCAAGGTCAGCGATGAGGACGCGGAGAAGTTCGCCGAGGCCTTCGACGCAGCGCCCAAGCCGGTCTTCGCTTACTGCCGCAGCGGCACCCGCTCCATCACCCTGTGGTCGCTGAGCCGGGCCGGGAAAATGCCCCTGGCCGACATCCTGGTGGCCGCCAAGAACGCCGGCTACGACATGTCCGGCGTGGTGCGGCGCATCGCCAACCAGGGCAAGACCCCGACAGACGCCATCGACGGCAAGTTCGAGGTCGTCGTGGTCGGCGCCGGCTCCGCCGGGATCGCCGTCGCCTCCTCCCTGCTGGCGCGCGCGCCGGACCTCAACATCGCCATCATCGATCCCGCCGACATCCACTACTACCAGCCCGGCTGGACCCTGGTGGGCGGCGGCGTCTTCCAGGCCGACGAGACGGTGCGCACCCTGTCGTCGGTCCTGCCCAAGGAAGTGCACTGGATCAAGGCCGCCGTCGCCGCCTTCGAGCCGGAGCGCAACGTCGTGCTGCTGGAAGGCTGCCGCGCCATTCAGTACGACCGCCTGATCGTCTGCCCGGGGTTGAAGCTCGACTGGCACAAGGTGGACGGCCTGGTCGACACCCTGGGCAAAAACGGCGTCACCTCCAACTACCGCTTCGACCTGGCGCCCTACACCTGGGATCTGGTCAAGAACCTCAAGGCGGGCACCGCCCTCTTCACCCAGCCGCCCATGCCCATCAAGTGCGCCGGCGCGCCGCAGAAGGCGCTGTACCTCTCCGCCGATCACTGGTTCCGCTCGGGCGTGCTCGACCACATCGACATCGCTTTCTACAACGCCGGCGGCGTGCTGTTCGGCGTGAAGGACTACGTCCCGGCGCTGATGGAATACGTCGAAAAGTACGAGGCGGAGCTGAAGTTCAGCCACAACCTCGTGGCGGTCGACGGCCCGGCCAAGCAGGCATGGTTCGACCAGACCGACGCCGACGGCAACGTGACCCGAGTCGAGCGCCGCTTCGACATGATCCACGTCTGCCCGCCGCAGTGCGCGCCGGACTTCATCCGCGTCAGCCCCCTGGCCGATCAGGCCGGCTGGGTTGACGTCGACCAGAACACGCTGCGCCACAAGAGCTTCGAGAACATCTGGAGCCTGGGCGACGTGATGAACGCGCCCAACGCCAAGACGGCGGCGGCCGCCCGCAAGCAGGCGCCGGTGGTGGCCCAGAACGTATTGGCCGACATGGGCCGCAACGTGGCCGTCGGCCACTACGACGGCTACGGCTCCTGCCCGCTGACGGTGGAACGCGGCAAGATCGTGCTGGCCGAGTTCGGCTACGGCGGCAAGCTGCTGCCCAGCTTCCCGAGCTGGCTGATCAACGGCAAGCGGCCCAGCCGCCTGGCCTGGCTGCTGAAGGAAAAGATCCTGCCGCCGATCTACTGGCAGGCCATGCTGCGCGGCAAGGAGTGGCTCGCCAAGCCCGAGGCCGTGAAGCCGGAAGTCGTCAACTAACGGAAACGGGGCGCAAGGCGCCCGCAGGACTGACCGAATGATCGAACGTTTGTTGCCGGGCATCGCCTGGGTGCGCCGCTATGACCGGACTGCATTGCATGGCGACGCCCTGGCAGCGCTGATCGTCACCATCATGCTGATCCCGCAGAGCCTGGCTTATGCCCTGCTCGCGGGTCTGCCGCCGGAAGTCGGGCTCTACGCCTCCATGCTGCCGCTGGTGGGTTACGCCCTCTTCGGGACCTCCTCGGCCCTGGCCGTGGGCCCCGTCGCCGTGGTCTCGCTGATGACGGCAGCGGCGGTCGGCAACTACGCCAGCGTCGGCACGCCGGAGTACATGGGGGCGGCCATTGCGCTGGCGCTGCTCTCCGGCATCTTCCTGGTGGCGATGGGCCTGCTGCGGCTCGGGTTCCTCGCCAGCCTGCTGAGCCACCCGGTGATCTCCGGCTTCATCACCGCCTCGGGCATCCTGATCGCCACCAGCCAGCTGAAACACATTCTGGGCGTCGACGCCGGAGGGCATACGCTGGTGGAGCTGGTCCGCTCCCTCGCCGCGCACATCGACGCGGTGAACCTTCCGACGCTGGCGATCGGGGCCGGCGCCACCCTCTTCCTGTTCTGGGTGCGCAAGTCGCTGAAGCCGCTGCTGAGAAAACTGGGCCTTGGCCCGCGCCTGGCCGACAGCCTCGCCAAAGCCGGCCCGGTGGCCGCGGTCATCGTCACCATCCTGCTGGTGGACCTGCTCTCCCTCGACAAGTCGGGCGTCAGGGTCGTCGGGGAGATCCCCCAGGGCCTGCCCTCAGTCGCCTTCCCGCCCTTCGACCTGGCGCTGTGGCGCGACCTGCTGCCCTCGGCGGTGCTGATCTCCGTGATCGGCTTCGTCGAATCCGTCTCGGTGGCCCAGACCCTGGCCGCCAAGCGGCGCGAGCGCATCGACGCCAACCGGGAGCTGGTCGGCCTCGGCGCCGCCAACCTGGCCGCCAGCATCACCGGCGGCTTTCCGGTCACCGGCGGCTTCTCCCGCTCCGTGGTCAACTTCGATGCCGGCGCGCGCACCCCCATCGCCGGCGTCATGACCGCCGTGGGCATCGGCCTCACCGCCCTGCTGCTCACCCCCCTCTTCCAGCAACTGCCCAAGGCGACCCTGGCCGCGACCATCGTGGTCGCCGTGCTCTCGCTGGTCGACCTCGGTGCGCTGAAGCGCACCTGGCAGTATTCGAAAGGCGACTTCGCCGCCATGGCCGTGACCATCCTGGTCGTGCTGGGAGTCGGCGTCGAGGCCGGCGTCGTCGCCGGGGTCGCGCTTTCGGTGGTGCTCTTCCTGGTGCATTCCAGCCGCCCGCATATGGCGGTGGTCGGCCAGGTGCCGGGCACCCAGCACTTCCGCAACGTGAAGCGCCATAAGGTGATGACCAGCCCGACGGTCTTGAGCGTGCGTGTCGACGAGAGCCTCTACTTCGCCAACGCCCGCTGGCTGGAGGACAAGCTCTACGACATGGCCGTGGCGGACAAGGCGCTGAAACACGTGGTGCTGATCTGTTCGGCCGTGAACGACGTCGACGCCAGCGCGCTGGAAAGCCTGGAGGCCTTGAACGAGCGCCTCCACGACGCGGGCGTGAGCTTCCACCTCTCCGAGGTCAAGGGACCGGTGATGGACAAGCTGAAGCGTTCCCACTTCCTCGAGCAGATGACCGGCAAGGTATTCCTCAGCCAGTACGACGCGCTGGTCGCGATCGACCCCGAGACCACCTGGCAGGCCATGAACGCCAGCCGGCCGGAACGCTCCGCCGCGACGCAATAGCGGCGGCGCGTCCGCGTTGCCATCCCCGCCAGAGGGACAACAGGACAAGACTTCCCAGACCGAAGCCAAAGAGGCCCCGGCTGCCGGCCTCCGGCACGCCGACCAGCGCCACGCTGCCGCTGGCCGCGATCCAGTACTCCCGCCGCGTGCTGTAGGAAAAGTACAGGAACTCGGGGGTCAGGGTCGAAGCCTCGCCGATATGCAGACGGAAATCGGCGATCCCGCCCCTGTCGACGCCGCTGTCGAGCCCACCCAGCATCAACAGGTTCTGATCCGGCAGGTAATTGAAGCCGATGGGCGAGGCCACCAGAACGTTCAGACCGCCCAGGGGGACTTCGGCCTCCATGATCGCGGGCCCGGCGGGGTCGAAGGTGACGGTGAAAGCGCCGAAGATCGGGTCGGTGATCGGGAAGACGCCCTGATCGAAAATCTGGCTCCGCAAGTCGGACGCCTCGACCTCGAAGCTGCGCGTAAGGGGGATCGCACCGGCGTCCGCTGACCAGACGCAGAGTACTGCCGCCATTGCCACAAGGTTCAAGGAAGAAAGACGCAGGCGCCAAGGCACAGCCGACAGCTCCGGAAAACGGACCGCCTGCGAGGGAAATCGCAGACGGTCCGGGAAGATCAGGAAACTTGGTGCGTGAGGCTATGGGACCACATCGGCGGGGGCAGCGGTATGCCAAGGACGTGGCAATTTTGGTCTTCGTAGGCCTGTTAACGATCTCTTTGGAAAGGGTTATTCCCCTTTGTAGAGCGGGTCCGGCTGGGCGAAGAAGCTGCCGAGGATGTGGTAGACCAGCATGTAGTTCTTCTGCTGGAAGCTGGCGTGGGAGATGCCGGCCATCACGGTGAACTGCTTGTCCGGGTTGGGCAGCTTGTCGAAGAACTTCAGCAGATCCTCGAAGCCGGCGATGCCGTCGTACTGGCCGCGCATGATGATGGTCGGCACGGTGATCTTTTCCGGGTCGACCAGCGGCAGCCGGGAGCACATGTCGATGTAGGTGCCGTTGGGCATGGAATCGTCCAGCGCCGTGATGGCTTTGGCGAAGGCGTCGACCACCTTGTCCTCGGCACAGCCCGGATGGTCGCGGCTGAAGATCGACTGCACGAAGGCGTAGTCCATGGGCCGGCGCTTGGACTCCCGGAACTGCGGCAGCTTCTTGCGCCGCTCCTCCAGGGTCGGGCTGCCTTCGCCGGTCCACACGAAGGCGTCGAGCGCCAGACGCTTCACGCGCTCCGGATGGCGCTCGGCGAAGAGCGCCGCGCGCAGCGCGCCGGAGGAGATTCCGTAGACCAGCAGCGGCCCGGCGCCGCGGGTCTTCTCGATGTAGTCGGTCGCCGCGGCCAGGTCGTCGGCACCGTTGGAGATGTCGCAGAAGATATCGCGTGTCTTGGTGGAGCGGCCATAGCCCTCCATGTCGACGCACCAGGTGTCGTAACCCTGGCAGGCGAAGTAGTTCATGGCGGAGCTGAAGGGCCGCCCCTCCACCTGCAGGTCGAAGGTCGGCTGCGAGGCCATGGACGACCCGTGCACGAAGAGCACCGTCCCCTTCTTGCCCGCCGGGTTGCCCCCGGAATCAGGAACGTACTTCTCCCAGAGGAAGAGATCGACGTCATCGCCCTTCTTGGTCCAATGCTCCTTGCCGACGACGTCCTTCTCCGCTGCCACTGCGTTCATTGCCAACCTTTCTTCCTGATGTACTTCCTGGGCCTCAGCGGCCCGGTTACTGACCCGTCATTTCCAGAATCTCGAAACCGCGGTTGCGGTCAAGGAGATAGATGAGGCCGCGCTCGTCCACGTCGACGTCGTTGGACTGCGGGCTCGGCTCGTCGCCCAGCGGCTCCGGGATGAAGTGCCCGGTCTCCTGCGGCGCGAAGGGGTCCGAGACATCGACCACGCGCAGCCCGCCGGCGAACCAGGTGGCGTAGACCAGCGGCTCGTCCAGCTTCTCTCGGAACTGGTGCGCGCCGAAGCGGCCCGGCGCCCGCGCCCAGGGCGAATCCAGTTCGCTGACGTCATAGGCCGAAAGCGCCACGATGTTGTTCAGGTCGGTGACGTCGAAGACCCAGAGAAAGGCGTGCAGCCGCCCGGGGATGTGGTCGTGCTCCTCGTCCACGCAGACGGCGATACGCCGCCCGGCCACCAGCCCGTCCACCGGCAGAATGGTGTGGGTCGGCTCCGGGAAGGGCGGGTGGTAGTCGTGGCTGGCGACGGTGGTCGGCTTGCCGATGTCGCTGACGTCGATGACCCGGAAACCGGCGTGCCAGACCGAGGCCCACATCTCGTCACCGACCCGCATGGCATGGTGCAGGCGGTTCTTGTAGCCCTTCCAGGTCGGGGTTTCGCCGCCGGCGATGTGCTGGCCCGGCATGTGCCAGCGCGACACCTCCTGCGGCTTCGCCGGATCCTTGATGTCGTAGATCACCAGGATGTTGCCGAGGAAGCCCTCCATCTCCGTGGAGATGTAGGCGTAGTTCGCGTCCATGTCGAAGCGGTGGGTGCCGAAGCCGAAGGTCTTGTGATGCACCAGCTCACGCGGCTTGGTCTTGTCTGAAATGTCCCAGACCTTGAAACCGCCGTCGCGGTAGCCGCGTTCCCGCGCCGCATCCAGCTCGGCCACCTGCGCCGGCTCGACGCCCAGCTTCGCCGCGACCTCGGCGTCCTCGGGCGCCCGCCCCAGATCGGCGGCCAGTTCGGCGCGCAGCTCCGGCAAACGCTCGCCCTTGCGCAGGAAGTGGCGGCGGTTCTGCTCCACGTTGGTGATCATGAGGTCGCCGACCACCCGCACCTTGTGGGTGTGCGAAAGGTCGCCCTCCAGCATGATCTGCGCGGCGATGCGCGGGTTCTTCGGGTCGCGCACGTCGACAATGGTGGTGCCGTAGGGCGGCTTCATGTGCCCGATGAAGGCATAGCCGTCCTGCACCACCACCTGGCCGCCGCCCGGCAGGTCGAGCTGGGCGACACGGCGGATGTTGCGGGCAAGGCCGCTGGTCGGCATGTCCATGCTATCCCTCCCCTTCTGCAAAGATGGTCTCGCGGCGGCGCTGGCGGTGCTTCATGAAGGCCGGCAGCACCAACGAGGCGACCAGCGCCACCCAGAGGATGTTGCCCAGCGTCGAGGAGAACAGCGTGAGGAAGCTGCCGTCCGACTTCTGCAGGGCGACCAGCATATAGCGCTCCAGCAGCGGGCCCAGGATGACGCCGATCAGAATGGCGGCTACGTGGTAGCCGGTCTTGCGGGCGATGTAACCGAGGATGCCGAAGGCGAAGGCCAGGTACATGTCGAACATGTACTCGCGCGGCACGAAGGAGCCGATCAGCGTGAAACCGATGATGAGCGGCGACATGTAGGTCGTCGACACCAGGGTCACCCGCGACATGTAACGCGACAGCGGCAGGATGGTGAAGGCCATCAGCAGGTAGGTCGTGAACATGGCCATGAAGATGCCGTAGCCCAGTTCCGGCTGCTCCATGAAGAGGCGCGGGCCGGTGTTGACGCCCTGGTACTGCATGACCACCAGCATGATGGCCGCCGTGGCGCCGCCGGGAATGCCCAGCACCAGCAAGGGAATCAGCGTGCCGGCGGTCACGCCGTTGTTGGCCGACTCCGGCGCGATGAGGCCCTCCGGATGGCCGGTGCCGTAGAGCTCCGGCGTCTTGGAGAAGGTGCGCGACTGCTGGTAGGCGACGAAAGCGGCAATGGCCGCGCCCGCCCCCGGCGTGACACCGATGACGAGGCCGATGATGCTGGTCCAGGCGACATGCCACCAGCGCTTGAAGGTGATCCTGACCCCCTCCAAGGTCTGGTGCCAGGAGCCGGTCTGCAGCTTGTCCTTGCTGTGCTGGGAGAGAATGCTCTCGCCCTCGATCACCAGGAAGGCCTCGGAGATGGCGAAGAGGCCGACCAGCGCCGGGATCAGGGGAACGCCGTCGTAGAGCTCCAGGAAACCCATGGTGCCACGCGGCGTGGCATAGACGTGGTCGGCGCCGATGGAGCCGATCATCAGGCCGAAGAAGCCGGCGATGAGCCCTTTGAGGGTGTTCTTCGAGGCGATTGTGGCGATCAGTGAAATGCCGAACAGCATCACCACCACCATCTCCACGGAATGCATGTAGAAGCCGACCCGCGCCAGCAGCGGCATGGAGGCCAGCGCGATCAGCGTGGTCAGCAGGCCGCCCAGCGTCGAGGAGGTGAAGGAGATCGCCAGCGCCTGCTGGCCCTGCCCTTTCTTCACCATCGGGTAGCCGTCGAGCGGAGTCGCCGCCGCCCCGGCGGTGCCGGGAATGTTCACCAGGATGGCCGGAATGCCCGCCCCCATGCGCGACGAGCAATAGAGAGAGACCATGAAGACGAGGCCGACCTCCACGTCCATGACCAGCGTGAAAGGCAGCAGGATGATGATGGTGTTGGCGGCGCTGAACCCGGGAATGGCGCCGACGATGAAGCCGAGGAAGATCGACGGGATGATCACCCACCACAGCGACAGGCTGTGGAGGAAGAGCTCGGTGAAGAAAGCGAAACCTGTTTCCATGTCAGCTCATATCCCTCAGCTCAGCGCCTGGACCAGGTACTCGACCGGGCCTTTGGGGAAGCGTTTCTGGAACAGGATGACGAAAACCACCAGGGCGACGGCGGCCATAACGGCTGCGGCGATCAGATAGGCGAGCGGCCGCCTGGCGTTGCCAAGCAGGAACATCGACCCCGCCATGAAAAGGAACGTCGTCAGGGTGAAGCCGAGCCACTGGATGAAGACCACGTAGCCGAGGCTGAGTGCGATGAAGCCCAGCCGCTTGGGCAGGATGTGATACGGCTCCAGCAGGTTGGACGCGCCCAGCGTCGCCTTTCCGCGCAGGACCTCGCGCAATGCGACGGCAAAGAACAGCAGGACCAGAAAGATCAGCACCGAACCGACCATGAAGGCGTTCAGCTGCGCCGACCAGGGCGAGTCGATCACCGTGGCGATGTAGTAGATGGTAAATGCCAAAGCCAGAGCCGGGATGATCAACTCACCCCCGATCTGGCGCTTCTCGTCGCTGTCCTGCGTCGACGCCATTTTCAACTGATCCCGTACCTACGTTGCTGCCACCGCCGGGGCCGGCGGAACTCCCTGAGCATGCGCCAGGGGCTGAAGATCTGCGCCTTCAGCCCCTGCGCCCTCGCGTCGCAGACGCGCCTAGCTGCCGGTCAGGTACGACTTGTACTTGGCGCCCAGTTCCAGCATGGACTGCTTGAACTCGGCACACTCCTCGACACCGCCGTAGTTCACGTATTCCCAATGGCCTTTGGTCTTGATAACGGACTCCTTGTAGGCGGGATCCTCGAAGACCTTCTTGAAGGTCGACTGCAGCATCTCGAAACGGTCGGGGTGCTTGTCGACCGCCGCTTTGTGGATGCCGAAAGCGCGCGAGGACAGCATCGGCGGCAGGTTGGTGCCGTAGACCTCGTTCATGGTCGGCGCGTTGTCCAAGGCTTCGCCCAGAACGTTCTTGTCGTTGAAGACCAGCAGCGTCTTCACCGCATCGCCCGCGGCCGCGACGGAACCGGAGGTCAGCACGGAGAAGTCGACCTCGCCGGTCACGGCGCCGGCGACGGTCTTCTTGCCGCCGGACAGGGGAATCAGAGTGACCTCGATGCCGGTCTGCTCGGCCAGGGCCAGCATGCCGATGGAAGCCGGGTGGGCGAGCCGGCTGGTGCCGACGTTCAGCTTGCGCTTCTTACCTTCGGCGATGATGTCGTCGATGGTCTGCAGCTTGCTCTCGGCACCGACGAAGAGACAGCCCGGGTCGGTGTCGACACGGCCCCAGTAGATGTAATCGTCGATGTTGAAGCTCGGCTCCTTGACCACCCAGTTCAGCACTTCCGGCCCCATGTTGCCGAAGATCAGGCTGTAGGCGTCGGGCTCGTACTTGCCCATGTAGACCTCGTAGCCGACCCGGCCCGAAGCGCCCGGAAAGAATCCCGGCTCGAAGTTGGTATCGAGGTATTTTTTCCAGATGGCGGTGAAGGCGCGCAGGTTGCGATCGGCACCGCCGCCTTCGCGAGTCGGCACGATGACGTCGATATTCCGCTCCGGATACCCGGCCGCATAAGCACGCGAAATAAGACTGCCGCTGCTACCTAAAACTGCAGCGGCCGCGCCCACCTTCAACAGGGAGCGCCGCGAAAGGCTTGAGATAAAAGAATTCCGTCGTGAGATGGACATTGTTGTTTGCCTCCTCCCAAGGCTCGTTTTAGCCGGTTCAACCGGCCCTGTATGGCGGTCGAGCCGCCGTTATTGGTTAAAGCTTCGACCATCTTGAAAAATAAGTCAAATGTGGCGTTTGCGCGGCCGCATTTGCACCAATTGGTCAACCAATATTGTCGGATTGGCTTTACCAATCAGGCTCCGGGAAGAGCGCGAGGCGTGGGGGCGGAAGTGCTCAGAACAGTCCGAGCAGGGTCACGCCCTCGTAGAGCAACCGCAACGCCAGAATCGAGAGTAACACCGCGAGGACGCGGTGGAAGGTCTGGTCGTTCATTTTCACGAGGACGTGTTTGCCGATCACCGTGCCGAGGAAACCGCTGACCACCATGGCGACGACCAGCCCCGCGTAGGGCGCGTAGTTGAAGCCGAGCAGACCGAAGGCGACCACCTTGATGGCGTGCTGGGCGACCATGCAGGCGGAGTGCGTGGCGACATGCTCCAGCCGGCCAAGGCGCATCGACTTCACCATGGCCGAGACGAAGCTGCCGGTGGCGCCGAAGAACATGGTGAGGAAGCTGGAGAAGATACCGGTGATAATCACCTTGAAGCGGCCGGGTGCGGTAACCGGCGGCGCCCAGACGGACCAGAGGATGAAACAGGCAAGCCCGATGTTGAGGATGGACGGCGGCAACTGCACTGCGGTCAGGCCGCCGATCGTCGCGCCGATCAGGCTGCCGACGCAGAACAGCATGATGACACGCCACTCGACGCCACGGATCATGATCGCGGCGCGCCCGGCGTTGGAGCCGATCTGCACGATGCCGTGAATGGGGATCAAGGCATGGGCCGGCATGATGACCGCCATCACGGCGATCAGGACAATGCCCCCGCCGATGCCCGCCGCCGCGGTCAGGAAAGAGGTCGCCGCGCTGAGCGCAATCAAAGCCGCCGACGCCGTCAGTCCGACGTCGGCGGGAACCAGCCATTCGATCATTTTTGTCCGGGCCCGATAGGAAAGGTCTTCGGCCCCTTATAGCAGCCGACACGCCTTTGCCCATAGCCACCGGACGCCGGCCGCCCGGCCTCCTGTGGCGGCCTTGGGTCGCCCTACGCCGCCGCGCGGATCGCCAGACGCGTCTCCAGCAAGGCCAGGCAGGCCTGCGCCGCCTCCGCGCCCTTTACCTTGAAGTGGTCGTAGAAGAAGCGGCGATGCTCCGCCCCGTCATGGAAGTTGTGCGGCGTCAGCACGGCGGACAGCACGGGGACGTCGCTGTCCATCTGGACCTGCATCAGGGCGCCGACCACGGTGTCGGCCACGAACTCGTGACGGTAGATGCCGCCGTCGACCACGAAGGCCGTTCCGACGATGGCCGCATAGCGTCCGCTGCGGGCAAGGTCGCGCGCCAGCAACGGAATCTCGAAGGCGCCGGGCGCTTCGAAGACGTCGACGGCGTAGGCCGCGCCGTCTTCCGCGGCGGCACGCGCCAGCTCCGCTTCGAAGCCGGCCTCGCACTGATCGACGATCTCGCCATGCCAGCGCGCCTTCACCAGGGCGATCCGCCTGGACCGCAGCGTGCCGTCGGGAATTTGGGGGTGGCTCTGATTCATGCTGTGCTCCTTCATGCGCACGAGAGACAGGAACCAGGGCGTCCGAAACAGCCGCGTGCCCGCGCCAAGGGCGCGCGGGACCGCCGCTCTTCCGTTCTCTTCCATCCGGACTGTGACCGTCGGCTTCGGAGTTGCACCGAATCTGCTGACCCCTTCCGGCCTGACGCCGGAAGAGCGCTCGCGGGCTTGAGCCCCGGTTGAAAACAACATGGGAACCCTTACCGCCGGTGGGGACTTCCACCCCGCCCTGAGAACGTGGCCGCGCGAAACGGCGTGGCCGAGGGATTTCTACGCTCAGCAGGTGGCCGAAAGCAACGGATGCATTTCCCCGGAGAGGCACTAGACTGCGCCGCCATGAACGGCGCGAAGACCCAGAGCCCCGAAATCCTGACGCCCGACGACGCGGCCTTTGTCCGCGCCGCCGCCCTGCTGCGCGCCGGCGGACTGGTCGCCTTCCCGACGGAGACGGTCTACGGCCTGGGCGCCGACGCCACCTCCGACACTGCCGTGGCCGGTATCTTCGCGGCCAAGGACCGCCCGCAGTTCAATCCGCTGATCGTCCACTTCACCAGCGTGGAGGCCGCCGCGGCCGAAGTGATCTTCGACGCGCGCGCCCAGGCGGTGGCCGCCGCCTTCTGGCCCGGCCCCCTGACCCTGGTGTTGCCGCGCCGCGCGGAAAGCCGCCTCTCCCTGCTGTGCAGCGCCGGGCTGGACACCCAGGCGGTCCGGGTGCCCGCCCATCCCATCGGCCATCGCCTGCTGGCCGAATGCGGCCTGCCGCTGGCCGCGCCCAGTGCCAACGCCTCCGGCCGCATCAGCCCGACCGAAGCGGCCCACGTCGCCGCCTCCCTGGGCGCGCGGGTGCCGCTGATCCTGGACGGCGGGCCCTGTGCCGTCGGCCTGGAGTCTACGGTGCTCGATCTTTCCGGCCCGACGCCGGCGATCCTGCGCCCCGGTGCCGTGACGGCGCAAGACCTGACCCCTATCATCGGGGAGGTGGCGGAGACCGCGAAAGCGGCGGAAACCGGGGCATTGGAAGGCTCCGCCTTGAAGGGACCCGGCATGCTGACCAGCCACTACGCGCCGGGCCACCCGGTGCGGCTCGACGCCACGGAAGTGGCCGCCGACGAGGCGTTGCTGGCCTTCGGGCCGGCGGCCCCGACCGGCGCTGCCGCAGCCCTGAACCTCAGCCCCGGCGGCGACCTGAAGGAGGCGGCGGCGCACCTCTTCGCCTACCTGCACCGCCTGGACAGCGCTGACGTGCGCGCCATCGCCGTCATGCCGATCCCGGATTCCGGCCTGGGCGCGGCCATCAACGACCGCCTCAAGCGGGCGGCCGCGCCGCGAGAATAAGCCCCCCTCGCCTCCCCCATCTGTCATGCTCGGGCTTGACCCGAGCATCCATCGTTCCGCTGATCGGAAATCTTGCGCTCCGAAACATGGACCCTCGGATCAAGCCCGAGGGTGACGAGAAGACAAGCGGTCATGGCTCCGGACTCGCCACGACGCCTCCGGATCACTAGATTCTCTCCTATGGATGCCTCCAGTCCCAAAACAGCAGATTTCGACGCCCTGAAGCAGCGCCTGGTCGCGGCGCTGGGCGAGAAGGCCGTGGTCAGCGACCCCGAGGGCATGGCCCCTTACCTGGCCGAGCAGCGCCGCCGCTATCAGGGCGCGGCGCCCTTCGTAGTACGCCCCGCCTCGACCGAGGAAGTCGCGACCACAGTGAAGCTCTGCCGGGAAGCGGGCGTGCCCCTCGTCCCCCAGGGCGGCAACACCGGCCTGGTGGGCGGCGGCATCCCCTTCGCCGAGGACGGCACGGTGCTCTTAAGCCTCGGGCGCCTGAACAAGGTCCGCAAGGTCGACGCCACCGACTACTCCATCACCGTGGAGGCCGGCTGCATCCTGCAGCAGGTGCAGGAGGCGGCAGCGGAAGCCGACCGCCTGTTCCCCTTGAGCCTCGGCGCGGAAGGGTCGTGTCAGATCGGCGGCAACCTCTCGACCAACGCCGGCGGCGTGCACGTGCTGCGCTACGGCAACGCGCGCGATCTCGTCCTGGGCCTTGAGGTCGTGCTGCCGGACGGGCGGGTGTGGGACGGCCTGCGCGCCCTGCGCAAGGACAACACCGGCTACGCCTTGAAGCATCTCTTCGTCGGCGGCGAGGGCACCCTCGGCATCATCACCGCCGCCTGCCTGAAGCTCTTCCCGCGCCCGGCGGAAACCGAAGTCGCCTTCGTCGCCGTGCGCGATCCCGCCGCTGCCGTGGAACTGCTGGGCCGCGCCCGCGCCGCCACCGGCGATCGGGTGAACGCCTTCGAGCTGATCCCGCGCATCGGCCTCGACTTCGCCTGCAAGCACATCGAAGGCATCGAGGATCCGCTGAGCGAACCCAACGCCTGGTACGTGCTGGTCGAGCTGGCTTCCGGCCGCGCCGACGGCTCGCTGCGCGAGAGCCTGGAGGATTTCCTCGCCACCGCGGTGGAAGACGGCCTGGTGAGCGACGCGGCGCTGGCCGCCAACGAGCGTCAGGCGCAGGCCTTCTGGGCCATCCGCGAAGGCATCGTCGAGGCGCAGAAGTTCGAGGGCGGCTCCATCAAGCACGACATCTCGGTCGCCGTCTCCAAGACACCGGAATTCATCGAACGCGCGACCGAGCTGGTGAAGCAGATGGTGCCGGGCATCCGCCCGGTCCCCTTCGGCCATGTCGGCGACGGCAACATCCACTTCAACCTGTCGCAGCCGGAAGACGCCGACCGCGAGAGCTACCTCGCCCGCTGGGAAGAGGTGAACGAGGCGGTGCACGAATTGGTAGTGTCCATGGGCGGATCGATTTCCGCCGAGCACGGCATCGGCTATATGAAAGTGGCGGAGAACGCGCGCTTCAAGTCGCAGGTCGAACTGGACCTCATGCGTGCCGTGAAGCAGGCGCTGGATCCGGAAGGCCTGATGAACCCGGGGAAGGTGATCCGCTAGGCACCTTCCGGCCCCGGCGATCGAGGCCCGCCACGGGATTGGAGGGGAAGCGAAGATGTCGGAGAACCTTTCCGGGCCGTTACCTCACGGCAAAAAGGTCAACTGGCCGCTGGTCGCCATCACCGCGGGCCTTCTCGCCCTTTCGCTCTTCGAATACTGGCTGATCTTCTCGGCCGACGGCGTCGCCCTGCGCGACAAGGTCACTGCCGTGCTGGCCGTCATCGGTGCCTACGGTATCGGCCTCACCTTCCTGCGGCGCAGCGATGCCCTGGGCCCTGTCTGCAAGCAGATGATCGAAGAAGTGACCTCGCCCAACGCCGCGCTCTGCTGGGCGACCAACCTGACCTTCCTGGGCATGGTCTCCAGCATGCTCGGCATCGCGCTTTCCTCGCGCAAGACCACCCGGCAGCCGGCGATTCTGGCGATCCTCAGCAGCCTTACGCTCATCGCCATGGCGCTCGGCGTTTTCGTCTATGTCTTCTTCCATGCCCTGGTGGTCGTACCGGTCACCTACCCGGCCATTCTCGTCGCCGCCGCGGTGGTGAACGCCTTCGAAACCGCCGCGGGTGACTCGGTCATCAAGGTCACCAACGACAGGGGCGAGCCACCGCAACAGATGTCCTTGAAGGCACTCGTCCTGAAGGACACGGTGGCGGCCAAGACCTTCATCATGGGCCTGCCCGCCAGCGTCATCGCCATCGTCGGCAAGACCGTGATGCCGTTTCTCGTTTAGCCGCCACGCCGGCCGCTGCGAGCTGTTGTCGCCAGCACGATTCCGGCGACGATCGCGGCGATACCGACGGCGTGGAAACCCTGCAGACGCTCGCCCAGGAAGAGAAAGGCGAGCAGCGCGGCGAAGACCGGGATCAGGTGCATGAAGAGGCCGCCCTTGTTGGGCCCCAGCACCTCGATGCCGCGATTGAAACACAGGAAGGCCAGCAGCGAGGCGAAGACGACCACGTAAGCGACCGCGAGCAGCGAGTCCTGCGTGACCGGCATGGTCCGCACGAAGGCGCTTTCCCAGAGATAGACCGGCAGCAGCATAGCGATCGCCAGCGCCATGGTCGCCGCCAGCAGGGACTGCGGATGCAGCGACGCGGGCCGGCGCTTCACCAGCACCGTGTACATCGACCAGAAGAAGACGGCGGCCAGCATGATGAAGTCGCCCTTGTTGACACTCAAGCTGCGCAGGTGGGCGAGATCGCCGCGCAGGATCACCACCGCGACACCGGCAAGCGAGACCGCGATGGCCAGCAAGATGCGCGGCGTTACCGGCTCCCGGTACAGCACCCAGGACAAGAGCGGCACCAACACCGGGCAGATAGCGACCAGCAGGGCGGCGTTGGTCGCCGTGGTGTAGTTCACCGAGAGGTAGAGCGACGTATGGAAGGCCGTCATGCCGAAGAAGGCGAGCGCCGCCAGGTTCTTCCAATGGCGACGGATTTCCGGCAGGTCGCGCCTCACCCTCGGCCAGGCCAAGGGCAGCAGAATGGCCAACGCCAGCACCCAGCGCCAGAAGCTGAGGCCGACCGGCGGCACCTCGGCATGGACCGCCCGCCCGATGAAGATATTGCCGCCCCAGCAGGCCGAGGAAACTGTCAGCAGCAGGGCCGCGACCAGCGGCGAAGCGCCTCCGGCCGTCGAGGGGGTCCGCGGTGAAGGCTTTTGCGGTGAAGTAACCGGATCGGAAGACAAAGTGGCGGATCAGTCCCGGTCTAACTTCTTGGCGTCGAGCTTATTGGCGTCCAGCTTCTTGCCGGCGAGATCGCGGTCGGCCTTCTTCTGCTCGGCCTCGGTCTGCTTGCGCGCGCCCTTGCTGCGCCCGAACTTGGTCCGGTTGGCCGCCGCCTGCGCCTCTTTCTCTTCGCGGGCCCGGCGCTTCTTGGCCTGCCGCAGATTGATGATCTCGCTCATGCGCCGATGTTAGGGCAAGCGGCGCGCCCTGTCAGCAGGCCACCTTAGCTTCGCTGCAGCATCGCCTGACGCTGTTCCTGGGTCGGCATCTCGGGAAACGACGGCAGCGCCGGATCCACCGGATCCCACTTCGGCGCGCGGCTGGCGTAGACCGAAGCGCCCGGCGTCACGGCGTCGGGATCATCGAGGCTGGAGGCGCGCAGGAAGACGAGCTCACCGCCCGCCGCGTTGGTCGAATAGAGCGCCGAACCGCAGGTCGGGCAGAAGTGCCGCCGCACCATGTTGCCGCTGTCGGCGGCGTGGTCGTAGTGCCGCACCTCCCCGTTCAGGGAAAACGCCTCCGCCGGCACGACCACGTGGGTGCAGTGGCCGGTGCCGCTCGATTTGCGGCAATCGATGCAATAGCAGTGCGCCGCCACCATCGCCGGCGCGGCGACCGTGTAGCGCACGGCGCCGCAAAGGCAGCCGCCGACCAGGTGTTCGCCTTGGATGTCGCTCATATCCCGCTCCCTGTTCGTCTTCGCCGGGGGACCTCCGCCGCCATCGGCACAGGCGAGCCCGCCCGATCAAGTGAATGCCTGCTGAATAACCTACCTCAATAGCGACTTGCAAGTGACAACTGACTGACAGAAAATGATGGCCCGTGGAGGAATGGTTCCCCGCACTGATCTTTCCGCGGATTGATGGTTCCGCGGAATGATGGAATACAGGAGGCCATGGCCCGAACCACCAGACGCGAGTCGCGCTCGCCCTGCCCCATCGCCACGACCCTCGACATCCTGGGCGACCGCTGGAGCCTGGTCATCGTGCGCGACATGATGCTGGGCAAGAAGCGCTTCGCCGAGTTCCTGGACTCGCCCGAGGCCATCACCACCTCGGTGCTGAGCGACCGACTCTCCGCCATGGAGAGTTCCGGCCTGGTGGAGCGCAAGCCCTACCAGAAGCGTCCGCCACGCTACGAATACCTGCTGACCGACAAGGGCCAGGCCCTGCTGCCGGTGCTGCAGGAGGTCTGCCGCTGGGCCAACAAGACGATGCCGGACACCTGGGTGCCGCCGGAGTCTTTCATGAAACGGAAGCCGTAGCTTCCCGGCTATGAAAAGGAAGCCGTAGCTTCCCGGTTATGAAGAAGAAGCCGTAGCCTACCGGCGCAAGGCCGCGTTTTCCGCGCGCAGGCGCTCCAGCTCTTCGCGCAGCGGCGCCAGGGCCGGTTCCAGCTCCTCCAGGGTATAGCGCTGCGGCAGATGCTGCGGGCAGTTCCAGTCCAATGCGGCGACGGTGATCACCACCGCCCGCTCCGGTTTGGCGCGGTAGGCGCGGTCGTGCAGCCGGGCCACCAGCTCCGGGTCGTCCTCGATATCGACGATGCGGGCATGGCCCCAGACCTTGAGGCGCCGCCGGTTGGGATAGTCGACCAGGATCAGCGAGACCCGGTCGTCGCCGCGCAGGTTGCCGACGCTCATGTACTGCCGGTTGCCGCGGAAGTCGGCATAGGCCAGCGTCTTGTCGTCCAGCACCTTGAGGAAACCCGCCGGCCCGCCGCGGAACTGCACGTAGGGCCAGCCGTTCTCGCCCACCGTCGCCTGGAAGAAGCCGTCGCGGCGGGCGATGAAATCGGCCTCCGCCGGACCGAGGGCATCGGCCGGCGCGGCCTCGGGCGTGAGGAACTTGGCGTAGCCGGCGGCCGAACCCTGGCGGGCCTGCTCGGCCAGCACCTGGGGGGTGAAGGCGATTTCGGCGAAAGCGCGGGCCATGACGGTCTCCTCTCCATGCTTGCCCATGAATTTTTTGCCTCTGTTCGGCCAGGAGAAGATGACGCCTTTAAGGCTTCGAAAGAATACCCGATACATTCAAATCACTATTCCATAGAATGAAACAATGGATCGCTTCCGTGAGCTTACCACCTTCGCCGCCGTGGCCGAGACCGGCGCTTTCAACGCCGCCGCGCGCAAGCTCAAGATGTCGCCACCAGCGGTCACGCGCCTGGTGACGGCGCTGGAGGCGCGCCTGGGCGTGCGGCTCTTCACCCGCACCACCCGCCAGGTCGCCTTGACCGAGGCGGGCGTGCGGCTGCGCGAGGACGCCCTGCGCATCCTGGCCGACCTCGAAGAGGCCGAGACCTCCGCCCGGGGCGCGACCAGCGCGCCCAGCGGCCACCTGCGGCTCACCGCGCCGGTGCTCTTCGGCCAGCGCTTCGTGGCGCCGATCCTGCGCGACTATCTCGACGCCTACCCGGCGGTCACCGCCAGCACCCTTTTTCTCGATCGCAACGTCAATCTGTTGGAAGAAGGCCTCGACGTCGCCCTGCGCATTGGCAAGCTGCCCGACTCCTCGCTGACGGCGCTGCGCGTCGGCAGCCTGCGCCAGATCGTCGTGGCCTCCCCGGCCTACCTGGACCGTCATGGGGAAGCGGCCACGCCGGAGGACCTGCGCGACCACCGCCTGATCCTCTCCACCAGCGCCAGCGACGTGCCGGCCTGGGGCTTCAGCGTCGAGGGGAAACGGCGCTCCCTGCGCCTCGCCCCGGCGCTCAGCGTCAACACGCTGCAGACGGCGATCGACGCGGCCGTCGACGGCTGGGGCGTGACCCGCGTCCTCTCCTATCAGGTGGCCGATCCTCTGGCCGACGGCAGACTGGTCGAGATTCTCGGCGCCTTCGACGACCGGGAAATACCGATCCACCTGCTGCATGCCGAAGGACGGCGCGCGGCGGCCAAGACGCGCAGCTTCATCGACTTCGCCGCGGCGCGCCTGCGCGGCCAGGCGGAGCGTCTCTTAGCGCGTTAGCTGAGCGGCAAGGTGAACAGGCGTCCGCGGCCGGGCCGGACCGCGTCGTCGCCGGCCAGCCGGAGCATGTGCCAGGCCAGCGCCTGATTGCTGGAGATCACCGGCTTGCCGAGGCGCGCCTCGGCTGCCTCGATAACGCCGGAGGCACGCAGGTTGGTGCAGGCGGCGAAGACAGCATCGCAGCCGCCTTCCGATCCAACTTTGACGATGGCGTCCAGCACCGACTCCGGGGTCATGCGCGCGACCACGCCCTCCACCGCCACCTCGAAGGAGCCGAAGGAAACCGTCTCGAAGCCCGCTGCCGCCAAGTTGTCGCGCATGGCCGAGGAGACGTCCGCCACGTAGGGCGTCACGAAACCGAGGCGGCGGATTCCCAAAGCCGAGAGGGCCGCCTTGGCGGCAGTGAGGGGATTGGTGACGGCGACCCCGGGGCGCGCGCGCCGTACGATCTGCGCCACCCGCTCCTCACCGATGACGGTGGCCCCGGAAGTGCAGGCATAGGCGATGACGTCGAAAGGGGCCTCATGCGGCAGCAGCTCGACCGCCGCCGGCAGTGTGGCCTCCATCGCGGCCAGGGTTTCCGGCGTCACCTCGTGGCCGCTCGGCACCCGGCTGAAATGCAGGCGGATCGCCCTGCTCTCTTCCGGGGGCTCGGAAGGGTGTGGGGCGAGCAAAGCGGGAAACTCACTCTCGATGACTTCGTCGGCCTGCAACACCACCAGGCCGAAACGGCGGTGGGCATCCTCGGCCTCGGCTTCGAAGGACAGTCGCATCACATGATATCCGTCAGATTACGGGCAGTTCGGGCGCGGCGCGGCGGGTCAGCAGCTCGGCGCCATCCTCGCGCACCACGAGGTTCTCTTCATGCACCATGACCTTGTCCTTGGCGAAAGTCATGCCCGGCTCCAGAGTCAACACCATGCCCGGCTCCAGCACCGTCCGGTCCCAGGGGGTGTGCGAGGGCCATTCCGTGAGCTGCATGCCGAGGCCGTGGCCCATGCGTCCGACGTCGTTGTCCCCAACGCCATGGGGCGCGCCGCCGCCTTCCAGCACCAACTGCATGGCGGAGAAGAGTTCGGCGCAGGTAGCGCCGGGACGCGCCGCCTGCAGGCCCGCCTCCGTCGCGCGCCAGACCACGTCGTAGGCGCGGCGCACGGCGTCGTCGGCCTTGCCGATGGCGAAGTTGCGGTCGAAGTCGCAGAAGTAGCCGTCGAAGAGGCAGCCGGTGTCGAGGATCAGCACGTCGCCCGCGCGCAGCGCCCGACCCGACGGCGGCGAGATGATGTCGCCGTAGCCGCCCTGCCCCGCGCCGCCGACCAAATAGGAAACGTCGTCGACGCCGCGTTTCAGGCACTCCCTCTTGAAACTGCGGAACACCTCGATGTCGCTCTGCCCGGCGGCGAAGAGTTGCGGGCCCGCCTCGAAGGCGCCGGAAACCACCTCGCAGACGTAGGCGATCTTTTCGATCTCGCGCTCGGACTTCACCATGCGCAGGCCGCGCAGGATTGCCGTGGCGTCCTCGAAGGTCGCGTCCGGCAGCGTCCAGGCGAGGCGCTCGAAGTCGCCCAGCGGCATGCGCAGATGCGTCTCCTTGCCCTTGGCGATGCCGATGCGTCCCGTCTTGCCGGCCAACTCGGTCAGCGCCTGCGCCAAAAGCGAGAGCCCGTCGTCGTCCGGCTGCGGCGAGGACCAGCTCCTGATGTCGTCGATCCAGGTGCGCGCCATGCAGGCCACCCCGATGGTCGGGATCACCGCCACCGGCTTGCCCTTGGCCGGCACCACCAGGAACCAGGGCCGGGTCGGACTCTGCCAGAACTGGGTCAGAAAGCCGGTGAAGTAGCGGACCTCCGGCTCGGTGGTCAGCAGCATGGCGTCGAGCCCCGCCTCGGCCATGCGGGCCTGCGCCTTTTCCGTCCGCTGGGCGAACTCCGCCTCCGGAAAGCCGCGTGGCGGCGGATTGACTGAAGTGCTCATACCGCTGGTCATCTCCCCCCGAGTCCTGGCCCCGAGTCCTGGCCCCGAAACCTGGCAGACGCATGCTAGAATCTTAGCCGGGGCGAGGAAACCTCTACCGCCCGGGACGCCCGCATTGCCTTCCGGCGGCGGCTGTTCCATCTTCGCGGCAGGGAGAAACTGCAGGACCAGGCCCGGGAGACAGCAAGACATGACCTATGCGGCGCCGATCAAGGAGATGCGTTTCGCGCTGGACGCCATCGCCGAACTGCCGGAGATCGCCGGGCTGCCCGGCTACGGGGAGGCCACCGCCGACCTGGTGAGCGCCATCCTGGAGGAGGCCGCCAAGCTGGCCGGCGAGGTCGTCGCGCCGCTGAACCACCCCGGCGACCGCGAGGGCTCGGTCTTCGAGAACGGCGTGGTGCGCACCCCCGACGGCTTTCCGGAGGCCTACCGCCAGTTCGTCGAGGGCGGCTGGAACGCCCTGCCCTTCGACCCGGACTTCGGCGGCCAGGGCCTGCCCTGGGCGCTGGCCACCGCGGTGCAGGAGATGTGGCAGGCCGCCAACCTCTCCTTCGGGCTCTGCCCGCTGCTGACCGCCGGCGCGGTGGAGCTGCTGCAGGCCCACGGCAACGACCAGCAGAAGACCGACTACCTGGCCAAGATGATCTCCGGCGAGTGGACCGGGACCATGAACCTGACGGAGCCGCAGGCCGGTTCCGACGTCGGCGCGCTGAAGACCCGCGCCAAGCCGAACGGCGACCACTACCTGATCACCGGGCAGAAGATCTACATCACCTGGGGCGAGCACGACTGCGCCGACAACATCGTGCACATGGTCCTCGCCCGCCTGCCCGACGCGCCGGAGGGCACCAAGGGCATCAGCCTGTTCCTCGTGCCCAAGTACGTCGTGAATGAGGACGGCAGCCTGGGTCCGCACAACGACCTGCGCTGCGTATCCATCGAACACAAGCTGGGCATCAAGGCTTCGCCGACGGCGGTGATGTCCTACGGCGATTCCGGCGGCGCCGTCGGCTACCTGGTCGGCGAAGAGAACCAGGGCATGGCCTGCATGTTCACCATGATGAACAACGCGCGCCTCGCCGTCGGCCTGCAGGGCGTGGCGATCGCCGAGCGCGCCTACCAGCAGGCCCGCGCCTACGCCTTCGAGCGCGTGCAGAGCAAAGCGATCGACGCCGGGCCAGAGATCAAGGAGTCCGTGAAGATCATCCGCCATCCCGACGTGCGCCGCATGCTGGCGACCATGAAGGCGCGGACCGAAGCGGCACGCGCCCTGGCCTACCTCGCCGCCGGCACGCTCGACCGCGCCAAGCGCGAACCGGACGACGCCAAACGTGCGGCGGCGCAGACGCGCCTCGATCTTTTGATTCCGCTCACCAAGGCCTGGTGTACCGACATCGGCTGCGAGGTCGCCTCCATCGGCGTGCAGGTCCACGGCGGCATGGGCTTCATCGAGGAGACCGGCGCCGCCCAGCACTACCGCGACGCCCGCATCCTGCCGATTTACGAAGGCACCAACGGCATCCAGGCGCTCGACCTGCTGGGCCGCAAGCTGCTGCGCGACAAGGGCGCGGCCATGAAGGAGCTCATCGCCGAGCTGCGCGACGGCCTGCCGCCCGCCGAGGCGCCGGAAGTCAAGATCGCCGCCCTGCGTCCGCCCCTGGCCGGCGCCATCGAACTGCTGGAGCGCGCCACCGATTGGCTGCTGAAGCGCGGCGCCGAGTCGCTGCCCCGGGGCGCCGCCGCGGCCACGCCCTACCAGAGCCTCTGCGCCTCGGTCCTCGGCGGCTGGCTGCTGGCGCGCAGCGCGGTCGAGGCCGCCAAGGGTGACGATAAGGCCTTCGCCGCCACCAAGGTGAAGACCGCGCGTTTCTATGCCGACAACCTGCTGGGCGAAGCGAAGTGCCTGGCCGAGGCCGTCACCCGCGGCGCCAACTCGACCCTCGCCTTCGAGGACGACGACTTCTAGGGATGAGCGCCGAAGGCAACCTCGGTCCCTGCCCGGTCTGCGGGCGGGAGATGATCGACGGGCCGAGCGTCGACCGACACCACTGGGTGCCGAAGAGCGCGGGCGGGCGGGCGACCGATTTCATCCACGTGGTCTGCCACCGCATGATCCACCGGGTGTTCGACGAGCGCGAACTGGCCACAACCTACGCCGACCCGGAAGCCGTGCGCGCCCATCCGGAGATCGCGCGCTTCGTCGCCTGGGTGCGCAAGCAACCGCCGGAATACGTCGACTGGCCGAAGTCTCCGCGCCAGCGGCGGTAGCTCCTCACGCTGCACGCCGCGGAGCCCCGCCCCGTCAACGCCACAGCTGTCGTCCCGGGACTTGATCCCGGGACCCAATGACTTGGCCGCTCAACCGACCATCGACAGGGATCGTTCTGTCTTTGCGGCTGGCAAGGATGCAATCATGGCAAGGCATCGCCGCGCGCGGATGCCAATGGACCCCGGGGTCAAGCCCCGGGGCGACAGCGGGGTTTTGCACAGGGTTCGCGAGACCGGCACTCACCGAATGAGCAGGTAGCCGCCGCCCACAAAAAAATCGCCCGACGCCGGGAATGATCGGCGCCGGGCGGATTTGCAGAGTGGCGGTGTGAAGTCTGGGAGTGAGACCAGACCTCTCCGCCTTGGCCTGACTGGGCAAGGCCGTACCCGCCGCGCGGAGGCCAAATGGTGGGGACCACCCCCGTTCAATCGCGGCGAATGAGGCAATGCTAATAAGCAGGGCGGCGGGATGCCTTGACCCAAGTCAATTCACCTGGGCCTCTTCACGATTCTCCGGTCCTGTTTCCAGGCCATCTTCGGGTTGATCTTGGCCGCCGGCCCCGACATTCTGCCGGGCGGCCGTGATGGCCGCCAAAATAAAGAGAATGCGGCCGGACCGGCCGTGTAAATCTTAGAATTAATAAAAAGAAACCCGGGGAGGCGGCATGAGCGCCGAACGCACGATTCTCGCCATCGATCAAGGCACCACCAGCAGCCGCGCCATCCTGTTTTCCGGCGAGGGCCGGCGCCTGGGCCAGGCCCAGAAGGAGCTGCCGCAGCACTTCCCACGGTCCGGCTGGGTGGAGCACGATGCCGAGGACATCTGGCGCGACACCGTCGAGGTGATGCGCGGCGCCCTGGCCGACGCCGGCAAGAGCGCCGAGGACGTCGCCGCCATCGGCATCACCAACCAGCGCGAGACGACGGTGATCTGGGACCGCGCGACCGGCGAGGCGATCCACAAGGCGATCGTCTGGCAGGACCGCCGCACGGCGGAGTTCTGCCAGGGCCTGCGCGACCAGGGCGCCGAGGAGGTGGTGCGCCAGCGCACCGGCCTGCTGCTCGATCCCTATTTCTCCGGCACCAAGATCGCCTGGCTGCTCGACAACGTGCCGGGCGCGCGCGAACGCGCCGAACGCGGCGAACTCGCCTTCGGGACCATCGACTGCTTCCTGCTGTGGCGGCTCACCGGCGGCAAGGTCCACGCCACCGACGCGACCAACGCCGCGCGCACCCTGATCTTCGACATCCAGAAACAGGTCTGGGATCCGGAGTTGCTGGCCCTGCTGCGCATCCCCGACAGCCTGCTGCCGGAGGTGAAGGACAGCGACGCCGACTTCGGCGAGACGGAACCGGAGATCCTGGGCCGTGCCCTCCCCATCGGCGGCATCGCCGGCGACCAGCAGGCCGCCACCGTCGGCCAGGCCTGCTTCGAGAAGGGCATGATGAAGTCGACCTACGGCACCGGCTGCTTCGCGCTGTTCAACACCGGCGACGAGCTGGTTCATTCCGAGCACCGGCTGCTGTCGACCATCGCCTACCGCCTGAGCGGCAAGACCACCTACGCCCTGGAAGGCAGCATCTTCGTCGCCGGCGCGGCGGTGCAGTGGCTGCGCGACGGCCTGGGCATCATCGGCGCGGCGCCGGAGACCGAGGCGCTGGCCAAGCAGGCGGACACCAACCAGCGGGTCTATCTGGTGCCGGCCTTCACCGGGCTGGGCGCGCCCTATTGGGACGCCGAGGCGCGCGGCGCCGTCTTCGGCCTGACGCGGGCCACCGGCCCGGCGGAACTGGCCCGCGCGGCGCTGGAGGCGGTCTGCTACCAGACCCGCGACCTGCTGGAGGCCATGCGCGCCGACGGCGCCACGGGGCTCGCGGCGCTGCGCGTCGACGGCGGCATGGTGGCCAACGACTGGATGCTGCAGATGCTGGCCGACATCCTGGGGGTGGCGGTGGAACGCCCGGTGGTGGCGGAAACCACGGCGCTGGGCGCCGCCTACCTCGCCGGCCTCAACCAGGGTCTCTTCGCCGATCTCGACGCCGTGGCCGCCCAATGGCAGAGCGATGCGCTTTTTGAGCCCAAGATGGATGCGCGCGAGCGCGACGCCCGCTATGCCGGCTGGCAGGACGCGGTCAGGCGGGTCCGCACGGGGCACTAGACCCGCCTCACTAGGCCCGGGCGCTAGGCTCGCGCACTAGGTTCGGGTCGCCAGCCCAGGGCGTCAGGCACCGGCGCGACGTTTGGCGGCTTTGGGCTTGCCGAGCTTGCGCGCCTCGCCGCGCACCAGCTCGATGAAGCGGCGGGCGGCGGCGCCATGCTCCACCGTGCGGCAAGCCAGCCTGAGCGGCGCCACCAGGCCCGGCGGCGCGTCCAGCGGGCGGTAGACGATATCCCCCGCCTGCTGACCCGAGAGGGACTGCGGCACCACGGTGACGCCGAGGCCGGCCGCGACCAGGTTCAGCGTCGCGGTAATGCGCGGCGCCTCCTGCGCCAGACGCGGCGTGAAGCCGACGGCGTGGCAAGCGGCGACGATGGCGTCGTAGAGGCCGGGCCCGGTGGTGCGGCGGTACAGCACGAAGGATTCCGGCGCCAGCTCCGCCAGGGACAGCTTGCGGCGCCGGCCCGACGCCAGGGGATGCTTCAGAGGCAAGGCCGCGACCATCGGCTCCTGCAGCAGCGTGTAGGAGATCACGCCCTCGTCTGCCGGCACCGTGCTGCGGACGAAAGCGACATCGATGCGCTCGGCGCGCACATCGTCGACGAGGCCCGAAGAGGCGCCCTCTTCCAGGGTCAGGGAGACCCCGGGATTCGCCGCCCGGAAGTCACGCAGAATGCGGGGAACGAAAGAATGGAAGGGCGCCGAAGCGGTAAAGCCGACCGCCAGGCGCCCCAACTCGCCGCGTGCCGTCCGCCGTGCCCGGGTCAGGGCGCCCTCGACCTCGCCCAGGATACGGCGGGCATCGAGCAGCAGGCCCTCCCCCGCTTCGGTCAATTCAACGCCCCGCGGCTTGCGGCGGAACAGCTGAACCTCCAGCTCCGCTTCCAGGGCCTTGATCTGCTGGCTCAAAGGCGGCTGTTGAATGCCCAGGCGCTCGGCCGCCCGGGTGACGTGCCCCTCCTCGGCCACAGCAACGAAGTAGCGCAGATGACGTAGATCCATACCATATATTTTTCATATGAATATTGGTCTATCAATATATTTTTTATCTTCTCTCGAGGAGCGTAGGACTCTCTGAAGAACGCCGCGCGTCCACGCCCCTTGAGGAAGAGCCGCAGATGACCCGCTCCCCCGCCCACTCCCCCGACAGTTCCCTCGCCGCCAGCGCAGCGACTTCCCCGAGCGCGACCGGCAAGCCGTACCGTGCCTGGACCAAAGGCGGCCGATGGCTTGCAAAGTTGATCGCCCGTGCCGTGACGGCCGCCGAGGACGTGGTCGCCAGGCTGCTCTATTGGCAGGAGGTGAGCCGGACCATCCAGCGGCTTTCCTTGCTGGATGACGCCAGACTGGCGGCAATGGGACTCGAAAGGAGCGAGATCGTCTCCAAGGTCTACAATGCGGCCAAGCGGGGCCGCAGCGGCTAGAGCAGCGCGTCGGCGAGGACGTAAACTCCGAAACCGGCGATGGCCACGGCGGAGACGTGGTTGATCCACCCCAGCAAGCCACCCTCGAGGCGTTGGCTCAGCCGCTTGGTGCCGCCACAGAGCAGCGCCCACCACAGGCCCGAGCCCAGGAACACCCCCAAGGTCAGCGACGCGATCTGCAGGCCGGCCCCCGTCGCGCCGACGATGCGGAAGCTGGCGAAGAAGCCGAGGAAGGCCAGGATCGTGATCGGGTTGGTGATCACCAGCAGAAAAGTCGTGGCCACAGCCCCATGGCTCGCCGGCGCCGGCGCCGGCGCGTCCCCGTGCCTGAAGTAGGTCCACACGCCCAGCGCCACCAGGAAGATACCGCCGCCGAAGCGCAGTTCCTGCTCGATGCGGAGCAGGAAGTCCGTCACCCAGGAAAGCCCCGCGGCGGCCATCACCCCGAGCAGAGCATCCCCCAAGGCCGCCCCCAGGCCCGACAGCAGGCCGGACTTGAGGCCGTGGTTCAGCGTGCGCTGGATGCAGATGATGCCGACCGGCCCCACCGGCATCGCCATGGCGAAGCCGATTGCCAGTCCTTTCAGGAGAATGATCGCGCAATCGACGGCAAGCACAGAATGGGGTCCCGGAAACGACTCGACGCTGAGCGGCGGCCCGCCCGGAATATAGCCCATTTACGACGGGGCCATGACGTTGCGGCCGCAAGGGCTACCTTTTCGCCCAGCCGGACCAAATCCGCAAAGACTGGATTCCGTTAACCCCCTGTGCCTAGGATTGGGCCCCCGGCCGTTCCGGCACAGCCTTTTTCGGGAGACGCCCTTGTTCGAGCGTACCATGGAGAGCATCAAGATCCCCCTCGAGGAGATCTACGTGCCGGCGAAGCGCAAGCGCAGCTTGAATTCCGAGCAGGTCGACGCCCTGGCCCAGAGCATCATGGAGGAAGGCTTGAAGATGCCGATTTCCGTGCGCAAGGGGAACGGCCGCTACGTGCTGCAGGAAGGCCTGCACCGCCTGGAAGCCTGCCGGGCCCTGGGCGAGGAAACCATCGACAGCATCGTCGTCCGCGCCCGCCAGCACTAGGGCCGCAAACTCCTGCGCGCGGGATGAACGGCGGTGCGGCCCGACTGACCGGGCGCATTGTCGGAAGATCGCCGAAGCGACGGAATCGGGAGCGCCAAATTGCTCCCTCGCTTCCCATTGGCCGCAATGTTTCCTTGGCGCGCCTGAGCCCTGACGGAGGAAGCCATGCCCAAGAACATCGTCATTCTTCTCGACGGCACATCTAACGAAATTTCTGCGGATCGGACCAATATCCTCCGCCTCTATGGCACCCTCGAGAAAAGTGATCGCCAGCTCGTCTACTACGACCCCGGTGTCGGCACCTTCGGCGCCGAGAACGCCTGGCTTCGGACCTGGCGCAAAGCGGTGGAGATATGGGGCATGGCCACCGGCTGGGGCCTCGATCAGAATGTGAAGCAGGCCTATCGCTTTCTCGTCGAGAACTACGAAAAAGGCGAAGGCGAGAGCAAGGGCGGGGAAGCGGACGGGCGCGACCGCATCTACATCTTCGGCTTCAGCCGCGGCGCCTATTCCGCCCGGGTGCTTGCCGGCTTCATCCATGCGGTCGGTCTGGTGGAAAAGCGCAATCTGAACCTCATCGGCTATGCCTTCCGGGCTTATAAGCGCATCGGCGAGAACAAGGAGGACAGCTTCGGCGAAGTCCGCCTCTACGAGCGCCTCCTCGCTCCGGAGCGCCCGCCAATCCGTCTCCTCGGCCTCTTCGACACCGTCGCCTCGGTCATCGAGCAAGGCCGCTACCTGCCCCGGCTCCGCACCCACGCCTTCACGCGAAAAAATCGCAGCGTCGAGGCGGTCCGTCACGCCGTGGCCATCGATGAGCAGCGAACCATGTTCCGCCCACAGCTCTGGCCCGAGGGGGAGGAATACTGGGGCAACCCCTTCAATCAAGCCAGCGCCAAGGAGCAGGATGCGCGTGAGACGTGGTTCACCGGCGTCCACGGCGACATCGGTGGCGGCTATCCGGAGGAGAAAAGCGCGCTCGCCAAGCTGCCGCTCGAATGGATGATCGAGCAGACTGGACCGATGGATCTGCACTACCGCACTCAGACCGTGAATGAGATCGTCCGCGGCACCAACCCCGACAAGGACTACGTTGCACCCGATGCGAAAGCCAAGTCCAACAAGTCGATGAACTGGGGCTGGGCCATCCTCGAATTCATCCCCCGCCGCCGCCCGGAGAACTCACGACGGCCCAGCCTCTTCGGTCTCACGATCCCGCTCTTCGAGCGCCGGGCGATTCCGCCCGGCGCCCGTGTCCACAGTTCGGTGATAGAGCGCGCCGAGGCCTCCGGCAAAGCGCCGGCCAACCTGCCGGCCGACTATCGGATCGAGGACTAGCGGCCGCTTTAGGCGACGCGGTCGCCCGGCTCCTTTCCGGCGAAGATGGCATCCAGGTTGTCGAGGGCGCGAAAGCCCATGCCTTCCCGGGTCTCCACCGTGGCGCTGCCGATGTGCGGCAGGCCGAAGACGTTGTCGAGCTTGCGGTATTCCGGATGGATGTCCGTCGGCTCGCCGTTGAAAACGTCGAGCCCGGCCGCCGCCACCTGGCCGGACTTCAGCGCCGCGATCAGCGCTTCGTCGTCGATGACGGCGCCGCGTGCCGTGTTGACCACGATGGCCCCCTTCGGCAGCAAGGCGATGCGCTCGGCATTCAGCAGGCCGGTGGTCTCCGGTGTCGCCGGACAGTGCAGCGACAGCACGTCGCACTGGGGCAGCAGCTCTTCGACGGTCGGGTGATATACGGCGCCCAGCGCGGATTCCGTCTGTTTATCCAGTCGGCTGCGCTTGGTGTAGTGGACCTCCATGTCGAGTCCGCGGGCCCGCTTCGCCGTGACCTGACCGACCCGGCCCATGCCGATCACGCCGAAGCGCTTGCCGGTCACCTGGGTGCCGACCATGAAACCGGGGCTCCAGTCCTTCCAACCGGCCTCGCGCACCAGGGCGACGCCTTCCGTCGCGCGCCGCGCCGCGCCGAGCATGCAGAGGATCGCGATCTCCGCGGTCGCATCGCTCAAGACGTCCGGCGTGTTGGTGACGATAATGCCGCGCTTCTTTGCGGCTTCGGTATCGACATGGTCGTAGCCCACGGAGAAGTTGGCGATGGCCTTCACCCGGTCGGACAGCCGCCCGATGACCTCGGCCGTCAGCTTCTCGGTATGGCAGGGCAGAATGGCGTCGGCGCCGGCCGAGATCTCCACCAGCTCATCGGCCGTGTAGAGCTTGTCGTCCGGGTTGAGGATAGCCTCATAGTCCCGCACCAGCCGGGCTTCAACCGCCTCCGGCAGCTTGCGCGTTGCGAAAATAACCGGCTTGTCCGCCATGATCCCTCCCCTGCTTCGCACCGTCTTGGTTGCGGCATCAAAGCAGGCCGGCCGGCAAATGACAAACCCATGGAGAGCCCATCGAGACGCCACCCTCGCCACCCCAATGCAGCGCCAGCCCGATGCAGGTGACTTTGCTTCTTCTATCGCGTCCTCTTCTGGTCGGGTTGCCCGGCGCCACACCTCTTCGACGCAAGTATTAGTTGCGCTCTCTGCCAATTTGACATCAACATCTCATATAGAATAGCTATTATGGACATAGCTGTTTTGATTGGTATTGTTGAGAGAAAACTACAAAAAGTCCTTCAGGGAGAGGCGTGGCCAATGTTTTTCCGCCCGAGTGTGCCTTCTACCACCAGCGTGTGATTGAGATTCCGACGCCGCGCTGGATCGCCTTCGACGCCAAGTTCTTCGACATTCAGTTGCCGGAGGACACGGTCATGCAGCTGCAGGAGCGCGCCTACACTGCGCCGATCTGGTACACGCCGGGGTGAGAGCCAGCACCCAGACAATTCACGGAGTAAAGATCATGTGGAAATTCGCCCTGCTCTCAGCCTCCGCGGTTTGCCTGGCCACCGCAGCCGTGGCGTTCGAGCCGCCACCGGAAGGATCCAGCCTCAACAAAGCCTTCAAGGGCGAAAGCTATTCACCCTACGCCGCGCGCAGCTTCCCCAGCCGCCCGCTGTGGGGCGATACGCACCTGCACACTTCGACTTCCTTTGACGCCGGCGCCTTCGGCAACCGCCTCGATGCCCGCGCCGCGTACCGCTTTGCCAAGGGCGAGGAGGTTGAGTCGTCCACGGGCGTAAAGGCCCGGCTGTCACGCCCGCTCGATTTCCTGGTGGTGGCCGATCATTCCGACAACATGGGTCTCTTCGACCTCATCTTCGCGCAGGACCGCGCAGTCACATCCGATTCCGAAGGGAAGCGCATCGCCGATATGGTCGCCGCCGGCGGCGACGAAGCGGTGAAGGCTTCGGTCGAGCTCATCGACGCTTTCTCGCGGGGTCAGGCGATATCGCCGGCACTGGCCGTCGAGCCCGGCACCAAGCTCTTTCGCACGGTCTGGGACCGGCAGATCGCGGCAGCCGAGGAAGCCAACGAGCCCGGTGTCTTCACCGCATTCATCGGCTACGAATGGACCTCGCTGATCCAGGGCAACAACATGCACCGGGTCGTGGTTTACCGCGACGGCGGGGAACGGGCCCGGCTCGTCGCCCCCTACACCACTTTCCCGCCGCAGGGCAGTCCTGACCCCCGCGACCTCTGGGCCTGGATGGAGAGTTACGAAACGGCGACGAACGGTGATGTCCTGGCCATCGCCCACAACGGCAACCTGTCGAACGGCATCATGTTCCCCGACGCGGCGCAGTGGAACGGAACCGAGCTGGACGAGGCTTATGTCACCAGCCGCGCCCGTTGGGAGCCCGCTTACGAAGCCACGCAGATCAAAGGTGACGGCGAGACCCACCCTTTTCTTTCTCCCAATGACGAGTTTGCCGCTTACGAGACCTGGGATAAGGGCAACCTCAACCTCTCGGAAGCCAAGACGGACGACATGCTGGCCGGCGAGTATGCCCGCGCGGCGCTGAAAACGGGGTTGGCGCTCGAACAGCGTCTCGGCACCAACCCCTACAAGTTCGGTATGATCGGCTCGACCGACAGCCACACCTCCCTCGCCACCGCGCAAGAGGACAACTTTTTTGGCAAACACGCCGGCACGGAACCGGATCCCGGGCGCCCGATGCACGTGGTCGCCAAGTTCGGCGACCAGCAAATTCTGGGCTGGGAGCAGGCCGCCTCGGGCCTCGCCGCGGTCTGGGCTCAGGAGAACACACGTCAAGCGATCTTCGATGCCATAGAGCGCAAGGAGGTCTATGCGACCACCGGCTCGCGGATGGGTGTCCGCTTCTTCGGCGGCTGGGACTTTGCCGAGGAAGACCTCACCTCGCGCACCCCGGCCTTTGGCGGCTATAGCAAGGGCGTACCGATGGGCGGCGACCTCGCCGCCGCACCGGAAGGCGCCGAGGCGCCAAGCTTCATGGTCTACGCCCTCAAAGACCCGATCGGCGCGAACCTCGACCGTATCCAGATCGTGAAGGGCTGGCTCGAAGCGAACGGCGAGGCCCAGGAAAGGGTCTATGACATCGTCTGGAGCGACGACCGCAACCCCGACAGTGACGGCAAATTGCCGCCGGTCGGCTCCACCGTCGACACGGCGCGAGCGACATGGACCAATACGATCGGAAGCGCCGAGCTCGCCGCGGTCTGGACCGACCCGGACTTCGATCCGACACAAAGTGCCTTTTACTACGCGCGCGTGATCGAGATCCCGACGCCGCGCTGGACGGCCTACGACGCCTTCCGCTTCGACATCGACCTGCCCCAGGAGGTGCCGATGACCACCCAGGAGCGCGCCTACACCTCGCCGATCTGGTACGCGCCGGGCTGATCACCGGAGCGCCCTCAAGAAGGAGATATCGAGATGGTCCGCTTTCACTTCTCCCTCATCGCGGTGACCGCCGCGGCGCTCCTGGTCGCCGGACCGGCGTCGGCTCAGATCACGCCCTCGAAGGAATCGCTCTCCGCTCTCTATCCGGGCAAGGCCTACTCGCCCTATGCCCAGCGCAGCTTCCCCGACCGCGTCTTTTGGGGAGACACGCACCTGCATACCCGCCTGTCGGCAGACGCCGGCCTGTTCGGCAATACCCTGGGCCTGGAAGAGGCCTATCGCTTCGCCCGCGGCGAGGAGGTCGTAGCCTCGACCAACCAGCCGGTGCGCCTGGCACGCCCTCTGGACTGGCTGGTGATCGCCGACCACTCCGACATGATGGGCTTCGCCGAGGATCTCGCCAAGGGCGCGCCGAACATCGTCAAGTATCCGGAAGGCAAGCGTTGGTACGAGGGCCTGCAGGCCGGCGGCAACGCCGCCGCGGACGCCGCCGTCGACCTCATCACCAACTTCGCCCAGCAGACCCTGCCGGAGGGACTCGTCAAGGACTACTCGCCGGGCTCCAAGACCTACGACTCCGTCTGGGACCGCGTCGTCAAGGTCGCGGAGGAGTTCAACGACCCGGGCACCTTCACGACCATCATCGGCTACGAGTGGACCTCCCTGGTCAAGGGCAACAACCTGCACCGCAACGTGCTGTTGCGTGATGGCGCGGCGCGCGCCCTGCAGGTGATCCCGATGGTCACGCAGCCGCCGATCGGCTCGACCGACCCGCTCGATCTCTATACTTGGCTGGAGGACTACGAAGGAAAGACCGGCGGCTCGGCCCTGGCCATCGCGCACAATGGAAACCTCTCCAACGGCCTCATGTTCCCGGTGGAGGCGCAGTACACCGGCCGCGCGCTCGACGCGACCTACGTGGAAAAGCGCGGCAGATGGGAGCCGCTTTACGAGTGGACACAGATCAAGGGTGACGGCGAGACTCACCCCCTCCTCTCACCTCAGGACGAGTTCGCCGACTACGAGACCTGGGATGTCGGCAACCTCGACCTGAGCGAGTTGAAAACCAACGACATGCTGGCGCGCGAGTACGCCCGCGAAGCCCTGAAAAACGGTCTTCTGCTACAAACGGAATTTGGCACCAACCCCTACAAGTTCGGCGCCATCGGCTCGACCGACGCGCACACATCGCTGTCGGCCATCGAGGAGGACAACTACTTCGGCAAGGCCACAAGCGCCGAGCCCTCTCCGCACCGCATGACGCACCCCTTCGTGAAATCGGACCTCGGCGAGTTCCGCGGCGACACGCTCAGCGCTTCGGGCTGGACCGGTGTCTGGGCGCGGGAAAATACCCGCGAGGCGATCTGGGACGCACTGGCCCGCAAGGAGGTCTACGCCACGACGGGCCCACGCATGTGGGTGCGCTTCTTCGGCGGCTGGACCTACACCGACGATGACCTGAACAGCCGTCAGCCGGCCTTCCGCGGCTACGAGAAAGGCGTGCCCATGGGGGCCGATCTGCCCACACGGACCGGCGACGGCGCCCCCACCTTCATGGTCTATGCGCTGCGCGACCCCATCGGCGCCAACCTGGACCGCATCCAGATTGTGAAGGGCTGGCTCGATGCCGACGGCGAGACCCAGGAGAAGGTCTTCGACGTCGCCTGGTCGCAAGGGCGCGAAGCAGATGCCGAGGGCAAGCTGCCCCCCGTCGGCAATACGGTCGATATCGCGAACGCCAACTGGACCAACACCATCGGCGCTTCCGAGCTGGCAAGGGTCTGGACCGATCCCGATTTCGACCCCGCCGAGCACGCCTTCTACTACGCCAGAGTCATCGAGATCCCAACGCCGCGCTGGGTTGTCTACGACGCCTTCCGCTATGGGATCGAGGTCCCCGAAGACGCGGAAACGATCCATCAGGAGCGCGCCTATACCTCGCCGATCTGGTACGCGCCGGGTTCGTAGGAGCAAGCGATACAGCCATGCCGATCTTCGCCAAAGCGCTCCGTGAACCCCTGGTGCACTTCCTGCTGATCGGGGTTGCGGTCTTCGCGCTCTATTCGGCGTTCGGCGAAGAGCCGGCGCCGCAGCGCGAGCGCATCGTCGTCAGCGAGGGCCGCGTCCAGCAGCTGGCGGAGATCTTCACGCGCACCTGGCAGCGCCCGCCCTCCGCGGAGGAACTGCGCGGGCTCGTCGACGGCTACGTGAAGGAGGAGGTCTACTACCGCGAAGCGGTAAAGCAGGGCCTCGACCGGGACGACACGGTGATCCGCCGCCGCATGCAGCAGAAGATGGAATTCCTGATCGAGCCCGCCGAGGCCGATCTGCAGGCGAACGAAGCGGAGCTCGAGGCTTTCCTGGCGGCCAACATGGAACGCTTCCGGGTGCCGCCGCGCCTCGCCTTCCAACAGGTTTTCATCAACCCGGAAAAACCCGAGCAGCCCGCCGCGCTGCGGGCCGCCGCCACCTTGAAGGACCTGCGGAAAGTGCAAGGCGAGCCGGATGCGCGACAACACGGCGATCCGACCCTGCTGCCCTACGAAACGCCGCTGTCTCCGCTCCCTCTTATCGCCCGCAACTTCGGCCCGACCTTTGCCGAAAGCCTCGCCGCGCTGCCGCAGGCGCAGTGGAGCGGTCCTGTCGCCTCGCCCTACGGTTTGCATATCGTGCGGATCACGACGCGGCAGGACGGCTACGATCCCTCCTTGGAAGACGTGCGCGCTGCCGTCGAACAGGAGTGGCGCCGGCAAGAGCGCGAAGCTTTCGCTCAGCAGGAATATCAGCGTCTGCGCGACGGCTACGACGTGGTGCTGCCTCCAGCAGGGAACAACGGGGAGACCCTGCAATGAGGCAGTTGTTCCTCTTTCTGGCGGCCCTGCTCGCGATCTCCCTTCCCGCCGCCGCCCATGAGCTGCGGCCCGGCTACCTGGAGATCCGCGAGGAAGGGCCGGAGGACTACAGCCTGCGCTTCAAGGTGCCGGCGCGGGGTGACCTGCGTCTCGGGCTCTATCTGCGCCTGCCGGAAAGCTGCGCCGACCGGGCCCCGCCGCGCAGCGAGTACACCGGCACCGGCTATCTCGACCGCCTGAGGGTCACCTGCCCCGGCGGCTTGCAGGGACAGGAGATTGTCGTCGACGGCCTGGCGGCCACCTTCACCGACGTGGTGGTGCGGGCGGAACTGGCAAGCGGCGCCGTCCAGGCGGACAGGCTGACGCCGGAGCGGCCCTCCTTCACCCTCGCCGCCAGTCCTTCCTGGCACGACACGGCGCGCACCTACTTCCACCTCGGCCTCGAGCACATCCTGCTGGGCATCGACCACCTGCTGTTCGTCCTGGCCCTGCTGCTGCTGGTGCGCGGACCCTGGATGCTGGTGAAGACCGTGACCGCTTTCACGCTCGCCCACAGCCTCACCCTGGCCCTGGCGGTCTTCGGCTGGGCGGCGGCCCCGCAGCCGCCGGTCGAGGCCGTCATCGCGCTCAGCATCGCCTTTGCCGCGGCGGAGGTGCCGCGGCGAAGGCTCCGGGGCCCCGGCCTGGCGGCGCGCGCGCCCTGGATGATGGCGTTCGGCTTCGGCCTGCTGCACGGCTTCGGTTTCGGCGGCGCGCTGAAGGAAATCGGTTTGCCGCAGACCGACGTGCCGCTTGCCTTCCTGGCCTTCAACCTGGGAATCGAAGCGGGACAGTTGCTGTTCGTCGCCGCCGTCCTCTGCCTCGCCGCCCTGATCCGCCTGCTGCCGGCACTACGTTCGCCGTGGCTCCGCGAGATCACGGCCTACGGCATCGGTGGGCTCGCCGCGACCTGGTTCTTCGAGCGGCTGGTGGCGATGGCCTGATCGCGCCGGCTCAGGCGGCGTCCGGATTTCCCTAGACCAGGCCCCACTCGGTGACGGTGATGCCGTAGACGATGGAGCCGCCGACCAGCAGGGTGAGCGCGCCGACCGCGACCTGCAGGCCGCGGTTCGCCCAGGTGAAAACCCGCGCCGTGTAGGTGAGCGGCACCGCCATGACCGCCGAGAGCACGGCCATGCCGACGATCGACCCAAAGCCGAACAGCACGATGTAGACCAGCGCCATGGGCACCGACTCGACCGAGCCGAGGGCCAGCAGCACCAGGGCGGCGGAGCCCGCCATGCCGTGCATCATGCCCACCGCCAGGCTGCGCAGCGGCAGGCCCTTGGGATGTTCATGCTGGTGATGGCGGGAGTCGTGCGTCTTTTCCGCGCGCGCGTGCTTGTGGGCGTGCAGGTGCATGATGCCGTCGGCATGGCGGTGGAGGTGGAAGTGCACCCGCTCGCGCCAGAGACGGTGCAGCAGGGTGGCGCCGAGCACCACCAGCATGACGCCGACCGCCAGTTCCAGGCCCTGGGCCCAGGTCTCGGGGATGGCCTCGCCCAGGTAGACCACCAGGCCGCCGAGCAGCAGCAGCGTCAGGGTGTGTCCCAGGCCCCAGACGGCGCCATGGCGCACCGCGCTGCGCAGCTTGCGCGTGTCGGCGGCGATGCTGGCGACGGCCGCCACGTGGTCGGCCTCGAAGGCATGCTGCAGACCGATGAGGAACCCCAGGAAAAGCGCAGAAATCATTCTTGTTGGCCTTCTAACGATACACGTCAATCATCCTGGCCCCGGCGCCGTGGACGCCGATAAGGCCGCTAAGGTCGATCTCTGCCAAAGGGGGTAACGCCCGTCGTATCCGCAGCTTGTTGCGCGCGGTTGATGCCAGTATTGGCCAAGTCGGGCGGGCTGCCAAGTCCCGACGCGACCCTTACTGCCACGCTGCCGCCAGGCTGGCGATCTCGCCGGCGGCAAAGCCCAGCAGCACCGGCAGCGGCAAGGCGAAGGCCAGACGCCGCAGGGTCGCGGCGCGGCCGGTGATGGGGACTTCCCAGACCAGGGTGCGGTTCAGGTTGTAGAGGCTCCAGGCGGTCACGAAAGCAAGGATCTGCGGGGTGCCGCCGCCGACCTCCAGGGCCGCGCCCCCGACGGCGAAGGCCAGCATGGGCCCGCCGGGCGTGACCGCGCCGATGAAGCTGGCGATCACCAGGCCCAGCGCGCCGGTGTCGCCGCCGACCACCGCGGCCACGGCCTCCGGCGGCACCAGAGCGGCAATGAAGCCCGCGCCCAGCACGGCGAAGAAGATGCGCGGCGCCACCAGGCGGGCCTGCACCCGCGCCAACTCCAGCGCGCGGTGAAAGCTGCCGTCGTGACGCCGCCAGGCGAGCCGCCCGAGCAGCAGCACGGCGCCGTAAAGCAGCAGGCTGGCGATGACGATGTTCATTCGCCGCCGCTCCCCTGGCGCCGGGCCTCTTCCCCCTCCCCGACTTCGTGCTGCCCCGCGAAGACGAGCCGCGCGGCGAGGCCGAGCAGCAGCGGCACCGCCAGGCTCAGGCCATAGCGCAGGAAAACGAAGTCATGGCCGAAGAACGACATCTCCCACACCAGGGTGCGGTTGAGGTTCAGCAGGGACCAGGCGGTGAGGAAGGCCGTTGCGGTGCCGACATCGGCCCCGGCGCCGCGCAGGGCCACGGCCAGGGGAAAAGCCATCATCGGCCCGCCCGGCAGCAAGGCGCCGCCGAGACCGGCCAGCGCGAGGCCGCGCAGGCCCGAGCGCGCGCCCATCCAGCGCGCCACCTGGTGCTGCGGCAGCAGAACGGTCAGCAGACCGGCCAACAGCACGCCGGCGATGACCTTCGGTGCGATGGAAAGCAGCAGCGTCAGGTCGTCGCCCAAGACGGCGAGGAACACCTCCGGCCCCTTCAGGACATAGCAAAGAATCCCGGCGACCACGGCGACCAGGGCGACAACGATCAGTCCGACGTCGCTTTGGCGGCGACGCTTCGCAGCGGGCAGATCCGGCACGCTTTCGCTCCAGGGGGCTTCTTTGAGCCGGGAAGACGAAATGGGAAGTGCCGGAGCTTAGCATTCACCCCCGCCGCGACGCCAGTTACCGCGCGGTGACGCCACCATGAACGCCGAACAGCCGCCGCCTAAAGAGACGGCTCTGCCGAAAAGCTACTTCGCCTCGGCGAGCAGGGTCATGATGTGGTCGTACAGCTGGTCGTCCTGCTCGGCCGCCTTGGTGATGGCGTTGTATTCCTGGACCGAGAGTCCCTGCGCCTCGATCTCGCCGACCATCTCGTCGGTCGCCCGGCGGGTCAGGTCCTCGATCTCCTCGGCGGTCTTCGCTTCGTTGAACTTGGGCTGCCAGGCCTTGTCCACGTCCTGGATCTTCAGGACGGCAGCGGCATAGGCCTCCAGGGTATCCTGGCTGAAGCCGCCGACTTCAGCCCCGGCCCCCTTCGCAGCTTGCACCAGTTGCAGACCGTCCGGCAGGGCGCGCGCGGCCTGGCCCGGCAGCAGGGCTGTGGCCAGGCCGAACGGCAGGACCAGGACGGCGAAGCGGCGGGCAAGCGGGAGAAACCTCGGCATGATCGGACCCTTTCATCCACGGCGGTACGCCGGTCGTCGTCGGCGCTCTGCCAACATCGACAGGGCTGCGGCCCGCCTATTCCGGCTCGCCCGAAATGACACAGACGCGCGGTTGCCAGCTTTGGCGGACTGTGGTCCCATCTAATCAAATTGATAAATCTAATAAATCCGTGGGAGAGCAGTAATGGGAACCGGAATCCTGGGCCTTCGTCTGGCCGCCACCTTGCTTGGCGCCCTTGCCGTCGGCGCCGCGGCCAGCGCCACCGTCGCGGGCACTGCCGGGGCGGCGACGCTGGAGCGCATCAACGACACCGGCGTCATCAAGCTCGGCTACCGCGAGGACGCGGCGCCCTTCTCCTACATCGACAAGGACGGCGAGGTCGCGGGCTATTCCATCGCGCTCTGCCAGGCGGTCGCCGGGGCCGTGCGCAACCAGCTGGGCCGCGACGACATCGCGGTCGAGATGATCCCGGTGACGGCGGAGAGCCGCTTCATCGACCTGGAAGCCGGCCGCGTCGACCTGCTGTGCGGCGCCGACACGGTGACCCTGGAGCGGCGCAAGAGCGCCGACTTCAGTCTGCTGACCTTCGCCACCGGATCCAGTGTGCTCTACCGCAAGGACGGCCCCGCCGACTTCGTGGCGCTGGCCGGGCAGAAGGTCGGGGTGCGCGGCGGCACCACCACGGAGTCCGGCCTGAAAAAAGCGCTGGGCGAAGCCGGCATCGCCGCCCAGGTGGTGGCGCTCGAGAGCCACGAGGACGGGCGCCGGGCGCTGGAGGCCAACGAGATCTCCGCCTACTTTGCGGACCGCGCCATCCTCATCCTGCTCGCCGCCAATGCCGACAAGCCGGAGACCCTGGCGCTGTCGCAGCGCTTCTTCTCCTACGAGCCCTACGCCCTGGCGATGCAGCGCGGCGACAGCGACTTCCGCCTGCTGGTCGACACGACGCTGGTGCGGCTCTTCCGCTCCCAGGCCGTCGGCAAGATCTATCAGTCGACTTTCGGCAACGCGCCGATGAGCGACCTGCTGCGCGCCATGTACACGCTGCAGGCCCTGCCGGACTAGATCAATCCCCGGCCAGGTGGAATCACCTGACCGGGGATAAATTGATCTATCTTCAAAGGTTAGAGCAACCTGTCCGCGTCCACCTGAACGCGGGTTGCTCTAGCCGCGAGTCGAACGGAAGCTCAGCGGGTGATGTAGAGCGTCTCGGTCGAGCGCCGCCGCTCCCAGCCGCGGCGGATCAGTTCCGGATCGTCGTGCTCCTCCTCGGGGTAGCCGAGGCAGAGGTAGGCGACGAGGCGCCAGCTCTCCGGCACCTCCAGGTCATCGCTCAGTTCCCCGGCGTCGAGGATCGAGACCCAGCCGAGGCCGATGCCGGCGGCCCGTGCCGCGAGCCAGAGCGTGTGCACGGCGCAGACCGTCGAGTACTGCAGCGTCTCCGGCATGGTGCGGCGGCCGAGGCCGTGGCCCTGCTCCGGCGCGGTCTCGGCGAAGACCGCGAGCTGTTCGGGCGCTTCGCCCAGGCCGGAGAGTTTCAGGCGCGCGTAGAGCGCGGCACGCGAGCCGGAAAAGTCAGCCAGGGCCTCGGCATTGGCGGTTTCGAAGTTGCGCCGCACGGCCGCGCGGCGTTCCTGGCTCACCACCCGCACGAAGCGCCAAGGCTGGCTGAGCCCCACGCTGGGCGCCAGTTCGGCCAGGCCCAGGAGGCGGTCCAGTTCACCCGGCGGCAGAGGATCGCGGCGAAAGCGCCGCACGTCGCGGCGCCACTGCAACAAAGCTTCCAGTTCCGACTGGAAGGCCGGGCCGAAGTCCGGCGCTTCCTGCGAGGCGGCGGCCCCTGAATCGGCGGCCCGCGCGGCGGCAGGCGGTGATGTCGGCGACTCTCTGGTCATGGACGGCACTATCCGTCCGCAAGTCACCCCACCGCAAGCCCGCGAACGCAGCCTCCGCGAAAACAACCAATTGTGAAGAGACACTGCTATCTGAAAGGCTTATGATCTAAACGAATTAATGAGGTCTCGGCTCCCTTGCGGCCGGCGACCGGTGATGGCGTCGCGCCAAGGAGCGGCCGGGCCACTCGTAGGAGCCCTGGGCGAATTCCCGAAGAGGCTCCAACCGGTGACACGTGAGGGAAAGCTATGGATACTATTCGCAACCCCATTGAATGGGGCATGGACAAGCTGCGGGAAGCCGGCACCGCCATGGAGACCGCCGGCGGCTCCATCCACGGGGTCAACAGCCTCGCCCCCCTACATCCCGCCGTGCGGCGCATCGGGCTTGCCGATTTGCGCGATGCCCTTAAGAAAGGCGTCGACGACTTTGCGGCTTACCGCACCGACGTCATCTTCCTCTGCATCATCTACCCGGTGATTAGCGTGGTGCTGATCCAGGCGGTCTTCCACCAGGGCATGCTGGCGCTGCTGTTCCCGCTGGCCGCCGGCTTCGCGCTGGTCGGGCCGGTCGCCGCCATCGGTCTCTACGAGATGAGCCGCCGGCGCGAACGCGGCCTGGAGGCGAGCTGGGTCAGCGCCTTCGCCATGATACGCGCGCCCTCCTTCGGGCCGGTCCTGGTGCTGGCCGTTATCCTGGTGCTGCTGTTCCTGCTGTGGCTGGCCGCCGCGCAGGTGATCTATCTGGCGACGCTGGGACCGGAAGCGCCGGCGTCGCTCACCGCCTTCGCCTCCGACGTGCTGACCACCCAGGCCGGCTGGACCATGATCGTCCTCGGCATGGGCGTCGGCGGCCTCTTCGACGCCCACGGGGCGGTCGATCAGCAGCGGGAAGGACACCACGCTGATGGTCAGCACCACGGCGGCGAAGAGGCCGCCTGGGGACTCATTGTCGCCTTTGGACTCCTGATCGGCTCGATCCCGGCCTTCCTCGGCCTCGTCATCGTGCTGCCGGTGCTCGGCCACGCCACCTGGCATCTCTACCGCAAGGTGGTGGCGGACTGAGGCGCAGCTTTCAGACCGCCCGCTTCACCGGGCGGCCATTGCGCGTGAGGTAGTCGAGCCCGACGGGAGTGACGCAGACCAGAGGGTCGCAGGAGCCGTCCTGCCGCCGTTCGACCAGCCCGCGGTCGACCGCGTCCTCCCACACCGGCAGGCGCGGGCAGGAGGTGCGCCAGGCCTCCATCACCTGGGAATAGGGCCGCGGCTGGGCGGCGATCCATTCGACAAGATCGAGGATCAGGGGTTCGTGTTCTTCCGCCATTTCAGGTTCTCCCGGAACGAAGCGGCCAGGGAGTCTAGCACCCGATGCAAAGGCGAACCACCGCGGCAATCAGCGCTAGACCGGCGCCTCCGCGAAGTCAGGCGCGAAGACGGTGAGGAACTCGACCGACAGCGGGAAGATGATCCAGGAGAAGATGAAGAACACGCAGAAGGCTGCAAAGGAACGCCCACGCCCGACCTCCGCCAGGGCCCGGAAGGCGCCCCAGACCACGATCATCCAAGCGAGGTCCAGGAGAACGTAGATCAGGAAGACAACGAGGATCGACAGCCCCTGCTCCAGAAAGCCCGGGTTCTCCATAAAGAAGGCATCCTGTGCCGCCAAGTCTTCCGGCGGGATCGCTTCCAGCTCTTCCAGCAAGGCCACGGCCTCGGGAAGCGGATGCAGGACCATGAGGATGGCCGCCACCAGGAAGACCTGCAGCACGGCGCCGATGCTGATGTAGTAGAGAAAACCGAGCAAGACGCGGCGTGGCGAGGGGCGCGCACCGACGATCAGCCAGCTCAGCTGCAGGGCCGCGAGGGTCAGGCCGAAAAACAGGACCGCGTAGGCGATACCAAAGGCGATGATGCGCCCCAGATCCTGCTCCGCCGGCAGGAACAGGATACCGACTGCGTTGACCACCATGGCCACGATCACGAAGAACGAGAAAGCGCGTGCGAGGTTTTCGGAATTGTAGACCGTGGCGCCGCCCAGGAACCTCTTGGGGCCGCTGATGAAGTCGATTGAGTCTTCCAGAAACTGGCGCGACCGCGCCATGAGGAAGGCCCTGGCGTCCTTCACAAGCGCTTCCATTTTCCGCCCCCCTCGATGTTTCCCCCCGGCCGCCCTTCCAGGCGCCTCCCACCGACAAGGCCCAGGGTCATGAGGATAGACACATCCGGCAGGTCGGCAAACGCACCGAAGGTTGCAGGCGGCGCCCCCTCCTCCCTGGCGCCCTCGCCTTGGGGGGCCTGTCAACGAGGCTGCCGCGGCCGGAATAATTAGCGGGATTCCGACCCTTTGCGCCGATTTAGGTGCAATGCAACATAACTTTCCTTGACTTTAATCCTGGAAAGGCGCATTTAGCCCTCAACGATCTCCCGTGATCGCGCGAAAGGCTGCCTTCTGGCGAATGCTTCCAGGCACTGCGGCCTCTCATCGCGGGAACCATCTCCCAAGAAAATTTCCGTTTGCTCCAGGTGCGCGTGGATGACGGCAACGCGCTCCCCGGCGTTTTTGCCTGCCTGAACCGCAGGACGCCCGGCGCAGAAGGACTCTGTTCGTGAATACCGTTACCGATACCCCTACCGATACCCCTACCGCTGGCAAGGCCGTCGAGGCCACCACCCCCGCCTTTACCGATCTCGGCCTCGCCGAGCCCCTGCTCCGCGCGCTGACCGCGACGGGCTACACCACGCCGACCCCGATCCAGGCGCAGTCCATCCCGATGCTGCTGAAGGGCCACGACATGCTGGGTCTGGCGCAGACCGGCACCGGCAAGACCGCGGCCTTCGCCCTGCCGATCCTGCATCACCTGGCCGCCGAGAAGGCGCATGTCGCCCCGAAGTCGGTGCGCGCGCTGATCCTGGCGCCGACCCGCGAGCTGGCCGTGCAGATCGGTGATTCCTTCAAGACCTACGGACGCAATCTGCGCCTGCGCCACGCCGTCATCCTGGGCGGCGTCTCCCAGGGCCCGCAGGTGCGCAACCTCTCGCGCGGCGTCGACATTCTCATCGCCACGCCGGGCCGCCTCATGGACCTGCTGAACCAGCGCCACGTGCGCCTGGACAAGGTGACCCACCTGGTGCTCGACGAAGCCGACCGCATGCTGGACATGGGCTTCATCCGCGACGTGCGGAAGATCGTGGCCACACTGCCGAAGCAGCGTCAGTCGCTGCTGTTCTCCGCGACCATGCCGGCGGAAGTCTCCAAGCTGGCCCACGAAATGCTGCACAATCCGGAGCGCGTCGAAGTGACGCCGCAGAAGGTCGCCGTCGAGCGCATCGAGCAGTCGGTCCACCACGTCATGACGCCGGACAAGCGTCCGCTGCTGGAGAACCTGCTGCAGGATCCTGCGCTGGCCCGCGTGATCGTCTTCACCCGCACCAAGCACCGCGCCAACCGCGTGGCCGAGCAGCTGGACAAGGCGGGCATCACGGCCGACGCCATCCACGGCAACAAGTCGCAGAACGCACGCCAGAAGGCGCTCGACGCCTTCCGCAAGGGCAAGGCCCGGGTGCTGGTCGCCACCGACATCGCCGCGCGCGGCATCGACGTGTCGGGCGTGACCCACGTCATCAACTACGAACTGCCGAACGAGCCGGAGAGCTACGTCCACCGCATCGGGCGCACCGCGCGTGCCGGCGCCGAGGGCGCGGCGATCTCCTTCTGCGACAGCAGCGAGCGCGCCTATCTGCGCGACATCGAACGTCTGACCAAGCAGCGCCTGACGGTGGTCGGCGATGCGCCGGCAAACGACGACTTCTCGCGCGGCCATCCCGCCGGCAAGCAGGGCCCCAAGAAGCAGGGCCGCCGTCCCAATCGCGGTCCGCGCCAGGGACAGAATGCAGGCGCGCCCCAGGGGCGTGACCAGAACCGCGAGAATTCGAACCGCGACAGCAACGGTGAGAAGAACGGCGAGCAGAAGAAGCGCAGCTACAAGGGTCTCGCCTCCGGCGCCAAGAAGCCCGGCAAGGGTGGCGGCAATCCGCAGGGCGGCAAGGGCCCCTTCAAGGGCCGCCGCCGCAGTGGCGGTGGCAAGCCCGGCGGCCAGGGGCGTTCCCACGCCGCCTGACGCAGCCGACTTTTTCGTCCCGATACAGCGACCGGAGGCCCCTTTTCAGGGGCCTCCTTTGCTTTTGGCGCCCGCTCTCCGGCGGCCTTTAACCATGCTCCGCCAGAGCCTGCGCGGCTCTCGAAAAAAAGCCCGCGGCAAGGCCGCCGCGGCGTTGGCGGTGCCTGCAATTCAAGATAAAATCCGGGCGGCGTAGAGGGGCGGGGAAACAAGCCCCCGACGCCGAAGGGTTGGTCGATTACAGGGAATTCCGGAAGCCATGTCCGCGCTTCGTCTACTTGCCGCGCCGATCTGGGCCGCGCCGATCTTGTCTGTGGCAGTCTTCACCGCGACAGTCCTGCCGGCTGCGGCGGGCAATCCGGCGCGCGCCGACACGCCGGAGATCTGCACCGAGGGCGACGGCGCCCTGGCGATGCATCTCTACAACGTCGCGGTGGCGAGCCTGAGCGCCTGCCTGGCGCTGGAGGACCTGACGCCGCGCCAGCGCGTGAAGGCGCTGGCCCGGCGCGGCGAAGCGCACGCCGTCCTCGACGATTACGACGCGGCCATCGCCGACTACACCCGCGCCCTGGCGATCGGCGGCAAGGATGTCGACCTGAGGCTGGCCCTGGGCCGCGTGCACTTCTACGCCCAAGACAACGACGCCGCCCTGGCCGCCTTCGACCGCGTCATCGCCCTGGACCCCGAGAACGCCGAAGCGCTCTACTTCCGGGGCCTGACGCTTTCTGAGCTGGGCGACCCGCAGAGCGCCGTCATCGCGTTCTCCCAGTCGATCGCGGTGGAGCCCGATTCCGCCAACGCCTTCTACTACCGCGCCAGCAGCTATGCCGAGATGGGACGCGAGGCGGAGGCCATCGCCGACTTCGGCAAGGCCATAGAGCTCAATCCCTTCGACGGCTGGGCCTTCGTCGGCCGCGGCGACGTCTTTATGGACCAGAACCTTCACGACCGGGCGCGCCTCGACTTCGAGCAGATGATCCTGGTCGATCCGAACAGTCCCGTCGGGTTCAGCCGGCGTGCCGGCGCGCTGATAGAGCTGCAGCGCCCCGAGGAGGCGCTCGCCGATATTCAGATGGCCATGACCCTGGACCCCGAGGCCGCCGATCCTTATGTCCAGCGCGGCATCATCGCGATGGAAAAAGGCGACTTCGCCAACGCCGACGCGGACTTCGAAAAAGCGATCGAACGCGACGCGACCAACGCCCGGGCCTACAACAACCACGGCAACAGCCTGTTCCACCAGGGCCGCTACGAAGCAGCGATCCCGGTCTTCACGGTCGCCCTGGCCATCGATCCCGACTACGGCATCGCCTACTACAACCGCGGCCTCGCACGCGCCCGCAGCGGCGACTACAAGTCCGCCGTGGCCGACTTCGACGAAGCGGTGCGCCGCCTGCCCGGAGACGCCAACGCCTTCTACATGCGCGGCCGCGCGCACTACTTCTCCGGCACACCCGCCGCGGCGGAATCGGACTTCGACCGCGCCCTCGCCCTGGCGCCGGACTACGCCGACGCCTACGTCGCCCGGGGCTTGGTGCGCCACGACCGGCAGAACTTCGACGCCGCCCTCGAAGACTACGACCAGGCCCTGGCCCGCGCGCCGCAGATGGCCTGGGCGCTGAACAACAAAGGCCGGGCCCTGAACGACATGAGGCGCTACGCCGAAGCGGTGCCGGTGCTCGCCGCCGCCGTTGCCGAAGCGCCCGACTACGGCATCGCGCACTACCACCTCGGCAATGCCCACTTCATGCTGGGGCAGCACGAGCAGGCGCTGGACAGCTACTCGCGGGCCGTCACGCTCGACCCCGCGGACATCGACTACCGGATACAGCGTGGCCGCACCCTGGCCGCCCTGGCCCGCTTCGACGCGGCACTGGATGACCTCGACACCGCCATCGACCTGGACCCCGACGGCACCGACGCCCTGGTCTACCGCGGCCAGGTCTACAGCGAGAAACAGCTCTTCACCCGGGCGCTGGCGGACCTGGACCAGGCGGTCATGCTCGCGCCGAAGAGCCCCTGGACCTTGAACAACCGCGGCATGGCCCTCGCCGACAAAGGCGACTACGACGCCGCCATCATCGACTACTCCGCGGCCATCGAGCGGGACAAGGGTTACTTTCCCGCCTACCACAACCGCGGCCTGGCCTATCACGAACTGCGCGATCTCGCCGAGGCGCTGGCCGACTTCAACCAGGCCGCCAAGCTGCAGCCGCAGGACGCCGACGTGTTCTTCGCGCGCGGCGACGTGCACTACGACATGGGCGAGCACGAGCTGGCGATCGACGACTACAGCGCAGGGCTGGACCTCGACCCCGACAACGTCTGGGCCCGCTGGTCACGCGGCCTGGCCTACGCCCAGCTCGGCAAGTCGACGGCGGCGCGCCGCGACATCGACGCAGCCCTGGAGCTGAGCGCCAAGACGGAGCGGCGGGAGATGCTGCTGCACACCTGCGGCGAACTGCTGCGCCAGGGCAGCATCGCCCTCTCCGTCAGCTACTGCAGCCAGACCGCGACGCAGTAGCGATCACGCGCTCTCAGACCTGCACCGATAACGGCCCCGCCAGCTGTTCCAGAACGCGGGGGTCGCGGTAGTAGAGGAGATGCGTCCGGCCGGTGATCTTCTGCGGCCAGGGCGCCTCGAACTCCAGCCTGCGGCTCATGCCCTCCCCGTAGCACTCGCGGTGGCCGGTGACGGCGCCGCAGAGCCAGTCGCTGGGTGAGAAGTAGTCGACCCAGGTGGCAAGACGCTGCGGCTTCAGCATTTCCCGGCGCTCGCCTTCCAGCCAGGCCGAGCGATAGCGCAGCACCGTGATCGGCGAGCCCATCGACACCAGCGAGAGGCGCTTCAGGTCGGCCGCGTGCGGCCAGTCGGCCAGGATATCGGTGGCGATCACCGTGCCGAAGCTGTGCGCCACCAGCACCACTTCGTCATAGCCGGCGTCCAGCACCGCGTCCAAGGTGCCGCAGATGCGCCGGCGCAGGCGGTCGCGCAGGCCGACGCCGCTGTCGTCCTCGCGGTTCTCGAAGTAGTCCTTGACGAAGCGCGCCAGCAGCACCAGGGCGTCGACCTGCAGCATGGCCAGCAGGAACGGCAGCACCGCCCACCAGGCGTTGGCCGCAAGCCACCCGGTGATCTCGCCGAAGACGGCCACCATGTCGCTGATCAGCGGGATGCCCTGCAGCTGCTCGGGCACTTCGCCGCCGGGCGCCACGGTCTGGCCGATCAGCACCGCCAGCATGATGTACCAGACCAGCAGCGTCAGGCCGCCCATGATGAGACCGATGGCGATCATGGAGGAGCCGCTGCGCAGCGAACTCGCCACCGCGCGCCAGGACCCCAGGCTGAACACCCAGTAGCCGACCAGTTCCAGCCCTTTCATCAACTTCGACCAGGGCGGCAGCTCGACCTGCTCCGGGATCATGTCCGCCCAGTAGGCCTCGAAGACGTCGAGGCTGGCGAAGGGCGGCGCCTCAGCCGCGCCTGACGGGCCGCGCAGCGGCGCCAGGGTCAGCCGCTGGCCCTTCTCGCCGCCGGCGCTGACTTCTTCGCCGCGGCGCAGCGGATGACGCTCCACGGTTTCCAGATTGGCGATCAGGATGTCGCGCCGGTGGAAGCGCTCCTCGCGCTGCATGCCGGGGATCAGGACGATCGCCCGGCGTTTCACCGGGGCGGGCCCGGCGCTGTTGTCACTCATGCTTTCCCCCAAATCGAAGCTGGCTGCATCACCGGCAAGTGATAGACCGGACTAAACTGCAAACCAGTGAGTGCGTAGACGCAACCTGCGAATGCACCTAGTCTTCAAGCTACAACACGTATGGGTAACAGGTCTCCCGAAAGACCGTCCCGAAAGCGTGGCAGCAAAAAGACGCTAAAGCCAAAAGCGACTGGGAGGAAAGATACATGAAGGCCTTGCTGATACCTTGCCTGGCGACCGCCGGGATGCTCCTGGCCTCCGCCGCCGGGGCACAGACGGTGAAGATCACACCGCTGGGCAGCCACGAAGGCGAGTTCTGCCGCTTCGACCGCGCCATGGTCCTGGAGGACCCCAACGGCACCCGCGTGCTCTACGACGCGGGGCGCACCGTGCGCGGCCCGCAGGACCCGCGGCTCGGCAGCATCGACGCGGTGCTGTTGAGCCACGTCCACGGCGATCACCTGGGCGACCGCCACCAGCCGGGCCCCAACGCCGGCGCCTGCGGTGATCCGGACGTCTCGGTGGTGGTGGTGCCGGTTTCCAACACCGTGCTGATCACCGTCGAGAAAAACGCCAAGCTGGTGGTCGGCGCCGAGATGGCCTCCTTCTTCGCCAAGAAGGTCGCCGCCGCCGGGGGTGACGCCGGCCAGGTGCAGCTCGCCCGCTACGGCGGGCTGCGTGACGTCGGCGGCGTGAAGATCTACAGCGTGCCGGCGGTGCACTCCAACGGGCTCAGCCCCGCTTTCCTGGAAGGCCCGCACGCCGAGGCGTTGAAGGAAAGCGGCCTGACCGCCTACCTCGGCCCGCCGGGCGGCTACGTCGTGGAGTTCACCAACGGCCTCACGGTCTACCTCTCCGGCGATACCGGCCACACCGCCGAACAGGACGCGGTGGTGCGCCGCCGCTTCGGCGCCGAACTGGTGGTCATGAACATCGGCGGGATCTTCACCACGGGACCGGTCGAAGCCGCCTTCGTGATCAACGAGCTGGTGCAGCCCAAGGCGGTCATCGCCTCGCACGCCAACGAGGAAGCGACCTCCGGCGGCAAGGTGAGGGCCGGCACCAAGACGGCGACCTTTACCGAGGCGACCAGCGTGCCGGTCTATCCGGCCCTGAGCGACCGCACCATGGAGTTCGACGGCGGCGGCAGCTGCGTCGCCGGCTGCTCGTAAGTCTTCAGCGCCGGGGCACGGCAAGGTCGGCCAGCGCGGCCAGCAGCACCCGTGCCCCGGTCGCCAGATCGGCCGGATCGGCGTTTTCCGCCGGATTGTGGCTGATGCCCCGCTCGCAGGGCACGAAGATCATGCCCGTCGGACAGATGTCGTGCATGAACAGCGCATCGTGGAAGGCGCCGGAGGCCATGCGCATGTAGCTGACGCCGAGGGAGCGGGCGGCCGCCTCGACCCTGTCGACCACCGCCGGCACGAAGGCGCAGGGCGGGCGGTTGAAGGTTTCTTCGAGGACGACTGGGCAGCCCCGGCGGGCCGCCTCGCAGAGCGCCACGATCGCGTCCCCCACCTTCTCCACCAGCGCGGCGTCCGGATGGCGGATGTCGATCGAGAAGGAGACCTTGTCGGCCACCGAGTTGGGTGAATTGGGGCTGACGTCGAAGCGGCCGATGGTGAAGCGCAGGTCGTCCGGCTGGGCCGCGACCAGCTCGTTCAGGTCGTTCACCACGGCAAGCGCCGCCTGGAAAGCGTCGCGGCGCACCGACAAAGGCGTGGTGCCGGCGTGCGCGCTCTCGCCGCGGACATCGACGGAGAACCAACGGGTGCCCTGGATGCCGGTGACCACGCCGATGGCGGTCTGCTGCTGCTCCAGCAAGGGACCCTGTTCGATGTGCGCTTCGATGTAGCCGGCAAAAGGCGACTTCAGGGCGCGCGGACGGGCCTGCGGCGTGGCCGCCAGGGTCTCCGTCAGCGCGGCGCGCAGCGCGATGCCGTCGCGGTCCTGGGTGTCGAGCAGGTCACCGAGATCGCGCGCGCCGCTGTAGACCATCGAGCCCATGGCGCCCGGCGCGAAGCGGCTGCCCTCCTCGTTGGACCAGGCGACGACTTCCAGCGGGTGCTCGGTTTCCAGCCCGGCCTCTTCCAGCGCGAAAAGCACCTCGATGCCGGCCAGCACGCCGTAAATGCCGTCGAAGCGGCCGCCGCGCGGCTGGCTGTCCATATGGCTGCCGGTGACCACCGGCGGCAGACCCGCGCTGCGGCCCGGGCGGCGGATGAAGAGGTTGGCGATCTCGTCGACGAAGACTTCGAAGCCGTAGGGCTTCAACCAGGCCAGCATGGCCTTGCGCGCGGCGATGTCCTCGGCGGAGAAGGCCTGGCGGTTCACTCCCGGTCCCGGAATGGCGCCGAAGGCGGCCATCTCCTCGTGCATGCGCCAGAGACGGTCGGTGCTGACCTTGGCACAGGCCCGCGCGATCTCGTCCCAGGCATCGCCCGCGGCGGCAGGAATGGTCATGAGCCGCCTCCCGCCGTCTTCGGGCGATCCTGCGGCGCGGCCATGATCATGGCCTTGGCGGCTTCCGACAGCGGCGTCGCGGCCCCGCTGTTCCGCCGCGGCAGGGAGTCCAGGAAAGGCTGCAGCTGCGCCTTGGCCAGTTCCTGCAAGCGGGCCAGTTCGGTCACCGGATCGGCGTGGTCGTCGACCCTCAGGTCGGTCAGCGGATAGGGCTCGGCCCCGTAGACCTTCACCGCAGCAGACTGCTTGCCGCGCTTGTCGCCCCCGGCCTGCTGCCCGGCGATCAGGGTTGCCACCAGGCGGTCCGCCAAGGGACGCTGGGACGTCGCCGTCATGACCGCCGCCATGGCTTCGACGGTCTGCGCGGAGACCAGCATGTTGCCCTGGACGGCAAAGCCGTCCCCCAGGATGTGCCCGGCCCAGGCGGTGCAGCCGTCGCCGGTCCAGGCCTCGGCCCGGCCTTTGGCGTCGACCAGGCCGACCTGGCGCAGCGCCGCCTCCGCATCCGCCTCCAGAACGCCTTGCAGCGCCGCCGCCGGGGCCGCCCCGCCGGAAAGCGCCGCCAGCGCATCCAGCGCCAGATAGGGATTGGTCCAGCTCTGTGTCGCGGCGGCGCCGACACCCGGCTCGATGTAGACGCAATAGGCGCCGACGGCGGGCAGCGCCGTGGAAATGGCGACACCGAGTTCGCCGCTGCGCGGGCAGCGGGCGACCACGGAGAAGGTGTTGAAGCAGAGCGCCACCGGACCGGGCCCTCAGACC
>JBLWUP010000003.1:0-249643 GCA_048268885.1 Kiloniellaceae bacterium | reverse complement strand
ATGTATTAGAAATAGATCGGATTCACACGTTGAGACGGAACCACCAAGTGGTTCCGTCTCAACGTGATCCGATCTAGGAGGGGGGTGAAGGCCGCAGGCCTTTTTCCGACCACTACAGCGCCGACGCGCCGAAGGTGTCGCAGGCCTCCAGGCGGCCCTGGGTGAAGCCGCGCTTGAACCAGCGCTGGCGCTGCTCCGAGGTGCCGTGGGTGAAGGAGTCCGGCGCGACTTGCCCGCGCGCCTGGCGCTGCAGGGTATCGTCACCGATGGCGCTGGCGGCGCCCAGGGCCTCGTCGATGTCGCCGGCCTCCAGGATCTGCTTGCTGCGCTGGGCGTGGTTCGCCCACAGCCCGGCGAGGCAGTCGGCCTGCAGCTCCAGCATCACCGAAAGGGCGTTGGCTTCCGCCTCCGACCGGCCGCGCTGCGCGCTGCGGACTTCGCTGGAGATTCCCAGCAGGTTCTGGACGTGATGGCCGACTTCGTGGGCGATGACGTAGGCCTGGGCGAAGTCGCCGGGCGCGCCGAAGCGCTGCTTCAGCTCCTGGAAGAAATCGAGGTCGAGGTAGACCTTCCGGTCGCCCGGACAGTAGAACGGCCCGACCGCCGAACCGGCATAGCCGCAGGCGGACTCGACGCCATTGGCGAAGAGCACGAGGTTGGGTTCCTGATAGGCGGCGTCCAGTTGCTGGCGGAACTGGTCGTGCCAGACATCCTCGGTATCGGCCAGCACCACCGCCACGAAGTCGCGCAGCGGGTCAGGGTCCGAGGAGGAGGACGGCTGGCTGGGCGTGTTGACCGGGCTGGGACTCCCGGGGCCCGCGCCGCCGGTCAGAAGCTGCGTCGGGTCGACGCCGAACAGCAGGGCGATGACCACCACCGCAATGAGGCCGAAACCGCCGAGCCCCGCCCCCCGGCCGACACGGCGACGCCCCCTGCCTCCCGGAAGACGCATGCGGCCGAAGCCACCGCCCCCGAAGCCGCCCCGGCGAAAACCGCCCCCGCCGCTCCGCCGGTCTTCGATGTTCGAACTCTGCCTGCGTCCACGCCATCTCATGGGAGCCGTCCCCGCTGAAAGCCGCTGCCGAAATGAAATTGATCGTTTTGATTAGGTGCAGACCATCATAACCGCGCTGCGTCAGCGGGGCCATGGGCTTCCTTGTGTGATCTATCGTCGGTCCGGACCCGCCCCCTGGGAGGCGGCATTACCCCTCTGTCATGCTCGGGCTTGTCCCGAGCATCCAGGGCGGCCGGCGTGCCGATGCCCCTGGGCCCTCGGAACAAGTCCGAGGGTGACGGCCGGAGAATGGCGGCTCAGGCGCGCAGCGCCTGGTCCAGGTCCTCGATCAGGTCCGCGGCGTCTTCCAGGCCGACGGAGAGGCGCAGCAGGCCGTCACTGATGCCCAGCTCGGCACGGTCCTCCGGCGACAGGCGCTGGTGCGTCGTGGTCGCCGGGTGGGTGACGAGGCTTTTCGAATCGCCGAGGTTGTTGGAGATGTCGATGAGCCCCAGCGCGTTCATCAGGCGGAAGGCGCGGGCCTTGCCGCCTTCGACCTCGAAGGCGACCAGCGTACTGCCGCCTTTCATCTGGCGCTTGGCCAGCGCCGCCTGCGGATGGCTGGCGAGGCCGGGATAGAGCACCCGCGTCACGCCGGGCTGGCCTTCCAGGAATTCGGCCACGGCCAGCGCGTTGGCGCAGTGCCGCTCGACCCGCAGATCCAAAGTCTCCAGGCCCTTCAGCATGACCCAGGCGTTGAAGGGACTCATGGAGGGGCCGGTGTGCCGGTAGAACATCTGCAGGTGGTCTTTGATGAAGTCGTTGCTGCACAGCACGGCCCCGCCCATGGTGCGGCCCTGGCCGTCGATGTGCTTGGTGGCCGAGTAGACCACCACGTCGGCGCCAAGCTCCAGCGGGCGCTGCAGCAGCGGCGTGGCGAAGACGTTGTCGACCACCACGCTGGCGCCGGCGGCGTGGGCGCGCTCGCTGACCGCCTGGATGTCGATGACCTCCAGCGTCGGGTTGGAGGGCGTCTCCAGGAAGACCGCCTTGGCGCCCGGCGCCAGCGCCTCTTCCCAGGCCGACAGATTCGTGCCGTCGATGAGCTGCGTTTCGATGCCGAAGCGCGGCAGCAACTCGGCGATGATGTAGTGGCAGGACCCGAAGAGCGCGCGAGAGGCGACGACCCGGTCGCCGGCCTTCAGCTGAGACATCAGCGCGGCGAAGACCGCGCTCATGCCGCTGGCCGTGGCGCGGCAGGCCTCGGCGCCTTCCAGCAGGCGCAGGCGCTCCTCGAACATGGAGACCGTCGGGTTGGCGTAGCGCGAGTAGACGAAGCGCTCCTTGTCGCCCTTGAAGGCGGCCTCGGCCTCCTCGGCGGTGGCGTAGACATAGCCCGAAGTGAGGTAGAGCGCCTCGCTGGTCTCTTCGAAGGGGCTGCGCGCCAGGCCGCCGCGGACCAGTTCGGTCTGCGGGCGCCAGCGCCGTGTCGTGGTGTTGTCTTTCGGCATCTTCTCGGTCTTTATCGCTAAGCCTGGCTTTATGGCTAACCCTGGGCCCAGGGCAGGCCGGCAACCTTCCAGCCGCCGACGCTGCCGCGGTGCATGTCGCCGTCGCGGTCGCCCTCGAAGCCCTCGGCCACGTTGTAGCAGGGCCCGAAGCCGGCGGCGGTCAGCGCCATGGCGGCGGAACGCGAACGCACGCCGGAACGGCACAGCAGCAGCACCGGCTGGTCCTTGCCGACGCCCTTGGCCGTGACCTCCTCGACGAAGCGCTCGTTGCGCGCCATGTCGGGAAACACCTGCCAGGATACACAGTGCGTCTCCTTGCCGATGCCTTCCAGCCGCGGCAGGCCGACGAAGCCCCATTCGGGCATCGTGCGGACGTCGACCAGCACCGCCTTGGGATCCTTTTCCAGCAGCGCCCAGGCTTCCGCCGGGCGCAGATCGCCTGCATAGCCCTCGTTCATCGTGTCGCTCTCCGTCATCCAGCCCCGGCGCGCGGGACGGCAGACTGCACCGCAGGCCCGCACGCTTCAGGGCTGGGGAGTTTAGGCCCCGCGCCGCCAGACGCAACAGCCTAATTCACACCAGTAAAGCCGTTGCCGCGGAGAAAACCCATTAACCTTTGCGGAAATACTGCTCGGCGAACAGCAGCGTGGTGGGATGCAGGCGGAATCCGCCCACTTTCCCGGACATCACCGTGACCACCGAAAGCCAGGCGGGCTGCACCATAGGACCCACTTCCTGCATGCGGGCCTCGATGCGGCGCATCAGCGGACGCCGGGCCTCGGCGTCGACCTCGGCGCCCGCCTGCTGCAGCAGCGCGTCGATCTCCGGGTCGGAGAATCCGGTGGAATTCCAGGGCACGCCGCTGCGCACGGTGAGGTCCAGCAGCATGAAGCCCAGCGGCCGCGGCGCCCATTCGACGAAGGCCAGCGGCACCTTGTCCCACACCTCCCAGAAGCGCGGCGGCGGCAGGACCTCGAGGGTGCAGCGGATGCCCGCCTCGGCGTACTGCGCCGCCATGGCCTGGACCGCGTCGGCCTCCCACCGCGGCCAGTTCTTGCAGGTGATGGTGATGTCGAGGCCGTCGCGATAGCCGGCCTCGGCCAGCAGGGCGCGGGCCGCCGCCAGATCCTGCGCCAAAGGCGGCAGAGGGGCGTAGTCGGGATGCACAGGCGCGACCAGGTGATGCTCCGCCGCTTCGCCGAAATCGCGCAGCACCAGCCGGGTCACCGCCGCCGGATCGATGGCCAGGCGCATGGCCTGGCGCACCCGCGGATCGTCGAAGGGCGGATGGTCGACTTTCATCTGCAGCAGGGCCGTGGCCGCGGTGCGCGTGCGATGCACCGTCAGCCCCGGCCGCCCGGCCAGGCTCTCGGCAACCGAGTAGTCGCAGCGCACCAGGCCGTCCACCTGGCCCGACACCAGCGCCGCCGCGGCCGCCGTCGGCGCGTCGCCCAGATCGAGAAAGACGAGCTCGTCGAGCAGCGCGGGGCGCGGCGTCTCGTCCTCGCGCACGCGCAGCAGCGCCCGTTCGCCGACCTGCCACTCCGCCAGGCGGAAGGCGCCGGTGCCGTTGGCGCCGACGCCGAAGCGGCCGCCTTCGTCGGGATCGAGCATGACGTTGGTGTAGTGGAACAGGTGCTCGGGCACCGCCACCTGGGGGTGCTTCAGGTTCAGGCGCACATGAAAGTCGTCGATCTTCTCCACCGCGCTGGCGTCCCACAGCCGGGGGGTGGTTTCGCCGTCCTGCACCTTGTCGGCCAGCATGTAGCCCCGCATGAGGCCCAGCGCCGAAGAGCCGGTCGCCGGATCGAGGATACGGCGCAGGTTCCAGGTGACGTCGTCGGCGGTGAAGCGCCGGCCGCTGTGCCAGGTCACGTCGCGGCGCAGGAAGAGGTCCCAGGTTCTGAGATCCGGCGATACCTGCCATTGGGACAACAGGTGCGGACGGGTGATGTTGTCGAAACCGGTGCGGGTCAGCGGCTCGCAGACCTGATGCACCAGGTTCGCCGGCTGCAGCCAGGCCAGCGCGTGAGGATCGCCGAGGGCATGGACCCTGCCGCCGAAGGTCAGGCGGCCGCCGCGCCGGCCCGCCACGGTGGTGACGGCGGCCGGTGACGGCCCGCCGGCGAGCGCCGCCGCGGCCCCCGCGGACAGCCCCAGCAGGGTCGCCAGGCGCAGGAACTCGCGGCGCGCCAGGCGGCCCTCCCCCAGCCGCCTGCGGAAATGATCGATTAGCGGATGCTGACGTTGCTCGCCCATCCCGGCCCTCTCAACGGCAGAGGCCGAGAACGCAGGCGACCCGGTCCCTGCGCTTCGCCGACGGTACCCGACGACCCTCAACCCCTACCCTTCGGGCGCCATGATAGGCGGCGGCGGGAAGGCGCGTCCAGGCCGCCGGACCCCGCCCCGGTTACGGTCCTAATCCCTGCCTTGGCCCCCGCCCTGATCCCCGTCTTGAGCCCCGTCTTCAGTCGGGCCCCGATCGTGATCCAGCTCGCCGGATTCGGCGGGCCTCGGTCTGGTCTCCTGAGGCGCGGTTTTTGGGGGCGCGGTCTTTTCCGGCGCGGCTTTTTCGCTGCGGGCAGGCAGGCGCGGGTCGGCCTGATCGGCGAAGTGCACCACATGCTGCGGGAAGGGAATCTCGATGCCGGCGTCGCGGAAGGCCTTGTCGATCGCGAAGCGGAGATCGCTGGAGATGATCAGCCGGTAGCTGACATCGTTGGTGAAGCAGCGCAGCTCGAAGTCCAGGCTGCTGCCGCCGAAGTTCATGAACAGCACCTGCGCCTCCGGCGACGTCAGAACCCTCTCGTGATGGTTGGCGCAGTCGAGCAGCACCTCGCGCACCTTTTCGACATCGGAGCCGTAGGCGACGCCGACGGCGACTTCGATGCGGCCGTAGGTGTCCTTGTGCGTCCAGTTGATCACCGAGGTCGAAATGAACTCCGAGTTCGGGATGATCACCGAGGCGCGCTGGAAGGTGGTCAATTCGGTCGACCGCACGGTGATGCGCTTGACCAGACCCTCGTTGCCACCAACCAGGACCCAGTCGCCGACTTTGATCGGCCGCTCGATGAGCAGGATGATGCCGGAGACGAAGTTGCTGACGATGGCTTGCAGGCCGAAGCCGATGCCGACCGACAGGGCGCCGGCGATGAGCGCGATGTTGGAGAGATCGATGCCCAGCGCGGTGATGCCGAAGACCGCGGCAAGAATGATGCCGATGTAACCGAAACCGGCGGAGAGCGAGTTCTGCACACCGGAATCGAAGCCGGTCTTGGGTAGCACGCGATTGGTCAGGAAGCGTTGTCCCAGCCGGGTCAGCGCCAGCAGGGCGGCGAAGACCGCCAGCGCCACGATCAGGTCGTAGAAGGAGATGGTGACGCCGCCGATGGTGATGCCGGAGGCGAGGCGGCGCGCCTCGACCCAATACTCGCCGAAGGGCGCAATCCAGATCGAGGCAATGAACACCGGCGCGGCGATCACCAGCGCCGCGTCGAGCAGCAGGCGCAGCCAGAACTTCAGGCGATTGCGCATGGCATGCGGCAGGCCGAGCACCTTGCTCATGGCATCGGAGCGCATGGCCGCGCCGATCAGTTCGCGCACCAGACCGCGCAGGATGGCAAGGGCCACCAGGATCAGGATGCTGAGCAGCAGATTGGTGATCAGGAAGTCCGCCAGGTCGGCATAGCCGAGGAAGGCGGCGGCGATGCCCGCCAAGGCGATCGGTGCGATGAGGCGCCGCAGGAAACGCCAGAGGCCGGACTCGGGAACCACGCCCTCGTCCTCTTCCGCGCCTTTCTCTTCCGCTGGCGGCTCTTCGTCCATCTCGGCGGCTCCCGGCTCATCCCGCCGCCAGTACCGCTGGCGCGAGATGTCGATCACCGGCAGCGCCAGAATCACGATTACGATGAAGGTCGACAGCGAGAAGTAGGTGTCGCTGACGCCGATCTGCTCCTGCGATTCGAAGAGGAAGATCGCGGCGGCGAAGAGCCCGGCCAGCAGCGTGAACCGCCAGCCCAGCTTGCGTGCATTCTCCGGCGTGACCGGCAAAAGGCGCCACTGAGGCAGATCGGGGGAGAGCACGGCGTAGGGCACCGCCCAGGCCAGGCTGAAAAACACCATGACCGCGAGGAAGGTGGTGACCACCGTCCAGAACAGCCCCCCCTCGGCGACGCGGTGCGGCCAGACGGCGTAGAGCAGGCCGGCGAAGACCAGGGCAGGCACGATGCCGCGGGCGATGGCGCTGGCGATCGCGGCCAGCAGGCGGGCGCCGTAGCTGGGGTCGGGCGTGGCCGGATCGCGGCCGTAGCGGCGCAGCAGCCAGCGGCGCAGCAGCCAGCCCGCGACCGCCGCGAAGAGCATCTGGACCGCGATGCGCAGGGACACCGCTTCGCCCCGTTCCGCAGCGCCGAGCCCCTGCCACCAGGCGACCGGCGAGCGCGCGATCTGATTCAGAATGGAGAAGAACTCCGGCACGGCGACACCCCAGGTGTGCGCCGACCAGGGCGGCGGATAGGCGCGGAACAGGGCTTCGAAGCGCCTCTGCTGGGTCAGCGTCCCGATGAAGCTGTCCAGTTCGTCGGCCTGGACGACGGCCAGGTTGGCTTGGGTGATGAGCGTCTTGACCTGCTGCAGCTCGGCTTGCAGCGCCGCACGCTGCTGGGCGACCTCCGCCGCCTCTTCGGCCTCTCCTTCCTGCGGCGCCGGCCCCAGCGCGGCCAGGCGGCGCTCCAGGTTCTCCACCTCGGGCTGCAGCGAGGCGATCAGCTCGCTGGCTTTGCCGCGGACCTCCTTGGTCACTTCGAGAAAACGCTCGGCGCTTTCCGCCGTGGTGTCCGCGCGGTAGAGCTGCTGCTCGATGAGGTCGAGGCGGTGGGTCCACTGCGCGACCTCAGCCTGCGCTTCGGGCGCCTGGGCGGCAGCCGGCCCCGCCAGGGCGCCGCCCAGGCAGAGGATCAGCAGGAAAAGCAGGCGGAAAGCGAGCTGTCGCAAGGCGAAGGTCCTCTGGGAATGCCGGAAATACCTAGCACGTCGGCTTCGGCCTGTGAAAGCCGCCCTTGCGCCGGCCCGATCTTGTTCTAGTCTGCAGGCAATCCGCACCCGAGATGACCGACCGAGCCGAGATGACCGAACGAGACGACATGAGCAGCAGCAACCTGGCCAACGGCGGCAAGATCCTGGTCGATCAACTGGTGGCCGAGGGCGTCGACCGCGCCTTCGGCGTGCCCGGCGAGAGCTACCTGGCGGTGCTCGACGCCCTGCACGACACGCCGGAGATCACCTACCACCTCTGCCGCCAGGAAGGCGGCGCGGCCATGATGGCCGACGCCTATGGCAAGCTGACCGGGCGGCCGGGCATCTGCTTCGTGACCCGCGGCCCCGGCGCGACCAGCGCCAGCGCCGGCGTGCATGTCGCCTTCCAGGACTCCACGCCGATGATCCTGTTCATCGGCCAGGTCGGGCGCGGCATGACCGAGCGCGAGGCCTTCCAGGAGATCGACTACCGCCGCATGTTCGGCCAGATGGCCAAGTGGGTGGCGGAGATCGACGACGCCCGGCGCATTCCGGAGATGGTCAGCCACGCCTTCCACACCGCCACCTCCGGCCGTCCCGGCCCGGTGGTCTTGGCGCTGCCCGAGGACATGCTGTCGACGCCGGTGGCCGCCCCGCTGCTGGCCAAGCCCTACCACGCCAGCACGGGTTATCCCGACCCGGCGCTGATGGCCGACTTGCACCGCCGCCTCGACCGCGCCAAGCGGCCGCTGATCATCGTCGGCGGCGGCGGCTGGAGCGCCGAGGCCAAGGCCGGGCTGGAGGCCTACGCCGGCGCCAACAAGCTGCCGGTCGCCGCCTCCTTCCGCTGCCAGGACTACTTCGACAACACCCACGAGAGCTACGTCGGGCAGGTCGGCATCGGCATCGACCCCAAGCTGGCGGCCCGGGTGCGGGAGACCGACCTGCTGGTCCTGCTGGGCTCGCGCTTCGGCGAGATGACCAGCAGCGGCTACAGCCTGATGAAAATCCCCAACCCGGACCAGCCGCTGGTCCACGTCTACCCGGATCCCGAGGAACTGGGCCGCGTCTACCGCCCCGACCTGGCGATCCAGGCCGGCAACGCGGCCTTCGTGCGCGCGCTGGGCGAGATGGCGCCGCTGGAAGGGCACGCCTGGCAGGACTGGGCCGCCTCGGCCCGGGCCGACTACCTGGCGCACAACACGCCGACCGAGATCCCCGGGAAGCTGCAGCTGGGCAAGGTGATGGACTGGCTGCGCGAGACCCTGCCGCCGGAGGCGATCATCACCAACGGCGCGGGCAACTACACCGGCTGGGTCCACCGCTTCTACCGCTTCCGCGAGTTCCGCAGCCAGCTCGCGCCGACGTCAGGCTCCATGGGCTACGGCCTGCCGGCGGCGGTCGCGGCCAAGGCGGTCCACCCCGACCGGCCGGTAATCTGCTTTGCCGGCGACGGCTGCTTCCAGATGCACGGCCAGGAACTGGCGACGGCCGTGCAGTACGGCCTGAACATCATCGTGCTGGTGTTCAACAACGGCATGCTGGGCACCATCCGCATGCACCAGGAGAACCACTACCCGGCCCGCGTCAGCGCCACCGACCTGGTGAACCCGGACTTCGCCGCCCTGGCGCGCGCCTATGGCGCCCACGGCGAGGTGGTGGAAAGCGATGCGGACTTCGCGGCGGCTTTCGCCCGCGCCGAGGCATCGGGCAAGCCGGCCCTGATCGAACTGCGCACGGACCCCGAGGCGATCACGCCCGTGGCGACCCTCAGCGGCCTGCGGGCCAAGGCCCAGGCCCAGACCAAGTAGGCACGAAGGCAGGTTCCACTATCACTTACAGATACCGCCGTCACCCCTGGGCTTGTCCCCGGGGTCCATTGGCGTCAGCGCATGGCGATGTCCTGCCGCGCTTATGTTGACGCCAGCCACAAGCGCGGGCGGTTAGGGCAATGGGTCCCGGCAACAAGTGCCGGGACGACAACGCGGGTGGACGGCAGGGGTTTGGGAAAAGGTCAAAAACCGCCTTAAGGGTAGTCGCAGCGGTCGGCGGTGACCGTCAGGAAACCGCGCGCGCCGGGCAGTGCGGTGAAGCGGAACTCGTCGTCACCGGCCACCACGGAGTAGTGCAGCGGCAGAGGCCCTTCGGCGGCGACCGTCTTGCCGCCCAGGTGGGTGAAGGTGACGGTGAGCGGCTTTTCCGGGTCGTACCAGGCTTCCAGATTGCCGTTGGAATCGCGCGCCGCCTCGCCCTGTGCCGTGACGGTGATGGAACGCTCGCCGAAGCTGACGGCGTCGTTCGCGCCGCCCTGCAGCTCGGTGGTCACGATGAAGCGCTTGGTCTCCGGCTCGTCGTCGCAGACCCGCGGCTTGTCGGCGGCGGACACGAGGAAGGCCAAGCGCTCCTCGTCGGCGCCGGCCTCCAGCTTCTGCTGCACCAGCTGCATCATCTCCCGCACGAAGCCGGTCGGCACCTCGCGCTGGTAGCGCGCCTCCCAGCCGGCGACGGTTTCCCGCGCCTTGGCGAGGTCGGTGGCCAGCGCCGCGCTCTGCTGCTGGAGGCCTTCGACCTCGGTGGTCAGCTCGGCGATGCGCGCTTCGGCCTTCACCACCTCGTGGCGGGCGAGCTGCGAGCCGAAGCGGTAGGAGTAGACGCCGGCGGCGATGATCAGCGCCAGCGCCAGCGACCATTTGGTCACGCCCCACCAGAACCGCCGGCGGCGGCGCTGTCGATTTTCATGAAGGCCGAGAGACATATTCCGGTTAACGCCCTTAAATCAGTTCACTGGCGACCATGGCTTGATGGCCGGCGGCGGCAGAACGCCCACCGAAAGACCTAACCAACTGAAATCGCCGAAACTTTATTTGTGATTGTCGTTTTTTCTACCACCCCGCCCGGCGCCAGGCAAGACAGAGGCCCCGCATTCCCTAGGGAATCCGCCTCTTTGACCGCCGGAAACTTTAACCAAAGTTTACAGCTTGCCCGGATATGCTGACACAGTCCCTTGGTGACAAAAAAGGGGTGCGGGACCGCCCGCCCCCGGCTTCGACAGCAGGTGTTTCTTGAGATGGCCGACCAGCCAGACGATCCCCGCCGCGCTTTGCTGCGTCAGCTGTCCCAGCTGCGCGGGCGCATCGACCCCTCGGCCCTCGACCACTTCCTGACCAAAGTCGGCGGCTGGGAGCCCTACGACCGGGAGTCCGCGGGCGAGGCCGTGCGCCAGTTCCTGGCGACCCGCACCGACGGCGGCAAGTTCCAGGAACGCCTAAGCGACGAGCTGAAGAAGAAGAAGAAAGACCAGTCCTAGCCCCAGCGGCTTGCCGAAGATGGGGAGGTGTCCGTGGCGAGCACCTAATGTGAGGCGGCGAATGAGCAAGTCCCCGATACAAGGGCAAGAATACCGAAGCGCCTTCAAGCTCTACAGCGAGGACGGAAAACGAGCTGCCGACATGCTGGAGTTCCGCAACGGTGAAACATATACCGATGAGCAGGAATGGGTCGAAGGGACTACGTTCAAGAACAGGCATTCCGGAAGGTTGGTCGGTCCGTTCGCTTCTCCAGCAGATGCAGAAAAATTCATAGTGGCGACGCCTTGGTTCCGCGGTAGCCATACATAGACGTCTGCTTCTGGCACGTCCCGGACCTTGGGAATAGGGCAGAGCGCTTCCGCTCTGCCCCTGGAATCAGACGTCGACCTGCTCGGCAATAGCGAGAGCGTCATCGATCTCCACACCTAAGTAGCGGACGGTGCTCTCAATTTTGGCATGGCCAAGCAGGAGCTGGATGGCCCGGAGATTGCCGGTCCGCCGGTAGATCAGAGTTGCCTTGGTCCTTCTAAGGGAATGGGTACCAAAGAGAGCCGGCTCCAGACCGATCTCCGCGAGCCAGTGATCCAATAGACGGGCATACTGGCGGGTGGTCATTGGTTTGCCGCGACGACCAGGAAACAGCCATTGCTCGGATTTCTTCTTGGTCGACGCCAGATAGGCATCTACTGCGTCTCGGGTTTGCTCGGTGATTTCGAACCGGACGGGTCGGCCAGTCTTTCTCTGTTGGACGGTAGCGCGCTGGGCGGCGTAGCCGTGAGACGCTATGTCCTCGACCTGGAGCCGTACCAGGTCACAGGCTCGGCGCTTGCTGTCCACAGCGAGATTAATGAGAGCCAGGTCACGGAGTAGGTCGGCAAGCTGCAAGCGCGTCCGGATCGCCCAGACATGTTTCGGCTGGAGAGGTGGCTTGGCGCCGATAAGTTTGCCTTTGTTCCAGGGACGCTTGGTGGTGGCTGGTTCTGAATCGTGGAATTCAAACATGGTTGCCTCCTTCATTTGAAGGAGCGCAAGGATGACACCGGTCTGATCGCTGATCTTGGAGATGTCAGCTTTCAAATCATTTTAGATATTTAGAACCCAGGCGCCAGCGAGGCCATGTCTCATGTTGACCCATTCCGGAACATGGCTACTGGGTCGGCTGCAAGAATCCACAGCTGTAGTGATCTAAATCAATGGGCCGCCTATTGGCGTCACGTAGATGTAGCTCTACACATGGGGAATAGCTGCCCGGTAGTTGCAGGAAACAACCTAACAGGAGGGCTTCCATGGACCGTCTTTCGTTGTTGTCGGCTCTGTTTGCGCTGGCCACATTGTTGCCCGGCACCGCATCGTCCCAGAGCTACGACGTCGCTATAGTCGGGGGACGGGTGATGGATCCCGAAACAAACTACGACGCTGTCGCCAATGTCGGCATCGCCGACGGACGGATTGCCATAGTCACCGATCTGCCGATAACCGGCAAAGAGACCATCGATGCGCAAGGCCTCGTTGTGGCTCCCGGCTTCATCGACGGTCACCAGCACTGCATGGAGGCCTATGCTTATCGCCTGATGGTGCGCGATGGAAGGACCACCATCATGGATCTGGAGGTGGGTGCTTTTGGTGAGAAAGTGGGTGAGTGGTACGAGCGCCGCGAGGGCAAAAGTCCGATAAATTTCGGCATTTCTGTATCGCAGGAGTTCGCCCGCGCCGCTGTCCTGGACGGTTTCGACGACTGGAAGTACCTCTACACGCCAGATGCCCTCAACAGCCGCAAGAACGATGGGTGGTCTGCAAGCCGGCCCACGCTTGAGCAGGGCAACCAGATTCTGAAGATCATCGATGAAGGGCTGCGCCAAGGCGGCATCGGCATCGGATCTACTGTCGGTTATATGCGCGAAGGAGTGTCATCCCGAGAGATTTACGAGCTTCAAAAGCTTGCCGGGCTCTATGGCCGCCAGATCGGCATGCACTTCAGACTGACACCTGGCGGCGATGTCGAAGAGGTGCTGGGTATCCAGGAAATGCTGGCCAATGCTGCGGCCTTGGGTACACCTGCAATAGCGGTGCACTACAACAATCCCGGCTACAACATGGTTCAGGAACTGTTGGTTGGCATGCGTAAGCGTGGCTACAACGTGTGGGGCGAAATTTATCCCTATGCGGCTGGATCAACCGCGCTGAATGCCGTGTTCCTTGAACCCGAAGTGTGGGTCAAGGCATTGGGGCACAGATACGAAGACACAGTGCAGGATGTGGAAACCGGGGAGTTCTACACCGAGCAGTCGCGGGCAGAAATGCTGAAGACTCAGCCGGTCCGTCCGGTGCTGGTCTATAAGATGCCCGAAGAGGCGATCATTGACTGGGTGCGGCTGCCTGGCGTTGCCATCGGCAGCGATGGAATGCCGCTTCTGCCGGATGACAATCTGAAATGGGATACCCCGTACGAAGAGTTTCCAAATACCCATCCACGTTTCGCAGGTTCATTCGCCAAGGTTCTGCGCATCGCCCGAGAGAACAACATCCCTTTGATGCAGGCGGTAGCCATGACCAGCTACAACTACGCCAAGCCTCTGGGTGCCATGGGCCTGAATGCCATGAAGGTGCGTGGCCGCATACAAGAAGGCATGGTAGCCGATATCACCATTTTCGATCCGCAAACTGTGACCGACAATGCCACCTATGAACAAGGAACGCTGCCTTCGACCGGCATTCCCCATGTGATTGTCAACGGCATCGTGGTCATGAAGGATTCCGAACCCTTGCCTGCATTCGATGCGGGTCAACCTATTCGATTCGAACCGCAGAAGAGTGGCAGATTCGAACCGCTCAACGTCGAAAGCTGGACAAAGCAGTTCTATGTTGCGCCGATTGATTTCGGTGGCGGTATTCCCGGTTCGCAACCGCACTTGCACTAGCATCGGGCCCTGATCTGCTTGATAACTGCCGTGCTGTCGGCTCGTTTGTGAGTTGCGTGTTCAAGACGGGTTCCTGACTTCACTCGGACAAGGCGATGGAGCCTGCTTTCGAGCGCAAGACGAATGTGCTGCGGATCGGCCCCAGATGTCGGCACCTGGCACATTGGAGACAGTCGGTGGAGGGACCACCTCGTCTCAAATCCAGTTGAGAGCGGACATTCCGAGACATTCTGAAGAGGGTGGTTTCTTTCCAGCAGCGGCACTGAATACGGGCCGCGGCGCGCATCGCGGTTATGACGCCGGTCGGACAAGAATCGGATTGCCGCCAATTGGCCCCAGTCCCTATTCTCCGAGATCCCACGACGGAGAACGCTGAACTTGGAACTCACCTCGCTTCTGATCTTCGCCGGCGCGCTGCTGGTCGCGGCCGGCTCGCCCGGTCCCAGCATCGCGGCCCTGGTCGCCCGCGTGGTGACAGGCGGCTGGCACGGCGTGCTGCCCTTCCTGGCCGCCATGTGGATCGGCGAGGCGATCTGGCTGTCGTTCGCCGTCTGGGGCCTGGCCGCCATCGCCGAGAGCCTCCAGCTGCTGTTCACCGTCATCAAGTATCTCGGCGTCGCCTACCTGGTCTATCTCGCGTGGCGCATGTGGACCGCCCCGGCGGAGATCGACGACAGCGCGCTGCCGCGCGCGCGCTCGGCCGGCAAAATGTTCGCCGCCGGCATGGCGGTCACCCTCGGCAACCCGAAGATCATGGTGTTCTACCTGGCCCTGCTGCCCGCCATCGTCGACCTGACGGCGGTGACCCTGGTCGGCTGGCTGGAGCTTGTCGCGACCATGCTCGCGGTCCTCGCGGTCATCGACCTGGTCTGGGCCGGGCTCGCCGTGCAGGCGCGCCGGGTCCTGCGCTCGCCGCGCGCGGTGCGCGCCGCCAACCGCGTCAGCGCCGGGGTCATGGCCGGCGCCGCGGCGGCCATCGCCAGCCGCTAGCCCCTTTCCCGCGAGCGCGCGGGAGGCTCCCTTACTCCGCTGCGACCGGCACGCTCTCCCCGGCGAGACAGCGCCGCTCGGCCTTGAAGAGCTGTTGCAGGGCATCGGCGATGGCGCGCACCGCCGGCTCGCGCAGCATGTCGCGGTGGCTCAGCAGATGCTGAGGCCGGCAGATGCCCGGGATCGGCGGCGTCAGCCGCACGAGCCGCGGATCGTTGTCGGCCAGGCAGCAGGGCACCACCGCCAGGCCGATGCCGCCCGCCAGGGCTTCCAGGACCACATCCATGTCGGTGGAACGCAGGCGCGGCGGCCGCGCCAAGCGCGCGTCGAGCCACTTCTTCTGCAGCGGGAAGAACAGCCGGTCCTCGCTGAAACCAATCCAGTCGCAGTCCCGGTAGCGCGCCTCGGTTTTCGCCGCGGGTTGCCGGGCCACCAGATCCGCCGCGCCGTAGACGGCATAGGCCACGTCTGCCAGCCGGCGGACCACCAGATCGGCGCCCTCCGGCAGGCACTCGCGCACCTGCAGGTCGGCTTCGCGGCGCCAGAGGTTCACGTCGGCATGGGCCGGCAGGATCTCGATCTCGACCCCCGGCGCCGCGGCGAACAGTCGGTCCATCCGCTGCGTGAGAAAGCGCGAGACCGTTTCCATGGCCGAAATCCGCACCGTGCCCCGGGCCTCTTCCGGCAGGGCCGGGCGCAGCCGCGCCACCGCATCGGCGGCCTTCGCCATCTCGGCCACCAGCGGGATCAGGCGCTGCCCGGCCGGCGTCGGCGCCAACCCGCTGGGCAGACGGTCGAACAGCCGGACGCCCAGCGCCTCCTCCAGGCCGCGCAGGCGCCGGCTCGCCTTCGGCTGGCTGATGCCGAGACGCCGCGCCGCGCCGGACAGGCTGAGGCATTCGGCGGCGGCGTTCAGGACCTTGAGGTCGTCCCAGTCCATCGCCGCAAGATCGGTTTCGGAAGCCATCGGCGGGCACCCTCCTGAAGCCATGCATATTCGAATAGCTGATATACCATCTAGCCGGCTTCCATTCATCTGTATTATGGCCAATGGTGTTGCCACGCCGCGTCGCTGCGCGCGCCACCATCCACCCCGGAGAACCGCTCTCTCGTGTCCCGCGATCTCGTCAAGGCCATGGGCTGGGCCGCGCTCGGCGCCTTCCTCTTCGCCTTCATGTTCATGCTGCCGAAGCTGGTGAGCGACGCGGTGGTGCCGCCGCAGGTGGCCTTCCTGCGCTACTTCGCCGGCTTCCTCACCATCCTGCCGTTCTTTCTGCGGACCTACGGACCGTCGCAGGGTTTCGCGGAGATCACCGCCCCGACGAAGCGGCGGCTGAACCTCATGCACGCGCTGCGCGCCAGCTGCGGCGTCGCCAGCGTCGCCTTCGGCACCTACGCCGTGACCCACATCCCGCTGGCCAACGCCCAGGCCATCGCCATGACCAACGGCGTCTTCGCCGTCGCCCTGGCGGCGGTCTTTCTGGGGGAGAGGGTTTCCTTCCGGGATTTCGCGGCGGGCAGCTTCTGCCTGACCGGCGCGATCATCGTCGCCGGACCGGACCCCGGCGCGCCGAGCTGGGTTTCCCTGGGGGCCCTGGCCGCCCTGGTGCAGGCCTTTGCCTGGGGCGCCGAAGTCGTGCTGCTGCGCTTCGCGGCGGTGAACGACACGCCGCAGCGCACCCTGACCATGGTCAACGGCAGCGCCTGCCTGGGCCTTCTCATCTTCAGCGCCTGGTCGTGGAACCGGCTGCCGCTGCACGACCTGCTGATCCTGCTGTGCATGGGGCCGGTGGCCATCATCGGCCAGTACTGCAACATCCGCGCCTTCAAGATCGCGGAGACCGCCAAGCTGGTCCCGGTCAAGTATGTCGGCCTGGTCTTCGCGGCCCTGCTGGGGCTCGTCTTCTTCGACGAGGTGCCGCGCCCGGCGGCGATCCTTGGCGCGGTGATGATCTGCAGCGGCGCCTTCTACCTGGCCCGCCACAAACCGGTGCAGACGGCCGCGCGCGTGCGGCCCTAGCGCTACCCGGCTAGTTCGTCCGGGCTTCAGAGAACTCCTCGAACCAGACGGCAAGGTCTTCACCGTCCGCCTCGCCGGCCGCCAGAGCGACGATCATCTGAACGATGGAGGTCTCCGGTGGTCTGAAGTCATAGCCGTTGAGCGACAAGAAAGTGGCTGCCGCCAGAATTCCGCTGCGCTTGTTCCCGTCCAGAAAGGGATGGTTTTTCACGATGCCGAGGCAGTAATCGGCGGCAAGCGCAAAGAGCGATACGCCTTCTTCGTAGGCCGCGCGATGTTGAGGACGCGCCAAGGCGGATTCCAGAAGGCCCGCATCCCGCGTGCCGCCGCTTCCGCCAAAGCGGGCGACGGACTCGCTGTGAAGGGCATGGACCATCGCCAGGGTCAGCCAACGCGGTTCCGTCACGGGGCCGCTTCTCTCACCCATTCTCTCAACCATTCTCTCACTGGGCCAGCTTCTTCATGGCATTGGGATAGCGACGCATGAAATCGCGGGCAGCGTCCAGCGCCTCGGCGAAATCCGGATCGAAAGGTGTCAGTTCGATCCCGTTGCAGGTCTTCACGACATAGAGGCTGTCACCCTCTTTCAGGCCCATCTCGCGAACCTGCTCCGACAAGGTGACCCCCAGGGAATTGCCGATCTTCCGGATCTTCACGGGCTGAGACATAAGACGCGCACTCCTGCTGCTGGAAGAGCCTCATTGTATCACAAACGTATAATTATACATCCGTAAAACTTTGAGAACTGCTTAACTCAGCAGCAGGGCGTCGCTGTCGATTTCCTCGCCGCGCACCTTGGCGAACATGGCCATGAGGTCGCCGACCTGCATCCTGGCGCGCGCCTCGCCCTTCACGTCGAGCACCACCTGGCCCTCGTGCAGCATGAAGCTGCGCGTGCCCAGCGAGAGGGCCTGGCGCATGGAGTGGGTGACCATCAGGGTGGTGAGCTTCTCGGCCTCCACCAGGTCGCGGGTCAGCTCGAGAACGAAGTTCTGCATGCGCGGATCGAGCGCCGCGGTGTGCTCGTCGAGCAGCAGGATCTTGGTCGGCCTCAGCGTCGCCATGACCAGGCTGACCGCCTGGCGCTGGCCGCCGGAAAGCAGGCCCATGCGGTCGCCGAGGCGGTTTTCCAGGTTCAGGCCGAGGCGCGCGATCTTGTCGCGGAACTCGTCGCGGCGCGCCTGGCTCAAGGCCTTGCCGAGGCCGCGGCGGGTGCCGCGCGAGGCCGCCAGGGCCAGGTTCTCCTCGATGGTCAGGCCTTCGCAGGTACCGGCCAGCGGATCCTGGAACACGCGGGCGGCGAGCGCGGCGCGGCGCGGCGCCGGCCAGTGCGTCACGTCGGTGCCGTCGATGATGATGCGCCCGGCGGTCGGCGGCACCTCACCGGTCAGGCAGTTCAGCAGCGTCGACTTGCCGGCGCCGTTGGAGCCGATGACGGTGACGAACTCGCCGGCGGCGATGTTGACGGAGACGCCCTGCAGGGCGCGGGTTTCCATCACCGTGCCGGGACTGAAGGTCACCTTGAGGTCTTCCACCCGGATCATGCGCCGCCTCCCCCACCGACCTTGCCGTTGCGCCGCGCCAGCAGCGCTTTGAAGGGATTGCGCGCGCCCGGCAGGATGAGCGCCAGGGCGACCAGCACGGCGGTCACCAGGTTCAGGTCCGCCGAGGTGAGGCCGAGGTAGTCGGCGTTCAGCGCGAAGGCGATCGCCAAGCGGTAGATGATCGAGCCGAAGATGCAGGCGACCACCGCCAGCACCACGCCGCGCACCCGGAAGATCGCCTCGCCGGCGATGACCGCCGCCAGGCCGACCACGATGGTGCCGGTGCCGATGGTGATGTCGGCGAAGCCGTTCATCTGGGCAAAGAGCGCGCCGCCGAGGGCGACCAGGCCGTTGGAGATCGCCATCCCGGTGGCGGTGACCCGCGCGGTGGCGATGCCCTGGGCCCGGGCCATGCGCGGGTTGGCGCCGGTCGCCCGCATGCCGAGGCCGTACTCGGTGATGAGGAACCAGCCCATCATGAGCGCGACAACGGCGATCACCACCGCCCCGAAGATGGGCTTCAGATACAGCCCCGACAGGCCCAGGCCCTCGAAGGGGGTCAGCACCGTCGGCTCGGTGATCAGCGCCAGGTTCGGCCGCCCCATGATGCGCAGGTTCACCGAGTAGAGCGCGATCATGGTGAGGATCGAGGCCAGCAGATGCAGGATGCCGAAACGCAGGTTGAGAACCGCCGTCACCAGGCCGGCCAGCATGCCGGCGACGATGGCCAGACCCGTCGCCAGATAGGGATCGACGCCGGCGATGATCAGCGTCGCGCAGACAGCGGCGCCCAGCGGGAAGCTGCCGTCGACGGTCAGGTCCGGAAAATTCAGGATGCGGAAGGAGAGGTAGACCCCCAGGGCGACGAGACCGTAGACGAAGCCGATCTCGATCGCCCCGAGGAAGGAAACTAGGTTCATGCCACCCGCCGCGCCCCGAAGGGCGCGACCTCTTCAAAGCCGAGGATGGCGCTTACTGCACCACTTCCTTGGCCTTTGCAACGAGGGAGTCCGGGATGGTCGCCCCCATCTTTTTGGCCATGGCGGGGTTCACGTAAAGCTCGGTGATCTCCACGCCTTCCACGGCGATGTCGCCCGGCGCCTCACCTTTCAGGATCCGCAGCACCATTTTGCCGGTCTGCCGGCCGATGTCATAGTAGTTGAAGCCGACGGCGGCGATGGCGCCCCGCGGCACGGAATCCGTGTCGCCGGCATAGACCGGCACCTGATTGTCGACGCCGACCTTGATGACGGCCTCCAGCGCCGAGACGATGGTGTTGTCGGTCGGCACGTAGATCACGTCGGCCTTGCCGATCAGGCTCTGGGCGGCGCCCAGCACTTCCGAGGACTTGGTGGCCGGGGCCTCCACGACGGTCAGGCCGCGCGACGGCGCTTCCTGCTTGATCAGCTCCATCAGCGTGACCGAGTTGGCCTCGCCGGGATTGAAGGGCACGCCCACGGTCTTGGCGTCGGGGCTGATCTCCTTGATCAGGTCCAGGTGCTTGCCGATCGGGGAGAGGTCGGTCATGCCGGTGACGTTGCCGCCCGGCTTCATCATGTCGCCCACCAGCTTGGCGCCCACGGGATCGGTCACCGCGGTGAAGACGACGGGGATCTCCTTGGTGGCCGAGACCACGGCCTGGGCGGAGGGGGTGGAAATCGGCACGATCACGTCCGGCGCCTCGCCGACGAACTTGCGGGCGATCTGCGCCGCGGTGGCCGGATTGCCCTGGGCGCTTTCATAGAGGAAGCGCAGGTTCTTGCCCTCCTCGTAGCCCGCGGCGGCCAGTTCGTCGCGCACGCCGTCGCGCGCGGCGTCGAGGGCCGGGTGTTCGACGATGGCGGTGGTCGCCACGGTGACTTCCTGGGCCGCGGCGGTGAGCGTGAGGCCGGCGGCAGCCAGTGCTGCGGCGGAAAGGCCGGTGAAGACAGCTCGTAGACGCATCTTGGTCTCGCTCCCTGAGTATTGTTGTCCGTTCGGACAGTATTTGAGGCCAATTGGCTTAGCACGCCCACAGGCCCAGTCCAAGGCTCTCGCGGTTTCAGAGAGGTATCAGGGGCCGCTGGAAGCCGCCGGTTGCCGTGCGGCAGGGGGGCGGACTAAACTCCCCGCCGAAATTCCCGGTTCCGCTTCTGGAACCCTTCCAAGAAACTCAGAGAATCAGCCCTGAAAGGCTCCCCCTATGGACATGCGCAAGCTGGGCCGCAGCGGCCTGACCGTCTCGCCGATCTGCCTCGGCACCATGATGTTCGGCGACCAGACCGACGAGAAGGACGCCAAACGGATCATCGGCCATGCCCGCGACGCGGGGGTGAACTTCATCGACACCGCCGACCAGTACGCCAAGGGCAAGTCGGAGGAGATCGTCGGCCGGGCCATCGCCAAGGACCGCGACGCCTGGGTGCTGGCCACCAAGGGCGGCAACCCGGTGAACGACAGCCATGCCAATTCGCAAGGGCTCAGCCGCAAGTGGCTGCTGAAGGCGATGGACGACAGCCTGACCCGCCTGAACGTGGACTACGTCGACATCTGGTATCTGCACCTGGACGACTACTCGGCGCCGCTGGAGGAAGCGGTCAGCGCCGTGGCCGACGTGCTGGGGTCCGGCAAGGCGCTCTACTGGGGCATCAGCAATTTCTGCGGCTGGCGCATCGCCGAGATGGTGCACCTGGCCGCCCAGGCCGGCATCGACAAGCCCATCGTCTGCCAGCCCTACTACAACGCCATGAACCGCATGCCGGAGGTGGAGATCCTGCCGGCCTGCGAGTACTACGGCCTGGGCGTGGTGCCCTACAGCCCGCTGGCGCGCGGCGTCCTCACCGGCAAGTACCAGCCCGGCAAGGCGCCGCCCAAGGGCAGCCGCGCCGGCCGCAAGGACGCCCGCATGATGCAGAGCGAGTTCCGCGAGGAATCCCTGGTCATCGCCCAGAAGATCCAACAGCACGCCGAAGCCAAGGGCATGACGGCGGCGGACTTCGCCGTGAACTGGGTGCTGGCCAACCCCATCATCACCTCGGTGCTGGCCGGCCCGCGCACCCTGGCGCAGTGGAAGGGCTACCTCGGCGCCCTCGACCACGGCTTCGACGAAGAGGACGAGGCGCTGCTGAATTCCCTCGTCGCCCCCGGCCACCCCTCGACCCCCGGCTTCAACGACCCGCGCTATCCGCTGAACGGCCGGCCGGGGTGGTAATGGCCGAAGTCGCCTGCCGCTCAACCAAATGACAGAAGAAATGACCGACGCACACGACTGGGACGGCCAGTACAAAGAAACAGCCTGGGTCTGGAACGATCTTCAATCCAAGCAGATCGACTTCCAGCACCCTCACACCCTCGAGATCCAGTTCCTGCCGGCGGGGCCGTCACCGGATGTGCCGGGTTTTTCAGAAGCGCTGGAGGCCGCCGGCTATACAGTGCGGCACTACCGCAACAATCCCACGGTAGAAGCCGCCGTCGCGTCGATCAGGCTGACCCTGGAAACCCTCTGGGAGCACGAACGCCGGACCACCGAGATCGCCCTGCGCCATGGTTTCAGTCCCGACGGCTGGGGATTCTTGGAAGGATAGGGTCACGGGGGCGCAGCTTCGGCACAGCGCGGCGAGCGTCTACTCCCCCCCCGCCACGTGCTTGGCGGCGACCATTTCCAGGTCGTCGAGAGGAACGAAGACCGTCTTCTGCTGACTCATGGAAGCCTCTTCGAAGTCGACCAGGGTGCCGCGCGCCGTGGCGCCGATCAGGCCGTCGGCGGTCTCCCCGTCGCCGGACAGCGGCAGCACCAGGCGCTCGCCCATGGCGATGCGGTCGGTGCAGCGGTATATGGGCCCGCTGGCCAGCATGGCCTGCTGGTCGTTCATCACCTTCAGGAAGTGATCGTTGGTGACGACGAAGCGGTCGCCGAAGACGAAGTCCGACAGCAGCCGCCCGGCGACGGAGCCGCCGAAGATGTCGTTCACCTCCTCGCCCGCCAGACGGTAGCGGAAGGTACCGGCCGCCGGCTCGTAGTCATTCACCCAGATGATCGACAGCACCGGCGCCAGGCAGGTCGCATCGATGTCGCGGCGCGCGGGCATGCGCTTGGCGCCCCGGACCGCGAGGTAATGCTCCAGGAGAACGCGCAGACGCTGGCTTTTGATCGTCTCAATCATGATGGTCCGGCCCGCCGAAGCAGGCGCTTTTCGTGATGCTTTCGCATCCTGTCCCCAACCACCCCCAGCCTTCATCTACCTAAAAACTATAGCTAAAAATTACGGACCTATAACCCAAACAATTCGGCAGACGGCGTTGATGGGATAACGCATTGATTCGAAATGCGTTTGTTGGCCTTCTTTTTTAAACCGACCGATATCTTCGCAGCACAAGATGTAGTAGGCGCCTCTGACCCGCGTCCAGCATGCGGATGGCGTGCGCCGGACCCACCTCCGGTCAGGCGGCGGAGAGGCCGGCGATGAGATCTCCGATACCTCCCATATGGGAGGTTTCCGCCGTACCGCTTCATATCAGACTCCCGTGACCCGTCCAGGACGTCGACCCGGGACATCCCTGTCGACGGCAGATTTCGCGAAGGAACAGTCAATGACGCGCGACTCGTACACCCATAGCAGGACGACCGGCATATCCGACGGTACCGCCGAGGGGCTTAGGGGAGCCGATGACTACAAAGCGAGCCAGCGCCATCTGGCGCACTTCGCAGCGGGGTACCAGAACCCGCAGGCCGGCAATGCCCGGGTCGCCGAGGAGAGCCGCAAGCTTGGGGAAACCCTCGTGGCAATCGTGGCAGCCCTGTTCCTGCATCCATTCTTCTGTTTCGTCGGCTTCTGGATGGTCTGCTTCGGGCTGCTGCTCGCCCTGGCGCCTGTGCTCGGCCTCTCGGACAGCGACCTGAACGGCCTTCCGGAGTGGTACGGCTGGTCGGCTGCGGTTTTCTCGGTGGTCCTAGTCGTGGCGCTCAGGAAGGTCATCCCGACGCTGATGAAGTGGTTGTTCTTCGGCGCAATCGCCGTCTTGGCGATTCTGTTGGTCATCGGGGTGGTGCTTGCCAACTAAAGGACCTCGCGAGCCCATGATGACACTCGCGATAGCTTGGGAAGCCCGGGCTAACCGCATGTAGGGGAGGAAACGAACGATGCGCGGATCATTCTTGGCTTTGGTCGGAGCCTTCTGCCTACTTGCCTGGAGCGCGAGCGTGGCAACGGCACAAGACAGCCTTCTCATCGGCACCTGGGAGGGCGAAGACCCGAGCACCGGGGAAAAGGGCCAGATCTTCATCACCTCGCAGACCCTGCAGTTCGGTCCCGACGAGCCGAAGATTCCCTACACTGCCCAAGGCAGCGGCGGGGTTTATGAAATCTTCATCGGCGGCGTTGGAAACCCGCCGGCCAGATTCACTTTCCGTGATGCCGACAACGCCACGCTGGCGATTCCCGGTGGGCCGACCATCCCGTTGTCCCGCGTGGCGGCCATTGCAGAAGCCACGCCCGGCGGCCAGGCGGATTCGGGCGCGGCCGAGAGCCGCGACCTGGTGGATGAAATCGCCGCCGTGTTGGTGCCCTACGGCGTCGCCACCCGCTACGAGCCGTTGAACCAGAGCCTCGAAACGCTGCTGTCAGACGGCTGGAAGCTCGACCAGGCGGCCGGCGCTTCCGGCGCCTTCACCCTGCTGCTGACGAAGGGAAGTTCCAACGCGCTTTGTGTGCTGGTGCCACAGGATCTCGGCCAGGCAGACACCGCTCTCAGCGACTGTCGGCGATTGAATTGACATGAGCCTCTGGCGTCCGCCGGCGACTTGAACTGCTCGGGCCAGGGCGAGCGAATCCCGAATCGGGCGGATTATTTTGGGCATTGTCGGTTTCGCTCTCGTCGCCATCATAGTCGCGGGAATTGTCATGAGCGGCGGAGAGCAGGCGACCGGATGACTTTCAGCACCCTCAGCCTGGGGAGCCGCCGAGGTCGGTGAGGAGGCGGGCCACCAACTCGCTCTGGCGGCTCGTGTGGGTCTTCTGCAGCAGGACCTTGAGGTACCAGCGGCCCGTCTCGTAGGTCATGCCCGCCGCTGCAGCCGCCTGGCGCAGCCCGCCGCCGGCCAGCAGCGCGCCGGCGAGGCGCGCCTCGGCCGGCGTTAGCCCGTAGAGCGCCGGCAACAGGCCGAGGTCGGGGCGGCGCGGGGCCGAAAGATTGGAGATGAGTACCATGACGCTCGCCTGATCTGCGACGAAGCGGCTGGCCTGGACGGAGAGCGCGACGGCGTTGAGAACAAGCGGGTGTGGCCCGTCCGACCGTGGCACCACCAGGCTGCCGGGGGCGCCGCCCGCGGGGTCCTGTGTCTGGCGCAGCAGTCGAGCAAGGCCCTGCCGGGCGGCCGGATCGACTGCCGTCAGGCGGCCGCCGCGCAGGGTGAGACCGCTGCCCCGCCGCAGCAGCATCTCGGCGGCCACGTTGCAATGCAGGACCCGCCCGCGTCCGCTCACAAAGATCACGCCCTGGTCCAAGCGGTCGAGCGCCGCGGCAGTGGTGCCGCTCTCGGCCGTCAGCGTTTCCAGGCGCTGGGCGGTCCGCAGCGCCCGGCAAAGGTGGGTCTGGAGCTTCTCGAAGCGCCGGACCTCCTCGGCGCGGAAAGGGCCGACGTCGGCCGAGCGCAGCAGCGAGAGATTCAAGACGATGCCGCCCTCGGCCAGGGGCGTCGCGCCCATGGTGTGGGCGAAGTCCTGCGGCCGCAGCCATTCGTGGTAGTAGCGCGAGCGCCTGAGGACGCCATCGTCGCGGAAGTAGTCGTCGAGGCGCCGGTCGGTGCGGACGATTCCCGGCCGGTGCAGTGCGGGCGAGCGGGCGCTCGGATTGTCATCCGTATAGAAGTTAGCCTCGAAGGAGGTGAGAAAGCGGGGTGCGATGTCGCCGACCTCGACGGGTCGCATGCGCCGGCGGCCGTAGTCGAGGGAATAGAGGCAAGCCGCGCCAGTCTCGAAGCTCTCGCGCACCAGCGCCATGGCCTGTGGCCAGCCGGCGGGATCGAGGCTCGCGTCATAGATTGCCTCGGCCAGCGCCTCGATATGGTCCTGCTGCATCTGTCGCCCCTCCCGCGCCCGATCACGGTCCCCTGTCGCTGGATATTAGGACGATACACCCGCTGTGGATACTCTCCCTTGCCGCGCGGGGGAATTCCTCCTTGCACAGAATCTTCTTGGCGGGACGAACCTGACCTTCGAGATTTAGTGGTAAGTCCTACAACCTGCTTTGTTTGGGTTATAGGTCCGAAAAATTATAGCACGAACGGCCTTAACGGCCCGTGATTTGTCGGCAGCCAAGGGGCTACAACCAGTGGTTTCCGATCCTGTCGTCATCCCAACCCTCAAACCCGGCCGAGCCCTGGGAGCCTCTCTCTGGACGGCATTTCATCCGCCTGCCAGGATGCGCCGTTTGCTTCTTCGCTCCCAGGTTTTGCTCGAAACGGCCTATGCTGGAAACCGCCCTCGTCGCCGCCACCACTTTTTTCGCGACCATCGGTCCGCTCGACGTGGCGGCGCTCTTCGCCGCGCTGACGCCGCACAACACCACGGCGGAGCGGCGCGGCATTGCGCTGAAAGGGACCCTGATCGCGCTGGCCATCCTGCTGGCCTTTGCCATCTTCGGCGATTCGCTGCTGCACCTCTTCGGCATCTCGCTGGCGGCGCTGCGCACGGCGGGCGGCATCCTGCTGCTGCTCATCGCCATCGACATGGTCTTCGCGCGGCCCTCCGGCGGGGTCACCACCACCGAGGACGAAAACCGCGAGGCCACGGCCAAAGCCGACATCTCGGTCTTCCCCCTGGCCACGCCGCTGATCGCCGGGCCGGGCACCATGGGCGCCACCATCCTGCTGGTCGCCAACGCCGAGGGCGACCCCGCGACCATCGGCATCGTCGTCGGCTGCCTGATCGGCATGCTGCTGGCCACCTTCGTGCTGATGCTGATCGCCGTGCAGATCCAGCGCCTGCTGGGCGTCACCGGCCTGCACGTCATCGCCCGCGTGATGGGCGTGCTGCTCGCCGCCCTGGCGGTGCAGTTCCTCTTCGACGGCATCGCCAGCAGCGGCCTGCTGGGCTAGCGCCGCCTCGCCTCAGCCGTGTTCGCTGGAGGCGGCCCAGAGGTTGATGCCGCTTTCGGTCGCCAGCCCGTCGATCTTCGCCAGCTCCGCGTCGCTGAAGTCGCGCTTGCCCAGGGCGGCGACGCAGTCCTCCACCTGCTCGACCCGGCTGGCGCCGATCAGCGCCGTGGTGATGCGGGGATCGCGCAGGACCCAGGCTATGGCCATCTGCGCCAGGCTTTGGCCGCGCGCCCGGGCGATCTCGGCGAGACCACGCACCTTCGCCAGGTTCTCGTCGGTCATGAACTCCGGGCGCAGAGACTTGCCGGCCGTCGCGCGGCTGCCCTCCGGCACCGCCTTCAGGTACTTGTCGGTCAGCATGCCCTGGGCCAGCGGGGAGAAGGCGATGCAGCCGATGCCCTCTTCCTCCAGCACCGGCAGCAGGCCGTCGTTCTCGATCCAGCGGTTCAGCAGGGAATAGCTCGGCTGGTGGATCAGGCAGGGCGTGCCGAGATCGCGCAGGATCTTCACCGCCTCGCGGGTTTTCTCCGGCCCATAGGAGGAGATGCCGACGTAGAGCGCCTTGCCCTGGCGCACCGCTGAATCCAGCGCGCCCATGGTCTCCGCCAGCGGCGTGTCGGGGTCGTAGCGGTGGGAATAGAAGATGTCCACGTAGTCCGTGCCCAGGCGCTTCAGGCTCTGGTCCAGGCTGGCCAGCAGATACTTACGGCTGCCCCATTGCCCGTAGGGGCCCGGCCACATGAGGTAGCCGGCCTTGGAGGAGATGATCATCTCATCGCGGTAGGGCGCGAAGTCGGTCTTCAGCAGCCGCCCGAAGTTGGCTTCGGCCGAGCCCGGCGGGGGACCGTAGTTATTGGCCAGGTCGAAGTGGGTGATACCGAGGTCGAAGGCGCGCCGGCAGATGGCGCGGCCGGTTTCGAAGGGGCGGTCGTCGCCGAAATTGTGCCACAGGCCGAGCGAGAGCGCCGGCAGCTGCAGGCCGCTGCGGCCGCAGCGGCTGTAGGTCATCGTGTCATAACGTTCCTGGTCGGCCAGGTACGGCATGGGTATCTCCCGAGGTATGAGATTTCTTCGGCCGGACCGGCCGCAAAGGCGGACAGTCTACACCCTCACCATGATGCGGCAACTGGTCCGCCGCCACTAAGCCGCGCTGATGCCGCCACTCACCGAGATCGCCTGGCCGGTGATTTTCGCCGCGCCCGGACCGGCGAGAAAGACGATGAGTTCGGCCAGATCTTCCGCGGTGGTCGGCCCGAGGTCGGCCAGGGGCCGCGCCTTCTCGAAAAGCTTCTTGGAAAAGGTGCCCTCGGCCATGAGCCGTTCGGTGAAGGCCGTCCCCTCGACCAGCGACGGGGTGATGGCGTTGGCGCGGATGCCGTTGCGCTTGCCCTCGATGGCGAGGCCGCGGGTGAACTGCACGATCCCCGCCATGACCGCGCCGATGACGCTCTCGCCCGGCGTCGCTACCTTGGCCGCGTCGGAAGCGACGTTGAGGATACAGCCGCCCGCGCCCGCCATCATCACCGGCAGCACGGCGCGGCAGGCGTTCAGCGTCGGGGAGAGATCCTGCAGCAGGGTCCGGTTGATCTGGTCGATCGATTGGCGGAACAGCAGCTCCGGCAGCGAGTTGCCGCCCGGCGAGCAGACCAGCAGGTCGATGCCGCCCATCTCGCGGGCGGCGGTCCGGGCCATATCCTCGGCCGCGGCGCCCTCGCTGCAATCGAAGACCAGGGCGCCGACATCGGCCGGGCGATGGACCTCGGCCAGTTCCTTCGCCGCCCCGGCCGCGCGCCCGGGGTTGCGCCCGACGACGCGCAGACGCGGCACCCCCGCGTTCAGCAAGGCCGACGCCGCCGCGAAGCCGATGCCCGAGGTGCCGCCGACGATCACCGCCGAGATGTCCTGAAACTTCTTTGCCGCAGCGGCCATGCTCTGCCTCCCTTCCGAACGCCAGAGCCAAAGGACCAGTTTCCCGCGGACTGCGCAAGATGCGGATAGAGGCAAAGAAGCAGGCCTGTCGTGATGGGACAGATCCACCGAGCCGGAGCCCTGACATGACCGCCCTGCGTTTCATCGCCCTCGACAGTGACACCGCCGAAGCCTGGCGCGACGGCGCCCCCGACGCCAACGGCCAGGCGCCCGAACGACAGATCTCCGACGGCGACGGCAACACCTGCCGCCACTGCCTGGACGACGTCGCCGAGGGTGATTCCTTCCTGGTGCTGGCTCACCGCCCCTTCCCCGGCCCGCAGCCCTACGCCGAGGTCGGCCCGATCTTCGTCCACGCCGAAGACTGCCCGCGCTACGACGAGGCCGCGGGCGTGCCGGAGCACTATGCGCAGCGCCAGGCCGTGCTCATTCGCGGCTACGGCAACAACGACCGCATTATCTACGGCACGGGGAAAGTGGTGCCGCCGGGTAAGATCGAGGAAACGGCGCGGACCCTGCTGCAGGACCCCAAGGTCGCCTACCTGCACCTGCGCTCCTCGACCAACAACTGCTACCAGTTCCGCATCGAGCGAGGGTGAGGCTCCCCTCTCTCACGACCGCCCCCTTGTCATCCCGGGGCTTGTCCCCGGGATCCATTGGCGTGAGCAGACGGCGACGAAGGGTGGAAAGTTCTTTGTACCGAGCAACCGGCAAGGCCAATGGGTCCCGGCAACAAGTGCCGGGACGACACTTTTGTATGTGGCGAGTGAAGCGAGCCCAGCCGAAGCTGGGTGAGGGGGATTCTTTCTCCGCTTCTCCGCGCGTCACCCTCGGACTTGTTCCGAGGGTCCAGGGCAAGCGACGAGACGCCCGCCCTGGATGCTCGGGACAAGCCCGAGCATGACAATAGTGCAGGGGTGAGAGCCCGCTAAAACGCCGCCTCTTTCATGTCCATGAGTGGGGCCTTGCCGGCCATGATGGCGGAGAAGTGACCGGAGCTCTTGGGCAGGAGGCGCTGGAAGAAGAAGCGCGCGGTGGCGAGCTTGGCCTCGTGGAACTCGGCCTGTTCGCCCTCGAGGTTCGCCAGGCTCACCTCGGCCATGCGGGCCCAGAGATAGGCCAGCGCCGTGTAGGCGAAGAGATTCAGGTAGTCGGTCGCCGCCGCGCCGGCTTCCTCCGGATCTTTCAGGCCCTGCTGGCCGATCCACAGGGTCGACTGCTGCAGGCGGCCCAAGGATTTGGCGAGCGGCGCGACGAACTCCGCCATCTCCGGCTTGGTCATGCCTTCCTCGACATAAGCTTGAACGGGATGGAAGAAGCGGCGCAGCAGGCGGCCCATGTTCTGGCCCAGCTTGCGGCCCACCAGGTCGAGCGCCTGGATGCCGTTGGTGCCCTCGTAGAGCTGCGCGATACGGGCGTCGCGCACCAGCTGCTCCATGCCGTGCTCGCGGATGTAGCCGTGGCCGCCGAAGACCTGCATACCGATGTTGGTCACCTCGAAGCCTGCGTCGGTGAAGAAGGACTTGATGATCGGCGTCATGAGCGCGACCAGGTCGTCGGCCTCCTGGCGTTTGGCTTCGTCGGGGTGCTTCTCGGCCACGTCGACGGCGATGGCGACCCAGAGCGCCAGCGCCCGCGCGCCTTCGTTCAGGGCGCGCATGGTCAGCAGGTTCTTGCGCACGTCCGGGTGCACGATGATCGGGTCGGCTGATTTGTCGGGGTGCTGCGGCCCGGCCAGCGAGCGGCCCTGCAGGCGTTCCTTGGCGTAGACCGCCGCCGACTGGTAGGCGGTCTCCGCCAAGCCGAGGCCCTGGATGCCGACGTCGAGGCGCGCCACGTTCATCATTGTGAACATCTTGGCCATGCCGCTGTGCGGTGCGCCGACCAGAGTGCCTTCGGCCGCGTCGAAGTTCATGACGCAGGTGGAGGAGGCCTTGATGCCCATCTTGTGTTCGATCGAGCCGCAGGCGACGCCGTTGCGCGCGCCCAGGCTGCCGTCTTCCTTCACCAGGAACTTCGGCACGATGAACAGCGAGATGCCTTTCGATCCCTCCGGCGCGTCGGGCAGCTTGGCGAGAACCAGGTGAACGATGTTCTCGGCCATGTCGTGCTCGCCGGCGGAGATGAAGATCTTGGTGCCGGTGATCTTGTAGGTGCCCTCACCCGTGGGCTCGGCCTTGGTGCGGATCAGTCCCAGGTCGGTGCCGCAGTGCGGCTCGGTCAGGCACATGGTGCCCGACCAGCGGCCGTGGATCATGTTGGGCAGGAAGGTCTGCTTCTGCTCGTCGCTGCCGTGCAGTTCCAGCGCGTTGCAGGCACCGTGGGTCAGGCCGGGATACATGCCGAAGCTGATGTTGGAAGAGCAGATCAGCTCGGTCATGACGAATTGCAGGGTCTTGGGCAGGCCCTGGCCGCCGTAATCCGGGTTCAGCGAGAGGCCGTTCCAGCCCGCCTCGCAGAAGGCCTCGTAGAGTTCCTTGAAGCCCTGGGGCGTACGCACCACGCCGTTCTCGAAAGTACAGCCTTCCTCGTCGCCGGAGCGGTTCAGCGGCAGCAGCTCGTTCTCGCAGAACTTGGCGCCTTCCTCCAAGACCGCATCGACCAGCTCGCGGTTCGCCTCGTCACAGCCAGGCAGCCCGACCACCTGCCCCTCGTAGTCGAGCAGGTCGTAGAGCAGGAAGCGAATGTCGTCGAGCGGCGCCTTGTAACTGACCATCGTATCTTTCCTAGTTCCGCCCCATCAATTCCGGAGCGGCTTTCCGGTTTCGAGGGTGTGTTCGACCCGCGCCAGGGTGCCCGGCGTCTTCACCAGACGCATGAAGGCGGCGCGCTCCATCTTCAAGACCGCGTCCTCGCTGGTCGCCTCCGTGAAGTCGGCTTTGGGACCGCCGGTCAAGACCTCGGCCAGTTCCGAGGCCACCACCATGTCGTGCTCCGTCGCCACGCCCTTGGCGAAGAGGTCGCGCAGGGCGAAGGCGAGCGAGGCCTTGCCGGACGGCCCGGGCAGGAAGAGGTCCAGCGGCGCCGGCGGCTGGTAGCCCTCGACCAAGCTGAGGGCCTTCTTCTTGGCGTCGGCCAGCAGGCGTTCGCGGTTGAAGGTGATGTGATCGCTGCCGCGCAGGAAGCCCAGTTCCTTGGCCTCGAAGGCCGACTTGGCGACCTTGGCGAGGCCGATGGTCTCGAAGGCCGCGGCGACCGGCGGGATCGGCCCCTTGGGCCGCTTCGGGGCGTGGGCGTAGCGGGCCAGCAGTTCCTTGCAGCCGCCCCAGGCCGGCACGACGCCGACGCCCGCTTCCACCAGGCCGATATAGCTCTCGGCATGGGCCTGCACGGCATCGGACGCCAGCAGGATCTCACAGCCGCCGCCCAGCGCCAGGCCGGAGGGCGCTGCCACCACCGGGAAGGGCGCGCGCTTCAGCGCCGTGTAGACCTTCTGCCCCTCGGCCACCATCTCCTCGATGGCCGGCCAGGCGCCGACGTTGGCGGCGAACATGGCAAGCCCCAGGTTGGCGCCGGCGGAGAAGTGCGAGGCCTCGTTGTAGACGACCAGCGCCTTGTGCGCGCGCGGCACCAGCTCCAGCGCCCGGGCGATGATCTTGAAGACCTCCGGGTCGATGGTGTTGAGCTTGGTATGGACCTCCAGGCAGGCGACGCCGTCGCCGATGTCCCACAGCGAGGCCGAGCCGTTCTTCGCCAGCGGATCGCCGCTTAGCTTGATGTCGGACAGCAGCAGCACGCCCTCGCCGCGCTCGACATCGGCGTAGTCGCCCGCGACGGTGAGATACTGCAGGCGGCCGTCCGTCACGCGGTAGAAGCCCTCGGCGGCGGCGGCCTTCTCCAGCAGCGGCGGCACAGGACGCCCCTCTTCCCTCAGGCGCTCGGCGACATCCTTCGCGCCCAGTTTGTCGAGCAGTTCGAAGGGGCCGAATTTCCAGTTGTAGCCCGTGCGCAGGGCGCGATCGACGGCCGGAATGTCGTCGGCGATCTCCGGCACCAGGGAGGCCGCGTAGGCCAGGGTCTGCGACATCACCGCCCAGGCGAAGGCGCCGCCCTTGTCCGCGTGCGCCACCAGCGCCTTGGCGCCGCCGCGCCGCGCGGCGGAGACGGAACCCAGCGACACCTTGGTCGCCGGGGCGTAGTCGCCGGTCGCGAGGTCGATGGCCTCTTTCACCTTGCCGCCGCCCTCGCGGTTCAAACGATAAAAGCCGCCCTTGCCCTTGCGCCCCGTGTAGCCCTCGGCGATCAGCTTTTCCAGCAGCGGGAAGTCGCGGCGCAGGCCCTGGTAGGCGTCGTCCTTCGGCAGGGTCGCGGCCAGCGAGGCATCGACCTTGGGCATGAGGTCCAGACCCACCAGGTCGAGCAGCGCGAAGACGCCGGTCTTGGGAATGCCCAGCGGGCGGCCCATGACGGCGTCGGCCTCCTCGATGCTGAGGCCACGGTCGAGGGTCTCGACCACGGCGCACTGCAGCCAGAAGGTGCCGATGCGGTTGGCGACGAAGCCCGGTGTATCGTGGCAGTGGACAATGGCCTTGCCGAGCACGCGGTCGCCGAAGGCCGCGATCTCCTCGACCGCCTCGGGCCGCGTCTGCTCCCCGGCGACCAGCTCCAGCAGCGGCATGTAGCGCGGCGGATTGAAGAAGTGGGTGATGAGGAAGTCGCCGGCGAAACGCCCGGGCAGGCCCTCGGTCAGCAGCTTCAGCGGCAGGGTCGAGGTGTTGGAGGAGACGATGGAGCCGTCCTTGCGCACCGCTTCCAGGCGGCGGTAGAGGTCGCGCTTCACCTCCGGGTCTTCCAGCACCGCCTCGACGATCCAGTCGCAGTCGGCGAGCTTGTCGAAGTCGTCTTCCAGGTTGCCGGGCGTCACCAGCTTGGCCGCGCGCTTCCACATGAAAGGCGCGGGGTCGGCCTTCAGCATTTTCGCGATAGCGCCCTCGGCCAGCGCGCTGCGGTCTTCAGCCCCTTCCCCTGCGCCCTGGGGGACGATGTCCAGCAGCAGCACCGGGATTCCGGCATTGGCGAGATGCGCGGCGATGCCGGCGCCCATGACGCCGGCGCCGATCACCGCTGCCTGATTGATGGCCATTTAAGCGGCCTCCAGGATGGTGGCGATGCCCTGGCCGCCGCCGATGCACTGGGTCGACAGCGCGAACTGCTTGCCCTCGCGCTGCAGCAGCGCCGCCGCCTTGCCGGTGATCCGCGCGCCGGTGGCGCCCAGCGGGTGGCCGAGGGCGATGGCGCCGCCGTCCAGGTTGGTCTTGTCCAGGTCGAGACCCAGCTCGTCGGCGCAGGCCAACGCCTGGGCAGCGAAGGCCTCGTTCAGCTCGATGATGTCGATGTCGCCGACCGAGAGACCGGCACGCTCCAGCGCCTTCTTCGTGGCGGCCACCGGGCCGATGCCCATGACTTCCGGATCGCAGCCGGCCACGGCGATGGCCTTCACCTTGGCCAGCGGCTTCAGGCCGTGCGCCTTGGCATAGTCCTCCGACGTCACCAGCACGGCGGAGGCGCCGTCGGTGAGTGGCGAGGAGGTCGCCGCCGTGACGCTGCCGTCCAGGGCGAAGGCGGGCTTCAGCTCGGCCAGCGCGTCCAGCGAGGTGTCGGCGCGGATGCAGCCGTCGGCCTCCACCGCCGCGCCGTTCACCTGCATTGGCACGATCTCGTCCTTCAGCTTGCCTTCGTTGCGGGCGATGGCCGCCTTGCGGTGGCTGACCACGGCGAGCTCTTCCTGGCGCTGACGGGTGATCTGATGCCGGCGCGCCACGTTCTCCGCCGTCTCGCCCATGGAGATGTAGGCGGCGGGGAAGCGCTCGGCCAGGCCGGGATGGAGCAGCGGGTTGAAACCGGCCATGGGCACGCGGCTCATGGACTCGATGCCGGCGCAGATGAAGGCCTCGCCGGCGTTCATCTGGATATTGCCGGCGGCCATGTGGATGGCCTGCATGGAAGAGCCGCAGAAGCGGTTCACCGTTGTCCCCGCGACGGAGACGGGCAGTTCCGCCAGGAAACCGATGAGCCGGGCCACGTTCAGGCCCTGCTCGCCTTCGGGAAAGGCACAGCCGACGATGAGGTCCTCGATGTCCTTGGGATCGACGCCGCTGCGCTCAAGCAGGCCGCGAAGCACCTGCGCCGCCATCTCGTCGGGCCGCAGCTTCACCATCTCGCCCTTATGGGCAAAGGTGAAGGGCGAGCGGGCGTAGCCGGCGATCACAACGTTCTTTTCCATCGTCAAAGACCTTTCGTCTCTTCAAGCGGCGGCGAATCGCCCGCCGGACTTTCGCCATTCTGATCCAGTGCCGCGTGCTTGGCACGTTCTTCGGCGATGAGTTCCTTCTTCGACAGCTTGCCGATCATGGTCTTCGGCAGTTCGTCGCGGAAATCCATTTCGCGCGGCATCTCCATGGGCGACAGCTTGTCGGCCAGGAACTCGCGCAGCTGGTCTTCATTGAGGCTGTGGCCGTCCTTCAGGCGCACGAAGGCCTTGGGCACCTCTCCGCGGTAGTCGTCCGGTTTGGCGCAGACGATCACCTCGGCCACCGCCGCATGGCGGTGGATGGCTTCCTCGATGTGGCGCGGATAGACCTTGTAGCCGCCGGAGATGATGACCTCCTTCAGGCGGTCGATGAGGAAGGTGTAGCCCTCCGCATCCATGTAACCGACATCGCCCGTGTGCAGCCAGCCGTGGCGCAGCGTTTCCGCCGAGGCCTCAGGGCGCTGCCAGTAGCCGGCCATGACCTGCGGGCCGCGCAGGCAGATCTCGCCGCGCTCGCCCAGCGGAACCTCCACATCGCGGTCGTCCAGCGAGCGGATGACGATCTCCGTGCCCGGCAGCGGCAGGCCGATGGAGCCGGGCTTGCTGCCCCCGGTGATCGGGTTGCAGGTGACCACGGGCGAGGCCTCGGAGAGGCCGTAACCTTCGAAGAGGTTCCCTCCGGTCAGGTTCTCGAAGCCCTCGTGCACCGACGCGGGCAACCCGGCGCCGCCGGAAATGGCGTTCTCGATGCAGGAGAGGTCGTAACGCTCCAGCTTGGGATAGTGCAGCAGGGCGTTGAACAGGGTCGGCACGCCGGGGAAGAAGGTGGGGCGGCAGCGCGCGATGGTTTTCAGCAGCGTCTCGATCTCGAAGCGCGGCATGAGGATGATCTCGGCGGCGATGCGGATGCCGAGATGCATATTCACCGTCATGGCGAAGACGTGGAACAGCGGCAGCACCGCCAGCACCCGCTGCTCGCCCGACTTCACGCCCAGGAACCAGCGGTGCAGCTGGCTGGCGTTGGCGGAGATCGAGCCGTGGGTCAGCATGGCGCCCTTGGGCAGGCCGGTGGTGCCGCCGGTGTACTGCAGCACCGCCACGTCGTCGATCCCGACCTCGGCTGGCACGAAAGCGCCCTCGTTGTCGATCAGCTTGCCGAAGCGCAGGTAGCGGTCGTCGTCCGCCGGCACCTTCGACAGCTCGCCACGCTTGGCGATGGCGAAGAGCTGGCGCTTGGGGAAGCGCAGGATCTCGCCCATGGTGCCGACGATGATCTTCTTCAGGGCGCAGTTGCCCAGCGCTGAGGCGAGCTTGGGCAGCAGCAGCTTCAGGTCCAGGGTGACGGCGAACTCGGCGCCGGAATCGGCCAGCAGTTCGTGGACCTCCTCCTCGGCGTAGAGCGGGTTCACGTTCACCACGATGCCGCCCAGCTTCATCACCGCGAAGTAGCAGACCACGTAGTAGGGGGTGTTGGGCAGAAAGAGCGCGACCCGGGTGCCCTTGCCGACGCCGAGGTCCTGCAGGCCCTTGGCGGCGCGGGCCACCAGGACGCCGATCTCGGCATAGGAATAGGCGCGGCCGAGGAAGTCGAGGCAAGGGCGCGCGCCATACTCCGCCACCGCGCGGTCGAGCGCCAGATAGAGCGGCTCACGCAGCACCGGCTCATCCCAGGCGATACCCGCCGGGTAGCTGCGGTTCCAGGGGCGCTCGTCCCGCGCCTTTGTCGAGTGGTGGGCGTCCCAAAGGTCGCTTTCCGGACCTAAGGTCATCTTCCTACCTCGCACCTTCACCCCCTTGCCGACCGTCCGGTCCCGGCGGGCCGCCAGGGGGGTGCAGCGGGCCGCCAGTCTTTGCGCTTCAGACGTAGCGCAAGGGTAGCGCGGGAGTTCCTTATAATTGTGTAAGAACGCGCCTTTTCCGGCGGCCGGGACGGCAAAAAGGTAAAGCCGCCGTTAACCATAAAAGTCGGCACTTTTCCGGGCGCTTTCAAGAGAGGGACGGCGCAGCCGGCAGGGTCTTCCGTGGAATCTTCAGGGCTTTAGGACGGCGGCCCCCCGCAGGCGGCCCTGGCGCAGGTCGTCGAGGGCCCGGTTGGCCTCCTTCAGCGGATAGTCCCGGGTGTGGGTCCGCACCGGCACCCGGGGCGCCAGGGCGAGAAATTCCTCGGCGTCGCGCCGGGTCAGGTTGGCGACCGAGCGGATCTGCCGCTCCTCCCAAAGGATGCGGTAGGGGAAGCTGGGGATGTCGCTCATGTGGATGCCGGCACAGACGACGGTCCCGCCGCGCGCCGTCCGCCGCAACGCCTCCGGCACCAAGCCCCCTACCGGCGCGAAGATGATAGCGGCGTCCAGCGGCTCGGGCGGCGCCTCGCCGGAGGCCCCGGCCCAGGTGGCGCCCAGATCGCGGGCGAAGGCCTGCGCCTCATCGTCGCCGGGGCGCGTGAAGCCGTAGACCTCCCGCCCCTCCCAGAGGGCCACCTGGATCATGATGTGGGCCGCCGCGCCGAAGCCGTAGACGCCCAGGCGCTTGGCCTCGCCCGCCATGCGGTAGGCGCGGTGGCCGATGAGCCCGGCGCAGAGCAGCGGCGCCGCCTCGGAATCGCTGTAGCCCTCCGGCAGCGCGAAGCTGTAGCGCGCATCGGCGATGCAGTAGTCGGCATAGCCGCCGTCGATCTGGTAGCCGGTATAGCGCGCCTCCCCGCAGAGGTTCTCGCGCCCCGAGGTGCAGTAGTCACATTTTCCGCAGGAAAAGCCGAGCCAGGGCACGCCGACCCGCTGGCCCAGAGTAAAGCTCTCGACGCCGTCGCCCAGCGCGTCGACGCTGCCCACGATCTCGTGCCCCGGCACGATGGGCAGCTTGGGGTCCGGCAGGTCGCCGTCGACCACGTGCAGGTCGGTGCGGCAGACGCCGCAGGCGGCCACCTTCACGCGGATCTGGCCGGGGCCCGGTTCCGGGCGCGGCAGATCGGCGGCCTCCACCTTGCCCGCCGCCTTTTCACGCAAGACCATCGCATGCATGGTATGATGATCCTTCATCGCTGCAGCATAGCCAGACGGCCGCCAAGGCGCTAATGATGCAGATCAAGCTCCTGAAGAACCCCGTGACCCGACGTGAGGCCAGCCCATGACCGACATTCTGCCGGAAGTGAACGACGGCGAACTGCGCAAGATCGAGATGCCCGGCGACAAGTCCTTCACGCTGACCATCGAGACCCTGGACAAGGATACCCGCACGCTGAAGCTGGAAGGTGTCGAGCACCTGCGCTGCAACAACCTGCTGCTGGGCAACATCATCTTCGACGTCCAGAAGATCGAGGCGCCGAACCTCAGCGACCTGGCCCGCGTCACCTCGCTGGAGGGCGCGGTTTCGGAGAAGGGCCGCGATTACCTGCACGATCTGAGCGCCGCGATTAAGAAGGGCGAGCTGACCTTCCTGCGCCTGGAGTCGTCCTACGGCTGTCACATGGACGCGCTCTGCCACAGCTACACCACCGGCTGATCCCAAGGACCCAGATCATGACACCCCCGACCGGCGCCAGCCTCACCATCCGACTCAGCCCCAACGACAACGTGGTGGTGAGCCGCGCCGAGATTCTGGAAGGCACCGAAGTGCCTGGTGAAGACGTTGGGGGCGAAGGCGTCACCACGGCGAACCGCATTCCCACCGGCCACAAGCTGGCGACGCGCGCCATCGAAAAGGGCGCCCCGGTGGTGAAGTACGACCAGATCATCGGCTTTGCGACGCAGGACATCGCGCCCGGCGAGCACGTTCACGTGCAGAACTGCGGGATGGCCGAGTTCGAGCGCGACTACGCCTTCTGCGAGGGCGTCAAGCCGACGGCGATGGTGCCGGAGGCGGAGCGCGCCACCTTCCAGGGCTACCGCCGCGCCGACGGGCGCGCGGGCACGCGCAACTACATCGGCATCCTGACCTCGGTGAACTGCTCGGCCACCGTGGCGCGCTACATCGCCGAGGCCTTCAACAGGACCGGCATCCTGAACGACTATCCCAACATCGACGGCGTCGCCGCCTTCGTGCACTCGACCGGCTGCGGCATGGCCGACAGCGGCGACGGCTACGAGGCCCTGCAGCGCACCCTCTGGGGCTACGCCCGCCACCCCAACTTCGCCGGCGTGCTGATGGTCGGCCTGGGCTGCGAGGTGAACCAGATCCCCTTCCTGCTCGACGCCTACGGCCTGTCCACCGGCGAGCGCTTCCAGACCCTGACCATCCAGGAAACCGGCGGCACGCGGCGCACGGTGGACGCGGCCATCGAGCGCATCAAGGCGATGCTGCCGGCGGCCAACGCCGCGGTGCGCGAGACCCTGCCCGCCAGCGAGCTGACCCTCGCCCTGCAGTGCGGCGGCTCCGACGCCTACTCCGGCATCACCGCCAACCCGGCGCTCGGCGCGGCGGCGGACCTGCTGGTGCGCAACGGCGGCACGGCGATCCTCAGCGAGACGCCGGAGATCTACGGCGCCGAGCACCTGCTGACGCGCCGCGCGGTCAGCCGCGAAGTCGGCGAGAAGCTGATCGAGCGCATCCGCTGGTGGGAGGACTACACCCGGCGCAACGGCGGCGAGATGAACAACAACCCCTCGCCCGGCAACAAGGCCGGCGGGCTGACCACCATCCTGGAGAAGTCGCTGGGCGCGGCGGCCAAGGGCGGCACCACCAACCTGGCCGGCGTCTACAAGTACGCCGAAGCGGTGACGGCCAAGGGCTTCGTCTTCATGGACTCACCCGGCTACGACCCCTGCTCGGTCACCGGGCAGGTCGCCTCCGGCGCCAACGTGGTCTGCTTCACCACGGGGCGCGGCTCGGTCTTCGGCTTCAAGCCCTCGCCCTCCATCAAGCTGGCCACCAACACGCCGATGTACAACCGCATGGCCGAGGACATGGACATCAACTGCGGCGGCATCGCCGACGGCGACAAAACCGTCGAGCAGGCCGGCCGCGACGTCTTCGACAAGATCCTGGAGGTCGCCAGCGGCACCCCTTCCAAGTCGGAGGCCCTCGGCTTCGGCGACGCCGAGTTCATTCCCTGGCAGATCGGTGCGGTGATGTGAGCGGGACTTCCGAAGAGGCAAGTCCACCGGCGCAACGCGTCGCGGCCGATGAGCTGGCGCGCTTCGTCCGCCAGACGCTGGCCGCCGCCGGGGCGGACGAAACCTCCGCCGAGGCCACGGCCCGCGCCCTGGTCGGCGCCTCGCTGCGCGGCGTCGACAGCCACGGCGTGCGCCTGCTGCCGCACTACGTGAAGGTGGTTGAAGGCGGCCGGGTGAAAGGCAAGCCGCAGATGCGCTTCGAGAAGCGCGCGGGCGCGGTCGGGCGGCTGGACGCCGACCACGCGCTGGGCACCGCCGCGGGCTACCGCGCCATGGAGGAGGCCGTGACGCTGGCCGAAGAGGCCGGGATCGGCGCGGTCAGCGTCACCAACTCCTCCCACTTCGCCGCCGCCGGCTGCTACAGCCTGGCCGCCGCCGAGGCGGGCTACATCGGCCTGGCCACCTGCAATGCGACCAGCGCGGTGCTGGCGCACAGCGGACGCGACGGCTTTCACGGCACCAACCCGATCAGCTTCGCCGTCCCGGTGGCGGGCGAGCGCCCCTACCTCATCGACATGGCGAGCAGCTCGATCCCGGTGAACCGCATCCTGCAGTATCGTGCGCTGGACCGGGAGCTGCCGGCGGAGGTGGTGGTGGATGCCGAGGGCCACATGACGCAGGACCCCCACGCCGCCAAGTCCCTGCTGCCCCTGGGCGGCAGCGGCTACGGCTACAAGGGTGCGGCGCTGGCCGGCATGGTGGAGATCCTCTCCGCGGCCCTGAGCGGCATGCGCCTCAGCCACCAGATGGCGGAGATGTTCCAGCCGCCCTGGTCGGAGCCGCGCCATCTCGGCCAGTTCTTCCTGGCCATGAAACCGGCGGCCTTCATCGAGGAAAGCGTCTTCCAGGCGCAGCTGCGCGAGTATCTGGACGCCCTGCGCGGCCAGGAGGCGCTGCCCGACGCGCGTGTCATGGCCGCCGGCGACCGCGAGTGGGCGGTGGAACGCGCGCGCGGTGCCGACGGCATTCCCCTCGACCCTCACAACTGGCGGGTCTTCGGTGAGCTGGCGGAACAGACCGGCGTTGCAGCTTTAACCGCGCTCTAGGCCGGCGCGCCGGGAGATGGGGTCGTCAGGCTCCCCGGCCTGTGGCAAGCTGGCGCGAACAGCGAAACGCCAACGGGGAGGCAGCGGGTATGGAGTTGAAGAAGAAGGCGCAGAAAGCGGTGTGGGACATCGAGGAGATCGTCGGCGCCAAGGTCTCACCCGGGCAGAAGGAAGCCATCGACAAGGTTATCGAGGAACTGGTGATCGAGGCCATGCGCGAGTGCGAATCTTCCTACGGCCACGCCGCACGCATCTGCTGCAGCGCGGATGAGGACTTGGCGCACAAGATCGCCCATGAGATGGAGCAGGCGCGCGAAGCGCTGATCGCCAACCTGAGCAGCTTGCGCTAGCCGCTCGCATTGTCCGGGCACTTCCCGGGCGCTGCCCTAGCGCTTGAGAGAGCCGAGCAGGCCACGCACGAGCTGGCGGCCGAGCTGGCTTCCGACCGCCCGCAGCGCCGATTTGAAGAAAGCCTCGCCCGCCGACTGGCGCCGGCTGCTGCGGGCCGGCGTCTTGCGCTGCGAAGAACCGCTTTCGCGCTGCCGGCGCTTTGCCTCCTTCGCGCGTTCCTCTTCGGCCTTGCGGCGCGCCTCGGCCTCGGCCGCCTGCGCTGCGCGTTGGGTGAGGATCTCGTAGGCGGAATGACGGTCGACCGCCGTGTCGTAGCGTCCGGCCAGCGGGCTCGCCGCGACGGCCGCCTTGCGCTCCGCCGGCTTGGCAGGGCCCAGCCGTGACGACGGCGGACGGATCAAGGTGCGCTGCACCACCGAGGGCACGCCCTTCTTTTCCAGGGTCGAGACCAGCGCTTCGCCGACGCCCAGTTCGGTGATGACCCTGCGGGCGTCGAAGGCCTTGTTCTGGCGGAAGGTGTCCGCCGCCGCCTGCACGGCCTTGCGGTCGCGCGGCGTGAAGGCGCGCAGGGCGTGCTGGACGCGGTTGCCGAGCTGGCCCAGCACGCTGTCGGGCACGTCGCTGGGGTTCTGGGTGACGAAGTAGACGCCGACGCCCTTGGAACGGATCAGCCGCACCACCTGCTCGACCTTGTCGATCAGCGCCTTGGGCGCGTCCTTGAACAACAGGTGCGCCTCGTCGAAGAAGAAGACGAGCTTCGGCTTCTCCGGATCGCCGACCTCCGGCAGTTCCTCGAAGAGTTCCGACAGCAGCCACAGCAGGAAAGTCGCGTAGAGCTTGGGCGAGAGCATCAGCTTGTCGGCGGCCAGGATGTTGACCCTGCCCCGGCCGTCGCGGTCGCAGGCCAGGAAGTCGTTCAGCGCCAGGGCCGGCTCGCCGAAGAAGGCCTTGCCGCCCTGCTGCTCCAGCGTCAGCAGGCGGCGCTGGATCGCCCCCACCGAGGCGTTGCTGACGTTGCCGTAGGTGTTGGTCAACGTCTGCCGGTTCTCGCCGAGAAAGGTCAGGAGCGAGCGCAGGTCCTTCAGATCGAGCAGCAGCATGCCCTCGTCGTCGGCAACCTGAAAGGCGATGGCGAGGACGCCTTCCTGCGTCTCGTTGAGATCCAGCAGGCGTGCCAGCAGCAAGGGTCCCATCTCCGAGACGGTGGTCCGCACGGGATGGCCCTGCTTGCCGAAGAGGTCCCAGAAGACTACCGGAAAGGCCGCGGGCCCGTAGCCGTCGAGGCCGATGGTCCGGGCGCGCTCGACGAGGAAGGACTGCATGGCGCCCGGCTGGCAGATCCCGGAGAGGTCGCCCTTCACGTCGGCCATGAAGACCGGCACCCCGGCCTGCGAGAAGCCTTCCGCCAGGATCTGCAAGGTGACCGTCTTGCCGGTGCCGGTGGCCCCGGCGATGAGCCCGTGCCGGTTGGCGAGTTTCAGCGACAAGACCTCGGGCTTCTCGCTCTGGCCGATGTAGACGGCTTCCTGCGCCGCAAGACTCATGACGTCCCCTGCCCCTTTTTCGCTTCCCGGCATCGCCGGGCACGGCTGTTCAACCCGGCCCGCTGCTTGTCACAGGCCCCCTTTCACGCGCTCTGCTAGGAACGAATGACTAGTTATTCTAGCTAAATCACCGCGCCTTCGGGCAGGTCAAAAAAGGTGTGCTTTGCCGTTTTGCGACGAATCCAGAGGGAGACGAAACAATGCCTTACGCCATCGAAGAGATTGAGGGGATTGGCCCCAGCTATGCGGAGAAACTGGGCTCCGCGGGCATCCAGTCGACCGACGACCTGTTGAGCCACTGCGGCTCGGCGCAGGGCCGCAAGGACACCGCGGAGAAGACGGGGCTCAGCGAGAAGCAGCTCTTGAAGTGGGCCAACATGGCCGACCTCATGCGCATCAAAGGCGTCGGCGAGGAATACTCGGAACTGCTGGAGGCCGCCGGCGTCGATACGGTGAAGGAGCTGCGCAACCGCAACGCCGAAAACCTCGCCACCAAGATGGCGGAAGTGAACGACGAGAAAAAACTGACGCGCCAGGTACCCGCCGCCAAGACGGTCGCCGACTGGGTCGAGCAGGCCAAGGGCCTGGAGCCGACCATCACGCACTAGGGTCCGCAGCGCGGGGACTCGGACCGCCGGGCCTTAGGGCACCGGCTTGGCGTAAGCACCCTGTGCCAGTCCCCAGGAACCGGGGCAATGGCTGAGGCTGGCGCTGCGCGGCGCCGGCACCACGGTCGACTGCAGCTTCCTGGCCGCCACGCGCTGCCAGGCGCGCTCGTGAAAGAAGAATACGACCGTATTCACCGCCGGCTCGATGAGGGCCACGCCGGTGGCAATCGCCAGCGAGCCGGTCAGGGCGAAGGTGACGCCGAAGCCGACGCTGAAGTGCAGCACGGCGAAACTCAGGGTTTTCACCAGGTCCAGCCTCATTTTTCCGGTCTCCTCGGGTGAGTTCATGACCTCTCATATAGCCTATGTGAGAATCATTATCAACTAGAATAGTTCTAATTCGCATACCCGGATTACCTCTCTCTCCCAAGGGCATCTCCCCTTGAGCCCGGACTACCATACTAGTATAGGATAAGGCCGAAACGCCCGGCGGAGAGCACGACCGGGTGGCGATGCACGGGAGACGCGTTTTCATGGCCGAGCCCCTGATACTGCACGAAGACCGCCTGTTTCCGCCCGACCCGGCGATGCGGGCGGTGGCGCGGCGGCTCTACGACGAGATCAAGGACCTGCCGATCGTCTCGCCGCACGGCCACACCGAGCCGCGCTGGTTCGCCGAGGACGCCCCCTTCGGCGATCCGGCCGAGCTGTTCATCATGCCCGACCACTACCTCTTCCGCATGCTCTACAGCCAGGGAGTGAAGCTGGAGGACCTCGGCATCCCCCGCGCCGATGGCGCAGCTGTGGAAACCGACGGCCGCGAGATCTGGCGGCGCTTCGCCGCGCACTACCCCCTGTTCCGCGGCACGCCCTCGCGCATGTGGTTCGACCACGCGCTGTCGGTGGTCTGCGGCATCGAGGAGCGCCTGACGCCGGAAAGCGCCGACCGCATTTACGACCAGCTGAGCGCACGCCTGAAACAGGACGACATGCGCCCGCGCGCCCTCTTCGACCGCTTCGGCATCGAGGTGCTGGCGACCACGGAATCGCCCCTCGACGACCTGGCGCACCACCAGACGATCCGCGACAGCAACTGGAAGGGCCGCGTGCTGACGGCCTTCCGCCCGGACCCCGTGGTCGACCCGGACTTCGAGGGCTTCCGCGTGAAAGTCGAACACCTCGGCGCCATGACCGGCGAAAACACCCTCACCTGGGACGGCTACCTCGCCGCCCTGGCCCAGCGCCGCGCCTTCTTCGCCGGGATGGGCGCCACCTCGACCGATCACGGCCACCAGACGGCGGCCACCGCCGACCTGGATCCGGGCGCCGCCGCGCAACTCTTCGACCGCATCCTGCAGGGCAAGGGCCTCGCCGCCGACCACGAGCTGTTCCGCGCGCAGATCCTCACCGAGATGGCGCGCATGAGCCTGGACGACGGCCTGGTCATGCAGATCCACCCCGGCTCCTTCCGCAACCACAACGCCAAGCTGTTCGCCGCCTTCGGGCGCAACGTCGGCGCCGACATTCCGCTCGCGACCGACTACGTTCAGGGCCTGAAGCCGCTGCTCGACCGCTACGGCAACGAGCGCGGTCTCTCGATCATTCTCTTCACGCTGGACGAGACCAGCTACAGCCGCGAGCTGGCGCCGCTGGCCGGGCACTATCCCTGCCTGAAGATCGGCCCGGCCTGGTGGTTCTACGACAGCCCGGAAGGCATGCTGCGCTATCGCAAGGCGCTGACCGAGACCGCCGGCTTCTACAACACCGTCGGCTTCAACGACGACACCCGCGCCTTCCTCTCCATCCCGGCGCGCCACGACGTCGCCCGGCGCGTCGACTGCGCCTATCTGGCGGAGCTGGTCTGCACCCACCGGCTGGAGGAGGACGAAGCCCTGGAGGTCGCCCACGACCTGACCTACCGCCTGGTGAAGCAGGCCTATAAACTCTGAGCCCAAGATGAAACGATTAAGCGAAGCAACGCGCGGCGGGCTGCCGCGCGACGTGGCACAGCCGGCCTACGACCGCACCGCCTGCGGCATCGGCATCGTGCACCTGGGCATCGGCGCCTTCCACCGCGCCCACCAGGCCGTCTACACCGACGATGTGCTCGCCGCGCAGGGGGGCGCCAAGGAAGACCGTGACTGGGCGATCCATGGCGTCAGCCTGCGCCGCCCGGAGGTGCGCGACCAGCTGGCGCCGCAGGACGGCCTCTACAGCGTCGCCGAACGCGGCCCGGGCGAGGAGAAGCTGCGCGTCATCGGCGCGGTGAAGGCCATCACCTACGCGCCGGAGTCGCCGGAAGCGCTTATCGAGCGCATGGCCGCCCCGCAGACCCGCATCGTCTCTCTGACCGTCACCGAGAAGGGCTATTGCCATGATCCGGCCAGCGGCAAGCTGCGCCCGGACCATCCCGACATCACCCATGACCTGGCCAATCCGCTGCGGCCGCGCTCGGTCCTCGGCGCCCTGATCGCCGGCCTCAGCGCCCGCAAGGCGGCGGGGGCGAAGCCTTTCACCGTGCTGTGCTGCGACAACCTTCCCCACAACGGCGGTCTGGTGCGTAACCTGGTGCTGGAACTGGCCACGGCCGCCGACCCGACGCTGGCGGACTGGATCGCCGAGGAAGGCCGCTTCCCGGCGACCATGGTGGACCGCATCGTCCCGGCCACCACCGAGAGCGACCTGGACCGGGCTGCCCAGCGCCTGGGCCTGCGCGACGAGGGCCTGGTGGTTGCCGAACCCTTCCGCCAGTGGGTCGTCGAGGACGACTTCGCCGACGGCCGCCCGGCCTGGGAGAAAGCCGGCGCGGAAATGGTGCGCGACGTCGCGCCCTACGAGGAGATGAAGCTGCGCCTGCTGAACGGCAGCCACTCGCTCATCGCCTACCTGGGTTACCTGGCCGGCTACGAGACCGTGGCCGACACCATGGCCGACGCCGACTTCCGCCGCCTCGTGCGCGCCTTCATGGACCGCGAAGCCGGGCCGACCCTGAAGCTGCCAGCGGACGCCGACCTGGAAGGCTACAAGTCGGCCCTGATCGAGCGCTTCGCCAACCCCGGCCTGCAGCACCGCACCTGGCAGATCGCCATGGACGGCAGCCAGAAACTGCCGCAGCGCCTGCTCGCTCCCCTGCGCCAGCGCCTCGCCGAAGGCGCGCCCGTCGACCTGCTGGCGCTGGCGGTGGCCGCCTGGATGCGCTACGTCGGCGGGACGGACGAGACGGGCCGCGACATTGACGTGCGCGACCCGCTGGCCGCGCGCCTGGCGGCGATCAGCGCCGCTGCGGGCGAGCCCGCCGCCATCGTCACGCAGCTGCTGCAGGTTTCAGAGATTTTCGACGCGGATCTGGCCGAGAACCCGGCCTTGCGGCAGGCCCTCACCGACGCGCTCACGGCCCTCAGGGAAAACGGCAGCCGCGCCACCGTAGCCGCTACGCTCAAGCGGCTGGAAAGCTGAAAGGCCGCCGACAGAGATTTTGCGGCGTGATCGACCTCGCGCTCCTGCCTGCGCGAAGCCGGAGCTTCGCTTCGGCGAAGGCAGGTCGAGACGCTCGCTGACACTCGCTCCTCAGCATGAGGTCGATCAATTCAATCTCAGACCTCATCCTGAGGAGGTGCGACAGCGCCGTCTCGAAGGATGGGCCACAGTCTCGGTCGGAAAGTCTGCAGGCAAGCTAGGCCGATTTTGCGCCGGGCAGCACCCGGACCGCTTCGGCCACGGCGAGGAAGAGGTGATAGAGGCTGCTTGCCGGCATGCCTTCACGGAGCAGCTTGCCCTCGCGGTCGACCTGCTCGCGCCAGCGCGGACTGTCGAGGCCGGCGAAGGTCCGGAACATCGCCTCCAGCAGCTGATGTGCACCGTCCAAGGCCGCCGCGTCGCCGAAACGTTCGTAGACGGCCAGACAGGCCTTCACCGCCTCGGTCTGCGGCCAGAGCCGCTTGCGCCCTTCGGCCAGGACCCGGCCCTCGGGGTCCAGTTCCTCGAAGGCGACGTAGGGCGCCGCGCTCTCACGGTCGATGCCGTGCCGCCAGGCCCAGTCGAACAGCGGCCGCATGGCCGCCGCCGCGCGGTCGTCGCCGCTCAAGCCGGCGTAGCGGTGCAGCAGCCAGGTCCACTCGAAATGGTGCCCCGGCTCGCGCAGGCAGCGGTTTTCATGCGGGATCTCGCGCCAGTCGCGGTCGAAGAACTCGATGAGCTGGCCGCCAGCGGCATCGAAAAAATACCGCTCGAAGAGATCGAACATGCGATGCGCCTGGGACAGCCAGTGTGCCTCGCCGCTGGCCTCGTAGAGCGCCACGTAAGCCTCGAAGAGATGCATATGCGGGTTCTGCCGGCGCGGCAGAGGCAGCTCGGCGCCCGGCGCGGTCTCCTGCCCAGTCACTTGCTCACGGTAGCCGTCAAAGACGCCGCCGCGCGTGAGGCCGAAGTGCGCGTCGAAATAAGCGCTGGTCTCCTCGGCGCGGCGCAGCACCCTGTCATCGCCGCCGGCCCGGTAGAGCCAGGCCATCGCGAGCAGCAGGAAGGCATGGTCGTAGCTGTCCTTCGTGCGGTCGAGCGGCGGCCCGCTGCGCCGCAGACGCTGGAACCAGCCGCCCTGCGCGCGGTCCCAGGCGTGTTCTTCGAGGAAGGCGAAGGCGCTCCGGGCCCGTTCCAGTCCGACGTCGCTGAACCCCGCGACGGCCGCGTGGGAAAACACATAGATCTGCCGGGCCTGCACCCGGACGCGGGTATAGTCCTCGCGGCTCGCCTCGCCCGACGGCTCGAATTTCTCCACGAAAGCGCCGTGCTCCCGGTCGAAGCCGGCCTCGGCCCAGAATGGCAAAAGGGTGCCGCTCAGCCAGGGCTGGAGGCGTTCTGCTGGGAAGGCTGGGAGCGACTGTGACATTTTGCGGCAGGGCGCTTTATCGCTGGAGACGAGGCAGGCTGGCCTCTCCATACTGCGATGCCCCGTATGCTTCAAGCCAGTCCAGGGGCGACCCAGGGAAAACCAGGGTGTGCGCGGCGGAGGTAATAGCCGCGATCCTGCAACCATCGGCCAGTTGCATCCGAGAGGCTGCGGGGTACTATTGCGCTGGCTTTGGGCCTTCACCGCGTGCCCCGCGGGAGGAAAAGGGGTATAGGTGAGATAACGGGTCCTGCGCTGCGGAGAAGATTCTTCTGGCTTTGCACCGTTTTCCGACGGCTTGGTACTTCCGGCCCCTTTGCACGGGGCGGCGCGCCCAGCCGAAACGCCATGAGTGGGAATCATGACGGCCAATCAAAAGCTTTCAGGCGGTACGGGTTACGCCCTCGAACGCATCGAAATCTTCCGGGATCTCGATTCGCGTGAGATCGAGCGCCTGACGCAGCGCGTGAACTGGCGGAACTACACGGCCAACCAGCAGATCATCGGACACCAGGAAGCCTCCACCGACGTCTACTTCATGGTGTCGGGCACGGTGCGGGTAATTCTCTTCTCCAGCGCCGGCAAGGAGGTCGCCTTCCGCGACATCCACGCCGGAGAGTGCTTCGGCGAGTACGCCGCCATCGACGGCGCGCCGCGCTCGGCCAACGTCATCGCATTGAGTGACGTCATGATCGGCTCGGTCTCGGCCGAGACCTTCCGTTCGATCCTTCAGGAATACCCCGCCGTCTCCATGGCGCTGCTGACCCACCTGATCGGCACCGTGCGTTCGCTCAGCGAGCGCATTTTCGAATTCAGCACCCTGGCCGTGAAGAACCGCATTCATTCCGAGCTGCTGCGCCTGGCCCGGGAGGGCGATCGTGACGGCGCCGCCGCGCGCATCTCCCCCGCGCCGACCCATGCCGACATCGCCAGCCGCATCAGCACGCACCGCGAAGCGGTCACGCGCGAACTGAACGACCTGACCAAGAGCGGCCTGATCAGCCGCGACGGCCGTACGCTGATCATCAGCGACCTGGATGAGCTGGAACGCCTGGTCCACGATGTGACCGGCGACTGAACCGGCGACCTTTTCCGACACCGCAGCACCGCAAAAGGAAAAGCCCCGTCCGATGGGCGACGGACGGGGCTTGGGCTCACCTAAAGGTTCGTCATCGTGGCTTGAGGGAGGACCTCCACAATGACGACTGCAGGATAGCCCGCCGGGCCGCCGCGCTCTGTGAGATTAGTCACAGGGCGGACAAGAGTACCGGGGACCGCCGCTGCTTGGCGCCGGTTCACCCAAGCCACATCCCCGATTCCGACGCGGTCGCGCCCCCGAAAGCACGGCATTTCCCGGTTCGCGGGCGTCACGGCCCGGGCCTACCCCCTCGGTGGTACTATGCCTGTGCCAGCGAACGCGGAAGTGCAGCGTGCTAGGGTTTCTGCAATCGTGGCGCAGGACGGCCCAGCCAAGACGGAGCCAGGCGCCGCCATCCGAGAATTCCGTAAGGTTGGAGGTTCCGCCCAGATGATCGATCAGCAAGCCAGTTTGTCCCCCCCGTCCGACGCGCCCGCCGCCCGGCGCTGTGCCGTGGTCGCCGCCGGTATTGAACCCGGACCTCTGCTGGACGCGCTGCGCAGCGTGCCCAATACCCGCGTCGGGGACATCTGCATTTTTCCTTCCAACGGCCGGGGCGAGCCGGAGGCCGACTACCTGATCCTCGCGGCCAATGACAGCAGCCGCTTTCACAGCCTGGAAGACCAGATCGAGCGCTGGTCGGGCAAGCGCACGCACGTCCTGCTCGCGGTGCCTGAATCGCGCTGCGCGATGATGGGCGACCTGCCCCGGCGCGCCGACGGACTGATCCTGCTGGACCGCGGCCTGCAGTATCTCGAAGCGAGCCTGAAACTGGCCGAAGACGGCTACTCGGTCATGCCCATGACGAAAAGCGACGGTGCCGACTGCGCCGCCTATCTGGAGCTGTTGTCGCGCCTCAGCGAAGGAGAGCGCGATATCCTCTCCCTTCTGGCCGAAGGCGAAAGCAACCGCAGCATCGCCGAAGCCCTGGAAGAAAGCGAAGCGCGGGTGAAGTCCATGGTCCGCGCCATCCTGATCAAGCTGGACTGCCGCAACCGAACCGAAGCGGCCGTGCTGGCCGCCACGGTGCTGCTGCCCTTGCTGGAAAGCCTGCGGAAGGGCAATGGCCAGGGCGTCAACGGCCAGGGCGTCAACGGCAAGAGCGGCAATGGCAAAGACGATTCCGGCAGCGCGTGGGACTGAGAAGCTTCTTGCTTCAGGCGCCTAACAAAGCGGCGCGCCCATCCGCGGAGCCCCCAAGAAGCCGGCGTATCCGGTGATGTGAAGGATACGCCGGTCGGGCTGCGCGCCACGCAGCCGGAAGAGAGAGGAAGGGGATGGGCTAGGGTGACCTAGCCCATCATCTGCGACATCTCCACTTCCTTCATCGCGCCAACGGACACGCGCGGCTCGGCGGCCTTGCCGAAAGGCAGTCCCGGCGCGAGGCCGTGATTCAAGGCCCAGATCGCCGCTTGAGTGCGGTTGCCGGCCTTGATCTTGCGCAGCAGGCTCTTCATGTGGACCTTCACCGTGGCTTCGGTGATGTCCAGACGATTGGCGATCACCTTGTTGGCGTCGCCGTTCACCAGGCAGCGCAGAATTTCCAGCTCGCGGTCGGAAAGGCCATAGCTCTCCACGCCCTTGCCGTTGACCGGCTGCACGCCGGCGGCGCCGTTGATCAGGGCCGCGGCCAATTCGGTCGGCATGACCTTCTGGCCCAGCATCGCCAGCTTCAAGGAGTGAATCAGCGCTTCCAGCGAAATGTCCTTCAACAGGAAGGCCGCCGCCCCCGCGTTGAGGCAGCCCGCCAGAGTGCGCGGGTCACGCTCGTCGGTCAGAACGACCACCGGAGTCTCCGGCAGGTCCTCGCGCAGCTGGTGCAGATCCGCGATCAGCTCGGAGAGATCGTCACGCAGCTCGATGAGGATCAGTTCCGGCTGGTCGTCAACGATCTCCTCCAGGTCGCCGAGGCACAGCGCCTCGCTGCGGACGTCGAAGGAACTGCCGCGCAGAAGGCTCTTCAGCCCTTCCAGGAACAGCCGGTTTCGGCCGATCAGCAGTGTGTTGATTTCAGACATGATGTTTCGCTCTCCCATTCCCCTAGATTCCACCGACCCTCTCGGGTCCATGACGGACAATCCGGTTTCGCGTGAATTCACCCAGGGGGCGAAGGAATCCGTCTGTCCGTTACAAGAGGAGGTTACTCGGGGGCCGATGGGCGGGCTGTGCGGATTACCACATAAGGGACAACTTCTGTTTCTTTCTTTCCGGTCAGTCCGTTAGCCCGAAATAAACGGTCCGGACGGGCCTAGGGAAGCCCAGAAAAGTGCGGCACCGAGCACCAGAAGCAGCCCGGCGCCGAGCAGGCCCAGCGCCCGGTAGGCTGCCCACGCTAGGCCGCCGACCAGAGAGCCTGGCCGCCGTCCGGTCCCCCTGAAAGGCGGGCCGACAACGTTTCAATTGTTTCAGGGCCGCGCGGCCCCGCCGACGGCACAGAGCCCGACCCCGGCCCGGAAAAATGTTCGTAAACATTTGTTTTTAATTGATCTTCTGGAAATCCACGACGCCGAGGAGCCTTGCACCCGGCCATTCCGGGCGGCGGGCGGGCCCTCCCGAAAGAGCGAACAATTGATACCGAAACCCGCAAGCCCCGACATCAGCGAGAAACAGCGGCCCTTTATACCCTCACCCTAGAGACCGATGGGAAGAGCCCGGGAGGACGCGGCGCCCTTCGGTCCGGGCGAGCAACCGACAATCGATGAACCTGGTGAAGTGACATGAGCAACTCCGCAGTATTCGGCTCGCCGATGATTCTGACCGGCCCAAGACCCGTCAGCCCGTTCGGCGCGGCCCCTTACACAAACACGAACTTTCGCGAATCGCTGCCGGCCAAAGCCGGCCGTTTCCTGGCAAAAGCTCTGCGGCGCGCCTTCGCGCCCAAAGCGACAAAGCCGCGGATCCGCAAGACCGTGATCGAGCTGTCCAGGCTCGACGACCGGACCCTGCGGGATATCGGCCTCAACCGCACGAGCATCATCGGCGCGGCGCAGGCCGCGGAGTCACGCCGGCGGCGTGGCTTCCGGCGAAGCAGCAAGTAACCGCCAACCCGTCCGGGCCGATGCGTGGGGAGACGCAGGCGGCCCGGACGGCATCGCGGGGGCGTTCCTCCGCTTGGGTTTTCACCTTGGGTAAGGTACGGGACAGGGCCAGGTCACGGGATGGGCAAGACCCCAAAGCGCAGCGGTTCGAAGACGCCGGCGGACAGCACTCCGGCGGCCCCGACGCGCGCCTCTAAGCCGCCTTTCCTCTGGTTCGCCCCTCGGCTACTCTGCCTTGCGCCTCCGGCAAGCCGCCGGTCCCCAGGCTTGGGGAGCATCCCAGAGCGGCGGGAGGCCGCGCAGGGAGTGCCGCAAGGGGGCAGCATGACCAGGCCAACAACCAGGCGTCCGCCACAACAGGACCCGCGCCGCGGCGGGGAAAGCGCGCCCGATTTCATGGCGCTGCTGGAGGACCGGCTGCCGGCCGTGTTCTATCGCGGCCAATTCACCGGAAGTACCCTGCGGCTGGACCACGTCAGCGCCCGCGCCGCCGCGGTCACCGGACGTGACGCCGCGGCCCTCTGCGAAACCCCGGACCCGCTTGACGCGCAGATCCACCCCGATGATCTGGCGGCCTACCGGCAAGGGCTGATGCGGGCGGCGGAGAGCGGCGGCGCTACCCTGGAATACCGCCTCAGAAAACCGGACGGCGAGACCGTCTGGTGCCGCGACGAAGTCGCCGTCGACGGAAGTGCCGTCACCGGCTTCCTGCGCGACATCACCGCCGAGCGGGCGGACTGCCCGGCGGACGATGAGGTTCTCCACCTGCGCCGCATCCTCATCGAGCAGGCGTCCCACCCGATTCTGCTGTGCGACGGCGGCGGCCGCATCACCCTCTGCAACCACGCCGTACAGACCCTGCTGGGGACCGCGGCCGAGCAGATCGTGGGCCTCGATTTCGCCGACACGGTGATCGACGCGGACAGCCGGGAGCGCTACCGCGCCGCCGTCGCGGAGCTGCTGACGCAGCCCGGCGAGCGGACCGCGGCGCCGATCAAGCTGACGCTGCGGCGCGAGGACGGCAGCGTGCTGCCCGCCGAGGCCATGATCTCCGTCCTCACCCTGGCCGGCCTGCGCAGCGTCGTCACCGAGTTGCATGACATCAGCGAGCGCATCAGCGCTGAGGCGGAACTGGAGCGCGTCTGGCGCCTGCTGCGCGACGCGGTGGAGAACATCCCCAACGGCTTCGCCATCTATGGCGCGGACCAGCGGCTGATCCTCTGCAACGCCTCTTATGCGGCGCTCTACGATGTCAGCCCGGAAGACATGGTCGGCACCACGACCCTGGAGAACTATCTGAGGGGCCGGCCGAAGATGCAGGTCTTCGACGGACGGCCGGTCGATCCCGCCAAGGCGGACGAGGACGACGACCTCTGGCTGAAAAAGGTCGTCGCCGCGGAGAAGGAGCCGGTGGAGTTCCAGCTGCACGACGGCACCTGGTTGCAGACCTCGACCCATCCGATTCACGGCGGCGGGCGCGTCTATGTGCGGACCGACATCACCAAGCTGAAGCGTATCGAGGAGTCGCTGCGCCAGAGCGAGCTGAAGTTCCGTGTCCTGGTGGAGCACAATCCGCTGCCGCTGTGGCTGACCGACACCTACAGCGGCGATGTGCTGTACCACAGCCCCGCGGCGGCGAAGCTGCTGGGTTACAGCTGGCCGGTGACCGAGCACTATCGCTCCGAACGCTCCTTCGCCAGCGCGCAAGAGCGCGAGGCCTGCACCAATGAACTGATCGAGAAGGGGCACCTGGACGGACGGGTGACGCGGCTGAAGAAAGCCGACGGCACTGAGTTCTGGGGCTCCGTCTCGGCGCGCCTGGCGAAAATCGGAGAGCGCACCTACTCCATCGGCACCGTGGTCGATCTGACGGACCAGATGGCCAAGGAGGCCGAACTGCGCGAAGCCCGTGAGACCCTGCACGATGCGGTGGAGTCGCTCACCGAGGGTTTCGCCCTCTACGACGCGGAAGACCGGCTGGTCACCTGCAACCAGCGCTACCGCGACTTCAACTTCATGAGCGCGGACGTGCTGAAGCCCGGCGTGCCCTGGCTGGACTTCATCCGCACCGGCGCGGAGCGCGGCCAGTACGTCGGCGCCGAAAGCCGTCTCGACGCCTGGCTGGAGGAACGCAAGCGGCTGCGCCAACAGTTCTGCACCGATCTGGAGTTCCAGCAGGCCGACGGGCGTTGGTTCCAGTTCTCCAACCAGCCGACCCGGCAGGGCGGCATCGTGGTGACACGCACCGACATCACCAACCGCAAGGAGATGGAGCGTGCCTTGCGCGAGAGCGAGAGCCTGGTGCGCTCGATCCTGGAGGCCGCGCCGGTGCCGGTCGTCATGGTGCGCGCCGAGGACGGACTGGTCATCTACGAGAGCCCGGCCTCGCGTCGCATTTTCGGCCAGATGCAGCAGTTCGGCGAACCCTCCTACATCGGCGATCTCTACGTGAACCCGGAAGAACGCCGGCGCTACCTGGCGCTGTTGCGCGAGAAAGGCACCGTGGAAGGTTACGAGGTTCAGCTGCGCCGGGCCGACGGCGAGGTCATCTGGGCTTCCCTCACCGCCAGCCTGATCGAGTACCAGGGCGAGGAGATGATCGTCGCCAGCGCCTACGACCTGACCGAGCGCCACGCCGTGGAAGAACAGATGAACCGCCAGCGCGAAGCGCTCTACCAGAGCGAAAAGCTCAGCGCGCTGGGCGCCCTGCTGGCCGGCGTGGCGCACGAATTGAATAACCCGCTTTCCGTGGTCGTCGGCCACGCCCAGTTGATGAAGGAAACCGCCGGCGATCCGCGCATCGTCCAGCGCGCCGTGAAGATCGGCAATGCCGCCGACCGCTGCTCGCGCATCGTGAAATCCTTCCTGGCCATGGCGCGCCAGCGGCCCCCGGAGCGCCGTGCCGTCGACCTGCGCGACATCGTGCAGGCGACCCTCGACGTCACCGGCTATTCCTTGCGCACCGCCAACATCGAGGTCGGGCTGGAGCTCGGCCCCGAGGTGCCGCCGGTCTGGGCTGATTCGGATCAGCTGAACCAGGTTGTCAGCAACATCATCGTCAATGCCCAGCAGGCGATGATGGAGGTCTCCGGCCCGCGCGTCCTGACCATCCGGGGCGAGCACGACCGGGAAAAGGGCGAGGTGGTCCTGACCCTCGCCGATACCGGTCCCGGCATTCCCGAGGAAATCCGCAGCCGCATCTTCGAGCCCTTCTTCACCACCAAGGACATCGGCGAGGGCACGGGCGTCGGCCTGGCGGTCAGCCACCGTATCGTCGAAGCGCACGACGGACGTATCCGCGTCGACAGCACGCCGGGCCAAGGCACGGTCTTCACCCTGACACTGCCGGCCAGCGACGAGGAAACCGCCGCGGAGCCGGAGATCCCGGCGGCGGACAGCGGCGGGCCGGCGGCCAGCATCCTGATCATCGACGACGAACCGGAAGTGGCACAGATGCTGGCCGACATCCTGGCCGCGCAAGGCCACAAGGTCGTCACGGCGGAGTCCGGCGAAAGGGCGCTGGACCTGATCGAGGGACAGCGCTTCGACGTCATCCTGAGCGACGTGCGCATGCCCAAGCTCGACGGGCCGAGCCTCTATGCCGCGCTGGAGCGCAGGGACCCCGGCCTGCTGCGCCGCACCGCCTTCGTTTCCGGCGACACGCTCAGCCCCTCGGCGCGCATATTCCTGCAGCGCGTCCAGCGGCCTTTCATCGAAAAGCCGTTCAATCTGGATGAAGTGCGCGCGCTGGTCAGGCAGATTCTGGCCGACCGACCTGCGCGGCAGGGGCAGGAGGGGCGGCGCCCATGACGCACAAGACGGACCGTTGGATCTAAGGAGCCTTTGGCATGCAGGGGCAAAAACACATTGTCGTCGTCGATGACGAACCCGGCATTCGCGAGACCATCCAGGAATACCTGGAGCTGCACGACTACCGGGTGACGCCGGCGGACGGCGGCGAGACCCTGCGCGAGGTGGTCGGCGAGAACGACGTCGACCTGGTGCTGCTCGACATCCGCATGCCGGGCGAAGACGGCCTCTCCCTGGCCCGCTACCTGCGCGGCAACAGCGACGTCGGCATCATCATGCTGACGGCGGCGGGCGAGGTGGTGGACCGCATCGTCGGGCTGGAGATGGGCGCCGACGACTACCTGGCCAAGCCCGTCGACCTGCGCGAACTGCTGGCCCGCATCAAGGCGGTGCTGCGCCGCGCCGAGCGCACGGCCCAGGCGGAAGACAGCGGGCAGCCCCTCGATGCCCGCCTGGCCCGCTTCGGCCGCTTCACCCTGAATCTCGATTCCCACAAGCTGTTCGATGGCGAAGGCGGGGAAGTCCCGCTGACCGGCATGGAGTTCGACCTGCTGAAGGCCTTCGCCGACAACCCCAACCGGGTGCTGAGCCGCGATCAGCTGCTGAACCTGGCACACAACCGCGATTGGGAACCCTTCGACCGCTCCATCGACATCCGTATCGCGCGCATCCGCCGCAAGATCGAGAGCGACCCCGCCAAGCCCCAGGTCATCAAGACCGTGCGCGGCGCCGGCTACATCTACTCCGCCGCGAAGAGCTGACGGCCTTCAGCAGCAAACAAGCCGGACGCAAGGGCGCCACACCTAGCGAAGCGACACGATATTGCTGTCGGGAAGTCCGAGCCCCAAGAGCCCAAACACCTTTCTTTCAAGGCTTCGATCGCCTGCCACGGTTGCGACGAGCGCTTCGACCTCCGCTTCACCTGGCCAGAACGCGCCCCGGTTTCGGCGCCGTGCGATGGAGCGCCACAGCTGACTACAGTCGTAGCTGGTGTTCTGCCTCGAAATGAGTACGGCCAAATGCGTCATCTGCACTACGGAGAGCTTCGCGGCGAAAGCAACCAACCCTCGCTCCAAAAAGCAACTTCCGGAGACAAGCGCAGCCTTTAACGTATCGAAATCGATCCCCGCGTCGGCTCGCAACAGCGCACGAGAGGCCCGGCGGGCTTCGTCCAGGTCATCCGCGTCCAGTGCGATCTGCCGTAGTTCAGCAATTGCCGCAGCACAACCAAGCCGGGCCGCAGCAGCAAGAAAGGCGTTTGACGCCGTCCCCGTCGAACGTTTCCGTGCTGCATAGATCAAAGCGCCGTCCGAAGCATCTCCGAAAAGCGCCAGAAGGCGTACTGACGACAGCTCCGGGCAGTCCGAGCGCAGCTGGTTCCGGCATTCCTCGACAACATCGACGCCGAGGCTACGCAGCCCGAACACCGCTTTCTCGACCATCGAAAGGCTGCGATGAGCCAAGAAGGGACGCAAGACTTCCTCACTGTGCAAAGTCGACTCCGGGTGCTGCACAACGTAGCTCAGCGCCACGCGCTGGACATCGACGGAGCGATCCTGCAAGCCTTTGACCGCAAAGCGGTCTAGATCTGAATGCTTTTCAATATCACGCCTCCGAATGCTCTTATTCTGCTTCCACGCATGGAAACCTCGAAGCAAACCTTGTAGCGCAATCTGTCGCACGCGGTGATGCCGACCAAGCTGAGCAAGCTCAGGAAGAAAGTCATCAAAGAGTGGGGTTTGCAGACGGATCCTCAGCAGTCTAGGCGCCGCATCCGTCCGGCTCTTAAGCATCAGATCGCGCAGTGCGGCGTCGATACCGGGAAACGTACGAAGCCGGTCAATTGCGGCATTCGATGCTTCATCTGTACGCCCGAACCGCTCTGGATCAGCTATCAGTTCAATACAGCCCAGGATCACCCGGACCTTCTGCTGGCTTTGAATGGTGGGGTCGTCCAGGAACTGATGGATCTTTGCCGCCGCCGCCCCTCGCACCTGCTTGACCCAGTCGTTGGCCCGCAGGAGCAAGAGGGTGAGAGAAAACGGATCGCTTGGCGCGGGGAACGCCTTCGTCGCGGCTTCCCGGAGAAATCCAGAGCGGGCGAGGCTTAGCAGCAAGGGGGCTACCGGTGAGACAGCCGCTGCCCGCGCAACGAGTCTCCTGCTGCGCTCCGCCGAGGCTTGAGCCGCAGAGGCGCCGGACAACACGGAGTCAACCAGATTGGTCAGTTCGCTGGCAATCGAGGCGCTGTGGCTGGGGTCCAGTTCTGCCAGCCCCTCCAGGACGTCCATTGCCTCTGCCGGCTGGTGCGGCCTTATGACGAAGAACCTCGGCCTGGCACAGGCTGCCTGCAGCAAGGCCGTGATGCTGGTCTTCAAGCGGTTTGACGGGTTCCTGGTTTTCATCACGCAATAATCGTTGAGCACCGGCAGAGATTCAACCACTGCTCACTTCCGCGAAGTGACCCAGAAGCGTGATCCCGGCGTCACATTAGAGTCATCGCCACGGCGTTAGACTCTGCCGCGTTGAACAAAGCTTCTACCGCGTTCTGGCGGCCGGCGGAAAATCGCCCAAGCCGTCAGCGCGGACCAGCCGCTGCGCCAAGCCGACGGTGCCCCGCAATGGAAACGCCCTGCGGGTGTCGACGAAAGTGACAGGAACTCGTCTAGACAACCGGATGTCATGGGCGCATGTCACGAGCGGGTGCGGGCGGCGCGGAGCGACGGCAAGGAAATCCGAGCGGGGCAAACCCAGGGGGTCGACGATGCTGCAGGTTCAGGGTCTCTCAAAACACTTCGGCGCCACCAAGGCGGTGAACCAGGTAACGCTGGAGATCCCCGAGGGGCAGATGGTCGGCGTCATCGGCCGTTCGGGCGCCGGTAAGTCGACGCTGCTGCGCCTCGTCAATCGGCTGATCGAACCGACGGAGGGCAGCATCCGCTATCACGGCAAGACGGTCACCGGCCTGAAGGGGCGCGAACTGCTCGCCTGGCGGGCCGACTGCGCGATGATCTTCCAGCAGTTCAATCTGGTGAACCGTCTCGACGTCCTGACCAACGTCCTGATCGGCCGCATCAACCGGCACGGTACCCTCTCCTCCCTCGCCAAACGTTTCAGCCCTGCCGAGCGGGCGCTCGCCATTACCGCGCTGGACCGCCTCGACCTGGCCGACCAGGCCCTGCAGCGCGCCGATACCCTGTCCGGCGGCCAGCAGCAGCGCGTCGCCATCGCGCGGGCCATGCTGCAGGACCCCAAGGTGATCCTGGCCGACGAGCCCATCGCCTCGCTCGATCCGCGCAACGCCACCAAGGTGATGGAGGCGCTGGCCGCCATCAACCGAGAGGAAGGCATCACCGTCCTCTGCAATCTGCACACCCTCGATACCGCGCGCAGCTACTGCCACCGCATCATCGGCATGGCCGAGGGCGAAGTGGTCTTCGACGGCGCGCCGGAGAGCCTGACCAAGGCGGCGGTGCAGCGCCTCTACGGCGCCGGCGGGGCCCAAGGAGAGGATGCAGAGGAGATCGCCGAGGCGGTGACCTCGACTAGCCTGCCCCCCTTCGAGGAGGCCACCTTCGCAGCCGGGCGCCGGCGGCCCGCCGCACAGGTCGCCCTGCCCGCCTGAGCCGCAAGCCCCCGAGGGAAGCCCGGGGACCCGAGGCGGCGTTCCACCTCACCTCTCACACCGCAATCCGATACCGGCGTCCGCTGTCACGGGCCGGACCACCTGAAGGGAGATCATTCAAATGCTTCGCAGAAAATTTCTCGGCACCGCCTTTCTGGCCGCCGCCCTGACGGCCGGTGCGCTCGGCACCCCCGCCACCGCCGCCGACTGGAAGTCCGAGTTCAAGGAACTCCGCTTCGGCATCCTCTCCGGCGAGAACGAGAAGGACCGCATCCAGCGCTACACGGGCTTCAAGAACTACCTGGAAGAAAAGCTGGGCGTGCCGGTGAAGATCTACACCGCCTCCTCCTACGACGGCGTCATCCAGGCCATGGCCGCCGACCAGATCGAATTCGCCTTCTTCGGCTCCTCCTCCTACGCCGCGGCCTGGAAGGAAACCGAAGGCGGCGTCGAGCCCCTGGTCTCGCGCCTGCAGCAGGACGGCAGCACCGGCTACTACTCCGTCATGACGGTGCGCTGCGACAGCGGCTACAAGTCGGTCGACGACCTGGAAGGCAAGACCGTCGCCTTCGCCGACCCGGACTCGACCTCGGGCTACGCGGTGCCCTACTTCAACCTGCTGAAGCAGGGCTACAACCCGGAGACCTACTTCGGCGCCACCCCCTTCTCCGGCTCCCACGAGACCGGCGTGCTGGGCGTGGTGAACGGCCAGTTCGATGCCGCCGCCACCCACGTCACCAACGAGACCGCCGGCATCCCTCAGCGCATGGTCGAGAAGGGCATGATCAAGGACGGCGAGGTCTGCGTGATCTGGAAGTCGCCGGAGATCACTTCCGGCCCCTTCACCGCCCGCAAGAACCTGCCCGGCGAACTGAAGTCCAGCATGAAACAGCTGGTGCTCGACATCCCCGAGGCCGACCCCAAGGCCTTCGCCGAGATGACCGGCAACCCCAAGCAGGTCGGCTGGATCGCCGTCGACCACGAGCGCTATGAGTGGATCGTCGAGATGCGCGACGAGATCCGCAAGATCCGCCGCAACCGCGGCAGCTGAACCTTTTGCGGCAGAGAGAGACCGGTGCCAGGTAGGCGCCGGCTTTCGCTTACCCCCAAGCACAGACAACGGAGCCGGAAGCTTGGCGGACCTCCCCCTGTCTTCGACCCCGAGCTTTGCCGCCAGCGGCGAGGCCATGCCCAGCGTGGACAACCCCGCCGTCGCGCGCTTCCACAAGACTTACGCAGCGCTGCAGCGGCGCAAGCGCCGCACGGACCTGCTGTTCCTGATCGGCTTTATCTGCTGCCTGGGCTTGAGCGCCGTCATCGGCGACTTCGATCCGGTGAAGATCTGGAACGGCCTGCCCCGCCTGCACGAGTTCATCGTCAAGATCCTGCCGGTGTTGCGCTGGGACAGCCTCGGCGCCGATCTCGCCGAGTGGTTCCTGCCGGTAAAGCTGTGGCTGAAGCTGCTGCTGGAAACCGTGCTCATCGCCTTCCTGGCCACCGTCTTCGGCGTTTGCGGCACCTTCCTGCTCAGCTTTCCGGCCTCGCGCAACCTGATGCGCAACCCGGTGATCCTCTTCGCCAGCCGGCGGGCACTGGAGGTCGCGCGCACGGTGCCGGAGTTGGTCTACGCCCTGATCTTCGTGTTCTGCTTCGGCATCGGCCCCCTGGCGGGCGTGCTGGCCATCGCCGTCCACACCATGGGCGCGCTGGGCAAGCTCTATTCCGAGGTCAACGAGAACATCGACATGAAGCCCATCGAGGGCCTGCGCGCGGCCGGCGCCGACTGGGTGCAGATGGTGCGCTACGCCGTCGTGCCGCAGGTGCTGCCCAACCATGTGAGCTACACCCTGCTGCGCTTCGAGATCAACGTGCGCTCCTCCTCCATCATCGGCTTCGTCGGCGCCGGCGGCCTGGGACAGGAGATCCGCACCGCGATCTCCTTCCAGTACTACACCGACATCTCCGCCCTTTTCCTCATCATCCTGGCGACGGTCGCCGGCATCGACCTGATCTGCGAGCGCATCCGTCATCACTTCATCGGCCGCGAGAAGCTGGCGGCATGAGAGACATCCGATGAAACAGCCGCAAGACCTCACCGCGGCGCAGATCGCCGCCGCCCGGGCCCGCCTGCCCGCGGCCTTCGCCGCCCGCCCGCGCGAGACCGTCGCCAAGAGGCTGGCCTGGAGCCTCTTCGCCGCCGTGGTGCTCTACGCGCTCGTCGACTTCAACTTCGCCCCGACGCGCCTCTGGGAAGGGCTCGGCAAGCTGGGCTTCGTGCTGAGTTTCATGCTGCCGCCCTACCTCTGGCCGACCTGGGAACTCTTCATGGAGCCGGTGACGGCCATCGGCGAGACCCTGGCCATGGCCTTCCTCGGCACCCTGCTGGCCAGCCTGGTGGCGCTGCCGCTCTCCTTCCTCGGCGCCAAGAACATCCTGCGCGTGGAATGGATGCGCTTCGGCGTGCGGCGCGGCTTCGACACCCTGCGCGCCTTCGAACAGCTGGTGCTGGCGCTCATCTTCATCCGCGCCTTCGGGCTCGGCCCGCTGGCCGGGATCTTCGCCATCGCGGTCTCCGACATCGGCGTCCTGTCCAAGCTGTTCTCCGAAGCCATCGAGAACATCGACCAGAAGCAGGTCGACGGCGTGCGCGCCAGCGGCGGCGGGACGCTGCAGGTCATCCGCCTGGCGATCCTGCCCCAGGTGTTGCCGGTGATGCTCTCCAACGCGCTCTACCAGCTGGAATCCAACACCCGCAGCGCCACCATCCTGGGCGTGGTCGGCGCCGGGGGCGTGGGCTTCCTGCTGTACGACCGCATCAGCGCCAACAACTGGGACGAGGTCATGTCCATCGTGCTGCTGATCCTGGTGACGGTCTACGGCATCGACGCCTTCTCCGGCTGGCTGCGCGGAAGAATCATCGGCAAGAACGACTATCGGCCTTAAGAGGACCTCCAGATGAGTGAAGCCCCCGTACTGTCCGCCGCAAGACCGCAAAAGACGCTGGTCGAAACGCCGCTGATCCATGACAGCGCCACGGTCGTGGACTGCGAACTGGGGATCTACACGGAGGTCGGCGCGCGCACCCAGATGAGCCACACGCGCTTCGGGGACTACAGTTACATCACCTGGGACTGCCACGTGACCGGCAGCGACATCGGCAAGTTCTGCTCCATCGCCGCGCAGGTGCGCATCAATCCGGGCAACCACCCGGTCTGGCGCGCCAGCCAGCACCACTTCTCCTACCGCAGCCGCCAGTACGGCCTGGGCGGGGAAGACGACCCGGAGGTCTTCGGCTGGCGCCGGGACAACGCCGTGACGCTGGGCCACGACATCTGGATCGGCCACGGCGTCACCCTGCTGGCCGGCGTCACCATCGGCACAGGGGCCGCCGTTGGCGCCGGCGCCGTGGTCAGCAAGGACGTCGCGCCCTACAGCATCGTCGCCGGCGTCCCCGCCAAACCGATCAAGCAGCGCTTCCCGGCCGCAATCGCCGAGCGCCTGCAGGCGCTGGCCTGGTGGGACTGGTCCCACGACCGGATGCGGCAAGCCTTGCCGGATTTCCGGAACCTGGAGATCGAAGCCTTTCTGGAGAAGTACGGGGGCTGACCCTCCACCCCTCACCGATCGCCGCCCTCAATCCTCGCAAGCATCTCGCGGCGGCACGCGAATAGAGGGGACACCCGCGACCTCTTGGTACTGCTCGGCTCATCTTGCGTCTCCACGGCAAGAGCGAGCGAAGAAAAGCTATGTCGTTAACCATAATTATTATATGCTAAATGATTAGCTTTACACACGATATGTGCGGTTACTGGCCGCGAACAACTTATAGGTGCCTCTACAACACTTAATTACACCATCCGAGTTCTTTCAGCCGCAAACGGCCCCGACCTCAGAGGAGGGTCCCATGGCTCTACCCGTCAGGTTACTTGTCTCCTTAGGTCCCTTGCTGATGCTGTCGCTGGCGGCGCCGGCCGCCGCTCAAGACTGCACCGGCAGTCCCACGGCCGGTTTCGAATGCCAGCGCGACGACGGCACGGCCGCCATCGGCACGGTCTTCTCGGCTTCCGAGGCCGGCGGACGCCGCAATGTCTCCCTGACGCTGATCGAAGAACTGGTCGAAGAAGAAGCCGCGCCCTCCGGCAGCGGCGGCGGCGACCCGGCGACCGGCCTCGAGCTCTTCGCCTCCGGCGGCTACGGCTGGCAGGACTACGACACGGAGAACGTCCTCGGGTCCGACGGCGACAGCTACAGCGGCATGGCCGGGGTCAGCTATCGCGGCGAGGGCTTTCTCGTCGGCTTCGCCGTCGACGTGATGTCCAGCAATTCCGATTTCGACCAGTCCGGCGGCTCCCGTGACAGCGACGAATATGGCGCCCAGCTGTTCGGCACCTTCTTTCCGCTGGACAACTTCTTCATCTCCGGCGGCGCCCGCATCGCGACGCAGGACGTCGAAACCCGGCGCAGCATCGACAGCCCCGGCAACGTCGCCCGTGGCGATACCGACGGCATGAAGTACGGACTGACCGGCGGGCTCGGTTACAACCTGCCAATTCTGGAATCGACGGTCGTGGGCTTTTCCGGCTGGCTTGCCTGGGAGCGTACGGAGACCGACGGCTACACCGAGAACGGCGCCAGCGCCGTCGGCGGCGGCAGCGCCGATGCGCCGAACCTCACTTTCGAAGACGACAACTTCGACACCCTGGACGGCATCCTGCGGGTCGAAGTCGCCCATGCCCTGCGCGTCGGCAGCGTGCTGATCGTCCCTTCGGCGCGCGTGGACTACATCCACGAGTTCGAAAGCGACGACCGCACCATCGACGCCTCGCTGCCGCCGACCGACAACAACGATCCGCAAACACTGGTGTCCTACAAGACGAACGATCCCGACCGCGACTACTTCCGCCTCGGGGCGTCAGTGACGGTCGCATTCGACCAGGGCACCTCGCTTACCGCCGGCTACAGCGGTGACTTCGGCCACTCCTGGCGGGAAGAACACCAGGTGCTGATCGGGCTGAGCCACCGCTTCTGAGCCACCCTGCCCCGCAAGACAGGTCAGCACGGCGGGCCAGACGGAGGCCCAGCCGCGCTGGTGGTCGAAGTCCGCGAAAACCAGCGGCGGCGGCGCGCCGATCGTCGCCAGCGCGGCGGCGGTCAAGGCGGGCGGCACGACGGTATCCTGTTCTCCCGCCAGATGGAGTTGCTGGATGTCACCCGGCAGCGGCGGCGCCACGGCCGGGTTCAGCGAACCCTCCAACGGCAGATAACCGTGGTAGGCTGTCCAGGCCGCGTGGTCGAGTGGCGCGGCGATGGTGATCACGGCCTGCGTCTCGGGCAGACGCGCCGCGAGCAACATCGCCAGAACCCCGCCGCCGCTGTGACCGATGAGCACGAGCGGCCGCCGACGCCCTGCCTCCACGCGACGCAGCGCGGCCGCCAGGCTGACCACGACCTCCGGGGCGAAGCGCCGCCCGGTCCACAGCGCCGGATCACACGGAGGCGCGTCCTGAAGGCCATGATAGCAGGGCCGGCCGAGCAGGAGAGACGCCGCCGGGTCCTGCGCCATAAGGTCGAGGATGATCGGATCGCGCGACGTGGGGTCACCGGCAGGGAGTTGCCGGCGCAGCCACGGCCTGCCGTCGCTGGCCAGGTAAACGTGAAGGGGCCCGGGCGCGCCCTCCTTGCGAAAGACGATGTGGTCGAAGCCCCGCCCTTCGACCCGCAGGCGCTGAAACCCGTGATTCGCCGCGGCTTCGTCGAAGACCTGATGGGGACTTTGACAGGCCGCCGGCCAGAGCAGCAGCAAAGCCACACCCAGGCGGGGCCAGCGGCACGACATTTTCAACAGTTGCCCTTCAGCAGCGCGATGCGCTCTTCAAGGGCCGAGCGCAGTGCATCGCCGGCCGGAAGTCCGTTCTGCGCGATGGGCGTCGCCCGGCAGTAGAAGTCGACCGCCTCCTCCGCTTTCTCCTGCATCTGCAGCACCCGGCCGATGTCGTAGAACCTGCGCGCAATGACCAGACTGTCCTGCCCGCCGGCCTGCTCCGAGATGCGCAGGGCTTGGCGAAAATCCTGCTCCGCCTCCGCGTAGCGTTCCTGGCGCAGCAGGGTCTCGGCCAGGTTGGCGTAGCGGATCGCCACGCTCGAGTGGCCCGGGCCGAGCGACTTCGCGGTGATCGCGAGCGCTTCACGGTACATCCTTTCCGCCTCCGCAAAGCGGCCGCGGTCGAAGCTGATGGAGGCCAGGTTGTTCAGCAGGATGCCGACGCCGCGATGCTCGGCGCCGAGGACACGGCGGTAGATCCGCAGCGCCCGTTCGTAGCGTTGCTCCGCCAGATCGAGACGCCCGGCGCGGCGGTCCAGGCCGGCGAGGTCGCTCAGCTTCTGCGCCACCAGGATATGCTCCTTGCCCATGGCCGCCTCGGTGATCAGCAAAGCCCGGCTGTAGAGCTTCGCCGCGTCGTCGTAGCGTTGCTGCGAGCGGTAGATGTCGCCGAGGGTGTTCAGGATGGAGGCGACCGCCGGATGCCGGCGGCCGAGGGATTCTTCGGCGATGTCGAGCGCCTGGTTCGCATAGGCCTCCGCCTGGGCGAGGTCTCTCATTCTGCGGCTGAGCTGCGCCAGATTGATGTAGACGGCGCTCAGTCCGACGTAGCGCGGCCCCAGCGCGGTCTCGAAGATCACCATCGCCTCGTACCAGCCCGCTTCGGCCTCGTCGAACTTCTCCAGCGTCCATTGCACGGCAGCCAGGCCCGTCAGGGTCACGGCAATCGCCGGATGGTCCGGCGCCAGACCTTCGCGTTCGATGTCCAGGGCCCGCGTGTAGTAGTCCTCCGCTTCCGCGTCGCGGTTGAGCTGCCAGACCAGCCGCCCGAGGTTGGTGAGCACGCTGGCCAGGCGCACGTCCTGCGGGCCGAGCTTGGTTTCGAGGATGGCCAGGGCCTCGCGGTAGTTGCGCTCCGCCTCCTCGAAGCGGTTGGTGGCGGAGAACACCTCCGCCAGGCCGCTGACGACCACCTCGCGCTCCAGCGGCCAGTCGCCGGGAGCGGCGTCGATCTGGGCGAGGGCCTGCTTGAAGTTTTCCTCCGCGGGATCGAAGCGCGCCTGGGCATAGTAGAGGGTCGCCAGATTGCTGAGGCTGACCGCCAGATCGAGCGGGCCGGACGCAGCGCCGGCGCGCCTCAGGTCTAGGGCCTCGCGAAGGTATTGTTCCGCCGCGACGAGGTCGCCGGCGTCCTGATAGGCGCCCCCCGCCTTGTCCAGGTAGCGGGCGCGGTCGGCGGGGCTGGCCTCCCTGGCGATCTCGGCCGCCTTGACGAAGTTTTCCGCCGCCACGGCATATTCGAGCCGCGCAAGGTGGAGGTCACCGCGGGTCGCTTCAGATTTGGCCGCATTGGTTTCGGCTTGCCGCACCTTGCCGCGCAGGGCATCGACCAGCGCTCTCTGCTGCGCCGCTGCCTCCAGCTCGCGCCGCACCGCCTGTTCCAGCAGGATGTCGGCCTGCCCGTAGTGGCCGTCCTCGATGGCGACGGCAATCTCGCGCTTCATGCCCTCGAGTTCCGGATTGATCCCTTCCAGCAGACGGGCGGTCTTGAGCAGCTCGACATGGCGCGCGGCGATTTCCGACAGCTTCTGCGCAAGCTGATCCAGGGGAACCTGCTTTTCGCCGAGAATGCGCAGGAAGTTGGCGGTGGCGCAGCGCGAGACGCCGAGGTGCGCGCTGAGCTCTTCGATGACCGTCTGGTTCTGTTCGCTCGACTCGCGCGCGAAGGCGATGAGGCGCTCCACCTGCGCCTCGGTCATGCCGATCGTCACGTCCCCCTCGACGATGACATCGCGCCCCGCCGCGATGCCGACATCGACCGAGACCAGCAAGCGGCTGGCCCTGTCGTAGTTGCCCTCGCCGACCGCCAGCAGCGCCTGCTCACGCACCAGCGCCTGGCCCGGCACGTCGCCGGAGAGTTCGCCGATCCCCTTGGTCACCCTGCGGTGTTCCGTGACGAGCGCCGCGAAGTCCGCGGCAAACTGCCGGGGATCGCCCGGTGCCGCTGCGGCGAGATGCAGCAGCTTCTCGACGGTACAGTTGCCGACCTCGAAGCGCCGGCTGAGCTGGCTGATCTGCGCGGCGACGGCGCGGGCGCGCTCGTTCTCTTCGGCCAGCGCCGTTTGCACGGCCCTTTCCACCCGGCTCGGCGCCCAGCCGACGAGGACGTCACCCCCGATGTCGACGTCGCCGACCGCCGCGAGGCCGGTGGTCACCGAGACCTCGATCCGCGGATCGGCCCTTGCGCCCGGCCCGGCGGCAAGGCTGCACGCCGCGAGCAGCGCAACAAGGGATCGCTTGGCGCGCCTTTGCCCGGGAAAGGTTTTACTGCTGCGGGGGCTCCGCATCTTCTTCGGGCCCGCCATTGATGGTCACGTTGCCGTCAATATTGACGTCGTCTGTCGACGATATGCCGGTGCCCGTCGTGGAGGTCTCCGACGGCGCGGTGGCGCGGGAAGCCGGCCCGACGTTCTGGTACAGGACCGCGCCGAGAAGGACGATCACGCCGGAGCCGATCCAGGCGATAACCTTGCGGTTCTCGGCGTCACGCAGCCACTGCCAGACAGCGGCGATGGTGGTTCGCTGTTCCGTTGCCATACGGTTTTCTCCATGGCGATGGAGGCGCGAAACTAATCAAATTAACCATACCGCAGTCGCTTGCCGCTGTCAGAGTGATTTCCGGCACCGCGTGTCGTAAATACCTGAAATACCCATATTGTGACGCGTCTTTCACCGAATTCGCCGCACGTCACGCAGGACGACCACTCTTTTTGGCGAACGGCGCCTTGCGGAAATGCCGTTGTGATTGAACTGGCGCTCGACGGAACGGCGCCCACGGACGCGAAAGTCAGAGAGCCACCGGGGCGAAGCTGTCCGCGCGCGCCATGTTCCAGAAGCGCGTGTAGTCGGCCTTGTCGCAGTCGCCGTTCAACAACGCGCCTTTCTCCAGGGTCCAGTAGGCCTCCTCGGCGGAGAGGGTTTCGCCGTTCTTCTGGCGCACCATGATGTGGCGCGGCTGCAGGTCGTCCGGCTTCTCGAAGCCGGCGGCGCCGACGATCTCCGCCAGGGCCTCCATGGTGTTGCGGTGGAAGTTGGCGACACGCTGGGCCTTGTCCTCCACCACCAGGGCGCGTTGGCGCAAGGGGTCCTGGGTCGTCACGCCGGTCGGGCAGCGGTTGGTGTGGCAGGACTGCGCCTGGATGCAGCCGATGGAGAACATGAAGCCGCGCGCCGAGTTGCACCAGTCGGCGCCCAGCGCATGGGCGAAGACCAGGTCGAAGGCCGTCACCAGTTTGCCGCCGGCGCCCAGGCGGATGTCCTCGCGCAGGCCGGCGCCGATCAGGCTGTTGCGCACGAAGGTCAGGCCCTCGGCCAGCGGCGTGCCCAGGTGGTCGGCGAACTCCACCGGCGCGGCGCCGGTGCCGCCTTCCTTGCCGTCGACCACGATGAAGTCCGGCTTGATGCCGGTCTCCAGCATGGCTTTCACCAGGGCCATGAACTCCCAGCGGTGGCCGATGCAGAGCTTGAAACCCACCGGCTTGCCGCCCGAGCTCTCGCGCAGGCCCTGCAGGAAGTGCATGAATTCGAGGGGCGTCGAGAAGGCGCTGTGGGCCGAGGGTGAGATGCAGTCCCGGTCCATGGGAATGCCGCGCGCCTCGGCGATCTCCGGCGTGATCTTGGCCGCCGGCAGCATGCCGCCGTGGCCCGGCTTGGCACCCTGCGACAGCTTCACCTCGACCATCTTCACCTGCTCGCCCTGGGCCTGCTCGGCGAAGCGCGCCGGGTCGAAACGCCCTTCAGCGTCGCGGCAGCCGAAGTAGCCGCTGCCGATCTCCCAGATCAGGTCGCCGCCGCCCTGGCGGTGGTAGCGGCTGATGCTGCCCTCGCCGGTGTCGTGGGCGAAGCCGCCGAGCTTCGCGCCGCTGTTCAGCGCCAGAATGGCGTTGGCGCTGAGCGCCCCGAAGGACATGGCCGAGATGTTGTAGACCGAGGCGTCATAGGGCCGTGCGCAGCTCGCCCCGCCGATCTTCACGCGGAAGTCCGGGTGGTTCGGCGGCTTGGGCGCCATGGAGTGGGTGAGCCAGGCGTAGCCCGCATCATAGACGTCTTCGCGCGTGCCGAAGGGGCGCTTGTCCTCCACGCCCTTGGCGCGCTGGTAGACGAGGGAGCGCTTGGAGCGGCTGAAAGGCTCCTCGTCGCGCTCGCTCTCGATGAGGTACTGGCGGATCTCCGGCCGGATGCCCTCGAAGAGCCAGCGCATGTGCCCGACGACCGGATAGTTGCGCAGGATGGCGTGGCGCCGCTGCACCACGTCCCAGCAGCCCAAGAGGCTGAGAAAGAGGAAGGGAAGGAAACCGAGGAGGAACCAGGGCCGCCAGGCGCTCAGGCCCGCGAAGACGACGGTCAGGACGACGACGGCGGCAAAAACAAAGTAACGCAGCATCGCGAAGGGCACCCCGCACAAGGAAGGACCCTTTGCCCTCTAGAGTGATCCGCGGTGGCGGTCAAGCGTCCGGACGGGCGCCACGCGCGATCGTGGCCGCCCGTCCAAGCCGCCGGCCGGGCCGGGTTACTCGATGCCGAGGATTTCCTTTGCCTGGGCCAGGGTGTCCACCGAGGCCTGGTGCTGGCCACTCTGATGCAGACGCTCGCCCTCGTTGCGCAGTTCCATCACCTGCGCCTTCTGATCGGCGCTCAGACTGGCCGTCTGCAGCGCCTGATCGATCTTGGCGACGTCGGACGGGCATTGGAAAGCGAAGGCGGGGCCGCTGAGGGCCAGGGACAAGAGAGCCGCGGGTATCAGGGTTTTCATCTCGAACTTCCTCCGAATAGGGGTGTGAAGATCAAGGCAGAGCGGCGATCTCAGTGAACCCTATCGCCCGGATGGACGGCCAGGGCTAATCGCGGGAAAGGAACCGTCCGGCGATCACAACCCCGTGATCGGCCCAGGTTTCAGAGGCGCCCGGCCTATCCCTCGGCGGCTTCGAGCCAGGACACTTTTTGCCGCGCGTCCGCCAACGCCGCCTCGGCGCTGTCGAAGACGCGGTCTCCGAAGGAACCCACCGGGAACCAGCCGCGGGCGTCCTCGCTGTCGCGGCGGTACTCCTCGAAGCCGAAAGTGCCGTCCGGGCGGAGGAAAACATCGACGCAACGGCTCTCGCCCGCTGCGTAAGAGCTGGGCGCGTTGATCGAGGTGACGACGGTATTCTTACCCGGCATGGGCCGCCTGCCCCAGTTCCAGGGTCATGAAGGCGCTGAAAGGATCGGGGAGGTAGTCACCGAAGGGCCCGCAAGGGGTGAAGCCGAAGCCCGCGTAGAGCCCGCGTGCCGCGGCGAAGTCTTCGGTCGCCCCGGTTTCCAGGCTGAGCCGCCGGTAGCCGCGCCGGCACCCCGTTTCGACAATGTGCGCCAGCAACCGCCGCGCCACGCCCTTGCCGCGCGCCGCCGCCGCCGTGTGCATCGACTTGATCTCGCCGTGGGTGGGATCAAGCTCTTTCAAGGCGCCGCCGCCGAGCAAAGTCTCGCCGTCCCAGACCGTCCAGAAGGTGACCCCCGGCGCCCGCAGCCCGTCGAGGTCCAGCGCATGCACGCTCTCCGGCGGCGAGTTGGAGCGCATGAGGTCGAGGTGCGCGTCCAAAAGGGCCACGATTTCGGGCCCGCTGAGGTCGTCTTCACGGATGATCATAGTAGACTGGTGCGAGTGCAGTGGACGGTTCGACGCCAACTTTGCCTCAACTGCCGAGATCTCTGCAAGCAGCCCCCCTCACCCTCCCGCTGACGCGGGCCCCTCCCTCTCCCACCCAAAGGACTTTGGGGGGAGAGGGCAACAAAAGAGAACCCTCTCCCCTGGTGGGAGAGGGGTGCGCAGCCTTGGTGAGCCCATTCTTGTAAGGGGCGAACCTAGGCGCAGCTGGGTGAGGGGGAAGGCGCGTAGCGCCTCAAGCGACCCGCTTACCCGCCGTATAGACCGTGCGGATCACCGGGTGGTCGCCGACCTTGCGCACGCGCAGCAGGTCGGCGCGCTTGCCCGGGGCGATCTCGCCGCGGTCGTCCAGGCCGGCGGCCTTGGCGGCGTTGAGGCTGGAGATATTCACCGCCTCGGGCAGGCTCATGCCCACATCGTCCTCGGTGAGGCGCAGGGTGGCGGCCAGCAGGGAGATCGGCACGTAGTCGGAGGCCAGGACGTCCAGCAGGCCGGCCCTGGCGAGGTCGAGGGCCGAAACGTTGCCGGACTGGCTGCCGCCCTTCACCACGTTGGGCGCGCCCATGATGGTGGTCATGCCGCGCTCGCGCGCCGCCTCCGCCGCGACCATCGTGGTCGGGAACTCGGAGATGGTCATGCCCAGGCGGGCGGCTTCTTCGACGTGCTCCAGGGTCTCGTCGTCATGGGCGGCGACGGGGATGCCGCGTTCCTGCGCCATGCGGCAGACCGCCTCGCGGTAGGTCGGCGCGAAGGTGCGCGAGGCCTCGGCATCGCGGCGGAAGCGCTCGTCCACCTGGTCTTCCGGCACGTGGAACAGCTTCACCAGCACCTCGCGGTACTTCTCCGGATCGGGGAACTGGCGCTGGCCGACGGTGTGCTCCATGACCGAGACCAGTTGCAGCAGCGGGTGGTCCATCTGCGGGGCGATCTGGTCCAGCAGCGTCGGGTCGGTCACCTCGCAGCGCAGATGCAGCAGGTGCTGGCTGCGGAAGACGCCAAGTTCCTCGCCCTTCTCCACCGCGCGCATGATCTGGCCCAGCAAGTCGCGGCGCGTCTGGTCGGCGTCGCGCAGGCCGACCACCAGGGAGTCGAAGACCGTGGTGATGCCGGCCGAAGCCACCTGGGCGTCGTGGGCGATGGCCGCCTGCAGCGGCTCCCACTGGACGCCCGGGCGCGGCACCGCGTGGCGCTCGCAGTGATCGGTGTGCAGGTCAACCAGGCCGGGGATCAGCAGCTCGCCGTCGCAGTCGATGGCGTCGCCGGCGACCGCGTCGCCCTCCTCCACCGCCGTGATGACCCCGTCCTCGACGGTGACGCTGCCGCGAAAGGCCGCCTGCGCCGTCACCACCTGGGCATTGGCCAGGCGCAGGGAGTTCCCCGCCGCCGAGTCCTGCCGTTCCAAAAGCTCTTCCTGCAGCATCACATCACCCAATCACATCACAGCCGGTTACATGACCCGGCGCGCATCGCGCCAAACGGTTTTCACGAAGGGTTGGTCCTCGATCACGGCCACCCGCAGCAGATCCGCCTTGAGGCCGGGCTCGATCCGGCCCCGGTCGGCGAGGCCCGCGGTTTCGGCCGGCGTGGCGCTGACCGTGGCCACCGCCTGCGGCAGGCCCATGCCGTGCGCCGGGTCGGAGAGGCGGAAAGCCGCCTGCACCAGGCTCGCCGGCACATAGTCGGAGGCCAGGTTGTCGAGCAGTCCTTCGGCGGCCAGTTCCGCCACGGAGACATTACCGGAATGGGAGCCGCCGCGCATCAGGTTCGGCGCGCCCATGATGATTTTCATACCATGGTCACGCGCCGCCTGGGCCGCGGCCAGCGTCGTGGGGAACTCGGCGACGGAGATCCCCAGCGACGCCGCATCCGTGACGTGATCCGGCGTCTCGTCGTCGTGGCTGGCAAGCGCCAGGCCGCGATCCCTGGCGCGCTGGGCCAGCGCGACGCGGTTGCGGGGCACCAGGAATTCCTGCGCGCCCAGCAGGCGCTCGATGTGGGCGTCGGCCTCCGCCTCGCTGAGCTTCAGGTTCTTCATGGTGCGCTCGCGAAAGCGCGTGATGTCGGGATACTGCCGGTGGCCCGGCGCGTGATCCATCAGCGACATCATGCCCACGGCGGCATGGTCGGCCACGGCGTCGAAGAGCTCGACCACGGTTTCGTCGGTCACCTCGCAGCGCAGATGCACGATGTGGTCGGCGCGCAGCATGCCCTTGTCGCTGGCCTCGCGCACCGCGTCGATCATCGGGCGGAAGATCTCGCGCCGCTCCGGGTGCTTGATGCTGACGCCGACGCAGACGCAATCGAAGGTGGTGGTGACGCCGCCGGCCGCCATCTGCGCGTCGTGCGCCATGACGGCGGAGACCATGTCCCACTGGGTGCCGGGGCGCGGCAGCACGTGCTTCTCGAAATGGTCGGTGTGCAGGTCGATGAGGCCGGGCAGCAGGTAGTCGCCGCCAAGGTCCTCGGCGCCCGGCACCGCGGTGGCGCCGGCCGCGACCTCGCTGATCTTGCCGTCGCGCAGGTAGAGGTTGCCGTGGACGACCTCGTCGGCCAGCACGATGCGCGCGTTGCTCAGAACCTGTTCGCCGGACTTCTCGCTGGCGCTCATGCGGCGGCCCTTTCCTTGGAGAGATCGTAGACCCGGTCGGCCACCGCTTCGCGCACCTCGTCGTCGTGGAAAATGCCGACGACGGCGGCGCCGCGCGCCTTGGCCTCGTTGATGAGATCCACCACCACGGCGCGGTTGCCGGCGTCCAGCGAGGCCGTCGGCTCGTCGAGCAGCAGCACCGGATAGTCGACCAGGAAGCCGCGGGCGATGTTCACCCGCTGCTGCTCGCCGCCGGAGAAGGTGGCCGGCGCCAGATCCCACATGGCCTCGGGAATGTTGAGGCGCGCCAGCAGGCTTTCCGCCTTGGCGCGGGCCTCCGCCAGGTCGACGCCCAGAGCGTGCAGCGGTTCGGCGACGATGTCGCGCGAGGAGACGCGCGGGATCACGCGCAGGAACTGGCTGGCGTAGCCGACGGTGCGGCGCCGCACCTCCAGCACCCGGTGCGGGGCGGCGCCGGCCATGTCGACCCAGTCGTCTTCTCCCGCCTCGGCCCGGTGGCGCACCCAGATATGGCCGCTGCCCGGCTTGTAGTTGGCGTAGAGCGAGCGCAGCAGGGTGGACTTGCCCGTCCCCGAGGGGCCGTAGAGCGCCACGCACTCCCCGGCCGCCACCTCCAGGCTGAGATTGGAGAAGACCGGCAGGCGCGCGCCACCCTGGACGTGCAGGACGAAGGCCTTGGAGAGGTTCTCGACCCGGATCACCGCGTTGTTCTTTTCTTCCGTCATATCACATCAAACCTGTAGCACCGAGGAGACCAGAAGCTGGGTGTAGGGATGGTGCGGATCGTCCAGCACCTGGTCGGTCAGGCCGCTTTCCACCACCTTGCCGTCTTTCATGACCATGAGGCGGTCGGCCAGCAGGCGGGCGACGGCCAGGTCGTGGGTGACGATGATCGCGGACAGCCGCAGCTCCCGCACCAGGCCACGCAGCAGGTCGAGCAGGCGCGCCTGCACCGAGACGTCGAGGCCGCCGGTCGGCTCGTCCATGAAGACCAGGCGCGGCTTGGTCACCAGGTTGCGCGCGATCTGCAGGCGCTGCTGCATGCCGCCGGAGAAATGCTTCGGCTTGTCGTCGATGCGGCCCAGGTCCATCTCGACCTTGGTCAGCCAGTCCTCGGCCTCGCCGCGGATGGCGCCGTAGTGGCGCGCGCCCACCGCCATGAGACGCTCGCCGACGTTGCCGCCGGCGCTGACGTCCATGCGCAGGCCATCGCGCGGGTTCTGCATCACCACGCCCCAGTCGGTGCGCAGCAGCAGGCGACGCTCCGGCTCGGACAGCGCGTAGATGTCCGAGAGGCCGCGGCCGCGCAGGTCGTATTCCACGATGCCGTTGGTCGGCGCCAGCCGCGCGGAGATGCAATTCAGCAGCGTGGTCTTGCCGGAGCCGGACTCGCCGACGACGCCCAGCACCTCGCCGGGGTGCATCTCGAAGGAGATGTCGGAGCAGGCCAGCAGGTTGCCGTAGGCGTGGCTGAGGTTGCTGACCCGCAGCAGGGGCGATGTCATGTCCATGATCTCAGGCCCCCTTCTCTTCCGCGGCACCGACGGCCGCCGCGTAGGCCTTGGCCGCCGACTCCGACAATGTGCCGACATGCCCTTCGGCGCGCCGCTTGGCGCAGTAGTGAGAGTCCGAGCAGACGTACATCTTGCCGCCCTGGTCATCCAGGATCACTTCGTCGAGGAAGGTGTTCTCCGCCCCGCAGAGGGCGCAGTCCTCCTCCCACTGCTGGATCGCGAAGGGATGGTCGTCGAAATCCAGGCTCTTCACTTTCGTGTAGGGCGGGATGGCGTAGATGCGCTTTTCGCGCCCGGCGCCGAAGAGCTGCAACGCCGGAAAATCGTCCATCTTCGGATTGTCGAACTTCGGGATCGGCGTCGGCGACATGAGGTAGCGGTCGTTCACCATCACCGGGTAGGAGTAGGAGGTGGCGATCTCGCCGAAGCGCGCGATGTCCTCGTAGAGCGAGACCTGCATCAGGCCGTACTCCTTGTAGGCGTGCATCTTGCGGCATTCGATCTCGCGCGGCTCCAGGGGGCGCAGCGGCTCGGGCTGCGGCACCTGATAGACGATGATCTGGTCTTCCACCATGGGATCTTCCGGCACCCGGTGGCGGGTCTGCACGATGGTCGCCTGCTCCGTCGCCTCCGTCGTCGGCACCTCGGCGGTGCGCGCGAAGAAGCGGCGAATGTTCACGGCGTTGGTGGTGTCGTCGGCGCCCTGGTCGATGACCTTCAGGGTGTCGTCCTTGCCGATGATGCTGGCCGTCACCTGCATGCCGCCGGTACCCCAGCCGTAGGGCAGTGGCATCTCGCGCCCGCCGAAGGGCACCTGGTAGCCGGGCACCGCCACGGCTTTCAGGATGCAGCGCCGGATCATGCGCTTGGTCTGTTCGTCCAGATAGGCGAAGTTGTAGCCGTCTTCGCCCCCGGCGTCCTGGGCCGTCGCTCTCTGCTTTGCGGCGCTCATTACTCGGCGGCCTCCATCTGGTCCTGGTCGTGGCGCTTGCGCAGCGAACGGATGAGCTGCAGTTCCGACTGGAAGTCGACGTAGTGCGGCAGCTTCAGGTGCTGCACGAAGCCGGAGGCCTCCACGTTGTCGGAGTGGTAGAGGACGAACTCCTCGTCCTGCGCCGGGTATTCGATGCTCTCGTCCAGTTCCCGCGCCCTGAGCGCCCGGTCGACCAGGGCCATGGCCATGGTCTTGCGCTCGCAGTGGCCGAAAGATAGGCCATAGCCGCGGGTGAACTGCGGCGGCCGCTCGGAGGAGCCGGCGAACTGGTTGATCATCTGGCACTCGGTGACGGTGACCTCGCCGAGATCGATGGCAAAGCCCAGCTCCTCCGGCACGAACTCCACGGTCACCTCGCCCAGGCGGATCTCGCCGGCGAAGGGGTGGTTGCGGCCGTAGCCGCGCTGGGTCGAATAGCCGAGCGCCAGCAGGAAGCCCTCGTCGCCGCGCGCCAGATTCTGCAGGCGCAGGTCGCGGTCGGCGGGAAAGCTCATGGGCTCGCGGGTCAGGTCGGCCACCGGGCCCGCATCATCGAGGGCGATTTCCTCCTCGATCAGGCCTTCGTGGTTCAGGATGTCGGTCACCCGGGGAATGGTCTCGTCGACGCCGGCTTCAGCGGCCTCGGCCTCGGGCGCGCCGACCCCTTCCTCCGCCGCCAGGGCGAAGTCGAGTAGGCGGTGGGTGTAGTCGTAGCTCGGCCCCAGCACCTGGCCGCCCGGCAGGTCCTTGTAGGCGGCGGAGATGCGCCGGCGCACCGCCATCTCGGCGGTGTCGATGGGCTCGCTCTCGCCGAAGCGGGTCAGCGTGGTGCGGTAGGCGCGCAGCAGGAAGATCGCCTCCATGAGGTCGCCCTGCGCCTGCTTGATGGCCAGGGCCGCCAGGTCACGGTCGTAGAGCGAGCCTTCGGTCATCACCCGGTCGACGGCGAGCTGCATCTGCTCCTTGATCTGCGTGAGCGTCAGCTCCGGCACCGTGGCGTCGCCGCGGCGTTCTTCCGCGATGAGCTTGTGGGAGTTGAGGATGGCCTGTTCGCCGCCCTTCACTGCAACGTACATGGTCTCAGCCCTCCGCCTGGATGCTGCGCGGCAGGCCGATGACGCTGCGCCCGCAGGTGAAAAAGATATCGACGCCGAGCGGAAACTGCGCGGCATTCAGCCGCCAGTCGTTCCAGAACCAGTCCGGCAGGCCCGCCGGCGCGATCTCCGCGGCCTCGCGGATGCCCGGCCCGGCAAGCGTCACCGCCGGGCCGCCCTCCAGGCTCGGCACCTGCAGCAGCAGCGACGCCGAGCGGTCCGGATACTGGTCGAGACCCTGGGCGAAGAGCGCCAGGCGCGGCATGTTTTCCGGGTCCGTCACCAGGCCGAAGGCCGCATTCTGGCTGCGCTCCACGATCGGGCAGCCGCAGTGGAACTTCAGATAGGCGCGCAGCGGCGGCGTGTCGGCGATCCAGTCGATCCACAGCGGCGTGTCGTAGTCGAGCAGTGTCAGCGCCGCCGCCGTGGTCGCCGGGTCGAGCGGCTCCGGCCCCTCGAGCGCGCTGGGCAACTCCACCTTGCGGCCCGGGTGCCCAAGCGCCGTCAGGAGGCCGCGAAAGATGTGCTGCGAGTCATGGACCGGATCGGCGAGACCGGGCTTCAGCGCCGCCGTGTCGATGCCGCCCGTTGCCGCGTCGAGACTTGTTGCGAGCGCCATCAGGCGTTCTCCCCCTGATCGTTCTCGCCGCGCACCATCGTGAAGAAGTTCACCTTGGTGGAGTTGGCCTTGCGGCTGCGCTCGCCGCGCCGTGCGGCATGAGAGGCTTCCAGAGAAGCGATAACCCGGTCCTCCAGCAGCGCGCGCTGCGCCTCGTCCTGCAGCAGCGCATCGAAGACCGCCGCCAACTCGGCATGGCGCTTGGAGCGGCCCTGCACGTAACCGAGGCCGGCTTCACCGGACTCGAGGCGCAGGGCGCAGCGCGTCACCGTCATCTGACCCAGGTTGAAGCGGCCGCCGGTGCCGCCGGTGCGGGCGCGCACCATGACCATGCCAATCTCCGGCTGGCGCAGCCAGTCGTAGGCCGGCTTCTCCGCCAGGTCGTCCCAGGCGCTTTCCAGTTCGGTGAGCTTGGCTTTGGCGAGAACGGACATCCAGCGCTGGCGAGCCGCCTGCGCCGGATCCCGCTGCCCTGAAGCCGACTGCCCTGAAGCCGATTGCCCGTCCCCTTGCGGAGCCGGGTCATGAGAGGCCGCATGCATTAGACAAGTCCTATATTTGTCTAGACGTCTGTATCTTTTTAGGGTAAGAGACGGACTCAAGGGATGTAAAGCAGATCTTCGTGAAACTTGCATGACGGAACGATGCTTATGACGTTGCAACGGCGCGAAGGGGTGGCGCTCTGGCGCCAGATCGCCGAGACCCTGGAGAGCGATATCAAGGAGCAGGTCTTCGCGCCCGGCAAGAAACTGCCGACGGAGGCCGAGCTGGCGGAACGTTTCGCCGTGAACCGCCACACGGTGCGCCGGGGCATCGCCTTCCTGGAGCAGGAGGGGCTGCTGCGCGTGGAGCAGGGCCGCGGCACCTTCGTGCAGGAGCGCATGGTCGACTACAAGCTGGGCAAGCGCACCCGCTTCAGCGAGAACATCGAAAAGCAGTCGCGCATCCCGTCGGGCGAACTGGTGCGCGCGCTCGTCCTGGCGGCCGACGCCACGGTCGCGAAGAACCTGCAGATCCGCAAAGGCGCCTCGGTGGTGCTGATCGAAAACGTCGGCAAGGTCGACAGCCGGCCGATTTCCGTCGCCGCCCACCACTTTCCGGCACGGCGCTTTCCCGACATCATCGAGGTCTACAAGCGCACAAGCTCCATCACCAAGGCGCTGGCGCACTACGGGATCGACGACTACACGCGCAAGGAAACCCGCATCACCGCGCGCCTGCCGACCGCCAACGAGAGCCGGCTGCTGGAGCTGCCGCGCAGCCAGCCGGTTCTTGTGAGCGAGAACATCAATATCGACTCCGAAGGTCGCATCATCGAGTACGGCTGGACCCGCATGGCCGCCGAGCGCGCGCAGCTCGTCGTCCAGCCGTAGCAGACGACAACTCTATTGGACGACCTGGGCCCTATTGGACGACCCGAGCCGGAAGTCCACTCGCCTGGACAAGCAGGGCGTTTCATCCAGCAGATGTAACCTGAGTATCATAGTCGCATCATCCTGGCGTCATCGCCGAGGCCTTCCATGGCGGGACTGGTGGACGTTCAGGCCCGCTGCGGGGACAACCGCCGCAGGGCCGGGCCGGACGGCTTCCGTCAGTCCGTAGAGGGCAATCTCTGGAAGGGGGACGCGCCATGATCCTGAAAAAACTCCCGTTGAAGAAGATGCTGGGGACGGCCGCCGTGGCGGCGGCCATGACACTCGCCGCGGGCGCCGCCAGCGCCGCGGACAGCATTCGTTTCGCCGTCACCGATGTCGAGGGCCTGGAGTCGCTGCAGCGCGAGTTCGGACCCTTCGCCAAGGTCCTGAGCGAGGCCAGCGGCCTGGAAGTCGAGATGTTCGCGGTGACCAGCCGCACCGCGGCGGCCGAGGCCATGCGCGCCAAGAAGGTCGACTTCGTCCTCACCGGCCCGGCCGAGTACGTGGTGATGCAAAAGCTGACCCAGGCCTATCCGGTGGTCGGCTTCAGCCGCCCGGACTACTTCTCCGCCATCATCGTCATGGCCGAAAGCGGCCTCAACGGGCCGGCGGACCTGAAGGGAAAGACCGTCGCCTTTGACGACATCGGCTCGACCTCCGGCCACCTGGGCCCGATGCAGCTGCTGGCCGACTACGGCCTCGATCCCCGCAAAGAGATCAAGTCGATGCACGTCAACCGAAACGTGGCGCACGAGGCGCTGAAGCGCGGCGACGTGGCGGCCATCGGCGTGAACTACCGCAGCTGGACCGACCGGGTGCGCGCCAAGGATCCGGACCTGCCGCCGGGCGCCTTCAAGGTCATCGCCCGCGGGCCCGACCTGCCCAACGACTTGCTGCTGGCCGGCCCCCACGTCGACAAGGCCGTGGTCGAGAAAGTCCGCGCGACCTTGAGCGAACGGTCCGACGAGCTGATCGCCGCCGTCCTGCAGGGCGAGGACAATCAGAAGTACAAGGGCATGCAGTTCCTGCCCGGCGTCAAGGATTCGGATTACGATTACGTCCGCCGCGCCTATGCCACCATCGGCTATCCGCAATACGCCGACTTCGTGGGCAACTGATGTCGGTCGCGGCGGTCTATAACACCGCCCGGTCCGACGACCGGGAAACGGCGGCCTCTCCGGAGGCCGCCGTCACCGGCTGCGACCTTGCCGTCGAAGGCCTGCGAAAATCCTTCGACCAGCTCCAGGTCCTCAAAGGGGTGAGCTTCGGTGTCGCCAGCGGCGAGTCGGTCGCCCTGATCGGCTCCAACGGCTCGGGCAAGTCGACCCTGCTGCGCTGCTGCCTGCGCCTGGTGGAGCCGGATGCCGGAAAGATCCAGCTGCTCGGGCAGAACCTCCGCCGGCAGAACTCCCCGGCCCTGCGCGGCCTGCGCGCCCAGGTCGGCTTCGTTTTCCAACGCCATAATCTGGTGCCGCGGCTTTCGGCGCTGTCTAACGTGTTGCACGGTGTTCAGGCGCGGCGATCCGGGCCGCGGACCTGGCTTCAAAGCCTGGCCCGCAAGGCCGACCGCGAGGCGGCGCTGCACTGCCTCGAGATGGTCGGCCTTGCCGACCAGGCCGCCAAGCGCGCCGATACGCTGTCAGGCGGACAGTCTCAACGGGTCGCCATCGCCCGCGCGCTGATGCAGCGCCCGCGGCTGGTCTTCGCCGACGAACCCGTGGCCAGTCTCGATCCCGCCGCCGGAGAGGAGGTCATGGAACTCTTTGTGCGCCTGATGCGCGAGGAAGGGGTCACCCTGCTCTTCACCTCGCACCATCTGCGCCATGCCCTCGACTTCGCGGACCGGCTCATCGCCCTGCAGAAAGGCCGCAAGGTGCTGGATGCGCCGACGGCGGGCGAGAGCCTCGAGTCCTTGAAAACCATCTACGCCTGAGGGGGCCGGCTCCGCATGACATCCGCACCCCAGGCCCTGCCGGCGCGCTTCGAACGCCCCAATGTCTTCGCTTTCCTCGCCTACCTGGTCGTCCTCGCTGCCCTGGTGCTGGCCTTTGAAGGCGCGGAGATCTCGATCGTCGACTTCGTCCAGGGCATCCCACAGATGGGCGACATCCTTGCCCGCATGATGCCGCCGGACATCAGCCGCCTGGAGCCGATCTCCCGGGCGCTGCTCGAGACCTTCCAGATGGCCCTGGCCGGGACGGTCCTGGGCGTGGCCTTCAGCCTGCCGCTGGCGGTATGGGCAACCCGACGCCTCTCGCCGCACCCCCTGGTCTACTATGCGGCGCGCGGCCTGATCTCCTGGTTCCGCACCGTACCGGACCTGGTCTGGGCGCTGTTCTTCGTGGTGACCGTCGGCCTCGGCCCCTTTGCCGGCACCCTGGCGCTGATGGTCGACACCATGGGTTTCTGCGGCAAGTTCTTCGCCGAGGCCATGGAAGAGACCGAGACCGGACCGCAAGAAGCGCTGAGCGCCCTGGGGGCGCGGCGCAGCGGCATCATCTGGGCGGCGGTGATTCCGGCGGCCATGCCTTCCTTCATCAACACCTCGCTGTTCAGCCTGGAGAAAGCGACCCGCTCCTCCGTGGTTTTGGGGCTGGTCGGCGCGGGCGGTATCGGCATCGAATTGAAGGTCGCCATGGACCTCTTCGAATATCCGACCGCCGCCACCATCATCCTCTGTATCTTCGCGCTGGTCCTGGCGGTTGAGCGGCTGAGCAGCAGCCTGCGCCAGCGCATCCTCTAACGACGTCACGGGAGCAAGAGACGCCATGAGTATGCAAGAGACGGCGCGGACGGAAACCGCCCACCAAGCCTGGAACGATCAGTGGCAGAGCGAGAGCGGCCGCGCCCAGTGGCTGGAGCCTGATCCGGATGTCGCCGCCGTCGTGCCGCTGCTGCGCAGCCGCGGCGCGAAGACGGCGCTGGACCTGGGCTGCGGCGTCGGCCGCCATGCCTGCTTCCTCGCCAGCGCAGGCTTCCAGGTGCAGGCCATGGACGCCAGCGCCTCCGGCCTCGACTACGCCGCCGGCCAGGCCAAACAGCTCGGCCTCGACATCGCTTTCAGCGACGGGCTGATGACCGACCTGCCCTACGCCGACAACAGCTTCGACTATGTGCTGTCCTTCAACGTGATCTATCACGGCGACGGCAGCGTGGTGGGCCGGGCGGTCTCCGAAATCCACCGCGTCCTGAAGCCCGGCGGCCTGTTCCACGGCACCATGCTGTCGAAGCGCAACGCCAAATACGGCGTCGGCAAGCAGGTCGCCCCCAGTACCTTCGTCATCGACGGGGCCGAGGGCGACAAGATCCATCCGCACTTCTACTGCAACGCCGCAGAACTGGTGACGCTCTTCGAGGACTTCGAACTGCTGAGCCTCTTCGACCGCGAGCATGAGAAGGCCGGCACCTACCACTGGCACCTGCTGGCCGAGCGGGGGTAAAGAGTAACTTCACACAGGCATCGTGAGGTTGGCTCACAAGGCTCCTCTACACGCCACTGTCGTCCCGGGGCTTGACCCCGGGACCCATTGGCGTTGGCGGATTGCGAGACCCTACGGCTTCTAGGTTCACGGGTCGGCCAGGGCATTGGGTCCCGGCAACAAGTGCCAGGACGACAGCCGTGTGTAGCGTTAGCGCAAGCTGTTGCCGACAACGGCGCGTGAGGGCCGTATGCTCAAGATCTTTACTACACCTCCGCGTAGGCCAGCGCGATCTCTGCCGCCAGTCGCGCGTTGTTGCGCACCAGGGCGACGTTGGCGTCCAGGCTGGCGCCGCCGCTGAGCTGTTCCAGGCGCGCCAGCAGGAAAGGCGTGACCTCCTTGCCCGCCACCCCTTGCGCCTCGGCTTCGGCCAGCGCCTGCTCGACGTGACCGGCGATCTCCGAGGCGGGAATCTCGGCGTCCACGGGGATCGGGTTGGCGACCACCAGGCCGCCACCCAGCCCGAGATCCCATTTGCTTCGCATGACCTCCGCGATCTCCGCCGCGCTGTCGCGGCGCAGCGGCACGGTCAATCCGGACTCCCGACTGTAGAAAGCCGGCAAGGCGTCGCAGCCGTAGCCGATCAGCGGCACGCCGAGCGTCTCCAGCACCTCCAGAGTCTTGGGCAGGTCGAGGATCGCCTTGGCCCCGGCGCAGACCACCGCGACCGGCGTGCGCGCCAACTCCTGCAGGTCGGCGGACACGTCGAAGCTTTGCGCGGCGCCGCGGTGCACCCCGCCGATGCCGCCGGTGGCGAAGACGCGAATCCCGGCCAGGTCGGCACAGATCATCGTCGCCGCCACGGTGGTCGAGCCCACCCCGCCCGCCGCCAGCACCGCCGGCAGGTCGGCGCGGCTGACCTTGGCGACGTTCCGCTCGCCTGCCAGGCGTTCCAATTCCGCCGGGGTCAGGCCGACGCGGACCTTGCCGTCGAGCAGGGCGATGGTCGCGGGCACGGCGCCGCCGCCGCGAACCTCCGCCGCCACCGCCCGCGCGGTCTCCAGGTTGCGCGGCGCCGGCATGCCGTGCGTGATGATGGTGGATTCCAGCGCCACCACCGGCCGGCCGCCGGCCAGGGCGTCGCGCACTTCCGGCAGGATCTCGACTCTTTGCTTCATGAATCCTTCCAATATGACGTGGCCATTTGCTCCAAAGTCTCCGGCGTCAAGGCGGTGCTGACGCTGTCGTCGGTCGCGACGGTGAGACGCGCCGCGGCCAGGGCGCGGCGGCCCGCCGCCGCAAGCTCCACACCCCGCAACCGCGCTTCGAGGAAAGCCGCGGCCAGCGCGTCCCCGGCGCCGGTGACATCGACCAGCGGCGTTTCCTCGATCGGCAGCCGCAGGAGCTCGCCGTCCGCGGCAAGGCAGATCCCCGCGCCGCCCAAGGTGATCACCACTTCGCCGGCGCCCGCCGCCCGCAGCGCCGCCGCCAGCCGTTCCGGCTCGGCGGCCCGCGCGTCCATCTCTGCCAGCACCGCCGCCTCGCGGCGGTTCACCACCAGCAGATCGCAGGCCGCCAAATGGGCGCGCAGGCGCAGCGCCTTGGCCGGCGACACCCCGATGACGGCCAGCCGCCGGTCTCCCTTGCGCCGGTTGTGCCGCAGCGCGGCGAGGAAGGCCAGCGTCTCCTGCGGCAGATTGCAGTCGGCCACCACCGCATCGACGGCCCAGATCTCTTCCGGCAAGGCCTTCAGCAGATCCGGCGTGATCTCGTCGTAGATCCTCATATCGGCGACGGCGACCAGCATCTCGCCGTCGGGCTGCAGAGCGATGAGGTGAAAGGCGGTCGGCGCGCTCTGCGAACGGCTGACGCCTGTCACACCGAGGGGCAAGCCGCGCAACGCCTGCAGCAGGCCTTCGCCCTCGGCGTCGTGGCCCAAGCGCGTCACCAGCTCGACCTTGGCGCCCAGGCGGCAGAGATTCTCCGCCACGTTGCGCGCCACGCCGCCGGGGCAGATCTGCAGCCGCGCCGGATTCGATGCGCCTTCGACGAAGGCCGCCTCGGCCCGCGCCTTGCGGTCCACGTGACAGGCGCCGACCACGGTGATCTTCAATGGAGTCCCCCTCATATCTTTCCCCGGCCCCCCTTTTCTCGACGCCGCAGCGAGGGTGCAAGAGTTTCCGCGGCCGGCCGCGCTGGCAACCATCTAGACCGGCTGGCATCTAGACCGGCTGGCATCTAGACCGGCTGGGGCCGGGCAGAGAGCAAACTTCGGTCAGGCCCTGCTTTCTCGTGGCGACTCGCCTCATCGTTGTGTTTAAATATCATCTAAACGAAAAGATTGTCTCTCCGGGTAGGATCGCGGCCGTTCCCACGGGCGGGCGCCGACATCTTTCGCAACCCGGTTGCCTCTTCTCGAGAGCATCCAACGACATCAGGAGTGGTCACCATGTCCCTGGTTCAGCGGCTTGCAGCGGAGTTCATCGGTACCTTCTGGCTCGTTCTCGGCGGCTGCGGCAGCGCCGTGCTGGCAGCCGGCTTCCCGGATCTGGGAATTGGCTTCGCCGGCGTCGCCCTGGCGTTCGGCCTGACCGTGGTCACCATGGCATACGCCCTCGGCCACGTCTCCGGCGGCCACTTCAATCCGGCCGTCACCGCCGGGCTCTGGGCGGCCGGGCGCTTCGGCGCCGGCGATGTCCTGCCCTATTGGGTCGCCCAGGTATTCGGCGCCGTCGTGGCCGCCGCCGTGCTCTATATCGTCGCCAGCGGCCAAGCCGGCTTCGACCTCGCCGCCGGCTTTGCGTCCAACGGCTACGGCGAGCACTCCCCCGGGGGCTATTCGCTGGCGGCAGCCCTGGTCATCGAGGGGGTACTGACCTTCGGCTTCCTGATCGTCATCATCGGCGCGACCGATCCGCGCGCGCCGGCCGGCTTCGCGCCACTGGCGATCGGGCTGGCGCTGACCCTCATTCACCTGATCAGCATTCCGGTCACCAACACCTCGGTCAATCCGGCGCGCAGCACCGGCCCGGCACTCTTCGTCGGCGGCTGGGCCTTGGCGCAGCTCTGGGCGTTCTGGGTCGCGCCGCTGGCCGGCGCGGTGGTCGCCGGCGTTCTTTACAAGGTCGTATGGCCGCAGCGCGCGGCGGCCGACCGCTAAACAGCAAGCCCGCGCGAAAGGCAACGCCACCAGCCGGCGCCGGCTTTGCCGCTTGCCGGGGCAAGGCAACGCCCGGCACAATACGCGGGTCATGTTCGACGAAGAAACCAGCGCGCTCGGACGTCAGCAGTCCCAACTGCGCGGTTGGATCCGCAACCGCCTCTGGGCACAGGTCCTCCTTGGCCTCGTCGTCGGAGTCGCGCTCGGCAGCCTTTTGAGCCCGGACGCCGACCTGGTGAGCCGGGAGACCGCCAAAGCCATCAGCACCTGGCTGGCCCTGCCGGGCCGCCTGTTCCTCGGCCTCATCACCATGGTCCTGGTGCCGCTGGTCTTCGTCTCGATCCTGCAGGGCCTGATCGCGCCGCAGAATTCCGAGCAGCTGCGCAACATCGGCTTCAAGCTGGCGGCCTTTATCCTGGTCACCACCGTCGCGGCGGCCATCTTCGGCGTTGTCCTGGCCCAGGCACTGCAGCCCGGCAGCTACGTCACCGGCTTCGAGGCGGTGCGCACCCTGCCCGACGTCGCCGACCCGCAGACCCGCCTGCCCCTGCCGGACTACCTGGTGAATCTCATCCCGGTGAACCCGGCCAAGTCCATCATGAACCAGGACATGCTGGCCATCGTCATCCTGGCCATCCTGCTGGGCATCGCCTGCCGGCAGGTCAAGCCGGAGCGTGTCGCCGGCTTCCTCAACTTCTTCCAGGGCCTGCTGGAGATCGCCATGCTGATCGTCAAGTGGGCCATGTATCTGACGCCCTACGCGGTCCTCGGCCTCTCGGCGCAGCTCATCGCCGAGGTCGGCTTCTCCTCCATCACCGGCATGTCGCTCTACATGCTGACCGTGATCCTGGGCCTGGCCGGGGTCATGGTGCTCTACCTGCTGCTGGTCGCCCTGCTGGCGGGCGGCAGCCCCTGGAGCTTTCTCAAGTCCATCGCCGCCGTGCAGCTGCTCGCCTTCTCCACCTCCAGTTCGGCCGCGGTCATGCCGCTGTCGATCGAAACAGCGACCAGCAAGCTGGGCGTCCCGGCCAGCCGCGCCGACCTGATCATCCCTCTGGGCGCCACCATGAACATGGCCGGCACGGCGCTCTACCAGGCCGTCGCCGTGCTGTTTCTGGCGCAGATGGTGGGGGTCGAGCTGACCACGGCGGAGATCGTCACGGTGGTGGCGACCCTGGTGCTGTCGTCGATCGGCGCCCCGGGGACACCCGGCGTGAGCATCGCCATCCTCACGACGGTGGTGGCCGGCCTCGGCATCCCGAGCGACGGCATGGTCCTGATTCTCGGCGTGGACCGGCTGCTCGACATGTGCCGCACGGTGGTCAACGTCACCGGCGACCTGACGGCCTGCGTCCTCTTGCGCCCGAAGTGGGCGGAGGAAGCGGCCGCGACCGAAATCCTACCCTAGAACGTCGTGCCGCCGCCCGAAAATTGCCTGATTCTTAGGCTTTTCTGGGTATCCCTCTCCCAAGCCGGCGGCGCGAGCCGCTGTCCGCAACTTCCCAATGGATCGCCGCGCCCACGCGGGTTATATCCCTCAGTCGATGAACTCTGAGTTGAGACAAGAACCGGACGCAGCAGATCGGCGGCAGCAGGCGCCGCGGCGACGCTGTGGCCGGCCGCTGAGCTTGTCGATCGCCCTGGCGCTGGTTCTTTGCGTCCTGGCGCCGGCCGCCCCGGTCGCGGCGCAGCAGACCCCGCATTCCGTGGAGGAGATCGCCGAAAGCCGTGACGGCGTGCTGAGCTCCGGCCACTACCAGACGGAAAAGCCCGAGGCGGAGGCGCCCCCCAAGACCGAACCGCTGCGCATTCCGCCCTGGCTCCTCTGGAGCGCCGGCGTCGTCGTCGCCGCCCTGATCGCCTACTTCCTGTTCAACCTGGCGCGAGAACTGCTGGGCAGCCGCCTCGGCCTGAAGCGCCGCCGCAAGGAGCAAGCCGCCGAGACGGCCCGGGTCGAGACCGTGCCCCCCGCCGCGCGCGAAGCCGAACACCGCACCCTGGCGGAGGCCGACGCCCTCGCGGCGGAAGGCCGCTTCAGCGAGGCGATCCACCTGTTGCTCCTGGTCGCCATGGAGCGCCTGCGCCGCGAACTGGGCCCGCGCGTCGCGCCGGCCATGACCGGGCGCGAGATCCTGCGCCTATCCCCCATTCCGGAGACCGCCAGCGCGCCGCTCACCCGCATGGTCGCCCTGTCGGAGATCAAGCACTTCGGCGGGCGTTCCGCCAGCGAACCGGACTACCGCATCTGCCGTGAAGACTTCCTGCGCTTCAACGGCATGGCGCCGGCATGAGGCAGACGGCATGAGCGCCCCTTCTTCCCCTTCCGGCCCCTCTCCTTCCGGAGACGGCGTCTTTTCCCTGCGCGCGGTCGTCCTGCTGATCGCCGCCGGCCTCTTCGCCTTCACCACGGCGGCGCTGGTCGCCATCTACGCCGACCCGCAGACCGAGGGCACCTACGGCACCAACGCCTATTCCTACTCCGCCATCGGCCACAAGGCCTGGGCCGAGATCTTGGAGGACCTGGAGGTGCCGGTCCTGCTGAGCCGCAACGATTCCGCGGCCAAGGCCTACGACGGCGACGGCCTGCTGGTGCTGGCCCAGCCGCAGCGCAGCCCGGAGGCTCTCGAAATCCTGGAGCTGATGTACGACACCGACCGGGTGCTGCTCGTCCTGCCGCGCTGGTCCGGCTTTCCCGACCACCCGAACCGGCAGTGGGTCAAATTTCTGCGCGAACTGAAGATCGAAGAGGTGCAGAAGGTCCTCGACGTGGTCGACGAAGACGCAACGCTGGTCCGCACGGAAGACGCGCAGGACTGGAACACCACCGACTGGCCTATCCGGCCGCGCCTCGACGGGGCCCAGCTCATCAAGTCCGACCAGATCACGCCCATCGTCTACAGCGACGCCGGCGTCCTGCTCGGTGAATACAACCGGGGCGGCACGACCGTCTGGGTTCTTTCGGACCCTGACGTCGTGATGAACAGCGGCATCGATCAGGGCGACAACGCGGCCTTCGCGGTGTACCTGGTCGAGGCGCTGCTGCCCAGCGGCGGCGCGGCGGTCTTCGACGAAACCATTCACGGCTTCACCCTCTCGCCCGACCTCTGGAAGGCCATGCTGAGCTTCCCCCTGAACCTGGCGCTGCTGCAAAGCCTCTTCGCCGCCGCGCTTCTCGTCTGGGCGGCGGCCGGGCGCTTCGGCGCGCCGCTGCCGCCGCGCGCGCGGCTCAAGGCCGGCAAGGAAGTGCTCATCGCCAACACCGCCAGCCTCTTCGAATACAGCGGCAATCTGACCGATATCCTGCGGCGCTACCACGAGACCTGCCTGCGCGATCTGGGCCGCCACATGCATATCCCGCGGGACATCGAGGGCGCCGCCCTGGCGCAGTGGCTGAACCAGGTCGGCGAGGCCCGCGGCACCAATCTGAGCTACAGCGACGTGCGCAGTGAAGTGGCGGCCGCCACCGAGGGGCCCAACTCGGCGGTGCCCACGCTGTTGCGGGCGGCGCTGCGCCTATACCGATGGAAACAGGAGATGATTCATGGACATAGAGCCGATCCAATCGGTCTGCGCGAAGGTGCGGGAGCAGGTTCGCAAGACCGTGGTCGGACAGGACGCCGCCCTTGACCTGCTGCTGGTGGCCCTGCTGTCGGAGGGTCACGTCCTGCTGGAAGGCGTTCCCGGTACCGCCAAGACGCTCTTGGCGCAGTCCTTCGCCAGGTCCGTCAACCTGGACTTCGGGCGCATCCAGTTCACGCCGGACCTGATGCCGGGCGACGTGCTGGGGACCAATCTGTTCAACTTCCAGACCAGCGACTTCAAGCTGACCAAGGGGCCGATCTTCACCCAGATCCTGCTGGCCGACGAGATCAACCGCACGCCGCCGAAGACCCAGGCAGCGCTGCTGCAGGCCATGCACGAGCGCGCCGTGACCATCGACGGCGCGACCCATCAGCTGGGCGACGACTTCATGGTCATCGCCACGCAGAATCCCATCGAGCAGCAGGGCACCTATCCCCTGCCGGAAGCTCAGCTCGACCGCTTCCTGTTCAAGCACATCCTCGACTATCCGGCCCGCGACGAGGAACGCGCCATCGTCGCGCGCCACGGCCACCGCACGGTGATGCCGGAGCTGGCAGACTTCGGCCTGGAGGCGGTCGCCGACAGTGCCACCCTGGCGGAGATCCGCAAGACCATCGCGGGGCTGCGGCTATCCGACGAGCTGATCGACTACATCGTCGACATCGTGCGGGCGACGCGCGCGCACGAGTCCCTGGAGTTCGGCGCCTCGCCACGCTCGGCCAACATGATCGCCACGGCCGCGCGCGCCTATGCCGCCATGCAGGACCGTGACTACGTGATCCCCGACGACGTGAAGTTCATCGCCCTGCCGGCGCTGCGGCACCGCATCGTGCTGTCGCCGGGGGCGGAGATCGAGGGCCTGCAGGCCGACACCGTGATCCGCCAGATCCTCGACCAGGTCCCGGCGCCGCGGTGAGGAGAGCGAGCTGTGCAACCACCTTTCGTTCTAGCAAAGGCTGTCGTCCCGGGACTTGTTCCCGGGACCCAATGCCCTATCCGCTCGTCGGGCGGTCGTCGAGGATGCGAGCGAGAAAGGGAGTCTCTCTGCGGGAACGCCAATGGGTCCCGGGGACAAGCCCCGGGACGACGGTGGAGTATGCACACAACGGATGAGAGGCTCTGGGAGATGACGGGAAGCCCCACATGATTCGCCCGACGATCCGTGCCGTGGCGGTCTTCGCCGCCGGAATCCCGCTCGCCTTTGCGGTGCTGCTGGCGGACCCGGATCTCTGGCCCTACGTGCCCGCCTACCTTTTCCTCGCCTGTTTCGCGCTGCTGGCGGACAGCGCCCTGGCGCTCTCGCCCCGGCAGCTGAACGTCCAGGTGAAGCTGCCGCCGGCGCTCTACATCGGCGCGCCCGAAGACTTTCAGGTCCGCCTGGAGCCCATGTCCTACCGGCGCCCGGCGGTCGAGATGCTGTGCGACGTCGACGACAACCTGGAGCAGCCTCCGCGCGTGGTCGTACCGCTCAGCGACGAGGGCGACACGCAGGTTTCCCTTGCGCTCAACGCCAAACGGCGGGGCAAGGCGCGGGTCGAGCGCCTCTGGCTGCGCTGGCTCGGCCCGCTTGGCCTGGTGCGGCGCCTGCGCATCATCGAGCTCGGCAACGAGATCCCGGTCACGCCCAACACCAGGGCGGTGAAGCATACCGCCCTGCAGTTCGCCGATCCCATGGCGCTCTACGGCATCAAGCCGCAACGCCAGCAGGGCGAAGGGTCGGAGTTCGAGGCACTGCGGGAATACGTGCCCGGCCTCGATCCGCGCTCCATCGATTGGAAGCACTCGGCGCGCCACCGCAGCCTCGTCTGCAAGGAGTTCCGCAGCGAGCGCAACCACCAGATCGTCCTCGCCTTCGACACCGGCCACCTGATGAGCGAGCCGCTGGAGGGCCTGACCAAGTTGGACCACGCGGTCAACGCCGGCCTGCAGCTCGGCTACGTCTCCCTGCGCGCCGGCGACCGCATCGGCGTCTACGGCTTCGACTCGCGCGTCAGGCTGTTCAGCCAGCCGACCGGCGGCGTCGGCACCTTCTGGCGCCTGCAGCGCGCCGCCTCGGAGCTGGACTACAGCCCGGACGAAACCAACTTCACCCTCGGCCTCTCCTCCCTGGCCGGACGGCTCGACCGCCGCTCCCTGGTCATCCTGCAGACCGAGTTCGTCGACACCATCACCGCCGAGCTGATGCTGGAGAACGTCGAACGCCTGGCCGGGCGGCATCTGGTGGTCTTCGTCTGCCTGCAGGACCCGCAGCTGGAGGCCACCGTCGACGGCGCCCCGGCCAGCCTCAACAGCCTGGCCCGCTCGGTCATCGCCGACGAATTCCTGCGCGAGCGCCGCGTGGTGCTGGAGCGCCTGCGCCGCCTCGGCGTCCACTGCCTTGACGTGAAGGCCGACCAGATCGGGCCGGCCCTCATCAACCGCTACCTCGAAATCAAAAGGCGGGAACTGATCTGATGAGCGCGCCGCCGAACAGCCCCCTGAAGAGCTATGAGTTCCGCCGCGAGCGGGAGAAGAGCTGGCGCGAGCTGGACGACATGCTGCGCCGGGCCGAGAAGCGCGGCCTGAAGTCGCTGCCCGCCGAGGAGCTGCTGCGCCTGCCGACGCTCTACCGGGCCACCCTGTCGTCGCTGTCGGTGGCGCGCTCCATCTCCCTCGACCAGAACGTGCTGAACTATCTGGAGAGCCTCTGCACGCGCGCCTATTTCCAGGTCTACGGCGCCCGCGCCGGCCTGATGGAGCGCATCGCCCGTTTCCTGCAGCACGGTTTCCCCGCCGCCGTGCGCGCCGCCGCCGGCCCGCACCTGCTGGCCGCCGTCTGCCTTTTCCTTGGAGGGGCCATCGGCTTTCTGCTGGTGCAGGGCAACGCCGACTGGTTCTACACCTTCGTCGGCGGCGACATGGCCAGCGGCCGCACGCCGGCCGCCTCGACCGAGAGCCTGCGCGCCGCCCTCTACGACGGCGCCGACGAAGCGGCGGACAGCCTCTACGTCTTTGCGACGTCCCTCTTCACGCACAACGCGGGCATTGGCATGTTCGCCTTTGCCCTCGGCTTCGCCTTGGGCATACCGACGGTGCTGTTGATGTTCTACAACGGCCTTACCCTCGGCGCCTTCCTCGCGCTCTACGATTCCCGCGGCCTGGTCTGGGATCTGACCGGCTGGCTGGCGGTCCACGGCACCACCGAGATCCTGGCCATTATCCTCTGCGGCGGCGGGGGCCTGGTGCTGGCCAGCGCGATCATCTTCCCCGACCGGGAGCCCCGCCTGGAGAGCCTGGCCCGCCGGGGCCGCGCCGCCGGGACCCTGATCATGGGCGCGGTGCTGATGCTTTTCATCGCCGGCCTGCTGGAAGGTTTCGCCCGCCAGCTCGTCAACGACATCACCACCCGCTACGCCATCGGCGGCGTCATGCTGGTCTTCTGGCTCACCTATTTCACCCTCAGCGGCCGGGGACGGCACTATGACGACGACTGACGCCGCCGCCAACGCTTCCCCTGAAACGCCGGGCGTCGCGCCGGAGGTGAAGGCGCGCGGCCGCGGCGAGCGCCGCATCCTGACGCCGGAGGGCGTGCCGCTGATCTTTCATCTGGCCGAGCGGGGCGAGCGCGTGGCGGCCGTGATGATCGACCTGGTCATCATGCTTATCGCCCTGATCGTCTTCGTCCTGGCCTTCGCGCTGTCGTTGACCCAGTTCGGCATCAACGGCGTCGCGGTCGGCCTGACCATCCTGGTGTCGTTCCTGATCCGCAGCTTCTACTTCATCTTCTTCGAGCTACGTTGGCAGGGCCAGACGCCCGGCAAGCGCGCCCTCGGCATTCGCGTCATCGACCGCAAGGGCGGCTACCTGCGCCCCGACGCGGTTTTCTCCCGCAACCTGCTGCGCGAAGTGGAGCTGTTCCTGCCCCTGACGCTGGTCTTCGGCGTCGGCATCGGCGGCAGCAGCGGCCTGGTCTACCTGCTGACCCTGGGCTGGGTCGCGCTCTGCCTGCTGCTGCCCTTCTTCAACAAGGACCGCCTGCGCGCCGGCGACCTGGTGGCGGGCACCTGGGTGGTCAAGGCGCCGAAGGCCCTACTGCTGCCCGATGTCGCCGCGGAGGCCACGCGCCCGAAGGGCAGCGCGGTGGTCCTGGACCCGGAATTCCCCTTCACCCGCGCGCAGCTGGAGATCTACGGCATCTACGAGCTGCAGACCCTGGAAGAGGTGCTGCGCCAGAAAGGCCCGCAGAGCAGCGAAACCCAGCGCGAAGTCGCCAAGCGCATCCAGCGCAAAATCGACTGGCCGGACCAGGACCGGCTCAGCGCCCCCGAGGTCGAGCGATTCCTCAAGGCCTTCTACGCCGCCCTGCGCGCGCACCTGGAAACCCGCATGCTGTTCGGCGAGCGCCGCGAGAACAAGTACAGCGGGAAGAACGGACCGACCGGCAACGGCAAAGCCGGGAACTAGTCGAAGACCGCCGCGATCTGGTCGATGTCGCCGCCTTCCTTGATCCGTTTGAGATCGAAGTAGGTAACGGTCGCCAGGACTGCGAAGAAAGCGTCCAGAGCAACCGTGAAACCCCATTCGAAGATGAGAGAGCGCAGATAGTTTGTCTCGTAGTCGAGAAAGACGGCGAAGAGATAGCCAAAGCCGGCGTATATCGCCAGAGACAGCATGAGAAGACCAAAGATCGGCCAGCGGTAGCCTCGTGTCAGGTCGCTGCTGCGCCGTAGGCTGGCTAGCGCGCTCCTGCGCTCAATCACCACAACGGGGACGGCGACCCAGAACATGACCGAGAGTACCAAGCCGGGGATCACCACGGCGGCGAGTCCGAGATAGACGATCGCCGTGCTCAAAACGGCGACGACCAACACCGGGGCCAGAGTTGCAAGGCCGTGCCGCAACAGTTCGCCGAGACTTGCCGGCTGCCCCTGCAGCTCGCGCAAAGTGCCGTAAACGATGAAGCCGGCCGCAACGACGGCGAGCACGGACGCCAGGGACCCTGCCAATACGCCAGCCATCACGGAACGCAGCAGCGTGTCGGTCGCGTCCCCGGAGGGCCCAAGACCGAGGTCAAAGCCGAGCCAGAAATAGAGGATATAGAGGGGTGAAGTGGCTCCCAGTGTGACGAAGAAGAATGCCGACAGGTTGCCCAGAAGGATCGCGTAGGAGCGCCTTATTACTGAACCGACGTTCAGGTGGCCACCGGCCTTCATACTTTGCTCTGCCACCCGCCCCCCGGAGGTCTTGAGGCCCGGCCCTGTCGCCGGGCCTCAGATACTGCAATTCAGTCGAAGACCGCCGCGATCTGATGCGAGCTGACGCCTTCCTTGGCGACGCGCAGGTCGTGGTAGATCACCGCGCCGAAGACGGCAAAGAAGGTGGTGGTGATGCCCGACCAGACGTAAAGCACCACGATCGCGAAGACTGAACCGTCGGGCACCAGGATCGGCAGACCGGCGAGGCCCAGGATCCAGGCGATGCCCATCATGACGACGTAAAAGATCACCAGCAGGGCGAAGACCCGCCAGCGGTTGCCCTTGGTCAGCTCGGCGCTGCGCTTGATGCTGCCCCAGATGCCGGGGCGTTCGACGACCACCGCCGGGACGGCGGCCGCGGTGATCACGAATACGATGATCCCGGGGATGATCAGCAGCATCATGCCGATCGCGCCCATGATGGTGATCAGGATGGCGACCAGCAGAACGGGGACGACGACGCCGAAGCCGCGCGAGAGACACTCGCCCAGAGCGGCAGGACCGCCGCGCAGATAGGCGACGGTCCCGTAGACCACGGCCCCCATGGCGGCGTAGGTGAGAACCATGTTCACCAGGATGGCAATCACATAGCCCAGGCCGACCGCCGCCGGCGGTGTGGCCATGCCGCCGCCGGTCAGCAGGTTCAGAACCGGCATCGGCAAAAGCATGAGGAAGCAGATAATCAGAAATGTGAGGAGGTTGGCCGACAGCGCCGCGAAGGTTCGGCTGAAGACGCCGCCGATACTGATCGCGCCCGTGCGCTCCGGCGTGCCGCCGCTGGTGGTATCACTCATGAAAGTAGCCCCCAATCGAGTAAGACAGCTTCAGCAAGGGGCTCCATCGAGCGTCCAGGGGAACAAACCATCTGCCCCGCCAAGATTTCCCCACACCCGCTTGCACGCCACCGACTATAGCCCCTGCGCAATCTGCGGTCGATACTTTGGCGGGATACTACCTCTTTTCGCGGGATGGGGCCCGCCGGGACGGCGTCTCATCCCGCCACCTCGGCGGCGATGTGATCGGCGAAGGCACGGGTCCCGAGGACGCCGCCCAGGTCGGGCGTGCGGGTTTCCGGCCTGGCCAGGGCGGCATCGACGGCCTGGTCGATGGCCCGCGCCGCCGCGCCGAAGGGCGCCAGGCCGCGCTTGGTGGCGAGCCAGTCCAACAGCATGGCCGCGGAGAGGATGAGCGACGAGGGATTCGCCTTGTCCTGCCCGGCGATGTCCGGGGCCGAGCCGTGCTGGGCCTGCGCGCAGCAGAGATCGTCGCCGGCGTTCACCGAGCCGGCCAGGCCGAGACTGCCGCTGAGCTCCGAGGCCAGGTCGGAGAGGATGTCGGCATGGAAGTTGGTGGCGCAGATCACGTCGAACTTCTCCGGCTCGCGCACCAGCAGCGCCGCCATGGCATCGACGATGACCTCGTCGGTCGCCACCTCCGGAAACTCCTTCGCCACGTCGTAGCAGGCCTCCAGAAACAGACCGTCGCTGAGGCGGAAGGTGTTGGCCTTGTGGATCAGCGTGACTTTCTTGCGCCGCTGCATCGCCAGTTCATAGGCGCGCCGGGCGATGCGTTCGGAGGCCTTGCGGGAGATCTTGCGGATCGACAGCGCGGTGTCCGGGTCGGTCATGAACTCGGCGCGGCCGGCGAACATGTTGCGGTCGGGATAGAAGCCCTCCGTCGCCTCGCGCATGATCACCAGATCGAACTCCCCGCCCTTGGCCGGCAGGCCGGGACGCGTGCGGGCGGGACGCACGTTGGCGTAGAGGTCGAGCTTGGTGCGCACCACGCCGGAGATATTCACCCCGCCCTCTTCGGGCGGCGGATAGTCCAGGTGAGAGATCGGCCCGAGGATGATGCCGTCGCTGGCCCGCGCCCGCTCCAGCACGCCATCGGGCAACGTGGTGCCGTGTTTGGCCAGCGCCTTGAGGCCGATCTCCGCCTCCTCGAAAGTGAGCCCCAGACCGAAGCGCTCATCCGCTGTCCGCAAGACTTGGAGAGTCGCTCCGGTGATCTCCTCCCCGATACCGTCGCCCGCCATGACCAGAAACTTCACCGAAACTGCTCCGTCATCTGAACTTGAATCCGTGCGGCACTATAGAGAAACGGCCGCGCCGGCCCCAGCCGAAAAGACTCTAGTCGAACACAGCCGCCGTATCCTGAACGGCAGGCCCCTCTTTCAGGATCACCAGCGCCTCGTACACCACCACCGGAAGGGCGAAGAAGAAGGCGTTGAAGACGGCGCCGAGCAGCAGGATCCAAAGCGGCGAGATGCCGTCGACGGCAAAGTCTCCACTGACCACGAAGACAGCTCCGACCGCGACGGCGATGAGGGGAAGCGCGGACAGAAGGAAGATCGCGACGATGCGCCAGCGCGATCCCTTGGTGAGTTCGGCACTGCGCTGCAGGCAGGCCAGAACCCCACCGAAGGCATCTCTTTCATCCGACGCCGCGACCGGCACGGCCACGCTGCAGATGACGGCCCACCAGACGACAAAGACCATTCCCGCCAGCGTGACGAAAATGGAGAACCTCTCCAGGGACTCGGCCAGGAGGAATCCGCCATCGGTGATCACGGCGAAGGCGAGCGCGGTACCGCAGACTCCCGGCAGGCGGCGGAAAGACTCGCCCAGGCTGGGCAGGATCGACCAGTTCTCATTCCGGCGATCATGCTGCAGGGTCCGCGTCATGACCGCCATGACAAAGCCACCGAGTAGCGCCTCGACGCCGGTCAGGGCGATGTTCTCCTCCCACCAGGGGCGGGCGCTTACGGCGCCGAAGGGATCCGCGCCAAGCGACAGGCTGTAAAGATAGCTCGGCAGGTTGACGAGCAGGCCCAGGAGATAGAAACCGACGGCGTGGCGCAGGCAGAAGCTGAGCGTGGTGGAAATCGGCTTGGTAACACTGAGCTTCATCGGACGGGCGGCCCCTTCGCGCGGCTATCGGATCGCCGGCGCGAAACACCGCCATGGCAGGCGTGCTTCACCGCGGCAGCGGAACCGTCAGCTTGCCGTCAAATCAGAAGTTATGCAATTTTAAGTTGATTAATTTGGCGCAAAATCACGAAAACAGAAAAGATGCTAAACCGCCTTGCTGTAGCGCGCGTCGGCGTTCCCCTGGCCACGAAGGTAGGCATCGAAGCAGGAGGCGATGAGGCGCACGGCGCGCTTGCCCTCCTCGGTGACCTGCACCTTGGAGCCCTCGACCGTCACCAGCCCGTCATCGGTCAGCGGGATGAGACGTTCCAGCGAGTCCGTGAAGTCGAACCCCGGCCGCCCGTGCGCCACCGCCTGGGCGCGCAGGTCGACGGCGAAGCTGCACATGAGGGAGTTGATGACGTCGCGCCGCAGCCGGTCCTCCGGCGTCAGGCCGACGCCCCGCGCCACCGGCAGGCGCCCGGCGCGCAGCGCCTTGGCGTAGGCCACCAGATCCTTTTCGTTCTGGGCATAACCGTGCGGCAAGGTGCCGATGGAGGAGACGCCGAGGCCGAGCAGCACCTTGGCCTGATCCGTGGTGTAGCCCTGGAAGTTGCGGTGCAGACGCCCTTCGTCGGCGTAGCGGAACAGCGGATCGTCCGGCAGGGCGAAGTGGTCCATGCCGACCGTTCGGTAGCCGCGCAGCAGCAGCATGTGCTCCGCCATTTCCGCTTGGGCCAGACGCTCTTCCGCCCCCGGCAAGGCGGCGGTGTCGATCATTTTCTGGTGCTTCTTCATCCAGGGCACATGGGCATAGCCGAAGACCGAGACGCGCTGCGGATGGATGTCGGCGGCGAGAGAGGCGGTCTGCCTGACGTCCTCCAGGCTCTGGTGGGGCAGGCCGTACATGAGGTCGAAGTTCAGCGCCTCGATCCCGGCCTCGCGCAGCGCCCGCGCCGCGCCGGCCGTCGCCTCGAAGGGCTGCACCCGGTTGATGGCTTCCTGCACATGGGGGTTGAAGTCCTGCACGCCCAGGCTGGCGCGGTTGATGCCGGCGGCGGCCAGGGCGGCCGCCTTCTCCGACGTCAAGTGGCGCGGATCGATCTCAATGGCCAGTTCGGCGTCCGGCTGGAAATCGAAGACCTCGCGCAGCTGGCCCATGAGGACCGCGAAGTCCTCCGCCGAGAGGATCGAGGGCGTGCCGCCGCCCCAGTGCACGCCGGTGACCGGCCGCCCGCGCCCCAGCACACTGCCCAGCAGGCTGATTTCCTGCTGCAGCAAGCGCACATAGGCGGCGATGCGCTCGTAGTTGTTGGCCACCGCCGTGTGGCAGCCGCAGTACCAGCAGAGCTGGTGGCAGAAGGGGACGTGCAGGTAGAGCGACAGCGGCGTGTCGTAACGCAGTTCCGTGAGCCAGTGCCGGTAGATGCCGCCGCCCACCGCCTCGCTGAAATGCGGGGCGGTCGGATAGCTGGTGTAGCGCGGAGCCTGGGCCTCGGCCAGGCGAATCGGGATGCTGGTCATGGCGGCAAATTAGCTGGAGCCCCCTTCCGGCACATTGACAGAAATCAATCGGTCTGGCGGCGGAAAATGGCGAAAATCCAGGGCCTTCGGAGCGCCACCCCCTCACCCTCCCGCTTCGCGGGCCCCTCACTCTCTCACCAGGGGAGAGGGTTCGTTTTGTTGCCCTCTCCCCTGGCGGGAGAGGGTTGCGAAGTCTTAGCGGGCGTAAGCCCGCTTAGACGGAGCTGGGTGAGGGGGAAGGGCGCCTCTCAGGCGCCCGTCCGCCGGTCCTCGCGGATCATATCCGCGGCCTTCTCGGCGATCATGAGGGTCGGCGAGTTGGTGTTGCCCGAGGTGATCGTCGGCATGACCGAGGCGTCGGCGATCCGGAGGCCCTGGAGCCCCCGCACCCTGAGGCGCTCGTCCACCACCGCCTGGTCGTCCCCCCCTTCCTTGCCCGCGCCCATCTTGCAGGTGCCCACGGGGTGGAAAATAGTGGTGCCGATGTCGCCCGCCGCCTTGGCCAGGGCCTCCTCGCCGTCGATCTGGGCGCCGGGCTTGTACTCCTCCGGCTTGTAGCGGGCCAGCGACGGCGCGGCGCAGATCTTCCGGGTCAGGCGGATCGCCTGGGCCGCCACCTGGCGGTCGCCCGGCGCGCTGAGATAGGCCGGCTTGATGACCGGCGCGTCGCGGAAGTCGCCGCTGCGGATGTGGATGCTGCCGCGGCTTTCGGGCCGGAGGTTGCAGACCGAGGCGGTGAAGGCCGGAAAGGCGTGCAGCGGGTCGCCGAACTTGTCGAGGCTCAGCGGCTGCACGTGGTACTGCAGGTTCGGCGTCTCGCGCGCCGGATCGGACTTCACGAAGGCGCCGAGCTGGCTAGGCGCCATGGAGAGCGGCCCGCTGCGCTTCAGCAGGTATTCCAGCCCCATCATCGCCTTGCCGAAGAGGTTGCCCGCCCGCTGGTTCAGCGTCACGGTGCCCTCCACCTTGAAGATCATGCGCATCTGCAGGTGGTCCTGCAGGTTCTCGCCGACACCGGGAAGAGCCTGCGCCACCTCGATGCCGTGCTCCTTCAGCACCGCCGGGTTGCCGATGCCGGAAAGCTCCAGCAGCTGCACCGAGCCGATCGAGCCGGCGGCGAGGATTACCTCGCCGCGCGCGGCGATGCGCTTGGGCTCGTTGTCTTGCAGAAAATCGACCCCGGCGACGCGCCTGCCGTCAAGGACCAGTTTCTCGGCCTGGGCATGGGTCAGCACGGTGAGGTTCGGGCGATCCATCACAGGGCGCAGGAAGGCCTTGGCGGTGGACCAGCGCACGCCGCGCTTCTGGTTCACCTGGAAGTAGCCGCAGCCTTCGTTGTCGCCGCGATTGAAGTCGTCGGTCGGCGGGATGCCGCTCTCCGCCGCCGCCTTGCGGAAGGCGTCGAGGATCTCCCAGGACAGGCGCTGCTCCTCGACGCGCCACTCGCCCGCGCCGCCGTGGTGCTCGTCGCCGCCCTGGTAGTGACCCTCCGAGCGCTTGAAGTAGGGCAACACCTCGTCCCAGCTCCACCCCGCGTTGCCGAGCTGGCGCCAGTGGTCGTAATCGCGCGCCTGGCCGCGCATGTAGATCATGCCGTTGATGGAGGAGCAGCCGCCGAGCACCCGCCCGCGCGGATAGTTCAGCGCCCGGCCGTTGAGGCCCGGCTCCGCTTCGGTCTTGTAGCACCAGTCGGTGCGCGGGGTGTTCTGGGTATAGAGGTAGCCGACGGGCACATGGATCCAGAACCAGGAGTCCTTGCCGCCGGCTTCCAGCAGCGCGACCTTCACGTCGGGATCGGCCGACAGCCGGTTGGCCAGGCAGCAGCCCGCCGTCCCGGCGCCCACGATCACATAGTCGAATTCCCCGGCATCAGACCTATGGGCGTCCTGCCGGGTATCTCCTGATGGCATTCCCTCTTCCCCGTCCGCTTGAAAGAACGAATCTTTGAGGGGGGAACTATAGCACCGCTACCACCTGCGGCCTCAACGCTTCAACGCCTCACCCGCCCTCCCCGGCGGCCTCGCGGCGGCGGGCCAGGGTGGCGGTGATGCGCGGGCCGATCATCGGCACGAAGAGCACCAGGGCGGCGATCACCAGGATCGAGAGGGTCAGCTCGCGCTCCCACAGGAACGACCAGCTGTCGTTGTTGATGGTCAGGGCCCGGCGCAGGTTCTCCTCCATCATGCCGCCCAGGATGAAGCCCAGCAGCATGGGCGCCATGGGGAAGTCGAGCAGCCGCAACACCACCGCCGCCACGGCGAAGAGCACCATGAGGTGGATGTCGAAGGTGTTGAAGGAGACGAAGTAGACCCCGATCAGCGAGAAGAAGAGGATCATCGGCAGCAGGACGGTCGAAGGGATTGCCAGGATGCGCGCGATGTAGGGAATCAGCGGCAGGTTCAGGACCAGCAGGATCACGTTGCCGATGTACATGGAGATGATGACCGACCAGAAGACGTCGGGATTGTCCTGGAACAGGCGCGGGCCCGGCTGGATGCCGTAGGACAGCAGCGCGCCCAGCATGATCGCCGTGGTGCCCGAGCCGGGGATGCCCAGCGTCAGCAGCGGCACGAAGGAGCCCGAGCAGGCCGCGTTGTTCGCGGTCTCCGGCGCGGCCAGGCCGCGGATCGAGCCCTTGCCGAACTCGGCGCCCTTCTTCGGCCCGGCGAGGCGCTGCTCCATGCCGTAGGCGAGGAAGGAGGCGATGGTCGCCCCGGCGCCGGGCAGCACGCCGACGAAGAAGCCGAGGATCGAGGACCGCCCGACCACCGGCGCCATTTCCTTCAGCTCTTCCTTGGAGATCTTCATGGAGCCGAGGTTCTTCTGCGCCTCCATCTCGCGTTTGCGGTCGGCGTCGGTCTTGGGCTTCAGAATGGCCATCAGAGCTTCCGAGAGGGCGAAGGTCGCCATGGCCAGCAGCAGGAAGGAGATGCCGTCGATCAGCGACTGGCTGCCGAAGGTGAAGCGCGGCACGCCGACGCCCTTGTCGGTGCCCACCGTCGACAGCATGAGGCCCAGCACCGTCATCAGCAGCGCCTTGATCACGTTGCCCTTGCCGGCGAAGGCGGCGACGGCGGTCAGGCCCAGCACCATGAGGGCGAAGTAGTCGGTCGACTGGAAAGACAGCGAGACCACCGCCAGCGAGGGCGCGGCGACCAGCAGGAAGATGGCGGCGATGGTGCCGCCGGAGAAGGACGAATAGGCGGCGATGGCCAGCGCCTTGCCGGCCATGCCCTTGCGCGCCATGGGATAGCCGTCGAAGGCGGTCGCCACGGTGCCGGCGACGCCGGGCGCGTTGATCAGGATGGAGGAGGTCGAGCCGCCGAAGATGGCGCCGTAGTAGACCCCGGCCATGAGGATCATGCCCGTCGCCGGATCGAAGCCGTAGGTGATGGGGATCATCAGGGCGATGGCCGAGATCGGCCCCAGGCCCGGCAGCATGCCGATGAAGGTGCCGACGAAGCAGCCAATGGCCACCATCATCAGGTTGATCGGCGAGGCGGCGGTGGAGAGTCCTTGCAGAATGCCTTCGATCATCGGTTGAGATCCATGAATTCGGGCAGCGCCGCGATGTAGACGTCGAGCACCTGGGTCATGAGCAGCCAGAAGGCCGCCACCACCGGCACGGAGGCCGCGAGGATGATCCAGACCCGGCGCTCGCCGAGGATGACCATGCCGCCTATGAGGAACAGCGACGTCGAGATGAGGAAACCCGCCGGCCGCACCGTAAGGCCGTAAGCGATCATCAGCAGGCAGATCAGCGCCGCCTTGCCCCACTGGAAGCCGGTCACTTCGACCTTGGCGACGCTGCCGGGTTTCACCAGCAGCACCAGCGACAGCACCACGCCCATGACCGCGAGGATCTCCGGAATGGTGCGCCCGGTGAAGGCGGCGTCGGCTTGAAACGGCAGCAGGCGGATGTGTTCGATGCGCAGCCAGTAGAATAGGCTGAAAACCAGCAGCAGCAGCGCGCCGATACGGTCACGGGTCAACATGGCGTCCCCCCAATGAAAGCCGGGCTTGCTTGTTATCGTTTCCCGGCAGTGCCCCCGAATGGAAAGGAGGCCTATGGAAAGCAGGGGCCGGAGCCTTGACGCTCCGGCCCCTCAAGTTCCCTTGCGGGAGGTAAGTCTATTACAGGAAGCCGAGTTCTTTCATCAGATCGCCGATCTGCTTTTCCTGGGTCTCCAGGAAGGAAACGAACTCGGCGCCCGGGTGGTAGATGTTGACCCAGCCGTTGCGGGCCCGCACTTCTTCCCACTCGGCGGTCTCGTACATCTTCTTCAGGGTCGCCTGGTAGGCCGCCTGCTTTTCCTGGGACAGGCCCGGAGGACCGAAGAAGCCGCGCCAGTTGACGAACTCGGTGCCCTTGGAGCCCGCCTCGTCGCAGGTCGGCACGTCCGGCGCCGCGTCGACGCGCTTCATCGAGGTGACGCAGAGAATGCGCACCTGGTCCTGCTTGGCCAGATCGATGGCTTCGCCGAAACCGGTGGAGAGCGCCTTGATTTCACCCGACAGCAGGCCGGCCATGGCCTTGCCGCCGGCGTCGTAGGGCACGTACTTGACCGCCGTCGGCTTGGCGCCGGCGCCCTTCATCACCAAGGCGGCGACGATGTGGTCCATGCCGCCGGCGACCGAGCCGCCGCCGATGGCGACGTTGGTCGGGTCGGCCTTGTAGGCGGCGACCAGGCCCTGGAAGTCCTGGATCGGCGAATCGTTGTTCACCACCATGGCCGCGTAGTCGCCGATGGTCGAGGCGATCGGCGTCAGGTCGCGGAAAGACTGCGGAAAGACTTTCTGCAGGGAACGGATGACGATCGGCGTGGAGTTCACCATCAAGGTGTCGTCCGCCTTGTCCGCCGTCTCGATCAGGTGGGCGATGGCCTTGCCGCCGCCGCCGCCGGACATGTTCTCGAAAGAGGCCGTGCCGACCAGGCCGGCCTTGGTCAGCGCCTCGCCGGTGCCGCGCGCCGTGCCGTCCCAACCGCCCCCGGCGCCGCCGGGGATCAGGAAGTGGACTTCATCGACGGATTGCGCCTGGGCGCCGCCGCTGCCGAGGGTGACCGCCATGGCAACGCCGGCGGCCGCCGCGATCACCGCGCGGCGGTTCAAGGGAAACTTTTGCATTCTTTCCTCCCAATGCATTATTGACGGGACTTCGCCCGTATTCGCCAGGATCGACCATAGCGCGGGAACCTGTCGCCAAGCTGTCGCGCGAGACCGCCTCGTTTCAGGCGATCGGACGGGGGCCATTGACTTGAGGTAGAATAGCGCCCCATGCGGCTGCTTCTGGTAGAGGACAACGAAGACCTGGGCGACGCCCTGGAACGCCACTTCCGCGTCGACGGCCACGCGGTGGACTGGGCGCGCACGGCGCCGGAAGCCGAGGACTTCCTGCATGTCGCCACTTCAGACAGCGGCGCCTCCGGCTACGACCTGGTGGTGCTGGACATCATGCTGCCGGGCGGCGACGGGCGGCAGATCCTGCAGCGGATCCGCAGCGGCGAAAGCGACCTGCCGGTGCTGGTGCTGACCGCGCGGTCCCAGGTCGCCGACCGGGTGCACCTGCTCGACCTCGGGGCCGACGACTACATGACCAAACCCTTCGACGTCGCCGAGCTGGACGCGCGTTGCCGCGCCGTGGTGCGCCGCCGCCACGGCAAGACCCAAAGCCTGATTCAGGTCGGCGGGCTGGAGCTGGACGCCGCCGCCTCCACCGTCACCGCCGCCGGGCAGCCGCTCGATCTGCGCAGCCGCGAACTGCGCCTTCTGGAAGTGCTGCTCTCCTCGCCCGGCCAGGTCTTCAGCAAGGCGCAGCTCATGGATAAGCTCTTCGGCCTGGCCGAGGACGCCAGCGAGAACGCCATCGAGGTCTACATCGGCCGGCTGCGCCGCAAGATCCACAACGGCGGCGTGGTCATCGAGACCGTGCGCGGCCTCGGCTACCGCCTGCGCGAAGCCGGGCCGGAAGACGACGAGGGAAGCGGCGAATGAGCCCGGCCCAATGAGCCCGACCCAATGAACCCGACCTGGTCGCTACGCCGCCGCCTGCTGGGCCAGCTGCTGCTGGTCTTCTCCGGCCTGGCCGTGCTGCTCTACCTCTCGGTCCAGGCGGTCGCCGGGCGCGCGGCGGATTCCACCCAGGACACCATCCTCGGCGCTTCGGCGATCGCGATCGCCGAGCAGGTGCGCGTTGCCGAGGGCGAGCTGACCGTCGACCTGCCCTACGCCGCGCTGGAGATGCTGGGGCTGGCCGGCGAGGACCGGGTGTTCTACCGCATCGCCACCAGCAAGGGCCAGCTCATCACCGGCTACGACGATCTGCCGCCCGGCACATTGCCGCAGCAGGAGGACGCGCCGCGCTTTTTCACCGCCACCTATCGTGGCGATACCGTGCGCGTGGCGACGGCGCGGCGCTCCATCCTGACCGGCGACCAGCGCGAGACCGTGCTGATCACCGTGGCGCAGACGCGCGAGGCCTTCGGCACCCTGACCACGAACATCGCGCTCTCCGCGGCGGGCGTCGGCCTCGGCTTCCTGGCGCTGGCCGGCCTGTTGACCTGGATCGCCATCTCCAACGCGCTCAATCCCGTCCAGGCCATCGAGCGCGCCATCGCAGAGCGTGCCAGCGACGACTTCTCGCCCATCGAAACACCGGCGCCGCGCGAGATCGCGCCGCTGATCGACGCCATCAACGACTTCGTGGAGCGCCTGCGCCTCACCCTGGACACCAGCCAGCAGTTCATCGCCGAGGCCGCGCACCGCATCCGCACGCCGCTGGCCGCGCTGAAGGCACAGGCGGAGGTCGCCTTGAAATCGGGCGGCGGCCCTGCAGGAAAAGGTGGGGCCAGCGAAGAAAGCCTGCGCCGCATGCTGCGCGCCGCCGACGAGACCTCGCAGCTGACCACCCAGATGCTGACCCAGGCCATGGTCGCCTACCGCGCCGAGCGGGCCGAGCGCCAGCGCCTTGCGCTCGCCGCCCTGGCGCGCACCGCGGCGCGCGACCTGGAGGTGGCGGCGGAGATGCGCGGCATCGACTTCCGCCTAGACTTGGACGAGACCGCCGAGATTCTGGGCGACGAGATCGCCCTGCTGGAAGCGATCCGCAACGGCCTCGACAACGCCATCAAGTACGGCCCGGCCGATGACTTCGTCGCGATCACCGTCACCGGCGGCAAGACTCCGGAAATCGTCATCGCCGACCACGGCCCCGGCATCCCGCGCCAGGACCGCGACGTGGTCTTCGAGCGCTTCCGCCGCGGCGGCGCGCCGGAGAAGACCATGGGATCGGGCCTCGGCCTCTCCATCGTACGGCAGGTCATGCTGGCGCACCGCGGCCGGGCGCGCCTGGAAGACAACGACCCGCAGGGCCTGCGCCTGCGCCTCACTTTTCCCGCCCCCCGCAAGCCTGCGTGACCCGGGAACCGCCCATGTTGAGACCCATGATGAGTCCCAAAATGAGATTTCACCTTGCCCTGCTGCTCTTGCTCCTGGCCCTGCCCGCCTCACTGTCTGCCGGGGCCGTGGAGATCGAGGACCGGCGCAGCTACCCGGCCCGCGTGGAAGGCGGCGCCGCCAGCGTGCTGCACATCATCGGCACCACCGAGGCGGAGGTCATGGAAGGCCTGATCCGCGGCTACCAGACAAGCCACCGGGAGGTGGCGGTGGTCTATCACCAGGCGACCAGCCGCAGCGTCTACCAGGCGGTGGAACAAGACGAAGAGGTGGAAGGCGGACGCTACGACCTCGCCATCTCCTCGGCCATGGATCTTCAGATCAAGCTGGTGAACGACGGCCGCGCACGCCAGCACGTCTCAACCCCCACCGCGCGCCTGCCGCGCTGGGCCACCTGGCGCGACCGCATCTTCGGCTTTACCCGTGAACCGGCGGTCATCATCTACAACCGCCAGGCCTTCGCCGAGATCGCCGTGCCGCAATCGCATTTCGAGCTGTTGAACCTGCTGCGCCGCACGCCCGGCCTCTTCACGGGCCGTATCGCCACCTACGACCCGAACATCTCCGGCCTGGGCTTCCTCTTCGCGACCCAGGACAGCCTGAAGTCGGATACCTACTGGCGGCTGATGGAGATTTTCGGCAATCTCTCGGCGGAACTCTCCTGCTGCTCCTCGGAGATGCTGGACCGCGTCGCCAAGGGCGAGATCGCCCTGGCCTACAACGTGCTGGGCTCCTACGCCCAGGCCCGGCGCGACGCCGGGGCGCCCATCGGCATCGTGCTGCCGCGCGACTACACCCTGCTGATGGTGCGCACCGCCCTCATCCCGGCGACCAGCGACAACGCCGCGGCGGCGGGCAATTTCATCGACTTCCTGGTCTCCGAAGAGGGCCAGCGCCTCATCGAAAACGAGGCCTTCCTCAGCCCGGCCCTGCCCGAAGGCGACGACGGCACCCTCATCCCCATCCGCCTCGGCCCCGGCCTGCTGGTCTATCTCGACGCCCTGAAACGCCGGGCATTTCTGGAGGAATGGGCCAGCGCCGTGCGCGAGCGCCGCTGAAGGGGGCTTGGCAGCGCGTACCCCCGCGCTAGATAATCAACAGCAAAACAACATGCCGTCAGGAGAGAGACTTGCCCCTCGTGACCCGCCGCCGCCTGCTGCAGAGCGGCCTGGCGCTTTCCGCCGTCGGGCTCGGCCTGCCGCTGCGGCGCGTGCAGGCTGCCGAACCGCGGATCCTCACCGCCGGGCCCGGCGAGACGCTTCTGCTGGAGAAGGGCCAGCCCAAGACCCGCACCTGGCTCTACGACGGCGTCTCCCCCGGCCCCATTATCCGCGCGCGCCAGGGCGAGGAGGTCTTCGTGCGGCTGAAGAACCAACTGCCGCAGCCGACCACCATCCACTGGCACGGCATCCGCATCGACAATGCCATGGACGGCGTCGCGAACCTGACCCAGGCGCCGGTGCCGCCGGGCGAGACCTTCGACTACCGCTTCACCCTGCCCGACGCCGGCACCTTCTGGTACCACCCGCACAACCGCTCCTGGGAGCAGGTGGCCCGCGGCCTCTACGGCCTGCTGATCGTCGAGGAAAAGGACGGTTGGGTCGGCGCCAACCAGGACATCGCCATCGTCGCCGACGACTGGCGCCTGGGCGAGGACGGCCAGCTCGACGAGGCCTCCTTCGCCCACATGATGGACTGGAGTCACGCCGGGCGGCTGGGCAATACCCTGACGCTGAACGGCCAGGACCAACTTGACATTCCCGTCACCAAGGGTGATCGCATCCGCCTGCGGCTCTGCAACACCTGCAATGCCCGCATCCTGGAACTGCGCATCGAACACCCGGACATCTGGGTCGTCGCCGAGGACGGCCAGCCGGTCCCGCCCCGCGAGCTGGACGACGGCTACATCGCGCTCTCACCGGGCGAACGCGTCGACCTGCTGATAGAGATGACGCTGGACATTGGCAGCACGGCCGCCATCACCGAGGTCAGCGCCGACCAGCGCCTAGTCGCCGGGCAATTGATCTATCACCCCGGAGAGCTCGCTCTTAACGAGCTGAACCTTGATAGATATTTGCCGCTACCCGCCAATCCGCTCTCCACGGACCTCGACCTCGCCTCTGCGCAGGCCGTCGAGCTGCTGCTGGAAGGTGGGGCCATGGGGAACATGGCCCAGGCCATGCACAACGGGCAGATGAAGGACATCCGCAGCCTAGTCGGCGAAGGGCTGGTCTGGTCGCTGAACGGCACCGCCGGCATGACCGACACGCCGCTGTTCACCGCGCCGCGCGGACGCACAGTGACAGTGGATATACGCAACGACACGGTCTGGCCGCACGCCATGCATTTCCACGGTCACCATTTCAAGGTGCTGGAGCGCAACGGCAAGGCCGCGGAGAGCGACGCCTGGAAAGATACCGTCCTGATTGATTCTCAGGAGACCGCGAAGATCGCCTTCGTCGCCGACAATCCCGGCAAGTGGATGATCCACTGCCACATGCTGGAGCACCAGGCCGCCGGCATGGCCACCTGGTTCAAGGTCGAAGCCTGAGCGGGCGACGTCCCCCGGCAACGCGCCGCAGCCGGCCCCATGAAGGCTGTCGTCCCGGGACTTGATCCCGGGACCCAATGCCGTGTCCGACGCGCTTGCGGTGAGAATCGGCACTGCGCCGTCGGACAGCTCAAGCCTGCCGATGCCGATGGGCCCCGGGGTCAAGCCCCGGGGCGACAGTGGTGTTGCTGTGGGAGTTGCGCAAAGCCGGTCGCAAGACGAGCCGGCTGACCGCCGACACCACACCCCGGACACGCCTGCACCGCGGATCAGGGCCAAGTGAATCCGCGGTGCAGTGAAGCGCGAGAGAACAATGAGTGGGGGACTTGTCCCCCGCGCCTCGTGCGTGGGGCCGTCGCTACGGCTTAGCCGTTGTCGTCGTCCATCATCGGACCGCGCATCTGGCCCGGACCCATGCCGGGACCCTGACCGGGGCCCATGCCTTGACCCGGGCCCTGACCCTGGCGGCGCCTGTCATTGCGGTCGACGACGCCGTCCTCGTTGCGGTCCAGGCGGCGCACCATGTTGGCGAAGGGCCGCTTGAACTCCTCGGCGGTCACCTTGGCGTCGCCGTCGGCGTCCAGGTCCTGGAAGCGGTCGACCATGATCTCGCGCATGGCGTCGAGCCAGAGCTGCTCGTATTCCTGCAGGGTCAGGCTCTGGTCGCCGTCGCCGTCGAACTTGCCGAAGCGTTCGCTGCGGAAGGTATCGATCTCTTCCTGGCTCAGCTTGCCGTCGTCGTTGGTGTCGAAGGATTCCATCATGCGGAACATGTGATGGCCGCCGCCCCGGCCATGCCGATCACCGCCACGGCGGTCACCGTGGAAGCCGTGGCCGCCGCCATGCATGCCATAGCCGCCGTGGGCCTGCTGCATCATGTGGGCAGGGCCGCCCTCACGGCCCTGCTAGCGGCTGTCCGCCTGGGCCGAGAGGGCCGCGGCGCCGATACCGGCCAGGGTTACGAAAGCGACTGCGATCTTCGTCGTTTTTTTCATGGGGGGATGCCTTTCCGTCTGTTTTCTGCGGTCTGGGGAGGACCCGTCTGTGTATTGCTTCTGCTTGCGTTACGCAGCCCCACCCCAGGGTATCCCCGCGGGGGAGGATTTTTCTCGGCAAAACGCCCGGTCGCTTGTCACAAAAGGGCCGTCAAGAGCCGCTAGACTGGGACCCTAATCCTGACAGTCATTTCCGAGCCTGGGGGCAAGCTTTAGCCATGACCAAGTCCGTCCTGCTGATCGTCGTCGACCAATGGCGCGGCGACACGCTCGAACACCTGGGGCACCCGCACATCAAGACGCCCAACGTGACCCGTCTGGCACGGCGCGGCATCACCTTCCGCAACCACTACTGCCAGGCCGTCCCCTGCGGCCCCGCCCGCGCCTCGCTGCTGACCGGCACCTACATGATGAACCACCGGGTCACGCGCAACGGCACGCCGCTGGACGCCATGTTGACCACCCTGCCGCGCGAACTGCGCCGTGCCGGCTACGACCCGGCGCTGACCGGCTACACCACGACCACGCCGGACCCGCGCTTCGCCGCGGCCAACGACCCGCGCTACGCCACCCACGGCGACCTGATGGAGGACTGGCGGGTGGTCCGCAGCTTCGCGCCCAACAAGGACCCCTACTTCGCCTGGCTGCGCACCCAGGGCTACGACATCCCGGCGGAGCAGGAAGACCTCTGGGACCCCGAGCACCTGAGCGAGACCCGTGAGGGCCGGCTTGACCTGCCCTCGCCGGTCAAGGCCGAACACACGGATACCGCCTGGTTCACCGAAGCGGCCCTCGACTACCTGCGGCACAGCGTCGGCAAGCCCTGGTTCCTGCACTACGGCATCTACCGCCCGCATCCGCCCTTCTGCGCGCCGGCGGAGTTCCTCGACCTCTATGACCCGGCCAAACTGGACGGCCCCCTGCGCGCCGCTTCGGCGGCCGAGGAATCCGCCCAGCACCCCTTGCTGAAGCTGTTGCTGGAGCGCATCGACCAGTCGAAGTTCATGGGCAACCGCCAGGGCCCCGGCGCCGCCATGACCGAGCCGGAGGTGCGCCAGCTGCGGACGCACTATTACGGCCTGATCTCGGAAGCCGACCATCACCTGGGCCGCCTGCTCGACGAGCTGGAGGCGAGCGGCGAGATCGACGACACCCTCATCGTGTTCACCTGCGACCACGGCGAGCAGCTCGGCAACCACCACCTGCTGGGCAAGACCGGCTATTTCCGCGACAGCTATCACATCCCGCTGATCGTCTGCGATCCCTCCGCCGAAGCCGACGGCACGCGCGGCGACGTGGTCGAGTCCTTCACCGAGTCCGTCGACGTCATGCCGACCATCCTGAAATGGCTCGGCCAGCCGCTGCCCCGCCAGGGCAACGGGCACTCCCTGCTGCAGTTCTGCCACGGCAATCCGCCGGCGAAGTGGCGCGACGGCCTGTTCTACGAGTTCGACTTCCGCGAGGTCACCGACCCCTCGGTCGAGCAGCGCTTCGGCATCGAGTTGGACGAGTGCTGCCTGGCGGTCTACCAGACCGAGCGCTGGAAGTACGTGCACTTCGCCGCGCTGCCGCCCTTGCTCTTCGACCTGGAGAACGATCCTCAGGAGTTCGACAACCTGGCCGGTGATCCCGCCTTCGCGGAGTTCCAGGCGGAGATGGCGCAGAAGCTGCTGTCGCGGCGCATGGCGCATGCCAACCGCAACCTCACCGGTTACTTCGCCACCGGCGGCCTGCATCACCGCGTCGACGGCGTGCCCCTGCCGGTCGCCGAGACGGAAGCCCTGCCGCGCGCGGCGGAGTAAGTACCGAGAGTTCTCGTCTCAACGCCATGGACCAACATTGTCACCCCGGGGCTTGACCCCGGGATCCATTGCCCTCGGCAAGTGACGATTTCCGGTTTCTTGATCCGCTGCATCGGCGAGGGCCGTGGGTCCCGGCATCACGGGCCGGGACGACAGCTTTGGAAGCGGCAAGAGCCAGTGCCCTGAAGCCCTACCGCAGCGTCGGGTCGAAGCGGTCGCGCAGCCAGTCGCCGACCAGGCTGATGGAGAGCGTGGTGAGAAAGATGATCACGCCCGGCACCACGGCGATCCACCAGGCGGTCAGCAGGTAGTTGCGGCCCATGCCGAGGGCGAGACCCAGGCTGGTGCGCGGCGGCTGGATGCCGAAACCGAGAAAGCTGAGCGTCGTCTCCATCAGGATGGTGTCGGGAATGTTCAGCGTCAGCAGCACGATGAGCGGGCTCAGCACGTTGGGCAGAATATGGCGGGCATAGAGCCGGAAACCGCCGGCCCCCAGGGAGTGCACCGCCAGGGCGTAGCCCTGCTCCTGCGCGGAGAGCACCAGGCCGCGGGCGACGCGGGCATACTTCTCCCAGCCGTAGACGCCCATAAGAGCGATGAACAGCACCAGGTTGTTGCCCATGAAGGCGAGGACGGCCAGCGCGATGATGAGGAAGGGCATGGCGGCCTGCCAATCCACCAGCATCATCACCAGATCCTCGACCCAGCCGCGAAAGCGCGCCGCCAGAAAGCCGAGGAGAGTCCCGAGCAGCGCGCCGATCACCGTGCCGAGCAAGGCGACGGCCATGGAGGTGCGAATGGCGTAGAGCGTGCGGCTGAAGACGTCGCGTCCCAGTTCGTCGGCGCCCAGGATATAGCCGCCGCTGCCGCCCAGCCAGAAGGGCGGCTGCAGGCGGCCCAGCAGATCCTGTTCTTCGTAGCTGTAGGGAGCGATCACGTCGGCGAAGACCGCGAAGATCGCCATGAGAGCCAGCCAGGCCGCGGCAAAACCGACCACGCCGGGAAAACGCCACAGGCCGAAAGTCGGCAGCTTCAGGCTCACCCGGCGGAAGCGGCTGCCGTCCTGCTTCAGGCGTTCCAGTTCCGCCGTCATGCCGCACCTTCCGCCCGTGCGCTGCGGATACGCGGGTCGAGCCAGCCGTAGGCGAGGTCGATGACCAGGTTCACGGTCACCATGGAGATGGCGATCAGCACCACGACGCCCTGCACCACCGCGAGGTCGCGGTTGGCGACGGCGCCGACCAGCAGACGTCCCATGCCCGGCCAGGCGAAGACGGTCTCGGTGACCACCGCCCCGCCGATCAGCTCCCCCAGGCGCAGGCCCAGCACCGTCACCACCGGGATTGCCGCATTGGGCAGCGCGTGGAAGACGATCTCCCGCCAGGGCAAGGCGCCCTTGGCACGCGCCGTGCGGATGAAGGGCTTGTTCATCACCTCCAGCACCGAGGAACGGGTGAAGCGCGCGAACATCGCCGCCGGCGTCGTCCCCAGGGTCAGCACCGGCATGATCAGGTGCCACCAGGTCGCGCTGCCGGACGACGGCAGCCAGCGCAGTTGCAGGGAAAACAGCAGGATGAGCAGCACCCCCATGAAGAAATAGGGCATGGCATAGCCCAGCACCGCAAAACCCATGGCGAGGCGGTCGAAGACCGTGTTGCGTTTCAGCGCGGCGATGACGCCGAGCGGGATGCCGAAGACGATGGCGAAGGCGAAGGACAGGAGCCCGAGCTCCAGGGTCGCCGGCACGCGCTCCATGATGACGTCCAGGGCCGGGCGGCGGTCGGCAAAGGAAACGCCGAAGCTGCCCTCGGCAGCCGACCGGAAATAGGCCGCATACTGCTCCCACAGCGGGCGGTCGAGTCCCCATTCCTGGCGATAGTACTCAACCGTCTGAGGGTCGACGTCGTCGGGCAGCAGCTGCACCGCGGGATCGCCGGAGAGGCGCAGGACCACGAAGACGAAGGTCAGCACCAGCCAGACCGTCAGCAGGGCGCGCAGCGCCTTCACCGCCACGAAGGTCAGGTTCATGTTCCGCCCTCGCCCCAGCCGCCCTCACCTGGGCGCAGCGGACGCGGCGGCAGGTGCACGGTCGAGCCCTTCTCCAGGAACCAGTTGCGGTAGTCGTGCGAGATGAAGCGGGGTGGCTCCACCAGGCGGGCGGTGAACTGCTTGCCGGTAAAACGGTAGTCGACATAGCCGGCGCGGCGCACGGCTCTTGGCGCCGGCATGGACTTCACGCTGCTGATGAAGGAGGTGCCCGGCGCCCAGATCATCCGCAGACCGCCGAGGCGCAGGGAGCGATAGCAATGCAGGTGCCCGCTTCCGACAAACCGCACCTTGTAGCGGGCACAGAACTCAAGCAGCCGGGCGCGGCCCTGCGGCATCAAGGCGGAGAGCTGCTGGTCGGTCTCGTCGGGTCGGCGCAGGTAAAGCGGTTTGTGCAGAAAGACGCCGAGCGACCCGCCCTCTCGCCCCTCGGCGACCGACTCCAGGAATCGCCACTGCGCGCTCTCTTCGCCGAAGCCCGAGTCGATGATCTGCGCGTTGAGACCGATGAAGCACCAGTCACCGATGTCCTCGAACCAGTAGTCGGCCCCGAAGTATTCCAGCCAGATTTCCCGCCGCGCCGCCGTCAACGGTTTGCCGAGGCGCGTGTCGGGCGGCAACTCACCCGAATCATGATTGCCCGGCAGGGCCTTCCACGGCACCGGCAGGCGATCCAGCTGCTCGCGCGCGAAAGCGATGTCGTCGGGCTGGCTGGGGCCGTTCACGCAGAGATCGCCGGTCACGTAGATGCGGTCCGGCGGATCGGCGCTCATTTCCTCGACGAAGATGTCCCAGTTATCGAGGAAATAGGCCCGCTCGCGGGACAGATGGATGTCGGAAACCTGGACCAGGCGGAAGCTCTTCATGCGAGTCGCTCCGCAAGGTGACAAGCCACGGCATGGCCCTGCGCGACAGGGCGCAGCTCGGGCACCTCGCTGCGGCAGCGCGCCTCGGCATGGGGGCAGCGGGTATGGAAGCGGCAGCCCGGCGGCGGCGCGAAGGGGCTCGGCGGGTCGCCCCGCAGCACGTGCCTTTCGCGCCGCTTGCGCGGGTCGGGGATCGGCACGGCGGCAATCAGGGCGCGGGTGTAGGGATGCAGGGCGCGCTCGAAAAGACTCTCGCCATCGGCCAGCTCGACCAGGCGGCCGAGATACATGACGCCAATGCGGTCGGCGCTGTGGCGCACGACGGAGAGGTCGTGCGAGATGAAGAGGTAGGTCAGACCGTAGCGTGCCTGCATGTCCTGCAGCAGGTTTATGACCTGGGCCTGGATCGAGACGTCGAGCGCCGAGACCGGCTCGTCGCAGACCACGAAATCGGGCCGCAGCACAAGGGCGCGGGCGATCACGGCACGCTGCTGCTGCCCGCCGGAAAGCTGGTGCGGGAAACGGTCGTGGAAAGCTTCGCCGAGACCGACCTCCTGCAGCATGCCTGCCGCTTCCGCCCCGCGCTTCTCGCGCGGCCCCACATCGTGGATGTCGAGCGGTTCGCGCACCTGGTCCAGGACAGTCCGGCGCGGATCGAGGGCGCCGAGCGAGTCCTGGAACACCAGCTGCGCCCGGCGGCGGAACACCTGCCTGCCCCAATCGGCCGGCGCCTTGCCGTCGAAGCTGAGGTGGCCGGCGGAGGGCGGCAGCAGATCCAGGACCAGCTTGCCGAGGGTTGACTTGCCGCAGCCGGATTCGCCGACCAGCCCGAAGGTCTCGTGGCGGGCGATGGTCAAGGACACGCCATCGACCGCACGGCACTCCTGGCGGCGCCCGAAACCGAAACGTCCCCCGCTGCGGAACACCCGCTGCAGGTTCTCGACTTCCACCAGAGCGGAAGGCGCCGGCGGTTCGGCCGTCATGGCGCGTGAAGCCCCTGCGCGTCTCCCGAAAGGACTGCCAGGCGCCCGACACGCCGGTCGAGACGCGGCACGGCCCCCAGCAGCGCGCGGGTATAGGGGTGCCGCGGCGCATGAAAGATCCCGTCGACCGCACCGGCCTCCACCACTTTGCCGTGACGCATGACGACCACGCGCTCGGCCATCTGCGCCACCACGCCCAGGTCATGCGTGATCAGCAGCAACGCCATGCCGAGGTCGCGGCGCAGGTCATCCAGCAGGTCGAGGATCTGCGCCTGGATGGTGACGTCCAGCGCGGTGGTCGGCTCGTCGGCGATCAGCAGCTTGGGCCGGCCGGCGATGGCGATCGCGATCATCACCCGCTGGTTCATGCCGCCGGACATCTGGTGCGGATAAGCCTTGGCCCGCCGCTTGGGCTCGGGAATGCCGACGCGGGCCATCAGCTCCACCGCGGCGTTGCGCGCCTGACGTTCGCTGAGTCCCTGGTTCAGCATCAGCGCCTCGGCGACCTGCCAGCCGATGCTGTGAACCGGGTTGAGGGCGCCCAGCGGATCCTGGAAGACCATGGCGATCTCCCGCCCCCGCAGGGCGGCGCGCTCGCGCGCGCCGAGATCGAAAAGGCTTTGGCCGCCGAAGACCGCCCGGCCGCCGCGGATCTCCGCTTTCGGCGGCAGCAGCGCCATGAGCGACAGGCAGGTCACGCTCTTGCCGGAGCCGGACTCGCCGACCAGGCCGAGACATTCCCCCGCGGCAAGGGAGAAGGAGACGCCGTCCACCGCCGGCGCCCCCTCGCCGAAGCCGACAACCAGCTCCGTCAGCGACAGCAGCGGGTGCCGGACCCGCGCGGCAGGCGGCGTCACCCCGTGGCCTTCCACAGGGCCGCCGCCTGCCGGATTATAGGTTTCCGCAACCGACATCAATCGAACGCAAGGTTGTTCGGGCGGAAGTCCATGTAGTAGAGCGCGTAGGGCATCCAGTCGATGTGCGCCTTCACGCCGTAGGTCTCCAGCGGGTTGTAGAGCATGGTGCCCGGCGCTTCGGATTCCCACATGTCCAAGGCATCGCGATAAGCCGCCTTGCGCTCGTCCCAGCTGGCGCTGCCCTCGATGATGCCGTCCAGCTTGTTGAAGGCGTCCGGCGCGCTCCAGGAGATCAGCTTGTTCTTCTGGATGCCGGAGCGCGGGCCCCACTGCGGCACGAAGGAGCCGACCGGGTCCGGCAGGCGGTGCGTGTTGGACCAGGGATAGATGTCCCAGCCGTCGCCGCGCACCTGGCTCCAGTTCTCCACCGGCGCCAGCTTCACGTTGACGCCGATTTCCTTCCACATCTGCTGGATCGCCTGGGCGGCCGACAGGCCGTTCAGGTAGTAGTGGGGAATCAGGCGGTAGGTCAGCTCCTCGCCATTGTACGTGGACTGCTTGACCAGCGCCTTGGCCTTCTCCACGTCATAGGCGAAGTCCGGACGGTCCTTGTCGTACATGATGTAGGATGGCAGCTGGTGGCCGTTGGCGGTGTAGTTCTTGTCGAGCCATAGGGCCTTGCGCAGCAGCGGCCGGTTGATGGCCATGTTCATGGCCTGGCGCAGCGGCTTGTCCATCGCCGGGTTGTTGGTGTTGTAGACCAGCATGTGGCTGTTATCGAGCACGATGGAGCGCGCCTCGACACCATCGTAGCTGTCCAGCGTGGCGACCTGATCGGGCGGCACGTTGACGATGATGTCGTACTCGCCGGAAACCAGGCCGGCGATGCGCGCCGACAGCTCCGGCACCACCTTGAAGGTCACCGACTTCGCCGTCGGCTTGCCGCCGAAGTAATCGTCATGCGCAAGGAGGCGGATGTAGTCGCCGTCCTTCCACTCGTCGATCTTGAAGGGGCCGGTGCCGACCGGACGGCGCGCGAAGGAGTCCTTGCCCACGGTCATGTATTCCTTGGCGTTGACGATCCAGCTGGCATAGCCGGCCAGGCGCTGTTCCAGCATCACGTCGGGCACCTTGGAGACGATGCGCACCTTATAGGGATCGATCACCTCGACCCGATCCAGGGTCCCCCAGAAACGCGGGCCTTCCGGCAGGATGGCCTGCGGACCGGAAAGACGGTTGCGCGAGAAAGAGAAGGCCACGTCCTCGGCGGTGAAGTCCTCGCCGTTGTGGAACTTCACGCCCTGGCGCAGGGTCAGCTCCAGGGTCTTGTCGTCGATGCGCTTCCAGCTTTCCGCCAGGGACGGCACCAGCTCGGAAGACGTCCCCTTGCCGTCGGCGCGGAAATCGCGGCGGATCAGGCTGTCGAACATGCTGTAGGTGACGCGCACGTCGACGTTGCCCATCTGCTCGGCGGATTCGAGACTGCGGGCCAGCTTGTTGACGGCGACGACGAGGTCGGGGCGGTCATCGGCGCGCGCGGCCTGCGGCCCCGCGGCGATGCTGAGCGCGACCGCTGCCGCGGCCAGCCCCTTGAGAAACTTAGCGAGCATGGGAATCACCCCTTCTGGTGAAGAATTGCCCTTCATCAATGCCAGGGAGTGATGACCGTTGCGTGTCAGACTCTTTTCGCTTTCGTCACGGCGGCATGAAGCTTCGCCCGGACGCGCGAGCCCGTGAGCGCTTGCTCCACCCTTGGGCGCGGCGTGGCGGCGCGGCAAGAAAGCGGGCGGGCTATTGGAAGAGCTTGGCCGGGTTCAGGATTTCCGCCGCATCGCGCCGGACCCAGGCCGTGCAGGCGGCCAGCGCGCGCGCCGGCGCCGTGCGCCGCCCCTCAGCCGCAGCCCGGCTGTGGATAGAGTTATAGACCTCTGGATCCTGCCGGGTGAACTCGACCATCGCCCAGGCCTCGGCATCGAGGGCCTCCAGCGCCGCCGCCGGCGCCGGTTCCAGCGTGGCGTAGGCGGCGCGCAGGCAGACGGCCTCGGCGTAGTGCAGCAGGTAGTCCCGCTCGGTCCAGGCCGCGTGGGGCGCCGCGTCGGCGGCGGCTGCCACGCCGCCCTCCCGCTCCACCTGGCCTTGTGGCGAGGGCGCGAGCGTGAACAGGGAGGCGACGATACTCAGGCAGAAAAACGGATGCACGGCAATGGAACTCAAGGGAACAGGGGGTTTCACGTACAAAAACAACCTTCTACCAAGCAAAGGTGGCTGTCCAACCGACCGCATGCTTTCACGCCCGTCTGTCGCCGCCAGCGCCCCGCCGGTTCAATCCGGCCCCGCCCCAGCCGCCAGCCCCAATCCCGGGCCCCAATCCCGGGCCCCAATCCCGGGCCCCAATCCCGGCATCCACAACCTCGGGGCATTGCAAGCCAGCGCCGTCCCGCGCAGACTTGGGCCTATGAGCCCGCCGTCCAAAGATCCGCTCCTGCAGCCTTACCGGCTGAAGCACCTCACCCTGCGCAACCGTATTTTATCCACGGCTCATGAACCGGCTTACTCGGAGGACGGCCTGCCGGGCGAGCGCTACCGCCTCTACCACGCGGAAAAGGCCAAGGGCGGCATCGCCCTAACGATGACCGCCGGCTCCGCCGTGGTCTCGCGCGACAGCCCGGAGGCCTTCGGCAATCTGCACGCCTACAAGGACGAGATCGTCCCCCGCCTGAAGGATCTCAGCGACGCCTGCCATGAGCACGGCGCGGCGGTGATGATGCAGATCACCCACCTGGGCCGGCGCACCAACTGGAACAAGGCGGACTGGCTGCCGGTGCTGGCGCCCTCGCCGATCCGCGAGCCGGCCCACCGCGCCTTCCCCAAGGCGGCCGAGGATTGGGACCTGGACCGCATTGTCGCCGACTACGCCGATGCCGCCGAGCGCATGCAGGTCGGCGGCCTGGACGGGATCGAGTTGGAGGCCTACGGCCACCTGTTAGACCAGTTCTGGTCACCGGCCACCAATGCCCGCGACGACGACTACAACGGCGCCCTCGACAACCGCCTGAAGTTCACCTTGCGGGTGCTGGACGCCATCCGGACGCGGGTCGGACCGGACTTCATCGTCGGCATTCGCATGGTGGCCGACGAGGATTGGGAGCAGGGCCTGACCCGCGAGGAGGGCGTCGAGATCGCCCGGCGCCTGGTCGCCTCCGGCCGGATCGACTTCCTGAACCTGATCCGCGGCCATATCGAAACCGACGCGGCGCTTTCCAAGGTCATCCCGACCCAGGGCACGCCGTCGGGCCCGCACCTGGATTTCTGCGGCGAGGTGCGGGCGGAGACGAAGTTCCCGGTGTTCCACGCCGCGCGCATCGCCGACGTGGCAACGGCGCGCCACGCGGTGGCCGAAGGCAAGCTCGATATGGTCGGCATGACCCGCGCCCACATCGCCGACCCGCACATCGTCAACAAGATCGCCGCCGGCCGCGAAGAGGAGATCCGCCCCTGCGTCGGCGCCACCTACTGCCTGGACCGCATCTACGAGGGGCACGAGGCGCTGTGCATCCACAACCCGGCGACGGGCCGCGAGGCGACCATGCCCCATGTCGTGCGCCCGGCGGCAAAATCCCTGCGCGCGGTGGTGGTAGGCGCAGGCCCGGCGGGCCTGGAAGCGGCCCGGGTGCTGGCGGCGCGCGGCCACCGGGTGACTGTCTTCGAAGCCGCCAACGAGCCCGGCGGCCAGGTCCGCCTCGCCGCGCGGGTGCCGCGGCGGCGCGAATTGATCGGCATCATCGACTGGCGCCTGGCGCGCTGCCGGGACGCCGGCGTGACCTTTCACTTCAACAGCTACGTCGGCGCCGAGGAGGTCCTGGCCGAGGACCCCGACGTGGTGGTGATCGCCACCGGCGGCCTGCCCAACACGGAAGTTCTCGACGGCGCCGGGCTGGCGGTCAGCACCTGGGACATCCTCTCCGGCGACGCGCCCATCGGCGAGAACGTGCTGCTGTACGACGACAACGCCGCCCATCCGGGCCTGGCCGCCGCCGAGATGATCGCCGAAAGCGGCGCGGCGCTGGAGATCGTCACGCCGGAGCGTTTCTTCGCCGCCGACGTCGGCGGCCTCAACCACGTGGCCTACGCCCGCTGTTTCGACGCACACGCCACGCGCATCACCATCAGCAAGCGGGTCATTGCCGCCGCGCGCGCCGGCAACCGGCTGGAGGTCACGCTGGGTTCCGACTATTCGGCGCGGACGGAGACCCGCGAGGTCGACCAGCTGGTGGTCGAGCACGGGACCCTGCCGCTCGATGATGTCTACTTCGAGCTGAAGTCCCTCAGCGTCAACCTCGGCGCCGTCGACTACTCGGCGCTGATCGCCGGCAGGCCACAGCAGGGTGTGAGCAACCCGCAGGGCCGCTTCCGCCTGTACCGCATCGGCGACGCGGTCTCCAGCCGCAACGTCCACGCCGCCATCTACGACGCGCTGCGGCTGTGCAAGGATGTCTGAAGAGGGCGGAAAAAGCCTCAAGCTGGCAACCTGGAACATCCACTACGGCATCGGCACCGACCGGCGCTTCGATCTCGGCCGCATCGCCGCCGTATTGGCGGAAATCGACGCCGATATCGTCGGCCTGCAGGAGGTCGGCTGGCACCGCCAGACGCACCACCGGATGGACCACTTCGCCTATCTTCGCGAGCACACGGGCTACACCGTGGTCGAAGGTCTGGTCCGCGACCCCCTGCGCAGCCGCTTCGGCAACGCCCTGCTCACGCGCTTTCCCGTGACGGGAACGCAATGGGTCGACCTCAAGGTCAGGGGCCACGTGCCGCGCGCCGCCCTCGTCGCGGAGATCGAGACACCGGTCCTGCCCCTGCGCGCCGCCGTGCTGCACCTGGGCCTGACGACCTGGGAGCGAGAACGACAGGCAAAGCGCCTGATTGAAGCCCTGAACGGAGCGGTCCTGGAGGGAGGGGACGAGGCGGCGGAGGACAGCCCGGCGCCGCCCACGGTCCTGCCCACCGTCCTTTTGGGCGACTTCAACATGCTGCGCGCCCGGTCGATCGCCGCGGACATCCTGGCGGCGGGCTATCCTTTCTGCATCCGCATGCCGACCTATCCCGCCCGCAAACCGCGGCTGAGCCTGGACCGGATCTATCTCTCCGCCGAGTGGGAGATCAAAAGCGCGCGGGTCTTCGACGAAGGGCTTGCGCTGCACGCCTCCGACCACCTGCCGCTGGTCACCGAGGCGCAGCTCGTCACCTGACTCTTCTGGGCCTCACCCGACCAAACGCCCGACTTCCAGTATGAGAACCGCGGCGCAGACCATGAAGCCGCAGAGACTGATCCAGCGCGGATAGCTCACCGCGCCGGGCGGTGCGGGCACGCGGGCTTTCAGGCGCCAGAGGGCCAGGTTCACGACGGCGAAGATCAGCAGGGTGACCAGCGCGGTGCCCCGCGCCAGGGTCTCCAACGGCAGCAGCAGCGCGAAGGCCATGACGGCCGCGCAGACGGTCAGCGTCGCCTTGACCGGCGTGCGGCGGCGCGGATGAACCTGCGCGAAGAGCGGCGGCAGCCAGCCCCGCGCACTGAGACCATAGAGCACCCGCGCGGCCATGATGATCTGGATCAGCGCACCGTTCAGCACGGCGACGAGGGCGACGAGGCTGATCCAGGCGCCCGAGCCGCCGGTGGTGCGCTGGATAAACAGCGCCAGCGGCGCGTCGCTGGCCGCCAACTCGGCCACCGGCACTGCCAGGACAGCGACCAGGCCCACCAGGAAATAGAGCAGCGAGGTCAGGGCGAGGGTCAAAAGGATCGCCCGGGGCATGTTGCGCTCCACGTCCTTCACTTCCTCGGCCACGTTCACCATGTCCTCGAAGCCGATGAAGGCATAGAAGGCCACCACGACGGCGGAGAGCATGCCGAGCCAGACGCCGCCTTCCAGCGGGGGAACGATCTGCGGCCAGAGGTCCGGCAGGGCCGCCAGCGCGCCGCGGCCGCTCCAGACGACGAAGATCAGGCCGCCCGTCTCGACCAGCGTGACGAGGGCGGCCAGCGTCGCCGACTCGGTGATGCCCCAGACCGCCACCGCCCCCAGCACCGCGACGACCAGCAGGACGCCGAGCCAAGCCGGCAGGTCGATGAGTTCCTGGAAGTAACCGACGAAGCCGCGCGCCAGGGTGGCGCAGGACACCGTGCCGGCCAGGATCACCAGCAGGCCGACGGCCAGCGCCAGCCAACGGAGCCCGAAGCCCTCGTGGACGTAAACGGCCTCCCCGGCGCTACGCGGCAGGCGCGACGCCAATTCGCCGAAGGAGAAGGCGGAAAAGGCGACCAGCGCCGCCGAAAGCAGAAAGGCGAAGGGGGCGTGCAGCCCGGCGTTGCCGGCCACCTTGCCGACCAGGGCGTAGATTCCGGCGCCGATGGTGGTACCCAGGCCGTAGAGCACCAGCAGCGGCAGGGTGAGGCCCCGTTTCAGGGAGGGTTCTTCAGCCATGGACTACGCTGCCGCCGCTCACGTTCTTTTCAGACGGCTGGCAGTGTAGCCGATCCGCGCGCTCAGTCCTGCGGCTTCGGCAGGGAGCAGCCGAGGTTGCGCAGGCGGCCGTCGGTCAGGCCGTAGACCAGGCCGTGCACCAGCAGGGGCTGGCCGCGCTTCCACGCGTCCTGGACGATGGGGGTCTCGGCCACCCGCTGGACCTGCGCCATGACGTTCAGCTCACACAGCCGGTCGAGGCGGGCCCGCTCCTCGGTCAGCGTGCCAAGTTCATCGGCGCGATGCGCCGCGATGTCGCGGATCGGCTGCAGCCAGTGATCGATGATGCCGTGGCGCTCGCCGTCGACCGCGGCCTGGATGCCGCCGCAGCCGTAGTGGCCGGTGACGATGATCTCGCGCACCTGCAGCGCCTCGACGGCGAACTGCAGCACCGAGAGGCAGTTCAGGTCGCCCGGGTTCACCAGATTGGCGACGTTGCGGTGGACGAAGACCTCGCCCGGCTCCAGGCCGGCGATGACGTTGGCGGGCACGCGGCTGTCCGAGCAGCCGATCCAGAAGTAGTGCGGCTTCTGGATATCCGACAAGCGTTTGAAATAGTTGGGATCCTGGGCCACCCGTTCGGTCGCCCATTCAACGTTGTGCTGTAGCAGGTCTTTCAGCAAGAACACCCCCCTTTGCCCCTTAGAACGCGCGGTTCGATCCGTTTGCTCCAAGAGATTGGCCGATTCGACCGGAAATCAAGCTTGGAAGAAACTAGCCTTTCCGGCCCAGGCGATCCAGCAGGCGCAGGAGGTCGCGCTGCTCTTTTTCGCTGAGGCCCGCCAGGGTCTCGCGGGAGATCTCCGGGCCGACGGCCAGCAGCTCGCGGGCCAGTTCGTGGCCGTCGTGGGTCAGCTGCACCAGGCGGCGGCGCCCGTCGGCGGGGTCGGTGCGCACGGCCACCAGGCCGCGCAGGGCGAGGCGCTGCACCACGCCCAGCACCGTGGCCGGGTCCATGGCGACCAGGTCGCCCAGCTTTGTCTGCGCGATCTCGCGCTGTTCCAGAAGAGTGACCAGCACGGAGAACTGCTGCGGCGTCAGGTTGCGCGCGCCGATCTTCGCCTGGAAGACCTCGCTGGCGTACTGGTGCGCCCGGCGCAGCAGGAAACCGATCTGCCGGTCGAGGCGGTAGTCGGAGGGCCCTTCGGCGTCCGGAGGGTCAACCGCCGGCGCGTCTGTGGTAGGCCGGCTGCTCACGCGACTTCCGCCCCAACGACTTCCGCCAGGGTTTCGGCGGGCGGCGTGTTGCGCGAGCGCCCACAGCGCACCACCCCGTCGATGATCACCATGGAGATGCCGGGCAGGTCGCCGAGGCGGATCGCGTCGAGGAAGTCCTTGCCGGCGGTGTGCTGGGCGCGGTCCATGATGACGAAATCCGCCGCGCGGCCGACCTCGATGAGGCCGCAGTCCAGCTCGCGCATGCGCGCAGTGTTGCCGGTGGCGAAGCAGAACACGGTCTCCGCCGGCACGTCGCCGACCGCCGAGAGCAGCGAAATCATCCGCAGGATGCCCAGCGGCTGCACGCCGGAGCCCGCCGGCGAGTCGGTGCCGAGGATGATGCGCTCGGGCTGGCCCAGTTCCATCGCCGTGCGCATGGCGTAGAGCCCGGCCAGCTCGTTGCCGTTATGGACGATTTCCACGGCGCGGCCGCAGCTCTCGCAGAGGCAGCGGATCTGGTTCAGCGGCAGAGCGGTGTGGCCGCCGTTGATATGGCCGATGACGTCGGCGTCGGCCTCCAGCACCACATCGGCGTCGATCAGGCCGGAACCGGGGATCGAGGGACCGCCGGTGTGGATGGTGCTCTGGATGCCGTACTTGCGCGCCCAGGCGACCATCTTCTTGGCCTCGTCGCCCTGCTTCACGCCGCCCAGGCCGACCTCGCCCAGCAGCTTCACGCCGGACTCGGCGAGCTGCTTGAAATCCTCCTCCTCCATGCCCTGCTCGATGACCGGGGCGCCGGCGTGCACCTTCACCCCGCCGGGGCGCAGGTTGGAGAAGGCGCGCTGGGCGGTGATCGCCAAAGCCTTCAGGCCGACGATGTCCTTGGGACGGCCCGGCAGGTGCACCTCGCCGGCGGAGATCATGGTGGTGACGCCGCCGTTCAGGAAGCTGTCGATCCAGTTCAACTGGTTCTGGCGCGGCGTCCAGTCGCCGAAGACCGGGTGCACGTGGCTGTCGATGAGGCCCGGCGCCACCGTGGTGCCCTTGGCGTCCACGATCTTGGTGGCGCCGGCGGTGTCGACCTCCGCCGCCTTGCCGACCTCGGCGATACGCCCGTCCACCGCGACGATGGTGTCGGCATCCAGGATCGGCTGCCCCAGGTCGCCGGACAGCATGAGGCCGATGTTCTTGATGACCAGCTTCTCGCTCATCGCGTCTCTCCCTTAATCCGGATTTCCATGCCGGAGAGGCACAACCCGGCCATACCAAGAGTGTCGTCCCGGGACTTGATCCCGAGACCCAATGCCATACCCATTTGCAAAGGCGTTGGCGATGCGGGTGTCGTCCTTGCGGCCGGCACAGCCGTAAGCGTGATATACCGTCGCCTTGGACGAAGGCCAATGGATCCCGGGATCAAGTCCCGGGATGACAGCGGTGTGTGAGCACTACTGTCGTGGGATCGCCGCGAATAGTGCTCCTCGCGTCTTTCCTGACCTGTCGTCAAATGCGCCTCCGTGGCGTCCGCCATGGTTTGAGGAATCCCATCTACACAGCCAGATACTGCTGGCGGACCTCGTCGTTGCTTTCCAGCTCGCTCATGCTGCCTTCGTAGCGGATGTGCCCGGTCTCGATGACATAGGCGCGGTCGCTGACCAGGCCGGCGAAGTAGAGGTTCTGCTCCGACAGCAGCACCGGGATGCCCTGGGCCTTGATCTCCTTCACCACCTTGATGATCTGCTCCACCACCACGGGGGCCAGGCCCTCGGAAGGCTCGTCCAGCAGGATGCAGCCGGGATTGCCCATCAGGGTGCGCGCGATGGTCAGCATCTGCTGCTCGCCGCCGCTGAGCGTGCCGCCGGGACGGTGCCGGGCCTCCGCCAGGTTGGGGAAGAGATCGAAAAGGTCCTCCGCCTTCCAGGTCGTCGTGCCTTCGCGCGGCGGCTGCTGGCCGCAGTCCAGGTTCTCCTGCACGCTCAGACGGGTGAAGATGCGCCGCTCCTCCGGCACGTAGCCGATGCCGCGCCGGGCGATGCGGTTGGCCGGTTCGCCGAGAATCTCTTCGCCCTCGTAGGCGATGGAGCCTTGGGTGACGCGCACCATGCCCATGATCGACTTGATGGTGGTCGACTTGCCGGCGCCGTTGCGCCCGACCAGCACCACGATCTCCCCCTTGGAAAGGGTCAGGGAGACGTCGGTCAGGATGTGCGCCTGGCCGTAGTAGCTGTGGATGCCCCTTATCTCCAGCATCAGGCCCGGCCCTCACCCGTCTTGTCTTTGCCATAAACCTGGCCCTCGCCCAGGTAGGTCTTGAGCACCAGGGGATCATTGCGGATCTCATCGGCGTTGCCTTCGGCGATCAGCTCGCCGCGGCTCAGCACGATGATGCGGTCGGCGTGACTGAAGACGATGTCCATGTCGTGCTCGGTGAACAGCACGGCGACGTCCAGTTCGTGCGCCAGACGCGCGGCGAGGCCCATGAGCTCCACGCGCTCGCGCGGCGCCATGCCCGCCGTCGGCTCGTCCATCAGCAGCACGCGCGGCTCGTTGCCCAGCGCCACCGCCAGCTCGACCCGCTTCAGGTCACCGTAGGCCAAGACGCCGCAAGGGCGGTCGGCCTGTCCCGCCATGCCGACCATGTCGAGCAGTTCCAAGGCCTTGGCGCGGTGACGGTTCACGGCGCTCCTGGTGAAGGAGAACAGCTCGCGGCCCTGGCTCATCAGCACCATGGCGACGTTCTCCGCCACGGTCATGGAGGGGAAGGTCGCGGTGATCTGGAAAGTGCGCCCGACGCCGCGCCGCCAGATCTGCGCCGGCGAGCGCCCGACGAGCTCCTCGCCGGACAGCTTCACGCTGCCGCGGTCGGGCCTGATCTGGCCGTTCAGCATGTTGAAGCAGGTCGATTTGCCGGCGCCGTTCGGGCCGATGAGGGCCAGCAGCTCGCCCTCGGCGACCTGGAAGTTCACGTCCTTCACCGCCTGCACGCCGCCGAAGGCCTTGCTGAGGCCGGCAACGGCAAGGGCGGGTTGGCCCAGGGCCTTGGTCCCGGCCTTGGTCTCGGCCTCGGTCTCGGCCTTGGTCTCGGGCCGACTCATGCTTGCTTCTCCTTCCCGGACACCGCCGAACGCAGCTCGCCGGGCGAGGCCTCCAGCTTCAGATAGCGGCCAAGGTAGTGCTTCGCCGCGCCGCCCAGGCCCTGCGGGAAGAGCAGCACCAGGGCGACGATGATGATGCCGAGCAGCAGGCGCCAGTACTCGAAGCTGATCAGCTCATCGTGCAGCCAGGTGAAGACGGTCGCCCCCACCGCCGGGCCCGAGAGCGATTCCACGCCGCCGAGCAGCACCATGAGCAGCGCGTCGAAGGAGCGCGGGATCGACATCTCGTCGGGGAAGATCGACCCCTTGGAAAAGGCGAAGAGCCCGCCGGCCAGGCCCGCCATGACGCCGGCGAAGACGAAGGCCGCCAGCTGCTGGCGCTTGATGTCGATGCCGATGGCCGCCGCCCGCAGGCTGGAATCGCGGGTCGCCCTCAGGCCGTAACCGAAGGGCGCGAAGACCACACGGCGGATCAGGAAGATCCCGGCCAGGGCGACGACCATCGCGACGTAGTAGTAGGTGACGGTGCCCGAGGCCCAGGCCGAGGGCCAGATGCCGAGCAGGCCGTCGTCTCCGTTAGTGACGTCCGACCATTGAAAGACCACCGACCAGGCGACCTGCGCGAAGGCCAGGGTCAGCATGGCGAAGTAGACGCCGCTGAGACGCACGCAGAACCAGCCGATGACGAGGGCCAGCAGGCCGGCGCCCAAGGGTGCGAACAGCAGTGCCAGCTCGAAGGGCGTGGCCGCGTAGGTCACCATCAGCGCCGCCGCATAGGCGCCGCCGCCGTAGAAAGCGGCATGGCCGAAAGAGACCAGCCCGCCGGTCGACATGAGGAAGTGCAGGCTGGTGGCGAAGAGCGCCAGCACCAGAATGTCGGTGGCCAGGACCAGGATGAAATCGTCGACGACAAGCGGCATGGCGGCCAGGCCGGCCAGCAGCAGGGCGATGAAAATCTTGTAGTGGGGGCCCGCCGGCAACACCACCTCGGTCGCGCCGGTCTCGGTCTTCTGGCCGATGGCCTCGGGCCGGCCGAGCAGGCCGGTCGGACGGATGACGAGGATGACCGCCATGAGGATGAACATCAGCACCAGGGTGCCGCCCGGCCACACCAGGATGCCGAAGGTGTTCAACTCCGAGATCAGCACGGCGGCGAGGAAAGCCCCGAAGATGGAGCCCATGCCACCGACCACCGTGACCACGAAGACCTCCGCCAGGATGCCGAAGTCCATCAGCAGGTTGGCGTCCCCCTTGGGCAGCTGGATGGCGCCGCCCAGGCCGGCCAGCATGGAGCCCAGCACGAAGACGCCGGTGAACAGCAGCGACTGGTTGACGCCCAGGGCGCCGACCATCTCGCGGTCCTCGGTCGCCGCGCGCACCAGCACGCCCCAGCGGGTGCGGTTGAACAGCAGCCAGAGCCCCAGCAGCACCAGGGGCCCGATGGCGATCAGCGCCAGGTCGTAGGTCGGCATGGGGACGTCGAAGATGCGCACGATGCCGGTCAGGCCCGGCGCGCGCGGCCCCAGCAGGTTTTCCGCGCCCCAGTACCAGAAGACCAGATCCTGCACGATCAGGATGACGCCGAAGGTGGCGATGAGCTGGAACAGCTCCGGCGCCTTGTAGAGCCGCCGGAGAATGATCACCTCGACCAGCAGCCCGACCAGGCCGACCGCGATGGAGGCGATCAGCAGGGCGACCCAGAAGCCCAGCGCGCCGCCGCCGAGCTGGCGCACCAGGGAATAGCCGCAATAGGCGCCCAGCATGTAGAACGACCCGTGGGCGAAGTTCACCACGCGGGTCACGCCGAAGATGATCGACAGGCCCGAGGCGGCGAGGAACAGCGCCGAGGCGCTCGCCAGCCCGGAAAGGAACTGAACCAGGTAAACGCCCATCAGCAGGTCTCGATCATCGACAAGAAAATCACCAAAAAAGAACGCTCAGCCGCCGGGACGGGCATCACCGCGGACGCCCGCCCCTCGCGACTTGACGGCCTCAGCCGCCGCTGTCCGGACGCAGCTTCTTCACTTCCTCGTCGGAAGGCAGGAAGTCGGCGCCGTTCTCGTAGCGCCAATCCACCATCACGCCCTTGTCGTCCTTCACCGCTGTGGTGCCGACCCAGGCGCCCATGGTGGACTGGTGGTCAATGGCGCGGAAGGTGACCGCCCCCGAAGGCGTGTCGAGTTCCAGGCCCTCGAAGGCATCGACAATGGCCTCGGTCTCGGTGCTGCCCGCCTTCTCGATCGCCGCGGCGATGGAAAGCATGGCGTTGTAGCCGACCAGGGAGCCGATCCGCGGATAGTCGTCGTACTTGTCCTGATAGGCCTTCAGGAAGGCGTCATGCTCCGGCGTCTCGATGTCGTACCAGGGATAGCCGGTGACGATCCAGCCTTCCGGTGCTTCCGGCCCCAGCGGGTCGATGTACTCCGGCTCACCGGTCAGCAGCCCCAGCATCACGCGGTCCTTGAACAGCTCGCGCAGGCTGCCTTCACGCACCAGCTTCGCCAGGTCGCTGCCGAAGGTGACGTTGAAGATGCCGTCGGGCTTCAGGGCCTCCAGCGCCTGCGTCTCGGCCGCAGCGTCGATCTTGAAGAGCGCCGGCCACTGCTCGCCGACGAACTCCACGTCCGGCACCTTCGCCTTCAGCACCTGCTTGAAGGCAGCCACGGCGTCTTTGCCGTAAGCGTAGTTCGGCGCGATGGTCGCCCAGCGCTTGGCGCCGCTCTTCGCCGCCGCGTCGGCCAGCATGGCGGCCTGCATGTAGGTGCTGGGCCGCAGGCGGAAGGTGTAGCGGTTGCCTTCCGACCAGACGAGGGAGTCGGCCAGCGGCTCGGCCGCCAGGTAGATGCGCTTCTTCTGGCCGGCGTAGCCGCCCAGCGCCAGGCCGACGTGGGAAAACAGCGAGCCGGAGATCAGCACCACGTCTTCCTTGGTGAAGAGTTCCTCGGCGTAGCGCACAGCCTCGCCCGGCTTGCCCTGGTCGTCGCGGGAAATCAGTTCCAGCGGCCTGCCCAGCACGCCGCCCTTGGCGTTGATCTGCTCGATCGCCAGCTCCGCGCCCTGCTTGTAGGGAATGGTGTGCGCCGGCAGGCTCTTGTAGCTGTTGATGTCACCGATCTTGATGCTGTCCTGCGCGGCGGCCGCACCAGACACGGCAAGAGAGACGGCCAGCACGGCCGATCCCAAGAAATTCCTCGTCCCCATTTTTACTGCCTCCTGTTGGTCATTTTGTTGTTCATCTGTTCGAATGCGTCACGCCTGCATTCTACAAACTCAAAAGCGTCGCGTCCGGGCAGCCCCAAACACACCTGTCGTCCCGGGGCTTGACCCCGGGACCCATTGGCGTTGGCGACCGGCACTACCCCACGAGAAATGCCTCCATACCAGCCTTCCACCACTCGGCCGGGGCATTGGGTCCCGGCAACAAGTGCCGGGACGACAGTCTTCGGCGGGACTGGGGGAAAGGAGGCCTGCATCGCCCTACGATACCGCCTGCACGGGAGATTCCCCGCCCGTCGGCGCCGTTTCTTCCTCGACCATCTCGGAAATGATCCGCCGCAGATAGTTGGGACCGCGGTCGATGGCGATGCGCACCGGACGGCGTGCCGGCGGCTTGGCCTCTCGCGCCTGGATCGCCTCTAGGATCTCCTTGTCCTCGGCGAAGGCGATGCGGAACTGTTCGTTCATGCGTCCGCCCATTTCGGCGTCGTCGAGGGCGATGTTGCGCAGGTGCATCCAGTGGTCGACGGTGCGCGTCTCCGAAACCGGGGTCAGGAAATGCAGCGCGAAGAGCCGCACGCCCTTGTCGCGCTCGTCCTCGCCGATGGCGTCCTCGGTCGCGGCGCTGCCGAAATCGATGACCGCCACATTGGGCGCGTAGAGGTAGTAGTAGTGCCAGCGGTCGACGTTCCCGGCGAAATTGCCGAAGGCCTTGAAGAAGCCGACCGGCGGCGCATCGCGGATCCAGCGCGAGGTGATCACCGTGCGCCCCTCGCGGGCGCAGTCGATCGGCACATCCTCGCTTTCCGGATTCCCCAGGGTCGTGGGATGCACGAAGCTGACATGCGCCGGGTCGCAGAGGTTGTCGGCCACCGGCAGGTAGTGGCTTTCCAGCTGCAGCGCTTCACCCAGATGCGGCGCCCAACGCGGATCGGTGAATTCCGGCAAGTCGAAGACCAGCGCCGGATCGGCCTTCTCCGCCTCGCCCATCCAGATCCACAGAATCCCGTGGCGCTCGTGCAGCGGATAGGCGCGCACCCAGGCCGACGCCGGCAGGTTGCTCTGGCCGGGAATCCTCACGCACTTGCCGTCACAGCCGAAGGTCATGCCGTGGTAGCCGCACTGCACCGCATCGCCCTTGAGCCGGCCCTTGGAAAGTGGCAGGCGCTTGTGCGGGCATTCGTCGGTCAGCGCCACGGCCTCGCCCGCCTGGGTGCGGTAGACGACGATGTCCTCGTCCATGATCGTGAGGGGCGTCAGTTCGCGGCCGAAGTTCCGTGACCAGCCGGCGACGTACCAGGCATTGCGGACGAATGTCATGGTCCCTCTCCTCTTTCCTTGCGCGCCTATTCCCAGGTGCCTAGTCCCAATCGGGCGCGACGGTAACCGCCATGCCGTCCTGCGCCGCCGTCAGCAGCACCTGGCAGGACAGCCGCGAGTTCGCTTCCACCTCGAAAGCTTCGTCCAGCATCGAAAGTTCTTCTTCGCTCGGCGCCGGCAGCTTCGCGAACCACTCCGGCCCGATATAGACATGGCAGGTGGCGCAGGCGCAGCAGCCGCCGCACTCCGCGCGGATGCCGAGGTCCTCTTCGTCGGTCAGCACCTGCATCAGGGTGTCGCCCTCCTGGAAGGAGAGTTCGTGCTGGCCGCCCTCGCGATCGGTTGCCTTTACCTTCATGCCACCTTGAGCCTCTGTTGCAGTTCACTGGAGGAGGTCGTGTACTGGAAGCGCAGCTTCTTGTCCGGATGGACGTAGTGGAAGGCCTGCTGCGCCATCAGCGCCGCCTCGTGGAAACCCGACAGGATGAGCTTCAGCTTGCCGGGATAGGTGTTGATATCGCCGATGGCGAAAATCTGCGGCACGGAAGTCTCGAACTTCTCGGTATCCACGGCGATGAGGTTCTCGTTCAGGTTCAGCCCGAAGTCGGCGATCGGCCCCAGCTTCATGGTCAGGCCGTAGAAGGGCAGGAGAGTATCGCAGGGCTCGACCCACTCGCCCTGCTCCGGCGACTTCAGCTTCACGCCGCTGAGATGCCCGTCCGCCCCTTCCAGGCCGGCAATCTGCGCCACCTGGAACTTGATCTTCCCCGCCTCGGCCAGGGCGCGCATCTTCTCCACCGAGTCCGGCGCGGCGCGGAAATCCGGGCGGCGGTGCACCAGGGTGACGCTGGCGGCGATGGGCTGCAGGTTCAGCGTCCAGTCCAGCGCCGAATCGCCGCCGCCGGCGATCAGCAGGTGCTTGTCCCGGAAGGTCTCCATCTTGCGCACGGCATAGTGGACGGAACCGCCCTCGTAGTCGTCGATGCCGGCGATGGGCGGCTTCTTGGGCACGAAGCTGCCGCCGCCGGCGGCCACCACGATGACCGGCGCCTCCAACTCCATCCCCAGGTCGGTGGTCAGCAGCCAGTTGCCGTTGTCGAGCTTCTCCAGCTTCTCGGCCATCTGGCCCAGGTGGAACTGCGGATCGAAGGGCGAGGCCTGCTCCATCAGGCGCGCGACCAGCTCGCCGCCGGTCACCACGGGCAGGGCCGGAATGTCGTAGATCGGCTTTTCCGGATACAGCTCGGCGCACTGGCCGCCGGGCTTGTCGAGAATGTCGACCATATGCACCTTCAGGCCTAGAAGGCCCAGCTCGAAGATCGCGAAGAGGCCGACCGGACCGGCGCCGATCACCACCACATCCGTCGCTACGCGTTGTTCCGTCATCCCTACCCCTTCCTCTCGCGGCTTGCTCAGCGCAGGCCGTCCTCTCCCTTGACCTCGGCGGTGGTCAGGCCGCCGACGCGCGGCAGCGGCCGGCCGGAATCGGTGACGGCGATGGCCACCACGATCTCACCATGGCGCGGCGCGTCGGGCACCCGGACCTCCATGCCGTCGAAGTGGCTGCGCACGTAAGCCGCGTCCTTGTGGCCCAGCGGCACGTCGATGGCGCTGCCGATGCCGCCCATCTTCTTGGACGACGGCACCAGGGCCGCGCCTTTCTCCACCGCCTGGCGCAGGGGCTTGCCCATGCGCGGGTGCAGGATGGCCGCGGCGTGCTCCAGCTCGCCGCCCTCGCCGACGATGGCCGCCTTGCCGTAGCTCTCGATCGCGGAGGGGGCCACGCCAAGCGCGGCCACGGCCTTCTCGCCCAGCAGCTTTCCCAGGTCCTCGCCGGTCTGCATGAGGACCTCCAGATCGGCCTCGTAGCTGTCGGCGAAGGGATTCGCGATCACCGCCAGCGCGGCAGCGCGGCGGGTCGACGGCGCGATCTCGCGCCCGGCTTCCTTCATCGTCTCCTCGACGATGGTCACGATCTTGCGGATTTTCACGGTCATCCCAACCCCCTCATCTGAGACCATCCTCTCCTTTTATGTCCTCGGCGCGCAAGCCGCCCATGCGGTCGTGCACGCGTCCGCCGGTGGTCATCACCAGAATCAATACCAGTTCGTCGGCCTCCGGTGCGCCGGGCACACCAATTTCGATGGCATTGAAGTGGCCGCGCACGTAGGAGGCGTTGATGTGGGTGATCGGCACGTCGATGCGCGCGCCGATCGGGCCGACTTTCTTCGCCGAGGGCACGATGGCCTTGGAATCGCCCAGCAGCTCGCGCATGGCATAACCGCCGGGCACATGCCACAGCGCGCCATGCTCCAGCTCGCCGGCGCCGCCGACGATGGTCGCCTTGCCGAAGCCGGAAATCGCCGCCGCGCCGCCGCCGGACTCTTTGGTGATGGCATCGATCAGACGCTGTGACATCTCCAGACCCAGCGGCTTCAGCTCTTCCATGAAGGGCTGCAGCTCCTCGACGTAGCGCCCGGCGAAGGGATTGGCGATCACCGCCGCGATGGCGCCGACCTTCAGCGGCGTCGCCACCGGCGGGCCGCCTTCGTGGTAGATCTCCTCCACCGTGGTCTGGAACTTCCGTACCTCTACCGCCACGAACGCTTCCCCCTTTAAGCCACTGCCGGAAGCGGCGCCGGCAGCAGACCGCTTCCCTCTTTATCGACGACGATGGCATCACCGCGCAGGAACAGCGCGGCGGCCTCGATCAGACCGACCGCCTGCATCCGCAGCGCTTCGATTCTGCCGCGCGCCAGGGCCGCCGTGATTTCTTCTGGCGTCAGATCCCCCACCACCAAGGTCACGGGGCGGTCGCCAAGATCGCTGTCCGGATCGATCTCGCCGGCCGGTCGCCGCTCGATAGCGCCATGCCCGGGCAGGTCGACAGCATTGGCGATGAGCGTCGCGGCGACGTCGGCCGCGGCGGCCGAGCGCGCGAAGACCGTCACCGCGTCGGCGATGCCAAGCGAGAAACTCCGCCCGCCCTGGCCCAGCGTGGCGCACCCCGAGGTCGCAATACCGCGGATCGGCATCTCCGCCGTGACGACCGCCCTGCCATCCAATCTTGGGCCGTCCAAACGGGGATCCTGCAGCGCCGCCACCATGCCGCAGGCGAGGCTTTCGCCGGGCGCCAGGTGCAAGGCAATGTCGCCGCCGTCGTTCACGTAGGCGCGGGACAGCTCCGCCGCCCCGGTCATGGCCGCCAGCACATGGTCGGCCACCGCCCCGGCGACGGCGGCCATGGGCGTCACAGAGGCCGCCCGGTGCGGCACGCAGGCCACCGCCATGCGCTGCGCCACCGGGCCCGCGAAGTTCAGGAAGGACTGGTCGATCGGCCGGCGCAGGGCCGTCAACTCGCTCACCAGCCCCGGCAGCACCTCTTCGAAACAGGCGGCCGCCGCGTCATAGGCGCGGCGCACTTCCGCCGCCGCGCCGAAGGCCCCGATCACCAGATCGATGGGGCCTTCCTGCAGGTGCAGGCGGCCGTCGGGCAGGTCTCGCCGGAAGAGGCTGGGCCGGATATGGCTGGGGCGCGTCATCTAGACCCCCGCCTTCTTGCCGGGAAGCTTACTTAGCGGCGACAGCGGCCAGGGATTCTCTGCCTTCAGATCGGTCATGCGGATGCGCTCGCCGGTGCCGCGCGTCTGCACCACGTCGGCCAGGGACTGCACCGACTTCATGTGCCCGCCCAGTTCCGCATAGACCTGGTGCGGCATGGTGAACTCGATCGGCCCGACGATGGCCGGCGTCGGCACGTAGCCGAAGGCGTTGTCCGGCATATCCATGACGTCGACCATGATGGTGATGCCGCCGCCGGGCCAGACGTAGGCCTTGGCGCCGCCGGCGGTGACGCGGGTCAGCGCGTCCTTCACCGAGCGGGTGAGACGCACGGGATTCTCCGTCGCTCCGGCGCGCAGGCTGCCGCCCGCCCCCGCCATGAACAGCACCGACGCCAGCGCCGGCTCGCAGTTCTCGCCGATGCGGTCGACCACGACCTGCACCGCTTCCGGCATCTCGGCTTCCTGCGGCTTCAGGTCCGCGTCCAGCTCGAACCAGGCGGCGTGCTCGCCCGTGGTGCTGACCATCAGCAGGCGCAGGCCCGGCCAGGAGATCTTCGGGTCGATCTTGTCGATGATCGACAGCGGGTCGCTGATGTTGGTGCCGCCCCAACCGGTGCCGGGCTCGGCCACTTGGAAGTAGCGTCCCGGCGTCGAGCGCCGCCCGCGCACGCGGATGCCGCTGGGCTTCATGTCCAGAAACTTGCCGGCCTGGTGCTCGGTCAGCACGCCGGTGATGTGGTCGTCGACGACGATGACTTCGTCGACGTGGCCGACCCACTGCTGGGCGAAGATGCCGATGGTCGCCGAGCCGCAGCCGACGCGCATGCGCTCCTCTTTCACGCCGTTGATGACCGGCGCCTGGCCCGCGGCGATCTGCAGCTTGGCGCCGCCGTCGATCTCCAGCTCCACCGGCTGCTTGTTGCAGAGGTCGAGCATCATCTGGCAGGTGACGTTGCCTTCCTTCTTGCTGCCGCCGGTCAGGTGGCGCACGCCGCCGAGGGCCAGCATCTGCGAGCCGTATTCCGCCGTGGTGACGTGGCCGACCTGCTCGCCCTGGCAGCGCACCGCGGCCTGCTCGGGGCCCAGGTGGCGGTCGGTGTCGATCTTCACCTTCACGCCGCAGTAGCTGAAGATGCCTTCGGTCACCACGGTGACCATGTCGATGCCTTCGACCTGCGAGGAGACGATGAAGGGCGCCGGCTTGTAGTCGGGGTAGGTCGTGCCGGCGCCGATGCCGGTGACGAAAGCCTCACCGCCCAACACCAGGCTGCCGTCCCATTCGGCGCCGGCGCTCTCGGTCGCCAAGAAGGGCACCATCTCCGCCTCGCGCTCCGCCGCCTGGCGCGCCAGCAGGAAGGGATCCATGCGCACCAGCGCGTTGTCGACGTTGCCGTAGCGGTCGCAGGCGCCGGTCTTGCCGGGGCGGATGCGGCACAGCACCGGACAGGCGTCGCAGACGACGATGCCGTCATTCTTGCCGCCGGACTCGGTCTTTTCGGCTTCGGTCGTGCTCATCTCGCGCTCCTCAAACCGCGCCCGCTTCGCGCAGAGCCCTGCGCACCCGGTCCGGCGTCGCCGGAGTCTGGGTGAGGCGCACGCCCGTCGCCTGGTAGACGCCGCCGAAGATCGCCGGCGCCGTGGCGATCAGCGAATGCTCGCCGACGCCCTTGGCGCCGTAGGGCCCCAGCGGCTCCGGGTCTTCCACCAGGATGGAGGTGATCTGCGGCATATCGCCGAAGGTCGGGATCAGGTAGTCGTGCAGGTTCTCCGTACGCCCCGGCAGGTATTCCTCCATCAAGGCGAGGCCGAGGCCCTGGGCGATGCCGCCGTGGATCTGGCCTTCCACCAGGGTCGGGTTCACCGCGCGGCCGACGTCGTGGGCGGCGGCCATGCGCAGCACCTTCACCGTGCCCAGATCCAGGTCGACCTCGACCTCCGCGATCTGCGCGGCAAAACCGTAGGTCGCGTAGGGATCGCCCTGGCCGTTCTCGTCCAGCGGCGAGGTCGGCGGATCGAAGGTGCCGCTGCCGCACAGCACATCGCCGCGCGCATCCTGCGGCATCTCCGCCAGGTCGATCTCGCGCACCACTTCCCCGTCGTGCACCCGCAGCTTGCCGTCCTTCAGTTCCAGGCGCGCGTCCTCGCCGGCATTGGCGAGGCGCAGGATCTGCGCGCGCAGGTCGCGCCCGGCCAGCTCCGAAGCCTTGCCGGAGATGAAGGTCTGGCGCGAGGCAGAGGTCTTGCCCGCGTCGGCGGTCAGCGCCGTGTCGCCCATGACGACCCGCATCGCCTCGACGGGCAGGCCCCCTTTGGACCCAGTGAGTGCGTCGGCGGCGATCTGCGCCATGACCGTGTTGCTGCCCTGGCCGATGTCGACGGCGCCGTTGTAGAGCGTGAGCCTGCCATCCCGATCCAGCGCCACCGACTGGGTCGAGGGGTTGGACATGGAGGTATTGCCGCAGCCGTACCACACGCAGCCGATGCCGACCCCGCGGCGCTGCCGGCCGTCGGCCGCATTGAACGCCTCCGCCGCCTCACGCCAGTCCTTCCAGGTGGGACGCAGCGCCTCCAGGCAGTCGGCGAGGCCGGCGGAGGCCGTCAGCACCTGGCCGGTCGCCGTGGCGTCGCCGACGCGCAGCGCGTTCCGAAAGCGGATCTCCAGCGGGTCGAGGCCGAGCTGCTCGGCCAGGTCGTCGAGCAGGGCCTCGTGCGCGAGCGCCGCCTGCGGCACGCCGAAGCCGCGAAAGGCCCCCGCCGGCGGCGCGTTGGTAAAGCGCCCGGCGGAACGCGCCAGCACGTTCGGCAGCATGTAGGGACCGCTGCAATGCACCGGCACGCGGTCGGCCACCGTCGGGCCCCAGGAGGCATAGGCGCCGGTATCGAAGTCGCCGTCGAAGACCAGCGCCGTCAGCTTGCCGTTCTCGTCGCAGCCGGCCCGCGCGCTCACCCGCGAGGCGTGGCGCTTGGTCGAGGACGCCATGGATTCCGGCCGCGTGTACTCACAGCGCACGGGACGCTCCAGCAGCCAGGCGGCGAGGCCGACCAGGGGATGCAGCGAGAGATCCAGCTTGCCGCCGAAGCCGCCGCCGCAGGCCGAGGGGATGATGCGCACCTTTTCCTTGTCGAGGCCCAGGATCGCCGCCGTCTCGTCGCGGTCCATGTAGGGCGCCTGGGTGGTCACCCAGACTTCCAGGATATCTCCCTTTCGCTCGGCATAGCCGGCTTCCGGCTCGATGTAGGCGTGTTCGATGAAGGGGGTCGCCGTGCTGATCTCGGCGGTGACCGGAGAAGCCGCCAGCGCCGCCTCGGCATCGCCCTTGTTGACGAAGCCGCGCGCCAGGACGTTGTCGCTGCGGTCCTGCTGCACCAGCGGGGCGTCGTCGCGGCAGAAGTCGGTGACGGCTTCCTCCGTTTCCCAGGAAATCGGCAGATCCGCCTCGGCGAGCGACCAGATAGCGCGGCGCTCCCCGACCAGCAGCAGCACCGCTTCGCCGCGGTAACGTACCCGGCCCTCGGCCAGCACCGGCTGGTCCTTCATATGGGGGTAGACGCCGAAGCCCTTGCTGCCCGGGATGTCCGCGGCGGTGAAGATGCGCTCCAGCCCCGGCGACTTGGCGACCACCGCGTCGAGATCGCCCAGGGTGAAGCTGGCGCGGGCGTGCGGCGCGCGAATGACGCGTAGCCACAGCGCGCCTTCCGGCGCCGTGTCGGCCCCGTAGAGCTCCCGCCCCGTGACCTTCGCCAGACCGTCGGTTTTCACGAGACGCGCGCCGACGGCGCAGCCGAGGCCGGGATCGGCGAGCGGCCCCTCGGCCAGAGGCTTTTCCGCCCCCTCTTGCTCGGATAGGGCACAGACCGCCTCGACGATCTTCTGGTAGCCGGTGCAGCGGCAGAGCACGCCGCCGAGAGCGTCCTGCACCTCCGCCTGGGTCGGCGCGGCGACGCGCTTCAGCAGCGACGTGGCCGCCATCAGCATGCCCGGCGTGCAGATGCCGCACTGGGCGGCGCCATGATCGAGAAAGGCCTGCTGCAGACGTTGCGTTTCCGGGTCGGCCGCCAGCCCCTCCACCGTCGTGACCTCACGGCCCTCGGCTTGGCCGCAGGCCATGAGGCAGGCGCACATCTGTTCGCCGTCGACCAGCACCGTGCAGGCGCCGCAGTCGCCGGCGTTGCAGCCCACCTTGGTGCCGGTAAGGCCGAGGCTGTAGCGCAGCGCGTCGCTGAGCCGGTCCAGCGGATCCGCGCTCAGCGTCACCGCCTGGCCGTTGAGGGTGAAGCGGATCGCCCCGGCGCCTTCCCGCGCCGCCTCCGTCACGGCTCCCGTCAAAGCGGCGTCCATCAGGCGGCCTCCTGCAGCAACAGAGCTTCCAGGCTGCGCCGGATGAGGGTCACGGCGGCCTCATGGCGGTAGTCGGCGGAGCCGCGGATGTCATCGATGGGGGAGAGAAGGTCGAACTGCTCCTCGCCGATGCGCGGCAGCAGGTCCGGGTCGAAGGGTTGCCCTTGCAGGGCCGCCTCCACCGCCGGCAGGCGCAGCGCCCGCGCGGCGCAGGAGCCGACGGCAACGCGCGCCTTGGCCACGGTGCCGTCTTCTTCCAGGTCCAACAGCACGGCCGCCATGACGATGGAGATCACCAGGTATTTGCGCGCGCCGAGCTTCAGGAAGGTGCTGCGCGTCCGCCCTGAAGAGTTTGGGGAAGAGAGCTTGGGAATATAGAGCGCCGTCACCAGCTCGTCGGGCCGCTTGGCGGTCTGGCGATTACCGAGGATGAAATCGTCCAGCGCCAGGCGCCGCCTGCCGCCCTGCGACGTCAATTCGACCTCAGCCTCCAGCGCCAGCAGCGGCGGCACGCCGTCGGCGGCGGGCGAAGCGTTGCAGAGATTGCCGCAGAGCGTGCCCGCGTTCTGGATCTGCACGCCGCCGATTTCCCGCGCCGCCAGCTTCAGCGCTGTGAAGCAGGCCGGCAGCGGCGCCCGCAACACATCGCTCCAGGTGGTCAGCGCGCCGATGCGGAAGCTGTCGTCCTGTTCGTCGATCGCGCGCAGGCCGCGCAGGGCGGTGATGTCCAGGATGTTGTCGTGGCTGTCCCGGCCCGGGCCACGGCCTCCAAGACCGCCGACACGGGCGGGATAGAAGTCGGTGCCTCCGGCGAGGACCGTATAGCTGCCGTCCGCCAAGGCGGCGACGGCTTCTTCGAGCCCTTTCGGGCGAAGATAACACCCCACCAGTCGAACTCCCCTGTCCTACGAGTCCGTATTTATTTTTGTTTAGTATGCAAGATAGTTTCCGGCTGTCAATCGTGCGCCGCGCGGAGGATCGCCGGCAACACCTTGTCAGATCACATATTTTCTCGGCGTAAGTCGCGGAAAAGGCGCTGAGAATTGGCCGACCCCGAGGCCGTTATTTATTTATTTTGTCTACAAAGTAATTTTTATTGGAGGGTCGGCTGCAGCGCGGCGGCGGCCTCCAGCAGCAGGTCGCGGCAGCGCTCCTTCTGGCCCGCCGTCAGCTGCGCGGCGAGGCCGGAAAGGCAGAGCGCGCCCTGGAATCCCCCGGCCGCGTCGAACAGCGGCACGGCGACGGCGGCGATGTGCGGATCGCGCTCGCCCTCCGAGAGGGCGTAACCGTCGCGGCGCACCTTCTGCCCCGGGCGCTCCCCTTCCTCCGTATAGGCCAGCAGCACCTTGCCCGCCGCGCCGAGCGCCAGCGGCAGGCGCGCGCCCTCCTCCAGGTGGTGGCGGATCTCGCGCTGCGAGTTTTCGCGGTAGAGGCAGGTACGCGTCGCGCCGCTGCGCACATAGAAGGACGCGGTATGGGAAGAGGCATCGCGCAGCCCCTTCAAGGCCGTGCGGATGAGGCCGCCGTGATCGGCACGGTCGCGGTAGAGGGCGCCGAGCCGCGCGGGCGTCGGCCCGAGGCGGAAGCTGCCGTCGCCGCCGCGGCTCAGGTAGCCGAAGCGCTCCAGCGAGCGGGCCAGGCGCAGGATGGTGCTCTTGTAGAAGCCGCTGTGCGCGGCCAGTTCGGCCAGGCTGAGCTGCGGCGCCCCGTCGGCGAAGGCCTCCAGCAGGGTCAAGGCCCGCTCCACCGCTTCGACCCGGTCTTCCGCCATGGCGCCCCCCAATATTCCGTCAGACAGAACGAAACAGGCTTTTTTGGCGCTATCTCGTTGCACTTAACAGAACACAGCCGCAGCCTGGGGCCAAGAGCCATAGGCCGACAACCCGGGGAGAGATATGTCCGCCTTCCTGAAGGGCGTGCGCGTCCTGGACCTCACTAACGTGCTGGCGGGTCCCTTCTGCTGCCACCAGCTCGCCCACCTGGGCGCCGACGTCATCAAGGTGGAGGTGCCGGGCAGCGGCGACCTCGCCCGCCAGCTCGGCGCCGACGCGGAACTGAACGCCAAGCGGATGGGCGTCTCCTTCCTGGCGCAGAACCCGGGCAAGCGCTCCATCACCCTCAACATGAAAAGCGCCGCCGGGAAGGAAGCCTTCCTGAAGCTGGTCGCCACGGCCGACGTGGTGGTGGAGAACTTCCGTCCCGGCGTCATGGACCGCCTCGGCGTCGGCTTCGAGGTGCTGAAAGAGGCCCGCCCCGGCCTCATCTACTGCGCCATCTCCGGCTTCGGCCAGGACGGCCCGGCGCGCGACCTGCCGGCCTACGACCAGATCATCCAGGGCCTCTCCGGCGTCATGTCGATCACCGGCGACGCGGAGACCGCGCCGTACCGCGTCGGCTACCCGGTCGCCGACACCATCGGCGGCATGACCGCCGCCTTCGCCATCGCCGGCGCCTTGGCCCGAAAAGACAAGAGCGAGGCGACCTTCCTGGACGTCTCCATGCTGGAGGCGACCATGGCGACCATGGGCTGGGTGGTCTCCAACTACCTGATTGCCGGCAAGGAACCGGCGCCGCTGGGCAACGAGAACTTCACCGCCAGTCCCTCGGGGACCTTCGCGACGGGCGAGGGCCTGCTGAACATCGCCGCCAACAAGCAGGAGCAGTTCGAGGCCGTCTGCCGCGTGGTCGGCCGCCCGGAGCTGGCGCAGGACCCGCGCTTCGGCGAACGCCAGGGCCGCCTCGACAACCGCGCCGCGCTGAAGGCCGAGCTGGAAAGCGCCCTCGCCGCCAAGTCCGCCCTCGCCTGGGAGCAGGACCTCAACGCCGCCGGCGTGCCGGCGGGGCGCGTGCTGACGGTGCCCGAGGCGCTCGCCACCCCGCAGGTGCGCGATCGCGCGATGATCGGGGCGTTCAAGGACGTCCCGGGCGTCGGCCGCGACATCCGCGTGGTGCGCACCGGCTTCAAGATCGACGGCACCGCGCCCCGGGTCGACGCGCCGCCACCGCGATTGGGCGAACACAGCGAGGCCCTGCTCAGCGAGCTCGGCTACAGCGCCGAGGAAATTTCCCGCCTGGCCGAGGAGAAAGCCACATGAGTGAGCAAGAAAAGGATCCCACAGTCGCGGCGGATACGGCCCAAGACGCGGCCTGGTGGGCAACCGGGATCATCGAGATGGCGCCGGGCGTCATCCGCTACCGCGGCTATCCCATCGAGGAGCTGATCGGCAAGGTCTCCTTCGCGCAGATGATCTGGCTGCTGCTGCGCGGCGAACTGCCGGGCAAGGAACAGGCGGAACTGCTGGACATCGCGCTGATGTCCGCCGTCGACCACGGCCCGCAGGCGCCTTCCATCGCCATCGCCCGCATGGCCGCCACCTGCGGCGTGGGCCTGAACAACGCCATGGCCTCGGCGGTGAACGTGCTGGGCGACGTGCACGGCGGCGCCGGCGAGCAGGCCATAGCCTTCTACCAGGATGCCGCCGGGCGCATGGAAGAAGGCGCCACCCTGGAGCACGCCCTCGACGCCGGTCTGGCGAACTTCGAGGCGGCGGGCGGCAAGTTCCTGCCCGGCTTCGGCCACCGCTTCCATCCCGTCGATCCGCGCGTGCCGCGGCTCTTGGAGATGGTCGACCTCTATGCGGAAAAGGGCGCGGTCAGCGGACGCTTCGCCGCCATCGGGCGCGGCCTGGAAGACCGGCTGGCCGAACGCAAGGGCAAGCGCATCCCCATGAACATCGACGGCGCGACCGCCGTCATCTACGCCGAGCTGGGTTTTCCCGCGCCGCTGGCGCGCGGCCTCTTCTGCCTGTCGCGCTCGGTCGGCATCCTGGCCCACGCCTGGGAGGAATCGCAGTCCGGCCTGCGCAACAAGGGGCCGATTCCGCGCGAGCGCCTGTGGCGCTACGACGGCCCGGCCAAGCGGCCGGTTCCCTGATCGAGGATCAGAGCCCCTAGCTCATGCGGCTCAGGGTTCCCGAGTCGCCCACCGCCAGCAGCACGGCAAAGACCACCACGCAGATGGTACCGATGAGCATCATCCTCTTCGCCAGGGTCAGTTCGTGGTTGCGCCAATAGGCCAGGCCCGCCGCCGCGAGGCCGATCATCGAACCGACCAGGCTGATGAGCAGCGAATAGGCAATACCCAAGGCCGTATTGTAGCCCGGGTCGAGCTGGTTGCTGATGAAGGCCCACGCCGTGAAGGCGACAGACGCCGCCAAGAAGGCGATCGAAATTACCACACCGATCATGATACAGGTCCCCGTCCGGGTCGGCCGCCACCGGGCAAACCGGTGGGAGCTTCGTCCAGTCTCGTTTCAGTTCTCGTGTTGTGATCTGGCGGCGACGGCGCATCCTATGACCGCCCCATTGCACCCACAATGGAAAATGTGGGGCGCAAAATCGTGACGGGGTTTTCCGTGAGGCGCAGGGGACCCGCAGAGGGCGGGAATGCCGCGAAACAGCCCGGGCGCCAATGGCTTGGGGTCGGCGCCCGGGCGGCTTTTCGGACTATACGATGGCGTAGACCACCATCAGCACGCCCCACACGGCGAGACCGGCAAGGAAATGCTCAATCGTAACTCGTGTGTGCGTTTCGTTTGTCTCGCTCTGCATCGTCTTCTCCCCCTCTTGGCGGGGCCCAGGGTCCTATTGGACGGGGGCTTTTCTCCGCCGGGTGGCTCGCTCTCCTAAGATGAAATATAGGCGCGCCCCTCCCGACGCGGTGTGGGCTTTACCACACGCCAGGCAGGAAACCGGGGAACCCCAGGATTTCCGCGATTTTTCAGGAGAAAAAAGTGCCTTTAGGACTGCCGTCCGGTGCGCTCGGCGCAATGGGCGCAGCGCCCGTGCAGTTCCACCGTGATGTGCCGGGTCTCGAAACCGGCCCGGTCGGCCTCGGACCGCAGGCGCTCTTCCGCCGGCAGGGAGAATTCCGCCACCCCGCCGCAGTCGTCGCAGATGGCGAAGCCCGCCGCCGTTTCGTGCTCGTGCGCCGCGTCGTGATGGCTGCAGGCGACGAAAGCGTTGAGGCTTTCGATGCGGTGCACCAGGTCCCGCTGACCGAGGGTTTCGAGCGCCCGGTAAACCTGCACCGGCGCGCGCAGCCCCTCGTCGCGCAGCGCGTCGAGCAATTCGTAGGCGGTCATCGCCTTGGCCGAAGCCTGCAGCCGGTCCAGCACCAGTTGCTGGTTGCGGGTCAGCTTGCGGCCCGAAGCCGCCGGCGTCGTCATCGCGGCGTTCCCTGCCGGAGCGCGCCGCGCCGCTCCACGACCAGCTGAACCAGGCTGGCCAGGAAGAGCAGCAGGGCCGCCACGACCACCGAGGGACCGGAAGGCGTGTCGAGTTCCAGCGAACCGAAAAGTCCGATCACCACCGCCAGCGCGCCGAGACCGGCGGACAGCAGCGCCATCTGCTCGGGACCGCTGGCAAAGCGCCGCGCCGTCGCCGCCGGAATGACCAGCAGCGAGGTAATGAGCAGGATGCCGACGATCTTCATCGCGATGGCGATCACCGCCGCCATCAGCACCATGAAGATCAGCCGCACCCGCTCCGGATGCAGGGCCTCGGCGGCGGCCAGCTCCTCGCTGACCGTGCCGGCCAGCAACGGCCGCCAGATCGCCACCAGCACCGCCAGCACCACAAGGCCGCCGCCGTAGATCAGGGCGATGTCGAGGCGCGACACCGCCAGCAGATCACCGAAGAGATAGCCCAGCAGGTCGATGCGCAGCCAGGTCATGAAGGCGACCAGCACCAGGCCCAGCGCCAGGGTGGAGTGCGAGAGGATGCCCAGCAGGGCGTCGGTCGGCAGCGTCACCTGGCGCTGCAGCAGCAGCAGCGCGAAGGCCACCGTCGCGGTGATGGCGAAGACGCCGAGGGTGAGATGGATGTCGAGCAGGAAGGCCAGGGCGACGCCGAGCAGGGCCGAGTGCGCCATGGTGTCGCCGAAGTAGGCCATGCGCCGCCAGACGATGAAGCAGCCGAGCGGGCCCGCCACCAGCGCCACGCCGACGCCGCCGACCAGCGCGCGCCAAAAGAAATCGTCAAGCAAGGAAATCATCCGGCATCGCCGCCCCGCTGGTCCCCGGATCCCTGCCCCTGTGCATGGTCCTGCCCGTGTGAATGGTCATGCGCGTGGGAGTGGCCGGGACCCTCTCCGTCTTCATGGACGACGCGCCCGTCATCCAGATGGACATGGTCGTGATGATGGCGGTAGATCGCCAGCGCCGACGCCGCCTGGGCGCCGAAGAGCGCGCGGTACTCCGGGCTCTCGGTCACCACCTGCGGCGTCCCGTGGCAGCAGACGTGGCCGTTCAGGCAGATCACCGTGTCGGTCTGGCCCATGACGATGTGAAGGTCGTGGGAAATCATCAGGATGCCGCAGCCGAGGCGGTCGCGGATGCCGTGGATCAGCTCGTAGAGCGCGATCTCGCCGGCGAAATCGACGCCCTGCACCGGCTCGTCGAGCACCAGCAGCGCCGGGCGGCGGATCAGGGCGCGGGCCAGCAGGGCGCGCTGGAACTCGCCGCCCGAAAGCTGCTGCACCGCGGCTTCGGCAAGGTGCTCGATGCCCACTTCCTTCAGGGCCGCCTCGATCTGCGCCGCGCTGTGCCGCCCGGTCAGCGTCATCAGCCGGCGCACGGTGAGCGGCATGGTCCAGTCGATGGTCAGGCGCTGCGGCACATAGCCGATGTTGAGGCCGGGCTGGCGCCGCACCTCGCCGGCGCTGGGTTCCCAGATGCCCAGCAGCGCGCGCACGGTGGTGCTCTTGCCGCTGCCGTTGGGGCCGATGAGGGTCACGATCTCACCGGGGCGGATCGCCAGGTCGACGCCGCGCACCAGCCAGCGGCCGCCACGCGATACACCCAGGCCCCTAGCTTCGATCAAGGGGGCCTCGATCAAGGGGGTCTTGTTCGACGGCGCGCCCGCCGTTGTGGGCGCGGGCGTTGAATCGCCGCCCGCGTCCTTTGCCGGTACCTGCACTGAATAGCCTCTTGTCAGCTTCAAACCATAACGTTATATCATTACGTTTCCTGCCTGCCTAGTATTTTGCGGAGAAATCGAACCATGCGTCGAGCCCCACTTTTGTCCCGCTTCCTCGGCGGCATCGCCCTCGCCGCCGGCCTGAGCGGTGTTGTGCCCGGTGCCCTGCCCGGCGCCCTGGCCGACGCCGAGGCGGCCGAGCCGATCACCGTCGTCACCTCGATCAAGCCGATTCACTCCCTGGTCGCCGCGGCGATGCAGGGCGCGGGCAGCCCGCATCTCATTGTCCAGGGCGGCAACTCACCGCACAGCTACAGCCTGAAGCCTTCCGACGCCGCGGCGCTGCAGAAGGCCAAGGTGGTGGTCTGGGTCGGCGAGGGCCTGGAGACCTTCCTCGAATCCTCCATCGCCACCCTGGCCAAGAACGCCGAGGTGGTCGAGCTGGCGGAAGTGCCGGGCCTGACGCGCCTTGCCTACCGGGAGGGCGGCCCCTGGGAGGCGCATGATCATGAGGAAGGGGAAGACCACGGCGAGGAGGAGCATGGCGAGGAGGAGCATGGCGAGGAGGAACAGGAGCACGGCGAGACGGACATGCACCTCTGGCTCGATCCGGACAACGCCAAGGCCATGGTCGAGGCCGTCGCCAAGGCCCTGACGAAGGCCGATCCGGAAAACAGCGGCATCTATCTCGCCAATTCGAAGATCATGGCCCACCGGCTCGACCAGCTCGCCGCCGAGATCGAGCATGACCTGGCCCCGGTGAAGGACCGGCCCTTCATCGTCTTCCACGATGCCTTCCAGTATTTCGACACGCGCTTCGGCCTCAACAACATCGGCTCGGTGACGGTCGACCCGGAGCACAAGCCCGGCGCCGCCCGGCTGCGGCAAATCCAGTCCAGGATCAAGGAGCTCGGCGCGCGCTGCGTCTTCGCCGAACCGCAGTTCGAGCCGCGGCTGCTGCAGGTGGTGATCGAGGGAACGGACGCCAAGGTCGGTCAACTCGACCCCCTGGGCGCCGAGCTGGCCGACGGGCCGGAGCTCTACTTCGAACTGCTGCGCGGCAATGCCGCCGCCTTGAAGGATTGCCTGAGCGAGACCGGCTGAAGCGAGACCGGCTGAAACGACGCCGCCGGGCGGGACGCCACCGCGTCCACGCCCGGCAGGAAGCCGTGAGACAGGCCTAGTTAGTCACCAGGTTCCCGTTGTCGAGCATCGCCTGGATGATGGTCGCCTGATCGGCGCCGCCGCCGGTCAGGTCGACGCCCTGCAGCGTGATGGTTACGTCCGTGTAACCGCTGCCGTCGCCGTTCGCATCGACCGCAATCGTCGTGTCGGTACCGTCGGAGGTGACTTCCAGGAAAGCAGCCAGAGCACCACCGCCAGCGGTCGAGTCCTCGCCGGTCAGCAGAGCCGACAGATTCAGAGAGTCACCCTCGGCGCCGTCGAAGCCGATGACGGTGTCGGACTCACCGCCACCTGAGTCAGCCGTCCAGACGAAGCTGTCCGCGCCGCTGCCTCCATCCATCGTATCGTCGCCGCTGCCGCCAACGATAATGTCGTCACCTTCCTGGCCGAAGATGAGGTCATCGCCGGCGCCGCCGTCGATAAGGTCGTTGCCGCCCTCACGGCCCTCGCCGTCGACCGTGGACTCCCGGCCGAAGTCGTAGAGCGCTTGGTTCGCCGGATCGCGGAGGAAATCGATGATCTCTTCGGCTTCCGTTTTGGACGCATCCATATCGAAGAAGCCGTCGTCGACAAGATCCTCAATCACGCCCCAGCCGGAACCCAACGGCGCATCGATCGAGAGGTCGTCCGCCAGCTCGTCGGTGAAGAGGACGTCCCCGAAGATCAGGTCGTCCGCCGCGCCGCCGATGATGACGTCATCGCCCACCGACTCGAGGCTCGTGACCTGGGACAGGCTGTCCAACAGTTCCGCCAGCTCCTCGCCGGCATTGATGCTGTTGGCCCCGTCGCCATCGACCTGGGTGAGCAGCGCCGTGCCGTCGGCATCGGTCGCGATCCCGATGGCATCCACCGTGCCGGCGACGCCTTTGAAGTCCTGCTGCAGAAGCAAAAATTCATTGACGGTGTCGTTGTTGGCCGGATTGTTCGCGACGAACTGCCCCAGGACGTGATCCAGCGCCAGCTGGGCCGTACTGGGCTTTACGACGGTCGTTGTGTCGTCCCCCTGGAAGGCCCGGTTCGGCAGGCCATCCGACACGAAGATGGTCTTGTTCAGATCCGGATTGTCCAGAGTATTGGCGTCGTTACTGAACCACTGCAGGGCCGCGTCGAAACCGGCCTCGTAGTTCGTATTGCCGCTGGCCACCGCATCCGGGTTGTCGCCGGCTGCCAGGATGAAGTCTTTCGCCGCCGCCAGCTCGTCTTCGTCGACCGCGCCGTTGGTGATGATGTCAAAGGTGCCCTCGCCTTTCACATCCGACGCGAAAGACACGATGTGCACGCGCACCGTGGCCCCGTCGGCTCCGGAGATCTTGTCAAGCAGCTGCTCGACCGCCAGATCCAGGGCCTCGATACGCGACATCACCTCGCCATTGAAGGTGATGTCCGCTTCCATGCTGTCGGAGGTATCGAGCACCAGCGCGAGGTTCATCGTCTTGTTGGTGAGATCCGACCCGCCGACGTCACCGATCAGGACGTCGTCGCCACTGTCGCCGATGATCTCACCGTAGTCCTGGCCGGACGACGGCTCGTGCACCCGGTGCGGCGTCGTCTGGTTTGCGTCGTCGTCAACGTTCTCGCCGACGATCAGGACGGGAGGAGCCTCCTCGAAGAAGCCGGAGACCGTCTGTTCATCCGAAGCGTCCTCCAGGTTGTTGTCGGGATCGCACTCCGCGTCGCCGGTCGTCGTTTCGGTCGCGACGGCCGTGGCCTCGAAGAGGAAGCTGTCCTCGCTGCTCACCTCGGCAGGCGCCGTCACATCGAAAGTGTGATCCAACTCCGTGACGCCGGCGCCGACGGTGAAGACGACGTCGCCGTTGACCTCGGCGGTGACGCCCGCCGGCAGGCCGCTGAGATCACCGGCGGTGAAGCCCTCGGGAAGGTACACGGTCACCGTGTGCGTCTCGGAGCCGTCGGCGACGTCGCCGAAGGTCGCGACGACGCGCACCGTGCCGATCTCGTTCGCCGAAAAGGCGGTCTCGGGATCGTCGCTGTCGTTCACCGTGATGTCGACCGTCACCTCGTCGGCCACGGCATCCACGTCGATGTCGAGGGTGCCCTCGCCCGTGGCGGTCAGCAGCGGGTCCTCCGGATCGACCACCGTCGCGCTGGCTGTGAGGGTCGGGTGATCGACGTCGGAATCAGCCGGCGGCGCCAGCCGCAGCACGCCGCTGTAAGCGGTGAGTTTGTTTACCGTGAGGGTGATGCTGCCGTCCGACGGATCGCCGTCGGTCAACACCGCCCCGGGAATCTCCAGGCCGCTGATGTCGTAGTCCCAATCGGGCTGAAAGCCGGTGATCACGATCTCCGTGATCTCGTCGTCGCCGACCGGCGTGACCGTCACCGTCACCATGTTGGTGGCGGCCACCGCCGCGCTGTCTTCGGCGAGGCAGTCCACCCCCTCCGGCAGGCTGAGCGCGACTTCCGGGGGCTGCACGTCGGAACCCGTAACACTGACCAATGTGGTCACGAAGGCGACGTTGTCACCGGCGATGGGGTCGATGCCGCCCTCGCCGCCGTCGACGCACTCGATGTCGCCGGTTGTCGTCTCCTCGGCGACCACGAGAACCTCGAAGTTCGTCTCGCCCTGCAGCCCGCCGGTCCTCTGAACCTGGAGTACGAAGTCCACCGCGCCGATGCCGTCCAGGGTCTCGACGTCGAAGGTCCAGACCGAGCCACCGCTGAGCCCCGGCGTCACGCCTTCGGGAAGGACGCCGTCGACGCCCAGGATGGTGAAGCCCACGGGCGCCTTGACCACGATGGTGTGGGTCTCGGAACCGTCGAGGAAATCGTCGAAGGTGGCGCTGATGTCGAGCGTGCCGATCTCGTCCATCTGGAAGGTCGTGTTCTCCCCCGCCTCATCGGGCGAGTCGGCGATCGAGGCGGCGACGGAGAGGTGGAAGGCATCGCCGTCGTCGTTGACAGATCCCTCGGCGCCGTCAGCGTCGGCATCCACCGCGGCAACGGCTTCAGCACTGGCCGTCAGGGTCTGGCTGCCGTTACTGGCGTTCGCCTCGATGGTCAGGTCGGCATCCACATCGCTGTCCGGGTTCGGCGCCACGCTGACGGTACCGGTGATGCTTGTGTCAAAGGGGACGCTGGCGAGATTGAAGTCGATGGTCAGCTCGCCCGACGCGGAGTCGTAGGTGGCCGTGTAGTCGACGCCCGCGATTAATCCGGAAACATCTACTGAGCCCGCATCGACGACCCAGGCATCGGCCGGCTCGCCGGTCGGGAAACCGGAGATCACGATCTGAGTGATCTTGGCGACACTGTCGTTCGCATTTGCCGAGAAGCTGAGCGTGCCCTCGCTGTCCTCGTCGATGCAGACGGGCTCCAGGGCGGTCGTCGGATCGTTCAGAGGTGGCAGGTTGATGGTGACACTGTCCGACGCGCTGGCGCCCTCGGCATCGGTCACGCTGTAGAGGAATTGCGCCTCGGGCAGGAAGTTCAGCCCCTCACTTTCCATGAAGGCGTCGACGTCGCTCTGGGTCGTCACGAACCAGACGGTGTCGGCGCTGGAGAAGGTGTCGCCCGGCGCCAGGAAGGAGGTATCGCCGCCGGCGGTGATCAGAATCAGCTGGCCGAAAGCCGGCGCGCTCTCCAGCGTGAAGACGAGATCCTCCAGCGGCGTCTCGACATCCGAGCCACCGAAGTCAGCGACTTCGCCCGTGTCATCGTCACCGATGTCGCCGTCCACCAGGAGCTGCTTGAAGAGCAGGATTTCCGGCAGCCCGCCGCCTTCGCTGCCTTCAACTGTGTCGGCCTGTATCGACAGGGTGTCGAAGGCGGCCAGGGTCACCGGGCTTATCGGGGAGCCGAATCCCAACTGGGTTAACGCGTTCAGCAGGGCCACCGGAGGGTCGCCGCGCTCGGCCGGCGTGACGACGTCATCGGCCAGCGGCGGCGTGTTGTCGTCCCCCGTCAGAATGATCTCCGGCTCGACCTCGATGAGGCCGAACTGCAACTCCACCGGCGGGATGACGTCTTCCGCATCCAGCAGGCCGATGGTCGTCCCCAGGTCTTCGTTGTAGGTCGAGGTGCCGCCACCCACAGGACCAGCCTCGGTGATGGGCGGCTCGAAGGGGCTCTGGTCCTCGCCGGCCAGCGCCAGCGACTGCCCCAGCAGGACATCGGAACTGAAGCTGGCTTCGCCGATCTGGAAGGTCGGGGCCTGGCCCTGTTCCGCAACGGTCGCCAGATCGAGGAAGACGATGCGGCTGTCGACCGTGCCGTCGCCATTGTCATCGAAGCCGAGGATCAGGTTGTCGCCCTGGACCTGAACCTGCGCATCGCCCGGCGCGAAGTTCAGGACGTAGGTCTCGCCCGCGGCCGCCTGCACTTCGACCGTCTGACCCGGCGCGGGGCGGTTGAGAACGACCGGCTCGCCCGCCTGCCCGATAACGGCCGCCGCGCCCGCGCCACCGCTTTCGGCGGCACTACTTTCGGTCGAGGCCGTCTCGGCGGGGTCGGATTGATCGGGGTGACGGTTTACGTATTCAGGGTTGAGGGGTTCGGTCATTTTTTCTGCCTCCGCTAAGCCTTGGTCAGGCGCGTTGTTTGCAGGTCACGAGACAACCCCCCGGAACTCTCGTTAACCTTCTTGATCACAGGCTGTTTGATTTTTCGGGCCTATTCAAGGAACCTCTTTGCGAAAACCATATAGTTATGTAATATTTATAGTAAATTTAACTCAAAAGTGGTGCAGCTAGTGGCTGCTTTTGTCCGATTGTTGCGCGCCAACGGTGCGGCACGGCTCAGCCGGCGCCGGTAGAAGACGGGCGCGCCTTTGATCTACTTAAGCGGGAATTTTAGATTCTGACGTGATCGACCGCCGGCACCGCCCGGCCTTTCCGCCGGCCCGGGATCAGGGCGCGGAAGAGCGCGTCTTTCGCCTCAGAGAGCTTCCTGCAACAGGTCGAGATAGTCGGCCTCGCTGGCGGTCCGGGGATTGGTGGCGTGGCAATGGTCCTTCAGCGCCGCGGCGGCGATGCCCGGCAGCTGCGCCGCCTCGACGCCCATGGCCGAAAGCGTCACCGGCAAGCCGATGTCCCGGTTCAAGCGATCGATCTTTTCATCCGGCGCGCCGCCCAGCAGCAGGGCGAGATTGTCCCACTTGGCGCCGATGGCCGCGCGGTTGAAGCGCAGCACCGCCGGCAGCAGCACCGCGTTCAGGGTACCGTGGTGCAGCGACAGGCCGGGCAGCGCGCCCAGCGGGTGCGACAGGGCGTGCACGGCGCCGAGGCCTTTCTGGAAGGCCATGGCGCCTTCCATGGCCGCCATCATCATGTCCCAGCGCGCATCCTGGTCCTGGCCGTCGGCCACCGCGCGGCGCAGCGCGCCGTAGCCGCGCGCGAGGCCTTCCAGCGCGATGGCGTCGGCCGGCGGGTTCACCGCCGGCGACATATAGGTCTCCAGGCAGTGGGCCAGCGCGTCCATGCCGGTGGCCGCGGTCAGCACCGGCGGCAGGCCGTAGGTCAACTCCGGATCGCAGACCGCAATGGAGGGCAGCAGCAGCGGCGAGAGCACGCCGAGCTTGCGCCCGTCGGCCATGATGATGACCGCGCCGCGCCCGACCTCCGAACCGGTGCCCGCCGTGGTCGGCGCGGCGATCATCGGCGGCAAGGGGCCTTTGATCCTGGCCACGCCGCCTTCCACTGCCGCGTACTGCGCCAGCGGCGGCGCGTGCACCGCCAGCAGGCGCAGGCCCTTGGCGAGGTCGATCGACGAACCGCCGCCGACCGCGACGATGCCGTCGCAGCCCGCCGCCGTGTAGCGTTCCAAGGCCTCCAGCACCGCCGCCTCGGTGGGATTGGCCGGCGTGCCGTCGTAAACCGGCGGCATCTCGGCGAAGCAGCCGCCGATCTTCGCCGTCAGGCCGAGCGCCGTCAGGCCCGCGTCGGTGACGAGCAAGGGACGTTTCATGCCCAACTCGGCGCAGAAGTCCGGCAGTTTCTGCGCCAGCCCCGCCTCGAACTCGATGCGCGTCAGATAGGAGATGGTGGCCATGGGGTCGCCCTCAGGTTCTCGTTTTCTCTGAATTCATACACCGCAGGCAGCGATCATGCGACGGCGATGCGAAGGGACGACAGAACGGAGTTCGTCAACCCTGGCCCCTCGGGACAAGCCCAAGGGTGACCTTTCGAGAAGCTGCACCGCCGTTGCCCCGCGCCCCGGCTGTCATGCCCGGACTTGTTCCGAGCATCCAGGGCAGCGCGCAGCGCCCTACCCCAGCACCGAGAAGCTGCTGTTGGGATTGATCTCGCGGCGCCGCGAGAAGGTCGCGGTGTCGATGGTGCGGTCGAGGTGCTTCAGCTTGAAGGCCAGCGGCTTGCCGTCCTGGTCGCCGCCGCCTTCGACGTAGTCGATGACCGCCGTCATGAGACGCCCGGCGACGCCGGCGTTCTTGAACTGATTGCCGCTGGTGCCGATGGCCATGTAGAAGCCGTCGACGCAGGAGCGGTCGTAGATCGGGATCCAGTCCTCGGTCACGTCGTAGAGGTCGACCACGCCCTTGGGGCTGCGCGACACCGGCACCGTCGGCAGGCGCTGCGCGTAGCGGTAGGCCTGGGTCACCGCCTGGTCGGTGAGATCGCGCACATAGTCGTCCGGGTCCACCACCTCACGCGGGTCGCACTCCGGGTCCTCGCTGCCGACCAGGATGTGGTTGCCGGTCTCCGGGCGGATGTAGCAGGCGATATCGCTGTCGGAGACGACGATGCCGGACGTCTCGAAGTCCAGGCCTTCGGGCGAGTCCAGGTGCACCACTTCCTGGCGCAGCGGCTTGGTGGTGATGCGCATGTCCTGCTCCGCGCCGACCAGCTTGTTGATCTGCGCCGAGTGCGGCCCGGCGACGTTCACGACGACGGGCGCATCGATGCGCGTGCCGTCGTCCAGCACCACGCCGGTCACCCTCTTGCCATTGGGCCCGCCGGAAACCGGGATCTCGACGACCTTGCGATTGAACAGGAAAGTGCCGCCGGCGGCCTCGGCCGCGCGCTGCAGGTTGTGGGTGGCGAGCTGCGGGTCGCTGATGTAGCCGGCGGTGGGAAAGAACACGCCGCCGTCGATGGCGCCGCCGTTGGACTCGCCGAAGGCCGGGTCCTCCATGCGCCGCGCCGGCCAGAAGGTTTTCAGGTCATAGCCGGGAATGGCCTCACGGATGCGCGCCGCGTCCCAATGCTCATGCGGGATGTCCAGCGCCTCGACGTGCTGCAGCACCGAGCCCAGGCCCTTGTTCTGCTCGGTCTTCATGATCAGGCAGCCGCAGTGGTGGAAGACCGCGTGGCCGCGCTCGTCCTCGACACCCAGGTAACCCGGCCAGTCCTTCCAGTCGAAGTAGCCGTCGTAGGCCATCGCCGTGCCGTCCAGCGTGGAGTAGTGCACCCGGATGATGGCGCAGGAATTGGAGGTCGGCCCGTAACCGGCCGCCGGCAGGGCGTCGACGTTCAAGGTCTTCTTGCCCGCGCGGGCCAGCTCCAGCCCGATGGCGGCGCCGATCACCCCGGCGCCGATGATGACGGCATCGTAATTTTCCGACATGTGCTTCCCTGTTCTTTCTCACTGACGCGGCTCTTTCCTAGGCCTGCCACTAGCCATGGGACGGCCGGAACGGTCAAGCGCAGGAGCGACGAGAAAGGGTCGGATTTAGCCTGAAACAACTGTGAACGCGGCTTCACATCGGTTCAGGGTAAACAGTCAGGTGAGATGCAGGCGATGGGTCACGATTTATTGCGTTTCTTGCTCGATCATCCTTATTGAGCTCAATACAGGTTAGTCATATCAATTCTGAACATGGTTGAATGTTGTGAATTGAGTATTGAGCTACTGTCCAAATTCCCGAGGAAATGAACGGCGCCCCACACCAGAACGATTGCAGATCAAGACTGGATACTCAAAGTCCGAACATCGTGGGTGTAGTGAGGACCAACCACGTAGTCGTCCAACTCCAGTGCGGGATTCATCATAGACGTTGTGAAAATAACCTGATTCCTTCCAACCAATTCGGTTGAATGCTCTACGATCAATTTCTGGAACAAGTGACTACGCTCCGGTTCCATGCCTTTATCTTCAATGTTGTCTAGCAGGAGAAGCCGGGGATGGAAGAACTCATCATCTTGGCCAGCCGCCAGAAACATACCGAATATGGCTGCGTTCTTCAGAAACACATTACTACTCTCCGCAAAATTCATCCTGCCGTCTACGAATATTGCGTCATCCCGGAAATTGAGAATGACGGATTTGGCATTGCGGAACTCAGGCTGCCGATCAAGGTCATTGCGCAGCAGAGCAGCCGCCAAGTCTGATACCTGTGTTAGCGCACCACTTCTTCTTCGATGCGCGTTCTTCTCCAGAGCCTCGCGACGATCTTTAAGTTCTTGAATTTCAGATTGAAGCTCGCTCTTCTTAGCAGATAAGCGCTGAATTTCTTCGGCAGACTCCAGAGCACGCGTCAGGTAACCCAACTCCTGCTCAATCTGGCCAATTCGCTGATTCTTGGCTGCTAGATAGGACTCTCGCGGAGAGGAACTGAGATCGTACTTAATTAGAAACTCAGAGAGTGCTTTGCTATAATCTCTATTCAGTTGACGCAGCGAGATAGTGCTTTTTCTCAGCGCTATCGATTTCTCCTCGACGAGCTGATGCGATTCACGCATCTGGATTTCCAAATCAAGGCGAATTTGATTGTACTTTGACTTCTCTGCTTCCGGATCGGTTGGAGCGCCGCAGACATGACAGGTGTGTGGGTCAGAGGTAGACTTCAGATCCGCTAGGCATGCAGGGCATTGTGTAAATTCAATTCCACCTATCGCGCTCTGCGTCTTCTCTGCCAAACCTACTTTCTGCACTAAGTCAGTTAAGAAACTCAAGAAGTCTTCAAGCTCGGCCAATTCAAGCTCATACTTGTTGATCAACGCCTCAACGTCGGCAATCTTCTTCTTCTTCCTTTGAAGGCTGGCATGTGCGCTGCGGCGTTCTTTGAGAAAGTCTACTGTCTGGTTTGGATCCACTAGAGTGTCGACGTTTTGGATGTCGGCAGAAATTTTCTCGATCTCCGCCTCAAGCTCTTTCTGTCGAGTTGTAATGCTCTCTGGCCTGTTTAAGCGCTCGTCAGATGGCAATGCCTCTATGAGAGAAGAGAGCTTTCGGCTAACGATCTCAAACTCACCCTCCAAGTCGCGTAGCTTCAAGCCTATTTCATAAATTTCGTATCCGCCAATGCCACAGACGAGATCACCAACAGCCTCACGCATATTCTGTGTGTCGAAGGTTTCAAAACGAAAGAGGCGCGTAGAAGGAGTCCGTTGATCAGAGTAAAGAAGACGCATTATCTGATGCATCGTAATGTTGGATGCACCTTCGCTCTGGGTCTCAGGTATATGAAGCGAGCGAAAGAGGACTTGTGAGAAGCTTTCGCGACTCTCTTGCCGCCGAATTGGAAATGTCTCCCAACCTTCAAGGGTGTGCGCATCTGCTTTGTCAAATGGGCCGAAAAATACCTTGATAGGTGTGGTTCGTTTTCCAATGTCACGGCGCAAAGTCAGTTTGCCGCGGTTCGTTTCTATCTCCGCATGCACTTCGTCGCAGAGGCTTGCTGCCTCTTTCCAGTCATCGAACTCCCCGCCAAGTATGTAGAAAATGAAGTCAGCAACTGTAGATTTGCCGGACCCATTCTCACCCCGAATAATGTTTACTCCCTCATGGAATTTCTGGTCATAGGCCAAAGCACCGCGGCGTGTAACGCGCAATCGATTGAGAGTCAAAGAAGGAGCTTGCGCCATCAGACAAACCTCCGGAGGCCAGTCCGTTGCCGAAGCTCCCTTGTATCGCCCTCACCGAGGATAGCGAACTTCGCAGTAAGGAAATCAATGAGAATCCATTCAAATCGAGAAGCGTTCTCCGACAGCTCTTCCTTGATGAACTGCCTGCCAAAATCGGAAAGTGTCACCAATCCCTGTCGTGCTGTTTCTGACGACACAACGCCTTTTCCGATTAGAGCCTGCAACGCCTTCTTCTGGATCGGTTCCATCTTATGAAAGAGAATGGGAGCCGCCGGATAGCTCAAGAACGTCTTTTCTGGGCGCGGCACTTCCAGTTTCTTAAACTCTGCTCGCACAGCTGCAGGCATGCTCGTGCCGTATAGAAGCGGCGGGTTGGCGAGATAGAAATCTGCGATATAGAGCCTTTCAAGCGAGGGACTCGTATCAGGCCAATCAGACAAGAGTAGGCCAATGCGGCGGACCGCATCGTACACATCAAGCTGTGGATACCAGATTCGCCCGTTCATGAATCGGCATCCCATCGGATATGGCACTGCTCCGTAAGAAAATACAGAGCACTCAGAACGGTCATTCCTGAGAAGCCTTTTTGACCATCATGTTGTTTGCAGAGAGGGTCAATTACCTGGGACTGAAGTGCATCCCGGATTTTTTCATCGGACTCGCCCTTACAAATAAGCGGGTGATAGATATGCGTGATGAAACGCTGCTCGACCTCTGACAAGAGCTTGTCGTTCTCATCCCGCGCTGTCGTGAATAGGCCTAACTTGAGATAGTTCTGGGCGAATTTGTTTTGGTAGTTGTTGGCCGCGGCATACTCATGCTCCCGGCCGGCAGCGATCAGTTTTTCGAGTAGATCACGCCGATCCGTGCCGCTCTTCGAGCTGTAGTCATCTGGTTGAAACGAACCAGCACCGATTGCTTTGCACTCTTCATCTGCGACACGGGAGATGTGCTTTTTTATCCCAAGGTAAACGATGTCGTTCGCATCTTTTGGCTTGCAGATACTAATATGATCTTTGTCGGCTGGAACAGGAGTTGTGCCAGCTACACCTGGGTCAGATGAATCTCTTGAAACAACAAGGGTGGTGTTTTTGACCTTGTATTTTTCGTAGTAGACGACGGTTGTTAGATCACTCTTACCATTAGCGAAGCTGCGGTAATGACTGTTTATGTCCTGCAAGAAGCCGCTGTCGTTGGACAAGAGTTCAACATGCTTTGATGCAAAATGGGGGATGGCCGCCTTTAGCGCGGACGCTAATGACGCACCTGAATGAGGCGTAGATAGAAACACAACAAGCTTTATTGCCTGGCTAACCTTCTTCCAGTCTTCATCTTCAGAGTCACAGGATTTTCGGATTATCTGTTTAGCAAGAATGCCTCCCAAGCTATGACATATGAAAACAATGGGTCTCGCACCTAATCCTTTGGCTGCCATGTACTCGAGCGCATTTGTTGCCCGCTCGAAAAGGTCCATTTCCTTCTTGGCCCATTTTTCGAATACGCCCGCAGGATATCCAAGTGCGTGAACAGCGATGCCTGGGAAATCACTGCACAGCCACTCAGGCCAATACTGACCATCAGCCTCGGAAATCCACGTGTCCTTAGGATCGCCAGTCAGGCCGTGGATAAAAACAACATCCAGCTGTGGCTCAGCTCCGCTACAAACTTCAAAAAAAGTAAGCCCCTCAGATGTCGTCATTGAGGAGCCCTTCCTCCAATTCCCATAACCGAACCACCAAAGACAACAGGGCCGACAAGAACTTCAACCGTACCGAGAAGAGTAGTGAATTGATACCCAATTGTGTAGCGGAAAAGAACAAAAGATGAATCCACTACGCCACCGGTAAATCGCGCGGGACTAGACATTACAGGCGGCAGGAACATCCCAAGTAGGATGCCAGACTATCTGTGCCTCTACCCCTGTTCCGCCGCCACCTCGCGGATCGCCTTCATGAGGATCTGCAAGCTTACCGAAGCGGGCATCTCGGCGCGCTGGGTCAGGCCGACGGGGCCGAGGCTGGCCGGGGCGTTCACCGGCAGGCGTTTCAGCACGCCCTCGGCCAGGTCGTCGGCCACCACGCCGTAGGAGATGATCCAGACCGCGTCGGTAGTGCGGGTGTAGCGGCGGGAGAAATCCGGCGAGACGGACTCGATGATGTCGGGCAGCGCCGCCACGCCCTGGCTGACCAGCAAGCGGTCGACCTCCGCGCGGATGATCGAGCGGACCGTCGGCAGAATGACCGTGAAGTCCGCGAGCTGGCCCAGTTCCACCGTTTCGTTGCTGAGCAGGGGATGGCCGGGGCGGACGACGAAGATCACTTCTTCCGAATAGAGGTACTCGAAGGCCAGCGCCTGCATCTGGCGCGGCGCGGCCAGGCGCCCGATCACCAGGTCGAGGTCGCCCTGGCGCAGTTCGTTCAGCAGCAGGTCGTTGGGGCCGGTGATGATGCGCAGCGTGGCGCCCAGGCCCTCGGCCTTCGCGCGCTGCACCGCCGGGGGCATGATACGGTTGGCCGTGGTCGGCAGCGCGCCGATGGCCAGGGTGGGACCGCCGCGCGCCTGGGCCTGGGAGACCGAGTCGACGCCCTGGCGCAGGGCGGTCATCGAGGCCCCGGCATACTGCTGGAAGGCCTCGCCGTAGCCGGTGAGGAAGACGCCGCGCCGCGAGCGCTCGAAGAGGGTGACGCCCAGGATATCCTCCAGTTCGGCGATGGCCTTGGAGACCGCCGGCTGGGTGATGGCCAGCGCCTCCGCCGCGCCGCCGAAGCTGCGCCGCGCCGCGACCTCCAGGAAGCAGGCCAGGTGACGGATCTTGATGCGGCTGTCGGGCGTCACATTTCATATCTGTTTAGTTATGAATAAATGAGAATATAGCATTTTAAATGCTCAAAAAGGTATGAAATGATTGAGATGAAGCTGGATAAGCGGTGTTCCCCCTCACCCTCCCGCCCCAGAGGTCCTTTGGGCGGGCCCCTCCCTCTCCCACCAGGGGAGAGGGCTTTCTCAGGCGGCCTCGCTTTCCTTTCCCTCTCCCCTGGTGGGAGAGGGTTGCAAAGTCTTAGTGAGCGAAGCGAACTTAGACGCAGCTGGGTGAGGGGGACGCCCGCCAAGGGTCACCAAAGACGTGGAGAAGCTGCAATGGACTTTCGGGCGCTGAACGGGGTCGTCCTGCATGTGCAGGACCTGGGCCCGGCCGAGCGGCCGGCGCTGGTCTTCGCCAACTCCCTGGGCACCGACTTCCGCATCTGGGACGAGGTGGTGGCGCGTCTGGCCGACAAATTCCGCATCGTGCTCTACGACAAACGCGGCCACGGCCTCTCGGAAATGGGCGACAGCCCCTACAGCATCGACGATCACGTGGCCGACCTGGCCGCCCTGCTGGACGACCTGGCGGTCGAGAACGCCATCGTCTGCGGCCTATCGGTCGGCGGGCTCATCGCCCAGGGGCTCACTGCCAGCCGCCCGGAGCTGGTCTCCGGGCTCATCCTCTGCGACACCGCGCACAAGATCGGCACGCCCGAGGCCTGGGCCGAGCGCATGGCGGCCATCGAGGACGGCGGCATCGCGAGCATCGCCGATGCGATCCTGGAGCGCTGGTTCACGGAGGAATTCCGCGAGAGCGACCCGATCGCGCTCACGGGCTGGCATGCCATGCTGACCCGCACGCCCAAGGAGGGCTACCTCGGCACCTGCGCGGCGCTGCGCGACGCCGACTTCACCGAAGAGGCCAAGCAGATCAAGGTGCCGACGCTCTGCGTGGTCGGCGAGGAGGACGGCGCCACGCCGCCCGAGCTGATGCGCCGGACCGCCGACCTGATCCCCGGCGCCGGCTACGAGGTCATCGCCGGGGCCGGGCACCTGCCCTGCATCGAGCAGCCGGCGGCGCTGGCCGGCCTCATCGAGACTTTCGCGAAGGAGAACGGCCTTGTCTGAAGACGATGACGCGGGGGGCCGCTTCGAGATCGGCCGGACCACCCGACAGGACGTGCTGGGCGAGGCCCACGTCGCCGGCTCCGACAAGAACCGCAACGCCTTCAACGCCGACTTCCTGGACTTCATCACCGAGGGCGCCTGGGGCTCGGTCTGGTCGCGCCCCGGCCTGACGCGGCGCGAGCGCAGCATGATCACCATCGCGCTGCTGGCCGCCGGCGGCCACTTCGAGGAAGTCGCCATGCACGTGCGCGCCACCGCCAATACCGGGGCCAGCGCCGAAGACATCAAGGAAGCGCTGCTGCACGTCGCGGTCTATGCCGGCGTGCCGGCGGCCAACCAGGCGTTCAAGGTCGCGCAGCAAGCGCTCGACGAAATGGGTGGGGATAACAAGCAAGGCAATCAGGAGGGCAGGAAATGAGCGATTCCCCGAAACCCTATTCCCCGCGCGATTGGGGGGCACATCCCCCGGTCATCGCCCCCGACTACAAGTCGACGCGCCTGCGCGGCGCCACCAAGCCGCTGATCCCCATCAAACAAAGCCTGTCCGAGCTGACCGGGCCGGTCTTCGGCCAGGACTCCCTCGGCGAGCTCGACAACGACCTGACCAAGAACGGCCGCAAAGACGGCGAGCCCTTGGGAGAGCGGATCATCGTCTCCGGCAAGGTGGTCGACGAGGTCGGCCGACCGCAGCCCAACATGCTGGTGGAAGTCTGGCAGGCCAACGCCGCCGGGCGCTACATCCACAAGGTCGACCAGCACGACGCCCCGCTGGATCCCAACTTTTTCGGCGGCGGGCGCTGCGTCACCGACGACCAGGGCAACTACCGCTTCTACTCGATCAAGCCCGGCGCCTATCCCTGGGGCAACCACCCCAACGCCTGGCGGCCCAACCATATCCACTTCTCGCTTTTCGGACCCAGCATCTGCACGCGCCTGGTGACCCAGATGTATTTTCCCGGCGACCCGCTGCTGGATCTCGACCCGATTTTCCTGGCCTCGCCGGAGAAGGGGCGCGACCGCCTGATTTCCGAGTTCGACCTCTCGCTCACCGAGCCCGAGTTCGCGCTGGGCTACCGCTTCGACATCGTGCTGCGCGGCCCCTGGGAAACCCCCATGGAAACGGCGTAAGGAAGGGACACGACCATGACGAAAGGACAGACCCCTTCGCAGACCGTCGGCCCCTACTTCGCCTACGGCCTGACGCCCGAGCAGTACGGCTATCCGCTGGCCTCCATCGCCTCACCGGACCTGCGCACGCCCGACGTGGAGGGCCAGCAGATGCGCATCCAGGGCCGCGTGCTGGACGGCAACGGCGATGTCGTGGACGACGCCATGATCGAGATCTGGCAGGCCGACCCGCAGGGCCGCTACGCCCATCCCGCCGATCCCCGCAGCGGCAACGTCACTTTCAAGGGCTTCGGGCGCTGCGGCACCGGCACCGACCCGGAGAACCGCTTCGTCTTCGACAGCGTGAAACCGGGCGCGGTGGACGAGGCTCAGGCGCCGCACATCAACGTCATCGTCTTCATGCGCGGGCTCCTGAGCCACCTCTACACCCGCATCTACTTCGCCGACGAAGCCGATGCCAATGCGAAAGACCCGGTCCTGCAAAGCGTGCCGGCGGCGCGGCGCGACACCCTCGTCGCCGAACGCAATGACGAGGACGGCGTCGCCGTCTATCGCTTCGACATCCACATGCAGGGCGACCGGGAAACGGTCTTCTTCGACGTGTGATGAACTTCCGATGAGCCTCCTGCCCTTCGTCAGCGCCCTGCTCGGCCCGCTGCTCTCCGACCCGGAGGTGGCGGGCCTGCTGGACGACCGCGCGCAGGTAAAGGCCATGCTGGCCTTCGAGGCCGCGCTGGCGCGGGCCGAGGGGCGGACAGGCGTTATTCCCGAAGCGGCGGCGGCCCGCATCGCGGCGGTGGCGGAAGATCTGGACCTCGACCCCGCGGCACTGGCCGAAGGGACCGCGCGCGACGGCATCCCGGTCCCCGCCCTGGTCGCCGCGTTGCGCGAGGCGGTAGGCGGCGAGGAAGCCGCCTACGTCCACTGGGGGACCACCACGCAGGACGTGATGGACACGGGGCTGGTGCTGCGCCTCAGGGTAATTCTCGACATCCTCGACCGGCGGCTGGTCGATCTGGGCAGGAAGCTCGCGAAACTGGCCGACCGCGAGCGCGGGACGCTCCTGCTGGCGCGCACCCGTGGCCAGCAGGCGACGCCGACCTCCTTCGGCCTCAAGGCCGCCGGCTGGCTGGCCCCGCTGCAGCGCCACCGCGCCCGGCTCGCCGAACTGCGCCCGCGCCTGGAACTCTTGAGCTTCGGCGGCGCCGCCGGCAACCTCTCCGCCCTGGGCCATGACGGCACCGCGGTCGAAGCCGAACTTGCGAAGGACCTCGGCCTGCCCGTCGCGCCCCTGCCCTGGCACGCCCAGCGCGACGGCCTGGTGGAGCTCGGCGGCTGGCTGGGCCTTGTCGGCGGCAGCCTCGGCAAGATGGCGGGGGACATCCTGCTGCTGTGCCAGAACGAGGTGGGCGAGCTGCGCGAGGGCTCCGGTGGGGGCTCCTCCACCCTGCCGCAAAAGCAGAACCCGATCCGCTCGGAAGCCGTCGTCTCCCTTTGCCGCCACGTGGCCGGCCTCACCGGGCAGATGCAGCTCACGGCCTTCCACAGCCACGAGCGCGACGGCGTCGCCTGGCAGATGGAATGGCTGGTCCTGCCGCAGATGATCGTCGCCGCCGGCGCCGCCCTGGTCCAGTCGCTGGCCCTGATCGACGGCCTGCAGGTCGACCGCGCGCGGATGCGCGCCAACATCGACGCCACCAAGGGCCTGGCCCTGGCCGAAGCGGCGAGCTTCGCGCTCTCCGCCCACATGAGCCGCCCCGAGGCCCAGGCCCTGGTGAAGGAGGCCTGCAAGGACGTTCTCGCGTCCGGCCGCCCCCTTATGGACATCCTCGCCGAACGCTCGGACGCGCCGGTCGACTGGCGGGAACTGGCCGATCCGGCCGGGCAGACCGGCGCCGCCGACGCTTTCATCGACCGGGTCTTGCGCGGGCAAGTCTGAACCCCGGAGGGGCGCGGCATGGTTGCGCCTCCCTCTCCGGCAGCCGTTAACCATATTGAAGCGCGCTAAGGCCGGACAGCCGGCAAGTCTGACGATACGTTCAACCGTCAAGGTCCCGCGGGAATCCTAGCGTTTCCCGCCGTCATCAAGAATTCTTCAAATCCCTTCTTCAATTCCCGATTGCGCGCCGGTAAGCTCTAATCAGCCTTGCGGCGCACAACGGGGGGGAGCGACGTTGACCGGGCAAAATCCACTCATGGTGGACGGCACAGATATGACGCCGGCGACAGCCGCAGCGGTCCCGGCCGGCTGCCCACAGCCCCGTCATACCCCCAATTTTCGCCGAGATCGTCCAAAGCGCGCCGCGGCGCGCCTTTGCTCATTTACCGCTCCGAAAGTTGATCCGTCTCCATGAAGAAGCTCTCCGGCACCCTCTATCAGACCCACAGCAGTTTCGGCACTTCCGGTCGATTCCTGGAAGAGCCGCGGGAGTCCTTCTTCGAGAGTTCCGCCTACGACTTCTTCGAATGGCCTGCGCTGCCGGAAACCAGCAGCGTCAACTTCCGTCCGCTGGCCGTGAAGTCCGCGCCGAACGACAGCGGCGGCGGTCAGGCCGAGACGACGGAAGCGGCCGAAGCGGCGGAAACGGACGATCCCGTCAGCCTCTACACCAGCAACGCCGATTTCCCGATCCACCTGACGGGCGAGGTCGTGGTGGTGGACGATGTGGGCACCATCAATCCCCAGACCGCCATTTCCGGGCCCCTGATCGGGGTCGAAGATTTCCGCGCCGACGCCCGCTTCGCCGGGGTCGATGGCAGTGGCTACACCGTCGCGGTGCTGGACACCGGCATCGACCTCGACGACCCCTTCTTCGGACCGGATCTGAACGGCGACGGGATTTCGGACCGCATCGTCTACCAGTACGACTTCGCCGACGGCGACAGCAATGCCGGCGACTACGACGGCCACGGCAGCAACGTCGCCAGCATCGCCGCGTCTTCCGACGGCACTTACACCGGCATGGCCCCGGGCGCCGACATCGCCGCCCTGAAGGTTTTCACCGACGCCGACACGGGTCACTTCGGCTATGTCGAGGAAGCCCTGCAGTGGGTCATCGCGAACGCCGAGGCCTACAACATCGTCAGCGTCAACATGTCGCTCGGTGACTTCGGAAACTACGACGCACCGGTCCAGCTTTACGGCATTGCGGACGAACTGGCGGCCCTGGCGGCGATGGACGTGATCGTCGTCTCGGCCTCGGGCAACGACTTCTATCCCTTCAACTCGATACAGGGTGTGTCCTATCCCTCGGCCGACCCCAACTCGCTGTCGGTGGGCGCGGTCTACAGCGGCGATTCCGGCAACTGGGAGTATCTGAGCGGCGCCAAGGCCTATTCGACGACGGCCGACCAGATCGCCCCCTTCAGCCAGCGCGACGACGAACTGAGCGACATCTTCGCCCCCGGCGCCTCCATCATAGGCGCCGGCGCGGGTGAGGAGTTGGTGGAGATTCACGGCACCAGCCAGGCCGCGCCGCACATCGCCGGCATCATCGCCCTGACCCAGGAACTCGCCGTGCGGGAAGTCGGCCGCAAGCTGACCTTCGACGAGATCCAGGCCTTGCTCGAGGGCAGCGGCGACACCATCATCGACGGCGACGACGAGGACGACAACGTCAACAATACAGGGCTGGCCTTCCAGCGCGTGAACGTGCTTGCCCTGGGCGAGGCGATCCTCGATCTGGCGCAGCCGGTGACGCAGCCGCTGCGCGACCCCACCTACTTCCAGGTCTCGGCCCTCGACAAGACGGCCGCCGAGGGCGACGGCGGCAGCACCGGCTACAGCTTCGTGATCACCCGCAGCGGCGATCTGAGCGAGGCCGACAGCATCGACTACAGCGTGGCCGGCAGCGGCGCGGCGCCGGCCGGCGCGGCGGATTTCCTGGGCGGCAACTTCCCCAGCGGCAGCGTCACCTTCGGCGTCGGCGAAACCAGCAAGATCGTCACGATCGAGGTCGCCGGCGACAGCACGGTGGAGCCGAACGAGAGCTTCGCCCTCACCATCGCCAACGTGCCGTCCAACGGCCAGGTCGTCATTCCCAGCGACGAAGCCACCGTCGAGAACGACGACGCCCCGTCCAGCGGCCCCGTCGTCCTGCTGCAGGCCAGCTTCGACGAGACCGGCGACACTGAAGGCTTCGTCTACCGCGACGACCTCTTCGGCGGGAACAATCAGGACTATGCCCGCGGCGAATGGGCGAGCGATGCGCTGACCGTCACCCTGGGCGGCATCGACAATGTGGTCACGGCGGACATGTCCGGCGGCTGGGAAACCACTATCGTCCTGGACGCGGAAATGGAGGTCAGCCTCTCCTTCCTCTACCGCCTGACCATGGAACAGCAGTACGAGGACTACGAGTTCGGCCAGGTGCTGGTCAGCATCGACGGCGGCGCGCCGATTATGGTGGCCGAACTGGTCGGCAACGGCAACGGCGGCCCGGATGAAACGACCGGCAACCAGACCTTCAAAACCGTTCTCGGCACGCTGGGGGCGGGCAGCCACACCCTGGCCATCGGCCTCTACAACAACCAGAAGACCTGGCGCGACGAGTCAAGCTACCTCACCATCGACGACGTGCTGGTCACCGGCACGCCGGCCGAGGCCCCACCGGCCACGCCGGCGCCTGACACTTTCTTCGCCATTGCCGTCGACGACGCGGTCCAGGCGGAGGGCGATGCCGGGACCACAGCCTATACCTTCACTGTGACGCGCAGCGGCGACACCACGGGCATCGACAGCGTCGACTGGAACGTCACCGGCAGCCACATCGACGGCAGCGACTTCCTGGCCGGCTTCATCCCCGGCGGCGGCCTCACCTTCGCGGCGGGCGAAACGACCAAGACCCTCACCGTCCATGTCACCGGCGACAACGACGTCGAGACCGACGAAGGCTTCGGTGTGGTGCTGGCAAACCCCACCGCCGGCGCGGCCATCACCACCGCCGGCGCCGTCGGCACCATCCTGGACGACGACGCCGTTGCGACCCCCGAGACCTCCTATGACATCGCCGCCCTCAGCGCCCAAAAGGTGGAGGGCGACGACGGCCTGACGGATTTCACCTTCACGGTAACGCGCAGCGGCGATGTCTCCAAGGCGGGCCTGGTCAGCTACGAAGTGACCGCCGGAGAGACCGACGCCGGCGACTTCGCCTACGGCATCCTGCCGCACGGCGCGCTGTTCTTCGCCGCCGGCGAGACCAGCAAGACCATCACCGTCCAGGCCGCCGGCGACGAAGAACTGGAAGGCCACGAGACTTTCGACGTCAACCTGTTCAATGCCCTCGGCGGCGCGGACATTACCACCGGCAGTGCAAACGGAACGATCTCCGACGACGACACCCCGGGCCCCTCCACGGTGGCCATCACCGCCCTCGACGCGGTAAAGGCCGAAGGCGACGCCGGGCTCACCGAGTTCACCTTCGAAGTCGCCCGCTCGGGTAGCACAGCCTGGACCGCCTCCGTCGACTTTGCCGTGGACCACGACACCACCAACCAGCTCGACTTCCTGAACGGCACAAACGGCAGGCTGTATTTCTACCCAGGCGAGACCAGCAAGATCATCACCGTCGGCGTAAAGGGCGACTGGGCCATCGAACCCGACGAGACTTTTTCGGTAACGCTCTACAGTCCATCGGCCGGCCTGGAGATCACCACGGCAAGCGCGGACGGCGTCATTATCAATGACGAGGTCACGCCAACCACCTTCATCGACATTGCTGCCCTCGACGCAGCGAAAGCCGAAGGCGATTCCGGCGCAACGGCTTTCACTTTCACCGTCACCAGGTCCGGTGACGTCTCGGCCAGCGGCTCGGTCGACTACTCGGTCTCCTCCGCAACGCCAAACCCAGCTCAGTGGAACGACTTCTTTGGCGGCACACCCTCCGGCACCATTGAGTTTCAGGCTGGCGAAGCCAGCAAGACGCTGACCGTGGAAATCCAGGGCGACACCTACAACGAAGCAGACGAGCATTTCGTCGTAAATCTGGGAAATGCCTCGGGCAATACGTCCATCATTACCAACCGCGCCCAAGGCGAGATCCTGAACGACGATTTCTACGAAACCTCATTGGTCAGCATCGCCCGCGAAGTCGGACCGTTACCCGAACTCGACAGCCACACCAGCAGCCACTCCTTCCTGGTCACCCGCACCGGCGACATCTCCACGACAATTACCCTCGACTACGCCGTTACCGGGGATGACGTCGACGGCGCGGATTTTGTTGGCGGAGTTCTCCCCAGCGGCACAATCACTTTCGTCCCTCAACAGACCACCGCCGGAATCCTCATTAACGTCAACGGCGACAGGGATTTTGAGTCGGACGAACCGTTCACGGTAACCCTCAGCAACCCTTCCTCCGGCGCGGAAATCGTCGTCGCTGGCGCGGAGAGCACAATCCTCAACGATGACCAGGAACCGGGAACAACCTTCTACGAGATCTCGGCCGTGAACGCCGTACAGGCTGAAGGCGACAGCGGCGACACCCTCTACAACTTCGTTGTCATGCGGAGTGGCGACCTGTCGTTCTCTTCCGTCATCAAGTACAGCCTGAGCGGCGCCGGCGCCAGCCCGGCGACCGGGGACGACTTCACCACCGGCCTCATCGACTCCGGCGCCGTGGCTTTCGCCGCCAACCAAGCAAGCAAGGCCATCACCGTTCGGGTTTCCGGCGACACCGACTTCGAGCTCGATGAAGACTTCGTCGTCACCATCTTCGATGCCACCGCCGAGGGCGTGGTCCTGACCGGCAGCGCGACCGGCACAATCGTCAATGACGATAGCGCTCCGGCAACCACTTTCCTGTCCATCACGGCCAATGATCAGACAAAAGCCGAGGGCGATGACGGCTCTACCGCCTTCACCTTCACGGTAACCCGCGCGGGCGATGCCAGTCAGGCTTCCAGCGTCGACTACTCGGTTACGAGCAGTACGGCCAACAGGGTCGACTTCGCCGGTTTCGAGATGCCGAGCGACACTGTCGAGTTTGCCGCCGGCGAGACCAGTAAGGCCGTTACCATCGACGTCCGTGGCGATTACACCTTCGAGTCCAACGAGACCTTCACCGTCTGGCTCTCCAATCCCTCCGATGGCCAGGAAATCACCACGGGTAACGCCAACAGCACGATCATCAACGACGACGAGGATGTCCCTGCGACCTCCTTCCTCTGGATCCGTGCCACTGACACGACCCACGAGGAAGGAGATTCAGACACCACCACATTCACCTTCGGCATCGAACGCAGAGGCGACATCCATCCGGAGGGATCGGTCGACTACTACGTTTCCGCCAGATCGGCCGATGCCAGCGACTTCCCTGGCGGCGTGCTCCCGAGCGGAAGGATATTCTTTGACGAGGGAGAGACCTTCAAGACTTTCACGGTCGAGATTGCCGGCGACACGGACTTTGAATTCAATGAGCAGTTCGGCGTTACGCTGACCAATCCGTCGACCGGCTTGGACGTCGCCCTGGACACTGCTCTGGGCACAGTCTTCAACGACGACGCGCCGCCACCCGGCGAAAGCGCCGTGCTCCTCTCGGCGGATTTCAATCCAGGCTCCGGGCACATGTATATCTTCAACTACTTCGACGGTGCGTTGGGCATCTCTGGCAACTCGAACTACGTCCACGGCAATTACACCGACGATGATCTCCGCATCTGGATGGGTGGCGTCGACGACAACGAGGTGAACGGCGCCTCCGGCGGCTGGAAGAGCGAGTTCTACGTGCCGGAGTCCATGGAGGTCACCCTCACTTTCGACTACCGGGTGACTCACTCCGGCGCCTTCGAGTCCGACGAGTTCACGCAGGTACTGTTCAACATCGACGGCGGTTCCGTGCAACTCGCCGCCCAGGTCGATGGGGATAGTGGCAGCTCTACCGATGTCAGCACCGGCCCGACGACCTATCAGGCCGGCCTGGGCATGCTGGAAGAAGGCTATCACACGCTGGTGCTCGGCGGATATCTGAACCACAAGGATGCGATAGACGAAGAGAGCGAAATCTTCTTCGACAACGTTCTGGTCACGGGTGATTTCTCCGAGCCGATTGAAACTTTCGTCGCCATCGCTGCCGAAGATGCCGTGAAGGCCGAGGGCGATGCCGGGACGACAGCCTATACTTTCACGGTGACGCGCACGGGCGACGCCTCTGGCGCCGGCAGCGTTGACTGGGTGGTGAGCGGGACCGGCATAGACACGGCGGACTTCGCCAGCGGCACCTTACCCAGCGGTACGGTGACCTTCCTGGCCGGCGAGACCAGCAAGACCGTCACCATCGAGGTCTCCGGCGACACGGGCTTTGAAGCGGACGAAAGCTTCACCGTCACCCTGAGCAACGCTTCGGCGGGCTCCCAGATCACTACTCCCAGCGCCGAGGGTACCATCCTCAATGACGACGCCGCGCCACCATCAACTTTCTACGAATTGGTCACCGGAACCGCAAAATACGAAGGCGATACCGGAACAACTGATTTCACCTTCACCGTAGACCGTTCGGGTGACGTCTCCGGAACCGGCTCGCTGGACTTTACCGTCACCAGCAGCGAGGCCGATGGCAACGACTTCTTCGGCGGAACTCTGCCCAGCGGCACCATCGCTTTCGCCGCCGGCCAGACCAGGCAGACCATTTCTATCGAGGTCGCCGGCGACACCGATTTCGAACCCGATGAGATCTTCACCATCACCCTGTCCAATCCCTCGGCGGGCGGTGAAATCACTGTCGCCACGGCCGGCGGCCAGATCCTCAACGACGACCCGGACCCGGCAACCAGCTTCCTTGACATCCGATCTGAAAACGCGGCCAAGGACGAGGGCGACAGCGGCACGACCGACTTTACCTTCACCGTCACCCGCTCGGGCAATACCTCCGGGACAAGCAGCGTCGACTGGACGACCAGCGGCGGTGCCGATGCTGCCGATTTCGGCGGCAGCCTGCCCGGCGGCACCGTGAACTTCGCCGCTGGCGAGAACAGCAAGACGATTACCGTCGAGGTCGCGGGCGATACCGACTATGAAGACAACGAATTCTTCTCGGTTCTCCTGTCCAATCCCTCGGCAGGCGCGGAGATCACGTCGGCAAGTGCCTGGGGCACGATCATCAACGACGACCCGACACCGCCGGCGACCTTCTTCGCCATCGCCGCCGAGGACGCGGTCAAGGATGAGGGCGATACCGCGACGACAGACTTCACCTTCACCGTAACGCGCGCTGGCGATACGACCGGCGCGGGTTCGGTCGATTGGACAGTCAGTGGTGCGGACGTCGATGCCGCCGACTTCGGCGGCACCCTGCCCAGTGGCACGATCAACTTCTCCAGTGGCGAAACCAGCCGGACCGTCTCGATCTCCGTCAAGGGCGAGATCGACATCGAGGAAGACGAGGTCTTCACGGTGACATTGAGCAATGCCTCGGCGGGCTCCGAGATCACCACGGCGACGGCCGAAGGCACGATTCTCAATGACGACTTCCCGGTAACGCACGGCTACTTCTCCATCGGCGCGCTGGACGCGGTGAAAACCGAGGGCGACGCCGGCACCACGGCTTTCACCTTTACGGTCGTGCGTTCGGGCGGCCTTGGTTACACCGATACCGTCGACTACGCCGTGACCGGCGCCGTCGACGGGGCCGACTTCCTAGGGGGAACCCTGCCGAGCGGGACGATCACTTTCGATCCGGACGATTTCAGCAAGACCCTGACCCTGGAGGTGGCCGGCGACCTCGACTTCGAAGCCGACGAGACCTTCACGGTTACTCTATTCAATCCTTCGGAACTCACCGTTATCACCACACCCAGCGCCGAGGGGACCATCCTCAACGACGACGTGGCTTCGCCGGTGACCTTCCTCGCCATCGCCGCCGAGGACGCGGTCAAGGGCGAGGGCGACACCGGAACGACGAGCTTCACCTTCACGGCGACGCGTTCTGGCGACACCTCGGGCGTCGGCACAGTGGACTGGGCGGTCAGCGGGGGCGCCGTAGACGGCGCCGACTTCGTCGACGGTGTCCTGCCTAGCGGCACCGTGAGCTTCGCCGCCGGCGAAACCAGCAAGACGATCACCGTTGAGGCCGGCGGCGACAGCGTTTTGGAGGACGATGAAGACTTCACCGTCACCCTGAGCAACCCTTCGGAGGGTTACAAGATCACCACGCCCAGCGCCGAAGGGACGATCCTCAACGACGACGCTGCCATACCCCTGCCCTCCTATTTTTACCTGTCTGCCGTGGACGCCGTGAAGGCCGAGGGCGACACAAGTACAACGACCTTCCTGTTTAGCGTTACACGCAGTGGGGCCATCGAGCAGTTCGGCTCCATAGACTACTCCGTCAGCGGCATCACCGCAGATCAGTTGGATTTTGCCGGCGGCGTCCTCCCCACAGGAACGCTGAACTTTGCGGTAGGGGAAACGATAAAGAGCTTTAGCATTGAAGTCGCCGGCGATCAGCTGTTCGAGGGGAATGAAACCTTTTCGGTAACCCTTTCCAATCCTCCCGAGGGCGGCGTCATCAATCAAGGCAGCGTCACCGGCGCAATTCTGAATGACGATCCGGCCCCGCCGGAGACCTTCTTCGAGATCGCCGCCGACAACGCGGTGCTGGAAGAAAGCGACGCGGGCAGCATTGCTCATACCTTCACCATCACCCGCTCCGGCGATACCACGGGCGCCGGCACGGTGGATTGGGCGGTCAGCGGGGGTGATGTCGACAGCACCGATTTTGTCGGCGGGGTCCTCCCCAGCGGAAGCGTCAGCTTTGCCGCCGGAGAGACCAGCAAAACGATCAGCGTCGAAGTCTCCGGCGACACGGACTTCGAAGCCGACGAGGACTTTACCATCACCCTGAGCAACCCTTCGGCCGGCTCCGAGATCACCACGCCCACGGCCGACGGCACTATCCTCAACAACGACCCCATGCCGCCCACCAACTTCTTCGCCATCGCCGCAGAGGAGGCCGCCAAGGGAGAGGGCGACAGCGACAGCACCGCCTTCACCTTTATCGTGACCCGCTCCGGCGACACCAGCGGGCCCGCCAGCGTCAACTACTCGATGACGCACTCCATCATCAACGGTGGCGCCGACGGTGACGACTTCATCGGCGGCGCCCTGCCCAGCGGCACGGTGAGCTTCGCGGCCGGGGAAACCAGCAAGACCTTGACCATAGAGGTTGCCGGCGACACCGAAATCGAAGACGACGAGGGTTTCACGGTCACCCTCTGGGGGACCTCGCCCGGTTCGGCCATCGACGTCGCCAGCGCCGACGGCATGATTCTGAACGACGACCAGCCGCCGCTCGAGCCCGTCACCGTGATCGACGAAAGCTTCGACGGCGGCGCGGGCGGCTTCGCCTACCAGGATGGCAGCTTCGGCGGCGGCGCCAGCCAGACCTACGCCGACGGCACCTGGGAGAGCGGGGCCCTGACCATCGACCTCGGCGGCCTCGACAACACCACGGCCAGCGACATTTCCGGCGGCTGGACCACCAGCTTCACCCTGGGTGCGGAGAGCGAGATTTCTCTCTCTTTCCTCTACGAGCTGACCCAGTCGGAGCAGTACGAGGAGGACGAATACAGCCAGGTGCTGGTCAGCATCGACGGCGGCCCGGCGATCCTGGTCGACAGCCTGACCGGCAACGGCAACGGCGGCGGGCCGCTCAGCAGCGGTCCGCAGACCTTCAGCGCCGTGCTGGGTGTGCTGGCGGCGGGCGAGCACAGCCTGACCCTCGGCGCCTACAACAGCAAGAAGACCTGGTCCGACGAATTCACCGGCCTGACCATCGACGACGTGACGGCGGTCGCCACGCCGACCGCGCCGCCGCCGCCGGTGGACACCAGCTACGCCATCGCGGCCACGGACGCCGTGCTGAGCGAGGGCGATGCGGGGACCACCGTCTTCACCTTCACCGTCACCCGCAGCGGCGACCTGATCGAGAACGGCAGCGTCGACTATACCGTGGTCGGCAACGGCGGCTTCCCGGCCGACGGCGACGACTTCCTGGGCGGCCTGCTGCCCAGCGGTACGGTGACCTTCGACACCGCCGGCGAGAGCGAGGCGACGATCATCATCGAGGTCGCGGGCGACAGCGACTTCGAGGGCGACGAGAGCTTCACGGTCATCCTCTCCAATCCCGCGGCGGGCGGCGAGATCACTGGCGGCTCCGCCGGGGGCACCATTCTGAACGACGATGCGGAGCCGGCGGGCCCGGTCACCCTGGTTTCGGCGGACTTCACCGGCAGCGGCGACACCGGCGGCTTCGTTTACAGCGACGGCGTCTTCGGCGGCGCCGACCCGCAGCCCGACGCGGCGGGCAGCTGGGACAACGCCGCCCTGAGCCTGGACCTGGGCGGCGGCGGCAACACCCTGGTGAGCGACATGTCCGGCGCCTGGGAGATCGACTTCATCCTGGCGGCGGACATGGACGTCTCGCTGTCGTTCAGCTACGAACTGCTGATCTCGACGCAGTACGAGGCGGACGAGTACAGCCAGGTCCTGCTCAGCCTCGACGGCGGCGCCCCGATCACCGTGGACGAGCTGTTCGGCGACGGCAACGGCGGCCCCGACCAGACGACCGGCCTGCAGGACTTCGTCCTCGACCTGGGCCTGCTTGAGGCCGGAACCCACAGCCTCGCCATCGGCGGCTACAACAGCAAGAAGACCTGGTCCGACGAGTTCACCGAGATCACGGTCGACGACGTCCTGGTGACGGGGACCGTGCCGGCCGGCGGCGCCGGAGCGAACCCGAACCCGCTGGGCCTGCTCGCCGGCGGCGGAGCCGAGGCCCAGCCGCTCAGCCTCTCCGAGACGGAGCTGCTGGCCAACGCCGGGATCTAGCGCGAAGAGGCTCCACCGACTTTCGCGTTGAGCAGCCCCTGCGCGGCAGCGCCAGCTTTGCCTGCGCCGGGGCGCCGGCTCCAGGCCGACGATTGATCCCGCCATTTCAACGGATTAGATGAAGCCGCGTTCCGCTGGCGACAGGCTCTGCCGCCAGGCGGTCGGGAAATCCCTCGATCCCGGCCCGACCTCGGCTTGCCTCAAAAAGCTCTCTTCTGCGGCTGACAGCCGCCCATTAAGGTTTTGTTAGCCTTGCAACGGCAGAAAAGAGGAGCAGCGTTGGACAGGCAAAACCCTCAAAGCATGCGTCGCCGAACCTCGTTTTACCGCCCCCCTGCAGTGTTGTTGCCCCTCAGTTGCGGATGATCCCGGCGCCATGACCATGACTTGCCTCAGCCACGCCCCGAACGCCTCTTCCGAGCCCAAGCTGCGGCCGGACGCCCCTTCATCACCTGCCAACAAAGGTTGACCCAAGCCCATGAGACGATTTTCCAGCTCCCGCGACGAAATCGGCAGTCACCTCGATGCAAGCCGAGACTTCCTTGAAGAGCTGAGAGAATCCTTTACCGGCAGCTTCGCTTACGACCTCTTCGATTGGCCCGCGGCGGCGCAGCCCTCCAGCATCGGCTTCGCACCCCTGATCGTGAAGCCGGCGCCGAAGGACAGCGAGGCGGAAGCCGGCCCAAGCGACGATCCGCTCAGTCTCTACACGTCGAACGCCGACATCCCGGTCTACCTGACGGGTCATGTCATGCCCATCGAAGGGGAGGCGGGGATCGTTCCCGAGACAAGCCGCTCCGGCCCCCTGGTCGCGGTGGACGATTTCCGCGCCGATGCCCGCTTCGCCGGGATCGACGGCAGCGGCTACACCGTCGCGGTGCTGGACACCGGCATCGACCTCGACGATCCCTTCTTCGGCCCCGATGCCAACGGCGACGGCATTTCAGACCGCATCGTCTATCAGTACGACTTCGCCGACGGTGACGCTGACGCCAATGACATCGATGGCCACGGCAGCAACGTCTCCAGCATCGCCGCGTCCTCGCACGGCACCTATACCGGCATGGCGCCGGGCGCCGACATCGCCGCGCTCAAGGTCTTCGCGGATTCCGGAAGCGGCTACTTCTCCTACATCGAAGACGCCCTGCAATGGGTGATCACCAACGCCGATGCCTACAACATCGTCAGCGTCAACATGTCGCTCAGTGACAGCGGCAACTACGACACGCCGGTCGGCCGCTATGGCATTGCCGACGAGCTCGCAACCCTGGCCTCGATGGATGTCGTCGTCGTCTCCGCCTCGGGCAATGCTTTCTACGAGTTCAACTCGATCCAGGGCGTGGCCTACCCCTCGGCCGATCCCAATTCGCTTTCCGTCGGCGCTGTCTACGAGGGTTCCTACGGCAGCTACAACTACTCCGGGCCCGTCGCCTATTCCACCGGCGCCGACCAGATTACCCCCTTCAGCCAGCGCGACGACCAGCTCAGCGACATCTTCGCCCCCGGCGCCCCCATTACCGGCGCCGGTGCCGGGTCGTCCCTGGTCACCATGCACGGCACCAGCCAGGCGGCGCCGCACATCTCCGGGGTCATCGCCTTGGCACAACAACTCGCGGAGCAGGAACTCGGCCGCAAGCTGACCTTCGAGGAGGTCGCCCAACTGCTGAAGGGAAGCGGCGACACGATCATCGACGGCGACGACGAGGACGACAACGTCACCAACACCGGCCTCGCCTTCCAGCGCGTGAACGTACTGGCCCTGGGCGAGGCCATCATCGCCATGGCGGAACCGGCGGAGCCCGAGACGTTCTTCTCCATCGCGGTGGTGGACGCCACAAAGACCGAAGGCGACGACTCCTCCACTTCCTTCAGCTTCACCGTCACCCGCAGCGGCGATGTTTCGACCAGCGCCTCCATCGACTACGCGGTCGCCGGCAGCGGCGCGAGTCCCGCCGAGGCGGCCGACTTCGCCGGCGGCAACTTCGCCAGCGGCAACATCACCTTCGCCGCGGGTGAGACGAGCCAACAAATCCAGATCCTGGTCTCAGGCGACACCGAGTTCGAGGCGGACGAAGGCTTTACGGTCACCCTGAACAATCCGCCGGAGGGCGCAGAGATTGTCACGGCCAGCGCCGACGCCAACATCCTGAACGACGATCCGCCGCCGCCGGCGACTTTCTTCGAAATCGCCGTCGCAGACGCGGTGAAGGCCGAAGGCGATGCCGGCACCACGTCCTTCACCTTCACCGTGACGCGCAGCGGCGACATCAGCGCGCCGGGTTCGGTCGACTGGGCGGTGAGCAACACCGACGTCAGCGGCGACGATTTCCTGGGCGGCGTGCTGCCCGGCGGCACCGTGAGCTTCGCCGCGGGTGAAGCCAGCAAGAACATCACCGTCGAAGTCGCCGGCGACCTTGATATTGAAGCCGACGAGACCTTCACGGTCGTGCTGTCCAACCCCTCCACCGGCGGCGCCATCACCACGGCCAGCGCCCAGGGCACGATCCTCAACGACGACGCTCCGCCCTCAGGGCCGGATATCGTCATCGACGAGACCTTCGACGGCGACAGCGGAAGCTTCACCTACAGCGACACCGCCTTCGATGGCGGCGCCGACCAGCCCTATGCCGACGGCGCCTGGAACAGCGGCGCCTTGCGGATCGACCTGGGCGGGATCGACAACTCGACCGTCAGAGATATGTCGGGCGGCTGGACCACCAGCTTTACGCTGGACACGGAAAGCGATGTCTCACTGTCCTTCCTCTACGAACTCGCCCAATCGGCGCGCTACGAGAAAGACGAGTACAGCCAGCTTCTCTTCAGCCTTGACGGCGGGCCGGCCACGGTCATCGACACGCTGACCGGCGACGGGAACAAAGGCGGCGCGCAGAGCACGGGGCAGCAGAGCTTCGTGACCGCGCTCGGCACGCTCGCCGCCGGGGAGCACAGCCTGACCATCGGCGGCTACAACAACAAGAAGACCTGGTCCAACGAGTTCACCGACATCATGATCGACGACGTGACGGTCACCGCCACGCCGAACCTGCCGCCGCCGCCCGTCGACGCCAGCTATGCGATCGCGGCAAGCGCCGCGGTTCTGGACGAGGGCGACGACGGCGCCACGGTCTTCACCTTCACGGTGACCCGCAGCGGCGACCTGATCGAGAACGGCAGCGTCGACTGGAGCGTCATCGGCGCCGGCGGCGACCCGGCCGACGGCGACGACTTCCTGGGCGGCCTGCTGCCCAGCGGCACGGTGGCCTTCGACACCGCCGGCGAGAGCGCGGCGACGATCGTCATCGAGATCGCGGGCGACAGCGACTTCGAGGCCGACGAGAGCTTCACGGTCGTCCTCTCCAACCCGGCTGTCGGCGGCGAGATCGCCGTTGCCTCGGCGGAGGGCCGCGTCCTGAACGACGACGCCGAGCCGGCGGCCCCGGTCGTCCTGGTCGAGGCGGATTTCAACGGCAGCGGCGATACTGCCGGCTTCGTCTACAGCGACGGCGTCTTCGGCGGCGCCGATCCCCAGGCGGATGCCGACGGCAGCTGGAGCAACGGCGCCCTGTCGATTGCGCTGGGCGGCGGCAGCAACACCCGCGAGGACGACATGTCCGGCGCCTGGCAGGTCGACTTCACCCTCGCAGAGGACATGGACGTCTCGCTGTCCTTCAGCTACGAGCTGCTGATCTCGTCGCGCTACGAGTCGGACGAGTTCAGCCAGGTCCTGCTCAGCCTCGACGGCGGCGCGCCGATCACCGTGGACGAGCTGTTCGGCAACGGCAATGGCGGCTCCGACGATACGACCGGCCTGCAGGACTTCGCGCTCGACCTCGGCCCGCTGGAGGCCGGCACCCATAGCCTGTCCATCGGCGGCTACAACAACAAGAAGACCTGGTCGAACGAGACGACAGAGATCACCGTCGACGACGTTCTGGTGACGGGGACCCTGCCGGCCGGCGGCGCCGGGACGGACCCGAACCCGCTGGGCCTTCTCGCCGGCGGCGGAGCCGAGGCCCAGCCCCTGGGCGTCTCCGAAACGGAACTGCTGGCCAACGTCGGGATCTAGGCGCGCCTTACCAGAGCGTTTTCTGCGCCCGTGCCGGCCACTCCGCGTCGTAAGCCGTGCCGCCGACGCGGTCCTCGCTCATGGCGGCGAGGATCCGGCCCGGTGTCGGCAGGGACTTGGGATCGACGTGGTTTTCGGGGTTCCACAGCTCGGAGCGCACGATCGCCCGGGCGCACTGGAAGAACACCGTCTCCACCGTGACGACCATCACGCTGCGCGGCGCCTTGCCGCCTACTGCGAAGCGTTCCAGCAACGCCGGATCGACGCTGATCTCCGCGCGGCCGTTCACCCGGATGGTGGAGCCGGAGCCCGGCACGAGAAACAGCAGGGCGACACGCGGGTCGCGCACCACGTTGCGCAGCGAGTCGATGCGGTTGTTGCCGCGCCGGTCGGGCAGCATCAGTGTCTTCTCGTCCTCGATATGGAGCACGCCGCCCAGTTCACCGCGCGGCGAGCAGTCGAGACCCTCGGGCCCGGCCGTGGCCAGGGCCACGAAGGGCGAGGCCTCGAGGAACTGCCGGTACTGCGGCGTGATGCGGTCGGCTTCCTTGACCAGGGAGGTCTCGCCGGGACGGCCATAGATGGCTTCCAGCTCTTCTATGCTGGAGATGACGGAGGGGGAGGTGATGGTGGACATACGAAGACCTTCGAAGATCGAATTTGAAAATACAATAGCAACGAACAACGCCACTCGCACTTCGTCGCGCATCATGGAGCGCGAGCAGAGGTGGCAAATTGGGGTATTGTTGCTATTCTCCCGCGACGGGGCCGTCACAAGGCGTTACGATGCGGCGTTGATCCTGAAATCCTGGTGATGTGAAGCCGTAGAGAAGTCGAGGCCTCCGCGCAACACCGCGCCGGTCTCGTAGGTGATCACACCGGCGCCCTCGCCTGCAAAACGGCTTGAGTTCCGATCGTCTCCAGGTGATGAAGCCCGCGCTGGACCGCGGAAGACCGGGGGAAGATAGCATGACATTCGTGACAGTTTGGGTAGATGCTCCCAAAAACCGGCTGATTTACATCAACGGGGACTATTCCCAGGCGGCCGGAAACTCCTCGGATGACAGCTTTGTTGTGCCGACCGGCGGCCAGATTTTCGAAACCTTGAACGGCGAAGGCTGCATCGACTACCGCAAGCGGTTCCGCGTACGTCGCAGCGATCCGGAGAAAAGGATCGAGCTGGCACGGGTTGACCCGCCCGAGGAGGTCTGAGCGATGGCTCTTTCTCCAACGCGCTGGCTCGCCCACGTCTCGGCGGCCCTGCTGATCGCCCTGGTCGCCGGCTGCGCCTACCCGACGCGCAACCAAGAAGCCCGGGTCATTGCTGAGACGCACGGCTATCGCTGGGGCAACCTAGCGCCCGGCAACCTGGAGGACACGCTGGTCATCGTCACCGCCTCAGGCGGCGGCACGCGAGCGACGGCCCTCGCCCTTTCAGCGCTTCGCGGCCTCGACCAGGTCGTCCTCCCCTCCGGCCAAAGCCTGACACAAGAGGTGGATGTTATCTCCTCCGTCTCGGGCGGCAGCGTCACGGCGGCTCACTTCGCGTTCAAAGGCCGTGATGGCTTTGAGGCCTTGGAGCAGGACTTCATCCGCAAGGACGGCATCGGGGCCCTGCTCATCGACGGCCTCAATCCCTTTGGCCTTGCCCGCCTGGCGACCCCGGGTACCGAGCGCATCGACCTGCTGATCGACTACCTCGACCGTCAGCTGTTCGAGGGCGCCACCTACGACACCTTGCTCGATCAGGGTCAACGGCCCTTTCTGGTGCTAAACGCCGCCGACATGGTCGAAGGGGTTCCTTTCGCCTTCACGCAGCGCAAACTCGACCTGCTGTGCAGCGAACTCGGCGATATGCCGCTGGCGACCGCCGTCGCCGCTTCCGCCGCCTTTCCCGTGGCACTCTCGCCGGTGACGCTGGCCAACTATCAGCCCTGCGCGGCCGTTGCCGGCAAGCGCTGGCCGCCACCCTGGGTGGAGGCCAATCTCGACGATCCGGATGACCCCTTCGGCGAGCCCAGTCTATGGTATGAAAACCCCATGCGTGCCATGATGGGGCGGACGGAGAACGCCTACGCTCAGGGAACGAGAGCCCCCGAGGGCGCGCAGAAGCGCTACATTCACCTGCTCGACGGTGGCATTGCTGACAACCTCGGCGTCTTCGAGCCCTTCAGGATGCTCACAACGCAGGACACTCAGCCATCGTTCCTCAATGAATTCAGCAGCGGCCGCATCACCAAGCTGCTCTTCGTGGTGATCAACGCCCGGTCCTTTGCCGGCTCCGATCTGGACGCCTCCGCAGCGACGCCCGGCATCGTCAACATGCTGACGGCCTCGATCAACGCGCCGATCGACCGAACAACGGCAGGCACCGCGAACCAGCTACGCCAGCTTCTGCTTGACGAGTTCCGCCAGATGGCACTTGCCGATCCGACCCGCGCCGAGCGCTTTCACCGTCTGGCGGAGAACACGGCATTGGTCTCCATCGACTTCGACGCCATCGCGGACACCACTTGCCGGCGCAAGTTCCAGAGTGTGCCGACGAGCTGGACGCTGAAACCGGAGCAGATCGACGCCGTGCTGCGCGTCGGCGGCGCCTTGCTTGCCAATGATCCGGCGTTTGAGGACCTGCTGCGCATCACGGACGCGGCACGGCCAGACTTGCCTGATCTACAGGAGGTCTGCACCTCTCTGCAGTTCTGAGCTTCCCCGCCAAGACGGCGTCAGTTGATCTCGATGTAGAAGGTCGCCCAGGGCCAGCGCAGTTCGTCGTCGCCGGTCAGCGCGCGGCCGTCGGGATAGGTGTAGACCACCCAGAGCGGTCCGCGCTGCTCGAGGCCGAGGGGCTGACCGTCCTAGCGGATGCCGACGATCCAGTCCAGCTTCTGCAGGTCCTCCCAGGAAATCTCGCTGGCATAGCCGTCCAGCGCCACCAGGGTAATGGCCTTGCCTTTGGCGCCGACGGCGCCCAGCAGGTCGCGCAGGTAAGGGCCTTGGACGTAGACCGGCCCGGGCCAGGCCTCGAGGTCGATCTCGACTGTGTGCAGGCCGAGTGCCTCCAGCATGGCGGTGTCGAAGGCGGCGGCCTTGTCGAAACTGCGCTCGTGATACTTCAGGAAGAGATCCCGGGCCGCGTCGAAGGCCGGGCGGTTGCTGTTCTCGATGTTGCCGGCGACGGTCACCACGACCGGCCCCTCGGGCCTGGCCAGCTCCGCCGCCCGCAGCGGCTGGGCGGAAAGGGCGAAGACCAAAGGTACGAAGAGCAGCGCAAAGGCACGTAGCGGAATCATCGGTCTCCCCTTCCTCTTGCCGCCTTCCCGGCGGCCGTCAATTGAAGGCGATCTGCGCCTTCATCACCTGGCTGCGGTCGCCCGCCAGCTCGAAGGCCGCCACCGCATCGTCGAACTTCAGCGTATGGGTGATCAGCGGCTTCACGTTGATGAGGCCCTTGGCGATCATCTCGACCGCCAGGGCGAACTCCTCGTGGAAGCGGAAGGAGCCGCGCAGCTCCAGCTCCTTGCCGGTGATCTGCATCATCGGCAGGGTCATGTCGCCGCCCATGCCGAGCTGGACCACCACGCCGCGCGGTCGCATCGCCCCCAGCCCCGCCACCAGCGCCGCCTGGGCGCCGGAAGCCTCGTAGAGCACGTCGAAGCTGCCCTTATCGGCGCCATAGCCAGAAAGCGCCTCCGGTTCCTTCGCCACGTTGATCGTGCGCTCGGCCCCGGCCTTGGCGGCGTGGACCAGCGGCTGGTCCTCGATGTCGGTGGCGACGATCTCCGCCGCGCCGGCCCGGCGCGCCGCCAGGATCGCCAGCACGCCGATCGGCCCGCAGCCGGTGACCAGCACCCGCTTGCCGAGCAGCGGCCCGGCCCGGCGTGTCGCATGGAGCGCGACGGAGAGCGGCTCGGCCATGGCGGCCTCGCCGGGCGAGACGCCTTCGGCCTTCACGCACTGTTCGGCATCGACCAGCAGCGCCTCGCGGAAGGCTCCCTGGATGTGCGGAAAGGGCATGGCGGAGCCGTAGAAGCGCATGTTGAGGCAGTGGTTGCGTGCGCCCTCGGCGCAGTAGCGGCAGGCCCCGCAGGGCCGCGAGGGGTTGACCGCCACCAGCTCCCCGACCTCCAGACCGGTCACGCCGGGGCCCAGCGCGGCGACGCGGCCGGAGACCTCATGACCCAGCACCATGGGTTCCTTCAGGCGCACCGGCCCGAAGCCGCCGTGGTGGTAGTAGTGCAGGTCGGAGCCGCAGATGCCGCCAGCGGCGGTGCGCAGCAGCACCTGGCCCGGCCCCGGCGTTTCCTCCTGCCAATCGTCGGCCCGCAGATCCTTGGGGGCGTGAACTACGAGCGCGCGCATGGGGCAGCATCCTTCGTCTTCGGGAGGTTTCCCCCGAGAGTGCCCAAGCCGCCGCGTTCTGGCAACCACCGCTTCGGTTGATGGGCCAAGTTGACGGGCCATGTTGACGGGCGCGCGACGATGGCCGACAACGGCGGGCCCGCCTTCCGCAACAGGACCTTCCGCCCATGCAGTCCCTCGCCCTCTTCGACCTCACCGGCAAGCGCGCCCTCATCACCGGCTCCAGCCGCGGCATCGGCTTTGCCCTGGCTGAGGGACTGGCGGGCGCCGGGGCAGAGATCGTGCTGAACGGCCGCGACGCGGCGCGCCTGGCCGAGGCGGCGGAAAGCCTCAAGGCCGAGGGCGCGGCCAAGAGCGGGGGGATCCATCTGCTGCCCTTCGACGCCAGCGACCACGGCGCGGCCAAGGCCGCCGTCGACGGCTTCGAGGCGGAGACCGGCCCCATCGACATCCTGATCAACAATGCCGGCATGCAGCACCGCACGCCGCTGGAGGACTTCGACCCGGCGGACTTCGACCGCCTGATGAAGACCAATGTGACCACGGTCTTCAACGTCGGCCAGGCCGTGGCGCGGCACATGATCGCCCGGGGCCGGGGCCGCATCATCAACATCTGCTCGGTCCAGTCGGCCCTGGCGCGCCCGGGCATCGCGCCCTACACCGCCTCCAAGGGCGCCGTCGCCAACCTGACCAAGGGCATGGCGACCGACTGGGCCAAGCACGGCCTGCAGGTGAACGGGCTCGCCCCCGGCTACTTCGAGACCGAGCTGAACGCCGCCCTGGTCGCCGACCCGGAATTCTCCGCCTGGCTGGCCAAACGCACCCCCGCCGGGCGCTGGGGCAAGGTGGAGGAGCTGATCGGCGCGGCGATCTTCCTGGCCGGCGACTCCGCCAGCTTCGTCAACGGCCATATCCTCTACGTCGACGGCGGCATCACGGCGAGCCTGTGATCCCCGAGCCTGTGATTCCCGAGGACGCCGCTTCACCCGACCCCGCGAAGACGAGATGACCGAGCCCGACGCCACAGTCCGCGAAGCCACCGAAGGCGACATAGAGGAACTCGCCGCCCTCTATGCCGAGTTCTTCGCCGAGGACGCCATCGACACCGCTGACATCGACCTTCAGTCCAACATTCGCCGGATGATCCGGGATTCGCGCGCGCGAATCTGGGTGGCGGTGCACGACGGCGAGACTGCCGGACTGGCCTCGGCGAGTCTCACCTACGGCGTCGAGTTCGGCAGCGCTGCGGAGATCGAGGATCTCTATGTGACGCCCGAGGCCCGCGGCAAAGGCCTTGCCCGCCGGCTGTTCGAAACCGCCCTGGCATGGAGCGAGGCGGCCGGGGCCGCGGAGATTCTTCTGGTCATCACACCGGAAGCAGAAGCCGCCCAGTCGTTGACGAAGCTCTACGGGCGCTTCGGTTTCCGGGACTCCCGGCGCATCGTCATGTACCGCGGCGCCGGCGAAAACGCCGACGCCCTAGGAGACTGATCCGACGGTTCTTGCCAGCCCGCGACGGTCCGGGGCATCATTGCCGGAACAATGAGAACAGTGATTTACCCGGGGAGAAGAGAACAAAGTGATTGCCCAGCCTCATGGCGAGTCCGCGCCGCCGCACTGGCCGGACGAAATCTTTTCCCTGCTGCAAGAGTTCCAGGTTCGCCAAGTGCCCTACGTGCCGGACGGCGGCCATGCCGAGCTGATCCGGGCGGTGCAGGCGGCGCCCTCGATGCGGGCGATCTCGCTCACCACCGAGGAGGAAGGCGTCGCGCTCTGCGCGGGGGCCTGGCTGGGCGGCCAGCGCAGCGCGCTGCTCATGCAGTCCAGCGGCGTCGGCAACTGCGTGAACATGCTCTCGCTCATCAAGACCTGCAAATTCCCCTTCCTCACCCTGGTGACCATGCGCGGCGAGTGGGGCGAGTTCAATCCCTGGCAGGTGCCCATGGGGCAAGGTACGCCGGCTGCCTTCGACCTGATGGACGTACAGGTGCTGCGCGCCGACCACCCGGCTGAGGTGGCCGACGTGGTGCGTGCCGGCGCCAAGACCGCCTACGAAGGCGGCTCGGCGGTCGCGGTGCTGCTGTCGCAACGCCTCATCGGCTCCAAGGAATTCGTGAAGTGAGGGGAGTTCGTGAAATGAGCGGCGCCAAGCTTGACCGTCGCGAAGCCGTGGCCGCCCTGCTGGCGCCGCGCCGCGATACCGTCGTCGTGACCGGCCTGGGCGCCGCGACCTACGACGTCGCCGCCGCCGGCGACCACGACCGCAACTTCTATCTCTGGGGCGCCATGGGCGGCACCCTGTCGCTGGGCCTCGGCCTCGCCCTGGCCCAGCCGGAGGTCCCGGTGCTGGTGGTCACCGGCGACGGCGAAATGCTGATGGGCCTTGGCAGCTTCGCCACCCTGGCGCAGCAGGCCCCCGGCAACCTGACCGTCGCCGTGCTCGACAACGGCCTCTACGGCGAAACCGGCAGCCAGGAAACGCACACGGCCGGCGGGACGGACCTGGCCGCCGTCGCCCAGGCCTGCGGCCTGGACGACGCCAAAACGGTGACGACCATGGCCGAGGTCGGGAAACTGGCCGAGCGCGCCAATACCGTCGGTTCGGCACCCAGCATCGCCGTCATCAAGATCGCCCGGGAGGAAGCGCCGCGCGTCGTGCCGGTCCGCGAGGGCGCCTACAACAAGGCCCGCCTGCGCGTCGCCCTCGGGCTCAACGCGGACTAGATCAATCCTCGGTCAGGTGGAATCACCTGACCGAAGAAGAATTGATCTATCTTAGAAGAATAGAGCAACCTGTCCGCGTCCTCCTGGACGCGGGTTGCTCTAGCCTTTCCAGAGCACCAGGTCGATCTCGACCAGGGCGTCGCGGGCGAGGCCGGTGACGCCGATGGTGGTGCGCCCCGGCAGGCGGGCGTCGTCGGGGAAATACTGTCCGTAGACCTCGTTCATGCCCGGATAGTCGCGCTTGAAGTCGGTGAGGTAGATCCGCGCGAAGGCGGTGTCCGCCAGGCTGTAGCCGGCATGGGCGACGATGCGCTGCAGGTTCCGGAAGACCATCTGCGTCTGTGCCTCGATGCCCTCGGGCAGCGGCGCCGGCGGATCGTCCGGGTCGATCGGAAGCTGCCCGGTCACGTAGAGGAAGGGACCCGCTTCGACGGCGTGGCTGTATCTGGCGCCAGGCGGCGCCGGCGCGGCGTCGGGGGCGTTCAGGTGCTTCAGCGGCATGGTTTCAACCTCTCTTCCGGTGACGGACGCCCTCTAGCGCGCAGTTTGTTTCGCGGCGGCCCGCAGGTTCTTCAGCACCAGCTCGGTGACCTCCGGATCGCCGGCCGCGGGATAGACGACGTAGGCGGGATAGTGAAAGGCCGGCGCTTGCGGCACCAGCTTCAGCCGGCCCTCGGTCAGCGGCCCCTTCACCAGGCGACGCGGCAGGTAGGCGGAGGCGCGGTTCTCCAGCAGGTACTTGAGGCCAAGCGAGCCCAGCTCCATGTAGAGGCCCGGCGTCACGAGATCGGGAAAGTTCAGGCTGTGGTCAGCTTGAAACTCCGGCCCCCAGTCGATGTAGATGTAGTCCCGGCCCAGCTTGCTGCCGGACTTGCCACCCATCTTGCCGCCGGGGGCGCGCGGCTCGCTGGAAACCAGCACCAGCTCTTCCTCGAAGAGCATTTCGACCTCGAAGCCCGGGCGTCCCTGCGGCGTATACATGACGCCGATGTCGAGCGTACCTTCCACGAGACGCTGCATCAGCGCCGAGGAAATGCCCGAGAGGGTACGGATCGCCACCTCGGGCGCCTTGCTGCGCATGCGGGCCAGCCAGTCCAGCAGGAAGCCGTCCCAGAGGCTGTACTGCCCGCCGACGGTCAGCGCCGCCTGATAGCCGGGCGGCAGGGAGACCTCCAGGCGCGCCTGCTCCCAGACCCGGACCATGGCGACGGCGTGCTTGTGAAACTGCGCCCCCGCCGGGGTCAGCGCCGCCCCGGCCTTGCTGCGCTCGAAGAGCGGCTTGCCGAGTTGCTCCTCCAGGGTGCGGATGCGGGTGCTGACCGTGGACTGGGTGACGTAGACGCGCTTGGCCGCCTCGACGAAGCTGCCGCTGTCCACCACGGCCAGAAAGGTGCGGGCGAGATCGATGTCCAAGGCCGGGCCGTCCCCAAAAGAGCCGTGAAAGCCGCCGTCAGGCGGCTCGTTTCAACTATCGCCTTTCTCAATATTAAGGTGCAATAAAATTCGTTTGTTAAATGAATAGGTCGGGCGCATGTTTCAGCCATCGGCGAATTGTCGCCGTCCCAAGGAGTCATGAAAATGGCATTCGGCAAATCGAGCAAACCGGCGAGCGGCAAGAGCGGCTCGGCCACGTCTCAGGTGAAGGCCGCCCCGAGCAAGGGCGCCAGCACCGGCAAGTCGGCAGCCCCCAAGAAGTAGGCAGTCGAGCCTCGCTCCGCGCGAAGGCCCGAAAGGGACGGAAGGCTCCCATGACGTCTCCCCGCTTGGTCCGAGGCTTCGCCACGACGAGCGTCGACGCGGATACCCCTCCCGGCAGGTGCCCAAGGTTCCCCGACCCGGCAAGCCGGCTCCGCAGAGCTTTCATCCCTGACTAACCGACCGCCCGGCCGCCGCAAAGGGTGACGGGCAAAGGGCAAGCAAACGAGGGGCGGCCGGCGAAAACCGGCCGCCCCGCCCCTTTTCCGGTACCCCCCAAACGGGACGCCTACATCCAGCGGGCGATCATTTTGTGCTGCACGTTGGCCTGGGCCGCGACGCGGTAGTAGGCGATGAGTTCGCGCAGCGGCGCCGAGAGGCGGTCGAAGCCGGAGATGAAGGCGACGATGACGCCGACGGTGGTTTCCCCCTCCATCACCATCAGCCCGCCGATCAGCAGCACGCTGAGCGGCGCCAGCGCGCTGAGGAAATTGTTGCTGGCTTTCAAGCCGAACTTCAGCAGGAACGTCCGCAAGCGGTTGTCGTAGATGGCGTCGAGCTCAGCCGGCAGGTCACTGGCCTCGAAGCCGCCCTCCTCCGCCGGCAAGGCCGTCAGGCTGTCGCCGAGGTTCCGCATCAGGCGGACGCGCTGCGCGATCAGGCGGTTGATGTAGCGCTGGAACAGCGGCAGCAGGATGATCTGCGGCAGCACGAAGACAAGCGACACCAGGGCGACCAGCGGCTCCACCACAACCATGTAGCCGCCGATGGCGAGCAGCATGGCCAGGTTGGTGCAGGGCTGCGACAGGCCTTCGCCGACGAAGCCCCCGAGCTTGTCGACTTCCTGGCCGATGACGGAGACCACCTGGCCGCCGTTTTCGTCCTCCGCGCCGTCCGATTCCTTCGCCTGATGGCCTTCGTGAAGGCGCGACAGGTGCCCCCGGTTATAGCGGATGGCGCTTTCACTGAGCCATCCCTGGTACAGGCGCAGGGCGTACTTCGTCAGCCCCTGGACCAGCAGCACCGCAAGGTAGATCGACGCCAGCAGCCACAGCAGGCCGAGGTCCGCATTCTCCATCACGTCGTTGACGATGCGCCGCTGCAACTCCAATGGAATGGCGGTCAGGCCGGCGGTGAAAACCGCCAGCAGGCATATCGACACCTGGTGCCAACCGCTCATGAGCCAGACGTAGCGCAGCAGCGACGTGGCCGGCGTGTCGTCGCCCGACCTGGGAAATTCACGCGGCCGAATCAGGAAATTGGACATCGATAAACCTCTGCGGATCGGTGCAAGCGCCGCTTCATGCCTCGCGGGCCTGTTCTTCGCGCAGGCCCCAGGCGGTGACGACGGAGAGCGCGCTCATCCCGGCGAAGACCGCCAGGACCACGGCTTCCCCGGCGGCCTGCGCCAACACGCCGAAAGCGCCGCCGGCCAGGAGCAGAAGACCGACGATGGTGTTGGAAAGCGCCGTATAGGCGGCACGCTCGTCGCGCCCGGCCATGTCGACGATATGGGTCGAGCGCCCCAAACGCACGCCCTGATAAGCGATCATCAGCACCAGCAGCAGCAACGGCGCGGCGAAACCGCCGGTCAGCCAGCCCGGCAGCAGAAAGCCGACGAGGGCGGCGGCCGCCAGTACCAGCGCCGCGACCAGGCCGGAGAGCATCAGCACCTTGCGGCTGGACTTGTCGGACAGCCGGCCCCAGACGTAGCCGCCGCCCATGCCCGCCAGCGCCGAGGCGACGACGAAAAGCCCGAGCTGGCCCAGCTCGCGCCCGCCCTCGCGGCCGGCCAGCGCCAGCAGGTAGGGCGGCGCCAGAGCGGTGGCCGTCAGCAGTCCGCGGGTGGCGATGAACCGCACGAGCTGCGCGTCGCGCCACAGCAGCGAGACCTGCTGGCGCGCCACGGTGATCGGGTCGCCGCCGCCTTCGGTGGCGCCGGGCTGCTCGGCCAGGGTGGCGAAGACCGCCGCCGCCAGCAGCCAGAGGCCGCCGCCCACCGCCAGGGCGCCGGCAATGGTGGCGACGGACCTGTCCAGAACACCGAGACTGAGCAGCAGGCCGAAGCCGAGCACCAGGGCCGCGGCGACGCTGCTGGCGGTGCCGGTGGCGGTGCCGCGTGTCGCCTTGGAGACCGTCTTGCCCAGCACGTCCTTGTAGCTGACCGAGCAGGCGGCGCGTGCCGTGGCGAAGACCGCCAGCAGCGCCAGGATGATCCAGCCGGCGTTCGCACCCTCCAGCGCCAGGGCCGCCGCGGCCATGCCGAACAGGCTGAGCCCCTGCAGCAGGCTGCCGGCACTCCACACCCACTTGCGCAGCGGCAGGCCGCGCACGCCGGCGGAGATGAAAAGCTGCGGCAGCAGCGCGCCGGCTTCGCGCAGCGGCACCAGCAGGCCGATCATGAAGGCCGGCGCCCCCAGCGAGGTGAGCAGCCAGGACAGCACGAGCTTCGGGTCGACCAGGCCGTCGCCGGTCTTGGTCGCCGCCAGGCTGATCACGTGCTTGGTGAAGTTTTGCGGCTGCGCGTGGCAGGCCTCTTCCGGAATGTCGCGGCAGACCCTGCCGTCGTCCTCACTGGTCAGCAGGTCGTAGACCGCCTGCTGGGTGTCTTCGATGCTCAAACCCTGGTCCTCGATGATCTCTCCTGCCGGATCCCGGGGTCTTGGGCTGCCCCGATGGCCGGCGCCTAGAAGTATTGACCGGGCCCGCGCCGGGGCAAGACCGGCGGAGGGCACAACCGCCGGAAACTGGGGATTTTCAGTGCCCAGCCCTCCTCAATATGTTTAATTTCCGCGTTTCCGTAAATTTCGACAAAAAACAGACTGCACGGTATACTGGGCCCCGGAAATCAAAGGACCAAGCTATGCAGGACTTCGGGGCGGCCTTCAGCCAGGCCTTCGCCCTCATTCTGTCGGGCGACGCCGACCTTCTGGAGATCATCGCGCTCTCGCTGCGCGTGACCTTCATGGCGGTGTTCATGGCCTGCGCCATCGGGCTGCCGCTGGGCGCCGTGCTGGCCGTGGGCCGCTTTCCCGGGCGCGGCGCGGCGACGGTCTTCGTCAACGCCCTCATGGGACTGCCGCCCGTGGTGGTGGGGCTGGGGGTCTATCTGATTCTGTCGAGCGCCGGCCCTCTCGGCGTGCTGCAACTGCTCTACACGCCGACGGCGATGATCATCGCCCAGACCATCCTGGTCACGCCCATCGTCGCCGCCTTGACCCGACAGGTGGTGGAAGACCTGCACGCGGAGTACGACGAGCTGCTGCGCTCCATGGGTGCGCGGCGCCTCGGCGTCATCGCCACCCTGCTGTGGGACGCCCGCTATTCGCTGATGACCGCCGCGCTGGCGGGGCTCGGCCGGGCGCTGGCGGAGGTCGGCGCCGTGATCGTCGTCGGCGGCAACATCAACCACGTGACCCGGGTGATGACCACCACGATCGCGCTGGAGACCTCCAAGGGGAATCTCTCCCTGGCGCTGGGGCTCGGCATCATCCTGGTCGGGCTTTCCATCCTGGTGAACGGCCTGGTCATGGGGCTGCGCGGCAGTGCCGCGCGGATGGCCTATGCATGACGTGCTGAGCAGCCGGGCCTTGCCGCGCGCCGACGCACGGCTGGACAGCGGAACCATCTGGCCGGTGGCGCTGCAGGACGTCAGCTTCGCCGTCGGCGGCAAGAACCTGATCGACCGTCTCTCGCTGCAGCTCACCCCCGGCACAAGCAGCATCGTCATGGGCCCGAACGGCGCCGGCAAGAGCCTGCTGCTGCGCCTCGTCGCCGGCCTGCTGCAGCCGACCTCCGGCGGCGTCACCTTCGGCGGCCGCCCCCTCGACGACACCCTGCGCCGACAGGTCGCCGTGGTGTTCCAGCGCCCGGTGCTGCTGCGCCGTTCGGTCAAAGCCAACCTGACGCACGCGTTGAAGACCTACGGCGTACCACGTGCCGAGCGCGCCGCGCGCCGCGACGAACTGCTCGCGCTCGGCCAGCTGCAGGACATCGCCGACCGCCCGGCCCGCGTGCTGTCCGGCGGCGAGCAACAGCGCCTCTCCATGGTGCGCGCCCTGGCGGCGGAGCCGGCGCTGCTGCTGCTCGACGAGCCGACCGCCAGCCTCGACCCGCAGGCGACCGCGGCCATCGAAGCCATGGTCGGCCAGGCCGCCGCCGGCGGCGTGAAGATCGTCATGGTGACCCATGACCGCGGCCAGGCACAGCGCCTGGCCGACGAGGTGCTGTTCCTGCACCGCGGCCAGCTTGCCGAACGCGCGCCAGCCGAGACTTTTTTCGCGCAGCCGCAGTCCGCGGCGGCGCAGGCCTATCTCGAAGGCCGCCTGCTTCTCTAGACCACAAACACGTCAGTCAATCAAAGGGAGACGCTCCATGTTCCGTCGTTCATTTCTCACTCTTGCCGCCGTCGCGACCGCGGCCAGCCTGACCCTCTCCGGCGCTGCGCTGGCAGAGGACAAGTTCATCATCGTCCAGTCGACGACCTCGACCCAGAATTCCGGGCTCTACGACTATCTGCTGCCGATTTTCACCGAGAAGTCCGGCATCGAAGTGCGGGTGGTCGCCGTCGGCACCGGCCAGGCGATCAAGAACGCCCAGAACTGCGACGGCGACGTGCTGCTGGTCCACGCCAAGCCCTCGGAAGAGAAGTTCGTCGCCGCCGGCTACGGCGTCAGCCGCGCCGACGTGATGTACAACGACTTCGTCATCGTCGGCCCGGCGGCCGATCCGGCCGGCATCGCCGGCGGCAAGGACGTCACCGCGGCGCTCTCCAAGATCAAGGAGGCCAACGCGCCCTTCGCCTCGCGCGGCGACGACTCCGGCACCAACAAGAAGGAAATGGCGCTGTGGAAGGCGGCGGGCATCGACCCCACCGCGGACAGCGGCAGCTGGTACCGTGAGACCGGCTCGGGCATGGGCGCCACGCTGAACGCCTCCGTCGGCATGGACGCCTACACCATGTCCGACCGCGCCACCTGGATCGCCTTCGGCAATAAGGGCGACTTCGAGATCGCCGTCGAGGGCGACGAGCGCCTGTTCAATCAGTACGGCATCATCCTGGTGAACCCGGAGAAGTGCGGCAACGTGAAGGCCGACCTGGGCCAGACCTTCATCGACTGGGTCCTCTCCGACGAGGGCCAGTCCGCCATCGCCGCCTACAAGCGCGACGGCAAGCAGCTGTTCTTCCCCAACGCCAAGATGAGCTGAGGCTGCACATTCCACTGTCGTCCCGGGGCTTGTCCCCGGGACCCATTGGCGTCAGCGCACCGCGATGCCCTACGACGTCTTACTCCGACGCAGCGGCTAGATCATTGGGTCCCGGCAACAAGTGCCGGGACGACAGCCTTGCACAAGGCACCTGTGCGACTCTCCTGCACGAGATGCCAACACCACGGCCCTCAGAGCCGAGGTTCAAGATAGCAGAAGTGTAGCGCCGTCAAGCCGGGCGCCGGGCGGCGAAGCGGACGACCTCCGCTTCGCCCCTGTGTCGGGGCCCCTCCTCCAGCAGAACGCGCCCCGCGAGGGCCTCGACGACCTCCAGCCGCTGCGCGGCCGCCCGCAGCTCCTCCAGGCTGTAGAGCCTGTCGGGATCGTCGGGCCCGATGTCGGGACGGCCCGCCTGTTTCTTGGAAAAGCCCTCCACCACCAGCCAGCCGCCGGGCGTCAGCGCCGCGGCGGCGAGTCTGAGCGTGCGCAGGCGCAGCGCCGAGGTGCCCTGAAGATAGATCACGCAGACCGCGTCCCAGCTGTCGCCCGGCGCCGGCGCCCAGTCGGCCAGGTCGGCGACCAGGCGCGTCACCGCGACGCCGCGGCGCCGGTCCAGATCCTGCGCCCGTTCCGTCGCCACCGCCGAGCAGTCCACCGCCGTCACCGCGCAGCCCTGCGCCGCCAGCCAGGCACCGTTGCGCCCGTCGCCGTCGGCCAAACAGAGCACGCGCCGCGCCGCAAAGTCGGAGCGCGCAAAGATCATGCGCAGATACTCGCTCGGCGCCTCGCCGAAGGGCGGCTCCTTGGCTGCCCGGTAGCGCTTGTCCCAGCGCTCAGCCGATGAAGTGTCTGCCGCGCTCATGCGATTACGGCGCGTTCCAGACCACCCGGCCGTGGCCGGAGAGGTCGTAGCCGCCCAGTTCCGCCGCCTTGGCGGCGAAGGCCGCGGAACCGCAGAAGGCGAGCAGCCGCTGGAACGGCGGCTCGAACCAGGCATGGCGGTCGACCACCAGGTCGAAGCGCTCCTCCAGCGTCGGCAGGAAGCCGAGCCCGAACTGGCGCGCCATGGCCTGCAGGCCCGGCGCGGCCTCGGCCTGGCCGGCGGCGACGCTGGCCGCCGCCTCGGTCTCGGTGCGCGCCACCTCATCCAGGAACGCCACCTGCCCGGCGCCGAGGCCGGCTTCCGCCAGCAGGAAATCGAGCAGCAGGCCGCCCCCCGCCGAGGACTGCCGCCGCACCACGCGCCGCCCGGCCAAATCGGCGACCGAAGCGACCTTCCCCTTGAGGGTCTCGCCGAGCAGCAGCCCCTGCTGGCGCTTCGCCCATTCGACCAGCACCACCGGCGCCGTCCCGAGGGCCTCGCGCACATGGGCCAGGTTCCAGTCCTGCCGTTGCGGCTCGTAGACGTGCAGGCCGGCAAGCGCCGCCTCTCCCGCCTGCAGACGCGCCAGGCCGTCCAGGCTGCCGTCGAAGAAAGTGGCGAGGCCGGAGCCGGACTCGCGGATCGCCCAGTCGAGCAGGGGATCGTGGCTGCCCGCCGCGATGTTGGCCGGCGCGCTACGGGGGGCCAAACTCGTCCGCGCGGCTTCGCCGCCGGCGCCGGCGGCCAGCCAGGTCTCGATCTCGGCGCGCGGAAACAGCAGCTTGCCGGTGACCTTGCGGCAGGGAATGCCGCCGGTGGCCGCCAGGTCGTAGACCTTGCGCTCCTTCACGCGCAGCAGCTCGGCGACCTCGCGCGTGGTCAAGTAGGTGGGCTGGGCGGGCTCGGCGGGCATGACCTTTTCTAACCCGCGGACCGGCCGGACGAAAGTTCCAACGCGCTCAATCGCCCCAGACCTCGCCGGCCACCTCGACGCAGCGCGCCAGCTTCTTCCACTGGTCGTCCTCGGAGAGCTCGTTGCCGTGCGCCGTCGAGGAGAAACCGCACTGGTGGCTCAGGGCGCACTGGTCCAGCGGCACGTACTGCGTGGCCTCCTCGATGCGCTGCTTCAGTTCGGCCTTGGACTCGACCGCGGGGCGCTTGGAGCTCATGAGGCCGAGGACCACGCGCTTGCCCTTGGGCATGAAGCGCAGCGGCGCGAAATCGCCGGAGCGTTCGTCATCGTACTCCAGGAAGAACCCGTCGATGGCCATCTCGTTGAACAGGATCTCGGCCACCGGCTCGTAACCGCCCTGGGCCACCCAGGCGCTCTTGAAGTTGCCGCGGCAGAGGTGCACGCAGACGGTCATGTCCTCCGGACGGCCCTTGATGGCGTCGTTGACCAGCCGGCAATAGAGATGGGTGAGTTCGTCGGGGTCGTCGCCGCGTGCGGCCGTGCGCTCGCGGATCGCCGGATCGCAGAGATAGGCGAGGTTGGTGTCGTCCATCTGCAAGTAGCGGCAGCCGCGCGCCGCCAGGTCGTCGATCTCCGCCCGGTAGGCGGCGGTCAGGTCGTCGTAGAAGTCCTCCAGGTCGGGATAGACCTTCTCGGAGATCGCCTGGCGTCCGCCGCGGAAATGCAGCATGGAGGGCGCGGGGATGCAGACCTTGGGCGTCTTGGTGACCGTGGCGGCGAGGAAGTCGTAGTCCGCGCCCTGAATCGGCGCCACATGGCGGATCGGCGCTTCGACGTGCATGGTCGGCGGGCGGAAGCCCACCTCGCTGCCGTCGTCGCGGCGGAAGGCCGCGGTGAACTCACCGTAGGTGACGTTCACGCCCGCCAGGTGCTCCAGAAAGTCGACGTGGAAGAAGGTGCGGCGGAACTCGCCGTCGGTGATGCCCTGCAGGCCCACGTCCTCCTGCCTGGTGACCAGGTCGCGGATGCACTCGTCTTCCACCTCGCGCAGGCCCTCGGCGCTGAGGGAACCGCCGGCTTGCCGGTCCCGCGCCTCGATAAGGCGCCGGGGACGCAGAAAGCTGCCGACGTGATCGGCGCGGAAAGGTCTTGTGTCACTCATAGAGAGCCTCCTGAATCGTCCCGCTTCAGGCGGGATCACGTGATTTTACCGCAATCCGGCGCGATTTCGGGGGATTCCCGGGTGGCGCCGGCCCCGAGTCCGACAGGCTTTATACAACGTCCCGGCCGGGCTTTGGAGGGCGGCACATCGGCGCCAGCGGCCCCGTGATACCGATAGCATGCTTGATTGCGCGCGGCGGAGCCAGCAAGCTAGAGGCTCACAAGTCCGGCCGGGCAGCAGAAGCCGGACCAAATAAGATCGCCCTCCAGGCAAGCCTCACCGGGAGCCTGGGGAGGTGTGAACAGGAGGACACCATGAATCGAGCCGTTGCTCTTGCGCTGGCGCTCGCCTTTTCGGCCGCCGCGGTTTTTTCCTCGTCTCCCCGCGCCGCTGCCCAGGAAGTCACGCTCCGCCTGCATCAGATGCTGCCGCCCCAGGCGGCCATTCCAGCCAGGGCCCTGACCCCTTGGATTGAGAAGGTGGAAAGCCAGTCGGGCGGCCGCATCAAGGTCGAGCATTATCCTTCCATGCAACTCGGCGGCGCGCCGCCCGCGCTCTACGACCAGGCCCGTGACGGCGTGGTCGACCTGATCTGGACCGTGCTGGGCTATACGCCGGGGCGCTTTCCCAAGGCGGAAGCCTTCGAGTTGCCCTTCATGGTGACCACGGCGGAGGCCACCAGCCGCGCCTTCCACGAATACGTCCTGGCCAACGCCATGGACAATTTCGAGGACGTGCATCCCATCGCGCTGCACACCCACGGCCCCGGCCTGCTGCACGTGCGCGGCGCGGGCGTCCGCGCGCTGGAGGACATGCAGGGCCTGAAAATCCGCACGCCGACCCGCATCGCCGCCGGCCTGCTCACCGACCTCGGCGCCACGCCGATCGGCATGCCGGTGCCGGCCGTGCCGGAATCCCTGTCCAAGGGCGTCATCGACGGCGTCGCCATTCCCTGGGAAGTCACCCTGCCCCTGAAGATTTCCGAGCTGGTGGACAGCCACACCGCGTTCTCGGGCCGCTACGGCCTCTACACCTCGACGTTTATCTTTGCGATGAATCGCGACTCTTACGAGAACCTGCCCGACGATCTGAAGAAGGTGATCGACGACAACTCCGGCCCGCAGGTCGCCGCCCTCTTCGGCAAGGCCATGGACGAGGTCGACGTCATCGGGCGCTCCGTCGCCGAGAAAGCCGGCGACACCCTGATCACCCTCGACGAGGCGGAGACCGCCCGCTGGCAGGAAATCGCCCGGAAAACCAGCGAGAAATGGATCGAGGAGATGAAGGGCAAGGGCATCGACGGCGCGGCCCTGGTCGAGGACGCCCGTAGGCGCATCGAAAAATACAGCGGCCAATAGCGGCCTTTTGCGATAGAACCACCGGTAAGGACTGAGGTCGGGCGGTGCCATGCGCCGCCCGATCTGCGTAAGGCCGAACAGGATGTCAGGCTTTTGGGGGAGCAGCTTCATGCGATCAAGGATTGATCGAACGATCGAACGCATCGCGTTCTGGACCGCCATGCTGGGCGGCGCGGCGCTGATCGCCGTGCTGAGCTTGACGGTGGTCAGCATCATCGGACGCGGCCTCATCTTCGCCGGGCTGGGGCCGATCCCGGGCGACTTCGAGCTGGTCGAGGCCGGCACCGCCTTCGCCGTGCTGGCCTTCCTGCCACTCTGCCAGTTCCACCGCGGCCACGTGACCGTCGACCTCTTCCTGTCGCGCGCCGGACGGCGGCCCAACGCAATGATCGACGTGGTCACCAACATCCTCATGACCGCGGCCTCGGCGGTGCTGACCTGGCGGCTTTTCGACGGCATGCTCGACAAGCGCTCCTACGGCGAGACCACCTTCATCCTGCAGTTCCCGGTCTGGTGGAGCTATGCCGCCAGCCTGCTGGGCGCGGGCGTCTTCACCCTGGTCTGCGCCTACACCGTGGTCCGCAGCCTGCGCGAGACGCGGATCTCTCACGGCGAGCGAAAGACCTCCGCGCAATGACGCATCTGGAACTCGGCCTCTGGTCCTTTCCGGTCCTGCTGGCGCTGATCTTTCTGCGCGTGCCCATCGGCCTGGCGATGCTGTCGGTCGGCTTTTTCGGCACCTGGATGGTGACCGGCAGCTGGATCCCCATCCTGGCGCAGCTGAAGTCGCTGACCTACGACACCTTCTCCAGCTATTCACTGTCGATCGTGCCGCTGTTCTTGCTGATGGGCCAGTTCGCGACGCGCGGCGGCATGTCCCAGGCGCTGTTCAAGGCGGCGGAGACCTGGCTCGGCCACCGCCGGGGCGGCGTCGCCATGGCCGCGGTCGGCGCCTGCGCCGGTTTCGGCGCGATCTGCGGCTCCTCGCTGGCCACCGCCGCCACCATGGGCCAGGTCGCCCTGCCGGAACTGCGGCGCTACGGCTATTCCGGCGCGCTGGCGACCGGCTGCCTCGCCGCCGGCGGCACCCTGGGCATCCTCATCCCGCCCTCGGTGGTGCTGGTGATCTACGCCATCCTCACCGAACAGAACATCATCAAGCTGTTCATGGCCGCCATGGTGCCCGGCGTGCTCGCCGCCCTCGGCTACATGATCACCATCGCCATCTACGTGCGCGTGAAGCCGGACTCCGCCGGCCAGCGCGAGCCCGCCGACCTGGCGGAACGCTTCTCCGCCCTGATTTCGGTCTGGCCGGTGCTGCTGATCTTCGTCCTGGTCATCGGCGGCATCTACCTCGGCTGGTTCACGCCGACCGAAGGCGCCGCCGTGGGCGCCGCCGGCACCGGCCTGATCGCCCTCGCCAACGGCGGGCTCACCTGGCGCAGCCTCGGCGAGTCGATCACCGGCACCGCCATCTCCACCGGCATGATCTTCTTCATCGTGCTGGGCGCCGCCGTCTACAACGGCTTCCTCGCCTTCTCCCAGCTGCCGCAGGAGACCGCCAACTACGTCGCCACCCTGGGGATCAGCCCCTGGCTGGTGCTGCTGGTCATCCTGCTGTGCTATCTGGTCTTCGGCTGTGTCATGGACTCGCTGTCGATGATCCTGCTGACCATTCCGATCTTCTTTCCCATCGTCTCGGTGCTCGACTTCGGCCTGCCGGCGGAGGAGATGGCGATCTGGTTCGGCGTCGTCGTGCTGATCACCGTGGAGGTCGGGCTGATCACCCCGCCGGTCGGCATGAACCTCTTCGTCATCAACTCCATGGCGCCCGACGTGCCGCTGTCGCGCACCTACGGCGGCGCCCTGCCCTTCGTGGTGAGCGACGTGATCCGCATCGCGATCCTGGTGGCCTTCCCGGTGATCACCCTGGGGCTGGTCCGCCTGCTGTATTGAGTTAAGTTCAGGGCATGGCCCCCGACGACCTATCCGACGACCTCGACAAGCTCGCCCTGGCGCAACGCAGCGGCCTGCCGGCGGAGTGGCTCTTTCTGCTGGCGCAGCATCCGCGCAGCGGCTGGTCCGGCGACGCCAACCTCGGCATGACGGCGAGGTTCTGGCTCGACCGCCACGCCGCCTTCCGCCAGCTCGGCACGGCCCTGCGGGACAGCGTCGAGGATCTGCGCCACGGTCGGACCACCGCCGAAGACTTCCAGGCCCCCTTCGCCCGGCGCCTGCAGCTCTTCCTTGGCGAACTGCACGGCCACCACCAGATCGAGGACTATCACTACTTTCCGGTCTTCCGCCGGGCCGAGCCGCGCCTCGCGCGCGGCTTCGAGCTACTGGACCGCGACCACCAGGTGCTGCACGCCGCGCTCATGGCGACGGCCGAGGCGGCCAACGCCCTGCTGCAGGCCCTGGCGCGCGACCCAAGCGCGGCGGAGGGCCCGCTGGAGGCCTACGCCGAGGTCAGCGGCGAGCTGCTGACCGGCATGCTGCGCCACCTGGACGACGAGGAAGACCTCGTCATCCCGCTGATGATCGAGCGCGGCGAAATGGGGTGATGCCCCCGCTCCGGATCCGCAGCGCGCCGGGGAGGCGCGGCGCCGAACTGTGTTAATCTGCGCCGATGTTCAGGAAGGCCATATCAAGACCATGCGAGAGAATATAGCTATGCACGACCGGGTTCATTCTCCAGACAATCGGCTTCGCCGGCGCAGCCGCCCGACGCCCTGCCGCCCCGCACCCCACCGCCCCACACCCCACCGCAAGGGGCCCGGCAAGGAGCGTGCATCGGCATGAGCGGCGCTCTCAGCTCGACGCTGTTGAAGCGGCTGCTCAAAAAGAAAATTCGGACGGGTTCGCTCCGGGTGATCGATGCCGCAGGCCGGACGACCGAGGCGGGCGACGGCACGGGCCCGGCCCTCACCCTCAGGTTCAAGACCGCGTCCATCGTCAGGAAGCTGGCGCTCAATCCCGCGCTCCACCTGCCCGAAGGTTACATGAACGGCGAGATCGAGATCGAGGGCGGCTCGATCTATGACTTCTTGCTGCTGATTAAAAGGAACGGCGGGCGCGGCAACAAATCCGGCGCCGAAAGCTGGAACAAGTCCCTGCAGAAGCTGGTCCGCAGGGCCTTTCAGTTCAACCCGGCCCGGGTGTCGAGCCGCAACGCTCGCCATCACTACGATCTCGACGCCGAGATGTACCGGCTGTTTCTCGATGCCGACATGCAATATTCCTGCGGCTATTTCGAGAACGAAAGCGACAGCCTGGAGACGGCGCAGGCCGCGAAGAAGCGCCATATCGCCGCCAAGCTGTGCATCGAACCGGGGATGCGCGTGCTCGACATCGGCTGCGGCTGGGGCGGCATGGCGATCTACCTGGCCCGGGAATGCGGCGCCGAGGTCGTCGGCGTCACCCTGTCACCGGAACAGCGGCGCATCGCCGAGGCGCGGGCGGCCGAGGCGGGGGTCGCCGATCGTGTCCGCATTCTGGAACAGGACTATCGGGCGGTCGAAGGACCCTTCGACCGGATCGTCTCGGTCGGCATGTTCGAGCATGTGGGCGTCGCCCACTACGCCGAGTTCTTCAACAAAGTCCGCGCGCTTCTCAGCGACGACGGCATTGCCGTGCTGCACACCATCGCGCGGCGCAACGGCCCCAGCGCGACCAACGCGTTCATCCGCAAGTACATCTTTCCCGGCGGCTACTCCCCGGCCATCTCGGAGATCGTTCCGCCGATCGAGAGAACCAAGATGTTCATCAACGACATCGAGATCTGGCGGGATCACTACGGCCATACCTGCCGCCACTGGCGCGAGCGTTTCGCCGCCAACCGGAGCAAGGCCGCCGAGCTCTACGACGAGCGTTTTTGCCGCATGTGGGAGTTCTACCTGGCCACCAGCGAGCTGACCTTCATGCACGGCAGCCACATTGTCACCCAGCTCCAGTTGAGCAAGGCCAGAAGCGCGGTGCCCCGGACCCGCAACTATATCGAGGCCTGGGAAACCAGCCATCCGATCCGCGGCTAGCCGCCGGCCCGGCGGCGACTAAAGCGCCGTCATGCGCACCCGAAATGCGCTGGGCGACTCCCCGGCCGCCTTGGCGAAGACGCGGGCGAAGTAGGCCGGGTCGCTGTAGCCCAGCATGTAGGCGATCTCCGCCACCTGCAGCGTCGTGTAGGCCAGCGCGCGGAGCGCCTCCAGCAGACGGCGCTCCAGGATGAGCTGCGAGGCCGGGACGCCGGTCAGCGCCCGGCTGACGCCGGAGTGGGAACTCGCCGAAGACAGGGGCGTTGTCACAACAGCGCCATGGCAACGTCGAAACAGCACAGCACGTCGAAAGGCTCCTCCGCCCTGGCCGGGCTGATCTACTTTCAGCTCGCCGCCGGCATGATCCTCTTCGGCTCGGCCACGCCGGTTTCCAAACTGGTGACCGAGGCCATGCCGGTCGCCGTCGGCTCCGCGCTGCGGGTCGCCATCGGCGCCCTGGTGCTCCTCCCCTTCCTCCTCGGCTCCTGGTCCGCGGTCCGCAAGCTGAGCCGCCGCGATTGGCTGCTGACCGGCCTCATCGCGATCTTCGGCATGTTCGGCTTTTCCGTCTTCATGCTGATGGGCATGAGCCTGGTCTCCGGCGTCACCGGCGCGGTGGTCATGGCGACGACGCCGGCGGTCACCGCCGCGGCTGCCATCCTGCTGGTCGGTGAGAAGGCCAACTGGCGCAAGATCGCGGCCATCGCCCTGGCGGTGGGCGGCGTGCTGCTGCTCTATCTGAGCGGCGGCAGCGGCGGCTCGAACGGCGAGGGATCGGGCGGCGGCGCCAGCGGTCCCTTGCAGGAACTGCTGCAGGGCCTGTTGCAGGACGGGGGCAACAGCGCCGTGCTGGGCGGCCTGCTGGTCTTCGCCGCCGTCTGCTGCGAGGTGACCTACACCTTGTTGGGCCAGCGCGTCAGCCGCGACAGCGACCCCATGGTGGTCGCCTTCCTCGCCGCAGCGCTGTCGATCCCGCTGTTCCTGCCGCTGGCGGCCTGGGAGTGGCAGAGCTTCGACCCGGCGGCGGTGGCGTGGGACGGCTGGCTGGCCGCCCTGTGGTACGGCGCCGGCACCCTCGCCCTCGGCACCTGGTGCTGGTACTCCGGCATCGCCAAGACCGAGGGCTCCATCGCCGCCGCCTTCATGGGCCTCATGCCGGCCTCGGCCCTCGTGCTGTCCTACCTGCTGCTCGGCGAGCGCTTCCAGTGGGTCCACCTGCTGGGCTTCGGCGTCGTCTTCGCCGGCGTGCTGCTGATGTCCTGGGAGCACGCCCGCATGGCGCGGGACAAATCGCGTTGAACAAGGCCGCCTTACCAACACCGAAGGGCAAGGGCGATCCTCAGCCGCCTTGCGCTTCCGACCGAGCGGCTTTGTAGTGCCGTCGCGGTGTGATATACTCGTAAAAAGAGAAAATATTCACAGATATACTATATTTGATGGTTCTCTCTTGATTGCCTTCGTGGCCTCTACCGGCGCGCAACCAGCGAGGTATTGTAGTCATGAACCTTCGGAATATCGGCTTTGCTATCGCCGTCGCCATTTCCCTGACAGCCGTTCCGGCCCTCGGCGCAAACAAGTGTCCACCGACCCCTGCGAACCTCCAAGGTTTTGAATTCGCCGAGGCGCTGGTAGCGCTCTGGGTGCCTTGTGAGCGTGAGTATTCGCAGAAAGAGCAGGTGTTCATCGCGGGTCTGACGCAGAAGTTCGTGACGGATTGCGGAGCGCCGCGCAACCCGGAAGCGCGCGGCATCCTGCAGAAATTCCTCACGTCATCCGCCCTTGTCGGAAGCATCGGAAGCCGCTACGGGAGCCCGGACCTCGGAGAAGGTTTGGGAGATCAAGCTGCGAGCATGAGCGCTTACGCACTCGGCGAAAAAACCGCTACCAATCTTGGATGCGAGGGTGACACGGCCAAGCGGATGACCAACAATCTTGTCAGCCACCTCAAACGAACAGCCAGCGACGGCGCCGGCCAATCGACTTACGTCGCGGGTTGCGCAAAGTACTATGCCGGACGGTATTCGGTGCAGCAGTGCCAGTGCATCGCCGATATCGGGCGGTCGATCTATCCCAAGATTCACCAGTACGAGTTCAGCCGGGACAGCATCTACTCAATCATCCAGTCCAACCCTTTCGTTGGCCTGCAGGTCGGCATTCAATGTGGAATCGGCGACTACTGACGGTTTCCTGGATCGCACGAACCGGATCTCGCCATGACGGCGCGGGCACTACAACGCCGTCATGCGTGCCCTGAACGCTGACGGGCTCTCGCCCGCCGCCTGGGCGAAGACGCGGGCGAAGTAGGCCGGGTCGCTGTAGCCCAGCATGTAGGCGACCTCCGAGATCTGCATGGTGGTGTAGGCCAGCGCGCGGCGCGCCTCCAAAAGCCGCCGCTCCAGAACGAGCTGCGAGGCCGAGACGCCGGTGAGCGCCCGGCTGACGCGGCTGAGGTGCGTCGGCGTCACGCCCAGTTCGCGAGCGTAGTCGCCGAGCGGGCGCGGGCTGCGGTAGTCCCGCTCGACCAGCCCCTGGAAGCGCGCCAGCAGTTCGGCCCCGGCGCGCGGTTCCGCGCCGGCACGCGCCGCCTCGCTGGCCAGCGCCCGGGCGAACCAGGTCGCCAGCAGCCCGACGAGGGAGGCCAGGGCCTTGGCGCGTCCCAGCCCGCTGCCGGCGAATTCCCGGGCCACCGCCTCGAAGATCCAGGCGGGTGACTCCCCCTCGTCAATCAGGGGGGGATGGATCAGGGCCGAGCGCGCCAGGGCGGCGCGCAGCGCGGCGGCGTCGCCCAGCTGCTGCGCCAGGGCCGCCACCGGCAGGGTGACGACCCAGCCCTGGGTCCCCGGCGCGAAGCGGAAGCCGTGCACGCTCATCGGCGGCAGGGAAATGGCCGCTGCCGGCGCCAGGCCGTGGACCTTCCCCTCCAGCGTCGCCTCGCCGCCTGCAACACCCACTCCGGGCGCCTCGATCCAGAAGAACTGGTGCAAATTGTGGTGCCGGTGCGGCGCGATGGTCCAGTCGTGCAGGCTGGCCCGCGCCGGGATCGACTCGCAGTGCAGCACGTCGGGAAAGGGCGCGCGGCCCGCATCGCCCTCCTGGCGCCCTGGGGCCTCCCCATAGAGCGCGAAGTTGGGAATACCTGACTCCGCCGGGGGCGGCCCGTAATGTTCGATTTGTCCAGGAATTTGTCCGAAGTCTCCCTTCCGCAAGCGCCGGGCAAAGCGCTGTAATGCCTAAAAATAGACGAAGAAGCCGGAAAAGGACAGTTTTCCAGGGATGGATACCCAGGTTGGAATCATCGGGGGCGGCCCTTCGGGCCTGCTGCTCTCGCAGCTGCTACATCTGCGCGGCATCTCCACCGTGGTGCTGGAGCGGCGCAGCCGCGCCTACGTGCTGGGACGGATCCGCGCCGGCGTGCTGGAGCAGGGCTTCCAGAACCTCATGCGCCAGGCCGAGGTTGCCGAATGCATGGACCGTGACGGCCAGGTCCATACAGGCGTGAACATCGCCTACCAGGAAGATCGCCTGCGCATCGACCTGGAGGGCCTGACCGGCGGCAAGACCGTGATGGTCTACGGCCAGACCGAAGTCACGCGCGACCTCTACGCCGCGCGCGACGCGATGAACGGCGTCGTCATCGACGAGGCCGAGGAGGTCACGCCGCACGACCTGGACACGGAACAGCCTTACCTGACTTTCCGCAAGGACGGCGCCGAGGAGCGGTTGGACTGCGACTTCGTTATCGGCTGCGACGGCTTCCACGGCATCAGCCGCCGGTCCATGCCCGCCGAGATGCTGAAAACCTTCGAGCGCGTCTACCCCTTCGGCTGGCTCGGTGTGCTGTCGGAAACGCCGCCGGTGAACGAGGAACTGATCTACGCCCGCCACGACCTGGGCTTCGCGCTCTGCTCCCTGCGCGGGCCGGAACTCAGCCGCTATTACGTACAGTGCCGCGCCGACGAGAACCCGGACGACTGGTCCGACGATCAGTTCTGGGAGCGCCTGAAGTCGCAGATCCCCGCCGACGTCGCCGCCCGTCTGGTGACCGGCCCCTCGGTGGAAAAGAGCGTCGCGCCCTTGCGAAGCTTCGTCGCCGAGCCTATGCGCTGGGGCCGCCTATTCCTGGCCGGCGACGCCGCGCACATCGTGCCGCCGACCGGCGCCAAGGGCCTGAACCTCGCGGCCTCCGACATCCACTACCTCTCCGCCGCGCTGGCCGACTGGTACGGCCAGGGCGACGAGAGCGGCCTGAACACCTACTCGCAGCGCGCGCTGGCGCGTGTGTGGAAGGCCGAGCGCTTTTCCTGGTGGATGACGGCGCTGCTGCACAAGTTCCCGGAGAACGAGGGCTTCGGCGACCGCATCCAGCGGGCCGACTTCGACTACCTCATGAGTTCCAAGGCGGCGCAGACCGCGCTGGCCGAGAACTACGTCGGCTTGCCGTATTAGATGATCAACGCTCCTGAGGCCAGACGAAGTGCAGATCGTCGATGACATAGGCGTGCGCATGGCGGTGCCCCGGCTTGTGCGCGCCGCTGGCCCAGTGGGGGTGGTCCGGCGGCAGGTCGGGGTGGCTGTGCTCGACCACCTCCGGATCGTCTACCGGCCAGAGGACCACGGCGGCCAGCGCGCCGAAAGCCGCCACCGAGGCCAAAACCAGGGCCGCTACCGGCAGGCCCGCGACCGCGCCCAGCCAGCCGGCGAGCGGATAGGTGATCAGCCAGCAGGCGTGCGACAGCGCGAACTGTGCGGCGAAGAGCGACGGACGGTCTTCCGGGTGGGCCGAGCGGCGCAGCAGCCGGCCCGAGGGGGTGAGCGCCAGGGAATAGCTGGCGCCGAGCGCGAACCACAACGGCAGCAGCAAGGCATAGGCCGGCACGACAGCGGCGAGCAGGGCCCCGGCGGCCAGAACGGCCGCACCGCTCAGCATGGCGCTGCGGTCGGAGACGCGTTCCAGCAACCGCGGCAGCACCAGAGCGACGAGCATGGAACCGCCGCCGAAGGCCGCCAGGGCGAGGGCGGTCTCGCGTTCGCCCAGTCCGAAGCCCGCCTGGACGTAGACGACCGTGTTCACGATGACGATGGCCCCTGCCGCCGCCACCGCGAGGCTGACCGCCAGGAGCCCGCGCAGGCGCGGCGTCGCGAGGTAGATACGCAAGCCGCGCGTGATGCGGTCATAGCCGCCGTGACGCACCGCCGCCGCGGGGCTGGCCAGCGCGACCGAGAGGACGAAGGCCGCCGAGGCGAGGAAACCCAGGACGGTGCCGGCGAAGAGGAAGTGGAAGCTCATCACCGAAAGCAGCGCCGCCGCCAGCATCGGGCTGACGAGGCTTTCCAGGTCGTAGGCGAGACGCGAGAGCGACAGCGCCCGGGTGTAGTCCTTCTCCTCCGGCAGCACATCCGGGATAGTCGCCTGGAACGCGGGCGTGAAAGCGGCAGAGGCGGACTGCAGGACGAAGATCAGCAGGTAGATCTGCCAGACTTCTGTGACGAAAGGCAGCATGACGGCGATCGCGGCACGGACAAGGTCCAGAGTGACCAGCAGGGCCCGCCGCGGCATGACCTCGGCGAAGGCCGCCGCCACAGGCGCGACACCGACGTAGGCGATCATCTTGACCGCCAGGGCGGTTCCGAGGACCGCGCCCGCTTCCGCGCCCGCCAGATCGTAGGCGAGCAGCCCGAGCGCGACGGTCGCAAGGCCGGTCCCCAGAAGCGAGATGAGCTGCGCGCAGAACAGGCGCCGATAGGTGGTGTTGGAAAGAACGCTCAACATCGCCCGAGCCTCCGGCGAGTCAGCCCGCCGCTACTGACCCGCCGAGCCCTGGTGTTCCAGAAGCTCCTGCAATTCGTATTCATAGTCGTAGTGCCCGAAAAGCCAGGCGGCGACCGCCCGCAAGTCATCCTCCTTGATCGAGGGATCGATCTCGCGGATCGGCGGCATCAGCCCGAAGCGGTCGAGGGCCTCCGCCATCGCCAGCACCTTGTCTTCGGCAGGCTGCCGGGTGAAATCGACGACATGGGCGACGAAGGCGCTTTGCGTGTTGCCGGTTTTCCTGCGGATGATCGTCGACAACAGATTCATCGGCGGCGCGGCGAGGTCTTCCGCCTGATCGGTTTCGGCGGCGGACATGCTTTCCAGGTGGCGGGCGGTGCAGGCCTGCTCGAACACGACGGCGCCACGGTCCTCCGCCGATGCATCCTCGACCGGCATGGCAATGAGCAGCATCACCGCAGCAGCGGCAATTCTAAACATTCGATTCCTCCAAAAGGCTGCCTAAAGGTACTTCGCGATGGCCTTGAAGGCTTCAATCTCGCGGCGCTGGGCGGCGCCCAGCGGCCCCACCACCTCGTCCAGGCAGTGATCAAGGTGATCCTCGATCAAGGTCACCTTGGCCTTGGCCACGGCACTTTCCACGGCATAGAGCTGCTGCGCCACCTCCAGACAGGGGCGGCCTTCCTCGATCATCGCAATCACCTTGCGCAGATGCCCCTCGGTGCGCTTCAGCCGGTTGACGATGGCCGGGTGGCTTTGATGACGATGCGGCTCACTCATAGGCGGATCATATCCCCCCCGGGGGGATGTGATCAAGCCTCTCAAAGCACCCTGCACCGGCGCCGGCAGCGCTCTAACGGCACAAGGCGGCCTACCCTACCGATCCTTCAGCCCGGCGCGCTGCAGGAAGGAATCGACGAAGTCCGACAGCGGCGGGCCGCCCGCATCGGCGTAGTCGTAGCGCGCCCGCACCACCGGCTTGTCGATCTTCAGCAAGGCGCCGAGGTCGATGGGCGTGGCGACAACCACGACCTCCGCATCGCTGCCGTTGATGGTCGCCTCCAGGGCGCGGCGTTGCGTTTCGCCGTAGCCCAGCGCCGGCAGCACCGGCCCGATCTGCAGGTACTTCGCGTAGGCCGCCGCGATCTCCGGCGCCGCGAAGGGCCGCGGATCGACGATCTGCGCCGCCAGGTCGCGCACCGCCACGAAGCCGGCGCCGTAGGCCATGCCGCCGTGGGTGACGGTCGGCCCGTCCTCGACCACCAGCACGCGGCGGCCTTTCACCGCCGCCGGGTCGGTCAGGGTGATCGGCGAGGCGCCCAGCACGACCGGCAGGTCGGGCCGCAGATGTGCGATCCCAGCCCGCGCCTCTTCGACCTGCTCGGCCGTGGCGACGTCGCTCTTGGCGATCAGCGCCACGTCGGCCATGCGCAGCACCGCCTCGCCGGGGTGATGGCTCGCGGTCTGATCGGGCCGCAGCGCGTCGACCAGAACCACATGCAGATCCGGGCGCAGGAAGGGGAAGTCGTTGTTGCCGCCTTCCCAGATGATCACCCGGCCTTCCTGTTCCGCCAATTCGGCGATACGGGCGTAGTCGACGCCGGCGAAGATCGGATGGCCGGCGGCGATATGCGGCTCGTACTCCTCGCGCTCCTCGATGGTGCAGTCGGCCGCCTCCAGGTCGGCGCGCGAGGCGAAGCGCTGCACTGCCTGGCGTTCCAGGTCGCCGTAGGGCATGGGATGGCGGATCACAGCCGCCTGCACGTTCTTTTCGCGCAGGTAGGCCGAGAGCCAGCGCCCGACCTGCGACTTGCCGCTGCCGGTACGCACGGCGGAGATGGCGATGACCGGCACCTTCGCCCGGATCATGGTGCGGCGCGGCCCCAAGAGATCGAAGCCCGCCCCCGCCGCCAGCGCACGCGAGGCCGCGTGCATGACCGTCTCATGCGGCACGTCGCTGTAGGAAAAGACGACCTCGTCGACCGCCTCGCCGCGGCACAGGCTTTCCAGTTCGCGCTCGTCGACGATGGGGACACCCTCGGGATAGCGCGGACCGGCCAGGGCCGGCGGATAGCGCCGCCCGGCGATGCCGGGGATCTGCGCGGCGGTGAAGGCGACGACCTCGCAGGCGGGGTCGTCCCGGTAGACCATGTTGAAGTTATGGAAGTCGCGCCCGCCCGCGCCCATGATCACCACCCGTCGCACCGGGCGCTCGGCTTCGCTGTTTTCCACCATCTGCCGCTCCCCCTTGCTCGGACCCGCCCTTGCCGGGCGGTCCGTCATCGACATCAGGGACGGAGCATAGCAGGCCCGGACCGGGCCGCGGCTGATCTGGATCACGCCGCCACGGCCCATCCCCGCTTTCTGGCTGGCCTTGCCCCCGGCTCGCCTTGCGACCGGCCTCTTGACCGGAGGGGCGCCAATCAGTTTACATGGTAAACAAAATCAAAACTGCCCGGCCTAGCCAAGGTCGGGATACACCGGGAGGAAACCGCATGACATCGCTTTTCAGGACTCTTTGTGCCGCCGTCGTCTTGACGGCAGCAGCTGCGACCGGCCAGGTCTCGCCGGCCGCCGCGCAGGACGTCACCCTGCGCATCCACCACTTCCTGCCGCCGCCCGCGCCGGTGCCGAAGAACTTCATCACCCCCTGGGCGGAGAAGATCGAGAAGGAGTCCGGCGGGCGCATCAAGGTCGAGATCTACCCGACCATGCAGCTGGGCGGCAAGCCGCCGGCGCTCTACGACCAGGCGCGCGACGGCGTGGTCGACATCGTCTGGACGCTGACCGGCTACACGCCGGGCCGCTTCCCCGGCACCGAAGCCTTCGAGCTGCCCTTCATGCCGGCCAGCGCCGAGGCCACCTCGCAGGCCGCCTGGCGCTTCTACGAGAAGTACCTGACCGACGAGTTCAAGGACGTCCACCTGATCGCCGTCCACACCCACGGCCCCGGCCTGCTGCACGTGAAGGGCGACGGCGTCGAGAAGCTGGAGGACATGCAGGGCCTGAAACTGCGCGGGCCCACGCGCCAGGCCAACGCCCTGATCGCCGCCCTGGGCGCCACGCCGGTCGGCATGCCGGTGCCGGCCATGCCGGAAGCGCTCTCCAAGGGCGTCATCGACGGCACGGCGATCCCCTGGGAAGTGACCGCGCCGCTGAAGGTGGCCGAACTGGTCGACAGCCACACCAGCTTCTCCGGCTCGCGCGGGCTCTACACCTCCTTCTTCGTCTTCGCGATGAACAAGGCGAAGTACGAGTCCCTGCCCGGCGACCTGAAGGCGGTGATCGACGCCAACTCCGGCCTCGCGACATCCAAGTGGGTCGGCCGCGTGATGGACGAAGGCGACGCCCCCGGCATCGCCATCGCCGAGAAGTCCGGCAACAAGATGATCATGCTGGACGAGACCGAGGTCGCGCGCTGGAAGAAAGTGGCGGCGCCCCTGGTCGACCAGTGGATCGCGGAGATGAACGCCAAGGGCTACGACGGCGCCGCCATGGTCGCCGACGCCAAGGCGCTGATCGCCGAGTACGCGGGCGCCGAGTAGGGAGACGCCGGCGTGACCGTCCTTGTCGCCGGCGCCGGCATCGGCGGGCTGACACTCGCCCTCTCCCTGCACCAGGCCGGGGTTCCGGTGAAGGTCTTCGAGACCTCCGCCGAGCTCCGGCCGCTCGGAGTCGGCATCAACCTGCTGCCCCACGCGGTGCGCGAACTGGACGAGTTGGGCCTGCTGGCCGAACTGGACCGCATCGGCCTGCGCACTGCCGAACTGGCCTACTACTCCAAGCGCGGCCAGCTCATCTGGTCGGAGCCGCGCGGCGAAGCCGCCGGCTACCGCTGGCCGCAGTTCTCCATCCACCGCGGCCGGCTGCAGATGATGCTGCTGGAAGCGGCACAACAGCGCCTCGGCGCGGAGAACATCGTGACCGGCTGGCACCTGGAGACCTGGCGCGACGGCGCGAAGGGCATCAGCGCCGGCTTCATCGACAAGAAGAGCGGCAGGAAGCGCGGCGAGGTCGAGGGCGCGCTGCTGATCGGCGCCGACGGCATCCATTCCAGCCTGCGCCGCCGTTTCTTTCCCGACGAAGGTCCGCCGATCTGGAACGGCGCCATCCTGTGGCGCGGCACGGCGCGGGCGGAGCCTTATCTCACGGGCCGTTCCATGATCATGGCGGGCCACGAGTTCCAGAAGTTCGTCGCCTACCCCTTGTCCGGCCCGGACGACGATGGAAAGGCGCTCATCAACTTCATCGCCGAGCGCAAGTTCGACGCCGACCACGGCTGGCGGCGCGAGGACTGGAACCGGCCCGGCGACCCGGCCGACTTCCTGCCGCAGTTCGAGGACTGGACCTTCGACTGGCTGGACGTGCCGGCGCTGATCCGCGCCGCCGGGGCGATTTACGAATATCCCATGGTCGACCGCGATCCCCTGCCGCACTGGACCGAGGGCCGTGCGACGCTGCTGGGCGACGCGGCGCACGCCATGTATCCCATCGGCTCCAATGGGGCCTCCCAGGCGATCCTCGATGCCCGGGTGCTGACCCGCGAGATCCTGCAGCAGGGCGAAACACCCGAAGCCCTGGCGGCTTACGAGGCCGAGCGCCGCCCGGCCACCGCGAAGATCGTGCTGGCCAACCGGCAGAACGGCCCGGAGCAGGTCATGCAGCGGGTCGAGACGCTGGCGCCGGACGGCTTCACGCGCATCGAGGACGTGCTGGTGCCCGGCGAGCTGGAAGAGACCGCCGCCAGCTACAAGAAGCTGGCCGGCTTCGACAAGGAGGCGCTGAACAGCCGTCCGTCCATCGTACGGCGGCCTCAAGGGGCATCATGAAAAAAAGCCGCTCGCCATGAGCAAGGCCGGCACGGCAGCGCGCCGGAAGAAGCTGCGCAAGGGCGGGCTTCACCAGGCCTTCGGCCATCTCTTCCGCCGCTGCCATCTGCGCGGTCAGCAGGCCTTCGCCCGGGCCTTCGACGGCAGCGACCTCTCGCCGCTGCAGTACGGCATCCTGGAGCTGGTGCAGCTCAACCCCGGCATCACCCACGGCGAGCTGGCCGAGGGCATGGTGACCGCGCCTTCGGTGGTCACCACGGCGATGAAGCCGCTGCTGGAATCCGGATTTCTCATCAAACACGCCGACGACCACGACGGCCGGCGGGTCGGTCATTTTCTCACGCCCTCCGGCCAGAACTTCTTTGCCGCTCTGCGCGAGGCGCTGCCCGACGCCGAGGAACTGCTGCTCGCGCCGCTCGACGAGAACGAGCGGCATACCCTGAAGGAGCTCTTGCGCAAACTGACCGCAGACAGCAGGCTCTAGATCACGCCCCGGCCAGGTGGAATTGCCCGACCGAGGATAGATTGATCTATTTGAGAAGGTCAGAGCAACTCCTCCGCGTCCGCCTGGACGCGGGTGGCTCCCGACCGAGCGACAAAAAAAAGGCGGCCAGACGTGCAGGATGACGATGACCCGCGAAGCGACCCGGCTTCCCCGACCTGCTACGCGCGGGAGCTGGACGAGGCCTGGCTTCACCCCTTGAGCCCCGAAGAACAGGCCCGCCAGGTGGCGCAGTGGCGCCGCGAGGAACGTGAACGCCTCGTCGCGCTGCGCGTGGCGCGCCCGGCGGCGGAGCGCCAGGCCATCGCCGATCAGGTCGGCCGGGAACTGGACCGCCTTGTCGGGCCGGACGCCGTGGTCAGTCTCTACTGGCCCTTCCGCGGCGAGCTCGACCTGCGGCCCTGGATGCGGGAGTTCGTCGCGGCGGGCGGGCGCGCCGCCCTGCCGGTGGTGGTCGCCAAGGACCGGCCGCTGGTGTTCCGCGCCTGGACGCCGAGCTGCCGCATGACCCACGGCGTGTGGAAGATCCCGATCCCCGCCCAGGGCCCCGAGGTCGTCCCCGACGTGGTCATCGCGCCGCTGGTCGGCCACGACCCGAAGGGCTACCGGCTCGGCTACGGGGGCGGCTTCTTCGACCGCACCCTCGCCGCCTTTGCCGAAAAACCGATCGCCGTCGGGGTCGGTGACGGCAGCGGCGCCATCGCCTCGATCTACCCTCAGGCCCACGACATTCCCATGGACGTGATCCTGACGGACGCCGGGCGGCGGGACTTTTTCTGACGCAGCGCGCTATCCAGCCCGGGTTCCAATCGTCGTAGGGCCTGTGTTAAGCCTTTTGGGCTGCGGCAGACCCAAAAAAAGAAGACCCTGAGGAAAGGCGCCGCTATGACTGGCGAGCATCCGCAACTGACCGACACTCTGGTGGCGCGCCGCCGCCTGACCGGACGCCTGCGCCGGACACCGCTGGTCGCCTCGCCCAGCCTCACCGCGCGGCACGGGGCCCCGGTGCACCTGAAGTGCGAGCATCAGCAGATCACCGGTGCCTTCAAGCTGCGCGGCGCGACCAACGCCGTCCTCGCCCTGCCGGCCGAGCAGCGCGCCCGGGGCGTGACCGCCGCCTCCACCGGCAACCACGGCCGCGCCCTGGCCCACGCCGCGCGCGAGGCGGGCATTCCCTGCATCGTCTGCATGTCGGCGCTGGTGCCCGCCAACAAGGTGGAGGCCATCGAAGCCCTGGGGGCGGAGGCGCGCATCGTCGGCCTGTCCCAGGACGACGCCCAGGTGGAAGTAGACCGCCTGGTCGCCGAGGAGGGCATGATCGCCCTGCCGCCTTTCGACCACGCCGACATCATCGCCGGCCAGGGCACCCTGGGCCTGGAGATGCTGGAAGACCTGCCGGAAGCCGAGACCCTGCTGGTGCCGCTGTCGGGCGGCGGCCTCATCGCCGGCATCGCCATGGCGGCGAAAACCGTGAAGCCTTCGCTGCGCGTCGTCGGCATTTCCATGCAGCGCGGCGCCGCCATGCAGGAAAGCCTCCAGGCCGGGCGGCCCGTGCCCGTCGAAGAGTTGCCGACCCTGGCCGACTCCCTGGGCGGCGGCATCGGCCTCGCCAACCGCCATACCTTCGCCATGGTCCGCGACCTGGTCGACGAGGTGCTGCTGGTCAGCGAGGCGGAGATCGCCGGCGCCGTCCGCCACGCCTACCGCGAAGAGCGCCAGGTCATCGAAGGCGCCGCTGCCGTCGGCATCGCGGCGCTGCTCGCCGCGCCGCGGCCGGAATGGGGAACGACCATCGCGCTGCTGAGCGGCGGCAACATCGACATGACCCTGCACCAGCGCATCGTCGCCGGCGAGAACCCGGACCTGCTGGCCGAGCACCAAGCCGAAGCTATCGACGCCCCTGGAAAGGACGCGCGCCATGCCTGACGTCAGCATCCTCAGCGAGCCCGACCTGCGCGACCTGCTGAACCTCGACGGCGACATCGTCGGCTGCATCGAAGAGGCCTTCGAGGCGCTGGCCACCAAGCCCGTGGTCATGCCGCCGGTGCTGCACCTGGAAATTGCCGAGGCCAACGGCGAGATCGACGTGAAAACCGCCTACGTGCCGGGCCTCGAGTCTCTGGCCATGAAGATGAGCCCCGGCTTTTTCGACAATCCCAAGATCGGCCTGCCCAGCCTCAACGGCCTCATGGTGGTGTTCAGCGCCAAGACCGGCCTGGTGGAAGCCATCCTGCTCGACAACGGCTACCTGACAGACCTGCGCACGGCGGCGGCCGGCGGCGTCGCCGCCAAATGGCTGACCCCGAGAGGCGTCAAGACCGCGGGCATCGTCGGCGCCGGCGTCCAGGCGCGCCTGCAGCTGCGGGCCCTCAGCCTGGTGCGCCCGATCGAAAGCGCCCAGGTCTGGGCGCGCAACGGCGGCAACGCCGCGGCCTGCGCGATGGAGATGACCGAGGCGCTGGGCATTCCGGTCTCCGTGACCGACGACATCGCGGCGCTCTGCGCCGGGAGCGACGTGGTCATCACCACCACGCCCTCCAACAAGCCGCTGATCGAGCCCGAGCACCTGCGCCCGGGCCTGACGATCATCGCCATGGGCTCCGACGCCGCCTACAAGAACGAGGTGGCCGCCGAGGCGCTGGCCGCCGCCGATCTCTACGTCTGCGACCGCCTGAGCCAGGTGCGCCTGCTGGGCGAACTGCACCACGCCATCGAGGCCGGCAAGGTCGACCCGCACGCGGTCTTCCCCGAGCTGGGCGAGGTCATCGCCGGCGAAAAGCCGGGCCGCGAGAGCGACGCGCAATGCATCCTCTGCGATCTCACCGGCACCGGCGTGCAGGACACCGCCATCGCCACCCTGGCCGTCGCCCGCGCGCGGGCGGCGGGGGCCGGCACGGTGTTTCAGTCGTAGAGGAAGCAGCAACTCTCGACTTCCGCCTCTGGCGACTCCAAGTCCGACGTCAAATGCTCTTGGACAAACTCAAGATTGTGGGTTCCGAAGTCAAAACAATTCATGTTTGAATAGGTCCGCATCCTGAAAGCGCACCGAACACGTCGTTAGCTTTAAATTCCTTTGTTTTCATTCTCTCAAACCTAGAAAGCTGAAGGCGAGACGTGAAAGCTCTGAGAATTTCCTCGCTAGCAATTCTGCTAGCGGCGATGCCGATCACAGAAGCTGCAGTTGAAGTAAGGGGCATTCCCAGCTCCTCGTGCCCCAATGACACAGGGCACAGACCAGATGTGTCAGAGCTAAAATCTCTCTTGAAAGCGCACAAGGAATGGCTTCGAGCGCAATCATGGCCGTCACTTGTCGCGGCTCAGCCGTGGGACATTCTCCGAAGCGATCCCCACTTAGCGACCGACTGGCTGCTGGAACAGCGCAGACTGGGCATGCCAAGCTTTTGTAATCTTGACTTACACGAAGACAACTTTGCCCTTCTTCCGATGCGTAATGCCTTTGAAGGCGCAGACCTGAGAGGTGCCGATCTCCGAGGCACAGACCTCAGCAACATCGTACTTCTCGGCGTCAAGCTAGATTATGCATTTCTTGGGGGAGCAAAACTCATCACAACGGCCATCGAAGACGTCTCTCTGAAAGGGGCAGACCTCAGAAGCGCCGACCTGCAGGATGCAACCATCGGAAATTCGGATCTTGAGCAAGCCAATCTTCACGGCGCCTTGTTGACGAGAGCAACACTCCGCAACAGCAGTCTCCGTCGAACTCAAATTCGCGAAACCGACTTGTCCAACGCTCGACTTTCTAATATCGATCTCGAAAATGCAACTCTTGAAGAAGTCGATATGACACGCGCCGTGCTGCAACATACTTCTCTCAAGGGTGCAATATTGCGCTCCATCATACTCAGAGGCAGCACTCTCGTAGACGTTGGCCTAAACAGCGCATCTCTTCGGAGCATCCAACTGAAAGAAGCAATCATTTATGATTCTGACTTGTCGAAAAGCACGTTCTCAGACGTCGACCTTAGCGACGCAATGCTCAAAAACACCAGCATTGAAGGCGGCCGACTAAAATTCGTCAACTTTACGAACCTCAACTATGAGCCCGACGGCTTACCTTCCAAGGAAGGAATTGGACACATCCTGGGCCTTCAGACGGTCACCATAAGTCCGGGTAAATACGCCAGCCTTACACGTCTTACTGTCCTATTTAAGGAGATAGGCCTACGCCCGCTTGAACGTCGAGCGAGGTTTGCTCTTGAGCACAATCGAACTGCGCACATGATGGAGGGATGGCACTATGATAAGAGCCAGGTCGTATTTCCATATGCGCCCCCAAGTTTCGAGTACGAGATTCACAACAAGGACCTTCGTTCACGAATAGAGGGCGTTCTGCGCCTTATCTTCCTAGAGTGGACTGTTGGCTATGGCTTGCACTACGAACGGCCAATTCTGATTGTGCTTGGCCTCATGGTCTTGCTAGCGCCGATCTACCTATTGCCCATCACTTGGCCAAACCTGTTCGGGCGAAAAAGTGGCGTCTACCGGATTTGGTCTCAAGGGCGCATTGAGCAGGTTGACAAAAAACTCGTTGTCGCAGATAGCGAAAACGTAGAGCAAATGTCAGCTACCGGATTCCGCGCTCTAGCGTATGCAATGCTCTTCAGCATCACTTCGGCGTTTCATATCGGCTGGAGGGAGGTGAACGTCGCCAACTGGATATATCGATTACGGAGCAAAGAATATGTCCTGCGCGGACGAGGCTGGGTTCGCACCGTATCCGGCGCGCAATCCTTGATTAGCGTTTTCATGATCGCTATGTGGGCCCTTACCTATTTCGGAAGTCCTTTTGAATAGCCGCTGCGTTGGCGCCGGCCGGCGGTTGGTATCTAGTCTGGGCGTACAGCACTCAACAGCTAACCGACAGTTGACTCGGGCACCAGAGGTTGCTATCAACCGCGCCCTCGGCGTCTTCGGGCGCCGGTCCATTCCAGAACGAGGCACGCGCATGATCGAGCGCAAGGACAATACCCTGGGCATGACGCCCCGCCTCTTCGCCTTCGCGGCCGCAGACTAGCGGCCCCCGCCGGGCGAGGCCCGGCGCCGTCATCCCCAATCGACTTTGATGCAAACCACCTTTCGGTGGCGGCGGACTCCTGCGCGCTTGTCGTGCGGCGCCGCGCCGCAAGGCGACGTTGGATGACCCATGGACGAACGAACTCTGCTCCGCCACCTGCTGCGCCTCACTCTGCGCGAAACGGCGGCGGACTCCGAGCGGGCGAAGAACCTGGAGACCTGGTACCGAAGCCATGCCGCGACGCTTGGCCTGCCGGCGCTGGAGGATCCCCCGCAGGACGAAAAGGAAGAAAAGACCGGCCTCTTCCGCCGCTTCCGGGCCAAGCCGCCCGCGGCGGAAGAGAAGCCGGACGGCTGGACGCAGCTCGCCCGGGCCGTCAAGGACGAGCCGGCGGGCGACGACCCGGCGAGCCCGGCGCCGAAGGCGTCGCTGCTGCTGGTGATCGCCGAGCGCGTCGCCGCCCTGCTGAAGCTGGCGGAGCGTGACGCCCTGCTGCTGCAGATCGTCGTCGCCGTCGAGCGCCTGCGGCCCAGCGGATCGCTGTGCAACCTGCTGCAGCGCAACGGCATGGACGTCTCGCTGCTCATCGCCGAACTCGCCGGTTTCGATTCGCTGGAAGCGCTGCGCCAGACGCAGGCGGTGCAGCTCGGCCTTGTCGAGCTGACCAGCAACCGCGAAGGCCAGGTCAGCATCGAGGCCACCCACAGCATTCACCGAGTGCTCAACCGCTCGCCGATGAGCGACGAGGCGATCATCGAGTGCCTGGTGGGCAAGGCCGCGCCGGCCAGGCTGGCGCTGTCCGACTTCGCCTTGTCCGCCGGGCTGCTGTCGCTGCTGCGGCGCATGCTCAGCAGCGCTTTGGGCGAGCGGCTTCCGGGCATCAACATCCTGCTCTACGGCCCGCCCGGGACCGGCAAGACGGAACTCGCCAAGTCGCTGGCGGCAGCGGCCGGCGCGCGCCTTTACGCCGTCGGGGAGACGGACAACTATGGCGACGAGCCGGACCGCTACGACCGGGTGGCCGCCCTCGCCCTGGCGCAGCAGGTGCTGGGAACGCGCGGCGACGTGGTGCTGCTGTTCGACGAGATGGAGGATCTCATCGGCGACGCCCGGCGCGTGCAGGACAGCGGCCAGTTCGTCCAGCGCCCGGGCTCCAAGGTCTACGTGAACCGGCTGTTCGAGACCAACGCCGTGCCGACGATCTGGACCACCAATGCCATCGAGAACATCGACCCGGCCTTCCTGCGCCGCATGAGCTTCGTGCAGAAGATGGACCTGCCGTCACCGGCGGCGCGCAAGCGCATCCTGGGCCGCATCGCCGCCGACGAGGGCCTGGAACTCTCCCCGTCGACCATCGACCGCCTGGCCGACAGCGCCGCCGAAGCGACCACCGTCGCCCGCAACGCCCTGCGCACCGCCAGCCTGCTGAAGGGTGACGAGACGGAGGCCGGACAGCTTCTCGAATCTCTGGTGACCGGGGTGCGCCACGGCCGCCGCCTGCCGCCGGCCAAGGGGAGCGGCAGCCTGAGCCTGGACCTCTACCGTTCGGAAACGCCGATCGGCCCGCTGTTCGACAGGCTGACCCAGCCTGACGCGCCTGACGACTTCTCGCTGCTGCTGAGCGGGCCGCCGGGCACCGGCAAGACGGCCCTGGCGCATCACCTGGCGCAGCGGCTCGACCGGCCGCTGACGGTCAAGCGCGCCTCCGACCTGCTGTCGAAGTGGATCGGCGACACGGAAAAGAGGATCGCCGAGGCCTTCGCGCAGGCGGCGGAGGACGGCAGCGTTCTGCTGTTCGACGAGGTCGATTCGCTGCTCTTCGACCGCGGCAAGGCGGAGCGCAACTGGGAAGTCAGCCAGGTGAACGAACTGCTCACCTGGATGGACAACCACCCCCTGCCTTTCATCGCGGCGACCAACTACGCGGCGCGGCTGGACAGCGCCGCCCTCCGCCGCTTCGTCTTCAAGGTGAAGCTGGAAGCCTTGGACCCCGCGGGGGCGCGGAAGGCCTTCGCGGTCTTCTTCGACCGGCCGGCACCACCGCGTCTGGCGGAGATCGCCGGGCTCACTCCCGGCGACTTCGCCGTGGTCGCCCGCCAGCTGCGCTTCCAGGCAGAAGAGGCCACGCCCGAGGCCATCGTCGAGTTGCTGGCCCGTGAAGCCGCCGCCAAGCCCGGCACGCCGGGGCGCATCGGTTTCCGTCTGCCGCCCCGCCAGAGCGCCTAGATAGCGGGGTCGGCAGGGCCGGCACCCTCGGCCGCCTCTCCACCGTTCCACCTCCTCTTGACGATGTTGGACGGTTGTCCTATTTTCGTGCTCACGATTTGGACAAACGTCCTAGAGAGCCTTTTCCATGAGTGACGGAAGCACCCGCGCGCAGATTGTCGAGGCCGCCGACCGGCTGTTCTACCGGCAGGGCTTCGAGCACACCTCCTTCAGCGACATCGCGGAGGTGGTGCGGATCTCACGCGGAAACTTCTACTACTACTTCAAGACCAAGGACGAGATCCTGGAGGCGGTGATCGACCAGCGCCTGGCCGAGCGGCGGGAGATGCTGGCGCGCTGGGAGGCCGAGGGGGAGACCCCGGCCGCGCGCATCCGCTGCTTCATCGACATTCTCGTCGCCAACAAGACCGACATCAAACGCTACGGCTGCCCGCTGGGCACGCTCTCCAGCGAACTGGCGAAGCTGAACCACGAGGCCCAGGGCGCGGCGAAGAAGCTCTTCACGTTGTTCCGCAACTGGCTACGCCGCCAGTTCGAGCAAGCGGGCCGCAAGGAGGACGCCGACGCCCTGGCGCTGCACGTCCTGGCGCGCAGCCAGGGCGTCGCGACCCTGGCGAACGCCTATCAGGACGAGACCTTCATCCGGCGCGAAGTGCAGGACCTCCACGACTGGCTGGATGCCCGTCTCGCTGAAGATAAGAAAAACTAGGAGATTGGACGCGATGTTCATCGTGCAGCTCAAATTCGCCGGCAACAAGAGCCAGGCAAAGCAATTCATGGAAGGCCACAATACGTGGCTGAAAAGCGGTTTCGACGACGGCGTCTTCCTGCTGGCCGGCAGCCTGCAGCCGAACCTGGGTGGCGGCATCGTGGCGCACAACACCTCGCGCGAAGACCTCGAGAAGCGGGTGAAGGCCGACCCCTTCGTCGCCGAAGACGTGGTCAGCGCCGAGATCATCGAAATGACGCCGTCGCGCGCCGACGCGCGCCTAGACTTCCTGCTGGCGGGCTGACACATGAGCAACACCGTCGAGGGCCCGGACGGCAAGCCACGCTGCGCCTGGTGCGCCGCCGCGCCGGAGTTCTTCGCCTACCACGACAAGGAGTGGGGCTTCCCGGTCGGCGACGACCGGCGCCTCTTCGAGAAGATCTGCCTGGAAGGCTTCCAGTCGGGGCTCAGCTGGCGCACCATCCTGGCCAAGCGCGAGAACTTCCGCGCCGCCTTCAAGGGCTTCGACTTCGACCGGGTGGCGCGTTTCACCGAGCGCGACGTCGAACGGCTGCTGAAGGACGCCGGCATCATCCGACACCGCGGCAAGATCGAAGCGGCGATCAACAACGCCAGGCGGGCGCAGGAGCTGGTGAAGGCCGAAGGGTCGCTCGCCGCCTTCCTCTGGTCCTACGAGCCGGACCCTAAAAGTCTCGGCAAACCGCAGAGCGCCTCCACCTCGCCGGAGTCCGTCGCGCTGTCGAAGGACCTGAAGAAGCTGGGCTGGAAGTTCGTCGGCCCGACCACGGTCTACGCCTTCATGCAGGCCATGGGCCTGATCAACGACCACGTCGAGGACTGCGTGGTCCGCGCCAAGGTCGAGAGGGCGCGCAAGGCGTTCAAGCGGCCCCGGACGCAGGACTCCTAAGGGCTTGTTGATCAACACCGCAGGACGGCCGTGACCGCAGTGCGTAGCGCCAAAAAGACTGTCGGAGCGCGGTGGGAGCGCTGTGGCGCTTCCGGCTGACGATTCTGCGGATTGATTTATTAGACCACTTCGTCTAATAATATGTTCATGACAACAACCGCCGCAGCCAGCACCTCCCACACCGCCGCTCGCCGGGGGCGCCCCCGGCGCAATCCCGCTGAGTCGGAGGTCCGCCGAAAGCTCATCCGGACCGGGCTTATCTATCTGACGGAGAAAGGATATTCTGCGGTCGGCGTGGACGAGATCCTGAAAGCTGCGTCGGTGCCGAAGGGCAGTTTCTACCATTACTTCCGCAACAAGGCGGACTTCGGAAGCCAGCTGATCGACGCCTATCACGCCTATTTCGCCGGCAAGCTGGACCAGGCTTTTCTCGATGACACCCTGCCGGCGCTCGACCGGCTCAAGGCCTTCGCCAGCGGTGCAGAATGCCGCATGGCGAGCTACGGGTTCCGGCGCGGCTGCCTCGTCGGCAACCTCGGGCAGGAAATGGGCGCGCTACCCGAAGAATTCCGCGACCAGCTTGTTGATGTGCTGCAGGACTGGCAGCAGCGCACGGCCGTCTGCTTGCGACTGGCGCAGGACCAGGGCGACCTGGGCCGACACCACGATCCTGACGCGCTCGCCGCCTTCTTCTGGGTCGGCTGGGAAGGCGCCGTGCTGCGCGCAAAACTCGAACGGCGCGCGGAGCCGCTTCGCAGCTTCGCGGACACGTTCTTCAAGACACTCTCCCTCTGAAGGTAGACTTGCGATGTTCGACGCGGTTCTCATTGAAAAGACAGACGACGGCCAGACCGTCTCGATGGCTGAGGTCAGCCCGGATCAGTTGCCCGAGGGCGACGTGCTGGTCGAGGTGGCGTTCTCCACCCTCAACTACAAGGATGCCCTCGCCATCACCGGGGCTTCGCCGGTCGTCCGGAGCTTTCCGATGGTGCCGGGGATCGACTTTTCCGGCGTGGTCGCCGAAAGCACGCACCCCGACTATCAGGCCGGCGACCGCGTGGTCCTGAATGGCTGGGGCGTGGGGGAAAAGCACTGGGGCGGGCTGGCCAAGAAGGCGCGCGTCAAGGGCGACTGGCTGGTGCCGCTGCCCGACGGGATCAGCCTGAAACAGGCGATGGCGATCGGTACGGCTGGCTATACCGCCATGCTCTGTGTGCTCGCGCTCGAAAAGCAGGGGATCACCCCTGACAGGGGCGAGATCGTCGTGACCGGCGCCGCCGGAGGGGTGGGAAGCGTCGCCACCACACTGTTGGCGGCCCGGGGCTATGAGGTCGCTGCCGTGACGGGGCGTCCCAGCGAAGCGGACTATCTCCGGGACCTCGGCGCGTCCACCATCGTCGACCGCGCCGAGCTGGCCGAAAAGGGCCGCCCTCTGGCCAAGGAACGCTGGGCCGGCGGCATCGATGTCGCGGGGAGCACTGTTCTGGCCAACGTGCTTGCCAGCACGAAGTACCGTGGCGCCGTAGCGGCCTGCGGCCTCGCGGCGGGCATGGACCTGCCCGCCTCGGTCGCCCCCTTCATTCTGCGCGGCGTGACGCTGGTCGGAATCGACAGCGTCATGTGCCCGAAGCCCGAGCGTATGGCGGCATGGCAACGACTTGCCAGCGATCTCGATCTCGCCAAACTGGATACCCTCACAACGGAGCTTCCTCTCGCCGATGTCATCGCTACGGCGCCAAAGTTTCTGGAGGGTCAGGTCCGCGGCCGGATCGTTGTGCCCCTGTCTCCGGAACTGAGCTAGATGTCGATCTCGCGACTGAGGCAACCCCTACAATGTCCGACATCCGCATGAACGAACCCGCCGAAGCCCCCCAGACGCCGGCGCCGCCGCTGTCGGACTGCCCCAACTGGCTCTACCTCCTGCGAGAGTTCGACAGCCTCTACCGCTACGGCTCCGCGGGCGGCAGCCGATTGATCCGGTCGCACCGCAAACGCGTGCGCGACGCACTCTCGTCCATCATCGACAGCAATCCGGCGGTTATGCGGCGGCAGGCCGCGACGAAGCCGGTTGCAGCCCATCTGGCGCGCGCGTTCGATCTTGGTGAAAAAGGCGCGGCCCAAGGCATGGCGCGGACGCTCTCGCGGGTTGCGGACCAACTAACTTGGGAATACGGCTACGAAAAGGTCCCGAAGGCGCTGGAAAAGAAATACGCCTATTGCGAGATCCTCGGACCGCGCGGGCCGGTCCGGGCCGAACGCCTGGTTCTTGGCTTTGTCCTCTTCGCGCCACGGACGACCTATCCGCAGCACAGCCATCAGGAGATTGAAGAGAGCTACATCTCGATCGCCGGGGCGTGGTCTGAAAACGATGTTGCGGTTCACGCGCCGGGCTCCCTGATCCTGAACCGCCCCGGCAACGAACACCGCATCACCACAGCGGATCTCGAGCCCTGCCTGCTCGCCTACGCCTGGATCGGCCCGGAAGCACGATTGAGCGCCCCGGGCATGAAGCTCTCCTCGAACCGAAAAGCGCGCATGTCGCACGGGATCTGAAGAAGCTGGGCTGGAAGGTCGTCGGCCCGACCACGGTCTAGGCCTTGGCGGGAATACCCTCTCAGCGCCTCAGAGCGCCGGCGTGCCCAGCAGGTCGCGGACGTTTTCCACCTGGCCCAGGGCCCAGGTGAGCTGCTGGCGCTCGTGGGCCGGCATCTCGCTGGGCGCGACCTTGTTCGTCAAGCTGACGCCGGCCAGGATGTCGCGCAGCTGCTGGCGCAGGATGGCGCCCAGCAGGACCTTGTGCGCCTCGATCAGCTTGCCGATCACCGCGGCATCGAAGAGACCCTGCTGGCGCACGGCCTCCAGGCGCTCCGGCGTGGAACGCGCGGTGATCTTGTGGGTCAAGGCCGCGATGCGCGCCGCCGAGAAGATCGGCATGAGACCGCTTTTCTTCAGGTCGATGCGGCCGTTCTCCAGCCGCGGCCGCCCCAGCCAGTTGAGCGGCGCGCGGAAGTCGCTGGCCTTCAGGGTCATTGCCATGAGGAAGGTCCGCGAGGCGCCGGCGCCCGCCTGGGCCTCGGCGTAGAGCGCCTCGGCCAGCGCCTTGTCGCCGTAGACCGCCACGGCGTCGAAGAAGATGTCGCTGTTCAGCAGGTCCTCGGGCCGCGCGTTGGTGATCCAGGTCTCCAGCCGGCGGCGCCAACCCGCCACGTCGAGGCGCCACTCCGGCTTGGAGGCCATGATGCCGCCGGGGCAATACTTCACTCCCGCCTCGTTCAGCATGTCGGCGACCAGGATGCCGAGCTGCTCGAACCAGCGGTCGGCGGAGCCGCCCGGCTCGCCCCCACCCGTCTCCCCGGCATCGAAGATGATGGCATTGTCCTGGTCCATGGCCAGCAGGCTCTCGCCGCGCCCGCCGGAGCCCAGCACCATCATGGCGTAGGGCCGGGGCGGCGGGCCGTCGCCGCGCTTGGCCAGCTCGGCCTCCGCCAGCTCGCAGGTCCGCCGGGTCAGCGCCCGCAGCTCCCGCGAGATGATGGCGGCGATGTCGCGGGGGTCCGCCTCCTCGAACACCAGGCCGCGCGCCACGGTGGTGAGGCCGGACCAGATGCGGCCGAGATCGCCCGCCGTTTCCGCCCGCTCCAGGCTGTCGCCCAGGGACATGGCGTCGCCGGCGCGCTGGCGCAGCAGGTCGCGCGCGGAAATGGCCCCGACCAGCCTGCCGTCGGCGTCGCGCACGCCGAGGTGACGGAAGCCCTTCTGCGACATGCCGGCGATGGCCCGGTAGACGAACTCGTCGCTGTCCACCGTGACCAGCGGCCCCTTGGCGTAGTCCGTGACCGGCGCGTCGCGCACCCCGGCGACGTTGGCGTTGAAAGCGCGCAGCATGTCCCGCTCGGTCAGGATGCTGTACTCACCGCCCGGCCCCTCATGGTTATCTGCCGGCTCGACGAAGACCGAGGAGATTCCCTTTTCCATCATCAGCGCCAGCGCCTGCCTGACGGTGGCGGAGGCGGGCAAAGTCACCGCCGGCATGCGCATGACGTCGTAGACCCGGTGGCGGTAGGGAAAGCTGTCGATGCGGGCGTATTCGGCGACGCTTTCCGGGGCGATGCGGCTGTCGCGCACCACCTCGTGCCAGCCGGCCTGCGCCTCCTCGTCCAGGCGGGCGGTCAGGCCGCGGCACAGCCGCTCGGCCTCGGCCAGGGTCACCACGCCTTTCTCCCTCAGGCGCGGGGTCAGCGCCTTGAAGATGCGCGCGGCGGTCTCCGCGTCGCCCAGGGCGCGGTGGCGCTCGCCGACCTCCACGCCCAGCCATTTCGCCGCCATCTCCAGCGACTGGTTCGGCAGGTCGGGCGCCACCAGCTGGACCAGGTGGCGCACGTCCATGGAGCGCGGCGCGGTCCAGGGCAGGCCGTGGCGCTCGTGCTCCGCCTTCAAGACCGCCAGGTCGAAGCCGATGGAGTAGCCGATAACCAGCGAGGCGCCGACCCAGCCGGAAAACTCGGGCATCACCGCCGGAAAGACGGCCGCGCCGGCGACTTCGTCGTCGGTGATGTGGTGGATCTTCGTCGAGGCGGGGGGAATGGCGATGCCGGGATTGATCAGGGCGGCATAGTGCGCCGCGGCACCCTCGCCCGTCCCCTGGATGCGCACCGCCGCGATCTCCACGACACGGTCGGCGGCGACGTCGAGGCCGGTGGTTTCGGTGTCCAGCGCCACGGCGGGCACCGCGCTCAAAGGCAGCCCGGAAAGGCTGTCGCCCGCCGCCTGGAAGCTCATGCGCCGCTCACTCCGCCGGCTCCTCTGCCTGGAGCTGGGGCCCCCGAAGCTGGGCGGCCCGGGCCTGGGCGGACACTGCGGCGCCGTCGATGCGCTTCTCGAACTGGCTGCGCACCTCGCGCCAGGCGAACCTGACCGAGTTGCGCACGATCTCCTCGTCGAACTTCTTCAATTCCGGGGCGATGGGCGCCCAGCGCACCAGGGCCGTGGGGCTCTCGGCGAAGATGTCCGGCCCGCTGGGGCCGTCATGCCAGTCCCAGAACGCCAGGCGGCGCTCGAAGGCGGCGATGGCCTCCGACAGGGAAAAACCCTCGGCGCGTGACGCTTCTTCCGCATTGTCCGCCAGGCCGGCTTCGAAGCACTGCAGGGCCACCTGCCGGCGTTGCTCGTCCTCCACCCCCTCCTCGCTCCCGGCGTCGCGCAGGGCCCGCTTCACCGTGAAGATCGCCAGGTCGGAAAGGCAGGCGGCGAAGACGTTCAGCTTGGCGATGTTGATCGACTGCACGAAGACGTCGTCTTCGAACATGCTGGGGTAGCGCGTGCCCATGCGGGTCTTCAGATAGCCGTAAAGGGTCTTCTGGGCGATGAAAGCCGCACGTGTAGAAACGAATCGGGACAGACCTGGAAGCGAATCGATCGGCTCCGATTCGCGCCGTACGGTAAAGCGGGCGATGAATTCCGGCAAAAAAGCTCTGGCCGTCTTCAGGCTCGGTATCACGTGAGAAAGCCCCCGGTTGCGCCAGTTTTTGCCCTTTGCGTCGGCAGCCTGCCTAAGAATCGGACAACCAATTTCATTATTGGTATTACAATGCTACCCATTTTTGTACAATCTCGGCGTGATCGCGGTCATCCGCCAACCGGATCAGAGTAGTGGGGTAAAAGTACAATAACTAATTGCGGGGGATAACATGCCTGAAATCAGTCAAGAAGCTAAGGAGCGTCACTGGGCCAAGACGCGCAATCTGACGGTCTTGGTTCTGGCGATCTGGTTCATTTTCGCCTTCATAGTTCCCTGGTTTGCAAAAGACCTCAACGCGTTCTCCTTCATTGGTTTTCCGCTGGGCTACTACTTCATCGTTCAAGGATCGCTGATTGTCTTCGTCCTGCTGATCTTCTTTCAGAATTGGCGACAAGACGCGATTGACGATGAAGCCGGTGTCGGCAGCGAGAGCGACCAGCAATAAGGGGAACCCGAGATGATAAAAGGAAGCTTTATCGAGAACCTCGGCCGCGTCTACGCGATGTATACCGGCGGGTTCCTGGTCTTCATTATCCTGATGGCCATTCTTGAGCAATTGGGCGTGGGTGCCGACGTCATCGGTATCTGTTTCGTGGCCTTCACCGTGGTCATCTACGCGGTGATCGGCTGGCTCTCCCGCACCATGCAGGTCGAAGCCTACTACGTCGCGGGACGTGAAGTGCCCGCCGTCTACAACGGCATGGCGACAGCGGCGGACTGGATGTCCGGCGCCTCCTTCGTGGCCCTGGCCGGCGGCATCTACTTCGGCGGCTACGGCTATCTGGGCTTCATTGTCGGCTGGACCGGCGGCTACGTGCTGGTCAACTCGCTGATGGCGCCCTACCTGCGCAAGTTCGGCTGCTACACGGTGCCGGATTTCATCGGAACGCGTTACGGGGGCAACATCGCGCGCTTCTGCGCCATCGTCGTTCTCGTGGTCGCCTCCTTCACCTACGTGACCGCGCAGATCAACGCCTCCGGCACCATCGCCGCCCGTGCCCTGCACATTCCCTTCGAAGTGGGTGTCTGGGTCGGCCTCCTCGGCATCCTGCTGTGCTCCATGCTCGGCGGCATGCGGGCGGTGACCTGGACCCAGGTGGCCCAGTACATCGTGCTGATCGTCGCCTATCTGGCGCCGGTCATCTGGATGTCCAACAAACAGGGCTTCGGCATCATCCCCCACTTCTCCTACGGGGACGCGGTGGCCCGCATCCAGGAACTGGAGCCGCTGGTCAGCCTCGGCGTGGCGGCAACGGAAAGTGCGCCTTTCGGCGGCGTGAGGATCCTGACGACACCTCACAACGACCCGCAAGGCGGCATGGACAGCTGGAAGTTCGTCACCCTGGCCCTCTGCATGATGGCCGGCACGGCCTCGCTGCCGCACATTCTGATGCGTTACTTCACGACGCCGTCGGTGCGTGCGGCCCGCAAGTCCGTGGCCTTCTCCCTGCTGTTCATCTTCCTGCTGTACTTCACGGCGCCGGCCCTGGCCACGCTGACGAAGCTGCAGCTCCTCGATCCGACCCTGCCGACGGCGATCATCGGACAGTCCTTCGAGGCGGTGAGGAGTCTGGCCTGGGTGCAGAACTGGGAAAGCGTGCAGATGCTATGGATGAGCGACAGCAACGGCGACGGCATCCTGCAGCTGAACGAGTTCTTCATGCGGCCCGACATCGTCGTTCTGGCAACACCGGAAATCGCCGGTCTGCCCTACGTCGTCTCCGGCCTGGTCGCCGCGGGCGGTCTGGCCGCGGCCATGTCCACCGCCGACGGCCTGCTGCTGGCCATCGCCAATGCCCTCAGTCACGATCTTTACTACAAGATCATCGACCCGAAGGCCGATACGCGTCACCGCCTCATCGTGGCGCGCGTCCTGCTGATCGGCATCGGGGCCCTCGCGGCCTTGATCGCCAGTCTGCAGCTCACCGGTATCCTCGGTGCGGTGGCCTGGGCCTTCTGCTTTGCGGCATCGGGCCTGTTCTTCCCGCTGGCGCTGGGCGTCTGGTGGAAGCGGGCGAACACGCAAGGGGCGATCGCCGGCATGATCTGCGGCTTCGTCGCCGGTACCGCCTACCTTTACTACGTGTATCCGGGCGGCATGGCCGGCGAGCCCTGGCTGGGCATCGACCATCTGCGCTTTGCGATCATCGGCATGCCGGTGAGCCTGGTGGCGATGGTCGTCGTCAGCCTGATGACCCCCGCACCGGATGCGGAAACTCAGGCCATGGTCGACGAGGTTCGCGTGCCTTCGGGCAAGACGATCCTCGGTGCGTCGCACTGACCTGAGCCGCAAGGCAAGATCGAACCTGGGTGGCGGAGCTTCTCCGCCACCCTTTTTCTTCCCTTATTCTCTTCTGTGAGCCGAGCCGTTCCGATGACCGATCCGCTCTCCGTTTTCCCGATCTGGGTCGTGGCGATCGACTATATTCTCGGCGTCGTCATGTGGACGCTGGTCGGCCGGGTCGCGATGAGCCTCTTCCTGCCGGTCGACTCCGACTGGTTCTTCATGAAGGCCTTCGTGAAGCTGACCGATCCGATCCTCAAGATCTTCCGGCCGGTGACGCCGGGCTTCCTGATCGAGCCGCTGGTGCCGCTCTTCGTCGCCTGGTTCTTCTTCATGGTCCGCTTCTACGTGATGCCCTGGCTCCTGGGCTATTCGGTCATGGGGATGCTGTCCTTCCCCCTGGAAGGCGATATCGCCTACATGATCTACGACATGTTCCAGAAGAAGTGACCGGCCCTTAAAGCGCCGCCAGCACCGCCTTGGTCACATCGGCACTGCCGGCCTGGCCGCCCATGTCCGGCGTGCGCGGCCCGTTCTCGGTCACCGTTTCGATGGCCGCCATGAGGCGTTTGGCGGCGTCCGTCTCGCCCAGGTGCTCCAGCATCATCGCGCCGGTCCAGAAGGCGCCGACGGGGTTGGCCACCCCCTTGCCGGTGATGTCGAAGGCCGAGCCGTGGATCGGCTCGAACATCGAGGGCACGCCGGCCTGGGGGTTGATGTTGGCGGTGGCGCCGTTGCCCAGGCTGCCGGTCAGCGCCGAGGCCAGATCGGACAGCACATCGGCGTGCAGGTTGGTGGCCACCACGGTGTCGATGCTGCCCGGATGCGTCACCATCAGGGCGGCCATGGCGTCGACCAGCTTGAAGTCCACGTCCAGGTCCGGGAAATCGGCCAGCACCTCGCGGCAGACCGCATCCCAGAACACCATGCCGTGGCGTTGGGCGTTGGACTTGGTGACCACCGTCAGGCGCTTGCGCGGCCGGCTCATGGCCAGCTCGCAGGCGAAGCGGCAGATGCGCGCGACGCCCTCCCGGGTGAAGACCGCGACGTCGATGCCGGTTTCCAGGGGGAGCCCCGCATGGACGCGCCCGCCGACGCCGGCGTACTCCCCTTCCGAGTTCTCGCGCACGATGACCCAGTCGATCTGCTCGCCGAGCTCGGGCCTCAGCGGCCCGGTCATGCCCGGCAGCAGGCGCGTCGGACGCACGTTGGCGTACTGGTCGAGGCCCTGGCAGATGGCCAGGCGCAGTTCCCACAGGGTGATATGGTCGGGAATATGCGGATCGCCGACGGCGCCGAAATAGATGGAATCGAACCCGCGCAGGGCCTCGACGCCGTCTTCCGGCATCATGCGGCCGACCCGGCGGTAACGGTCGGAGCCCCAGTCGAAGCTCTCGGTCTCGAAGCTGAAACCACCGTCGGCGGCGGCCACGGCCTGCAGCACCTCCAGTCCCGCTTCAATCACTTCAGGTCCAATGCCGTCGCCCGGCATCACGGCGATCTTGTGTTTTCTCATCGACTGTCGTTCCCCTGTCGGCCAACTGGCTGCCCGTTTTCCGCGCCCGGTCCTGCGAAGCTTCGCCGGGACATTTCCTCAGGACCGGAGATACACCATGGCCGCCGTGAAGCCAAATGCGCGGCGCCGCTGTCAGGATCAGGGGTCAGGATCAGGGAGCAGACCAATCGCGGGAAACACTAGGCCGGCGCTGCCGCGGGCGGGGCCGGTATCGCCCCCCGGTCAGTTCTGCGGCAGAGCGAAGGCAAGAATGGAATCGCCTTCCTTGGTGCCCAGCGAACCGTGCCCGCCGGCCACCACGATCACCATCTGCCGCCCGTCCGGAGCGCGATAGGTCATCGGCGTCGCCTGGCCGCCGGCCGGCAGGCGGTACGACCACAGCTGCGCGCCGGTCGTGACGTCATAGGCCCGCGCATAGTAGTCCAGGGTGCCGCTGATGAAGGCGACGCCGCCGCCCGTTACCACGGGGCCGCCGAGATCGGGCACGCCCATCTCGAAGGGCAGCGGCACGGGGGCCCGGTCGCGGATGGTGCCGTTGGGATGCATCCAGACGGTCTCGCCCGTCTGCAGGTCGGCGGCGGCGATGTAGCCCCAGGGCGGCGCCTGGCACGGCAGGCCGAGGGGCGAGACGAAAGGCTTCAGCACCGCGGCGTAGGGCGCCCCGTAGTTCTCGTTGAGCCCCGGCTTGCCCTTGGAAACGTAGTTCGTCTCATCGTCCTCCCGGGGGATCAGACGCGAGACGAAGGCGAGATAGCCCGGCGTGCCGATGACGACCTGGCGTTGCGGGTCGACGGCGACCGCACCCCAGTTGAACACGCCGAAATTCCCGGGATAGACCAGCGTGCCCTGCTCCGACGGCGGCGTGTAGCGACCCTCGTAACGGTAACCCTGAAAGGCGATGCGGCAGGCCAGCTGATCGAAGGGGGTCATGCCCCACATGTCGGTTTCGGTGAGCGCCGGCGGCTCGAAACTCAGCGCCGAGACCGGCTGGGTATCGGCCACCCAGTCGCCTTCCGCGGCGCCCTGGGGCGAGGGAACCTCGCGCACCGGCAGCAGCGGCGTCCCGTCGCGCCGGTCCAGCACGTAGATGTCGCCCTGCTTGGTGGGCGCCACCAGCGCCGGCACGGTGCCCTCGGCGCTCTGCAGGTCCAACAGGCTCGGCTGCGCCGGCACATCCATGTCCCACAGATCGTGGTGCACGGTCTGAAACACCCAGCGCACCTCGCCGGTCTTCAGGTCCAGCGCGGTGATCGAGGAGGAAAACCGCTCGACCGCCTCGGAGCGGTCGCCGCCCCACTGGTCCGGCGACTGGTTGCCCAGCGGCACGTAAACCAGCCCCAGCGCCTCGTCCACGCTGGAGACCGACCAGCTGTTGGGCGAGTTCTTGGTATAGGTTTCACCCGCTTCGATCGGGGCCGTCGCCTCCGGCGCGCCGGAATCGAAGTTCCACAGCAACTCGCCCGTGTTCACGTCGTAGGCGCGCACCACACCCGCCGGCAGCGTCGTCGAGACGTTGTCGTTCACCGCGCCGCCGACGACGATCTCGTCCTGCGTCACGACCGGCGGCGAGGTCGCGTAGTAGAAACCCGCCTGGTCGAAGGGCATGCCGGTCCAGAGGTTCACCGTGCCTTCATCGCCGAAATCCGTGCAGGTCTCGCCGGTCTCGGCGCTCAAGGCGATGAGCCGGGCGTCGGCGGTGGGCAGGAAGAGGCGGCGGCTGCAGGGGCCTTCGTCGGCCGCCGCCGCGTGATAGGAGACGCCGCGGCAGGTCTGATGCTGGCGGCTGGTGTCGGCGGGGATCTGCGGATCGAAACGCCAGCGTTCCGCGCCGCTCTGCGCGTCCAGCGCGATGACCAGGTGATGCGGGGTGCAGATGTAGAGCGTATCGCCGACCATCAGGGGCGTCACCTCGTAGGTCGTCTCATTGGGATCGCCGGCGCGCCGCTTGTCGCCGGTGTGGAAGCTCCAGGCCAGTTCCAGATCGCCGACGTTTTGCGGGGTGATATGATCCAGCGGCGAGTAACGCTGGCCCAGACCGCTGCGCCCATAGGCGTGCCACTCGCCCGCCGGAACCGCGCCGCTGTCCTGCTGCGGAACCCCCTCCCGCGCGGCAAGCGTGCCGTCCAGGTCGTGCGGGTGGTTGAACAGAGAAGCGAGCCCCACGGCCAGCGCGATCAGAAGAGAGGCCGACAGCACCGCGCCACCGCCGCGCAGGGCGGAAGCGCGCGGCGCTTCTGCCTCACCGCCGGTCGCGGCGCGTAGCCGCCCGGCGACCGGGGGCAAGAGCAGGATCAGGCCAAGGACGACAAGAAGGCCGCCGCGCGGCGCCAGCTGCCACCAGTCAAACCCGACCTCCCAGAGCGACCAGGCAAGCGTGCCCAGGATCACCAGGGCATAGGCCCAGAGGGCCGCCGCCCGGCGCGCGATCAGCAGAACGCCCGTGACCGCCAGGGCCGCGGCGAGAATGACATAGTAAGCCGACCCGCCGAGCGTCACGAGCCACAGACCCCCGGCGGCCAGTCCGAGGGCGAGAAGGACGAGGATCGAACCAACAATGAGGGCGAGCATGCTGACTCCGGGCCTGGGGGTTGCGGCGCGCGGGGGCATACGGCTGACTCCGCGGGGGCTTTGCGGAGTCAACGCCTGCTCCGCGCGATGGTTCCCGCCAACGTCCCCGCCGCGGCGGTGGCGTGATGCCACGCAGGGCAGACTGCGCTATACAGACGGACCGCATCGCCGCAGGAAAGGCCCCGCCATGACCACTGCCACGACCGTCGCCCACGAAAACCTGCGCCGCCTGGGGACCGCCGCGCTGCGCGCCGCCGGCGTGCCGCAGCAGCAGGCGGACTGGACCGCCGACATCCTGGTGGAGGGCGACCTCATGGGCCTCGGCACCCATGGCGCGCTGCGCCTGCTGAGCTACTGCGAGCGCCTGCGCCTGGGCGGCGTCAAAGCCGCCGCCGACATCACGGTGGAACGCAAGGCAGCTTCCCTGGCCCTGATCGACGGCGACAACGGCCTGGGTCAGGCCGTCGCCATGACGGCGCTGGAGGCAGGCCTGGAAATGGTCGCCGAGAGCGGCATCGCCTACCTGGGCTGCCGCAACTCCAACCATCTGGGCGCCCTCGCCCCTTACGGCCTGAAGGCCTGCGAGAAGGGCTTCGTCCTGATCTGCGGCACCAATGCCTCGACCACCATCGCGCCCTGGGGCGGCCGCGAGGCGCGGCTCGGCAACAATCCGCTGTCCGTGGCCGCGCCCTGCCCCGAAGGTCCCCATTTCCTGCTCGACATGGCCATGAGCGTGGCGGCGCGCGGCAAGATCCGCCAAGCCCAGCGCGAGGGGACCGCCATCCCCGAAGGCTGGGCGGTCGATGCGGAGGGCCAGCCGACGACGGACCCGGCGGCGGCGCTGGCCGGCTTCCTGCTGCCCTTCGGCGGGCACAAGGGCTCCGGCATGTCGCAAGCGGTGGATCTGCTGTCCGGTGTGCTCACGGGCGCGCGCTTCCTGACCGACATCTCGCCCTGGACCGATTTCCCCGAGAAACCCTGCGGGACCGGCCACTTCTTTCTGCTGATCGATCCCAAGCGCCTGCTCGGCGCCGAGGCCTACGACGCCGCCATCGAGCGCTTCCGCCACCTGGTGCAGAGCACGCCGCCCGCCGAGGCGGCCCGGCCGGTACTGATCCCCGGCCAGCGCGAGCAGGAAACGCGCGAGACGTCCCTGCGCGACGGCATCACGCTGCCGCAAGACCTCTTGGTGAAAATCGAAGACCTGGCCTCAGGCCGGGCCCGGTAAAGCGGCGTCGGCCTCGTTCCATTCGCGGGTGATGTCCTTCAATTCCTCCAGCAGCGCCGCCTGCACCTGGGTCGGCTTCCAGTCGCGGCGCAGGGTGGCGACGATGGCCCGCCGCGGCGTCGGCAGCGGGACGTCGAGCGTCGCCAGCAGCCCGGCCTGCAGCTCCAGCGCGATCTGACGGCGCGACAGCACGGTCAGCGAATCGCTTTCCAGCAGCAGACCGCGGACCGAGACCAGGGCCCCGGTCTCGATCATGCCGGGCGGGCGCGCGCCGCCGATGCTCTCCAGCAGCGCGTCGCAGCGTCGCCGCGTCGGCGTCCCCTCGCGTGGCAGGATCCAGGAATAGCGCCGCAGATCCTCCACCCCCTCGACGCCCTTGAGCGCCAGCGGATGGTCCGCCCGCACCACCACCGCCAGGGCGTCGTCGAACAGCGGCACCTCGACCACGTCATCCGTGGCCAGCGGCCGCGCGGCCGTGACGATGAGGTCCAGATCGCCGGAGCGCAGGCCGTGCAGCAGCTGGTCGTAGGTGCCGTCCTGGATCAGGAAATGCGCGGCGGGAAAGGAGCGCACGGCGCGGGCGACCGCCCGCGGCACCAGTTCGGTGCGGCCCAGCGCCAGGGAACCGATGGCGACACGGCCGCGATGCTGGCCCTGGGCCTCGTCCAGGTCGTCGGCGACGAGGTCGATCTCCTTCAGGATGAGCGCCACCGCGGCGGAAAATTCGGCGCCGGCGCGGGTCGGCGCCAGGCCGAGGCTGGTGTGCTCCAGCAGAGCGACGCCGAGCACTTCCTGCAGTTGGCGCACGGCGCGATGCACCGATGGTTGCGAGAGACCGAGCCGCTTCGCCCCGGCCTTGAAACCTCCCGCCCGGGCCGTGGCCTGGAAGGCGGCCAATTGGGGCAGGGTGAGCAGGCGGTCGAGGTCGGCCGGACGGGGGCCGCGCGGCGGGCTGACCCGCTGGGTGGCCCGGCTCAGGCGGTCCAGCGCGCGGTCGATGCGCTCCGCGGCGACGCTGCCGAGCGCCGTCGGATAGACCCCGGCGCTGCCCCGGTCGAGCAGGCGGCAGCCGTAAAACTGCTCCAATTTGCCCACGGCCTGGCTGACGGCGGACTGCGTGATATGCGCCAATTCCGCCGCGCGGCTAATGTTCCGCTCTCGCACCGCCAGGCTGAGTGCCCTTAAATGGCGCAGATTGGGACGCTCCGACCGTTTGTCTTGTTCACTCATCAATAGCCAAACGTAATGACTCGAACCTTGAATTTCTTATACATGCCCGCGCACAGCGGCAATACTCAATCGAGGAACAAGAACATGCATTTTGGGAGGAGCCGATGGCAGGGCAGTCCGCCTTGGTCGTCAGTGCGCATGCCGCTGATTTCGTCTGGCGCGCGGGGGGTGCAATTGCCCTGCACGCCGCCAAGGGCTACGACGTGACGATCGTCTGCCTGTCCTATGGCGAACGCGGCGAATCCGCCAAGCTGTGGAAGCTGGAGGGCATGACGCTGCAAAGCGTCAAGGACGCCCGCCGCAAGGAAGCCGAGGCCGCGGCCAAGGCGCTGAACGCGCACGATATCCAGTTCTTCGACCTGGGCGACTATCCGCTGGTGGCCGGCCCGGAGGCCAAGGAACGGCTGGTCGACGTGATGCGCAAGGTGCAGCCGGCCTTTATGCTGACGCACTCCAAGGCCGACCCCTACAACAGCGACCATCCCTACGCCACCCAGGTGACCCTGGAATGCCGCTCGACGGCCCAGGCCTGGGGCCACAAGCCGGGCGAGAAGGTGCTGGGCGCGCCGCAGCTCTACCTCTTCGAGCCGCACCAGACCGAGCAGTGCGACTGGCGCCCCGACACGATCCTGGATATCACCGACGTCTGGGAGCAAAAGCGCGCGGCCATTGAGTGCATGGAAGGCCAGGAACACCTCTGGACCTATTACACCAACGTCGCCGAGAACCGCGGCAACCAGTTCCGCCGCAACTCCGGCGGCCAGGCCGGCGGGCGCGCCTGCAAGCAGGCGGAGGCCTTCCAGTCGATCTTCCCGCGCACCGTGGACGAGTTGTGAGGGGGGACGAACTATGAGCAATCTCGTCGTCACCAACTGCCCGCGCGCCGAGCGCGCGACCGTCGATGGTCTGGCCGCCTGCGGCGTCGCCACGGTGCACGAGGCCCAGGGCCGCAAGGGGCTGATGCAGAGCCACATGCGCCCGATCTATCCGGGCGCCCGGGTGGCGGGCACTGCCGTTACCATCTCCATGGCCCCGGCCGACAACTGGATGATCCACGTGGCCGTGGAGCAGTGCCAGGAAGGCGACATCGTCGTCGCCACGCCGACCTCGCCCAGTGACCAAGGCTATTTCGGCGAGCTGCTGGCGCAGTCGCTGATCGCGCGCAAGGTGCGGGCTATGGTGATCGAAGCCGGCACCCGCGACACCGCCGATCTGGCGAAGTTGGGCTTTCCGGTGTGGTCGAAGGCGGTCTCGGCCCAGGGGACCGTGAAGGAGACCATCGGCTCGGTGAACGTGCCGATCGTCTGCGCGGGCGCCGCGGTGGCACCGGGCGACGTGGTGATCGCCGACGACGACGGCGTCTGCGTGGTCAAGCGCGAGGAAGCCGAGGTGGTACTGGCGGCCTCCAGGGCCCGCGAGGAGAAGGAGGCCGCCACCCGGGCGCGCCTTCAGGCCGGCGAGCTGGGCCTCGACATCTACGGCATGCGCGAACGCCTGGCGGACAAGGGCCTGAAATACGTCGACTACGCGGACTACGCCGCCGGCAAGGCGGAGGGCTGAACCCTTGTCGGGTATTTCAGGAGTTTCCGGGATTCCCTGCACGCTGATGCGCGGCGGCACCTCCAAGGGCGCCTACTTCCTGGCCCAGGATCTGCCGAGCGACGAGGCCGCCCGCGACGCGCTGCTGCTGTCGATCATGGGCTCGCCCGATCCGCGCCAGATCGACGGCATCGGCGGGGCCGACCCGCTGACCAGCAAGGTGGCCATCGTGCAGTCTTCCGCGCGCCCCGGCATCGACGTCGACTACCTCTTCGCCCAGGTCTTCGTCGACGAAGCGCGGGTCGGCTACGGCCAGAACTGCGGCAACATCCTGGCCGGCGTCGGCTACTTCGCCATCGAAAAGGGCCTGGTGCCGGCCCAGGACCCCGTCACCATCGTGACCATCTACATGGCCAACAGCGGGCAGACCGCGGTGGCCCATATCGCCACCCCCGGCCGCGTGCCCACCTACGGCGGCAAGGCCCACATCGACGGCGTGCCGGGCAGTGCCGCGGCGGTGCCGCTCAGCTTCACCGACGCCGCCGGCTCCACCTGCGGCGCGCTGCTGCCCACGGGGAACACCGTCGACGAGGTCGCCGGCGCCAAGGTCACCCTGATCGACAACGGCATGCCGGTGGTCGTGCTGCTGGCCGCCGACATGGGGATCAGCGGCGACGAGACCCGTGAGGAGCTGGACGCCAACACGGCGCTGAAGGCCCGGCTGGAGGAAATCCGCCTGGCCGCCGGCCCGCTGATGAACCTGGGCGACGTCGCCGAAAAGACCGTGCCGAAGATGACCATGGTCTCGCCGCCCAGCCGCGGCGGCTGCGTGTCGACCCGGACCTTCATCCCGCACCGCTGCCACGCGACCATCGGCGTCTTCGGCGCCATCAGCGTGGCGACGGCCTGTCTGCTGCCGGGGTCGCCGGCGGCCGGCGTGGCGGTCATTCCGGAAGGCGTTTCCAAGAAGCTCGCCGTCGAACACCCCAGCGGCGCCCTCGACGTTCTCATGGAAGTCGAAGAGGACAGCTCCCCGCCGGAGATCAAACGCGCGGCCTTCCTGCGCACCGCCCGCAAGCTCTTCGAAGGCACCGTTTTCGGCCACGACGACGCCTAGGCCTGACTCACTGGTCGCCGAAACCCTCCGAAAAGTCCGCTTTGGATTTCAGTTCAGACAGACGGACCGGTTCATCGATCGTCGCCGATGTGCCAATTTGCGAACATTCCGAGGTGCCATGGGACGTGGATTGGCGTGACAGCCGACATGCTTGTAGTGAGCCGGGCGGTTTCGCTTTCTGCGTGCGATCCGGCAGCGTGAAACCCGCGCAAGTCCGCGTCAAATTTGCGCTTCCCGCCGAAAACCAGGTTTCATTCAGGCCGGCTGAAACTGACAGACCTTAGAATAGTACCTAGAAATCAACCGGATATAAAACGCCAGCCGCCCGTGGCATAGTAGTTGCAAACATGCAGACAGTGAGCGCGCTGGGCCGACAGCAAGAACAAGAACACTCCCGGCGGCAAAAGAACACAACTGAAGCTGAGGAGGCTGTCTCATGAAAGCAAAATGGATTGCATTAGGTGCCGCAGCGATGGTCGCGCTGCCGATGGCCGCGACGAATGCCGCGGAGCTGCGGGTCGGCTTCACTGCCGATGCGCTGACCCTCGATCCGGCCAACCACCGCAACCGGGAAACCGAAACCATCATTCGTAACATGCATGACGGTCTGCTGACCCGCGACTCCGCCATGAACGTGGTGCCCGAACTGGCGGAATCCTGGACCGCGCTGAACCCGACCACCTACGAGTTCAAGCTGCGCCAGGGCGTGACCTTCCACGACGGCAGCCCGATGACCGCCGAGGACGTGAAGTTCACCTTCGACCGGCTGACCAAGGAAAACGCGATGGACGGGCAGACCAGCCCGCGCAAGAGCCTGCTCGGCCCCCTCAAGGAGATCAAGGTGATCGACGATCACACCGTCCACATGATCCTCGAGGAGCCCTGGCCGATCCTGCCGGCCATGCTGCCGTTCCAGGAAGTCGTCTCCAAGGCCCATGCGGAGAAGGTCGGCACAGACGGCATGGCGAGCGACGTGGACGGAACCGGCCCCTTCAAACTGGTCGAATGGCGCCGCGGCGATTCGGTGATCATGGAGCGCTACGACGGCTACTACGGCGGCGCCGCCGACATCCCGCCGGTCAGCGAGGCTTGCGTCGACCGGGTGATCTTCAAGGTGATTCCGGAGAACGCCTCGCGGGTCGCCGCGCTGCTCGCCGGTGATGTTCACATCATCAACGGCCTGCCGACCCACACCGTAAAGCAGGTGGAGAACAACGCCGGCACCCACGTCATGGCGGTGAACGGCACCCGCTCCACCTACATCGCGCTCAACAACCAGCAGCCGCCCTTTAACGACGTGCGCGTACGCCGCGCGGTGGCCCATGCCCTGGACCGCCAGCTGATCGTCGACAAAATCCTCGACGGCAATGCCACCCTCATCAACGGCATCCTCAGTCCCGACGCCTTCGGCAAGAACGACAGCCTGCCGGCCTACGAGCTTGATCTCGATAAGGCGAAGTCCCTGCTGGCCGAAGCGGGCTATCCGGACGGCCTCGACGTCACCCTCGACGTCGACGGGGCCAACAAGGAGACCGCGGAGGCCATTGCCTCGCTGCTCACCAAGGCAGGCATCCGCACCAAGGTGGCCGTCGGCGAGTCGTCGCAGCTCACCAGCCGCTACCGCACCAAGGGTGAGCCCATCGATGGCCAGATGTGGTTGACCTCCTGGGGCAATGGTTCGCTGGATCCCGTCGGTATCTTCGTGCCGACGCACATGACCGCCGCGCGCGGCAACTCCTCCGGCTACTCCAACGAAGAGGTCGACGCCCTGCTCGAAGCCGCCAACGCCGAGACCGACCGGGCCAAGCGGGCCGATCTCTATGCCCAGGCGGAGGCCATCGTCAACGAGGACCTGCCGAAGGTCTATCTCTGGGTGGCGAAGGACCTCTATGGCGTCTCCGACAAGGTGACGGGCTGGCAGCCGAGCGCCGACAGCCGCATCAACCTGCACGACGCCTGCCTGAAGTAGGCCGCGGCCCAGGCCACCGGGAGGGAATTCGGAAGCGATGAAACTCGGAAAGCTGCTCGAACGGCTGGTCCAACTCGTCCCCGTCCTGCTGGGCGTCAGCGCCATCGTCTTCGTCATGATGGCGCTGACCCCCGGCGACCCGGTGGACATCATGCTGGGCAACCAGCATGTCACCGAAGAGCAGGAACAGGCCCTGCGCCACGACATGGGCCTCGACCTGCCGGCGCACGAGCGCTTCATCAAGTTTATCGGCAACGCCGTCACCGGCAACTTCGGCCTCAGCTTCTATCACCGCCAGCCGGTGATGGAAGTCATCGCCTCGCGCCTGCCGGCAACCATCGAGCTCAGCCTAGCCGCCCTGTTCTTCGCGCTGGCGGTCTCGATTCCGCTCGGCGTCCTCGCGGCGGTGAAGAAGAACAGCCTGCTCGACCGACTGGCCACGGTGTCCTCTTTGTTCGGCGTTTCGCTGCCCGGCTTCTGGTTCGGCATCCTGCTGCTGATGCTCTTTGCCGTTCACCTGAACATCCTGCCGGTTTCCGGACGCGCCGGCTTCACCTCGGAAGTACCGCCGATCACCCACCTGCTGCTGATCGACACCCTGCTGCACGGCCGCTTGGACGCCTTCCGCGACGCGCTGGCCCATATCATCCTGCCGGCCATCACCCTCGGCCTGCCGATGGCCTCCATCCTCATGCGGGTGACCCGCGCCTCCATGCTGGAAGTGCTCAAGCAGGACTACATCACCTTTGCCGAAGCCAAGGGCCTTTCCCGGCAAAAGGTGCTGGTCAAGCATGCCCTGAAGAACGCCCTGATCCCGACGGTCACGGTGGCGGCCATCGAGACCGGCTCCCTGCTCGGCGGCAACATGGTGGTGGAGACGGTGTTCGGCTGGCCGGGCCTCGGGCGCCTGGTGGTGGAGAGCATCTTCGTGCGCAACTATCCGCTCATCCAGGCGGCGGTGCTGATCTACGCCATCACCTACGTCGCGCTGAACTTCTTCGCCGACATCCTCTACACCGTCCTCAATCCAAGGGTTCGCCTTTAGATGACCGATGTCGCAGGCCATACCGCGAAGGACGTCGCTCCCGCGCCGTTGGAGTCGCTCTTCGCGCGTAACATGCGGCTCTTCGCCAGCAGCAAGCTGTCGCTGGCGACGACCGGGGTCGTCTTCGCCTTCATCCTGATGGCGATCGCCGCACCGCTCTTCGCGCCGCACGACCCGAACGAGACGGACCTGTTCCGCCGCCTGCAGCCGCCGGCCTGGATGGAAGGCGGTGAATGGGCCTATCTGCTCGGCTGCGACGCCCTGGGCCGCGACATTCTCTCGCGCATCATCTACGGGGCGCGTGTCTCGATCTTCATCGGCGCGTCGGTCATCCTGGTCGCCACGACCATCGGCACGCTGGCCGGGCTCGCCGCCGGCTACCTGCGCGGCTGGACCGACATCCTGATTTCGCGGCTGGTCGACATCCTGCTCGGCTTTCCCTACCTGATCTTCGCCATCGCGCTGATCGCCATGACCGGGCCGGGCCTGCAAAACATCATCCTCGCCCTCGCTTACAAGGAGTGGGTGATCCCCTGCCGCGTGGTGCGCGGCGAGACCCTGGCCGCCCGCGAGATCGAGTACGTCGAGGCGGCCCGCGCTATGGGCGGCTCCCGGCGCTACATCATGCTGCGCGAGATCCTGCCGAACATCCTCTCGCCGGTGGTGGTGGTCTCCACTGTGCGCATGGCCCACGTCATCATCCTCGAGGCCAGCCTCTCCTTTCTCGGCCTCGGGGTGCAGCCGCCGACCGCCTCCTGGGGCTCGATGGTCGCCGACGGCCGCTCCTTCATGCTGGACGCCTGGTGGGTCAGCACCTTCCCCGGCGTGGCGATCCTGCTGCTGGTACTCTCCATCAATGTCGTCAGCCAGGGGCTGCGCGACGCCTTCGATCCGAAGTTCCATGACTGAAGCCGCTCCCCAAGAAGTGACCAAGGCAGAGCCGATCCTGGAGATCCAGGACCTCAAAACCTGCTTCCAGACACGCGACGGCCTGGTCACCGCCGTTGACGGCGTCAGCCTGGCGGTCACCCCGGGTGAATGCCTGGGCGTGGTCGGCGAGAGCGGTTCCGGCAAGAGCGTCACCTTCGCGAGCGTCATGGGCCTGATCAAGACGCCGGGACGTATCGATGCCGGCTCGATCCGCTTCCAGGGACGCGAGCTCGTCGGCCTCGACGGCGCCGCCTACCGGCGCCTGCGCGGCAAGGACATCGCGATGACTATGCAGGACGCCCTGACCGCCCTCAATCCCGCCTATACCGTCGCCGACCAGATCACAGAGGTGCTGCTGGCCCACGACGACAGCCTGACCGGCTCGCGCCGCGCCAAGGTCCGCCAGGCCCGCGACAAGGCCCTGGAGATGATGGACCTGGTGGGCATTCCCTCGGCCCGGCAGCGCCTCGACGACTATCCGCACCAGTTTTCCGGCGGCATGCGCCAGCGCATCATGATCGCCATCGCCCTGGCCTGCCGGCCCAAGCTGCTGATCGCCGACGAGCCAACCACCGCGCTGGACGTCACCATCCAGGCCCAGGTGCTGGAACTGATCGCCGACATCCGCGAGAAGCTCGGCATGAGCGTGGTCCTGATCACCCACGACCTGGGCGTGGTCGCGGAATACTGCGACCGGGTGGTGGTGATGTACGCCGGCCAAGTGGTGGAAGCCGGGCCGACTCGCAAGGTTATCGACGATCCCTTGCATCCCTATACCCAGGGCCTGCTGGGCTCGATCCCGCGCTTGTCCAATCTCCGCGAACGGATCCGTCCGATCGACGGCACGGTGCCGGAACTGATCGACCTGCCCCCCCAGTGTCGCTTCCGCGACCGCTGTTCCCAGGCGGTGCCGGCCTGCTCGGCCCAGATCCCCATGCGGTCGTTCCCCGGCGGACGGCAGGTGCGCTGCATCAGCCCGGCACTCGGCATGGGAACAGCGGCATGACTCCCCTGGTCGAAACCCGGGACCTGGTCAAACACTACGACTCCCGGCGCGGTCTATGGGGGCGGATGACCGGCAACCCGGGCACGCTGGTGCAGGCGGCCAACGGCGTTGACCTGACGATCCAGCGCGGCGAGACCCTCGGGCTCATCGGCGAGAGCGGCTGCGGCAAGAGCACCCTGGGACGCACCCTCTTGCGCCTGCACGAGCCGACCAGCGGCAAGATCCTCTTCGACGGCAACGACATCACCGCGCTGGACGATCAGGCCATGAAGGTCATGCGCCGCAAGATGCAGATCATCTTTCAGGACCCCTATGCCTCTCTCAATCCGCGCAAGACGGTGCGTGAGATCGTCGGCCAGCCGCTCAAGGTGCACGGCCTGGTGAAGCGCGCCGAAATCGCCGACCGCGTCGCGGCGATGCTGGAGAACGTCGGGCTCAAGGCCAATCACATGGGTCGCTATCCGCACCAGTTCTCCGGCGGCCAGCGCCAGCGCATCGGGATCGCCCGGGCGCTGGTCCTCAATCCGGAATTCATCGTCTGCGACGAGCCGGTGTCCGCTCTCGACGTTTCCATCCAGGCGCAGATCATTGCGTTGCTCGCCGAATTGAAGCGCGAACTCGGCCTCACCTACCTGTTCATCTCTCACGACATCTCCGTGATCGGCTACGTCAGCGACAGGGTCGCCGTCATGTATCTCGGCGAGGTGGTGGAGCAGGGCCCCACCCAGGCGATCCTGGAAGAGCCGCGCCACCCCTACACCCAGGCACTGCTTTCGGCGGTGCCACGGCTCGAGCACGCCGCCGGCGGCCACGAGCGCATCCGCCTGACCGGCGACCTGCCCTCCCCGATCGACCCGCCGGCGGGCTGCAAGTTCCACACCCGCTGCCCCTACGCGACCGAGATCTGCCGCCGCGAGCGGCCGCAGCGTCGGCAGGTCGGGCCGGACCATGTCGCGGCCTGCCACCTGATCGACGGTGAAAGCATCAACAGGGACAGCCGCGCCGGAGGAGCGCCGCAATGACCGTCATGACAAGCGGCAGGCCGCTCGTGCTGACCGGAAGTCCTCGGCAGCGCGGCCGCGGCCAGGCCGCGGCCGCGGCCGCCGGGCCGGTTGTCGAGGCCATTGCCAAGCGCCTCGCCGAACGGGATGCCCTGCGGCGGCGGGAGGATATCCGCCGCTACCTCGACCGCCAGTGGGATTTCGCCACGACAGCCTGCGGCGACGAGTTCGCCGAGATGGTCGGCGTTGCCGAGGGCTTCGGCCTCGATCCGCGCGAACTCTTCGACTTCCTGCATCTCGGCATTATCGCCGACCTGGGGCAGGCCGAAGCCGCGGGCGAGGCGGCTCAGGACGGGTGCAGCGCCTGGGCGCTCAGTGCCTCGGACGACGGCCCCGCCGTCGGCAAGAACCGCGACTTCCGCGGTGAGCATGCCGGCCTGCAGCGCGTCTTCCTGCACGCCGATCCTTCCTGGCCGAAGGGACGCAAGGTGCTTTGCGTCGGCAGCCTCGGTGCGCCCGGGGCCTACTCCAGCGGTATGAACTCGGATGGCTTGGCGCTGGCGGACACCCAGATCGCCACCACCGACCACGGCGTCGGCTGGCTGCGCTATTTCCTCATGACCCGCCTGCTCGCCCGCCATGCGACCGTGGCCGAAGCGCTGGCGGACATCCACGGCCTCACACATGCCGGCGGCGGATCTCTGGTGATGGCCGACGCCCAAGGCGCGCTGGCGACGGTGGACCTCGGGCACCGCAAGGTGGCGCACCAAATCGGCACGGGCACCTGGATCGCGCGCACCAATCATTTCGGCCCGGGCTCCGTCCCTTGCGCGCCCGACAGCGCCGCGTCGAGCAGCGACTCCCGGGGCCGCCTCAAAACCCTGCACCGAGTGCTGGAAACGGGCCAGAAAAGTCTGGCGGTCCTGCGCCGGGTCATGGCCTCCCATGACGGCGAGGGCGTATCGGGCCTCTGCCGCCATGAAGTAGGCGGCGATTCCCGCACCCTGTCCGGCACAGTCTTTGCCTGCCGCGAGCGGCTGCTGTACTTTTCGCCGGGCAATCCCTGCGAAACCGAATGGTTGCGCTACGCCATAGAGTGAGGAAGCGGGCAGCAAGGTGGCCTATCTGGGAGAACTGGTCGGCGAATCGAAAGAGATCCAAGAGGTTCGCCGACTGATCAAGAGGGTCGCCGAGAGCCCTGCACGCGCGGTGCTGGTCTACGGCGAGACCGGGACCGGCAAGGGCCTGGTGGCCCGCATGCTGCACGAGCAGTCGCCCAGGGCAGGCAAAGGCTTCATCGACATCAATTGTTCGGCGATTCCCGAGAACCTCGTGGAATCGGAACTCTTCGGCCACGAGAAAGGCGCCTTTACCGGCGCCCTGGCGCGCAAGACCGGCCTTATCGAGGCGGCCGACGGCGGCACGGTCTTCCTCGACGAGCTTCGCGAACTCGATCACGTGGTCCAGGCCAAGCTGCTGACCTTGCTGGATAGTCAGCGCTTTCGCCCGATCGGCGGAGTGCGTGACGTCGAGGTCGATGTCCGCTTCGTCGGGGCGACCAACCGGATCCTCTATCGCGACGTCCAGGAGGGACGCTTCCGCGATGACCTCTACTACCGCCTGCAGGTCGCCGCCATCAACATCCCGCCCCTGCGCGAGCGCGGCGACGATTGCCTGGTCCTGACCTCCTTCTTCATTCGCAAGCTCAACAGCCGCTACGGACGCGAGGTGAAAGGCTGGGAGCCGGGCGTCGAGGAGGTGTTCCGGCATCATCGCTGGCCCGGCAACGTGCGCGAACTGGAGAACCTGCTGGAACGCATCTTCATCCTGGAAGACGACAACCAGGTGCTGGTGAAGCATATTCCGCCGCGCATCATGCGCGAGGTGGAAAGCGGACCGACCCGCGCGCCCGCCGGGGGAGACAGCCTGGACGCCTTCCAGGGCCTGTCGTTCCAGGACGCCACGGCCGCCTTCCAGGGCCAGCTTCTGCAGGACGCCCTCACGCGCGCCGACGGCAACCTCGCCGCCGCCGCGGAGGCGCTCGGCATGTCCCGCCACGCGCTGCGCCACCACATGATCAAGCTGGGCCTGCGCTGAGGCCACGCGGCTTTGCGCGAAATTCACGCAGCCGACCTCCGGCGGCCCGGGTTTTTCGGCAGCGACAGCCATTTTCCCTTGAAAGACAATGCGTTCCCCCATCGGCAAACTTGGCACGCTCTATGCAAGCTTGTGGACAAACAAACCGCTGGCCCCTGGAGGCGCGTAAATGGAATCCATGAAGATCATTTCCCCGAACGGACACCTCGGCTTTGCGCCCCTGAAGACCGGCAGCTTCAAACTCGGCGTCGAGGCTGGACCCGATTACATCGCAGCGGACTCCGGCAGCGACGATATCGGCCCGGTGCCGCTCGGCAGCGACGCCTGTGCCAGCCCCGAGCAGTGGCAGCGCCACGACCTCGAGGAAATGCTGCTGGCCTCGCGCTCGCGGGGCGTGCCGATGCTGATCGGCTCGGCCGGCGATACCGGCGCCAACAATCGCGTCGATCGCTACGTCGAGATCATCAAGGAACTGGCCGCCGAGCACCAGCTGTCCAAGTTCAAGCTGGGCTATTTCTACTCCGAAGTAGGGCCGGACTGGCTGCGCGCAAAGATGCGCGCCGGCGAGGTGATCCAGGGCCTGGACGGCTTCGCCGACCTCACCGCGGAGGAGTTGGACGCCACCGACCGTATCGTCGCCATGGCTGGTGTGCATCCCTATACCAAGCTGCTGGAGCAAGGCGCGGATGTCATCATCGGCGGGCGCAGCAGCGACAGTGCTATCTTCGCCGCACCGGCCCTGACCCACGGCTTTCCCGAGGACCTCTCCTACTACCTCGGCAAGGTGCTGGAGTGTGCCTCCTTCTGCGCCGAGCCCTACGGCGGCAAGGAGACGGTGCTGGGCGAAATCACCATGGACGACGTCAAGGTGACGGCCATGCACCCGGACCAGATGTGCACCGTGGCCTCCGTTGCCGGCCACGCCATGTACGAGCGCTCCAATCCGTTCCATGAGTTCGTGGCCGGCGGCATGCTGGACATGACCAACTGCCACTACGAGCAGTTCGATGCCAAGACCACACGGATCACGGGCCCGGCCTTCGTGCCGGCCAACGAATTCCGCGTGAAGCTGGAAGGCGCCGGCAAGCTCGGCGAGCGCTATGTCGGCATCGCCGGCATCCGCGACCCCTACACCATCGCCCACGTCGACAAGGTCATCGACTGGGCCAAACAGCAGGTCCGCGAACGCTTCGGCGACGAAGGCTACGAGCTCTACTACAACGTCTTCGGGCGCGACGGCATCATGGGCGAGATGGAGCCACTCCGGGACCGCCCCGGCCACGAGCTTTGCATCGTCGTCCAGGGCGTCGCCCCGACCGCCGAGATGGCCGAGGAGCTGACCATCACCGGCACCCGCCAGCTGTTCTATGCCCGTCTGCCGGAGGTCAAGGGGACCGCGGGCGGCGTGTCCTTCGTTTTCGACGAAGTGATGCGCGCCAGCCCGGCCTACCGCTGGACTCTCAACCACACCGTGGCGGTGAAGGACGGCCTCGAGCTTTTCCCCACCCACATGACCGAAGCCGGGATCTGAAGGAACAAGCAATGCCGACTAAGAAGCTGTCTGAACTGGCCAAGACCATTCGTTCCAAGAATGCCGGGGTGAACAAGATCACCTTCGATGTAATCTTCCGCACCGCCGAGGTCTATGATCAGGTCAAGCGCAGCGGTGCCCTGAGCCGCGCTTCCGTGTGCGAGCTGTTCAGGATTCCCGAAGAGCGCATCGCCGACTTCGTCGAATACGACCCCGGCTACGCAATCAAGTTCACCATCTACCGAACCCGGCCCAGCGGCAGCCCGGGCGACCCCGACATCTTCGGCGCTCAGCAGTACGCGCCGCTGCTCGACGTCGACGTGCCTGTCGGCACAGCCTAGAGGACCGACCGCCATGTCCCAGGCCGCCGCCGTCCCCGGCTCCAGCCCCGCCCCCAGCCCGGGCAAGGCGAAGTTCGTATGGGAGGACCCGCTGCTGCTGGAAGAGCAGCTCAGTGAAGAGGAGCGCATGGTGCGCGACGCGGCGCGGGCCTACTGCCAGGAAAAGCTCATGCCGCGCATCCTGGAGGCCAACCGCCACGAGACCTTCGACCCTTCGCTCATGACCGAGATGGGCGCCCTGG
>JBLWUP010000002.1:0-316807 GCA_048268885.1 Kiloniellaceae bacterium | reverse complement strand
CCTGAAGACCTTCGAATAGACCCCGGCAAGACTCCCCGCCTGCGGGGCGGAAGGCGGCTGAATGCCGCCTGCCGCTTGACTTTCGTTAAGGCCGCCGCCCCCCGCAGCGGCCATTCTTGCGCCACCGGAAACGTTTCGTCCTAGGAGAGCGCAATGCGCGAAGTCATGACGAAATCAATGGCCCGGAACATCTTCTACGGCGGGTCATTGTTTTTCATCGTCATCTTTGTCGGGCTTTCGATCCACAGCCACGGCTATATCGTCGAGGTGTCGACCGACAAGGCCGGCCTGACCGAAAGCGTGGCGCGCGGGAAGCGCGTCTGGGAGCAGAAGGCCTGCATCAACTGCCACACCATCCTGGGTGAAGGCGCCTACTTCGCCCCCGAACTGGGGAACGTGATGGCCCGCTGGGGCGTCGCCGACGATCCCGAGGTCGCCTTTGAAGTGATGAAGGGCTGGATGGATGCCCAACCGACCGGCATCGAAGGGCGCCGGCAGATGCCGCAGTTCAATCTGACAGACCAACAAGTCCGCGACCTCACCGAGTTCCTGCGCTGGACCAACAAGATCCGCACGCAGGACTGGCCGCCGAACGACGCGGGTTGAGGAGGCCCCAGCGATGAAATACCAAACGCAGAAAATCGCCCAGGTCTACTTCACCGTCGCCATGGCGCTCTTCGCGATCCAGGTGCTCGGCGGACTGCTCGCCGGCTGGATCTATGTCGCGCCCAACACGCTGAGCGAGCTGCTGCCTTTCAACATCGTCCGGATGCTGCACACCAACAGCTTGGTGGTCTGGCTGATCCTCGGCTTCATGGGCGGGGCCTACTTCCTGATCCCCGAGGAATCGGAGCGCGAGATCCATTCCCCGATGCTGGCCTATCTGCAGCTGATCATTCTCGTGGTCGGCACGCTGGGCGTGGTGGTGACCTACGTCTTCAACCTCTTCGAGGGCAACCTGCTGCTCGGCAAGGAGGGTCGCGAATTCCTGGAGCAGCCGCTCTGGGTCAAGGTCGGCATCGTGGTCGCCGCCCTGATTTTCCTCTTCAACATCACCATGACGGTGCTGAAGGGGCGCAAGACGGCGATCACCAACGTCCTGCTGATCGGCCTCTGGGGCCTGGCGCTGCTGTTCCTCTTCGCCTTCTACAATCCCGAGAACCTCAGCCTGGACAAGCAGTACTGGTGGTACGTCGTGCACCTCTGGGTCGAAGGCGTGTGGGAGCTGATCATGGCGGCCATCCTGGCCTTCCTGATGCTGAAGCTGACCGGCGTCGACCGCGAGATCGTCGAGAAGTGGCTCTACGTCATCGTCGCCACCTCGCTGTTCACCGGCATTCTCGGCACCGGCCACCACTACTACTGGATCGGCACGCCCGGCTACTGGCAGTGGATCGGCTCGATCTTCTCGTCGCTGGAAGTCATCCCCTTCTTCGGCATGATGGCCTTCGCCTTCATCATGGTCTGGAAGGGGCGGCGCGACCATCCCAACAAGGCGGCCCTGCTGTGGTCACTGGGCTGCGCCACGCTGGCCTTCTTCGGGGCCGGGGTCTGGGGCTTCATGCACACCCTGCACGGCGTGAACTACTACACGCACGGCACCCAGATCACGGCGGCACACGGCCACCTCGCCTTCTTCGGCGCCTATGTCTGCCTGAACCTGGCGATCTTCACCTACGCCTTCCCGATCCTGAAGAACCGTGATCCCTACAACCAGGTCCTCAACATGGCGTCCTTCTGGCTGATGGCCGGCGGCATGACCTTCATGACCTTCGTGCTGACCTTCGCCGGCACGGTCCAGACCCACCTGCAGCGGGTCATGGGCGAGGGCTTCATGGACGTGCAGGATCAGATCGCGATCTTCTATGTCATGCGCTTCGGCGCGGGCGTGGCGGTCGTGCTCGGCATGGCCCTCTTCCTCTACGCCGTGCTGGTGCCGCGCAAGGAAGTGATCGAACCCGGCCCGCGGCAGCATGCCGCCGCTGAGTGAGACCGATGAAAACCTCCCGTAACCTGCAGGAGGGGGCGCAAGCCCCCTCCTATTTCCCTCAGGGCGACGAGTGCGAAATCTTCACCGCCGCCCACGCGAACGGCCTGCCGCTGCTGCTGAAAGGACCGACTGGCTGCGGCAAGACGCGCTTCGTGACCCATATGGCGGCGCAGCTGGGCCGGCCGATCTACACCGTCGCCTGCCATGACGACCTCTCCGCCGCCGACCTGATCGGCCGCTACCTGCTGAAGGGCGGCGAAACCGTCTGGGTCGACGGGCCGCTGACCCGCGCGGTGCGCGAAGGGGCGATCTGCTACCTGGACGAAGTGGTCGAGGCGCGCAAGGACGTGACCGTCGTGCTGCATCCGCTGACCGACGACCGGCGCATCCTGCCGATCGACCGCACGGGCGAGGAACTGGAAGCCGCGCCCGGCTTCATGCTCGTCGCTTCCTACAACCCCGGCTACCAGAACATCCTGAAGTCGCTGAAGCCCTCGACGCGCCAGCGCTTCCTGTCTCTCGAGTTCGACTTCCCGGCGCCGGAGCTGGAGACGAAGATCGTCGCCGCCGAAAGCGGCCTGCCGGCCCAGCGCACGGCGGCCCTGGTCCGCCTGGCCGGCAAGCTGCGCGGCCTGAAGGGGCAGGATCTGGAAGAAGGCGTCTCTACCCGCCTGCTGGTCTACTGCGCCACGCTGGTCAACCAGGGCATGCCGGTGGAGCGCGCCGTGCGCACCGCGATGATCGAACCCCTGACCGACGACGAAGACGTGAAGCGCGGCCTGCTGGACCTCATGACCGCCGTCCTGGGATAGGAGCCCCGCCATGTCGGGAGACGGCTTCAGCCCCTGGGAGCCCGAAGAGACCGTCGGCAAGGTCTGGCACGCCATCGCCAGCCGCTTCGACGCACCGGAGCACCACGAGGACGCCGCCGCGGACCTGGAAGACGTCCGCGAACGCCTGGCGGTTTTCTTCCGCGGTGTCGGCGGGCCGCCTGCCGTCGAAATCAAAGCGGTGACCGAGGAGACGAGCCGCCACCGGCTGTCGTGGCGGCGTCGCCTCGGCACGGCGGAAGAGCAACTGGCCCGTGCCTCCTTCGATGGCGAGGTCTTGCGGCTGCCGGCGCGGATCGCCTGCTTCGAAGAGCGACAGCTCAATGCCCTGCTGTACTTCTGGCTGGCCGCCGCCGCCGCGCATGCCGGCCCGCCGCTCGCCGAGCACGACCCGCTGCGCGCCGACCTGCGCGCGCTGGCGGCGGCGCGGCGGATGGCCGAGGCGACGCTGACCGACTGTCCCGGCCTCGCCGCGCCCTACCGGCGGCTGGCCGAGGCCTGCCTGCGGTCCCGCGGCCGGCGGACCCTGCCGCCCGCAGAGGCGGCAGTGGAGAGTTTCATCCGTTACCTGCTGGGGGACGGGAGCACGCCGGACCCGAAGCTCCTGGAACTGACCACCGCCGGGGAACCCGCCTCCGACCTGCTGCAGACGATCCGCGCGCCGCGCGGCTATCGGCCCTTCCTCCCGGTCATCCTCTGGCCCGAACTGCGCCAAGCGGTCCTCAGCGCCGCCACCGAGGACGACACGGCGGAAAGCGGCACCGCCGGCGAGGAAGACGACAAGAAACTGCACCGCGCGCGCCGGCAGAAGGCCGACCAGGCCGAGCGCCGTGACAGCCTGATCCTGCACCGTTTCGAGGCGGTGCTGTCCTGGGCCGAGTTCCTGAACCTGAACCGCCGGGTCGACGACGACGATCCCGACAGCGCTAAGAAAGCCGCCGACGACCAGGAGGAGCTGGCCCTCGGCCAGATCTCCAAGGCGCCGGCGACGCGCCTGAAGCTGCACCTCGACCTCGCGCCGGAGGACGTCGACCGCGAGCGCCTGTCCGGCGTGCACCTCTATCCCGAGTGGGACACGCGCAGCGGCGGCTATCTGCCCGAGCACTGCCGCGTGCTGGCCAGCGACGCCCCGCCGTCGGCCGAACCGGCGCCCTTCGCCAGCGACATCCGCGCGCAGCGGCGCATCCGCGCGGTGAAGCGGCAGTTCGAAGCGCTGCGCCCGCGCCATGTCGTGCTGCCCGGCCAACCCGACGGCGACGACCTGGACCTGGAGGCCGTCGTGCGCTCGCGCGTCGAGCTGCTCGCCACCGGGCGGGGCTCCAACCGCATCTGGCGCGCCGTGCGGCCGGAGTCCCGCGATCTGGCGGTGTCGATCCTGCTGGACGCCTCGCGCTCCACCGAAAGCGCGGTGACCGGGCGCGCCGTCATCGACATCGCCCGCGAGGCGCTGACCGCCTTCGCCTGGGGACTCACGGCCTGCGGCGACGACTGCGCGATCCACGCCTTTTCCTCTCTGCGCCGGGACCGCGTCTACCTGACCCGCTGCAAGGATTTCGCCGATCCTATGAGCGCCGAGATCGAGGCGCGCATCGCCGGGCTGCGCCCCGGGTTCTATACCCGTCTGGGCGCGGCGATCCGCCATGTCTCCGCCGAACTCGCGCGCCAGACCCATCAGCGCCGCCTGCTGCTGGTCATCACCGACGGCAAGCCCAACGACCTGGACCACTACGAAGGGCGCCACGGCATCGAGGACAGCCGCATGGCGATCCGCGAAGCCCGCCGCAGCGGGCAGGCCGTCTTCGGCATCACCATCGACACCAAGGGAAAGTCCTGGTTCAGCCGCATCTTCGGACGCAACGGCTATGCGGTCATCCCGCACCCCGACCGCCTGACCACCGCCCTGCCCGATATCTACCGCCACCTGGTCGGCCAATGAGCGACAACGACACGCAACCCCGCCTGGCCGAACTGCCGGGCGACCTGATGATGTGGGTGCTGATCGTCAGCGAACTGCTGGTCTTCGGCGCCGGCCTCGCCGCCTTCCTGGCGGTGCGCATCGGCGATGTCGCGGACTTCGCCGCCGCCCAGGACCAGCTCGACCGCACGGCGGGCGGCCTGAACACGGCGGTCCTGGTGACCAGCGGGCTCGCCGCCGCGCTGGCCGTGCGCTGGCGCCGCGCCGGCAGGCGGGGCAAGGCACGCGGCGCGCTCGGCGTCGCGGCCCTGCTCGGCTGTGTCTTCCTCTGGGTGAAGGCCATCGAATACCAGGCCAAGATGGCCGCCGGCATCGGCACCGAAACCCATCCCTTCTTCACCTTCTACTACCTGCTGACCGGCTTCCACAGCGCGCACGTGGTCGCCGGGATCGTCATCCTGGGCCTCATCGCCTGGCGCGACAGCCCGGAGAACATGGAAACCGGCACCGCCTTCTGGCACATGGTCGACCTGGTCTGGGTGCTGCTGTTCCCCATCATCTACCTGCTGCGGTGACGGCGATGCCGAGAGACACGCTGTGGCGCGCCTGGATCGCCCTCGCCCTGCTCAGCCTCACGAGCACCGCCATCGCCCAATGGGACACGGCCGGGGCCGCGCAGGCGGTTGCCGGCGCGGCGATCCTGACACTCGCCTATCTGAAGGCGCGCCTCATCCTCAGCCGCTACCTCGGCCTGGCATCGGCGCCCTATTGGCAACGGGGCTTCAACCTGGTGATCGCGCTCTACATGGGGCTGCTGCTGGCACTTTACCTTGCCGGCAACGCCTAGACGCCGTCACACGGCCAGGGCAGGAACCAGCTCGGCCGGCAGGTCGAACTCTTCAGCGACGCGCACGCGGCCCTCGGCCGACATCTTGCGTGCCGTCTTCTTGACGATGCCGAAAATCTGCTCGGGGTCGCGGCCGCTGGCAAAGTCGGCGAAATACCAGCGCAGGAAGACGAGGCAGATGACGTCCTCCAGAATCTGCACCTCGGGATCGCGCTTCAGCCCTTCCTTGCGCAGCATGCGCGCGACGCGCAAGCAGTCCTCTTCGGGATAGCCGCCCTCCGCCATCAATTCGGCCACCCGCTGTCCATGGTAGGCCGCCTGCGCCTTGCGCCAGGCGAGATAGCCGGGCTTGCCTTCCGGGTAGGAGCTGCGCGGCATCTTCCAGCGTTCGATGTGCTGGCCCCGCGCGGCGATCTTCAGATGCTCGGAGGCCTCGGGACAAATGCGGTCCAGCTCCGCCGACATGCGCCGGCCATAGAGCAGCGCCGCCGGCTGCTCGCTGTCCCCATCGCGTTCCAGCGTGGGATCGCCGGCGTTGGCGGAGTCAATCGCCGCGAGAACACTGTCCAGCCGCCCGCTCATTGGGCCCGGCTCCAGGCCACAGCCCGATCCTCCTCGACATAGGCGCGCAACCGCGCCACATCCGAGATCGCCGCATGATTCTGGCTGACCTGCACGCCCATCTCCTTCAAGCGTGCGAAGGACCGCGACAGGCTCTCCGGCTTCATGCCGAGACGCCCGGCGATCAGGACCTTGTCGTAGGGCAGGGTGACCGCGCAGGCCCCCTCTTCCACGGAGCAGAGATCGAGCAGGAACTCGGCCACGCGCTGGGCCCCGGTGTGCGCCTTCAATTGTTCGACCTGGGAGACCAGGGAGTGGAGATGCTTGAAGGTCGAGGCGAGCATCGCCGTGCAGAGTTCCGGACGGGACTTCATCATGCCGAGGATCAGCCCGGCGCGCACCGGCATGACCCGGCAGTCGGTCACCGCTTCGGCCGCCACCGGATAGACGTCGTTCTGGAAGGCCGCCGCCTCGCCGAAGCTGCGCCCTTTTGTGAACACGCCCACCACGGCCTCGGCGCCGTTCTGCGAGATGCGGAAGAGCTTCACCCAGCCCTCCAGCACGATATAGACGTTCTCCGCCGGCTCGCCCTGCAGGAAGATCGTCGCGCCCCGCTCGAAGGTGCGGATTTCCGTGTGGGACAAAATCGTCTCTACAAGGTCCTCGGGAACGCTCGCCAAGAGCACGGATTCCTTGGCGATCCGCCAGTCGTCGCTCGGTCGCATGGCCTACCCCCATGGTGAGTGGACGAGTATTTATACCTGCATTGGAACGCCGGCATTGAGATGAATCAAGGCTGGAATGGCCGGCCCCGACGGACGCCGGCGCTCAGGCACGGTCCGGGCATCCAGGTAAAAATTCCTAACCAGAACCGACAGGAATACCGGGGCCGGCTACGCCAAGCGTGCCGGCGGCAATGCCGCGTCCGCCAGCCGCGGCGGCGGGCCGGCCTGCGCCGCCGTCACCGCCGCGAAGACCGGCCCGATCCCGATCAGCACCGGCTGCGCGTGGTCGATCGCGCCGCGGCCGGCAAGTCCGGCCAAGGTCAGCGTCTCGACCCGCTCCTCCGGCCGCGAGACCGCGGTCATCACCACCACCGGCGTGTCGGCGGTGAGACCTTCTTCCATCAGGCGCGCCGCCGCTTCGGCGCCGGTGCGCGCGCCCATATAGAGCATGAGAGTCGAACGCGGGTCCGCGAGGCGCCGCCAATCGATGTCCTGCGGCAGGCCGCCCTTGCGGCTGTGCGCAGTGACCAGCTGCAGCGACTGGGCGCAGCCGCGGTGCGTGAGCGAGACGCCGAGCCGCGCGGCGGCCCCGGCGGCGGCGGTGATCCCCGGCACTACGGCAACGGGAATGCCCGCGGCCTCCAGTTCGGCGATTTCCTCCCCCGCGCGTCCGAAGATCATCGGGTCGCCGCCTTTCAGCCGCACCACGCGCTTGCCCTGCCGGGCGAGCGTCACCATCAGGGCGTTGATGTCTTCCTGCCGGCAGGACGTCCGCCCGCCGCGCTTGCCGACCAGCATCCGCTTGGCCTCGCGGCGCGCCAGGTCGAGAACTTCCTGCGACACCAGGTCGTCGAACAGAATGACGTCGGCCGCCTGCAGCGCGCGCACGGCGTTGAGGGTCAACAGCCCGGCATCGCCCGGCCCGGCACCGACCAGCGTCACGCCGGGCAGCTCGTCCTTCACGCCGCCATGGTGCCCGGCCAGATCCCGCAGCCGCGCCAGGGGATCGCCGAGCAGCGCCTCGGTGAAGGCGAGCTCGGCAAAGGCGCGCCAGAAGGTCCGGCGGCGCTCGCCCGCAGGCAACAGCTGCTTCACCGTGGTGCGGAACGTCTGCGCCGCCGCCGCCCAAGCGGCGAGCCCTGCCGGCAGCAGGGTTTCGATCCGTCGCCGGATCGCCTGGCCCAATACCGGCGCCGCCCCGCCGGTGGAGATGCCAATGACCACCGGCGAGCGGTTGACGATGGCGCCGAACTGGATGCTGCAGTAGTCCGGCTTGTCGACGACGTTGTAAGGCACCCCGGCACGCGACGCCGCCGCGGCGAAGCGCGCGGCCTCCTCTTCCGTCTCCAGGTCAGCCACGGCCAGGGCCGCCCCGTCCAGGTCACGCCCTTGCCAGGCCCTAGCGCGAAGCTCGATCTGCCCTGCTGCAGACTCCAGCAAGGCCGACATCTCCGGCGAGAGGTCTTCGGCGAAGACGGCGACGCGCGCTCCCGCGGCGGCCAGGAGCTCAACTTTCCAGGCCGCCGCGGCGGAGCCGCCGGCCACCACAGCGGCACGGTCCCGCAGGGAGACGAAGACCGGCAGCTGGGCCAGCGGCTCGATACGCGCGGGCATCGCCGTGGGTCGGCGTCCAGGGGACGGCTTACTCCGCGGCTTGAACGGTGACATGATCGATCAATCCTTGAATTTCGGCCCGGCAGGAGCCGCAGTTGCTGCCGGCGGAGGTCACCTCGGAGACGCCCTCCAAGGTCCCGGCGGCACCGTTGTCCAGCGCGGTGAGGATCTGGTTGCGGCCCACGGCGAAGCAGGAGCAGACGATGGGACCCGGGTCGGCCGCGCCCTGCCCGGCCCGGCCCGCCAGCATGAGGCGCCGCGCCGCACAGTCGTGCTGCCCAGTATCGAGCGTCCCAATATCGGGCTGCCCGGCATCTAACTGGCCCGCAGCGAATTGCTGGCAGACCCAGGCACGCGACGCGGCGACGGGTTCCGGCGCCACATAGAGCACGCCGAGAGGGCGGCCCGCCGCGAAGGCGGCGAAGCGGTGGACTCCCTTATCCGAATCCTCGTAGGCCAGGAACTCAACGGAGTCATCGTCAGGCGCCCCGAAGAGCCGGCGCGCGAAGCTCTGCCAGTCGTGCGGTGCTTTCCGGCCACCCAGTTCCAGGCGGTGGCCGCCGTTGCTGCGGCCCAGGGCCCAGTAGTCGGCAGCGATTTTCGCGGGCTTCCGCGCGACCACGGCAAAGCCGTACCACGCCAGCGCGAAGGCTTCCGCGCGCACGCGTGTCATCTTCAGCGCCGGCTGGCCGGAGACCGGATCGGTGCGCGGCGCCACCAGGGCACCGACGCGCCCGCTGCTGGCGGTCTGGTCGTTCCAGTGCATCGGCGCGAAGAGGCCGCCTTCCGGCTGGCGGTCGGTGACCACCGCCCGCGCCAGATAGCTGCCGCGGTGGTTGCTGAGGCGGATCAAGCCGGCGGGCATGACGCCCAGACGCGCCGCATCGGCGGGATGAATCTCGACGAAGGGTTCGGCGATGTGCTGGGACAGGCGCGGCGAACGGCCGCTGCGCGTCATGGTGTGCCACTGGTCACGCACCCGGCCCGTGTTCAGCAGGAAAGGCCGCGCGGCATCGTTTTCCTGCGCCGCCGGCGGCGTCACCGCGACGAAGCGCGCGCGGCGGTCGCTGGTGAAGAATCCACCCTCGGCAAAGAAACGCTTGGGGCCGGCCCCGGCACGCTCGCCCGCAGCCAGCGGCCACTGGAAGGGCGCCGCCGCGTCGTAGTCCGTCGCCTGCCAGTCGAGACAGCCGGAAAGATCGAGGTCGCGGCGGCCGCCGTTGCCCAGCGCGCTCAAGGCCGCGTACTCGCGAAAGATCTCCCAGGGCGAGGCGTAGTCGAAGGCGTCGCGCCAGCCCATGGCCGCCGCCACGTCGCAGAGGATGCGCCAGTCGGGGCGGGCTTCGCCCGGCAGGGGCAGGAAGGCGCGCTGGCGCGAGATGCGGCGCTCCGAATTGGTGACGCTGCCGTCCTTCTCCCCCCAGGCGGCGGCGGGCAGCAGGACGTCCGCCAGCGCCGTGGTGTCGGTGTGCTGCTCAACATCGGAAACCACGACGAAGGGACAGTCGCGGATCGCCGCGCGCACGCGGTCGGCGTCGGGCAGGCTGACCGCCGGGTTGGTGCCCATGATCCACAGCGCCTTGATGCGCCCGGCCGCGATCGCCTGAAACAGATCGACCGCCTTGAGGCCCTGGGCCTGGGGGATGGCCGGCGAGTCCCAGAAGCCCTGCACCAGCGCGCGGTGCTGCGCGTTCTCGATTTCCATGTGACAGGCGAGCTGGTTGGCGAGACCGCCGACCTCGCGCCCGCCCATGGCATTGGGCTGGCCGGTCAGGGAGAAAGGCCCGCAGCCCGGCGTACCGATCCGCCCGGTCAGCAGATGGCAGTTGAGGATGGCGTTCACCTTGTCGGTGCCGCCGTGCGACTGGTTGACCCCCTGGGAATAGAGCGTCACGACCTTGGGCGTCGCGGCAAAGATCCGGTAGAAGGCGATGAGTTCCGCAAGGCTGAGGCCGGTGAGCCGCGCCGTTTCGCCCAGGCTGCTCTGCCGCGCCGCCGCCAAGGCGTCCTCGAGGCCTTCGGTGTGCCGCGCCACGTAGGCGTCGTTGCGGCAGCCGCTTTCCTCGAGCCAGCGCAGCAGGCCGTTGAACAGGGCCACGTCGGAGTCGGGCTTGAGGGCGAGGTGGATGTCGGCCAGCTCGGCGGAGGCGCTGCGCCGCGGGTCAATCAGCACGATCCGCAGGTCCGGGCGCTTCGCCTTGGCCTCGGCCAGGCGCTGGGAGAGTACCGGGTGGCACCAGGCATAGTTGGAGCCCACCGCCACCACCACATTGGCTTCTTCCAGGTCCTCGTAGCAGCCGGGCACCGTATCGCTGCCGAAGGCGCGGCGGTGGCCGGCGACGGAGGAGGCCATGCAGAGACGCGAGTTGGTGTCGATGTTGGCCGACCCGATGAAACCCTTCATCAGCTTGTTGGCGACGTAGTAGTCCTCGGTCAGCAGCTGGCCGGAGACGTAGAAAGCAACGGAGTCCGGGCCATGCGCGGCGATGGTCTTGCGAAAGCCTTCGGCCACCGTGGTGATGGCCTGCGCCCAGGCGACGCGGCGGCCATAGACCTGCGGATGCAGCAGACGGCCGTCGGTCCCCAGGGTCTCGCCCAGGGCCGCGCCCTTGCCGCAGAGCCGGCCGAAGTTCGCCGGGTGATCGGGGTCGCCGGCGACCAGCACCCGGCCATCGCCGCTGTCGCTGGCGACGACGCCGCAGCCGACCCCGCAATAGGGGCAGGTGGTGCGGGTCTTCTTAAGGGCGAGACCGTCGGGCATCGCTCACGCCGCCTGGCTGACCATGCGGGCGAGGTCGAGCAGCAGGCGCCCGTCTTCACAGCGCAGCGGCACCGTCGCGACGCGTCCCTCGTCCGGGCCCTTGGCCTGGCCCGTGGCCAGGTCGATGACCCAGTTGTGCAGCGGGCAGGTGACCGAGCGGTCATGCACGATGCCCTGGCTCAGCGGGCCGCCCTTGTGCGGGCAGCGGTCGTCGAGGGCGAAGACCTCGTCATCCGCCGTGCGGAAGACCGCGATGCAGCCGGCCGGCGTCTTCACCACCCTTGCACCGCGGCGCGGAATGTCGTCCAGCGCCCCGACGTCGATCCAGCGGCCCACCATCATGTCCATCACGCCACATCCTCCAGTGAGAGCTCGGCCAGGGGCTTGAACTCGTGCGCGTCGCGCCCTTCGACCCGTTCGGCCCAGGGATCGCTCTGCGAGAACTTCTGCGAAAAGACGAAACGCGCGAACAGCCGTTTGCGCTTGTCGTGGTCCTTGACGACCTGCGCGCGCACGGTGTCGACGCCGACGCGGGCCGCCCACTTGTAGATCCGCTCCAGGTAGCGCGCCTGTTCGCGGTAGAGCTGGACCAGCGCGCCGCAGTACTCCAGCACTTCGTCTTCGCTGGCCACGGTGCAGAGCATTTCCGTACCCTTGATGTGCATGCCCGCGGCGCCGGCGAAGTGCAGTTCGTAGCCGGAGTCGACGCAGATCACGCCGAAGTCCTTGCAGGTCGCCTCGGCGCAGTTGCGCGGACAGCCGGAGACGGCGAGCTTCACCTTGTGCGGCGTCCAGGAGCCCCAGAGGAACCTCTCCAGCTTCACGCCCAGGCCCGTCGAGTCCTGGGTGCCGAAGCGGCACCAGTCGGTGCCGACGCAGGTCTTCACCGTGCGCAGCGACTTGCCGTAGGCGTGGCCGGAGACCATGCCGGCGGCGTTGAGGTCGGCCCAGACGGCGGGCAGGTCCTCCTTCTTCACGCCCAGCAGGTCGATGCGCTGGCCGCCGGTGACCTTCACCGTGGGAATGGCGAACTTCTCGGCCACGTCGGCGATGGCGCGCAGTTCCGCCGGCGAGGTCAGGCCGCCCCACATGCGCGGCACCACGGAGTAGGTGCCGTCCTTCTGGATGTTGGCGTGGACCCGCTCGTTGATGAAGCGCGACTGGTTGTCGTCGACGTATTCGCCCGGCCAGGTGGCCAGCAGGTAGTAGTTCAGCGCCGGGCGGCACTTGGCGCAGCCGCAGGACGTCTTCCAGCCCAGTTCCTGCATCACCGCCGGCATGGATTTCAGTTCCTGGGCGACGATGAGGCGACGCACCTCGTCGTGGCCGAGGTCGCTGCAGCCGCAGATCGGCTGCACGGCATCGCGCGCGTAGCCATCGCCGAGGGTCAGCTCCAGCAGCTGCTCGACCAGGCCCGTGCAGGTGCCGCAGGACCCGGAGGCCTTGGTGTGCGCCCGTACCGCGTCCAGGCTGTTGTGGCCGCCTTCGGCAATGGCCGCCACGATGGTTCCCTTGCAGACGCCGTTGCAGCCGCAAATTTCCGCCTCATCCGGCAGCGCTGCAACGGCCGCCGTAGGGTCCAGCGGGGACCCTCCCGCATAGGCCGGACCGAAGATCAGGGTATCCCGCAGTTCGGACACGTCGCTGCCGTCTTTCAACAGCTGGAAGAACCAGGCGCTGTCGCCGGTATCGCCGTACAGCACGATGCCGACGATGCGGTTGTCTTCCAGGATCAGCCGGCGGTAGACGTTGCGCGCCGGATCGCGCAGCACGATCTCCTCGCGGCCCTCGCCTTCGGCGAAGTCCCCGGCGGAAAAGAGGTCGATGCCGGTGACCTTCAGCTTGGTCGAGATCGCCATGCCGTTGTAGGCCGCCCCGGCGTCACCGGCCAGGCGCCGGGCCAGCACCTTGGCCATCTCGTAGAGCGGCGCCACCAGGCCGTAGCAGACGCCGCGATGTTCGACGCACTCGCCGACGGCGAAGACGTCGGGATCGTTTGTGCCCATGGCGTCATCGACCAGCACGCCGCGGTTGACCGCCAGGCCGGCTTCCTTGGCCAGCCAGGCGTTGGGGCGGATGCCGGCGGCCATGACCACCAGGTCGGCCGGGATTTCCCGTCCATCGTCCAGGCGCACCGCCGTGACGTGGCCGTCGCCGAGGATGGCGTGGGTGTTGGCCCGGGTAATGACCCGGATGCCGCGCGCCTCCACCGCGCGCTCCAGCAGATAACCGGCGCTGGGATCGAGCTGACGCTCCATCAGGGTCGGCATGAGGTGCAGCACGGTGACCTCCATGTCGCGCGCCTTCAGGCCCGCCGCCGCTTCGAGGCCCAGCAGGCCGCCGCCGATCACGACGGCGCTGCCGCCCTTGGCCGCCGCCGCCAGCATCTTCTCGACGTCGCCCTGATCGCGGTAGGTCAGCACCTCCGGCAGGTCGGCGCCGGGCACCGGGATGACGAAGGGGCTGGAGCCGGTAGCGATCAGCAGCTTGTCGTAGTCCAGCTCGAAACCGTCCTCGCAGGTCACCTTCTTGGCCGTCCGGTCGATGGCCGTCACCAGCTTGCCTTTCAGCAGGGTGACGCCGTGCGCCGCGTACCAGTCGTCGTCGTGAATGACGATTTCGTCGTATTCCTTTTCACCGGACAGCACGGGCGACAGCATGATGCGGTCGTAGTTCACCCGCGGCTCGGCGCCGAAGATGGTGACCTCGTAGAGCCCCGGCGCGTTGGTCACCAGGTTCTCGACCATCCGGCCGGCCGCCATGCCGTTGCCGATGACGACAAGGCGTTCAGGTGTCGCGCTCATCAGGCCGCCTCCTCTTCTTCTTCGCTTGCGTCGTCTGCCCCGGAAGCTTCCCGGGGCGCCGGGTTGGCGCCGCCTTCGTAGGCCTCCAGGAAATCGAGCAGTTCCTCGCGGTAGGTGTAGTAGTCGGGGTGATCGAGCAACGCCTTGCGGGTGCGCGGCCGCGGGATATCGACCTCCATGATGTTGCCGATGGTCGCCCGCGGGCCGTTGGTCATCATCACCACGCGGTCGCCCAGCAGGATGGCCTCGTCGACGTCGTGGGTGACGCAGACCGCCGTCACCTCGGTGCGCCGCCAGACGTCCATCAGCACTTCCTGCAGTTCCCAGCGGGTCAGGCTGTCGAGCATGCCGAAGGGCTCGTCGAGCAGCAGCAGCTTGGGCGAGAGGGCGAAGGCGCGGGCGATGCCGACACGCTGCTTCATGCCGTTGGAGAGCTCGCTGGCCGCCTTGTCCATGGCATCGCCGAGGCCGACGCGGGCTAGGTAGTATTCGATGATGTCGCGGCGTTCGGCCTCGCTGGCGTGGGGGTAGACCCGGTCGACGCCGAGGGCCACGTTCTCGCGCGCCGTCAGCCAGGGCATCAGCGAAGGGGCCTGGAACACCACCGCGCGGTCGGGACCGGCGTCGGTCACTTCCTTGCCGTCCAGCACGATGCCGCCGCCGGAGATCGGGGTCAGCCCGGCGGTCATGGAGAGCACCGTCGACTTGCCGCAGCCGGAATGGCCGATGAGCGAGACGAACTCGCCCTGGCGCAGCTTCAGATCGAAGGACTCGACCACGGTCAGCGGCCCCTTGGGCGTCGGATAGACCTTCTGCAGCTTGAAGAATTCGACGTAGCCGCGCTCGATCGGCGACTTGGCGGCGTTCTGGTAGGCCGGCGGCGGCGGATCGCTCTGGGTGATCGGCGTCACCTTCGGCAGCTCCACCACCACCTCGGACTCGGCGCCGCGCTCCATGCCGACGCCCATGAGGTATTGCGTCACCTCGCCGCGCAGCTTCTTGAAGGCCGGGTCGTGGTTCATGGCGCCGCGGTCGCGCGGGCGCGGCAGGTCGACCTTGAAGGCCGGCCCGAAGGTGGCATCCGGTCCCGGCTTCAGCGGGATGATGCGGTCGGCCAGCAGCAGGGCTTCGTCGACGTCGTTGGTAATGAGGATGACCGTCTTGCGGTCGTCTTCCCAGATCCGCTCGATCTCGTCCTGCAGCTTGGCGCGGGTCAGCGCGTCGAGCGCGGAGAGCGGCTCGTCGAGCAGCAGGATCTCCGGGCTCATGGCCAGCGCCCGGGCCACGGCGACCCGCTGGCGCATGCCGCCGGAGAGTTCCGCCGGGCGCCGGTCCATCGCCGGCGTGAGGCCGACCATGTCGATGTAGTGGCGCACCTTGGCGTCACGTTCCTTCTTGGAGAGGCTCTTGAAGGCCGCCCCCACCGCCAGCGCCACGTTGCCGTAGACCGTCAGCCAGGGCATGAGGGAATAGCTCTGGAACACCACGCCGCGGTCCGGGCCCGGCCCGGTGACCGGCGCGCCCTTCAGCAGCACCTCGCCGCTGTCCGGCGCGATAAGCCCGGCCATGGCGGAGATCAGCGTGGTCTTGCCGGAACCGGAGAAGCCGACGATGGCGACGAACTCGCCTTCCTCGACCGCGAGGTTGATGTCGCGCAGCACCGGGGTCTGCGAGGCACCCGCGCCGTAGGACTTGGAGACGCCTTTCAATTCCAGGAAAGCCATGGTTTCGCGTCCCCTTAGCGGTTGGCCGAGTAGGTGAACATGGTCTGCAGGGCGTACATCATGCGGTCCAGCAGGACGCCGATGAGGCCGATGGTCAGCACCGCCACCATGATTTTCGCCAGCGAGGAGGAGGAGCCGTTCTGGAACTCGTCCCAGACGAACTTCCCGAGCCCCGGGTTCTGCGCCAGCATCTCGGCGGCGATCAGCACCATCCAGCCGACGCCCAGCGAGAGGCGCAGGCCGGTGAAGATCAGCGGCAGGGCCGAGGGCAGCACCAGCTTCACCACCTTGCTGGGCCAGGAAAGCTTCAGCACCCGGCCGACGTTCATCAGGTCCTTGTCGATGGAGGACACGCCGTAGGCGGTATTGATGAGGGTCGGCCACAGCGAACAGAGCGTCACGGTGACCGCCGAGACGATGAAAGACTTGGCGAAGAGCCCGTCGCTGCTGGACATCAGCGCCGAGACCACCATGGTCACCAGCGGCAGCCAGGCCAGCGGCGAAACCGGCTTGAAGATCTGAATCAAGGGATTGAGCGCCGCGCTCACGCCGGGCGAAAGACCACAGAGGATGCCGAGCGGCACCGCCACCAGGGTGGCGATGAGGAAGCCCATGGCCACGGTCTCCAGCGAGGTGATGATCTGGTCGAGATAGGTTGGGTGGCCGGTGTAGCTGCGGACCTTCACCTTGTCCGCCTTGCCCGCGGCGATCAGCTTGTCGTTGCGCCGATCCTGGCGCTCGTAGAAGGCCGCCTCCTTCTCCCGCTCGCGCAGGTGATCGTCGTAGAGGTTCTCGACCTGCTCCCAGACCTGCATCGGGCCGGGGATTGCGCCCAGGGAGGTGTTCACCATCGGCGCCGTCTGCGCCCAGAGCCCGAGGAAGATGCCGATGCCCAGCAGCGGCAGGACCAGGCTGCGCCAGACTTCCTTCAGGTGATGGCGCGCGGGTTCCCCGGCGGCGATCTTCAGCAGTGGCGTCAGCCAGCCGAGCGCCACGAGGTTCAGGTACATATCGGCCTTGCCGATGACGGCCAGGAACCGCGCCCGCCGCTCGGCGGCAGACTCCTTGCCCGTCATCTCGGCGGCGCTGTTGATGTCGGTGGCCGTCATCTTCGGTCTCTCCTGGGGGTACCTAAGGTGTGAATGGTCTTCGCTGTTCACTCAGGCCGTCATCCCGGCCAAACGAGCGTTAGCGAGTGCGAGCCGGGAACCAGGGCGACCGGCGTGCTGGCGGCCCTGGACCCTCGGGTCACGCCCGAGGGTGACGATATGTGAGACGGCACCACCTCAGCCGCCCACCACCACGTTCTCCTCGACCTTTTGGCCGCCCTTCAGGCCGATCGGGAAGAGCTCCAGATAGGCGTTGGGCTTGCGGCCGTCGAAGGTGACGCCGTCGATGAATTCGCTCTGCGGCTTGCGGAAACCGTCGCTGTCCCAGGGGAAGTCGGCCTCGGCGGCGTTCCCGTCCTCGACCACCAGGCGCGCGGCCTGCAGGTAGATGTCCGGGCGGTAGACCTGCTTGGCGACGTCGATGTACCAGTCGTCCGCCTTCTGGTCGGCGATCTGGCCCCAGCGGCGCATCTGCGTCAGGTACCAGACGGCGTCCGAGTAGTAGGGATAGGTGGCGTAGTAGCGGTAGAAGACGTTGAAGTCCGGCACCGGACGCTTGTCGCCCTTCTCGTACTCGAAGGTGCCGGTCATGGAGTTGGCGATGACCTCCGCATCGGCGCCGACGTACTCGGAGCGCGAGAGGATCTCCACCGCTTCCATGCGGTTGGCGTTGTCGTTCTCGTCCAGCCACTTGGCGGCGCGGATCAGCGCCTTGGTCAGCGCCAGGGTGGTGTTGGGATACTGCTCGGCGAAGTCCTTGGTGATGCCGAAGACCTTTTCCGGATTGTCCTTCCAGATCTCGTAGTCGGTGATCACCGGCACGCCGATCCCCTTGAAGACCGCCTGCTGGTTCCAGGGCTCACCGACGCAGTAGCCGCTGATGGTCCCGGCCTCCAGGGTCGCCGGCATCTGCGGCGGCGGCGTCACCGACAACAGGGCCTCGGCCTGGATCTGGCCCGTGATGTTGTCTTCGGAATAGAAGCCGGGGTGGATGCCGCCGGCGGCGAGCCAGTAGCGCAGCTCGTAGTTATGGGTCGAGACCGGGAAGACCATGCCCATGTTGAAAGGCTTGCCCTCGGCCCGGAACTGCTCGATCACCGGCTTCAGGTAGTCGGCCTTGATCGGATGGACCGGCTTGCCGTTTTCCATAGGGATGTGTTTTTTCATCATCTCCCAGACCTCGTTCGACACGGTGATGCCGTTGCCGTTCAGGTCCATGGAGAAGGGGGTGATGATGTGGGCCTTGGTGCCGAAGCCGATGGTGGCGGCCAGCGGCTGGCCGGCCAGCATGTGGGCGCCGTCCAGTTCCCCGGTGATGACGCCGTCCAGCAGGACCTTCCAATTGGCCTGCGGCTCCAGGGTGACGAAGAGGCCCTCGTCCTCGAAGTAGCCCTTCTCGTAAGCGACGGCCAAGGGGGCCATGTCGGTCAGCTTGATGAAGCCGAACTTCAGCTCGTCCTTCTCGACGTCCAGCATCTCGGCCTGGGCGGGCATCGCGGCGGCCGCCAGGCTCACCCCGACCCCAAGAACAACGCCGCGCAAAGTGGAAAAGATCTGCATTGTCTGTCCCCTGTTCTTCCGGGAGCCGGCTTCTGCCTGCCGGTCCCCTTTCGCCTGCGTGAGGCACAAAAAAAGCCGCCCGACCTGCCGCGCTCCCGGATTCGGGGCGCGAGGTCGAGCGGCTGTGCTCGGGTGCTCCTGCGGCGGAGCAACTACTGTATCTCTGGCATTTGTCGGAGCAGGCCGCCATTGGCCGCTCCCGAATGCTGCAGTGCACGCTAGGTCAGGTGCCGGCGGCTGTCAACGGAAATGTCTAATTTTTATGCACAACCTATGTGTGCCTACGATTTGGGCAATTTGGTCCAGAACCCATGCCGGAGGGGCCTCACCCGCCCAGCAGGCCGCGGCCGGTCGGCCCGGCAGCCGTGAGGTAGTCGTCCAAGCCGTTGGGATCGAACACGGTTCCGTCGAAGAAGCGGTCCGGCCCGAGGAACAGCCTGCCGCCGCTGGACGCCACCGGAGTCTCGCCCGCCAGGGCGCCTTCGACCTTCTCGCTGGCGCCGGGCAGGTCGACTCCGGCCGGCCCCAGGGCTTCGCGGTAGAGGTCCGGCCGGAAGGCCTGCTGCACCGCGGCAAGGCGTTCCGGGCTGTGCGCGACCTGGCCGGCGCGCACCATCTGGGCGTAGATCCACAGGGCGAAGGAACGCCAGGGGAAGGTCGCCGCCTTGCGCTGCAGGACCAGAAAATCCTCGAACAGACCCTGGCGGCCGTCGGGCGCCAGGGTCAGGCGGCCGTTGAGGGAGCGTTCGATGACTTCTGCCGGCAGGTCGAGGTAGGCCTCGCGCGCCAGGATCTCCGAAAGGGTGACGTGGTTCTCCGCCCGGTCGGCCCAGAGCGCCGCCTTGTAGAGGGCGCGCAGCAGGGCGAAAAGCGTTTCCTGGTTCGACTCGGCCCACTCCTGGCGCAGGCCCAGCACCTTCTCCGGCGCGAACTGCCAGACCGCGGCGCCCGGCAGCACGATCTCGGCCAGTTCGGCGTCGACCGCGACGCTGTTCCAGGGCTCGCCGACGCAGAAACCGTCCAGCTTGCCGGCGCGCAGGGCGTCCACCATCAAGGGCGGCGGCACTACGACGATTTCCACCTCATGGCCGGTGGCGAGGCCGGCATGGGCGAGGGCGTGGCGCAGTTCGTAGGCGTGGCAGGAAAAGGGGAAGGGCACGCCGAAGGTCAGCGGCGCCTCCCGCCGGGCATGGAGGGCGCGGATGGCGGCGGCCATGCGCGCCAGCGCCGCCGGCGTCGCGCCATCGGCCCCCCCGTCGGGCGCACCCGGCTCGATTTCGGCCATGACGCCAGCCAGCGCGCGCGAGACCGAGATGGCGTTGCCGTTCACATTCAGAACGAAAGGCGCCACCGCCTCGTGCGCCACCGAGCCGAGCCCCAGGCGCATGGCGATCGGCATGGGCGCCAGCATATGCGCCCCTTCGAAAAGGCCGAAGGCCACCTTGTCGCGGATGTTGGACCAGGAGGTTTCTCGGCAGAGCTCCAGATCCACGCCCTCGGCCGCCGCGAAATCGAGCTCCTTCGCCGCCACCAGCACCGCCGCATCGACCAGCGGGATGAAGCCGATGCGCGCATGATGCCGGCTCAAGAGAGGAGCTCCGCGGCGGTGACGATGCTCTGGGCGATCTCCGAAAGCTTCTTGCTCTGACTCATCGCCGTCTTGCGCAGCAGGGCGTAGGCCTCGTCCTCGCTGAGGCCCTTGGCCTTCATGAGGATGCCCTTGGCGCGGTCGATGACCTTGCGTTCGGCCAGCGCCGCCTTGGTCGCCTGCAATTCCGACTGCAGCCGGGAGAAGGTGTTGAAGCGGCTGATCGCGGTGGCGAGGATCGCCTTGATGCGCTCCTTCTTCATGCCGTCGACCACGTAGGCCCCGACGCCCGCCTCCACCGCCGCCTCGATCATGCTCATGTCGCTGTCGTCGACGAACATGGCGGTGGGGCGGCGGACCAGGCGCGAGACCTCGAACATCTGCTCCAGCACGTCGCGGTTGGGATTTTCCAGATCGATCAGGATGACGTCGGGCGCGAGCTCGCTCAGCCGCTCCAGCAGCCCCGACATCTCTGAAATATGGTGGATGTCCCGGTAGCCCGCATCGCGCAGGCCCTCCTCTATGACATCCGCGCGGTCCGACTGCGGGTCGACCACCGCGATCTTCATCGTGGAAATACTGTTAGACACCCTGACCCATCCTGCAGCGGCGTGGATTTGCCGGCCTTATTCGATGGGCGGATCCTCCCCAAGACCCCGTAACCTTTTCCCTATAACAGACGCAGCAGCGCGGCGCCGTCAAGCGCCCGGTCAGCTTCGACAGCCAAGCGGGCCGGATCTCCTTCTCCCTCGGCGACTGCCGCCTGGAAGCCGGAAACGGGGTGCTGCGGCTTTCACTGGCGGCGCCCGACAGTGAGCATATGGCGCAACTGCAAGACGTCGTCGCCCGTCACCTGCTGCGCTTTGCCTTTCGTGAAGAGATCCGGATCGACTGGCGCGGGGCCTGAACAACTAATGGCGCCGGTCCGGCCGGCGCCCCCCGGAAACCGCAACCTCCACCCGCATTCCTCTTGGGATTACAAAAGACTAATCCCCCGCCGCCCTCTCAGGCCGCCTTCTTGACGGCGCCGCGCGCAGCCTACGGCCATAGCTCCCGCTTATGGCCGTAGGTATATTTCTTATTTCCGCAGGAATCGCCCCGGCAGTACGGTTATGGAGATCTGGCGCGCCTCAGGGCGCGGCCAGCGACATCGTTGTGACGGCCACAAGCGGGAAAGGGCGAGTCGCTACAGCACGGCCCGCACAGAAAGCTCAAGCACGCGGCCGCATACAGAAAAAACAAAAAATGAAAATCTTAGGCAGGAAGCGTTCACAATGGGATCACACGAAGGGAGCCGCCCCGGAACCGGGGACGGCATGCCTCAGGACACGCCGAAGATCTGCTCGGTCCTCTATCCCCGCTGCGATAACGCCGCGGCGGGACTGACCGCAAAGCAACGCCAGGAAGCCAATATCCGGACGCGGCCGGAGGCAGCGGCGTGAGCGCCGACTACCTGCCTTTTCACCCGGCCCCCAAGCAGCCCGACTTCATCGTCCCGCCCGGCGCGGTCGATGCGCATTGCCACGTCTTCGGCCCGGCCGCGGTGTTCCCCTTCGCGGCGGAGCGGAAATACACCCCCGTCGACGCCCCCAAGGAGAAGCTCTTCGCGCTGCGCGACCACCTCGGCTTCTCACGCAACGTGATCGTCCAGGCCTCCTGCCACGGACGGGACAACCGCGCGCTCGCGGATGCCCTGGTCGCCTCAAAGGGACTGGCGCGCGGCGTCTGCGTCCTGGATCCCGACATCGGCGACGACGACCTGGCGGACCTGGACCGCGCCGGCGTGCGCGCCGCAAGGTTCAACTTCGTCAAGCGCCTGGTCGACAACGCCCCGAAAGACGTCTTCCGCCGGATCGCCGAGCGCGTCACCGCGATCGGCTGGCACACCGTGGTCTACTTCGAGGCCGCCGATCAGGACGAGATCCTGCCGTTCCTCGCCCAACTGCCCGGCAGCGTCGTCATCGACCACATGGGCCGTCCCGACGTCACCAAGGGCTGCGAGGCCCCGGCTTTCGGAAAGCTCATTCAGTTCCTCGCCGATCATCCGAACATCTGGGTCAAGGTTTCCTGTCCCGAACGTCTGACCGCCGCCGGCCCGCCCTACGATGACGTGGTTCCCTTCGCCCGCAGCCTGGTCGCGCGCTTCCCGGACCGCGTGCTGTGGGGCACCGACTGGCCCCACCCCAACATGAAATCGCACATGCCCGACGACGGGGCGCTGGTCGACCTGATCCCGCGCATCGCGGAGAGCGAGGCGGCGCAGCGCGCCCTGCTGGTCGACAACCCGATGCGCCTCTACTGGCCGGAAGAAACCGGAGCGCGGTCTTGACCGCGCAGGCGACAGCGCGCAGCGGCACGGAACGGCTGATCGCCGTCCTCGCCGCCGTGATGTGCGTCGCCTGCATCCTGTGGAACGTGGAAATGCCGACCCGCCTCGGCATCGCCATCCTGACCGAGCAGTATCTGGCGTTCCAGCTGGGCCTGGCGCTGACCATCGCCTTTCTGCGCTTCGGGCCGAGCGGCGACCGCAAGCCGCGCATCGGGCTGATCGACGGCGCGGCCGCGCTGATCTGCTTCCTGGTGCTCATGTACGCGGCCTGGGATTTCTCCTATCTGCTGCGGGAGCAGGCTTACCGGCCGCCGGAAATCACGGTCATCGGGTTGGTCGTCACCCTGGCGGTGATGGAGGGCATCCGGCGGCGCGCGGGCTGGACACTGTTCCTGATCGTCGCCGCCTTCCTCGTCTACGCGCTCTTCGCCGACAAGGTGCCCGGCCAGCTGATCGGCAAGGCGCTTTCGCCCATCCGCCTGGTGCAGTACGTCGGCTTCGATCCCAGCGCCGTCTTCTCGACGCCGCTGGCCGTCGGCACCATCATTGTCCTGCTCTTCGTCTTCTTCGGCCAGCTTCTCTTCGCGGCTGGCGGCGGCGCATTCTTCACCGACCTGGCGATCGCGGCGACCGGGCGGTCGCGCGGCGGCAGCGCCAAGATCTCCGTCGTCGGCTCGGCGCTGTTCGGCACGATCTCGGGCAGCGCGGTGTCAAACGTGGTGACCACCGGCGTCGTCACCATCCCGCTCATGCAACGCGGCGGCTACTCGAAGAAAGACGCCGGCGCGATCGAAGCGGTGGCCTCCACCGGCGGTCAGCTGACCCCGCCGATCATGGGCGCCGCCGCCTTCCTGATGGCGGAGTTCCTCGACATCTCCTACCTGACGGTCGCGGCGGCGGCACTGATCCCGGCGGTGCTCTACTACATCAGCGTCTTCATCCAGGTCGACCTGATCGCCGGGCGCGACAACATCAGCCAGAACCGGGAGGAGACGCTCGGCATCACGGAGGTGCTGCGCGCCGGCTGGCACTTCGCCCTGCCGCTCGGCGTGCTGCTCACCGCGCTGTTCTGGTGGCGCTACGATCCGGAAGACTCGGCGCTGCTCGCCTCCATCGCGATCGTGCTGGTCGGCTTCCTCAGAGGCTACCGCGGCCAGCGGCTGACGCTCACCAAGCTGCGCGAGGTCTTCGTCGACACTGGCACCTCGATGGTCGACCTGATCCTCATCGTGGCCGCCGCCGGCTTCGTCATCGGCATCCTGAACATCACGGGATTGGGCTTTGCCCTGACCCTGGTGCTGGTCAACGCCATCGGCGAGAACCTCTTCCTGCTGCTGCTGGTCTCGGCGCTGATCTGCACGCTGCTCGGCATGGGCATGCCGACCTCCGGGGTTTACGTCCTGCTGGCCGCCCTGGTCGCCCCCTCCCTGGTGCAGGCCGGCGTGCAGCCGATCGCCGCGCACCTCTTCATCCTCTACTTCGGAATGATGTCGATGATCACGCCGCCGGTGGCGCTGGCCGCCTTCGCCGCCGCGACCATCACCAAGGCGGACCCCCTGGGCACCGGCTTTGCCGCCATGCGCGTCGGCTGGGCCGCCTACATCATTCCCTTCGTCTTCGTCGGATCCCCGGCCCTGCTGCTCGACGGATCCTGGAGCGCCATCGCGACCGCTTCGATCCTTTCCGTCATCGGGGTCGGCGCCATCTGCCTGGGTGTGGTCGGCTTCTTCAACAGCCGCCTCGGCGCGACGACACGCGTCGCCTTCGTCGTCTCGGGGCTCGGCGCCCTGCCGGCCGGCTATCTGCCGGCGGCCTGGGACCCGCTTCACATCGTCTGCGCCGCCGCCGCTCTCGGCCTCGCGGCCATCCTGTTCTTCTTCAAGCGTGACACCACAGCCAACAATCAACTGACTGAAACAACACCAGCACGGGAGGAAAGCCAATGAGAACGATTACGAAAGCTCTTGCCGCAGGCTTGATCGGCAGCGCCCTCATGGCGAACGGCGCCATGGCGCAGGTCGTGACCATCGCCACCGGCGCACAAGGCTCGCTGGCCTACAACTCGGGTCAGGCCGTCGCCAAAGTCGCCAACGAGGCCGGCATTACCGCAAGGACCCAGCCGCTGGTCGGCTACCTGCCGCTGATCAACACGGGAGAGGTCGACTTCGGCTTCTCGAACGGCGTGGAGGCCGAGTACGCCCACGCCGGCACCGGCAACTACGACCGCGCCAATCCCGACATCCGCCTGGTCGGCGTCATGTTCCCCTTGCGCACCGGCCTGATGGTCGCCGCAGACACCGGGATCAAGACCATTGCCGACCTCAAGGCCAAGGCCGGCGAGCTGCGGATCGCCTCCGAGTACACCTCGTCGACGATCATTCCCTTTTACATCGCCGGGGCCCTGGCCAACGGCGGGATGACCTACGACGATTTTCAGAAGGTCCCCGTCTCCAGCTTCGTCAAGGGCATCCATGCCCTGGGCGACGGCCTGGTCGACGTGACGCTGATCAGCCTCAATTCCGGCGCCGGCAAGCAGGTCGAGGCCAAGCTGCAGGACCGGGGCGGGCTGCAGTACGTCTCCCTGGACAACTCGCCCGAAGGCGTCAAAGCCTTCAAGGCCTTCCTGCCGGCCGGGAAGATCGTGTCTCTGCCGCAGAACGACAACATTCCGGGCCTGAAGGAGGCCGCCAACATTGTCGAAGTCCCCTGGGTGATGTTGACCCACGCGGATGCCCCGGAAGACCTGGTCTACAACATGACCAAAGCGGTGGCCGAGAACAACGCGGCGCTGAAAGCCTCCTTCGGGGCCTTCGGCCGCGCCAATCTTGCGGAAATGGCGCCGGCGAATGCCGTGCCCTATCACCCCGGCGCGCTGCGCTACTACAAGGAAGCCGGCATCAAAGTCGGCGAATGAACCCTGCGCGAGCCGCCTGCCCCGCCGGCGACTCGCACAACTTTCACTGCGAAGAGGACAAGACCGCCCATGACACAGGAAATCCGAGGGACGATGACCCGGCTGACTGCCGCCGACGGCCATGAACTTGACTGCTGGATGGAGTCAGCAAGAGATGAGCGCCTGGGCGGCCTGGTCATCCTGCAGGAGATCTTCGGCGTCACCGACCAGCTGAAGGGCGTCGCCGCGCACTACGCCGCCCTCGGATACGACGTCGCCATCCCGGCGCTCTTCGACCGCAAGGAACGCGGCGCCGTCTTTCCCTTCGACCAGGGCCCGAAAGGGCGCGAGCTCATGATGGCCGCCGACCTCTCCGAGACCATGACGGACGTCGAGGCGGCGGTGAAGGCCCTGGCCGACAAGGGCGGCAAGGTCGCGGTCATGGGCTTCTGCTGGGGCGGCGGCCTGGCCCTACGCGCCACCCAGGTTCTGGACATCGCCGGTGGGATCTCCTTCTACGGCACGCGCCTGCCGCAGTACCTGGACCGGCCGCTGAAGGCGCCGCTGCTCTGCCACTGTGGCACCACTGACGAACACGTGCCCAAGGAGATGGTCGAGCAGATGAAAGACTATCTGCCCGAGGCCGAGGTGCAGATCTACGAGGCCGGCCACGCCTTCGCCAACGACGCCCGCCCGAGCTACGTGCCCGAGGCGGCCGAGCTGGCGCACCAGCGCAGCGAGGCTTTTCTGTCCAAGGTGTTGGGCTGAGTGGCGCTCACCGCCATCACCTCCGGGGCCTTCGCCGCGGCCCTCGTCAAGCTGCTGCCGCTCTATCGCGAGGCCGGCGGCGGCGAGGTCGAGCTCTTCTTCGGCTCCTCCCTGGGGGCGGCGCATGACTCCATCCCCACCCGCCTGACCAAGGGCGAGACCTTCGACGTCTATTTCCTCGCCCGCAAGGCCCTGGACGACTTCACGGCCCAGGGCTTCATCCGCCCGGACAGCGGGGTCGACCTTGTCGAATCGCACATCGGCGCCGCCGTGCGCAGCGAGGACCCGGCCCCGGACATCAGCACCGTCGAGGCGTTCCGCGAAAGCCTGCTGAAGGCCCGCTCCGTGGCCCACGCGGCCAGCGCCAGCGGCATCTATCTGTCGACCGAGGTTTTCCCCGCGCTGGGCATCGCCGAGCAGATGAAGGACAAGGCGCGGACGATCTACAGCGAGCGGGTGGGGCGTGTCGTCGCCCGCGGCGAAGCCGATCTCGGCTTTCAGCAGATCAGTGAGATCCTGCCCATCGAAGGCGTGAAGATCATCGGACGGCTGCCAAAGGAACTCCGCCGCCCCTTTGTCTTCTGCGCGGGCATCGGCGCCACGTCGAAGAAGGTGGAAGAAGCCAAGCAGCTGCTGCGCTTCCTGGCCTCGGAGGACGCGGCGCCGGTCATCCGCGAGACCGGCCTCGACCCGCTCCTGCCCGAAATTCGCTGAGCGGTCCGCGCCGCCGAGCGGGTCTTACTCCTCCGCCGCGGCGAAGCCGCTGCCGGGCTTTCGATACTCATTGCGCGGCGGCGCGAAGATGTCCATCACGACCAGCCCCTCCGCCCCGGCCTGCATGGTGTGCGGCAGGTCCCCCGGCGTGCGCCAGAAGTCGCCGGGCTTCACCGCCACCTCTTCGTCGCCCTGGTAGCGCACGCCGGAGCCGGAGAGGCAGTGCCCCCATTGCTCCTCGGGATGGTGATGCAGCGTTCCCCGGGCATTCGGCTCGAACCTGACGACCGAGATCATCGCGTGCTCACCCGAGAAGACCGTCGTCGTGATCCCCGGGGCGAGTTCCCGGTGGACCCCGCCGTCGGCGCTGTCGATGTTGAAGAAAAGCTGCTCTTGCATGATCAGGATCGACCTCGGTTGTGAAGACTGTCCGGCGACTGGCGACGCGTTCCGGCCCGATTCTAGTTTGCTCCGGCAGGGCCTGTCGACTCCCCGCCTGGCGCCGGCGGCGGATCAGTCGATGAACTCGCAGCCCCGCTCGGTCAAGGCCTTGTCCACCCAAGAGCGATCAAGCTCGCCACTGAGGGTGGCCGCCATCTGGCGCTCTTCGGCCTGGCTCTTGGCGCGGGTGCGCTCCAACACCTGCTCGGCCGAAGCGCGCGGCACGGCGAGCACCCCATCCATGTCGCCCAGCACGAGGTCGCCGGGATGGATGACCATGCCGGCGAGGCTGACCGGAAAGCCGATCTCCCCGGGACCGTCCTTGTAAGGCCCGCGATGGGTGACGGCCAGGGCATAGACCGGCAGGTTCCGGCTCAGATAGGCCTCGCGGTCGCGCACGGCGCCGTTGATGACGAAGCCGGCCACGCCGCGCACCATGGCATGGGCGAGCATCAGTTCGCCAAAGAGGGAATTGGTCACGTCACCGCCGGCCTCGCAGACGATCACGTCGCCGGGCTGGGCCATGTCGATTGCCTTGTGCAGCATCAGGTTGTCGCCGGGGCGCGTCCTCACCGTCAGGGCCGGTCCGGCGAGCTGGCCGTCGCGGTGCAGCGGCCGCAGATCGCTGCCCCCGGCATCCATCCGCCACATCGAATCGCTGACGTTGGCCACGGGCAGCGCCTTGAACTGCGCCACCAGCGAAGCCTCGACCCGCGGCCAGGTTTTCTTGATACGGAACCCTTCACTCATGCGCGGCGCTCCTCTGCCGGGGTTGGAGAGTCGTTCTTCCTCACGCCGCGGCTTCCTTCAGCTTGAGCCTGCTGAAGACCTTCAGCGCGTTCTTGTAGAAGATCTTTTCCTTGTCCCCCGCGCTGAGGCTGCTGTTCGCGTCGACATAGCGCCGGGTATCGTCGAACCAATGGCCCGTATCAGGGTCCTTGCAGCGCACGGCCCCATGCATCTCCGAGGCGAAGAGAATGTTGTCGACGGGGACAACGTCCGCCAGCAGATCGATGCCCGGCTGATGATAAACGCAGGTGTCGAAGTAGATGTTGCCGGACATCAGGGCATCCGGCTCGTCGCGCTTCATATCGATGGCGATGCCGCGATAGCGCCCCCAGTGGTAGGGCACGGCCCCGCCGCCGTGCGGGATGATGAAGCGCAGCTCGGGAAAGGTCTTGAAGAGGTCGGAGCGCAAAAGCTGCATGAAGGCCGAGGTGTCGGCGTTGATGTAGTGCGCCCCCGTGAAGTGGAAGTTCGGGTTGCAGGAGTCGCTGACATGAATCATCGCCGGCACGTCCAGGTCGATCAGCGCCTCGTACATCGGGTACCACCAGGGGTCCGTCAGCGGCGGATCGGTCCAGTAGCCGCCGCTGGGATCCGGGTTCAGGTTGCAGCCGATGAAGCCCATCTCCTCGACGCAGCGCTTCAGTTCGGGAATGGCGTTTTCCGGCCGGCAACCCGGTGACTGCGGCAGCTGGCAGACCGGCGCGAAGTTCTCCGGGTAGAGATCGCAGATGCGCCGGATGAGATCGTTGCAGATGGTCGACCACTGGCGGCTCATCGCCTCATCGCCGATGTGATGGCCCATGCCGCCGGCGCGCGGCGAAAAGATCGTCAGGTCGGTGCCACGCTCGCGCTGCAGGCGCAACTGGGTGCCTTCGATGCCTTCGCGGAGCTGGTCATCCGTGATTCCGGGCCCGTCGGGCAGGCGCATCTGCACGCGGTCGCCCTTGGCGTCGATCTGCTCCTGCCGCCAGATCTTCAGGTCGTCCGGCGCCGTCGTGTAGTGTCCGTGGCAGTCAATGATCATCCGTGTCTTCCCACTGTGGTCACTCTTCCGTCGATAGTTTTTCGATACTGTCGAGACGCCGGGCGTCCTTCGGCGCCTTGCGCCCCATCAAACGCCGCAGCGGCGAGCGGAACAGCATCGAGATGAGGAGCAGCAAGGCGACGGCCAGGGCCACCGCACTGATGGTGCTGCTGGTAAAGAGGTAGGTCGGTTCGCCGCGCCCCAGGATCATCGCGCGCCGGAAGTTCTCTTCCAGCATCGGGCTCAGGACGAAGCCGATCAACAAGGGGGCCGGCGCGAAGTTGTGGCAGCGCAGGAGGTAGCCCAGCGCGCCGAAAAACAGCATCACGTAGACGTCGAAAACGCTGTTGTTCAGGCTGTAGGAGCCGACGCAGATCAGCACGACGATCGCCGGGTAGAGATAGCGGTAGGGAATGTTCAGAAAGGACACCCAGAACCCGATCAGGGGAATGTTGAGCACCAGAAGAAGCAGGTTGCCGATCCAGAAGCTTGCCACCAGACCCCAGAAAAGGCCGGGCTCGGAGCTGATCAGCGTCGGGCCCGGGATGATGCCGTGGATCATCAGCGCGCCGATGATGATCGCCATACTGGGCGTGCCGGGAATCCCCAGCGCCAGCGTCGGCACGAAGGCGGTCTGCACCGCCGCATTGTTGGACGCCTCGGGCGCGGCGATTCCTTCGATGGCGCCTTCACCGAATTCCTCCGGGTGGCGGGAGATCTTTTTCTCGTTGGCGTAGCTGACGATGGTCGCGACGGACGGCCCCGTGCCCGGCAGCGGCCCGAAGAAGCATCCGAAGCCGGCTCCCCTCAACATCGGCCAGAAGGACCGCTTCCACTCCCGGAGGCCGGGCAGCATGGCCTTCAGGCTGACGTCGTGGCGCGGACGCTCGGCGCTGCCGCGGATCGAGCCGATGATCTCGGAGAGGCCGAAGAGCCCCATGGCCACCGGCACCAGGCTGAGCCCGTCGATCAGGTAGTGCGAGCCGAAGGTATAGCGCTCGGTGCCGTCATAGATGTCGAAGCCGATCGTGCCGGCGAGCGCGCCGGTCGCGACCATGACGATGTTCTTCATCGGGTCGGAACCGCCGATGGCCGAAACCGCGATGAAGCAAAAGAGGATCAGGGCGAAGTACTCGGCGGGACCGAAGGCCATGCCGACACCGACGATCAGGGGCGTAAGGCCGGTGAGCACCAGGATCCCGATACTGCCGCCGACGAAGGAAGCGATGGTCGTCATGAACAGGGCGACGCCCGCCCGCCCCTGCTTGGCCATCGGGTGGCCGTCCAGGCAGGTGATCGCATTGGAGGGCGTGCCGGGCAGGTTCAGCAGAATGGAGGACGTCGAGCCGCCATACTCCGCGCCGTAATAGACACCGGCCAGCATCACGATACCGGTCATCGGCTCCATCGCGAAAGTGAGCGGCATGAGAAGCGAGATCGCCGCCAGCGCGCCGATTCCGGGAATGATGCCGATGGCCGTGCCGAGAAAGACACCGGCGAAGCAGGCCAGCAGGTTCTCCGGCAGAAGCGCGACGGAAAGGCCGAGGGCGAGATTCTCCATGCTCAGGGCATCCGGAAGGTCGGCAGCGGCAGACCGAGGCCGTAGGAGAACAACGCCCAGGTGCCGAAGGCGAAGAGGCCAGCGTAGACGAAGATGAAGCGGTAGTTGCCCTGCGTCTGCCCCGCATAGGCGGTGACCATGGCGAGGATGACCGCCGGCACCACCCCGAAGCGCTCCACGGCAAGGCTGAACAGGATGACCGCGGTCACGATGGCGATGAAGGGACGGCGGGCCAAGGGCGCCCGTGGCTCCGTTCGTCCGAAGAACATCGAATAGATCGAGATCAGGACGATGGCACCGGAGAGAAACAGCGGATAGATCGCCGAGCCGATATTGGCCGCCGTGCCGAACCTGAAGTTCAGTGCCATCAGCATCGCGCCCAGGCCGAAAAGGGCGAGGAGCGGCCAGGCTAGATCTCGAAGGAGTGTGCGTTTCATCTCGGCATCAGAGGCCCTGGAAAGCGCGCCGGCGCCGGCCGCAAGGAGGGGCCGGCTGACCGGATGCGTTCGCGCCGCTTGGACACGAACGCATCCGGGAACCTATTTCCGGAACGCGGGGTCGTCGAGAACCTCACGCCACCATCCCAACTGCTCATTCATGTAAGCACGGAACTGCTCCGGCGAGTCGGAGGTGGTGAGTTCCGAGCCGATACCGGCAAGACGCTCCTTCACTTCCTTGGAGGTCTCCAGGGTCTTCATCGCCGCGAAGAGACGCTGGATCGCTTCAGGGGGCGTGCCCTTGGGCGCAAGCAGGCCGTACCAGGAGCCCATTTCCATCCCTTCGAGGCCGACTTCGGCTGTCGTCGGCACGTCCGGCAGGAGCGTCGAGCGTTTGGCGGCCCCCAAGGCGAGCGGCCGGAGAGCGCCGCTTTTGACCTGTGAAATGAAAGAGGGAATGTTGTTCATCATGACCTGAACGCGCCCGGCGAGCAGGTCGTTGCGCGCCTGGCCCGAGCCTTGGTAGGGGACGTGGACCAGCGACGAACCGGTCTTTTCGTTGTAGATCGCCCCGGCGACGTGGGCCAGGGTGCCGATGCCGCCCGAGGCGTAGTTCAATTCCGCCCCGCCCGAGGTAAGCGCGACGAACTCCTCCATGGTCTTGGCTTCGACGGAGGGGTGGACCACGATCAGCACCGACGAAATGACCGCAACGCTGACAGGATCGAAGTCCGCGATCGGATCGTAGGTGACCTCACGCAGGATCGGATTGACCGAGTGACTGCCGGCCGTGCCGAAAAGCAGCGTGTAGCCGTCGGGATCGGCGCCGGCGGCAAGACTGGCGCCGACGGTACCGCCGCCGCCGCCCCGGTTCTCGATCACCACGGCTTGACCCAGGTCCTTGGACAGCTGATCCGCCACGATCCTGGCGATGGTGTCGGTGTTGCCGCCTGCCGAGAAGGGCACGATGACGGTGACCGCGCGCTCAGGGTATTCCGCAGAGGCGGCCTGCGCGCAAGCCACCGAGAGCGCCAGCCCGGCGGCAGCCAGTTTCAACATTTTTTTGAGCATCAAACTTTCCTCCCGTTTTTCGCGAAACTAGACCACGGAGTGGGGGCGGCCTCCATGACAATTTCCCTATACATCCATCGAATTTGCTTATACCCATCGACTGGACAGGAAGGCGGGAGTCACCGCCGCACGGCGGAGAAAAATGGCTTTCATGATATTTTACAGGGCATTACCACCATACCGACAAAACACAAAGACCGCTCTCCTCGGCGCTGGACCCTGCGTTTTATTTCTGGGTAGCTTTGTGACACCGTAGAGGAACCCCACTTTCGAAGGCCGCAGGGGATCGACATGAAAGAACTCGGCAGCAATTTTTCCCTCCGGCATCTGAGCGCCTTCATGGCCACGCTGGCGCAAGGCCGGATCGCGGGCGCGAGCCGCCAGATCCGGCGCAGTTCCTCCGCGATCTCACGGTCCATCACCATCCTGGAGGACAGGTTCGGCCGCCCTTTGCTCGCGCGCTCCCAGGGCGGCCTTACGCCGACGCCGGAAGGTGCGCTGGTCGCAGAGCGTTGCAAGATCATCGGCGAAGAGCTCTCCGCCCTGCAGGATCTGTTGCGGCGTTCCAACAACCGCGCCCTGGGACACGAAAACGCCTCCTTCTTTCGCATGCAGTTCGACGTGTCGCACCTGCGCGCCCTCGTGACGGTGCATGATTTCGGCTCGGTCCAACGGGCCTCTCAGCTGCTGGGGGTCTCGCAGCCCGCGGTATCGTCGTCGATCCGATATCTGGAGGCGGATCTGGGGCTCGAGCTTTTCTCGCGGACGCCGAAAGGCATGATCGCGACACCCGCCGGCGTTTCCGGCGCCATCTGCGCCAAGCGCGTTCTGGCGGAGCTTCGCAAGATGAACGACGATATCGCCTCGATCGACGGCGTGTCGTCGGGCCTGGTTTGCGTCGGCGGGCTCGCTTACTCGCGCAAAACCCTGCTGCCCGAGGCCATCAAACGCATTCTGTCGGACTTTCCGGGGATCGTGGTGCGCACCGTCGAGGGGCCCATCCGGGCCCTGATTGTCGCCATGCACGCCGGCGAAATCGACATGCTGATCTGCGCCCGGCCGGATCCCGCCTTGCTGGAAGGCGTCTCGGTTGAACCCATCGTCGACGATGCCATGGGATTGTTCGTCTCCAGCGATCACCCGCTGGCGCGCCGCAAGAAGCTGATCCCCGAGGACCTGCTGGAATGGTCCTTCATCCTGCCCCCCATCGGCAGCACGACACGCAACCTGCTGGACGACATCTTCGAAAGCGCAACCGGGCGGCGCCCCCAAGGCGCGGTGGAGACAAGCTCCTATTCTCTGATCGGCAAGCTGCTTCTCAGTTCAAATCAGATTTCCTTTCGCTCGATGTCGGAGTTCGAAGAGGAAATGCGGACCGGACAGGTCGTGCCCCTGGATCTGGCTTTCGCCCTGCCGACCCGGTCGATCTGCCTGCTGCAGCGGCGCAGGGTAAAAACGACCCCCGCAGTCGATGACTTTCTCGCAACGGTCCGCGAGGTGGCGGCGCAGCGCTCGGCAGCCGACAGGGAGAGGTCCAGCGGCCTCAACAGCCGCTAACCACCGGAGATCGCCGTCTTCACCCGGCTGCCCGGTTCAGGCGAAGGGATCGTCGCTGAGGGCGAAGGCGGCGCGCTCGGCGGCATCCAGCTGGGCGATCAGGCCCTGCTCCCATGCCAGATAGCGGCGCGATGCTTCGAGATTCCCGTCGTGGCGGTCATGCACGAAGAAAAGGAAGTCGATGGCTTCCTCCGGGCTTGGCGACTGCGGGCTGGCCTCGAGCGAAGCGCCTGCCGCCTCGAGGGCCGCCTGGCCGCCCTCCACCACCCAAACCTCCGCATTGCCGAGCGCTTCCAGCTCCCGCGCCGCCAAGGCCGTGACCGGCCGGGCCTCCCCGATGAGATAGACCGGCTGGCCGCGATCGAGCCCGAGACGGCCCAGCCGCGGCCGGATGCCCCAGCGGGCGCCCGCGACATGACCTTCCCGGTAGGCCGCCGAGCCGCGCAGGTCGACGAAGCAGCCCTGGCCGGCCTGCACCGCCTGCAGAGCCTCGGCCGCGGCAAGGCCGCGCACGGCAGGCAAGTTGGTTGCCGAGTCGGCTGCCGGCAGGTTCCGCAGGTCATCGTCCAGGCAGGCGACGGCGACCTCGTAGCCGAGGTGGCGCAGCCAGAAAGCAGCGATGGCGCCGCGCAGGCCGAGGTCGTCAAGCAGCACCAGACGGGCGTGGCGCACGCCGACCCATTGGTCGGTCGCCTGGACCAGTTGGCCGGAGAGCGCCGGCAGGAAGGCCGGCGCCGGGTCGGCCTGCGCTTCCTCCGGCGTGCGCAGGTCGAAGAGGTAGGTGGTGCGTTCGGCTTCGCCCTGCCAGGCGCTCACTTCCGCCGCGCCGACGCGGGCGATGTCGTGGCGCTCGAGCAGCGCCTCGGCACGGGCGCGGGTCGCCGCCGCGGCCTCTTCGTCCAGGAGCGGATAGGCCGAGGCCGTATTGCCGCGCTCCAGCGTGAAGCCGGCGAGCTGCCAGCCCTGGGTCCCGTTCTCCAGCGCGTAGACCGGCGCGTCGACACCCGCGAGCCGCAGGCCCAGCACGCCGACGATGCCGCGCGTGCGCCCGGCGCAGGTGACCACCACCGGATCGGCCGCTTGGCCGACCGCCGCCGCGAAGCGGTGCGCCAGCTCCCCGTTGGGCAGGCAGATGGCGCCGGGCACGCGCATCTTGGCGTATTCCGCCGGGGGCCGGGCGTCGAAGAAGCTGAAGCCGCGGCCCTCGTCCTGCCACCGCTTGAGGGTCGGCGCGTCGATGGTCTGCGGATGCCAGGCGTGCTCGGCAAGTTCGCCCAGGGTCTTGGATGGCACGTTCACGCCCTGGAACAGCGTATAGCCCGCCGCCGACCAGGCGGGCGTGCCGCCGGCGACGGTCATGACATCACGGTAGCCGAGCGCCTCCAGGGCCGTGGCTGCCCGGGCCGCCACGCCGTCGCCGCCGTCGATCAGCAGCAGGCGCACGCCGCGCCGCGGCACCAGCGCGCCGATGCGCGCCTCCAGGGTGCTATAGGCGCAGGGGATGGCGAAGAGCGGGTGGCCCTCGCCGAACTCACCCGCCTCGCGCAGGTCCAGGAAGGCGATCTCCGCGCCATCATGAATCAGGGTCTTGGCTTCTTCGGCTGAAATTTCTCGGCTCACGCCAATGGCTCCTGTGATTGCTTGCCGCTGAAGAAAGCGCGAATAGCCGCGCGGATCAAGTGCGCCGCCGCACCGTGCCGCAGACTAGCGCAAGTGATAGCCCGGCGGTTAAGATGGCCTCCCGCCGCCCCGCTTCCCGATATCAGCAGATACCCGAGCCCCTCAGACATAAGGCCGCCCCCATGCGCATCGTCGACATCCGTGACGCCGTCGTGCCGATATCCTCCCCGATCCGCAACGCCTACATCGACTTCTCCAAGATGACGGCCAGCGTCGTCGCCGTGGTGACCGACGTGTTGCGCGACGGCAAGCCGGTGATCGGCTACGGCTTCAACTCCAACGGGCGCTATGCGGCAAGCGGCCTGCTGCGCGAGCGCTTCCTGCCGCGCCTGAAGGAGGCCGACCCGGCGAGCCTGCTGAACGACAGCGGCGACAATCTCGACCCCCGCCGGATCTGGGCGGCGATGATGGCCAACGAGAAGCCCGGCGGGCACGGCGAGCGCTCGGTGGCGGTCGGCGTGGTCGACATGGCGGTCTGGGATGCCGTGGCCAAGATCGCCGGCGTGCCGCTGTACCGCTACCTCGCCGACACCGAAGGCGACGGCACGGTCGACGACTCCGTCTTCGTCTATGCGGCCGGCGGCTACTACTACCCCGGCAAGGACCACTCGCAGCTGCAGGAGGAGATGCGGCGTTACCGCGGCATGGGCTACGAGGTGGTCAAGATGAAGATCGGCGGTGCCCCGCTGGCGGACGACATCGCCCGCATCGAGGCGGTGCTGGAGGTGGTCGGCGAGGGCAAATACCTGGCGGTCGACGCCAACGGGCGCTTCGACCTGGAGACGGCGGTCGCCTACGCCGAGGCGATGGAGCCCTACAAGCTGTTCTGGTACGAGGAAGCCGGCGATCCGCTGGACTATGCCCTGCAGGCCGAGCTCGCCAAACACTACAGCGGGCCGATGGCGACGGGCGAGAACCTCTTCTCCCACCAGGACGCCCGCAACCTGCTGCGCTACGGCGGCATGCGGCCGGACCGCGACTGGCTGCAGTTCGACTGCGCGCTCAGCTACGGCCTGGTGGAGTACCTGCGCACCCTGGCGCTGCTCGGCGATCACGGGTTCTCGTCCCGCAACGTCGTGCCGCACGGCGGACACCAGTTGTCGCTGAACATCGCCGCCGGGCTGAAGCTGGGCGGCAACGAGTCCTATCCGGAAGTCTTCGCCCCCTTCGGCGGCTTCGCCGACGACACGCGGGTGGAGAACGGCCGCATTGCGCTGCCGGACGCGCCGGGCATCGGCTTTGAACAAAAATCGGCGCTCATCGCCTGCCTGCGCGAGGCGACGGCAACCTGACGCGCCCTCGCCGCACGAAGCGCTAAGAGAACTTCCGGCCGCGCCCGCTGTAGAACCAGTCGTCGGGATAGGGATACCACCAGTCCTGCACGGCCGGCGCGGCATCGAGGATCACCATTTTCGACTGGCGGAAGGCGTCGAGGCCCTGGCGCCCCAGCTCGCGCCCGACCCCCGACAGTTTCCAGCCGCCGAAGGGCAGGGCGTCGTTGTCGATCAAGGGGTTGTTCACCCAGACCATGCCGGCCTCCAGCGTCTCCGACGCTTTCATGGCTTCGGGCAGCGAGGTGGTGAAGACCGAGGCGCCGAGGCCGAAGTCGGAGTCGTTGGCCAAGGCCAGCGCCTCCTCGAAGGAGCCGACCTTGCAGATCGAGGCGACCGGGCCGAAGACCTCCTCCCGCAGGATCTGCATATCCGGCGTGACGCCGGTCAGGATCGTCGGCTCGTAGAACCAGCCGGTGTTGAAGTCCGGCGGCACCCGACCGCCGCAGACCGCGGTGGCGCCGGCGGCCAGCGCCGCGTCGACCAGGCGCATCACCTTGTCGCGCGCCGCTTCGCTGACCAGCGGGCCGATCTCCGACTTTTCCAGGCCGGGGCCGATGCGCAGCTTCTTCGCGGCGGCGGCGAAACCGGCGACGAAATCGTCGTGCACCGCCTCGTGGACGTAAAACCGTTCGGCAGAGGTGCAGATCTGCCCGGAGAGATGGAAGGCCGCGGTCACCGCGCCGGGCACCGCCACGTCCAGCGGCGCTTCGGCGGAAATGATCATGGGATCGCTGCCGCCGGCCTCGATGACGCAGGGCTTCATGCGCTCGGCGCAGGCGACCGCGACCTTGCGGCCCGCCGCGACGCCGCCGGTGAAGGCGACGGCATGAGTGCCCTTGCTGGCGATGAGCGCCTGGGCGGTTTCCGCCCCGCCGGGCAGGCAGGACACCAGGCCCGGCGCCAGAACCTGGAAGTGCGCCATGAACTTCAGGGTGCAGAGCGTCGTCGCCTCGGCCGGCTTCACGATGCAGGCGTTGCCGGCGGCCAGCGAGGCCGCGAGAGTCCAGCACATCAAGAGGATCGGGAAATTGAACGGCATGATGTGAACCGAGACGCCATAGGGCTCATAGCGGGAATACTGGAAGGAGCCGGCCTGGGTGGTGCCGGCGACCTTGCCCGCCTCGTCGCGCGCCATCTCCGCGTAGTAGCGGAAGATGCCGGCGCAGTTGGCCAGCTCCCCCGTCGCCTCGGGATAGGGCTTGCCCATCTCGCGCACCATGAGAACGGCAACGTCGTGAAAATCGCCCTGCTCGATCGAGTCCGCCAGACGGTGCAGGACCGTTGCCCGGCTCTTGGCATCCAGATTTTTCCACGCCTTCTGCGCCGCGCCCGCTTCCGCCACCACCGCCTCGACATCGGCAAGGCCGCAGCGCGCCACCTGACCGACGGTCTCCTGCGACGCCGGGTCAAGGATCGTCGCGCGCTCCGTCGAGAGCGGCGCACGATAGCTGTTGCCGGCGAAGAGGCAGGGGGTGGCGGGGTCGAAACCAGTCGGCGGGGCGGCGGTCATGGCGGTTGCCTCAGCGGATCATATAGACCTTGCGCACGGTCTCGTGCACCCGGCAGGTGCCCTTCCAACCCTTGGGGAAGAAGGCGGCGGTATCCGGCGTGATCTCGATGACCTCGCCGGACTCGTGGGTGTAGGTGCAGCGCCCCGCGAGGAAATGGCAGAACTCGTCCGCCGTCACTTCGCAGTTCCAGGTGCCCGGCGTGCAGATCCAGACGCCCGATTCCGGCGAGCCGTCCGGCCCCTTGTAGAGCAGCTTGCCGGACGTCCGGGACTCGCCCTCGATCATCGTCGGGATCACCCCCCAGTCCACCGTGTCGGTGATGTCCAGCGGGTTGTGCATCACCGGCGTCTGCGTCTTGGTATCGCTACTCATCGGATCATCCTCGTTCAACGCAGCATGTAGACGCTGCGAATCGTCTCAAACACTTCCACCGTGCCGGTCCAGTCCTCGCGGAAATGCACCACCGTGCCCGGGCCGACCTCGATCACTTCGCCGTCGTCGGCCTTGTAGACCGCGCGGCCTTCCAGGAAATGGCACATCTCGTCGCGCGGCAGGGTGAGCCGCCAGCTGCCCGGCGTGCAGATCCACAGGCCCGCTTCCGGCAGGCCGTCCTCGCCCTTCCACAGCAGACGCCCGCGATTCATCGAGCGGCCGTCGAGGGGCTCCAGGTGCCCACCCCAGTCGGTCATCTCGCCATCCCAGGCGGAGACGCCGTGGATGTGCGGCGCCGAGGATTTGAAGTTAGCCGTCATGCCGTCGAATCCCGCTGCCGCAAACAGTCGAGCGCCTGCCCTGGATGCTCGGCACAAGGCCGAGCATGACAGGTGGTGAGGTTGCCACGTCCTTGCGGCCTTTCCTGCCGTCACCCTCGGGCTTGTCCCGAGGGTCCAGGGGAAGCGGACCGGTCGCGTCAAGGTGCATAGAACTCATCATCACACCAGCATGTAGAGGTTACGCAGGGTCTCCATCACCTCGCACTCGCCGGTCCAGCCGCGGCGGAAATGCACGACCGTGCCCGGCGTGATGTCGATGACCTCGCCGCCGTCCTCGCGGTAGACGGCGCGGCCGGCGACGAAGTGACACAACTCATCCGCCGGCAGCGAAAGGCGCCAGCGGCCCGGCGTGCAGATCCACAGGCCGACCTCTGGCCGCCCGCCCTCACCCTTCCACAGCAGGCGGCCGCTGCTGTGGCTTACCCCCTCGGAGTTGTTAGGCGCAAGCGCGTCCGGCTGCGCACCCCAGTCGGCGAGGCTCTCCGCCCAGGCGCTGGCGCCGGCCAGGTGCGGAGCGGAGCTTTGCAGGCTCGGCGGCAGGACCGCGGCGGCGACATCGGACATGGTCAGAGGCCTTTCGCCAGTTCGTCCAGCAGGCCCGCCGCCTTGGCCGGCCCCTGGCGGCTCTGCATGTGGGCGGAGGTGGCCGCCAGCTTCGCCGCCATCTCCTTGTCGGTCAGCAGCCGGTTCAGGTTGGCGATCAGCTGGTCTTCGGTCCAGTTGGCGCGGTGCATGTGCAGGCCGTGGCCGGTTTCCTGCACGCGGGTCGCGTTATCGTGGCCGTCCCAGACATAGGGCATGATGATCGCCGGCTTGGCGAAGTAGAGGCACTCGTTGAAGGAGTTGTTGCCGCCGTGATGGATCACCGCATCCATCTGCTTGATCACCGAGGGCTGCGGGAACCAGCCGTCGATCTGCACATTGGGCGGCAGCTCGCCGTAGTCGTCCTTGTAGTCGCCGACGTTCACCAGGGCGCGGATCTCCATTTTGCCGACGGCGGCGATGATGCGCTTCAGCAGGTCCGTGTCGCCGGACCCGAGGCTGCCGAAGCTGACATAGATGATCGGCTTGTCATTGTGCGCCGCGAAGGTCGGGATCTCGTAGGGCTTCTCGTCGCGCACGCAGCCTTCCAGGTACTGGAAGCGCGCCGGGTCCAGCGGGTTGCGCCGGGCGAACTTCACCGGCTCCGGGTAGAGCAGCAGATTGAGGGAGGGCGACGCCTCGAAGAACTCGCCCAATTCGTAGGGTTCCTCGCCACACTCCTTCAGGAAGGTATTGAACTTCTCGTGGCAGGGCGTCACCACTTCCTTGAACTTGGCGTCGAACTTCTCGAAGCAGTCGCGGTCTTTCTCGCCGCAGCCGGAGAGGTGCGGCGGGATATCCGGATCGACGATCTCGTTCTCCGAGCAGGAAATGATGCGCACCCAGGCCTTGCCGATCTCTTTGGCGTAGCGCTTGATCGCCGGGAAGAGAATCACGTTGTCGACGCAGACGATGTCAGGCTTCACCTCGGCCAGCACGCCGGGCAGGTCCTTCTCCGCCCAGATGGAGGTATCGACGATGGCCTCCCAGCACTCCTTCACGTAGTTGTCGAGCTGCTCGTAGGGCGTCAGGTTGAAATTCGGGATGTGGCCGTTGATGAAGTCGGACCAGTACTTCGCCATTTCCTCCGGCGGCATGGGCTCCGACATGTTGACCATGTGCTCTTCGAAGCCGTAGCCGGCATAGACGCCGGCCATGCCCGGATCGGTCAGAAACACCGCCTTGTGGCCCAGCTTCTCGCAGGCCTGCGCGATGCCGACCGAATTAAGGGCCGGGCCAAAGGCCGCCTCGGGAAAGAATGCGATGGTCTTCTTGTCGCTCATCTCGCTGCCTCGCTGTTCTGCTTTGCTTTGCTTGTCTCATCCAACATCGAACCGCCCCCTTATACGCCAAGGATGCGCGTATGCGCCGCCTCCCAGCAGCACCAGACATCCTGGCCGGGGCGCCAGTCGCCCGCCTCCGCCTCGCCGGCCGGCAGGCGCACCAGCACGCGCTCGCCGCCTTCCTCGCCCGCGCCTTCGAGCGCCCCCTGGACCAACACATGCACGTTCAGGTCCTGGCCGTGATAGGCGATATCGACGATGCGCCCGGCCACCGCGTTGCGGCCATCCGCCGGACGCTGCGGTGCCAGGCGCAGGCGTTCCGGCCGCACCGCGGCCATCGCCACGCTGGAAACCTCCGTTCCCTCCGGCGCGATGCCGGCCAGGACGCCGCCGCCGAAGGCGACGCCCTCGGCGCTGCGCGATCCGGCAAAGAAGTTCATCTTGCCGATAAAGCCGGCGACGAAACGATCCGCCGGAAATTCGTAGAGATCACGCGGACTGCCGACCTGCATGACCTCGCCGTCCTTCAGCACGGCGATCCGGTCGGCCATGACCAGGGCTTCCTCCTGGTCGTGGGTCACGATCACGAAGGTGATGCCGATCTCGTGCTGCATGCGCTTCAACTCCAGCTGCATCTGCTCGCGCAGCTTCTTGTCGAGGGCGCCCAGCGGTTCGTCCAGCAGCAGCACCCGCGGGCGCTTCACCAGCGCGCGGGCCAGCGCCACGCGCTGACGCTGGCCGCCGGAAAGGCTGTCGGGCTTGCGCGCGCGGAAGGCGGCAAGCTCCGTCATCTCCAGCATCTCGCCGACGCGCCGCTTGATCTCGTCGCGCCCGCAGCCTTCCATCTCCAGACCATAGGCGATGTTCTGCCCCACCGTCATATGCGGGAACAGCGCGTAGGACTGGAACATCAGGTTGACCGGGCGGCGGTTGGGCTTCAGCGCGGTCATGTCCTGGCCGTCGAGCAGCAGGCGCCCGGCGTCGGGCCGGGCGAAGCCGGCGATCATGCGCAGCAGGGTGGTCTTGCCGCAGCCGGACGGCCCCAGCAGGGCGAAGAACTCGTTCTCCTGCAGGTCCAGGTCGACGGCGTCGACCGCCGTCACCTCGCCGAAACGCTTGGTCAGGCCCTGGATCGAGATGACGGTGCGCGGCTCGCTCATACGCCGACGGCCCCCTTGTTCACGCGCTGGGCCAGCAGCACCAGGGTGAAGCTGACCAGCATGACGACGGTCGCCATGGCGTTGATCTCCGGCGTCACGCCGAAACGGATCATCGAATAGATCTGCATCGGCAGGGTGGTGGAGGACTGCCCCGCCCCCGCCGTGAAGTAGGCGATGATGAACTCGTCGACCGAGAGGGTGAAGGCCAGCATGGCGCCGGCCAGAACGCCGGGAAAGATCATCGGCAGGATGATGCGCCGGAAGGTCGTCACCTCGGAGGCGCCTAGGTCCACCGAGGCCTCGAAGACTGCCCAGTCGAAGTTGCGCAGGCGCGTGCGCACCACCGCGCAGACGAAGGCGATGTTGAAGACGACGTGGCTGAGGATGATGGAGTGCAGCCCGAGGGTGAAGTTCACCAGGGTGAAGAAGGACAGCAGCGCGATGGCCAGCACGATGTCGGGGATGATCATCGGCGCGAAGAGCACCGCCTCCAGCGCCGCGCCGCGGCGGCGGTACTCCATGCCGATGGCCAGCAGCGCGCCCAGCAGCGTGGCCAGCAGGGTCGAGATCACCGCGACGATGAGGGTGTTGGCGGCGGCGTTGAGGATCGCCTTGTTGTCGACCAGCGCGCCGTACCACTGGAAGGAGAAACCGCTCCAGACCGTCGGCAGGCCGGCGCGGTTGAAGCTCAGCACCATGAGGACGGCGATGGGCAGGTAGAGGAAGAGGTAGACCAAGCGCAGATGAGTGCCGAGCCAGAGGCGGGTGGGGCTAGGCATGGGCCACCTCCCGCCGGAGACGGCGATGCCGTCGCGCTCTGGCACCACACTTTTGGGTGTCATCCCGGGGCTTGACCCCGGGATCCATTGGCGCCTGCAAGCATTTGAGAGCATCCAGGGAAAGTCCGATGGTGCGGATAGGACAATGGGTCCCGGCATCAAGTGCCGGGACGACAGCCTTCGGATGGAAAGGTCGAAGCGTCCAAACTGTGCCAACGGACTTCTTCATGCCGCCTTCGCCTCCCCCTGGGCCTTGCGCACCAGCAGCGCCTGGGAGAACAGCAGCCCCATCATGACGGCGATCAGCAGGAAGCTGAGCGTCGCGCCGAAGGGCCAGTCGCGCGCCGTGAGGAACTGGTCGTAGATGATGTTGCCGACCATCTGCAGGCGGCCGCCGCCCAGCAGGTCCGGCGTGATGAAGTTGCCGACGGAAAGCACGAAGACGAAGACCGCGCCGGCGGCCACGCCCGGCAGCGTCAGCGGCAGGGTCACGCGCCAGAAGGTGCGCGGCGCGGAAGCGCCGAGGTCTTCCGACGCCTCCAGCACTTCCGGGTTGAGGCGGCTGATGGAGGAGTAGATCGCCAGCACCACGAAGGGCAGGTAGTTGTAGACCAGGCCGGTGATGATGGCGAATTCGTTGTAGAGCAGCGGCAATGGCTCCTGCACCAGGCCGAGCGCCGCGAGCCCCTTGTTCACCAGGCCCTCGCGGTTCAGCAGCACGATCCAGGCGTAGGTGCGGATCAGGTAGTTGCTCCAGAACGGCAGCATGACCAGCACCAGGTAGGCGGTCTGGCGCCGCGCCGGGGCGCGGGCGATGGCGTAGGCCGCCGGGTAGCCGATCAGGAGCGCGATCAGGGTCGCCAGGCCCGCCACCTTGGCCGAGGTGAGAAAGATCGAGAGATAGAGCGGGTCGACGGCGCGGGAGAAGTTCTCCAGCGTGAAGATGTAGTCGATGCCGCCGTAGACGCCGCGCTCGAAAAAGGCGAAGACGAAGACGATGCCGCAGGGCACGACGAGGAACAGCGCCAGCCAGGTAAGGCCGGGGCCGAGCAGCAGCCAGTCTCTGAGCAGCGAGCGGGGCATGGATGTTCGCTAAATGGCGCCGCCGCCGCTCCCAGGGTCACTGGAAGGGAGCGGCAGCGGCCCTCAACGTCCTACTTACCTAGTTGGACGCCAGGATTTCCGTGACGGTCTTGGAGAAGGCCTTCTGGCCCTTGCCGAGATCACGCAGCTGTTCCTGCTGCAGCAGTTCCGCCGGCGTCATCCCGAGGTTCGGATACTGTTCGACCAGGGCGGGGTCCAGCGCCTCCATGGCGGCCTTGTTCGGCACCTTGTAGAGGATGTTGGACGGCACCCAGGCGCCGTTGTCCGCCTGCAGGATGAAGTCGATGAACTTCATCGCCGCGTCCTTGTTCTCCGAGGCCGCCGTCACCACCATGGTGTCGACCCAGAGGTCGGAGCCTTCCTTGGGGATGACGTACTTGATGTCGGCATTCTCGGCGATGCCGTAGTTGCACCAGCCGTCCCAAGCCTGCACCAGCTCGGCCTCGCCGGACACCAGCTTGGAATAGAAGGTAGTGTCGTCGTAGGCCAGCAGGTCCTGCTTGGCGGCGATCAACAGGTCCTTCGCCGCGGCGAGGTCGGCATCGTCGGTCGAATTCACCGACTTGCCCTCGGCCAGGAAGGCGGCGGCCATCAGCCAGCGGTCGGTCGACAGCATGGTGACCTTGCCCTTCAGCCCGTCGGCCGGCTTCAGCAGGTCCATCCAGCTGTCCGGCGTGCCGCTCACCAGGTCGCTGCGGTAGCAGAGGCCCGTGGTGCCCCAGGCGTAGGGCACGGAAACCGTGTTGCCGGGGTCGTACTCCAGCTTCATGGCCTCCGGGTAGAGGTTCTTCATGTTGGGGATCTTGGCATGGTCGAGCTCGGCGACCAGCCCCAGGTTCTTCAGCGCCTCGACGAAAGGCGAGGAGACGAAGAGCACGTCGTAGCCCTTGCCCTTGCCGGCGACGACCTTGCCCATGATCTCCTCGTTGGTGGCGTGCACCGCCAGCTCGGCCTCGATGCCGGTCTCCGCGGTGAAACGCTCCAGCATGTCGGCCGGCATGTAGCCGTCCCAGTTGGAGATCACGATCTTGTCGGCGCCTTGCGCCGTCCCCGCGAGCGCGAGAACCGCCGCGCCGGCCAGCAGCGCAGCACTCAACTTATTGAATTTGCCCATTTTCCCTGTCTCCCATTCCCTGCGTCGCATCCCTGTGTGCCCAAGGCGGAAACGTGGCCGGCCGGTTTTCCCGGCTCCCTGCCCACGTCCGCCAAGCCCGCTATGCTGTACTGATTTAGAAAAAAGTACAATAGAGAAAGGCCAAAAGAGCAGGGCAAGCGGACGCGGGCGGCAGCCCTTGCGCGGCGCGGCAGTCGGCGGAGAAGCGGGCGAATAGCCCGATTTTCAAGGGTGAGGCTGGCTTTCCGGGTCGATGAGGACCGAGCGCAGCACCGTCTCGGCGACCCAGCGGCGCAGCAACCCCTGGCCCGCCGGCTTGGTCAGCCGGTCACCAAAAATCACCGAGAAGGTCGCGGCGTTGGAGACGTTGAAGAAGCTGAGGGCGCTGATCTGCCAGTGCACCACCAGCGGATCGGTCTCGGCGCGGAAGACCCCGGCACGGCGCCCGCGCTCCAGTACCCGCTCCAGGTGCTCGATGGCGCCCCGGTTCAGGTCGCGGATCAGGTCCGACTGCTTCAGGTAGTGGCCGTGGTGAATGTTCTCGATCATGACCAGACGGATGAACTGGGGATGACGGTGGTGGTGATCGAAGGTGAATTCGACCAGTTGCCGCAGCGCCGCCGCCGGCGCCAGTCCTTCCAGGTCGAGTTCCTGCTCGCCGCTGCGCACCTCGCGGTAGGCGGCCTCCAGAACCCGGCGATAGAGCCCCTCCTTGTCGCCGAAGTAGTAGTAGATCATGCGCTTGGAGGTTTCCGTCCGCGCCGCGATCTCATCAACGCGGGCGCCGGAGAGGCCGTTCTTGGCGAACTCCTCCAGAGCCACGCGCAGGATATTCGCCTGCACCGCTTCCGGGTTCTGCTTCCAGCCCGCCCGGGCGTCGCGGGCCCCTCTCGGCTTCAGTTTCTCGCTCATACCGAATCCTGTCTCAGGATGTGCAGACTAGCAATTTAACTGGTTAGTTCAATTTTCTTGACTCAATTAACCGTTTGGAACATTTTGGTGGACTAACCAGAGAACTGGCGCCCAGCGCCAGCGAGAGGGGAAAATGCCACAGCCGCCGGCCCAGACGATGGCGGGAGAGGGAATTCTGCTTTCGGGACTTGTCGGCCGCGGCATCGCACAGTCCCGCACGCCGGCCATGCACGAAGCCGAAGGCCTGGCCCAGGGCCTGGACTACCGCTACCGCCTGTTTGACATGGACGAGCCCGCGATGGCCGGGCTCAGCCTGGCCGACGTGGTCGCCGGCGCCGAGGCCGAGGGCTTCGCCGGCCTCAACATCACTTACCCCTACAAAATCGACGTCATCGACCTGCTGGACGATCTCTCCGACAGCGCCCGCACCGTCGGCGCGGTGAACTCCGTAGTTTTCCGCGACGGCAAGCGCCACGGCCACAACACGGATTTCTGGGGTTTCGCCGAGAGCTTCCGCCGCGGGCTGCCCGAGGCAGCGCTGGACAGCGTGCTGCTGATCGGCGCCGGCGGCGCCGGCGGGGCCGTGGCCCATGCCCTGCTGTCACTGGGTGTCGAACAATTGAAGGTTTTCGACCGCGACAGCACACGCAGCGCCCGCCTGGCCGAGAGCCTGTCCCGCCACTATGGCGCCGCCAGGGTGGCCGTGCCGGAAAGCCCCGAGAGCGTCGCGGCGGGGCTGAGCGGTCTGGTCAACGCCACACCTGTCGGCATGGCCAAGCACCCGGGCTCGCCCTTTCCGCCCGCGCTGCTACGCCCGGAACTCTGGGTCGCCGACATCGTCTACTTCCCGCTGGAAACAGCCCTTCTCGCCGCCGCCAAGGCGGCGGGCTGCCGCCTGCTGCCGGGCTTGGGCATGGCCGTCTTCCAGGCGGTCCGGGCCTACGAACTCTTCACCGGCAGCAAACCCGATCCTGCGCGCATGCGCCGGACATTCGAAAACCTCGGCCCGTGAGCGGCCGGGACAAGCGCCGCCTCAGCAAGGGCGGCACCGTAATGACGAAACTGGGAGGACCACTATGCGTTTGACTTTATCGACACTGACTCTGGCAACGGCCGTGACGCTGGGGCTGATCGCCTCTTCGGCCTCGGCCCAGACCATCCGCTTCGCCCACGTCGATCCCGACGACTGGCAGGGCTCCAAGAAAGGCGCCGCCGCCCACATCTTCAAGAACATCGTCGAAGGCGAGACCGGCCTGACGGTCGAGCTGTTTCCGGCCGGCGCGCTGGGCAACGAGGACGAACTGGTCGGCCAGGCCCAGGAAGGCCTGACCCAGGTCGTCATGGTCTCGGGCGCCATGTCGAAGGTCTGCAAGGCCGCTTCGGTGCTCGATATCCCCTACACCTTCCCCTCGGCGCCGGTCGCCTGGGAGGTGCTCGACGGTTCCTTCGGCGCGGCGCTGGCCGCGCACTGCCTGGAAGAGACCGGGCTGCGCACCCTGGCCTACGGCGAGACCGGCTTCCGCAACTTCACCAACAACGTGCGCGAGGTGCGTACGCCCGCGGACATGGAAGGCCTGAAGTTCCGTGTCCAGCCGATCCCGCTCTACGTCGAGATGGTCAAGGGGCTGGGCGGCGAGCCGACCCCGATCGCCTGGACCGAGCTGCCGAACGCGCTCTCGACCGGTGTGGTCGACGGCCAGGAAAATCCGGTGGGCGTCATCTACAACAACAAGCTGCACAAGCTGCAGAAGTTCATGACCCTGGACGGGCACGTCTACGGCGCCGACTTCCTGCTGATCAACGACGCGTTCTTCCAGTCGCTGTCACCGGCGGAGCGGGAAGTCGTCGCCAAGGCCGCCGTGGTCGCCGGCAACATGGGCCGCGCCATCCAGCAGTGGGGCACGGCAGCCGGTGTGAACCAGGTCCAGGAAGAGGGCATGCAGGTCTATTCGCCGACCGCCGAGGAACTGGCGATGTTCCGCGACAAGGCCCAGCCGGCCGTCAAGACCTGGCTCGCCGGCGAGCTGGGCGACGATGCCGCCTGGATCGGACAGCTCGACGCCGCCGTGAAGGCCGCGACCGAGTAAGCCATTCAGTGCGTCTCTGCGCGCGGGCGGTGAAGGCCGCCCGCGCGCAGGCTCTCCCAAGCCGCGAGGAACCCCGGTCATGTCCACGATCCATCGCTTTGCCAGCCGCGTCTTCGGCTTCGGCGCCGGATTGTCGCTGGCCCTGCTGTTCGCCATTATCTTCTTCAATTCCCTGCGCCGCTACACAGTCGGCAGGTCCCTGGAATGGGGCGAGGAACTGCCGATCTACCTGACGATCTACGGCGTCATGTTCGGCATCGCCCTGGCCTACCTCGACGATCGGCACATCCGCCTCACCGTGCTCACCGACGCCCTGCCCGAGAAGCTGCGGCAGCGGCTCTTCATCCTGGTTGATCTCGTCACCGCCGTGGTCGGCGGCCTGCTGGCCTGGTCCGGCTATCTCTTCGCTTTGCGCCGCGGCGCCGTCGATGCCTCGGGCCTGATCGGTTCCGCCCGGGCACTGGCGGAAGCCACCGGCGCCGACTGGCTCGTGCACCTGGGCCAGATGGGCAGCTGGCAGGCCGCCCTGGGCTTCGGCGGTGCCGCCCTCGCGCTGGCCGCCGTGATCCGTTTCGCCACGCGGCTGCAGGAGCGCTGATCCCGTGGTCTTCGTCATCCTGGCCGCCAGCCTGCTGATCGGCGTTCCCGTCGCCTTCGCCATCGTCGCCGCGCTAGCCTGGTTCATGCTGAGCGGCGAGCCGCCCTACCACATCCGCATCGTCGCGACGGAGATGTTCCGCGGCTTAAACTCCTTTCCGCTGCTCGCCATCCCCCTCTTCGTGCTGGCCGGCGAGTTGATGAACGAGAGCGGCATCACCCAGCGAATCATCGCTTTCGCCAACGTGCTGGTCGGCCGCTTCCGCGCCGGGCTGGCCCATGTGAACATCTGGGCCTCGGTCATCTTCGCCGGCCTGTCGGGATCGGCCGTCGCCGACACCTCGGCGCTGGGCCGCGTCTTCATCCCGGAGATGGAAAAGCACGGCTACGACCGCGCCTTCGCCGCCGCCCTGACCGCCGCCTCCTCGGTGATCGGGCCGATCATCCCGCCCTCGATCCCGGTCATCATCTATGCCCTGGTGGTCACCGGCGTCTCCGTCCCGGCGCTGTTCCTCGCCGGCGTCATCCCGGGCCTGCTGCTGGCCTTCTTCCTGTCGCTCTACGTCAGCCTGCGGGTCAGGGTGAACGCCCCCGACAGCGCCGGCGAAGACAAAACCGCGGGAACCGCCCGCCGGGCCCTGCTGGGCGGCATCCTGCCGCTGCTCATGCCGGCCTTCGTGGTCGGCTCGATCCTGCTGGGCGTGGTCACGCCCACCGAGGCGGCGAGCTTCGCCGTGGGCTACGCCCTGATCATCGGGCTGCTGGTCTACCGCAACATCAAGGTCTCGGCCCTGCCCCGGATCTTCAGCCGCTCGATGTGCGACAGCGCGGTGATCCTGATCATCATCGCCGCCGTCTCCGCCGCCAACTGGCTGCTGACCTATAACCGCATCCCCAACATGCTGACGGATTGGGTGCTCGGCAGCGTCGACAGCCAGACCGCCTTTCTGCTGGCGGTCATGCTGCTCTTCCTCTTCGTCGGGCTGTTCCTGGAAGGCATCGCGGCGATGCTGGTGCTGGTGCCGATCCTGCATCCCATCGCGGTCTCATTGGGCATCGATCCGGTACACTTCGGCATTGTCGTGATCTTCAACCTGATGATCGGCCTCATCACCCCGCCGGTCGGCCTCTGCCTCTTCGTCGCCGAGTCCATCGCGGGGGTCGGCATGACGCGGCTGAGCCGCGCGATCCTGCCGCTGTTTCTGGTCGAGGTGGCGGTGCTCGCCATCCTGACCTTCGTGCCCGACACCGTCACCTTCCTGCCGCGGATCCTTGGCTATTGAGGGGGATACTGACATGAAGACCTCCATCGCGACCGTTTCGATCTCGGGCGACTTCGAGGAGAAGCTGGCGGCGATCGCCGCCGCCGGCTTCGACGGGATCGAGATTTTCGAAAACGATTTCCTCGCCTTCGACGGTTCGCCGCGCGAGGCCGGACGGCTGGTGCGCGACCAGGGCCTCGAGATCATGCTGTTCCAGCCCTTCCGTGACTTCGAAGGCATGCCGGAGCCGCAGCGGGGCCGCGCCTTCGAGCGGGTCGAGCGCAAGTTCGACCTGATGGCCGAACTGGGCGCCGATCTGATGCTGATCTGCTCCAACGTCTCGCCGCTGTCGCTCGGCGGCATCGACCGGGCCGCCGACGATTTCGCCGAACTGGGCGAACGGGCCGCCAAGCGGGGCATCCGCGTCGGCTATGAGGCGCTGGCCTGGGGGCGGCACATCAACGATCACCGGGATGCCTGGGAAATCGTCAGGCGCGCCAACCATCCGAACGTCGGGCTTATTCTCGATTCCTTCCACACCTTGGCGCGGGACCTGGACCCCAATTCCATCCGCTCCATTCCGGGCGACCGCATCTTCTTCGTCCAGCTGGCCGATGCGCCGCGCATCGACATGGACCTGCTGTACTGGAGCCGGCACTTCCGCAACATGCCCGGCGAAGGAGACCTCGACGTCACGGGCTTCATGCGCGCCGTCGCGGCGACCGGTTACGACGGCGTCGTGTCGCTGGAGATCTTCAACGACCAGTTCCGCGGGGGATCGCCCAAGACCATCTCGGTCGACGGCCACCGCTCCCTGCTCTACCTGATGGACCAGGTCAGGCGCAGCGAACCGGGAATGGCCATGCCGGTGCCGGCGATGCCCGACCGGGTGTCCGTCTCGGGGATTGAATTCATCGAGTTCGCCGCCGACGAGCGGGAAGCCGCGGAACTGGGGAACCTCCTGCGGCACATCGGCTTCCGCCGTGCCGGCCGGCACATCGCCAAGGATGTCGAACTGTGGCGCCAGGGCGACATCAAGATCGTCATCAATACCGAACGCGAGGGTTTCGCCTATTCCTCCTACCTGGTCCACGGGACCACCGTCTGTGACCTGGGCCTGAAGGTGGAGGACGCCACCGCCACGGTGGAACGGGCCAGGGCCCTCGGCGCCACGCTCTTCGAGCAGCCGGTCGGGCCGGGCGAACTGAAGATTCCCGCGATCCGCGGGGTCGGCGGCGGCGTCATGCACTTCATCGACGCACACAGCGATCTCGCCCGGGTGTGGGAGATCGAGTTCGAGCCGGTGGAAGACCAGGAAGCACCGCCGGAAATCGGGTTGCTTTCGGTGGATCACATCGCCCAGACGATGAACTACGAAGAAATGCTCACCTGGCTGCTGTTCTATACCTCGATCTTCGAAACCCACAAGACGCCGATGGTCGACGTCGTCGACCCTGCCGGCCTCGTGCGCAGCCAGGTCATCGAGAACGCCGAAGGGTCGCTTCGGATCACCTTGAACGGCGCCGAGAACCGCAAGACCTTGGCCGGGCGCTTCATCGCCGAGAGCTTCGGATCGGCGGTGCAGCACATCGCCTTCAGAAGCGACGACATCTTCGCCACGGCGGCCCGGCTGGCGGACAACGGCTTCGCGCCCCTCGCGATCTCGCCGAACTATTACGACGACCTCGAGGCCCGCTTCGCGCTGGACGCAGAATTGCTCGGCGCCCTGAAGGCGGCCAACATCCTCTACGACCGCGATGACCACGGCGAGTACTTTCAGGTCTACTGCCCCAATTATGGCGAGGGTTTCTTCTTCGAGATCGTCGAGCGCCGGGGCGGTTACGCCGGCTACGGGGCGGCCAACGCACAGTTCCGGATCGCGGCCCAGAAACGGGCCCTGGAGATGAACCCGGCGGTGCGCCGCTAGACCCGCGTCAGCCGGCGGTGCGCCAGGGCGCGGACCTTGTCGAAGTTGGGGCGGACTTCCTGGGACACCGCGATGTGGCGGCGCAGCAGCTCGGCGGCGTGCGTGAAGTCGCCGGCGTCGAAGGCGTCGAGAATGGCCAGATGCTCGCGGCAGGACTCGCGCAGGCGGTCCCGGTCGTTGTAGTTCTCATACTCGCTGAGCCGGCGCAGGCGGGTCTGCAGGCGGATGGCATGGGCCAGGAAGCGGTTGCCGCAGAAGTCGCCGATGGCCTCGTGAAACTCGGCGTCGGCCTCAAACAGCTCGGTCATGGGCAGCGTTTCGATGCCTGCCTCCAGCAGTTCCCGGTGGCGCGCGCGCAGCTGCTTCATGCGCTTCGGCTCGGGGCGGAAACCGGGCTCCAGGACCGCCGCGGGTTCGACCAGCAGGCGGAAGCGATAGCTCTCCTCATAGGCCTGGGCGTCGTTCAGCACCGGACCGAAGAGGTAGCCGCGCCCCGGCGCGCGCTCGATGATGCCGTCCTCCGACATCTGGGCCAGCACGCGGTTGGCCGCCGCGCGGTCGCAGTCGTAGCGCCGCATGACGTCGCTGACCGCGATCTGCGGCGGGATGAGGTTGGCGAAGCGCGCGCGCACCAGGTCGCGGTAGATCACCGCTTCCTCCGGCTCCGGCAGGGTGAGGGCGGCAAAGGCCGGACCATCGCTGTCGAGGGCGAGGAAATAGCCCTGGTTCGGCGCCAGTTTCACCGCGCCGCGGTCCTTCAGCAGGGCCAGCGCCGCGCGCACCGGCGAGCGCGAAACGCCGAGGCGTTCGGCCAGCTTCACTTCCGGCAGGTGGGTCCCAGCGGACAGCCCGTCGCGCCGGGCGATCTCGAGGATCTGCCGCGCCAATGCCGTGGTTTTCGCCCGGGGGGCCGTCATCCCTTGTCGCGTCCCGTTTTGCTGTCCTGGAACCTACTCTAGGCCCTGGGGCGGGAAAGGAAAATGCCGCCTTCAGGCGGGCTTGAGGACGGGGGATCCGGTGGCGTGGGAAGCCGAAGGCCGCCCCTCGGCGATCCGCGCGGCCTCCCGTTCGGCGATCCGCCGGTCGATGTCGGCCCGGTCCAGGGCCCCCGAAGGGTTGTCCGCCGTCGGCAGAAGCTCGGCGAACAGCAGGAAACGCTCCTGCGCCACAGCGTAGAGCCGCCGCAACTCCGGCAGGGGATCGGCATGGTCGTCGGTACGAATGTCGAGCCAGGGATAGGCCTCGCCGTGGACGATCTTCAGCGCCGCCGACTGCTTGCCGCGCTTGTCGCCGCCGGCGGCCTCGCCCGCCTCCATCGCCGTCAGCAGGCGCTCGACGAAGGGCAGAGCGGCGCCCTCCTGATAGGCGCGCAGGGTTTCCGCGACCACCTGGGGTCCGGCCAGCATGTTGCCGGCGACCGAGATGCCCTCGCCCGCAAGATGGCCGGCCCAGTCGATGCACTGGTCGCCGGTGAAGGCGGCGCTGCGCCCCTGCCCGTCGATGAGGTGGAGCTGCCGGTGCTGCCGCCCTGCGTCGCGTTCCGTCATCGCCTTCAGCACGTCATCGGCGCTCCGGCCCGCGGCGAGCAGGCCGATGCCGTCGGTGCCGGAGAGCGGATTGACGAAGGCCTGGGTAGCGATGGCGCCGACGCCGCCGCGCAGCTGCGGCACCAGCGCGCCGACGGCGAAGAAGCGGCTGGCCACGGCGACGCCGTAGGCCCCGGTTTCCGCATCGCGGGCCACGATGGAATAGGTCATCGCACTCCTCCCTTCGGGGCTAGCGGCCCCTTGCTTTCGGCCTAACGGTCCCTTGCTAGCGGCCGATGGCGTAGGCCTGCATGAGCCGCGGCGTCGCCGCCGCCTTCAGCAGGCCGTCGGCCTCCCGCTTCGCCCCGGTCAGGCGGCCGACCGACCATTGCTCCGCCGCCTCGACCGAATGGCCGAGCTGTCGCAGCACGTCGAGCGCCGCCGGGCCGATGTCCTGCTCCACCATGATGTGGCCGGGCTGGCGCTGGCGCGGATAAAAGGAGGCCGGGAAGTGCGTGGTGTGGAACAGCGGCAGGTCGATGGCTTCCTGCAGGTTCAGGCCGTGATGCACCACGCGCAGGAAGAACGGCAGCTGCCATTGGTCCTGCTGGTCGCCGCCCGGGGTGCCGAAGGCGAAGGCCGGCCGGCCCTCGAAGAGGGCGAGGCTGGGCGTCAGCGTGGTGCGCGGGCGCTTGCCGGGGGCCAGCGAGGTCGGCAGCCCCTCGGTCAGCCAGAACATCTGGGCGCGCGAGTTCATCTGGAAGCCGAGACCCGGGATGGACGGCGAAGACTGCAGCCAGCCGCCCGAGGGCGTGGTCGAGACCATGTTGCCCCAGCGGTCGATGACGTCGATGTGCACGGTATCGCCGGAATGCTCCACCGATGACTTCTCGGCCAGATGCGCCATGGTCGGCTCGTAGACGCCGGTCTCCGAAATGCCGGCGGCCTCGATCACCGCCATGGTGCGCGCGAGCTGGTCTTCGTAGCCGGAAACCGTGCCGGGCCGCAGGTCGTAGGAGGCGCGGTCGGTGATGAGCCGGCGGCGGTCGTCGTTGTAGGCGTCCGACAGAAGCTGCTCCATCGGCACGTCAGCGAAGGCCGGATCGCCGTAGTAGATCTCGCGGTCGGCGAAGGCGAGCTTCATCGCCTCGACCACCAGGTGGATGAACTCCGGCCCGGCGGGATCGAGCGACGCGATGTCAAAGCCCTTCAGCAGCGCCAGGGCCTGCAGCAACACCGGCCCCTGCCCCCAGGGCCCCGTCTTGCAGACGGTCCAGCCGTGATAGTCATAGGTCTGCGGCGCCTCGACCGTCGCGCTGTAGCCGGCCAGGTCGCCACCGGTCAACACGCCCTTGTGGACGCCGTCCGGGTGTCGGCCGTCAAGACCGGCGCCGTCCTTCACCTCGGCGCTGCGGAAGAAGTCATCGATCGCATCGGCGATGAAGCCGCGATAGAAGGTGTCGCGCGCCTTCTCGATCTGGTTCTCGCGGCCCGAGGCGCTCTCCGCCTCCCGCAGCAGACGCGTCCAGGTCTCCGCCAGCGCCGGATTGCGGAACAGGCCGTGGGCCTCCGGCGCGCCGCCGCCCGGCAGCCAGACCTCGGCGGAGGTCGGCCAGTCGCTGCGGAAGAAATCGGCGAGACCGGCGATGGTGTCGGCCACCCGCGGCAGCATGGGGTGGCCGTGCTCGGCGTAGTGGATCGCCGGCTCCAGCACGTCGCGCAGGCTCAAGCTGCCGTAGTCGCGCAGCATCAGCATCCAGGCGTCGAAGGCGCCGGGAATCACCGTCGCCAGCAGGCCGGAGCCCGGGACCAGGTCCAGCCCCTCGCCGCGATAGTGGTCGATGGTCGCCCTGGCCGGCGCCGGCCCCTGGCCGCAGATGACCTCGACCTTGTCCTTGGCCGCGCTGTAGACGATCGCCGGCATGTCGCCGCCGGGGCCGTTGAGGTGCGGCTCGACGATTTGCAGCGCGAAGCCCGTCGCCACGGCGGCGTCGAAAGCATTGCCGCCGCGCTCGAGCATGCGCATGCCGACGGCGGAGGCGATCCAGTGCGTCGAGGCGACGACGCCGAAGGTGCCGGCGATTTCCGGCCGAGTCGTGAAGGTGGACATTTCACATCCCATAAAAAGGTTCGTTCTTGAATATAGCGGCGGCGTCCGGCTCAGGTCTCGCGCGGGTCCAGGGCGTCGCGCAGGCCGTCGCCCAATAGGTTGAAGCCCAGCACGACGAAAAAGATCGCCGCGCCCGGCCACCAGGCCATCCAGGGCGCCTGGGTCAGGAAGTTCTTGGCCACGTTCAGCATGGACCCCCAGCTCGGCGCCGGCGGCTGCTGGCCGAGGCCGAGGAAGGACAGCGCGGCCTCCAGGATGATCGCGGTGGCGATGGTCAGCGTGGCCTGCACCAGCACCGGCGCGAAGACGTTGGGCAGGATGTAGCGCAGCATGATCGCAAAGTGGGTGAGACCGACCGCGCGGGCGCCCTCGACATAGTCCTCGGTCTTCACGCTCAACACCTGGCCGCGGGTCAGGCGCACGAAGATCGGCATGGCCGCCAGGCCGATGGCGATCATCGCGTTGACCAGGCTGGGCCCCAGGAAGGCCGCCAGCGCCACGGCCAGGATCAGGAAGGGCATTGCCAGCAGCGCGTCGGTGATCCGCGAGATCACCTGGTCGATCCAGCCGCCGAAGTAGCCGGCGAGCAGGCCGAAGGGCACGCCCAGCGCCACCGCCATGAGCACCGAGATGACGCCGGCGATGAGCGAGGCGCGCGCGCCCCAGATCATGCGCGAGAAGATGTCGCGGCCGATCTCGTCGGTGCCCAGCAGGTAGTCGAGCGAGGGCGGCTTGCGCACCGCCGTCCAGCTGGTCGCCGTCGGGTCGGCGATCGGCAGCAGGGGCGCCAAGAGCGCGATGGCGACGAAGAAGGTGACGATGACGAAGCCGACCAGCGCGCTGCGGTTGGCCCTCAGCTTGCGCCAGGCGCGGCTGCCGGAACGATAGCCGCCCGCGGCCGGCAGCGCGGTATCGCTGGCGCTGCTCATAGCGAGCCCCGCATGCGCGGATTGACCACGAAGTAGAGAACGTCGGCCACCAGGTTGACCAGGATGACGCCGGCCGCCGCGCAGAGCACCACGCCCTGCACCACCGCGTAGTCGCGGGTGAAGACCGCGTCGACGATCAGCTTGCCGAAGCCGGGGATGGTGAAGATCTGTTCGGTCAGCACGGCGCCGCCCAGCAGTTCCCCGAACAGCAGCGCGCTCAGGGTCACCACCGGCAGCAGGGCGTTGCGGAAGGCGTGCTTGAGGATGACGGGCAGCTCGCGCACGCCCTTGGCGCGGGCGGTGCGCACATAGTCGGCCTTCAAGACGCCCAGCATGGCCGAGCGGGTGTGGCGCATCAGCGTCGCCGCCAGCGCGGTACCCAGCACGAAGGCCGGCATGATCATGGTCTCCAGCGAGCGCAGGGGATCGACGAAGGGCGATTCATAGCCCGAGGCCGGCAGCCAGCCGAGCTGCACCGAGACCAGGAGGATCAGCATGATGCCGAGCCAGAAATTCGGAATGGAAAGGCCGGAGAGCGCCACGATGTTGGCGGTCCAGTCGATCACCGTGCCCTTCTTCACCGCCGAGAGGATGCCGGCCGGCACGCCGATGACGAAGGCGATGATGAGGGCCATGGCGGCGAGCTGGATGGTGACCGGCAGCTTGTCGCCGATTAGGGCCAGCACCGGCTGGTTGGTGCGCAGCGAAACGCCCATGTCGCCCTGCAGCAGCCCCTTCACCCAATAGGTGTACTGGGTGAGGATGGGCTCGTTCAGGTGATACTTCTCGCGGATGAATTCGATCGACGCCGGGTCCCGGTCCTCGCCCGCCATGATCAGCGCGGGGTCGCCCGGCAGCAGTTTCTGCAGGGTGAAGACGAAGATCGACACCAGGATCAGCGTGGGCACCGCGATGGCGAGGCGTCTGATGATGTAGGACAGCATGGGTCAGACCAGCCGCTGGACGAAGAGGTGAAAAGAAAGGGGGCCGGCGCGGCGCCGGCCCCCGATGGTATTACGACGCGAACTTCACGTTCTCCAGGCGGATCATGCCGTCCGGATAGGCGAGGAAGCCCTCGACCTTCTTGTCCAGCGCCCAGATCCAGGTCTGGTGGTAGAGGTAGATGATCGGCAGGTCCTTCGAGAGGATCTCCCGAGCCGCGTCATACTTGGCCTTGCGCTCGGCGTCGTCGGTGCTGGTGCGCGCGGCGTCCAGCAGCTTGTCGATCTCCGGGTTGCAGTACTTGGAGTCGTTGATGCCGCCCTTGCAGGTCATGAACTGGTGGATGTTGCCGTCCGGGTCGACGCGGCCCGACCAGCCGACCTGGCTGGCCTGGTAGTTGCCGGCCGACTGGTCGGAAAGCAGGCTGGCGAACTCCATCGACTTCAGCTTCACGTTGAAGCCGGCTTCCGCCGCCATCGCCTGGACGACCTGCATGACCTGGGTCTGCACCGGGTTGTTGGCGACCTGGACCTCCAGGTCGAGCGTCTCGTGACCGGCTTCCTTCATCAGCGCCTTGGCCTTGGCGACGTCACGCGCCGGGATCGGCACGTCCTTGTCGTACCAGGGGCTGTTCGGCGGGAAGGGCTGGTTGCCGGCGGCGAAGGCGCCTTCGAAAACCACCTGGTTCAGCGCCTCACGGTCGATCGACAGTTCGAAGGCCTGACGCAGGCGCGGGTCCTGACCGAAGGGATTCTTCGAACGGTCGCCGTTGTTCACGTTCACGGTGATGCCCTGGTAACCCAAGCTGACCGCTTCGGCATACTGCAGGTCGCCGTCGCCCTTCACCGCGGCGGCGTCGGTGGCGGCCAGACGCTCCAGCATGTCGAGGTCGCCGGAGCGCAGGTTGGCGAGACGCACCGTGGTGTCCGGGATCGGCAGGAAGGTCACCTTGTCGAAGTGGATCGCATCGGCGTTCCAGTAGTCGGCGAACTTCTCCAGGACGATGCGGTCCTGCGACACGCGCTCGACGAACTTGAAGGGGCCGGAGCAGATCGGCTTGGCGCCGAAGTCGGCGCCCACCGCCGCCGTGGCGGTCGGCGACAGCATCATGCCCGAACGGTCGGCGAACTGGGCGATCAGGGTGGCGTCCGGCTTGGCCAGGGTGAACTGCACCTGGTAGGGGCCGGTCACGGCGACACTCTCGATCGACTTCACCTCGCTCTTGCGGCGGCTTTCCGGCAGGGTCTTGGAACGCTCGATATTGGCCTTCACCGCTTCGGCGTTGAACGGCGTCCCGTCATGGAAGGAAGCGTCTTCGCGCAGGTCCATGGTGAGGGTCAGGCCGTCGTCCGACCACGACCAGCCGGTCGCCAGCTGCGGAATGATCTTCAGCTCCGGGGTGATGTCGACCAGCTTGTCGCAGAGCGAGGCATAGACGATACGCCCGACGAAGGTGCGCGACTGATCCGGATCGAGCACGTCCGGGTCTTCCTGCAGGCCGATGCGGAGGTCCGCGGCGAGCGCGGGGGACGTAAGCAGGGGCGATGCGAGGGCGCTGCCGGCAAGCAGCGCAGCAAGCCAAAACTTATGCATTGTGCGGTTCTCCTCTGTTTGTTGACGACCCGGCAGCCGCAGCTGACCGAAGCCTCTCCTGTTGTTCACTTCTCTCCCGATACAAATCGAAGCGCCGTTCGGCGGCGGCCGAGCGGGGCGGTTCGCTGCGTAGGTCCGGCGCGACCTCCGCCGCCTGCTGCCAGTGATGGCAGGCGACGAAGCGGCCGTCTCCGGCAGTGGCAAGGGGCGGTGTGCGCTCGGCACAGAGCGGCGTGGCGAGCGGGCAGCGGGTATGGAAACGGCAGCCCGGCGGCGGCGCCAGGGGCGACGGCACGTCGCCCTTCAGACCGACTTCCATCGCCTGGGCATGCGGCGAGGGCACGGGGATCGCCCGCATCAAAGCCTGGGTGTAGGGATGCAGCGGCCGCGCGTAGAGAGCGTCGGTCTCGGCCAGCTCGACGATCTCGCCCAGGTACATCACCGCGACCCGGTCGCTCATGTGGCGGATCACCGCCAGGTCATGGGCGATGAGGACGAGGGTGAGGTCGAATTCTTCCTTCAGGTCCTCCAGCAGGTTGATGACCTGCGCCTGGATCGAAACGTCGAGGGCGGAGACCGGCTCGTCGCCGATCACCACCTTGGGCCCGCTGGCCAGCGCGCGGGCGATGCCGATGCGCTGGCGCTGGCCGCCGGAAAACTCGTGCGGGTAGCGGTCGGCGAAGGCCGGGCTGAGGCCGACACGCTGCAGCAGTTCGCCGGCGCGCCGGCGCCGCTCGGCCCGGCTGCCCAGGCCATGGACGCGCAGCGGCTCCTCGATGAGGGCGCCGACCGTCATACGCGGGTTCAGCGAGGAAAAGGGATCCTGGAAGACGAACTGCAGGTCCTTACGCAGGCCGCGCATCTGCGCTTCCGACAGCGTGCTGATGTCGCGCCCCGCGTAGAGCACTTGGCCCGAGGTCGGGCGGAGCAGCCGCACCAGCAGGCGTGCCAGGGTCGACTTGCCGCAGCCACTCTCGCCCACCACCGCCAGGGTCTCGCCGCGGCGGATGGCCAGGCTGACGCCATCCACGGCGCGCACCACGCGCTTCTCGGCGAACCAGGTGGCCTTGTCGCCGAACAGGCGGCAGACGTCGCGCGTCTCCAGGATGATGTCGGGCCGGGCGGGCTGCGCCGTCATGGCGTGGCCTCCGCGAAAGCCGTCTCGAGCGGTGCGTGAATGCAGGCGGCCGCGTGCCCGGCGCCGATGTCGCGCAGCGCCGGCACCGCCTCGCTGCAGGCCGCGGTGGCGAAGGGGCAGCGCGGCGCGAAGCGGCAGCCCGCCGGCATGGCGTCGATCAACGGCACCATGCCGGGGATGGTGGTCAGGCGTCCGTGCCGTCCGCCCAGCGCAGGCACCGAGTTCATCAGGCCGATGGTGTAGGGATGCTGAGGATCGTCGAAGATCGCGTCGACCGGGCCCTGCTCGACGACGTGGCCGGCGTACATGACGGCGACGCGGTCGGCGACCTCCGCCACCACGCCCAGGTCGTGGGTGATCATGATGAGGGAGGTGCCGCTTTCCCGCTGCAGTGTACGGATCAGCTCCAGGATCTGCGCCTGGATCGTGACGTCCAGCGCCGTGGTCGGCTCGTCGGCGATCAGCAGCGCCGGGTCGTTGGCCAGCGCCATGGCGATCATCACCCGCTGGCGCATGCCGCCGGAGAGCTGGTGCGGGTATTCGTCGAGCCGCTGTTCGGCCGCGGGGATCTTCACCCGCTCCAGCATTTCCAAGGCGCGGGCGCGGGCCTGGGCCTTGCCGACGGCGCGGTGACGCAGCACCACCTCGGCGATCTGGTCGCCGATCCGGTAGACCGGGTTCAGCGACGTCATCGGCTCCTGGAAGATCATCGCGATGCGGTCGCCGCGGATCTCGCTCATCTGCTTCGGCGACAACTGCAGGAGGTCGCGGCCGTCAAAATGCGCGCTGCCGGAGACGATCTCGATCGGCGGCATCGGCAGCAGCCCCATGAGCGACAGCGCCGTCACCGACTTGCCGCAGCCGCTCTCGCCGACGATGCAGAGGGTCTCGCCGGGCGCGACCTCGAAGGAAACGCGGTCGACGATGTTGGCCTGGCCACCCTTCAGGCGGAGCGCGAGATTCTCGACCGCCAGCAGCGCGGCCTGCCGGGAGGTCTTGGCCGGGGCGAGGGCGGCCTCAGCCGGCATCGCTCAGGGCGCCCGGGGTCTGCAGCAGCAGGCGTTCCTGCAAGGCGAGCAGGTGCTCGCGCATGGCCTTCTCGGCGGCGACGGGGTCGCGCCGCCCGATGGCGTCCAGCACCTCCAGATGCTGCGACTTGGAGAGGCTGGCGGTCTGCTCGTTGCGCAGCCCCTCGCGGATATGGCGCCAGGTCTCGTCCTGGCGCACCCGGTCGACCACGTCGAACAGCGCCAGGAACAGCTTGTTGCCGGCGACCGTCGCGATCGCCCGGTGCAGCGCGCTGTCCCACAGCTCGCGGCTGTCCATGTCGTCGGCGGCGGCGACCTTGGCCGCCAGCTGGCGCATCCAAGCGACGTCGGCGGGGCTGGCGCGCAGGGCGGCGAGCTGCGCCAGGGCCGGCTCCAGCCGCAGGCGCACCTCCATGACCTCCAGCATGTTGGTCACTTCCGGCAGCTTCTTCAGGTGCCGCTCCGGCTGGTGCGGCTCCGCGCCGATGAAGGTGCCGGCCCCCTGGCGGCGCCAGATGCGCTCTTCCGCTTCCAGGACTTCGAGGGCCCGGCGCACCGCCCGGCGGCCGACGCCGATCTGCTCGGCCAGTTCCCGCTCGGTGGGCAGCTGTCGCCGCCCCTCGCTTTCGAACTGATCGACGATCGCCCGCATCCGCTCCAGCGCCAGGCTGGAGTTGCGTTGCGGGGTTTTGCCTTCCTGTGTCACGGCGCGCCTCTTACGGGACCATATTTTATTGGTCCCATTATTGGGTCCCCACTTCGACGCTGACAAGCCTTGTTTTACGGGAAAAAGCCCGCACACAAACGGTGACCTTTGGCGGGAAGCCACGCCGACCACGGCGGAACAGGCCGCGCAGCGCGCGCAGGAACAAGGAAGTTTCGGGAAGCGGAAACCGGATTCGGCTAGACCGAGCAGTAGCGGTCCTGGATTTCCTTGTCCGCCAGCAGGGCGGCGGCCGGCGCCTCGTGGACGATGACGCCGTGGTCCATGATGTAGGCGCGGTCGGAGATCGAGAGCGCGCGCTCCACGTTCTGCTCGACCAGCAGGATGGTCGTGCCTTCCTGCTTCAGACGGGCGAAGAGCTCGAACATCTCGTCGACCAGCACCGGCATGATGCCTTCCGAGGGCTCGTCGAGCATCACCATGCGCGGGTTGGAGGCCGTCGCGCGGGCGATGGCCAGCATCTGCTGCTCGCCGCCGGACATGGTCTCGGCGACCTGGTCGAGGCGTTCCTTCAGCCGCGGGAAGGTTTCGGCGATGCGGTCGATGACCTCCGCCTCCTTTCGCTTCAGCGGCGAGGAAACCAGGCCGAGGCGCAGGTTCTCGCGCACCGTCAGGCCCGGCACGATGCGGCGGTCCTCCGGCACGTAGCCGAGGCCCAGGCGGTAGCGGGCGTGCGCCGGGCGGCCGAGCAGCCCGGGTTCGCCGTCGAAGGCGACGTCGCCGCGGCACTTCTTCACCAGCCCCATGATGGTGCGCAGGGTGGTGGTCTTGCCCGCGCCGTTGCGCCCGATGATGGAGACGATCTCCCCGGCGCGCGCCTCCAGGCTCACGCCCTGCAGGATGTGGCTGTGGTCGTACCAGGCGTGAAGGTCGTCGACTTTAAGCATCGGGGCCGGCATCAGTGATCGCCCTGGCCCAGATAGACCCGGCGCACCTCGTCGTTGGTGCGCACCTCGTCCGGCGTGCCCTCGGCCAGCAGTTCGCCGTGATGCAGCACGATGAGCCGGTTGGAAATGCCCATCACCAGCTTCATCTTGTGCTCCACCAGGATCACCGTGCGTTCTGCGGCGAGGCGGGTGATGAGGTCCATCATCGCCGTGGTCTCTTCCGGGCTCATCCCGGCCGTCGGCTCGTCGAGCAGCAGCAGCGCCGGATCGCAGGCCAGGGCCAGCGCGATCTCCAGCGCCCGCTGTTCGCCGTGCGCCAGGTTCATGGCCAGGCGGTGGCGATGCCGGTCGAGGCCGACCATCTCCAGCAATTCGGCCGCCCGCTCGGTCATCTCGGCGAAGCGATGGCGCGGCGTCCACACATTGAAGCGCTGTTTCATGCACTGGATGGCGAAGCGCACGTTCTCCAGCGCCGTCAGCTGGGGAAAGACATTGGTGATCTGGAACGACTTGGCGATGCCGAGGCGCGCGAAGCGGTGCTGCGGAGTGCCGGTGATGTCGCGGCCGCGGAAGTAGATGCGGCCCTCGCTGGGCGCAAAGGCGCCGGAGATGAGGTTGAAGAAGGTGCTCTTGCCGGCGCCGTTGGGGCCGATGATGGCGGTGAGCTGGCCATCGGGAAAGGCAACCGACACATCCTTCAGGGCGGTGAAGCCGCCGAAGCGCATGCCGAGGCCTTCGGCCCTGAGGATCTCGTCGCCACCACCGGCGGCACGGCTGGTCTGCGCGCCTGTCATCGCGACACCCAGTGCAGCAAGGTGCCCCAGATCCCGCGCGGGAAGAACAGCACGAAGAACACGAAGAGGGCCCCGACGAAGAGCTGCCAGTGCACCGTGACCAGGGTGATCACGTCTTCCAGCATAAGGAAGGTCAGCGCGCCGACGAAGGGCCCGAAGAAAGTGCCCATGCCGCCGAGCAGCGCCATCATCACCGCCAGGCCGGAGGTGTGATAGTGCAGCGATTCGATGGGAACGATGGTCAGGTGAAGGGCGTTCAGCGCGCCGGCGAGGCCGCAGAACAGGCCCGAGATCACGAAGGCGAGCCACTTGGAGCGCGCCACGTCGGTGCCGCAGGCGCGCGCCCGGTTTTCGTTCTCGCGGATCGCCTCCAGCACCGCGCCGAAGGGTGAGGCCAGGAGGCGCGAGAACAACCAGACCGCCAGAGCGACGAAAGCGAAGACGAAGTAGTACTTGGTCAGCGGGTCGAGCAGCGTGAGTTCGAGGCCGGGAATGCCCAGGTCGTAGACGTCGACGCCGCGCAGGCCGTTCTCACCGCCCGAGAGGTCCTCCATCTGATAGACCAGGTAGTAGATGCACTGCGACAGCGCCAGGGTGACCATGGCGAAGTAGATGCCGCGGGTGCGGATCGCCAGGCCGCCGATCACCGCCGCGCCGAGGCCGGCGGCCACGACGCCGATCCCGATCGCCGGCAACCAAGGCACGCCGTAATGGACGATGACGATGCCGGTGGCGTAGCTGCCCAGGCCGAAGAAGGCGGCATGGCCGAAGGACAGCACGCCCATGTAGCCGAACACCATGTTGAAGCCGAGGGCGTAGAGGCCGTAGATCAGAATGTTCACGGCCAGCGCCTCGTAAGGCAGCAGGAAGGGGAAGACCAGCAGGAAACCGAGCACCGCCGCCACCCGGTGACGCGCCATGAGCGAGACCAGGGCGGCCAGGCGCCGGCCGGAGACGGTGAGTTCTTCCTGGGGATTGGCGAGACTCATCCCATCAGCCCCTTCTTGCCGAAGAGGCCCTGCGGGCGCACCAGCAGCACCAGGGCCATAAGGGCGAACATCGAGACCTCGGCCATGGCCGGCGCGAAGAGCGAGGTCATGCTGACCACGATGCCGACCAGCAGGCCGGCCACCACCGCGCCCGCCAGCGAGCCCATGCCGCCGACCACCGTGACCACGAAGGCCTCCACCAGCACCGTCGTGCCCATGTCGGGAAAGACGCTGCGCATGGGCGCCGAAAGCACCCCGGCCAGCCCGGCCACGCCGGTGCCCAGCGCGAAGACCAGCAGCCAGACGCGCGAGATGTCGATGCCGAGCACGCGCACGATCTCGCCGTCGCGCGCGCCGGCGCGAATGACCAGGCCGTAGGAGGTCTTTTCCAGGAACAGCCAGAGCGCCAGCACCAGCGCGGCGGTGGCGGCGATGACGAAAAGGCGGTAGGCCGGGAAGTAGCCGACCCCGATGTCGACCGCGCCCATCAGGGCATCGGGCGCGTCGAAGGGCATGCCCTCCGCGCCGAAGAGGATGCGCACCACCTCGACCAGCACGTAGGCGAGACCGAAGGTCAGCATGAGGGGGTAGTCGATGCCGCGGCCGTAGAGCGGCCGCACCAGCCAGCGTTCCACCGCCAGCCCCACCGCGCCGACGGCCAGCGGCACGACCGCCAGCGTCAGCCAGAAATTACCCAGGTAGCCGATGAAGAAGACGCCCGCGTAGGCGCCCAGCATGTAGAAGGCGCCGTGGGCGAAGTTCACCACGGTCAGCAGGCCGAAGATCAGCGACAGGCCGACCGCCAGCAGCACGAACACGGAGCCCAAGGCCAGCCCCGTGAACAACTGCAGGGCCAGCAACTCAATCGGATAGCCGCCTATCACCGTTCGCTTCTCTTGTCAGCCGATCGCATGTCAAATGTCCAGCAGACGGACTCCTCCCGCCGCATGGCCCGGCGCCGCACGGCGGGAGAGAGCCCTTCGACGGTCAGGCCTCGTGGCCCAGTTCGGCGCAGCTCCGCAGGATATCCTCAGAGGCCGGGTCGGTATGGATGATGTCGAAGACGTCGTACTCGTTCGCCATCTCCGCTTCCGACTTCGACTTCACGATGAAGACCGACTGCACCGACTGGTGATCGCAGGTCCGATAGTACTGGGTTCCCTTGTACTTGTCGTACTTCAGCGCCTCCAGCGCGGTGATCACCGCGTCGGTATCGGTGGTGCCCGCCTTCTTCACCCCGTCCAGCAGGGCGCCGACGCCGGCATAGCCGTAGGCGCCGTAGTCGGACGGCGGCGCGCCGTCGTTTTCCTTGCGGTAGGCATCGTTGAAGGCCTTGGCGCTGGGCACCGAGTCTTCCAGGGTCCAGTGATAGTTGGCCCCGCCGATCACGCCCTCGTAGGCGGCGGCGCCGCCGGCGCGGCGCTGGTTGTACAGCAGAGCCGGGGCCAGCACCTGCATCTGCTGCTTCATGCCGAAACCGGTCGCCTGCTTCAGCGAGTTCATCTGGTCGTAGCCGAAGTTGCAGAGGCAGAGCACGTCCGGCTTCGCCGCCATGATCTGCGGCAGGAAGGTCGAGAAGTCCTTGCTGGCCAGCGGATGGGTCACCTCGGCGACCACCTCGATACCGTGCGGCTCGCCCGCCCGCTTGAAGCCGCGCACCATTTCGTGGCCGTAGGCGTAGTCGGCGATCAGGAAGGCGACGCGCTTGCCGAACTGCGGAAAGGCGTAGCGCCCCACCGCGCCCGCCGTCATATGCGGGTTCATCGCCTCGTGGAAGGTGTACTTGGAAAAGTCCTTCGCCTCGTTGATGGCGTCAGACTGCGAGATCGAGACATAGATGATGCCGCGCGCCTTGGTCACCGCGTTCACCGACAGCTGCACCGACGCCGACAGCGAACCGCAGACGTAGTGGACCTTGTCCTTCTCGATCAGCTCCAGCGTGCGGGTCGCCGCCTCGCCGGGCTTCAGCTTGTCGTCACGCACCAGCAGTTCGGCCATCCGGCCATTCAGGCCGCCGGCCGCGTTGAACTGATCCACCGCGATCTGGGCGCAGCGCGCCTGCTCCTGCGCCTCCGAGCCGTAGGGACCGGTCAGCGGCACCGGAAAGCCGATACGGATGTTGTCGTCGGCCGCCCTGGCGATATTGAACAGGGCCGGGCCGGCCGCGATCGCCGCCGCACTGGCGGCCGTCGTCTTGAGGACCGAACGCCGGCTGAACCCCTGCGGCGTCTTGCCCAACTTGCTCTTCACCTCGTCACCCATTTCTCGTCTCCTTGGACTGATTTCGCTCCCACGGCCGGGCTTGTTTCGGGGGTCGCTTCCTGCGTCTTGCCCAACCTTTTCTTTGTTCAGATCTTACCGAGTGCCCGCAGAATCTTGTCGGGCGTGAACGGCATATGCGCCAAGCGCGCCCCGAAGGGCTGCAGGGCGTCGTTCAGGGCGTTCATCACCGCGCCGGGCGCGCCGGCAGTGCCGGCCTCGCCCACGCCCTTGGCGCCGAGTTCGCTGGTCTCGGTCGGCGTCGTCACGTGCTCGACCACGATGTCAGGCATCTCCGCCGCCATCGGCAGCAGGTAGTCCGCCAGCGAGCCGTTGATCATCTGACCCTCCGGCGAATAGAGGCATTCCTCGTAGAGCGCCGCGCCGAGGCCCTGCACCACGCCGCCGCGGGTCTGCTCGGCCACCAGCAGCGGATTGATCACCGTGCCGCAGTCCTCCACCACCCAGTAGTTCAACAGCTTCAGCAGGCCCGTGTCCAAGTCGACTTCCACGTGGCAGGCATGGGCCGCGTTGGTGAAGGCGAAGGGATAGCTGCGCGAGGTGTAGTGCTTGGTGGCGACCAGTTCCGGCTGCAGGCCTTCGGGCAGCGTGTCGCCGCGGAAGTAGACGAGACGGCCCAGCTCGGCCAGCGGCAGGCGCTCCGCGCCGCCTTCGGCGTCGACGATGATGCCGTCGCGGATGTCCAGGCTCTCCGGCGCGCTCTGCAGGATGGCGCCGGCCACGCTGAGAATGTTGCGCCGCAGTTCCTTGCCCGCCTGCAGGGCCGCTTCGCCGCCGATGCCGGCGCCGCGCGAGGCCCAGGTGCCGCCGCCGTAAGGCACCACGTCGGTGTCGCCGGTGATGACCCGCACATGCTGCGGCGCCACGCCGACCGCCGTCGCCGCGATCTGCGCGATGATCGCCTCGGTACCCTGGCCCTGCTCGGTCACGCCGGTCGCGCAGGTGATGCCGCCGGTCGGGTCGAGGCGGATGGTGCAGCCGTCCTGCGAGGCGATGCGCGCCCCGCCGACGCCGTAGAAGGCGGGGCTGGGGTTGGTCACCTCGATCAGGCTGGCGAAGCCGATGCCGCGGTGGACGCCGCGCCCGCGCGCCTCCTGCTGGTCCCGGCGCAGGCCGTCGTAGTCCATGACCTTCAGCAGCTTGTCCAGGCTCTGGCGGTGGGACTGGCGCTCGTAGATCGCCCCGGACGGCGAGGTGTAGGGATAGGCGTCGTCGGGAATAAAGCTGCGCCGGCGCACCTCCGCGGGGTCCAGGCCAAGGGCCGCCGCGCCCTTGTCGATCAGCGCCTCGCCCACCGCGATGGCGATCGGATGCCCGACGCCGCGGTATTGGCACATGACGCCCTTGTTCTGGAAGACGGCGCGGGCGCGGACCCGGTAGTTGCGGTGCTTGTAGGGGCCGCCGGTCAGGTTGGCCACCTGGTTCAGCTCGATGCCGCTGCTGCGCGGGTAGACCGAATAGGGACCGATGCCGGTCACGTCGTCCATGTCGATGGCGGTCACCTCGCCCTCGGCGTTGAACGCCATCCGGGCGGTGACCCGGTGATCCCGGGCATGGATGTCGGTCACGAAGGATTCGATCCGGTCGGCGACGAACTTCACGGGGCGGCCGAGCATGACGGAGAGCGCGCCGGCGGTCATCTCGTCGGAATAGGTGTGGATCTTGATGCCGAAGGAGCCGCCCACGTCCTTGCAGATCACCCGCACTCGGTCCTCGTCCAGGCCGAGGTGCTTGGCATAGAGGTTCTTCGACATGTGCGGGCACTGCACCGACATGTAGAGCGTCAGGGTCTCTTCCGCCGGGTTGTAGTCGCAGATGATCGAGCGCGGCTCCAGCGTGACGCCGGTATGACGGTTGAAGTGGAAGGTCTCCTCGACCACCACCGCCGCCTCGGCGAAGGCGCCGTCCACGTCGCCGGCGTCGATGCGGCGCTCGAAGCAGAGATTGTCGCCCAGTTCCGGGTGGATCACCGGCGTCTCGGGGTCCAGCGCCGTCTCCATGTCGGCGACCGCCGGCAGCTCCTTGTAGTCGATCTCCACCAGATCGACGGCGTCCTCGGCGATGGCGCGGCTGGTGGCGACCACGGCAACCACCGGCTCGCCCTGGAAAAAGGCCTTGCCGTTGGCCAGCGGCCACTGCGGCGCCGACTTGATGCCCTTCAGGTGGTCCAGCACGCCGATCCAGGGGGTGCAGACGTCCTTCAGGTCGTCCATGGTGACGACGCGCAGCACGCCGGGCAGGGCCGCCGCTTCGGCCGTGTCGATGGAGAGGATCTCCGCATGGGCGTAAGGGCTGCGGCAGAAGGCCAGGTGCGCCATGCGCGGCAGCACGATGTCGTCGACATAGGTGCCGCGCCCCTGTGCCAGCCGCCTGGCGTTGGGCCGCGGCACGCTGCGGCCGATGTAGGAGTTCGGGCGATCCAGCACGGTCATGGAGCGACGGTCGGTCATGGCTCCTGCCCTCCCCGCTTGCGCCCCCGGTTCAGGGCGGTGGTCTCCACCGCGTCGACGATGGACTGATACCCGGTGCAGCGGCAGTAGTTGCCGGAGAGATGATCGCGGATCTCCTCGCGGCTCGGCGCGGGGTTGCGCTCCAGCAGCTCGGCGGCGCTCATCAGCATGCCCGGCGTGCAGAAACCGCACTGCAGGGCGTTGCGGGCGACGAACTCGTCCTGCAGGTCCTTGAGCGTGCCGCTGTCGGTCACGCCTTCGATGGTCTCGACCGAGGCGCCCTCGCATTGCACCGCGAGGGTCAGGCAGCCCCGCGCCATGACGCCGTCGAGACGCAGGGTGCAGGCGCCACAGACGCCGTGCTCGCAGCCGACGTGAGTGCCTTTCAGGCCCAGCTCGTCGCGCAGGAAGTCGGCCAGGGTCAGGCGCGGCTCCACCGCGCGGCTGACGGGCTCGCCGTTGACGGTCAGGGTGAGGATGACCGGTTTCGTCATGGCGTCAGCCCTCTCCGCTGGCGAAGGCGGCGAGCGCGCGCCGGGTCAGCACCTTCATGAGGTGCAGCTTGGCCGCGCCCGAGGTGGTGAGATCCTCCTGCGGCGCGAAGTCCCTGTCCAAGGCCGCGCAGACCGCCTCCGGATCGAGGCTCGCCGTGGCCTGGCCCTCCGCCTGCGCCATGGCGCCGGCGGCCAGATAGGGCATGTCCGAAACCGCGAAGAACGCCAGCCGCAGGTTGGAGAGGACTCCGCCGGACTGCCCGGCGCAGGCCGCCAGCCCGGCCATGGCATAGTCGCCGCGGCGGCGGACCACCTCGTCGAAGAAGATGACCGCGCCGTCTCCGGCCAGGGGAAGGTCCACCGAAACCAGCACCTCGTTCGGCTCCAGCGCCGTGGCGTAGGTGCCGACGAAGAAATCCTCGGCGGCGACCGCGCGTTCGCCGGCCGAACTGCGCAGATTGAAGACCGCCTGCAGCGCTAGGGCGCAGGCCGGCAGCTCGGAGGCGGGATCGGCATTGCACAGCGACCCGCCGAAGGTGCCGCGGTTGCGGATCGCCGGATGGGCAATGAAGGGAATGGCACGGGCGATGAGCGGGGCGTGGCGCGCCACCAGTTCGTTGGCCGCGACCTCGCTGTAGCGGCTCATCGCGCCGATGCGCAGATGGTCGCCGGCGACGGCGATGCCGCGCAGATCTTCGACGGCGTTCACGTCGACCACGACGTCGGGAGCCGCCAGGCGCAGGTTGAGCGCCGGCACCAGACTCTGGCCACCGGCGAGAACCTTGGCCTCGTCGCCGTGGCTGTCGAGAACAGCGAAGACATCCTGCAGGGATGCCGCCCTGACGTACTCGAATGCGCGGGGTTTCAAGCGCATCCTCCCCTGTCGACTGGGCATCCTCGATGGGACGCCTCTTTATTTATCGTTTGATCATTTATTATCTATCGGTTGATAATTATGCTGTCAACTCTTATCACCGTCGGCGGCGGACGACGGCGGCCCGGAAGGCGCGTTGCATCGCGCCAGCGACGCTCTAGGCTGGAGCCTCGCAGCAGCAAGAGCAGACCCACGGCGGAAGGCGCAAGGCAAGGTGAGCGAATTGCTTGACGGCCCGAAGACCAAACCGGCGCCCGCGCCCAAGACACCGAAAAAGAAGCGGATGGACCCCGACGCGCGCGAGGCGCACATCGTCGCCGAGGCGGTGCGCTTCTTCGCCGAGCACGGCTTCGAGGGTAAGACGCGCGACCTGGCCAAGCGCATCGGCATCACCCAGCCGCTGCTCTACCGCTACTTCCCCAGCAAGGAGAGCCTGATCGAGCGGGTCTATCAGGAAGTCTACGTGCAGCGCTGGAACCCGGCGTGGGAAGGTCTCATCACCGACCGGCAGGTGCCGCTGCCCGAACGCCTGTGCCGCTTCTACAAGGAATACTCACGCGCCGTGTACGATTACGTCTGGGTCCGGATGTTCGTCTACTCCGGCCTCAAAGGCGTGGACATCAACGACCGCTATCTGCGCGGCATCAAAGACAAGGTGCTGCGCCCGGTCTGCACGGAACTGCGCCACGCCCAGGGGCTTCCGCCCCCGGAAGAGGTGCCCATCGGCGAACAGGAGCTGGAGCTCGCCTGGGGCCTGCACGGCAGCTTCTTCTATCGCGCGATTCGCCGCTACATCTATAACCTGACGACGGTCGCAGACAGCGACTCCGCCATCGACAACGAGGTGCGGGTGTTCCTGGCCGGGGTCGGCCCGGTGCAGCGCCAGCTGGTGGAGAGACAGTTGGTGGAGAGGCACGCCAAGGCCGACGGCTAGACCGTCCGCCGCGCCGGCGGCGGCGTCATCCGACGGCGGCCGTTTCCCGGGCCACGCGGCGGATATCGCAGCGCTGAATCCCGAGATCGGCAAGTTCGAGGCTGTTCATACGCTCCAGTTCGCTCAGCGTGCGCTCGTAGCGGGCGCGCCGCGCGCGGGCGTCAGGGCTGAAAAAGCCGAAACCGGTGAGCCGGTACAGGGCGTCCTGGAAAAACACACCGCCCTCGTCGGGGCTGAAGCGGGAGATGGCAAGAGACATGGGGGGTCCTTCCTTCTGCTCGGCCGTTGCCCTCAAAAGGCCAGACGGCACGAGACCGATCGATGTCAGGCCTCCCTCCCAAAATGACTTTATTGCTATGCAGCATTCTTTGCGATGCTGCCGTCCTTATCTCATGACACCCCTAAACGTAGTTTTAATAAGACTTTTCACAAGGCGCTCCGGCGCGAGGCAGCCATGCATCATCCGCGTATGTTGCATCGCAGCATCATATCTAACACAGGTGTGTGGGAAACGGACGGCGCCATCAACCGGCGGTCGGTCGGCCGCTAGAGCGCCGAAACCTCCGGGCGCCGCGGCAGGTCGGCGCCCCGCCGCGAGCAGGTGACCGCCGCCGCCGAGATGGCGAAAGCGACCCCGCGCCGGCAGTCGTCGAGGGTGAGCTCCGCCAACCCCGCCTTGGTCCCCTTGCCCAGTTCCTCCAGCGCGCAGAGCAGCGCCGCCTGGAAGGTGTCGCCGGCGCCGACGGTGTCGACCGTGTCGACCTTGCGGCCCGGCGCCTCGAAAACCTCGCCGCGCAGCGAGGCGACGGCCCCTTCGGCACCACGGGTGACCACCACCAGGCTCACGCCGCGCGAATGCCAGCGGGCGATCGCGCTGTCGATGCTGTCGCCGGGGAACAGCAGGTCGAGGTCCTCGTCGCTGACCTTCACGATGTCGGCGATCTGCGAAAAGCTTTCGACGCGGCGGCGCCACACGGCCGCGTCGGGTTCGACGCTGAGCCGCACATTGGGGTCGAGCGAAATGAGCCTGCCGGCGGCTTGCCGGTGGGCCATAGCCTCCAGGGCATCGGCCGTCTGTCCGACCACGAGGGAATAGGAGCCGAAGTGCAAACCGGCGATCTCCGCCGGCAGCTTCGGCAGGTCGGCCGTCGTCACCACGCGGTCGGCGGCCTCATGGCCATAGAAGGTATAGTGCGGCACGCCGCTGGCCGTCAGGCCGACGACGGCGAGGGTCGTCGGGTTCTGCTTCTTCACCAGATAGCCGGTATCGACCTTCTCGTCGGCCAGGGCCTGCTCCAGGCGGCGGCCCAGCGGATCGCTGGACAGGCCGGTGAAGAAGGCGACCCGCCGCCCGAGCCGCGACAGGCCGACGGCGACATTGAAGGGCGAACCGCCGATACGGGCGTCGAGGGTAAAACCGGCCGACGTCTCGGCCACCGGAAAGACGTCGTAGAGCGCTTCGCCACAGATCAGGAACATCTCAAATCAGCCCGTCAGGTAAAGGAGGGGCGCGAAACCTTGATCGATCGCGCCCCTCGAGGCAGGCGGCCTGCCGGCCCGAGCCGCCGTGGAGGATACATACAGCTTCAGTTCAGCACCGCCCCCTCGGGCAGGGCAATCTCTTCCGGCGGCTCCATCGCGCCGGTCATGATCGCGACCGCGTCGGACATGGTGAAGTCCTGCGGGCGGATCACCGCGTGGCGCTTGCTGAGCCGGTGGATATGGATGCGGTCGGCCACCTCGAAGACGTGCGGCATGTTGTGCGAGATCAGCACGATGGGCATGCCGCGCGCCTTCACGTCCTGGATCAGCTCCAGCACGCGGCGGCTTTCCTTCACCCCGAGGGCGGCCGTCGGCTCGTCCATGATGACGAACTTGGTGGCGAAGGCCGCCGCCCGGGCCACCGCGACGCCCTGGCGCTGGCCGCCGGAAAGCGTCTCCACCGCCTGGGTGATCGACTGCACCGTCATCAGGCCCAGTTCGGTGAGCTTCTGCCGGGCGAAGTCGCGCATCTTCTTCTTGTCCAGCATCTTGAAGACGGAACCGGCGACGCCCTCCTTGTAGATCTCGCGACCCAGGAACATGTTGTCCGCGATCGACAAGGCCGGCGAGAGGGCCAGGTTCTGGTAAACCGTTTCGATCCCGGCCTCGCGCGCGTCCATCGGCGACTTGAAGACCACCGGCTGGCCGTCGAGACGGATCTCCCCCTCGTCGATGTGCACGGCGCCGCAGAGCGCCTTCACGAGGGTCGACTTGCCGGCGCCGTTGTCGCCGATGATGGCGAGCACTTCGCCGGGGAAGAGATCGAATTCGGCAGCGTCCATGGCGGTCACCCGGCCATAGCGCTTGGTAAGGCCACGCCCAGACATCACGGGTTTCATGGCGGGTTTCTGGCTCATGCGGTTACCCTCCGGATCCACTGGTCCATGGCCACGGCCACGATGATCAACAGGCCGACCGCGAAGGTCTGCCACAGCACGTCGACACCCCCCAGCTTGAGGCCGGACCGGAACACGCCGACGATCAGCGCCCCGAAGAGGGTGCCGAAGATCGCGCCGCGCCCGCCGAACAGCGAGGTGCCGCCGATCACCACGGCGGTGATGGCGTCGAGGTTGCCTTCGTAGAACGACTGCGGCGAGGCCGAGCCGACCCGGCCGATGGCGGCCCAGCCGCCCAGCGCACAGAGCAGGCCGGCGGTGCCGTAGACCGACAGCAGGACGCGGTCGGTACGAATGCCGGAAAGCTCGGCCGCCTCGCGGTCGTCGCCGACGGCGTAGACGGAGCGCCCCCAGCCGGTCCAGTTCAGCGCGTACCACAGCACGATGAAGATGCCGATCATCAGGAAGGAGCCGAGGGTGAACTGCGCGCCGAGGATCTCCACGCGCAGGCCGAAGATCTTCAGCAGGGGCGCCGTCGCGTCGATGTCCTGGCTGCGGATCGTCTCCGATTCCGAGTACCACAGGTTCAGGGCGAAGAAGATCGACCAGGCGCCCAGCGTGACGATGAAGGGCGGCAGGCGCAGGTCCAGCGCCGGACCGAAACTGAACCAGCCGATGACGAGGCCCGCAACGATGCCGATCGGCACCACGTAGATCAGCGGCAGGCCGATGCTGAGCAGCAGCACCCAGGCGAGCACCGCCACGGCGATGGGCACCAGTCGGGCGCGGGTGACCAGGCTGCCGTTGAACAGGCCGCAGGCCACGCCGACGCCCAGGCCGATCAGCACGGCGAGGATCGCCGGCACGTCGCCCTGCACCGCGAGGCGCGCCATCACCATGTAGCTCAGCACCATGATCGCCGCGACCGAGAGGTCGATGCCGGCGGTCAGGATGACCAGCGTCTGGGCGGCCCCCAGGATGCCGATGATGGTCACCTGCTGGATGATGAGCGACAGGTTGAACGCCGAGAAGAAGTTGTTGGCGACAATCCCGAACACGATGCAGCTGACGACCAGCACCACGACAGGCGCCGCGGTCGGATTGGCGTGCAGGAAATGGTGGAACTTGGCGAGCAGCGACTTGTCGTGCGCTTCGAAAGAGGCGACGTCCGCCGCACTCTTGTCGAGGGCCTTCTCGAAGTCCTGGGGACCTCTGGCGACGCCACCCGGGGAACCTCCCGAATCATCGGCCATGACACAAAACCTCCCGTGAGTTGGTTATCGTGGGAGGTGCCGAGGGCACCTCCCCGATCGCCGCATCCTTGCTTGTTATTTACTTGGCGGATGCGGCCTGCTTCGGAACAGCCTTAGCGGCTCATCCCCAGCACTGGGCCAGAGCCTCTTCCGACGTGATCGAGGGGATGCCCTCGACCGGCTCGTCCGTCACCAGCTTGACGCCGGTATCGAAGAAGCTGAGCCCTTCGGTGTTAGACGGCTTCTCGCCGGTCTTGGCATAGTCGACCACCGCCTCGACACCCAGCGAGGCCATGCGCAGCGGAAACTGCATGGAGGTCGCGCCGATGATGCCTTCCTTGACGTTCTGCACACCCGGGCAGCCGCCATCGACCGAGACGATGAGCACCTTGTCGGCCAGACCGAAGGACTTCAGGCCTTCGTAGGCGCCGGCAGCGGCGGGCTCGTTGATCGTATGGATCACGTTGATCCCCGGGTCCTTCTGCAGCAGGCTCTCGATGGCGGTGCGCCCGCCTTCTTCCGAGCCCTGCGTGACGTCGCCGCCGACGAGGCGCGGATCGTCCTCGTCGTACATCTTGTTGATGTTCTTCGTGTCGACGCCGAAGCCCTTGAGGAAGCCCTGGTTGCGCAGCACGTCCACGGTGATCTGCGCTTCCGAGAGGTCGAGGGTGGCGATCTTGGCCTGAGCCGTATCGCCCATCGTGGCCGCCGCCCACTGGCCGATCAGCTCGCCGGCCTTGAAGTTGTCGGTGGCGAAGGTGGCGTCGGCCGCCTCGGGCGGATCGAAGGGGGTGTCGAGGGCGATGACCAGCAGGCCGGCCTCGCGCGCCCGCGCTACGGTGTCGGTCAGGCCGGCGGGATCCGACGGCGTGATCAGGATGCCCTTGGCCCCCGCGGCGACCAGGCTCTCGATGGCCTCGATCTGGGCCTCGTTGTCGCCGTCGTACTTGCCGGCGAAGGTCCGCAGTTCGACCCCCAGCTCTTTCGCTTTCGCTTCGGCGCCCTCGCGCATCTTCACGAAGAAGGGATTGGTGTTAGTCTTGGTGATCAGGCCGACAATGATGTCCTCGGCCAGGGCCGGCGCCGTGACGCTGCCTGCCGCAACACCGGTCAGAGCCAGGAAGCTCGCGGCCGTAAGTGTTCTGATGAACTTCGATTTCATGGAAATGTTCCTCCCAAGGGACAAGACGTTCGGTCTAGGATTCATTTTTATCGGCTCTTGAGCGCCAGGCCAGGCAAGGCTTTGGCGCCGTTATAAACACAACGTTAATCAAGCGCGCCCCTCCCTGTCAATAAATAAATCAAATTGAGTTTTTTATTGGCAGTGCACCCGAAATGCGCCATGATCCCCTCAAGAACGATGCGATGAGCCCCCTGGCCAACAGGCGTGCAACCCGGGCCCGACTTGGAAGGTTCACAAGACAGGCCCGGTCGCGACTTTTAAGAATCACGAAAGCGGAGGGGTTCTTTTCAGGAAAAACGGGAGAACGACCATGCAATCAGGTCAATCACGCGGTCAGACAGGCAGTCAGGCGGGCACTGGCGCCCTGACCCGGCAGGCGATGGCCTTTGTGCTCGCCGGCGGCCGCGGCAGTCGCCTGGAGGAGTTGACCGACCGCCGGGCCAAGCCGGCGGTCTATTTCGGCGGCAAGAGCCGCATCATCGATTTCGCACTCTCCAATGCGGTGAATTCCGGGATCCGGCGCATCGGCGTCGCCACCCAGTACAAGGCGCACAGCCTGATCCGCCACCTGCAGCGCGGCTGGAACTTTTTCCGGGCGGAACGCAACGAGATGCTCGACATTCTGCCGGCCTCGCAGCGCGTCGACGAAGGGCATTGGTATCTCGGTACCGCCGACGCCGTGACCCAGAACATCGACATCATCGAGGGCTACGGCGTGAACTACATCATCATTCTGGCCGGCGACCACATCTACAAGATGGATTACGGCGTGATGCTGGCCCAGCACGTCGAGTCCGGCGCCGACGTTACCGTCGGCTGTGTCGAGGTGCCGCGCATGGAGGCCACCGGCTTCGGCGTGATGCATGTGGACGAGAACGCGCGCATCATCGATTTCTTCGAAAAGCCGGCCGATCCGCCGGCCATGCCGGACAATCCGGAGTCCGCCCTGGCCTCCATGGGGATCTACGTCTTCGAGACGAACTTCCTCATCGACCTGCTGCGCAAGGACGCGGCCGATCCCAATTCCGACCACGACTTCGGCAAGAACCTGATTCCCTACATCGTCAAGCACGGCAAGGCCGTGGCCCATACCTTCACCGACTCCTGCGTCATGACCGGCTCCGAGCCGCGTCCCTACTGGCGCGATGTCGGCACGGTGGACGCCTTCTGGCAGGCCAACATCGACCTGACGCAGTTCGTGCCGGATCTCGACATCTATTCCAAGGACTGGCCGATCTGGACCTACGGCGAGGTGACGCCGCCGGCCAAGTTCATCCACGACGAGGAAGACCGCCGCGGTTCCGCCGTTTCCTCCATGGTTTCCGGCGGCTGCATCATTTCCGGGTCCAACGTGGCCGAGAGCCTGCTGTTCACTGGCGTGCACTGCCATTCCTACAGCGAACTGGACAAGGTCGTCGCGCTGCCGCAATGCGTGATCAACCGCAAGGCCCGGCTGACCAACGTCGTGCTGGACCGCGGCGTCATCATTCCGGAAGGACTTGTCGTCGGCGAGGACCCGGAGGAAGATGCGCGCCACTTCCGTGTCAGCAAGGGTGGGGTCACCCTGATCACCCAGACAATGATTGACGCCTTGAACCGTTGAGGCCCCCCGCTTGAGTCTCTCGCGCCTTGGAAACCTGCCCCGCATGAAGGTCCTCTTTGTCGCCTCCGAATGCGTGCCCTTCGTCAAGACCGGCGGGCTGGCCGACGTGGTGGGCGCCCTGCCCGGCGCCCTGGCGGCCCAGGGTATCGAGGTGCGCGTCCTCCTGCCAGCCTATCCGGCGGTGAAGGCGGCCCTGCCCAAGAAGGCCAAGACCGCGGTGCTGGGCAAGCTTCTGGCGGGCAGGCAGCCCGGCGGCGGGGCCAAGCTGCTGGCCGCCAAGGCCAAGGGCTTCGACCTGCTGGCGCTCGACCTGCCCGCGCTCTTCGACCGGCCGGGCAATCCCTACCTCGGCCCCGACGGCAAGGACTGGCCGGACAACCATCTGCGCTACGGCGCGCTATGCCGCGCCGCCGCGCGCATCGCCGTCGAGGGGATCGGCGGCTGGCGCCCCGACCTGGTGCACACCCACGACTGGCAAGGGGGGCTGGTGCCGGCCTACCTGAAGCTGGGCACCGCCAAGGAACGGGCCGCCGCCCCGCCGACGCTGATCACCATCCACAACATCGCCTTCCAGGGCCTGTTCCCCGCCGCGACCATGGCCGAGCTCGGCCTGCCCGAAAGCGGCTTCAGCCACAGCGGCTTCGAGTTCTTCGGCAAGGTCGGCTTCCTGAAGGCCGGCCTGGCCTATGCCGACCGCATCACCACGGTGAGCCCGACCTACGCGCGCGAGCTGACCAGCCCCGAGTTCGGCATGGGTCTCGAAGGGCTCATCGCCCACCGCCGCGCCGACCTCAGCGGCATTCTCAACGGCATCGACCTGGATGTCTGGAACCCGGAAAGCGACCCCCACATCGCGGCGCCCTATGCCGCCGGCCGGCCGGCCGCCAAGGCGGCGAGCCGCAAGGCGCTGGCCGAGCGCTTCCGGCTGGACGGCGAGGAGGCCGGCAAGGGCCCGGAAGCAAGGGGCGCGCCGCTGTTCTGCGTCATCAGCCGGCTCACCCGGCAGAAAGGCCTCGACCTGCTGCTGGAGGCCTTGCCGCGCCTGCTGTCCCGCGGCGCGCGCCTGGCCCTCCTGGGCGCCGGCGACGCGGACCTGGAGGCCGCCTTCGCCGCCGCGGCGCGCGACAACCCCGGCCGCGTCGGCGTCGTCATCGGCTATGACGAGCCGCTGTCCCACCTGATGCAGGCCGGGTCCGACGCCATCCTGGTGCCGTCCCGCTTCGAACCCTGCGGGCTGACCCAGCTGTATGGCCTGCGCTACGGCACCCTGCCGGTGGTGGCGCGCACCGGCGGCCTGGCGGACACGGTGATCGACGCCAACGAAGCGGCCTTGCAGGCCGGAGTCGCCACCGGCTTTCAGTTCGCGCCGGTCGCCGCGGCGCCGCTGGCCGACGCCATCGACCGCGCCTGCGACGCTTTCGCCGACAAAAAACTCTGGAGCGGCATGGTCCGACGCGCCATGAAACATCCGGTCGGCTGGGAGACCTCGGCCGCGGCCTATGCGAAAATCTACGGCGAACTTCTGAGCGACAGGACATCGGACAGGACATCGAGGGTGAGCGTATGAAGTTGAAGACGACGCGCCACCTGCTCGCCGGCGCGCCCGGCCCCCTCGGCGTCACCTGGGACGGTGACGGCGCGAACATCGCGGTGTTCTCCGAGAACGCCACCAAGATCGAGTTCTGCCTGTTCAGCGAGGACGGCGCGCGGGAGACCGAGCGCCTGACGCTGCCGGAGAAGACCGGACCGGTCTGGCACGGCTACCTGCCCGGCCTCGCCCCGGGCAGCCTCTACGGCCTACGCGCCCACGGCCCCTACGCGCCCGAGCGCGGCCACCGCTTCAATCCGCACAAACTGCTGCTCGATCCTTACGCCAGCGCCCTTTCGGGCCGCGTCACGGCGGGCGACGGCACGCTGGGCTATGACCCGGAAGCGGCGGAAGCCGACCTGTCGTTTTCGACCCGCGACAGCGCACCCGACATGCCGAAGTGCGTGGTCACCGCCCCCGCCCCGCCGGTCCCGGCGGAGGAACGGCCGAACACGCCCTGGGCGGAAACCATTGTCTACGAAGCGCACCCCAAGGGCCTGACGCAGCTCTGGCCGGAGATGCCGGAAGACCTGCGCGGCAGCTACGACGCGCTGACCGCCGCCCCGGTGATCGAGCACCTGACCGCGCTGGGCGTCACCGCGGTGGAGCTGCTGCCGGTGCACGCCCTGGTCGACGACCGCTGGCTCATCGAAAAGGGCCTCAGCAACTACTGGGGCTACAATTCCATCGGCTTCTTCGCGCCGGAGCCGCGCTACTTCGGACCGGCCGGCCTCGCCGGCTTCCGCGAGATGGTGCGCCGCCTGCATGGCGCCGGCCTGGAGGTCATTCTCGACGTGGTCTACAACCACACCGCCGAGGGCGACCAGAACGGCCCCACCCTGTCGTTCCGCGGCCTCGACAACGCCGCCTACTACCGCCTGCAGCAGGGGCAGAAGCGCTTCTACGTGAACGAGACCGGCTGCGGCAACACGCTGAACGTCGCCCACCCCTACGTTCTGCGCCTGGTGCTCGACAGCCTGCGCTGGTGGGTCGAGGCGATGGGGATCGACGGCTTCCGCTTCGATCTCGCCACCACGCTCGGCCGCGAGGCGCAGGGCTTCGATCCTTCCGGCGGCTTCCTCGATGCGCTGCGCCAGGACCCGGTGCTGTCGCAGGTGAAGCTGATCGCCGAACCCTGGGATGTCGGCCCCGGCGGCTACCGTCTGGGCGAGTTCCCGCCGCCCTTCGCCGAATGGAACGACGCCTTTCGCGACGGCGTGCGCAGGTTCTGGCGCGGCGACGCCCATTCGGCGCAGGACATGGCCGAGCGGCTGCTCGGCTCGGCAGGCACCTTCGACCGTGACGGACGGCGCAGCTGGTCGTCGGTCAACTTCGTCGCCTGCCACGACGGCTTCACCCTGGCCGACGTCACCGCCTACACCGAAAAACACAACGAGGCCAACGGTGAGGACAACCAGGACGGCCATCAGGAAAACTACAGCGACAACTGCGGCGAGGAAGGCGAGACGCCGGACACGGAGATCCGCCTGCGGCGCGAGCAGCGCCGCCGCAATCTGCTGACCACGGTGTTCCTGGCCCAGGGCACGCCGATGCTGCTGGCCGGCGACGAGATCGGCGCCAGCCAGCAGGGCAACAACAATGCCTATTGTCAGGACAACGCGATCAGCTGGATCGACTGGTCCGCCGCCGACCATGCCTTCCTCGGCTTCGTCCGCAAGGTCATCGGCTTTCGCAAGGCGCACCCCTGCCTGCATCAGAGCTGGTTCCTGCACGGCGCAAAGCGCAGCCAGGATGGCGAGCAGGACGTGAAGTGGCTGGGCCTGGACGGCGGCCAGGTGAACTGGCGCGACCCTGGCCTGAAAGGCTTCTGCGTCGTGCTGCGGGAGTCGGCGGAGGCGCCGGTCTATGCCACCGACGGCGACGTGGTGGTGCTGGCCTTCAACGGCTCACGCAAACCGGTAACGACCCGCCTGCCGGCACCGCCCGAGGGGCGGGTCTGGGTGCGCGCCTTGGATACGGCCCAGCCGGAAGCGCAGAAATCGGTGTGCCGCGGCGCGGCCCAGGACATTCCGGCCGAAACCCTCGTCGCCTTCGAAACCGGAGAGCTGCTGTGAGCGGGTCGGCGCTGCAGACACTCGCCGAGACCATGGGCATCCTGCCGGATTGGCACGACATCGCGGGCCGGCACCACACGACGACACCGGAGACCCAGCGCGCCCTGCTGAGGGCCATGGGGATTGCGGCGGAGACGGAAGCCGAGGTCGCCCAATCCCTGGCGACGTTTCAGGTACGCGCCGCGGCGCGGCGCCTGCCCGAGGAGGTGGTCGGCACCGCCGGCAGCGAAATGCGCATTCCCTTGACGGCCCCGGTGGAATGGCATCTGGAGCTGGAGAACGGCGGCGTCGAAAACGGATACGCCGAGGCGGCGATCCACATCACGCCGCCCGCCGGCCTGCACCGCCTCTCCGCCGGTGAAGAGACCTGCCTGGTGATCGCGGCGCCGCCCGAAGCGCCCAGCGTCGCCGAGGCCCTGGGCCGCGACGCCTCAGGCGGTGACGCAACAGGCGGGGCGCAGGGCTGGGGCGTCACCGCCGCCCTCTACGGCTTGCGCTCGGCGCGCAACCTTGGGCTCGGCGACTATAGCGACCTCGCCAACGCCGCCGAACAGCTGGCCGGCCTCGGCGCCGACTTCATCGGCATCAACCCTTTGCACGCGCGCGGCGCCGCCTGCGACGGCATCAGTCCTTACACGCCTTCCTGCCGCACCGCCTTGGAGCCGCGTCATATCGCCGTCGACGCCGTGCTCGGTTTCCGCCAGAGCGAGGCCGCCCAGGCGCTGCTGCGTGACAACGCGCCCCGCCTGGCCGCGGCGCGCAACGGCGAGTTCGTCGACTACGCGACCTGCGACGCGATCGGCGGCGACCTGCTGCGTGCGCTCTTCGCCGACTTCGAGCGCTCGGCCGGCCCGGCGGTCGACGCCTTTACCGCCTGGCGCAGCGGAACCGGCCAGGCGCTGGAGTGGTTCGCCCTCTTCGAGGCGATCTCGCTGCGTCACGGCGCCGACTGGCGCCGCTGGCCGGAGGCGCTGCAAAGCTTCGGCAGCCCTGCCGTGCTCTCCTTCGCCGGCGCCAACGGCCGGGACGTGCGCTTCCACGCCTGGCTGCAATGGCTGGCGCATCGCCAGCTGGCCGCGGCCCAGGCCGCCGCGAAGAACGCCGGCATGGGCCTCGGCCTCTATCTCGACATCGCGGTCGGCGTGCGCCCGGGCGGCGCCGACACCTGGTCGGCGCCGGCCTGCTTCGCCGAAGGCGTGTCGCTCGGGGCGCCGCCTGACGCCTTCAACCCCGCCGGCCAGAACTGGGCGCTGGCGCCCTTCAATCCGCGCGGGCTGCGCAGCGCCGCCTATCGCCCTTTCATCGAGATGCTGCGCGCCGCCATGAGCCACGCCGGCATCATCCGCATCGACCACATCCTGGGCGTGCGCCGCGCCTTCTGGGTGCCGGACGCCGCAAGCTCGAGGGGCGCCCCCGGCGGCTATGTCGCCTACCCGGAAGCCGCTCTGCTCGCCCTCATCCGTCTAGAGGCACAGCGCGCCGGCTGCGTCGTCGTCGGCGAGGACCTGGGCTCGGTCCCGCCGGGCCTGCGCGACCGTCTGGCCGAGGCGGGCCTGCTGGGCTGCGCCGTGGTGCAATTCGAAAAGGAAGGCCAGCGCTTCCACCCGCCCGCGACCTATCGGCCGGCGACCCTGGCCAGTTTCGGCACGCACGACACGCCGACGCTGCGCGGCTGGTGGTCCGGCTGGGACATCGACCAGCGCCATGCGATCAGCGGCAGCGACAATGCCGCGCGCAACCAGGAGCAACAGCAGCGCGCCGCCGAGCGCGCGGCGCTGGCCCCGCTGCTGTGCGACGAAGGTCTGGCGCCGGCGGGGCTCGATCCCGCCGCGCCGCCGGGCGAGGCCGACGACGTTCTCGCCGAAGCGCTACACCGTCTGCTGGCGCGGGCCGGCTCCGCCCTCGTCGCGGTACAGCTCGACGACGCGCTCGGCAGCGTCGCGCAGCAGAACCTGCCCGGCACCGTCGACGAACACCCCAACTGGCGCCGCCGCTATCCGGTCGCCGTCGAGGGCCTTGCCGGGGACCCGCGCCTGCGCGCCCTCGCCACGCTGTTCGAATTGACCGCGCGTCCGACATCCAGGCCCGAGGAGGTCAAGTCATGGCCGTGAAAGCTGTTCCGACCACGCCGATCGAAGGCCAGAAGCCCGGCACCTCCGGCTTGCGCAAGCAGACCCGCGTCTTCATGGAACCGGGCTATCTGGAGAACTTCGTGCAGTCGGTCTTCGACGCGGTGGGCGGCGTCACGGGCAAGACCCTGACCCTGGGCGGCGACGGGCGCTACTTCAACAGCCAGGCGATCCAGACCATCCTCAAGATGGCCGCGGCCAACGGCGCCGCGCGGGTGCTGGTGGGACAGAACGGTATCCTCTCGACCCCCGCCGCCTCGGCGGTGATCCGTGCCCGCAAGACCGACGGCGGCCTGATCCTTTCCGCCAGCCACAACCCGGCCGGCGAAGACGGCGACTTCGGCATCAAGTACAACATCCCCGCCGGCGGCCCGGCCCCGGAAAGCGTCACCGAAGCGATCTACGCCCGCAGCCGGGAGATCGCCGAGTACCGCATCCTGGAGGGCGGCGACGTCGACCTGGGCAGCTGCGGCGAGAGCGCCCTGGACAGCATGGCCGTGGAGGTCATCGACCCGGTCGCGATCTACGCGGAACTCATGCGCTCCCTCTTTGACTTCGAGGCCATCCGCCAGCTCTTCGCGTCCGGCTTCACTCTGCGCTTCGACGCCATGCACGCCGTGACCGGCCCCTACGCCAAGGCGATCCTGGAGGACGAGCTGGGCGCGCCGGCCGGCAGCGTCATCAATGCCACGCCGCTGCCCGACTTCGGCGGCGGCCATCCCGATCCCAATCCGGTCTGGGCCAAGCCGCTGATGGACCTGATGATGGGCCCGGATGGGAAAGGCAAGGGCGCGCCGGACTTCGCCGCCGCCTCCGACGGCGACGGCGACCGCAACATGATCCTCGGGCGCGGCGTCTATGTGACGCCCTCGGACAGCCTGGCCGTTTTGACCGCCAACGCCCAGCTGGCGCCGGGCTACGCGAGCGGCCTGAAGGGCGTGGCGCGCTCCATGCCGACCAGCCGCGCCGCCGACCGCGTCGCCGCCAAGCTGCGCATCAACACCTTCGAGACGCCGACCGGCTGGAAGTTCTTCGGCAACCTGCTGGACGCCGGGCTGGTGACTCTCTGCGGCGAGGAAAGCGCCGGCACCGGCTCCGACCACGTGCGCGAAAAGGACGGCCTCTGGGCCGTGCTGCTGTGGCTCAACATTGTGGCGGCGCGGCGCCAATCCGTCGCCGACATCCTGCGGGCGCACTGGGCCGACTACGGACGCGACTACTACACGCGTCACGACTACGAAGGCGTCGACAAGGCCGCCGCCGAGGCGTTGATGGACGACCTGAGCCGGCACCTCGACGCACTGCCGGGCCAGAAGTTCGCCGGCCTGACGGTCAGCGCGGCCGACGACTTCGCCTACCGCGACCCGGTCGAAGGCTCGACCACCGAACACCAGGGCCTGCGCCTGTTCTTCCAGGAGAACGCGCGGGCGGTCTTCCGTCTTTCGGGCACCGGCACCGTGGGCGCGACCCTGCGGGTCTATCTGGAACGCTTCGAGGACGATCCCGCGCAGCTGACGGGGGATCCGCAGACCATGCTGGCCGCGGTCATCCAAGCCGCCGAAGAAATCGCCCAGATCGGCCCCCGGCTGGGCCGCGACGCCCCGGACGTCCGCACTTGAAGCAGCCTCAATCGCGCCTGGATTGTAAAAATAAATCACCAGGAATTATTTGCTTGTAGAGAGAGAAGACTGCACTCTGAAACAGACAGACAGACTGCCCGGTTTCGGGCGGTCCCCGGCCAAAAACACGGAATGAGGACCATGCAAGGCGACCATCAGATCCGCGGCGGCGACCAGCTCGGTCTGCGCGCCTACAACAAGCGGATGATCCTCAATCTGATCCGTCAGCATGGGGCGCTGCCGAAGGCCGAGATCGCCCGCTTGACCGGGCTCAGCGCCCAGGCGATCTCCGTCATCGTCAACGGGCTGCTGAAGGAAAAGCTGGTGCGCAAGGAGAAGAAGGTGCGCGGCAAGGTGGGCCAGCCGCACACGCCGATCGCCTTGAACGCCAACGGCGCGCTGTCGGCCGGGGTGAAGATCGGCCGGCGCAGCCTGGAACTGATGCTGGTCAACTTCCACGGCGAGGCCATCGAGTACAAACGCTTCGCCTACAGTGCGCCGCGCCGCAAGGAAGTGACGGCACTGCTGCACCGGGAGCTGACGTCCCTGCTGCAGAACGTCGACGACACGCTGAGACAACGCATCATCGGCGTCGGGGTCGCCATGCCCGGCCAGATTTCCGCCTGGACCGATGTCATGGGCCTGGACCCGGCCGAGCTGCGGGACTGGGACCAGGTCGACATCACCGCGGAGATCGCGGAGATCACCGGCTTCCCGGTCGAGACCTATAACGACGCCACCGCGGCCTGCGCGGCGGAAATGGTGCTCGGCGGCGCCCTCACCTTCTCCACTGCGCTCTACATCTACGTCGGCACCTTCATCGGGGGCGGGATCGTCATCAACGGCCAGCTCTTCGAGGGCGCGCAGCGCAACGCCGGTGCCATCGGCTCCATGCCGGTCGCCACCCAGGACGGCAAGAGCGGGGGCGGGCTCGTGCAGTTGATCCGCCAGAGCTCGCTCTTCAGCCTGGAGAACGCGCTGCGCGGGGCCGGCATCGACGACCTCGGCAACATCGCCGAGCTGGTGCGTGATCCGCGCAACGCCGAAGCCTTCGCCGCGTGGCGGCGCAGCGCCGCGCCGCCGATCGCCCAGGCCATCGCCGCGGCGGTCAGCGTCATCGATTTCGAAGGCGTGGTCATCGACGCCATGCTGTATCCGCCGCAGCTCGAAGTCCTGGTTCAGGACGTGCGGGCGGCCCTGCTGAAGGTGGACCTGACCGGCACCAGCCCGGTCGCGCTGCACCATGGCAGCATCGGCCCCAAGGCGCGGGTTTCCGGCGCGGCGATCCTGCCGTTGATCCGGCAGTTCTCGCCCGACCAGGAGCTGCTGGTGAAGAAGATCGCAACCGCCGCCTGACGGCCGCCGAGTAACGCAGCCGGCGCGGAACGCCGCCCGGCCGCCGTGTCCCCAATCCGAGGATTCCATGCAGACCGAACCCCTCATCCTCCACCCCGAAGGCCGCCCGGACGATAAAGCTCTGCGCCGTTCGATCGAATATCACCTGCGCTACACCATCGGGAAGAGCCCCGGCGCCGCCACCTTGACCGACTGGCGCCTGGCGGTGTCGCGCGCCATTCGCGACCTGGTGATCGCGCCCTGGTTCGAGACGACCGAACGCATCCGCGCGCAACGTCACAAGCGCGTCTACTACCTGTCCATGGAGTTCCTCATCGGCCGCCTGCTGGAGGACGCCATCGACAACCTCGGCCTGGACGAGACCATCCGGTCGCTGGCCGCCGAGTTCGATGTCGACTACACGGCCCTGCTAGCCGACGAGCCCGACGCGGCGCTGGGCAACGGCGGCCTCGGCCGCCTCGCCGCCTGCTTCCTCGATTCCATGTCGACCGTGGGCCTCGCCGCCTACGGCTACGGCATCCGCTACAACCACGGCCTGTTCCGGCAATCCTTCGAGGACGGCTGGCAGACCGAGGAAGCCGAGGACTGGCTGCGCCAGGCCCACCCCTGGGAGTTCGAACGCCCGGAGGCCATGTTCCGCATCAGCTTCGGCGGCGAACTGCGCAAGGAGGACGGCACGGTTCTCTGGCGCCCGGCCGAGACGGTTCTCGCCGTCGGCTACGACACCCCGGTGCCCGGCTGGCGCGGGCGCTGGGCCAACACCCTGCGCCTCTGGTCGGCCAAGGCGGAGCGCGAGTTCGATCTGGAGCCCTTCAACAGAGGCGACTACATGGCGGCGGCGGCGCCCTCGGTGCTGGCGGAGACCATCAGCCGGGTGCTCTATCCGGACGACACCACCGAGCAGGGCAAGGAGCTGCGGCTGAAGCAGGAGTACTTCTTCACCGCCGCCTCGCTGGCCGACATCCTGCGCCGCTACCTGTCGCATCACGACGATATCACGCGCCTGCCGCAGGCCATCGCCATCCAGCTGAACGACACCCACCCGGCCATCGCCTTTCCGGAGCTGATCCGCCTGCTGGTCGACGTCCACGGCCAGCCCTTCGCCGAGGCCTTCGAGATCGCGCGCAACTGCCTGCACTACACCAACCACACCCTGCTGCCTGAGGCCCTGGAACGCTGGCCGGTCGACCTCATGGGCCGGGTGCTGCCCCGGCACATGCAACTGATCGAGCGGATCGATTCCCATCACGCCAATACGGTAAAGCGTCCGTCTAGCGTCAAGGTCGTCGACGGCCAGGAAGTGCGCATGGGCGACCTCGCCTTCATCGGCGCGCGACGGGTCAACGGCGTCTCGGCCCTGCACACCGAGCTGATGAAGCAGACAGTGTTCAAGGACCTCCACGCCCTGCATCCGGAGCGTATCGTCAACCAGACCAACGGCGTCACACCGCGACGCTGGATCTACAACTGCAATCCGGCGCTGCGCGGCCTGCTGCAGGAAAACCTCGGCGAAGACTGGGTCACCGACCTGGAGAAGCTGCAGGCGCTGGCGCCTCTGGCCGACGACGCGGGGTTTCGCGGGCGCTTCGCGGCCGCCAAGCGCGACAACAAGCTGCGTCTGGCGGACCATCTGGAACGCACGCTGGGGGTCACGGTCGACCCTGACGCGATGTTCGACATCCAGATCAAACGCATCCACGAGTACAAGCGCCAGCTGCTGAACATCCTGCACACTGCCGCGCTGTGGAACGAGATGCGCCGCAGCCCCGAGGCCTATTGGGCGCCGCGTGTGAAGATCTTCGGCGGCAAGGCGGCGCCGGGCTACGTCATGGCCAAGCAGATCATCAAGCTGATCAACGACATCGGCAAGACGATCAACGCCGATCCGGCGATGGCCGGCCGCCTGCAGGTGGTCTACCCGCCGAACTACAACGTCTCCATGGCCGAGCTGCTGATTCCCGCCGCCGACCTTTCCGAACAGATCTCCACCGCCGGCATGGAGGCCTCGGGCACCGGCAACATGAAGCTGTCGATGAACGGCGCGCTGACCGTCGGCACCCTGGACGGCGCCAACATCGAGATCGCCGAGGCCGTGGGGGCCGAGAACATCTTCATCTTCGGCCTGACCGCCGAGGAGGTCGCCACGTCGCGGGAGACGGGCTACGATCCCGCCGCCCACATCGCCGAGACGCCGCGCCTGGCCGAGGTTCTGGACCAAATCGCCGCCGGCGTCTTCTCGCCCGACGACCCGCACCGCTACACCGACCTGGTCGACAACCTGCGCGGCAGCGACTGGTTCATGGTGGCGGCGGATTTCGGCACCTACTGGGACATCCAGCGCAAGATCGACGAGGCCTGGCGCGACAGTGACAACTGGATGCGCAGGGCCGTGCTGAACACCGCGCGCATGGGATGGTTCTCTTCCGACCGGACGATCCGCGGCTACGCCCGCGACATCTGGAACGCCGAAACCACGTTCTGAGGCCGACCATGGCAAAGCGCTCCAAAGATCCATCGGCCAAGCCGACCCCCGAGGTCGGCGCGCTTGCCGATCCGGCGCAGACCGCCCGCCTGGCGGAAGGCGCCCACGGCGACCCCTTCAGCTACCTCGGCGCGCATCCCCTGGGCGACGGGCGGTGGGTCGTGCGGGTCTTCCGTCCCGGCGCGGCGGAGGTCTCGCTGCTGCCGGCGCAGGGCGATCCCCTCCCGCTCACCGCCGCCGGCAACGACCTCTTCGTCGCCGCGCTGGCGGGCGACCCGGGCCCCTACCGCCTGCGCCTCGGCGCCGGGGACGCCACCTGGGAGGAGCACGATCCCTACCGCTTCGGGCCGGTGCTCGGCGAGATCGACGAGCACCTGATCGGAGAAGGCTCCCACCTCGGCCTCTGGAAAGCCCTTGGCGCCCACCCGATGACCCGCGATGAGGTCGCGGGCGTCCACTTCGCCGTCTGGGCGCCGAACGCCCAGCGCGTCTCGGTCGTCGGCGGCTTCAACGAATGGGACGGGCGGCGCCACCCCATGCGCCAGCGCGGCGCCACCGGCGTGTGGGAGATCTTCCTGCCGGAGGTCGGCGAAGGCGCGCCGTACAAGTACGAGATCAAGGGCGCCGACGGCGCCGTCCAGCCCCTGAAGGCCGATCCCGTCGGTTTCGGCGCCGAACATCCGCCGGCCACGGCATCGGTGGTGCGCGATCTCGGCGGACGCCAATGGCGCGACGAGGCGTGGATAAGCCGGCGCGCGGAAGCCAGCCGCCGCGACCAGCCGATCTCCATCTACGAAGTGCACCTCGGCTCCTGGCAGCGCGCATCCGGCGGTGAAGCGGGCGGTCAAGGCGAGAGCGGGCGTCCGCTCAGCTATCACGAACTGGCCGACAAGCTGGTGCCCTATGCCCGCGACATGGGCTTCACCCACATCGAGATGCTGCCGATCACGGAGTATCCCTTCGACGGGTCCTGGGGCTACCAGCCGATCGGCCTCTACGCCCCGACCATCCGCCACGGCACGCCCGGCGAGTTCCGCGACTTCGTGGAAGCCTGCCACGCCGCCGGCCTCGGCCTCATCCTCGACTGGGTGCCCGGGCACTTCCCGACAGATCCGCACGGCCTGGGACGCTTCGACGGCACCGCGCTTTACGAATACGCCGACCCGCGCGAGGGCTTCCACCAGGACTGGAACACCCTGATCTACAACTACGGCCGGCGCGAGGTGCAGAACTACCTCATCGCCAACGCGCTGTACTGGCTGCAGGAGCATCACCTCGACGGCCTGCGCGTCGATGCCGTGGCCTCCATGCTGTACCGCGACTATTCGCGCCGCGAGGGCGAATGGGTGCCCAACGTGCACGGCGGCCGCGAGAACCTGGAGGCCATCGCCTTCCTGCAACGCATGAACGAGGTCGTCTACGGCGAATGCCCCGGCGTCATGACCATGGCCGAGGAGTCCACCTCCTTCCCCGGTGTGTCGCGGCCGACCGACACCGGCGGCCTGGGCTTCGGCTACAAGTGGAACATGGGGTGGATGAACGACACCCTGAACTACATGCACCACGATCCGGTGCACCGGCGCTACCATCACCACCAGATGACCTTCGGCCTGCACTATGCCTTCTCGGAAAACTTCGTCCTGCCGCTGAGCCATGACGAGGTGGTTCACGGCAAGGGCTCGCTGCTGGCGAAAATGCCGGGCGACGAAGAACAGCGCTTCGCCAACCTGCGCGCCTATTTCGGCTTCATGTGGGGGCATCCCGGCAAGAAGCTGCTGTTCATGGGCCAGGAGTTCGCCCAGCCGGGCGAATGGAACCACAACCGCAGCCTCGACTGGCACCTGCTGGACGACCGCCGCCATGCCGGCATGCGGGCCTTGATCCGCGACCTCAACCGGCTCTACCGCGCGAGCCCGGCGTTGCACCAGCTGGACTGCGAGGGTGACGGCTTCGAATGGATCGACGCCAACGCCGCTGAGGAGTCCATCTTCGCCTGGGTCCGCCGTGGCAAGGAGGGCGCCCCGCCCATGGTCGTCGTCTGCAACTTCACGCCGGTCGAGCGCGGCGCCTGGCGCCTCGGCGTGCCGGCGGCCGGGCGCTGGGCCGAGCGCTTCAACAGCGATGCCGCGGACTACGCCGGCCAGGGGCGCGGCAACCTGGGCGGCGTCGCAAGTCAGCCGGTCGCCGCGCAAGGCCGCTCCAACTCGATCGACATCGTCCTGCCGCCGCTCTCCACGCTGATTTTCGAGCTGGAAAGCTGAGCCGGGGCCTCCTCCGGAACGTCTGGATCGTGGCGGCGGCGCGAGCAGCAGCGCGCGACCCGGCAATGCCTGGAATGGATGGCCGAGAGCACCCTGCCGCTCGACTGAACGGCAAGGCGCTCCCGATCAGGGTGACGCCCTCAGTGGGAAATCATCCAGGGCCGTTTCGACGGGAAGGTCTTGGCGCCGCCGGGTACCCCCTTTGAGGACTGGGCCGCCTTCTGCTGCGGCCCGCTGCAGCAGGAACAGCCATGGCCATGACTTCGCGCGGCCGCGGTGGAATGGTGCGGGGCGTGGCGGCTGCGCTCGTTGGTCTCGAACGCCTGCCGCCGCGCCCCGTCCATGACGGCCAGGCGCGGCGCGGAGAGCAACGCCCGTGGTGCCGCCGTTCCGCAGTCCGGACAATCGCAGGGTTCCGTGTAGCGCTCCATGGGCGCCAGCGCCTCGAAGGGCCCGCAGGCCTCGCAGACATAGTCGTAGAGCGGCATGGGGCGGCCTCCTACTTCAGGTCCGGTGCCAGCGGCACGTCGATCGAGCCGTCGAGGTATTTGGTCGGGCCGTCGCTGCCCGGCATGATGTCGAACTCGAAGACGTCGGTCGGCAGCCACAGCGTCGCGCAGGCGTTGGGGATATCGACCACGCCGGAGATATGGCCCTGGCAGGGGGCGGTGCCGAGGATGGCGTAGGCCTGGGCGCCGGTGTAGCCGAACTTCTTCAGATACTCGATGGCGTTGAGGCAGGCCTGGCGGTAGGCGATGTGGACGTCGAGGTAGTGCTGCGTCCCCTGCTCGTCGACCGAGATGCCCTCGAAGATCAGGTAGTCGTCGTACTTCGGCGTGATCGGCGAGGGCCGGAAGATCGGGTTCTTCACGCCGTACTTCTTCATGCCGTCCTTCAGCAGCGACACCTTGAGGTGCACCCAGCCGGCCATCTCGATGGCGCCGCAGAAGGTGATCTCGCCGTCGCCCTGGCTGAAGTGCAGGTCACCCATGGAGAGCCCGCCGCCGTCGACGTAGACCGGGAAGTAGACCTTGGAGCCGCGCGACAGGTCCTTGATGTCGCAGTTGCCGCCGTGCTCGCGCGGCGGCACCGTGCGCGCGCCCTCGGCCGCGGCCTTGTCGCGGTCCTCGCCGGACAGCTTGCCCATATGGGCGGTGTCGGCATAGGGCAGCGTCGCCAAGGCCGGAATGCGGTCCGGGTCGGTGTCGAACAGCGCCTTCTCGCGGGTGTTCCAGGTCTCCAGCAGGTCGTGCGAGGGCAGGCAGCCGATCAGGCCGGGATGGATCAGGCCGGCATAGCGCACGCCGGGGACGTGGCGCGACTTGGTGAACATGCCCTCGATGTCCCAGATCGACTTCTGGGCCTCGGGGAAGTGATCGGTCAGGAAACCGCCGCCGTTCTGCTTGGAGAAGAAGCCGTTGAAGCCCCAGAGCGATTCCTGCTTGGCGCCGATATCGAGGATCTCGACCACCATGAGGTCGCCCGGCTCCGCGCCCTTCACCCCGACCGGGCCGCTGAGAAAGTGGACCTGCGTCAGGTCGACGTCGCGCACGTCGGCCGCGTCGTCATCGTTGGCGATCTGCCCGCCGGTCCAATCGTAGGTCTCGATGACGAAGTCGTCGCCGGGCTCGACCCAGCAGGCCATGGGGATGTCCGGGTGCCAGCGGTTATGCACCATCTCGTTTTCGTAGGGCGAGGTCGAGAGATCGACCTCGATCAGCTTGTTGGTGCCGATGCTGGCGGCGGGGGCCAATGTGTCGGGCATGACTGCCTCCTTCCTTGTTGGATTTGCGTCCCTAAACTTGGTTCAGCCAAAAACTCGCTTTAGACAGAGAGGAAACGGGCGACCTGGTCCTCGTCCACCTGGGCCCGCGGGGCCTCGTGGACGATCCGGCCGTTTTCCAGCACCAGGACGCGGTCGGCGACGTCCAGGGCGAAACTCAACACCTGCTCGGAGACGACGATGGAAAGACCGCGGTCGTCGCGGATCTTGCGCAGGGTGCGCGCCATCTCGCGGATGATGGAGGGCTGGATGCCCTCGGTCGGCTCGTCGAGCAGCAGCACCTTGGGCTTGGAGGCCAGGGCCCGGGCGATGGCCAGCTGCTGCTGCTGGCCACCCGACAGGTTGCCGCCGCGCCGGCTCTTCATCTCCAGCAGCACCGGGAAGAGTTCGTAGATATCCGGCGGCACGGAACGCTCGCCGGTCACCGTCAGGCCGGTTTCGACGTTCTCCTCCACCGTCATGGTCGAGAAGATCATGCGCCCCTGCGGCACGTAGGCGACGCCCTCGGCCACGCGCTGGTGGCTCTTCAGCGGCGTGATCTCGGACTCGCCGATACGGATGGCGCCCTTGGCCGAAGGCACCAGGCCGATCAGCGACTTCATCAGCGTGGTCTTGCCCATGCCGTTGCGTCCCATGATCGCGACGATCTCGTTGGGCGCGACCTCGAAGTCCAGGCCGTGAAGCACCTCGGACTCGCCGTAGGCGACGTGCAGATCGGAAACCGCAAGCATCTCTTTATCCCCGCTTCCTCAGTGACCCAGGTAAACTTCGATGACCTTGGGGTCGGCCTTGACCTTGGCCATGGGCCCTTCGGACAGGATGCGCCCCTGGTGCAGCACCGTGACCTTGTGGGCGATGTCCTCGACGAAGCCCATGTCGTGCTCGATGACGATGACCGAGCGGTCCTGGATGATCCGGTGCAGCAGCTCGGCGGTCTTCTTGCGCTCGGCCACCGACATGCCGGCCACCGGCTCGTCGAGCATCAGCAGCTCCGGGTCCTGGATCAGCAGCATGCCGATCTCCAGCCACTGCTTCTGGCCGTGGCTCAACACCGCCGCGCGCTCGTCGAGCAGGTCTTCCAGGAAGATCATGGCGGCGATCTCCTCGACACGGCCGATCACCTCGGCATCGCGCTTGAAGGCCAGGGCCCCGGCCACGGTGCGTCCCTTGGGATAGGACAGCTCGAGGTTCTCGAAGACCGTCAGGTCCTCGTAGATCGAGGGGTTCTGGAACTTGCGCCCGATCCCGGCATGAACGATCTCGTGCTCGCGCAGCTTCGTCAGCTCGCTGCCCTTGAACTTGATCGAGCCGTCGCTGGCCCTGGTGCGCCCGCAGATCAGGTCCAGCACCGTGGTCTTGCCCGCGCCGTTGGGGCCGATGATCACGCGGATCTCGTTCTCGTCGACGTAGAAGGTCAGGTCGTCGACCGCCTTGAAACCGTCGAAGGAAACCGTCAGTCCCTCGACCGCCAGAAGGAAGTCGGTGACGCTGCCGGAAACAGTGCCTGCGTTCATCTCACGGACCTCCTATTGCGCCGGTGTGTTCTGGGGCGCCGGCTTGCCGCTGCCCTGCCGGAAGGCCGGCAGCCGGCGCAGCTGGGGCTCGACGTAGGTGACGTAGAGACCGGCGAGGCCGTTGGGGAAAGCCAGCACCACCCCGATGAAGAGCGCGCCCATGGCGAAGAGCCAGAGCTCCGGGAAGCTCTCCGAGAAAACGCTCTTGGCCCAGTTGACCAGCAGCGTGCCGTAGACCGCGCCCAGGATGGAAAGGCGGCCGCCGACGGCGCAGAAGATCACCATCTCGATCGAGGGCACGATGCCGACGAAACTGGGCGACATGAAGCCGACCTGCAGGGTGAACATCGCGCCCCCGACCGCGGCCATGGCCGCGCCCAGGCAGAAGACGAAGATCTTGAAGTTGGAAACGTCGTAGCCCGAGAAGCGGACCCGGTCCTCCTGGTCGCGGATGGCGACCAGCAGGCGCCCGGCCTTGGAGCGGCGCACGAACTGCGCGGCGAAGAGGCAGGCGAAGAGCAGCACGCCGTTCGCGTAGTAGAGAATGAACTTGGCCTCGTCGGTGCGGATGTCCCATCCCAGCAGGGTGCGCAGGTCGGTGATGCCGTTGACGCCGCCGGTGTAGCCCTGCTGGCCGATGATCAGGATCGTGAGGATGGCCGCGATGGCCTGGGTGATGATGGCGAAGTAGACCCCGCCGACCCGCCGCTTGAACATGGCGACGCCGATGATCAGGGCGAAGAAGGACGGCACCAGGATCACGGCCAGCAAGGTGAAGGGCAGGTTGTGGAACGGCTCCCACCACCAGGGCAGCGCCGTCAGCTGGTTCCAGTCCATAAAATCGGGGATGCCCGGCGTCGACTGGATCGCCGTCGCCTCGGGCGTCGAGGCCTCCAGCTTCAAAAACATGGCCATGCAGTAGCCGCCGAGGCCGAAGAACACGCCCTGGCCCAGGCTGAGGATGCCGCCGGCGCCCCAGCAGAGCACCAGGCCGATCGCCACGAAGGCGTAGGTCAGGTACTTGCCCACCAGGTTCAGGCGGAAGGTGTCCAGGGCGGCCGGGAAGACGATGAGGATCAGGACGGCCAGAACGGCGAAGCCGATGATCTCTCTGCGGTTCATGAAAGTCGTGCGCATGACGGAGTCCTCAGCGGCGGATCTTGAGAGCGAAAAGACCTTGCGGGCGCAGCATCAGGATGCCGACGACCGTCAGCAGTGTGAGCACCTTGGCCATGGAACCGGAGAGGAAGAACTCCATGACCGACTGCGCCTGGCTGATGGAGAGGGCCGAGGCGATGGTGCCCAGCAGGCTGGCCGCGCCGCCGAAGACGACGACCAGGAAGGTATCGACGATGTAGAGCTGTCCGGCGGTCGGCCCGGTCGAGCCGATCATGGTGAAGGCCGCGCCCGCCACCCCGGCGACGCCGCAGCCGATGCCGAAGGTCAGGCGGTCGGTGCGCTCGGTATCGATGCCGACGGCGCCGGCCATGGCCCGGTTCTGCATCACGGCGCGGACCTGCTTGCCCCAGGTCGAGCGGAACATCATCAGGTAGACGCCGCCGGCGATCAGCATGGCCAGCACCATGACCACGATGCCGTTGATCGGCACCTCGATCAGATCGGTCAGCGGCAGCGAGCCCATCATCCAGTCGGGCAGCTGCACGCCGACCTCGCGGGCCCCGAAGATCGAGCGGTAGAGCTGCTGAAGAATGAGGCTGAGCCCCCAGGTCGCCAGCAGGGTGTCGAGCGGGCGGCGGTAGAGATGGCGTATCATCCCCCACTCCACCAGCATGCCCAGCGCCCCGGCGGCGACGAAGGCCAGTACGATGGCGACGAAGAAGGAGATCGGGAACAGCCCCGGCAGGTAGGCGGTAAAGAAGTTCGAGCAGAGATAGGTCACATAGGCGCCGAGGATCATGAATTCGCCGTGCGCCATGTTGATGACGCCCATCTGGCCGAAAATGATCGCCAGGCCCAGCGCCATCAGCACGAAGACCGAGAAGAGGATCAGCCCGGCGAAACCCTGCATCGCGAAGATCGCGCCCAGTTCGCTCATGGTGTAGCCGTCGAACATGCACCTGTGCCTTTCGCAGGAACCGCTCAAAAGGGAGTCGTCTGGCGGCCTTGCCGCGACCGCCAGGCAGAGGTCCCGCGTGACGGAGGCCCGGCCGTCCCGGCCGGCGCCCCGTCACGCGGGCAGGGCGTTACTGATAGCCCTCAGGGAAGGGATCGGGCTCCATCAGCTCCGCCGTTTCGAAGACGACCTCGTACTGGCCGTCCGCCTTGGCGCGGCCGACGCGGGTCTTCGACCAGAGGTGATGGTTCTCGTGCACCCGCACATAGCCCTCGGGCGCGGTGGTCAACTCGATGCCCGGACTGGCCTCCCGGATCTTGTCGATGTCGAAGGACCCGGCCTTCTCGACCGCGGCCTTCCACAGCCAGGGGCCGAGATAGGCGGCCTGCGTCACGTCGCCGATCACCATGTCCTCGCCCCACATCTTCTTGAACTCGGCGACGAACTGTTCGTTGTTCGGGTTGTTGAGGCTCTGGAAGTACTTCATCGCGGCGTAGGCGCCTTCGATGTTCTCGCCGCCGATACCGCGGATCTCGTCCTCGGTGACGGAGATCGTCAGCAGCACCGGCTTCTCCTTGGTCATGTCGACGCCGGCGGCCTTCAGCTGCTTGTAAAAGGCGACGTTGGAGCCGCCGACCACGATGGCGTAGATGACGTCGGGCTTCTTCAGCTTGATCTTGTTGATCACCGAGTTGAACTGCGTGTGGCCGAGCGGGTAGTACTCCTCGCCCACCACCTTCAGGCCCTTCTTCTCGATGTGCTTGCGCGCGATCTTGTTGGAGGTGCGCGGCCAGATGTAGTCGGAGCCGAGCAGGTAGAAGCTCTTGGCGCCCTTCTCCCGCACCACCCAGTCGATGCCCGCGAGAATCTGCTGGGTCGCTTCCTGGCCGGTGTAGATGACGTTGGGGGATTCCTCCAGGCCTTCGTAGAAGGTCGGGTAGTAGAGGAAGCCGTTGTACTGCTCGAAGACCGGCAGCACCGCCTTGCGCGAGGCCGAGGTCCAGCAGCCCATGACCGAGGCGACCTTGTCGTTCACCAGCAGCTTGCGCGCCTTCTCGGCAAAGGTCGGCCAGTCGGAGGCGCCGTCTTCCTGGATGTATTCGATCTTGCGGCCGAGGATGCCGCCCTGGGCGTTGATCTGCTCGATGGCCAGCTTTTCCGCCTGCACCGAACCGGTCTCGGAGATCGCCATGGTCCCGGTGATGGAATGCAGGATGCCGATGGTCACGGTGTCGTCGGTGACGGCCAGGCCGGTCGTGTTGACCTCCGCCGTCGGATAATCGGCGGCCTTGAGCGCCTTTGGCAGGAAGAGCGACACGGTCAGCCCCGCGGTGAGCGCCGAGGCGCCCAGCAGCACCCCGCGGCGCGATACCGACAAGCTGTCGCTGCCCTTCTTTCCATCCCTGTTCATGATGCCTCCTTCGCATGAGCTGTTCGTTGGGGGGCGAAGCGCCCTCGGTCCAGGCCCCCCGGGTCGAAACCACCGGGACGCCTCCATGGCCGAAACGCTACGAACGATTGTGCGCTGCACAAATACGTCAAAAGACGTATGGGCCTGGGCTCAATAGCGGTTACACTGACTTCAACAGGGAGCTTTCGAGCCGGAAAAAGCCACTTAAGTGGCTGAAAAAAAGAAATTTATGCCGAGACGACCCGATCGACGGGGAGGGCCCGGCACGGCGAAGGCCCCACCAGGGGGGATCCGGTCCAGAGTAGGCTGAAGGGCAGCCCTTCGCGGCTGCAACGAGGCTGTGCGCGGCAGAACGACTGCGCAGGAATGGTGCGGAGACATGGCTCAAGGGCGCTCGATCGCGCGGGTACGCCGGCAATACAACCAGTGGGTCGCCGACGAAACGCTGGAGGACTACGCGCTGCGCTTCACGGCGCGGCGCGCGCGGCGCTGGTCCCACGCCAGGGTCGCCAATACCGCCCTGGGCTCCATCTCCTTCCTGGCGCTGGAAGCCATCGGCGGGGCGATCACCGTCAGCTACGGCTTCGACAACGCCGTGCTGGCGATCCTGGTCGTCGCGGTCCTGATCTTCGCCACTAGCCTGCCGATCAGCTACTACGCCGCCAAGTACGGCGTCGACATCGACCTGCTGACCCGCGGCGCCGGCTTCGGCTACATCGGCTCGACCATCACCTCGCTGATCTACGCCTCCTTCACCTTCATCTTCTTCGCGCTGGAAGCCGCGATCATGTCCTTCGCGCTGGAGCTCTGCTTCGGCCTGCCGCTGGAGATCGGCTACCTGCTGAACGCGCTGATCGTCATTCCGCTGGTCACCCACGGCATCACCAAGATCAGCCGCTTTCAGCTGTGGACCCAGCCGCTGTGGATCGTGCTGCACATTCTGCCATTCGCCTTCCTGCTGATCGCCGGCGGCTTGGAGCCGGAACGCTGGATGGCCTTCCAGGGCCGCTTCCAGAGCACCGGCGGGCCGGACCTGCTGCTGTTCGGCGCCGCCGCCTCGGTCGCCCTGTCGCTCATGGCGCAGATCGGCGAACAGGTCGACTTCCTGCGCTTCCTGCCGCGCGACCGGCGCGGCAAGGGCGATTCAGCGGGAAGCGGGCGCGCCTGGTGGACGGCCCTGATCTTCGCCGGCCCCGGCTGGATCGTGCTGGGCGCACTGAAGATGCTCGCCGGCTCCTATCTGGCGGTGATGCTGATCGACAACGGCGTCCCCCCCGGCATGGCCATCGAGCCAACGCACATGTACCTGGAAAGCTTCGGCCGGGTCATCGCCTCGCCCGAGGGCGCGCTGGCGCTGACCGGCCTCTTCGTCATCGTCTCGCAGCTGAAGATCAACGTCACCAACGCCTACGCCGGCTCCATCGCCTGGTCGAACTTCTTCTCCCGCCTGACCCACAGCCACCCCGGCCGCGTCGTCTGGCTGGCCTTCAACGTGACCATCGCCCTGCTGCTGATGGAGTTCGGCGTCTTCCATGCCCTGGAGCAGACCCTCGGCCTCTACGCCAACGTCGCCGTGGCCTGGATCGGCGCGCTGACCGCCGACCTAGTGGTCAACAAGCCGCTGGGCCTCAGCCCGCGCCACATCGAGTTCAAGCGCGCGCACCTCTACGACATCAACCCCGTCGGCGTCGGCGCCATGCTGATCGCTTCGACCCTGTCGATCGCCGCCTACAGCGGCCTCTTCGGCGAACTGGCGCGCGCCTTCGCGCCCTTTATCGCCTTGGTCACCGCCTTCGCCGCCGCCGTGGCCATCGCCGTCGCCACCAAGGGCCGCTACTACCTGGCGCGGCCCAACGTGACCTGGCAGCCGCAGGACGAAAGCGCGGAGGGCACCATCCGCTGCTGCATCTGCGAGCACGACTTCGAGCCGGAGGACATGACACGCTGCCCGGTCTACGCCGGGCCGATCTGCTCGCTGTGCTGTTCGCTCGACGTGCGCTGCTTCGATGCCTGCAAGTCCCGCTCGCGCATCGCCGAGCAGGCGACGGACGTCCTCGACCGCCTGCTGCCCGTCGCCCTGGCGCGCACGCTGAAATCGCGCCTCGGCCACTTCACGGTCCTCATGCTGCTGATGGGCGGCGCCATCGGCCTCGCCCTGCTGCTGGTCCATCACCAGACGACAATCAGTGACCCGGCGCTGCGCGACATAGTCGCAAGGGCCTTCTGGGCCGCCTACGGCATCCTGATGATCATGGCCGGCGTCACCGTCTGGCTGTTCGTGCTGGCCGACGAGAGCCGCCGCGTCGCCCAGGAGGAGTCGACCCGCCAGACCAACCTGCTGCTGCGCGAAATCCGCGCCCACGAGCGCACCGATGCCGAACTGCAGCGCGCCAAGGAAGCCGCCGAAGCCGCCAACCAGGCGAAGAGCCGCTACGTGGTGGGCATCAGCCACGAGCTGCGCACGCCGCTGAACGCCATGCTGGGCTACGCGCAGCTGCTGGACGGCGACCCGGCGATCCCCGCGCGCCGGCGCGAGGCCGTGCGCATCATCCGCCACAGCGGCGAGCATCTGGCCGGCCTGATCGAGGGCCTGCTCGACATCTCCAAGATCGAGGCCGGGCGGCTGGACCTCAACCGCGAGGATGTCTGCCTGCCCGACTTCCTGAACCAGCTGGTCGGCATCTTCCGCATGCAGGCGGAGTCGAAGGGGCTTAATTTCAGCGTGGTGATCGACAGCCGGCTGCCGCGCATCGTGCGCACCGACGAAAAGCGGCTGCGCCAGATCCTCGTCAACCTGCTCTCCAACGCGGTGAAGTGCACCGCGCGCGGCGGCGTCACCCTGAAGGTCGCCTTTCGCAGCGAAGTGGCGCATTTCGTGGTGGAGGATACCGGCTGGGGCATCGAGCCGGAGAACCTGGAACGCATCTTCATGCCTTTCGAGCGGATCGAACGGCCGGGCCTGCCGCCGGTGCCCGGGACCGGCCTGGGCCTGACCATCACCAAGCTGCTGATCGAAATCCTGGGCGGCGAGATCACCGTCGCCAGCGACGTCGGCAAGGGCAGCCGCTTTTCGGTGCGCATGATGCTGCCCAGCTCGGCCAGCACCATGGTCGCCGCCGACGCCATCCGGCGGGTCCAGGGCTACCGCGGGCGCCGCCGCACCATCCTGGCGGTCGACGACAACCCCGACCACCTGCGCCTGCTGGAGGACACCCTGGCGCCCTTGGGCTTCATCCTGCACTTCGCCGAAAACGCCGAGACGGCTTTGGACGTGGCGCGCGAGGCCGTGCCCGACCTGTTCCTGCTGGACGTCTCCATGCCCGGAATGGACGGCTGGACCCTGGCGCAGCGCCTGCGCGGCGAGTTCGGCACGCAGCCGCCGATCATCATGGTCTCGGCCAACGCGGCCGACGAAAAGCGGCGCGGCCCCAGCGGCCTGCACCACGACGAGTTCATCGCCAAGCCGATCAATCTGCAGGACCTGCTGACCCGGCTTGAGCGGCTGTTGAAACTGGAATGGATTCACGGTCCCGAAGAAGCCGAGGACGACGAACTGCGCGGCGGCGCCCTGACCCGCGACCAGATCGTGCGGCTGCGCGAGCTGGCGCAGCTCGGCTATGTCCGCGGACTGAACGAAGCACTTGAGGAGATCGGCCGCGACAATCCGGATGTCGCGGGCCAGCTGTCGGAAATGTCCGCGCTGATCCGCGCCTTCGACCTGCCGCGGCTGCAGACCGTCTTGGAGGAGCTCGAAGATGCGCCTGCCGGCTGAACGCGAACGTGACATCGCCCTGGTTGTCGACGACTCACCGGAAACGCTGAGCTTCATGACCGACGCGCTGGAGGAGTCCGGCATCTCCGTGCTGGTCGCCCGCGACGCCGCCACCGCCCTGACGCTGCTGGGGCGCGTGACGCCCGACGTGATCCTGCTGGATGCGGTCATGCCGGGACTGAACGGCTTCGACACCTGCCGCCGGCTGAAGCAGGACCACCGCCTGTCGCAGATCCCGGTCATCTTCATGACCGGCCTCAGCGATACCGAGAACGTCGTGAAGGGGCTGCGCGCCGGGGGCGTCGACTACCTGACCAAGCCCATCGCGCCGGACGAGCTGCTGGCGCGGGTCGGCGTGCACATCGCCAACGCCCGCGTGACGCAGAGCGCGCGCGACGCCCTGGACGCCACCGGACGCTCGGTCGTCGCCGTCTCCGGCGCGGGCGCCGTCGTCTGGAGCACACCAAACGCCGCCGCGCTGCTGGGGCGCACGCCCGAAGGCGACATCGTCCTCGACGCCGCGGTCAGGACCTGGATGACCGCCTGCGCGGAGCGCCCCCTCTCCGCCGTACCGCCGCGCCGCTTCGAGCAGGCGGGCGGCGGTGCCGTGGAGCTGAGCTATCTCGGCCGCCACGGCCTCGGCGAGCTGCTGTTCCGGGTGAGCGATGGCGCGGCGGCCTCGCCCGCCGAGCGGCTGCAGGCCCGCCTGCAGCTGACCGCGCGGGAGGCGGAGGTCCTGAACTGGCTGGCCCAGGGCAAGTCGAACCGCGACATCGGCACCATCCTATCGCTCAGTCCGCGCACGGTGAACAAGCACCTGGAGCAGATCTACGTGAAGCTGGAGGTGGAGAACCGCACCGCTGCGGCGGTACTGGCCATCCGCGCGATCGAGGGCGCCTAAGGCGCGGCGGATCCCGGCCCCTGCCGGGCCCCGGGCAAGCTGTACCTCCACCTCGGAGGAGACGTCCTCAGTCGAGTCGAGAGCGGCGGCGATTGAAGACGTCGCGGGCGAAGCTGCGGCCGAACTCGATGGCGCAGCCGACAGCCAGGCCGACCGCCGCATCGAAGACCAGGGTGGCGAGAGCGGTCAGCCCGATCGCCGGCCAGCAATCGGGGCGCGCGTCGAAGAGGCGCTTGGAGATCGCCAGTTCGGCCCCCGCCAGCACCAGGAAGGCGCCCACCGCCGAGAGCGGGATCATGGCCAGCAGACCGACGGCGGCCTCGGCGAAGAACAGCGCCAGCACCAGGAAGACCGCCCCCAGCAGCAGCGGCGCCGCGCCCGAGCGCGCGCCGAAGCGGTGATGCGCCTGCAGGCCGCCGGCGCCGTGGCACATGGGCAGAGCGCCGAAAGGCGCCAGCAGCAGGTTGGCCGCGCCGGAGGTCAGGCAGAGCCGCCGCTCCGAGACGCGGCCGCCGGCTTCCGGGAACAGCGCGCGGGAGAGCGCGGCGGTGACGATGACCGCGTTGGTGATGGTCAGCGCGACCTGCGGCAGCACCGCCTTATGCAGCGCCTCGCCCATGTCGGCAAAACTGGGCAGCGCCAGCGAAGGCAGGGCGAAGCTGGGCCAGAAGTTACTGCTCCCCGGATCGCCCGCCCCCAAATCTCCGGAGAGGGGCCCCAGCCCGGCCAGCTGGCCGGCCAGGAGGGCGACCGCCAATCCGATGAGCGTGGCCGGACAGCCGCGCAGGAAGGTCAGGCCGGCCAGGAGCACCAGCATGCCGAAGCCGAGCCAGGGCACCTCGATCATCAGCTCCAAGCCCAGCAGCGCGAAGCTGGCGCCAAGGCCCAGGCGCAGGCCGGCGATGACCGAGGCGGGGATGGCGCGGGCCATGCGGTCGATGGCGCCGCTGAGGCCGAGCACCAAGAGGATCACGCCGAGCAGCAGGCCGGTGGCGGCGACGGCCCCCGGCGGCAGGCCGGAGGTGACGATCACCGCGGAGACCGCCTTCATCGGCTGCACCGGGATCGGCAAGCGGTAGACGAGCCCGCTCAGGAGATAAAAAAGGCCAAAGCCGAAGAGCACGCCGCCGGAAGCGAGGCCGCCGACCGTCAGCACGGAGATCACATGCGGCAGGAAGGTGCCGAGGTCGCCGAAGGCACCCCCCAGTTCCCTGATGTTGAAGCGAAAACCCCGCAAAACGCTGCTCTCTCCCGGCCGCTGCCGCGGGTCCATCGCGGCAGGGTTGAGAAGCTAGCATGAGATTTCCTGCGAAATCTGTCATTTTCTCCGCCTCAAACGACGGCGGCGGCGGGCCCGCGCCGGCGTCAGTTCCTGATCGCGAAAGAAGATCACCAGGTGGTCGAGCAGGGCCTGCCGGATCGCGCCGATGGCCGTCTCCGGCAGGTCGTCGGAGAGATCGGCGCCGCCGACAACTCAAGCAATCAAGAGCAGGAGGCCGTCAGCCGGCCGGCTCGGGGCGCGGGAATTTCGGCAGTTCGCTGACGATCGCCGACCACCAGGCCTCTTCGTCGTCCTCCACCGCCTGCGGCTGCTTCTGGTGCAGCATGGCGCCATCGGGGGTGCGCACCAGATGGAGGGTTCGCGTGTGGAAGGCCTCCAGACCGGGGCGGTGGCCGATGCTCAGCATCGAAGCGCCCTTCAGCTCGTGGTCGAAGATCGACATGACGCGGCGCTGGTTCACCTCGTCCAGTGCCGACGTCGCCTCGTCCAGGAAGACCCAGGCCGGCTCGTGGAGCAGCAGGCGCGCAAACCCGATCAGCTGCTGCTGGCCGAGCGAAAGGCTCTTGTCCAGCCGCGCCTCGACGTCCAGCGCGTCGACGAAATCGGCCAGGCCGACCCGCTTCAGCACGGCTTCCATCTGCTGGGTCGTGAAGTTCTCCGGCGGCTCCGGATAGGAAATCGCCGCGCGCAGCGTGCCCAGCGGCAGATAGGGCCGCTGCGGCATGAACATCATCTTGCCGGAGGCGGGAAGGCGGATTGTGCCACTCCCCCATTTCCACAGTCCGGCGACGGCGCGGAACAGCGTGCTCTTGCCTGCGCCGGACTCACCGACGATCAGGACCCGCTCGCCGCGGCCGATCTCGACCGTCGCCTCGGCGATGACCACGCGCCCGTCGGAAAGCAGCACGCTGACGTCCTCGAAGCCGAGCCGCTCGTCCGAATCCCGGACAACGTGGATGCTGTCAATGCTGTCGTCGATCTCCTCCAGCTTGGCGACCGCCGCCTTGAAGGCGCTCACGCGCTGCAGCGTCGCGCGCCAGTCGGCGATCGGCGGGAAGTGATCGACGAACCAGCGCAGCGATGCCTGCACCTGGTTGAAGGCGCCGACCACCATCATCAGTCCGCCCAGCGTCAATCCCCCGCTGAAATAGCCGGGGGCGGCAACCACGATGGGCACCACGATGGCGATCCAGCCGTAGCCGGAGGTGATCCAGGTCAGCCGCGCCAGCTTGCCCGAAAGCTGCTGCATCGACAGGATCACACGGTCCAGGTTGCCCTCCAGCTGGCGCCGCTCGTCCCGCTCGCCGCCGAACAGGGCGATGCTTTCGGCGCTCTCGCTGACCCGCACCAGGGCGAAACGGAGATCGGCTTCCCTGGCGTAGCGCTCGGTATTCAGGCCGATCAGCGGAACGCCCACCCGCCAGGTCAGAAACGAGCCGATGAAGGCGTACAGCAGGGCGCACCAGACCATGTAGCCCGGAATGGAAAAGCTGCTTCCGGCGTAGGTGAACACGACATCGTCCGAAAGCACCCAGAGAATGCTGATGAAGGTGACCAGCAGCATGCCGGCCTGCAACAGGCCGACGCCGAGGGTTGTCGTGAGCTCGGTCAGCTTGCGCGTATCCTCTTCGATACGCTGGTCGGGATTGACGCCGATCTGACCGGCAAGGCCCAGGCGATAGGCGCGACCGGCCACCAGCCACTCGTCGAGCAGGTGGTGGGTCATCCACTGCCGCAGGCGGACCTTCAGCATCTCCTGCATCCAGGTCTGCCCCACCACGAGGGCCAGCAAGGCCGCGACGATCCCGAGGAAGATCAGCAGTTGGTTGCCGAAAACACCGAGGTTCTGCTGCTCGAGCGCGTCAAAGAAGGCGCCGTGCCACTCATTGAGTTTTATCTGGCCCACCATGTTGCCGACCAGCAGCGCGACGATGCCCGCCGCCAGCAACCCGATGCGGCCACGGTACTTTGATCGCCAGAGCGGGCGCAGCAGCGCCCAGCACTCGGCGAAGGCGCTCTTGCTTTTGTACTCAACGGCCGGGGGCTGATACTCGCCGGGCAGCGTGGCTTTGGCGCTGACGATCCGGTCCCCGGAGGCCGCCGTCGTCGCATCGCCCGACCGGCGATGTGAGGCAGGTGATTTTTCAACTGCCGGTGACTTGCCGGCATCGACGATCTCGCTCAGTGACACTAACTCATCCCACCCTTACGCTACGGAGGCCACCGGTCGGATCGAGGATGGAAAGCCACCCGATCCCTACGCCACCGGAGAGAATCATCTGATTCCTGACCTCTATTGTGGACCACCATCGGTTACGGTTCTCTTAACGTGTGTTAAAATTATGTCGGTAATTGGGCCTGCATGAGTCAGCGTGAATTTTTCCCGGCGCGCTGTGGCCGGACTCACAAAAAGCACCGCTATTTCAAGCGATAGGAGAGAGACTGGCGGGCGGCTCCGCCCCGGCCGACGGCACCTGCGCGCGGCCGGCCGCCCGCCTCTGTTAAGATTGTTTGGTAACCAATTCCCTTAATTTTCTCGGCCGACTCTTCAACCATGGATTATGCCTTCGACCTGCAAGCCTGGATCGAGAAACAGGCAGATCTCAGCGCTGCCGCCATGGCGCAGGCGATCTCCGCGACGTCGCTGGTCCGCCGGCGCGAGGTCTTTGGCCAGGTGATCGTGCCGGCCCCGGGATCGGTCCTTGCCTCCCCGGTCATCGCCGACTGGGATCCCGAACCCGACTACTTCTTTCACTGGGTGCGCGACTCGGCGATCGTCATGCGCACGGTGGCGGAGCTGATGGCCGATGCGGCCTGCGCGGCCGAGCGCGATCGCTGGCGCCGGCACTTCGAAGATTTCGTGCATTTCAGCCTGCGGCTCTGCGCCCTGGATGGCGCAACCTTCCTGGCCGCGAGCCGCCATCGCCAGGCGACGCGGCGGGGCTGGAAGAAGTTTCTTCGTCCCGATGCGGAAATCCGCCGGATCGCCGGCGACCGATTGCTGGGCGAGCCGCGCTTCAACGCGGACGGCACGCTGGACGTCCTGCGCTGGTCGCGGCCGCAGTACGATGGCCCGGCGCTGCGCGCCCTGGCCTGCCTGGCTTACCTGGCCGCGGACCCGCAGCCTGGCGCGGAAGTTCTGCGTCTGCTGGATATCGACCTGGATTTCACACGGCGCCATGCCGACCGGCCCTGCATCGGCCCCTGGGAGGAACCGGGGCAGAATGCGCATCACTACTACGTGGCGCTGGTGCAGCTCGCGGCGCTGGTGCACGGCCGGGACCGGGCCGGCGACGCTGGGAAGGAATGGCGCGCGGCCGAGGATCGCCTGCGCGCCGGGCTCTCGCGGCACTGGTCGCAGCGCTGCGGCGTCTACGCCGCCATCCGGGATGCCCCCGGCGAGACGGCCGAGGATCTTGTCGACGCCGCGCAGCTGCTGGCGGTGCTCGATGCCGATCTCCCGGAGGGGCCGCACAGCGTGCAGGACCCCAAGGTCCAGGCCACCCAGGCGGCGATCGAGCGCCTCTTCGCCCGAGACTTCCCGATCAACCGGGACCGACCCCCGGGCCGGGCGCCGGCCCTAGGCCGGTCGCGCGCCGACCGCTACTTCGGCGGCGGCGCCTGGTATCCGACAACGCTGGCCGCGGCGGCGCTGAACTACCGCCTGGCGCTGGTGCCCGGCCAGGATCGGGAGACGCTGCTGGGCTGCGGCGACGCCTTCATGGCGACCCTGCGCGACCTGACGCCCGAAGACGGCGCGCTGTCCGAGCAGGTCGATCGGGAGACGGGCCGGCAGACCTCGGCGCGGCACTTGACCTGGAGCTATGCCGCCTTCCTTGGCGCCGTCCGGCTGCGCGCCCGGGCGCTAGGCCTCTGAGGCCGCCGGCCGCCGGCTCTCGAAATCCAGGCGGCTGAGACCCGTCCGGACTTCGGGGCAACTCATGAAGAGGTCCCAGAGCAATCCGGAGCGGTGGTTCTCGATCATCACCACGATGGGGCCCTGGTCGATGCCGATGTTGCCCTCGGCGATCCAACCCCGATTGCGGTTGAAAGAATCGACGAAGCCATGACGGCCCCAGATTTCGCCGCCCAGGTCCTCGTAGAAATGCCGCAGCGCCGCCATCGACTCCCGCGGCGTGTAGGGCATGGCCGACAGGGCCGCCGTCGGCGCGATGACGCCGCGGTCGTTTTGCGGACAAAAGGCGCTGTAGCCGGTATCGCCGTCACAGGCCGTGAGGCCCCAGCAGTCCGGGCCATAGCCGTCATGGTGGTTCGGATTGGCGATGCAGTGCGCGCGGTTGATCTGCGTGTGGGCGACGTTCTGCGCCCAATAGTCGGCATAGCGGTCGCGCAGGCCCCGTGGATCGAGTCCCAGAAAGGAATAGTGCGAGAAAAACAGGGGCCCGCCGTACGGCGGGCCGAGGGGCAGCTCGATGTCGTAGTAGGTCCGGCCGTTGCGGAAGTCCGCACTGTCGGTCCAACCCTTGTGGTAGACCGAGGGCGCGACCGCATGGGTCGGCGAGGCCGCGGCCAGGACGTAGGTGATGAGACACTCGTTCCAGCCGCGGACGGGATGATCCATCGCCCAGCCATGCTGCGGGCTCCAGTGCCAGTACAGGACGTCACGGCCATCGCGGGTGTGCCAGTCCCACTCCACCGCGTGCCACAGCCGGTCGACAGCGTCGCGCAGATCCCGTTCCCGGGGGGCCGGCCCGGCGAAGTACTGCCGCGCGCAAAGCAGTCCCACCATGAGGAACGACGTCTCGACAAGGTCCGGGCCGTCGTCCTTCGGGGAAAAAGGAATGATCGCGCCGCTGCCGCCGTGCAGGAAGTGCGGGAAGACGCCGTGGTGGGTTTCGGCGCGGCCGAGGAACCCGACGATTTTGTGGATGCGGTCCAGCACCTCGGCGCGCGGGAGGAACCCGCGCTCGGCACCCGCCAGCAGCGCCATGAGGCCGAAGCCGGTGCCACCGCTTGCGACCGTTTCCCGATAGTCGTAGCCGTAGGCGGGCACGGCGTTGCTGCGTTCGCGCGCCATGCCGCTGTGCGGGTGGGCGAAGTCCCAGAAGTACCGCAAGGTGTGATGCTGCACGAGGTCGAGCAGGGCCTCGTCGGGCAGGTCGGGCTGGATCGCGGCCTGAGTCGGATCGCTCATGCGCCGGCCTGCCACTCAACGGTGCCGGCGCAATGGTCCTGCGCGTTGGGCCCGATCTGTACGACGAAAGTCCCCGGCTCCCACAGCAGCTCCGGCGCGGCAAGGCGCTCGGCGCGGAAAAAACGCAGATCGGCCACGGTGATCGCGAAGCGGACCCGCTGCGCCTCGCCCGGCTGCAGCAGGATTTTCTGGAACCCCTTCAACTCGCGCAGAGGGCGCGAGCGGCTGGCGACCGGATCGCTGATGTAGAGCTGAACGACCTCCTCACCGGGGTGGGACCCGCTGTTGCGGACCGCGACCGTTGCGGTCAGCACGTCGCTTTCACCGCGCAGCACGGTCTTGTCCAGTTCCAGCGCGCCGTACTCGAAGGGGCTGTAACCGAGCCCATGGCCGAAGGGATAGAGCGGCGTCGACGGGCCTTCCAGGCGGCAGGCGGTGGTGAACTTGCGGAATACATGGCGCCCCTGCCCGTCGACTTCGCCGTCGCCGGCCACGTCGATGCCGACCTTGTCGATCGGCCGGCCGGTCGGCGCCTCGGCGTAGCTGAGCGGGCACTGCCCGGCGCTGCGGGGAAAGCTCATGGCGAGCTTGCCTGACGGATTGACCTCGCCGAACAGCACGTCGGCGATGCCGTTGCCGGCCTCGCTGCCGCCGAACCAGGCATGCAGGATCGCGTTGGCGTGCCGGTCCTCCCATTCCAGCGCCAGGGGACGGCCGCTCATGGTGACCAGCACCAGCGGCTTGCCGGTTTCCTGCAGCGCCCGCAGCAGCAGGCCCTGGCTGCCCGGCAGGCCCAGGCTGCTGCGCGTCGAAGATTCCCCGGCATGCTCCTTGGCTTCGCCGACACAGGCGATCACCACGTCGGCCTGTCCGGCGAGCGCGACGGCCTCGGCAATGAGGTCGGCGGGCGGGCGGGCGTCGATCGTGACGGCCTCGCCGAAAACGTTGAGGCGCGCGGCGATATCCGGGTCGTCGACGATGTTCGCGCCGGGCGCATGGAGGATGCGGCAGCCTTCCCCCGCAACCGCCTGCAGGCCTTCCAGCAGGGTGATGCTGTCTTCCGGCCGGGCGGCGGGCGCCCAGGTGCCCTGCAGGTTTGCGCGACCCTCGGCCAGCGGGCCGATCACGGCAAGGGTCTGGCCGGCCCGCGCCAGAGGCAGAACGCCGTCGTTCTTCAGCAGGACGCAGGCCTTGGCCGCGGCCTCGCGCGCAAGGCGGCGGTTCCCGGCGGGCAGACCCGCCATGCGACGGCGCCCCTTTTCCAGACCCCGGAAGGGAGTCTTGAAGAGACCAAGCTGCAGCTTGGCCCGCAGCACGCGCCGACAGGCCGCGTCAATCTCCGCCTCGGCGATGCGGCCTTCAGCGACCAGGTCGGGCAGATGACGAAGATAAAAGCCGCTCATCAGGTCGATGTCGACGCCGGCCGTGAAGGCGAGATAGGCCGCTTCCTTGTCGTCAGCGGCCACGCCGTGGTGAAGCAGTTCCATGATCGCCGTGTAGTCGGAGACGATCAGTCCGTCGAATCCCCAGAGGTCGCGCAGCAGCCCGCGCAGCAGCTCGCGATGCGCGGTGCAGGGGATGCCGGCGAGGTCGTGGAAGCCGACCATGACGGCGCCGACGCCGGCATCGACCGCTGCCTTGAAGGGCGGCAAGACGACGTTGTGCAAGCGATAGGGGCTGGCGTCCACGGCGTTGTAGTCGCGCCCGGCTTCCGACAGGCCGTAGCCGGCGAAGTGCTTGGCGGTCGCCATCACGCTGTCCGGCCGGGAAAGGTCTTTCTGCTGATAGCCGTCGACCATGGCCGAGGCAAAAGCGCTGCAGAGCAGGGGATCTTCACCCGGGCTCTCGGCGCAGCGGCCCCAGCGGGCGTCGCGCGAGACATCCAGCATCGGGGCCCAGGCCAGCGCGATGCCCTCGGCGGCGGCCTCCTCGGCGGCAAGGCGGGCGGTGCGGCGGACCAGCGCCGGCTCCCAGGCACAAGCGAGAGCCAGCGGCAGCGGAAAGATCGTGCGATGACCGTGGATCACGTCGAAGGTGAACAGCAGCGGCACGCCTTGCGGCGATTCCTCGACCGCGATCCGCTGCAGTTCGCCGAGGTAGGCAAGGTCGCCGCCGCCGGCAAGGCTGCCGACCTCCCCCTTGCGAATCCGGCTTTCGATATCGGCGACCGCGGTGCCGGCGCCGGTGCTCACATCGGCATGCATCTGCGGATGATTGAGCTGTCCGACCTTGTCGGCCAGGCTCATCCGTTGCAGCAGTTCTTCAACGAAGTCAGGCATTCCGTTCCGTCGCAACATACGCCGGGGGCATCATCAAGGCCCCCCACCGCGGCATCAAGGACTGGCGACGGATGGCCATCCGATAACACAAGGACGGCGGCCGGGTGATTTTCGACCTCAGCCGCGCTCGCGGACTTCCTGCGCAGCGTTTCCCGAGCCGTGCGATTCGGGAGAAAAGGAAAGCAAGGTCCTTCGGGCCGGGTTTTCTCAGAGTTTCAGGGGATTGTGGCGCGCCGGGTCGAGCAAGGCTCGAACCTGAAACTCGACGAGAGGGCCGCCAAACCTGCAGGATTGGCGCGCCCGGGAAGATTCGAACTCCCAACCTCCTGATCCGTAGTCAGGTGCTCTATCCAATTGAGCTACGGGCGCACATCAAAGCCGCTAGATGCGGCGCGGAGGCGGAACCGCCGCCGCGAAGAGGCCGGACATTACTCGAAGCCCCGGCCGCTTGCAAGGCCTTCGCGCGGTCCGGAAACACAAGCGATTCCAACCCTGAAGCGCCTTTGTAAGTGCCCACAACCTCAGGGAAATGGCACTTGTACCCCCAGAATCCATCCTCTACTATCCAGCAATCGTTCGAGGGGGGCGGGATAGCAAGACTCTGTAAAGACTTACATAGTTAATATGTGAGGACTTCTTAGCTTACGCTGTCTCGGAAATCTGTACGGAAATCTCTATGTCGAGCAGACACATGTTGCCCTTTCGCCGGACTGCAGTCGTCATCGGCGCGCTTCTCATTGTGGCGGGTTGTACCGCGCCGCAGGACGAGAAGAAGCCCGCCAGCAGCGCTCAGCCGACGCCGCAGGCCGAGACTTCCGCGGCCAGTCAGCCCACCGTCGAAACCGCGCCCGCCGGCGCCGTTCCGGCCGCCCCGGCACCGGAGATCCTCGGAACCACGGTCTTCGAGCCGCCAACGGTCAGCAACATGCAGCCCACCGGCACCGTGGTCGGCCAGAAGGTCCAATCGCTGCGCGATGACCTGCTGAAGCTGCAGCAGCAGCTGAAGGCGGAGAACGACCAGCTGCAGAGCCTGCGCATCTCGGCCCGCCAGTTCGCCGGCAACTACCACTCCCTGAAGGCGGCGATGAACGCCCGCCTGCAGGTCGGCACCACCCCCGGCAATCCGGAGCTGGTGGCCCAGTGGAACCAGGCCCAGTCCGAGCTGCAGCAGGTCGGCGCCAGCATCGCCGCCCTGAACACCCTGGCCAGCCAGGTCTCGGCCACCGCCTCGCTGTCGGCCTTCCTGCTGGAATCGACCAGCACGACCTTCGAGCTGCGCGGCGCCGTCGAGGAAGACCATCGCCAGCTCGCCGTCCTGGAGGACGAGGTCAACAAGACCGTGGTGGTCATCGACCGCCTGCTCAACGAGCTGAGCGACGATATCGCCCGGACCCAGAACTACTTCGCCAACGAACGCCTGAACCTGACCGCCATGCAGGTCGCCATCGACAACGGCGAGTACATCGGCGGCAGCCTGGCAAACCGCGCCTACGGTGTGCCCGCCCCGGCCCCGGCCGGCGGTGCGGCCAACCAGGTCGGCGCCCGCCAGCCGCTGGCGGTCATCCGCTTCGACCGCGAGAACCCGCAGTACGAGCAGGCGCTGTTCACGGTGGTCGGCGCGGCCCTGGAGCGCCGCCCCAACGCGGCCTTCGACATCGTCGCGGTGGCCCCCGCCGGCAGCGATTCGGCCCGCGTGGCGCTGGACACCAACCGTTCGCGCCGCAACGCCGAAAACGTGCTGCGCACCCTGACCAACATGGGCCTGCCGGCCGACCGCATGACGCTTTCGGCCACGTCCAGCCCGCAAGCCCAGGTCAACGAGGTCCATATCTACGTGCGCTGACCCCAGCGGCGCATCACCGGCTCTTTCAGGCCGGCCTCCGGAAACGGGGGCCGGCCTGAAGCTTTTTGGGCGACTCTTGCTATGGGAACTGGCCGCCGCGCCGGCGCGCCCTAGCTTTTCTCCTACGTCCTTGCCCCGGCGTTTCCCCAAGAGACCTCTCAAGGAGCCCGCCATGCCCCGCCTCGCCCGCTTTTGCCTGCTCGTCCTGCTGCTTGCCGCCACGCCGCTGGCGGGCACGGCGGCGCAGGAGGTCCTGCGGCCCGCCCCCGGCGATCAGCGCGCCATCCTGGGCACCATTCAGGCCCAGCTGCAGGCCTTCCAGCGCGACGACGGGGCGCGCGCCTTTTCCTACGCGACGCCGCGGCTGCGCCAGCTGTTCGGCACGCCGGAGAACTTCATGGCCATGGTGCGCGACGGCTATCAGCCGGTCTACCGCCCCCGCTCGGTGGAGTTTCTCGACGCCCGCATCATTGACGGCCAGATCGGCCAGGCGGTGCGCTTCGTCGGCCCCGACGGCGCGGCGGTGATCGCCGTCTACACCATGGAGCAGCAGCCCGACGGCAGCTGGCGGATCGCCGCCGTGCGCCTGATCCGCAGCGGTGAACTTTCCAGCTAGATCGGATCACGTTTAGACAGAACCACCAAGTGGTTCTGTCTAAACGTGTGAATCCGATCTATTTCTAATACATAGAGCAGATTCACAGGGTTGATGGATCGCCTTCGGCGATTCCAGCCGACCCTGATCTGCTCTAGCGCAAAACCGCGAAAAGCCTTTAGACGGCGGCGGCGACTTCCGCTTTAATCCCCGCTTCGAGACGCCGCCCGGCAGGGCCGGCCCTTCCCGAAGACGCCAAGAACAAGAGGGTGCCCCGTAGTCATGTCCGTCGGCGAACAGAAGACCTTCCCCGTTTCCTGGGACCAGCTCCACCGCGATTCCCGCGCCCTCGCCTGGCGCCTGGTGGAGCAGGGCCCCTTCCAGGGCATTGCCGCGATCACCCGCGGCGGGCTGGTGCCGGCCGCCGTCATCGCCCGCGAACTGGACGTGCGCCTGATCGATACCATCTGCATCATCAGCTACCGCGACGACCGCACGCAGGGCGACATGGACGTCCTCAAGTCGGTCGAGCACGACAGCGAGGGCTGGCTGCTGATCGACGACCTGGTCGATACCGGCAAGACCGCCCGCAAGGTGCGCGAACTGATGCCCAAGGCGCACTTCGCCACGGTCTACGCCAAGCCGGCGGGCCGCCCCCTGGTCGACAGCTTCGTCACCGAAGTGAGCCAGGACACCTGGATTCTGTTTCCCTGGGATACGGCGCTGATGTCGGTGCCGCCGATCATCCAGACGCCGCGCTGACGCCCGCGCCTGCTGAAACGCAGGCCCCCCTTGACCGCGAAGAGAAACCGGCCGGCTCAATAGCCGCCGGCGATCTCCTCCAGGTCGTCGCGCTTGGTCAGCTGGACCTGATGATTGGGCAGCAGGCTGATGATGCTGTCCTGCTTCAGCTGGGTGAAGGTGCGGCTGACCGTCTCCGTCGTCAGGCCCAGGTAGTCGCCGATGTCCGTACGGCTCATCGGCACCGCCACCGGGTTGTCCGCCTGTCCGCGCTGCTTGGCGCGCTTGCCAAGCATGAGCAGGAAGGAGGCGATCTTCTCCCGCGCGGTCTTGCGGCCCAACAGCAGCATCTGATCCTGCGCCGCCGCCAGCTCGTTGCTGGCGATGCTCAGCAGGCGCTGCTCGATCTTGGGCAGGCGCTGCATCAGGTCTTCCAGCTTCTGGCGCGGGAAACGGCACAGCAGGCAGGGCGTCACCGCCTCGGCGCTGAAGGCGTAGGTGTCCTGGGTGGCCAGGCCGAGGAAATCCCCCGGAAAGAGGAAGCCGGTCACCTGGCGCCGCCCGTCGGGCAGCAGCTTGTAGACCTTCAAGGTGCCGGAGGTGAGATTATAGACGTTGCCCGCCTCTTCGCCTTCGTCGAACAGCGGCCCACCCGCGTCCAGCTCGACGGAGGTCATCAGCGCCGAGACCTGAGCCAGTTCCTGCGAGTCGAGCGGCGCGCAGATCGTCATGCCGCGCACCGAACAGGCGGCACAAGGCGAGTCCTCGGCACGGTCGCGTGCCACGGCAGGCGCCAGCTTGCTCACCCGGTCATAATCGAAAACCGCCATGTCCCACCCAACTCCGAACAACACCACTCTGCAGGTGACCCGCCGGCCTTCTTCAAGCATCCCGCAGGCGCCGGGCCAGCACGCCCTAATCTATTGATTTGGATCAACGACGCCGACCGGCACGAAACGCCAATCTTGCAGCTATCAAAGTGCGGAAAGTGCGCTGATCCCCACTTCCTGATAAGGCGCGGCTTTTGTGTGATTAAGGTGACTCGTTTAGTGCGAAAACTCAACGTCAGTTTGCTGTCGGAAGGCGAGGTCGACCAGGCCTTCCCACTCATCCGCACAGTCTGTCCGGATACGGACTTGGAAAGCTGGCGGCGCTTCGCCGCGCAACGCCTCACCCGGGGGCCCGATAGTGGGACTGGAATCCTAATCGTCCGCAATGAACAGGACTGCATCGTCGCCGTGGCGGCCTTCCTGATGTCCCACGACCTGATGCACGGCCCGGTCCTCTTCGCCGATCACTTCTGCGCCCTGGACATCGTCGACCAGGGCAACGTGGCCAGGGCCCTGGAGAACGGCGTCGAGAAAATCGCCCGGCGCCACGGCTGCACGGCGGTCCACACCAATATCGCCTCCTCCGCCCAGCAGAGCGACGACGGCTGGCTCTGCTCGATCCTCTATGAGCGCGGCCACCGGGTCGAAGGCCTGCACATGTGCAAGTTGATCCCCGCCGGCATCTAGCGCCCGGACGCCGCACCGCTCCCTGACGCATCTCGACCTGCCGCGGCTGCCCCGCAGGGCCGTTCCGCCAGCCAAAATCTGCCCCTGGCCAAGCCGCACGCCGCGGTTGATGATGGCTTTGCCTGCCGCGCGAACCGGCAGACCCGCGCCCTGCTGCCAGGAACCAACGGGAGAGACCGCGCCATGACGCTTGCCACCCCCTTTGCCAAAACCCCCGTGAGCAGGCCCCCCGCGAACAGGGCTTTCGCGAAGACGCGCCGCCTGCTGGCCGCCACCCTGCTGGCCTTGCCGGGCCTGACCGCCTGCAGCGCGCCGGAAAAGTCCGTGGAAGCACCGCCGCGCCAGATGGTCGCCGCCGCCAATCCGCTGGCCGCCGAGGCCGGCATGGCGATGCTGCGCCAGGGCGGCTCGGCGACCGACGCGGCCATCGCCACCGCCCTGGTGCTGGGCCTGGTGGAACCGCAATCCTCCGGCATCGGCGGCGGCGCCTTCCTGCTGCACTACGACGCCAAGGCCCGCGACGTCGCCGCCTACGACGGGCGCGAGTCCGCGCCGGCAACCGCCGACGAAGCGCTGTTCCTCAAGGCCGACGGCGAGCCCATGTCCTTCTGGGAGGCGGTGGTCGGCGGCCGTTCGGTGGGTACGCCGGGCCTGCTGCGCATGCTGGAACTGGCCCACCGCGACCACGGCAAGCTGCCCTGGGCGACCTTGTTCCAGCCGGCGATCCGCCTGGCCGAGCAAGGCTTCGCCGTGTCGCCGCGGCTGCACGGGCTGATCGCCGGGGACCAGTACCTGAAACGCTACCCGGCAACCGCAGCGTACTTTCACGATACCGCCGGCGATCCCTTGCCGGTCGGCCACCTGCTGAAGAACCAGGACTACGCCGACACGCTGCGCGCCGTTGCCGAAGGCGGCGCCGATGCCTTTTATAGAGGCCCCATCGCGCTGGACATCGCCAGCCGGGTCCAAAGCGTCGGCGACAACCCCGGGCACCTCGGCTATCTCGACCTGCGCGGCTATCAGGCCAAGCGGCGCGACCCGGTCTGCCTGCCCTACCGCCAGTGGGTGGTCTGCGGCATGCCGCCGCCGACCTCCGGCGGCGTCGCCGTGCTGCAGATGCTGAAGGTGCTGGAGCCTTTCGACCTCGCCGCGCTGGAACCCGCCTCACCCGAGGCCATTCATCTGGTGGCCGAGGCCGGGCGCCTCGCCTTCGCCGACCGCAACCGCTTCCTGGCCGACAGCGACTTCGTCGACGTGCCGGTTGCCGCCTTGCTGGATCCGGACTACCTCGCCGCCCGTTCGGCGCTTATCGATCCCACCGCCAGCATGGGGCAGGCCAGCCCGGGGCTGCCCACGACCCAGGCGCACAGCCCGGCGCAGCTCAACCCGCCCTCCACCTCCCATCTCTCAGTGGTCGATGCCGAGGGCAACGCCGTCTCCATGACCGCCTCGATCGAGAGCGCCTTCGGCTCCCGCCTCATGGCGCGCGGCTTCATGCTGAACAACGAGCTGACCGACTTCTCCTTCCGGCCCGAAGCCGACGGACGGCCGGTCGCCAACCGGGTGCAGCCCGGCAAGCGGCCGCGCAGTTCCATGTCGCCGACCCTGGTGCTGGACCGCCAGGGGCGTTTCGTCATGGCCATCGGCTCGCCGGGCGGCAGCCGCATCATCGGCTATACCGCGAAGGCGATCATCGCCAGCCTGGACTGGAACCTCACCATGCAGCAGGCCGTCGCCCTGCCCAACTTCGTCAACCGCAACGGCGCCACGGACCTGGAGGAAGGCACCGGCATCGAGAGCGCCAAGGCCGCCCTGGAGGCCCTGGGCCACGAGGTGACCCTCCGCGGCATGACCAGCGGCCTGCACGGCATCCGCAGAACCGAAGGTGGCCTGGACGGCGGGGCGGATCCTCGACGCGAAGGCGTCGTCTTGACGGAATAGGGGCGCGAAGGCGTCGTCTTGACGGAATAGGGGCGCGAAGGCGTCGTCTTGACGAAATAGGGCGCGAAGGCGTCGTCTTGACGAAATAGGGCGCAAAGGCGTCGTCTTGACGGAATAGGGGCGCGAAGAGAGCGCCCCGGCGGCAACACCCTTGCAGTGAAGGGGCGGCGGACTAGACTGCGCGGCAATGAAGCAGTCATCCGCAGCGCAGGCCTTCGACCTGCCGGCCGTCACCTTGAAGCCGCACGGCGTGAAGCGCCTGACCCGCGGACACCCCTGGGTCTATTCCAACGAGGTGGAGATGGACGCCGCCGCCAAGGCGGTGCCGCCGGGCGGCGTGGTGCGCCTTTGCGACCCGCAGGGCCGCTATCTCGCCACGGCTTTTTTCAACCGCCATCCGCTGATCGCCGCGCGGGTGCTGAGCCGCGACGAAACGGTGGCCATCGACGGCGCTTTCCTGGCCGCCCGCCTGCGGCGCGCCCTGGAGATCCGCGAGAGACTGATCGGCGTGCCCTACTATCGCCTGGTCCATGCCGAGGCCGACGGCCTGCCGGGCGTGATCATCGACCGCTTCGGCGACGCGTTCTGTCTGCAGGTGAACACCGCCGGCATGGAAAACCTGACGCCCTTGCTGCTCGGCGCGCTGAACGAGGTGATCGCGCCCAAGACCATCGTGCTGCGCAACGACGGCGGCGTCCGCAAGCTGGAACAACTCGACGACTACGTCGAGGTGGTGCAGGGCAGCCTGGACGGCCCGGTGACCCTGGAGGAAAACGGCGCGCGCTTTTTCGCTGATCTGGCCGGCGGGCAGAAGACCGGCTGGTTCTACGACCAGCGCGACAACCGCGCCTGGGCGGCCCGCCTCGCCGGCGGCGCGCGGGTCCTCGACTGCTACGCCTTCGCCGGCGGCTTCACCGTGCAGGCGGCCCTGGCCGGCGCCGCGGAGGTCGTCTCCGTCGACCGCTCGCAGGGCGCCCTCGACCTCGCCGCCCAGGCGGCCGAGGCCAACGGCGTTGCCGGCCGCTGCCGCTTCGTAAAGGCGGAGGTGTTCGGCGAACTGGAGCGCCAGGCCAAGGCCGGCGAGAAATACGGCCTGGTCATCGTCGACCCGCCGGCCTTCGTGAAGTCGAAGAAGGACTTGGCGCAGGGCCTGAAGGGCTATCGCAAGATGGTGCGTCTCGCCGCGCCGCTGGTGGCGGAGGGAGGATACCTGCTCGCCGCCTCCTGCTCGCACCACGCCGATGTGGAGAGCTTCGCCGAGCAGGTGAAACGCGGCCTGCAGGACGCCCGGCGCGACGGCCGCATCCTGCGCACCTCCGGCGCCGCGCCCGACCATCCGGTCCACCCCGCCCTGCCGGAAAGCGCCTACCTGAAAGCACAAATCCTGGCGCTGGACTGAACAAACCCCTTGTCATGCTCGGGCTTGACCCGAGCATCCAGGGCATCCGCTTTGCCGTTCGCCCCTGGACCCTCGGATCAAGTCCGAGGGTGACAAGAGGCGTTTGGCCGCATTCGCCCAAAGGGCATGTTCAGCTCGCCTTGGCCGTCGGCTGGGACTTGGCCTGGCGCAGCGGCAGGACGAGGCGGAACAACGTGCCTTCGGCGGTCGAGCGCTCCAGGCGGATGTCGCCGCCGTGAGCGCGCATGATGTCGTGGGCGATGGAAAGCCCGAGGCCGGTCCCGCCCTCGCGCGCCGAACCGGCGAAGGGCTTGAAGATGTTCTGCTTGGCTTCCTCGGGCATGCCGGGGCCGTTGTCTTCCACGTCGATGACCAGGAAATCGCGCACCGGGCGCGCGGCGACCCGCACCTCGGCGGCGCCGGCTTCCAAGGCATTGCGGGTCAGGTTGAAGAACACCCGATAGAGCTGTTCGCGGTCGGCCTCGATCTCGAAGCCGCGTTCGACCTCGTTGGCCAGGCCCTCGCGGCCGGCCCCGACGTCGGTCAGGGCCTCGCGCACCTCGGTCAGCAGGTCGCGCAGGTCGAAGCGGTGCAGGTCGAGCTGGACCGGCCCTTCGCGGGTGAACTGCAGGGTCTGGGAACAGAGATGCAGCGCCCGGTCGATGGCGCCCACCAGGGTCGGCGCCATGGAGCGCACGGCGGGATCGCCGCTCTTGCCGAGGCGGTCGGAGATCAGGCTGGCCGTCGCCAGGATGTTGCGCAGGTCGTGGTTCACCTTGGTGACGGCGGTACCCAAGGCGGCGAGACGCGTCTTCTGCAGCAAGGCGGCGCGCAAGCCCTGCTGCATGTTCACCAGCTCGCGCTGGGCGATGCCGATCTCGTCGCTGCGCTCGGAAGGCGGCAGGGCCTCCGCGACGACTTCGGGATTGGCGCGGAAGGCGGCCATGCCTTCGGTGATGCGGCGCATGGGCCGCACCATCAGCAGGTGCAGGCTGAGGTAGACCAGCGCCGCGGTGAACATCGAGATCACCAGCGACAGATTGAGGATGCGCCAGGAGTAGTCGAACATCTCGTTGCGCAGCGGCGCCTCGTCCATGACCACCTCGACCAGGATCTGCGCGTCCTTGGGCGACGGGCCGAGGACGCGCAGCAGGCGGTTGTCCGGCGCCAGCAGGGTCATGATGGCGTCGCGGATCAGGCCGAAGAAGCTGGCCGAGCGCAGATCGTAGGTGGCGTCGATCTCCTCCGGCGTCTCCACCATGAGCATCAGCTTGCCGGAACCGGGCTTCGACAGCGCGACGGTGTAGGCGCCGACGTGCTGCAGCAGCTCGGCTTCCATCTCCTTGCTGACCATGTTGTCGGGCGTGGCTTCCAGCGCCAGGATCGACAGGTGCGCGGCGGCGATGCGCTCCTGCAGATAGGTCAGCCGCATGCGCGCGATCGAGGGGGCATAGATCAGCACCTCCGCCAGCATGACGAAGGCAATGGTCAAGAGCAGCAGCTTCGCCGACAGGCTCTTGGTAAGGGGAGGCAGGCGAAGGCTGTTCCCCGGCGATCTATGGCCCAACATAGGCGCGCTTATACCACGCCCGCCAGTGTCGCGGGAATCAGGTGCTTTGGCGGGAGGAAACAGCCCGGAGAAGGGTCCCCGGGAAGTAGCGGCGCCCGCCGCGCCGGCAGGGGGCTGTGCCGGCGGTCGGCGGGCGCTGCTACGCAAAGGCTGACGTCGCCTGAGCGGTTGCTTTTGGGTTAGTTGCTCTTGGCGGCGCAGGGGTTGCAGGGATTGCAGGGGCTGCAGGGGTTGGCCGCCTGGCAGGGATTGGCCGCCGCGCAGGGGTTGCACGGGTTGATCGGCTTCTTGGCCGCGCAGGGGCTGCAGGGGTTGCAGGCCGCCGCCGCTGCACAGGGGTTGGCCGCGCAGGGATTGCAGGGGTTACAGGCCGCGATCTGCACAGAGGTATCGGCAGCCTGGCTGGCGGCCAGCGGCAGGGCCACGGCACCAGCGGAAACGGACGCGACGCTCAGCGCCACCAGAGTTTTCTTCAGCATCTTACTTGCCTCCAATTATGTTCGGTCTCATTGGGGCTCCCCCGGGAAGAGAAGCTTCATGCCGGCCCGCCGCCGCAAGGGCTGCGGCTGAGCGCCGGTGGACTCAACAATGCTCAGGACGCCGATCAATCTCGAATCACGGTCCTGCGATCCGGGTCAACTTCCTGTGAAACTTTAGTGAGTGCAAGCGCCCGCCCGACGGGCCGCGGGCTCAGGAGGCCTCCGGCCCGCGGCCCTTTCCGCCCTGGTTTCCGCCATTCCGGCGCCCCTTCACCTTTTTGTAGATCACCGGCAGCAGCGACAGGGCGATGAGCCCGGCGATAGGCAGCAATACCTCCGGCTGGTAGATCGCCCGCGCGATGTCGCGGTCCCCGCCGGCCTCGAAAAGGGCGCCCAGGCCGTTGCCCACCGAGGCGTAGACCAGGGAGCCCGGGATGATGCCGAAGAAGGTGCCGACGACGAAGACTTTCAGCGAGACCCCCAGCAGGGCCGGCACCAAGTTGACCAGCCAGAAGGGGAAGAGGGGCACGAGGCGCAGGATCAGCAGATAGCTGAGCGCATTCTCCTGGAACCCGGCGCGCATGCGCTGGACGGCGCCCCCGGCCCGGTCGCGCAGCAGGTCGCCCAGCGCCGTGCGCGCGGCCAGGAAAAGGGCAATCGACCCGAGGGTCGCCCCCACCACCGAGCAGGCGGCCCCGGCCAGGGTGCCGAAGAGAAAGCCGGCGCCGACGGTCATCACCAGGGCGCCGGGAATGGAGAAGGCCACCATCACGGCATAAGCCGCGATGAAGGCCGCGGCCGCCAGGACGGCGTGCGCCGCCACCAGGGCCATCAGGGCCTCGCGGTGCCGCTCCAGGACGTCGAAAGCGATGTAGCGGTGCCCGCCCAGGGCCAGAAAGGCCAGGAGGCCGACGATGAGGACCGCCAGCGGCAGGAAACGCCGCCAGGAACCGCCGCCGTTCGGTCCGGAATTCGAACCGGAGGCGCCGGGATCGGAGGGCCCGGGATCAGATGAAGGCGGACGCGGCTGGACCATCGGGCTCCTTCGTCAGCGCCGGGCCACAAGGAAACCCGGGCGCCGCGATAAAAAAACAAGGTAAACGAAACCTTTACGCGCCCTGCCACCGGCGCCGGCACGCGGCCCTTGCCAAGCGGCCGAAAAGGGCGGAAAACCGTGCCAGACAGCGGTTTTAGCCGCTGTTCGGCGCGGCAGCCAGTCAACAGGGTGTGAGCCGCCCGGACCACGAAGAGTGAGATTCCGCCCCCGAGGGCTCTGCCGGTCGTTGACAGAGCCCAAGCCCACCCTTATACAGCCCCGTCAATTCGAAATTCAGCCTGATATTGGAGTACAGCCGTGAAGCGCACCTATCAGCCCAGCGTGCTGGTTCGCAAGCGCCGCCACGGGTTCCGCGCACGTAAGGGAACCGTTGGCGGGCGTCGCGTTCTTGCCCGTCGGCGCGCCAAGGGCCGCAAGCGCCTTTCCGCCTAAGTGTCATGATGCCGACCGTAGGGCGGCTCAAGACAAGGCCCCAATTCCTCAAGGTCGCGGCGGCCAGACGCAAGTGGGTCACGCCCGGCCTCGTCCTGCAAGCAGCAAGGCGCCCGTCCGGCGATGACCGGGCGGCGCCCGTTGTGCCGTCTGCGCCGTCTGAAGCGCCGCAGCGGCAGGGAAGCGAAGGAGAGGAGCCTGAAGTGCGGGTGGGGTTCACCGTAACCCGTAAGGTCGGCAACGCCGTGCAGCGCAACCGCGTGAAGCGGCGCCTGCGCGCCGCGGCGGCGGAGGTTTTTGAGCATCTCGGCCGGGCCGGCACCGACTACGTGGTCATCGGCCGGGCCGCCACCCTGACGCGTCCCTATGACGCGCTGCGCCACGACCTGGAGCAGGCTATCGTGCGGCTCGACCGCCAGATCAGTGAGGGCAAGCGCCCGCCGCGCAAGGAGGCTTCGCCCAGGGAGACTTCGCAATGAAGGCCGCCACGAAGCTCATGAGCCTCGTCCTGTTGGCCCTGATCCGCGGCTACCAGCTGCTGATCTCGCCGATGTTCCCGCCGAGCTGCCGCTACTTCCCGACCTGCTCCGACTACGCCCGTCAGGCGGTCGCCGTCCACGGTCCGCTGAAGGGCGGCTGGCTGGGCCTGCGCCGCATCCTCAGCTGCCACCCCTGGGGCGGCCTGGGCTACGACCCTGTGCCGGCCCCCTTGCGCGGGCGGACGGCCAAGAAAACCGCCGAAGAAAAAACCTCCGGGCTTGGTGTCTGCCCGGCCTGTCACCATCTGGATCATCAACCGGGTCGCTAAGGCCCGTCCCCCGGGAGCCCATCGAGTCTTATGGAACAGCGTAATCTTATTCTCGCGATCGTCCTGTCGATGGCCATTCTCTTCGGGTTCCAGTTCCTTTTCCCGCCGGCGACCCCGCCCCAGCAGACTCCCGAGCAGCAGCAGACGGCGCAGACCGCCCCGGACGGAACGTCCGTGCCCGGCAGCGCGCCCAGCCCGCCGGGCACCCCCAGCGTCGGCGGCGTGCCGACCCAGCCGGCGCGTGAGGAGGTCATCGGGGCCAGCCCGCGGGTGTCCATCCAGACGCCGCTTCTGTCGGGCTCCATCGCCCTGCGCGGCGCGCGCATCGACGACCTGATCCTGACCCAGTATCACCAGACCCTGGACCCGAACAGCGACCCCATTGCGCTGCTGTCGCCGCAGAACTCCGCGAACGCCTATTTCTCCAACTTCGGCTGGGCGCCGGCCGGCGCCGGCACGGTGACGCTGCCGACGGCCGACACCCTGTGGACCACCGAAGGCGGCCCACTGACGCCGTCGTCGCCGGTGACCCTCAGCTGGGACAACGGCGAGGGGCTGACCTTCGAGCAGACCATCGCGGTCGACGAGAACTACCTCTTCACGGTGACCCAGCGGGTCATCAACAACAGCGACGCGACGGCCGAGATGGCGCCCTACGGCTTGATCTCGCGCAGCGGCACGCCCAAGACCCTGGGCTTCTACATCCTGCACGAAGGCCCCGTCGGCGTTTTCGACGGCTCGCTAGATGACGGCATCAAATACGACGACCTTAAGGACGAGTATCAAGGCGGACAGGACTCGGTGATCGCCAAGAGCACCACCGGCGGCTGGCTGGGCATCACCGACAAGTATTGGCTGACCGCGCTGGTGCCCGACCAGCAGACCGCGGTGAAGACCCGCTTCGTCTACAACCTGCGGGGCGGGCGGGACCACTACCAGTCGGACTTCCTCTATCCCACCGCGACGGTGGCCCCCGGCGCGGTAGTGGAGACCACCAGCCGGCTCTTCGCCGGCGCCAAGGTGGTGCCGCTGCTGCAGAAGTACGAGGAGACCTACGGCATCACGAAGTTCGACCTGGCGGTCGACTTCGGCTGGTTCGCCTTTCTCACCAAGCCGATCTTCTACGCCCTGCACTGGCTGCACGCCCAGGTCGGCAACTTCGGCATCGCCATCCTGCTGCTGACCGTGGTGATCAAGCTGATCTTCTTCCCGCTGGCCAACAAGTCCTACAAATCCATGGCCAAGATGCGCAAGCTGCAGCCCAAGATGATGGAACTGCGCGAGCGCTTCGCCGACGACAAGCAGCGCCTGAATCAGGAAATGATGGGGCTCTACAAGAAGGAAGGCGCCAATCCGCTGTCCGGCTGCCTGCCCATCGTCATCCAGATCCCGGTGTTCTTCGCGCTCTACAAGGTGATGTTCGTCACCATCGAGATGCGCCACGCGCCGTTCTACGGCTGGATCCACGACCTCTCGGCGCCCGACCCGACCACGATCCTCAACGGCTTCGGCCTCTTCCCCTGGGACGCGCCGGAGCTGGGCATGCTGCACGTGCTGAACATCGGCGTCTGGCCGCTGCTCATGGGCATCTCGATGTTCCTGCAGCAGAAGCTGAACCCGCAGCCGCCCGACCCGGTGCAGGCCAAAGTCTTCCTGTTGATGCCGATCATGTTCACCTTCCTGCTGTCGACCTTCCCGGCCGGCCTGGTGATCTACTGGACCTGGAACAACCTGCTCTCCATGGCCCAGCAGGCCTTCATCATGAAGCGCCAGGGCGTGCCCCTCGGCGGCGGCAGCGCCAAGAAGCAACCGGCAGAGGAATGAGGGTCCCGGCAGCGCGATGACCGAGACGCCCCAATGACCGAGACGCCCCGGAGCGAGACGCCCTTGAGCGACGAGGAAAAGGCCGCCCTGGAGACAGGGCGGCTTCTCTTTGCCGGCGAATGCACCTTCCTGCTGTCCGCCGCGGACGAAAACGACCTGCCCGCCCTGGGGGCGGCCACGGAGGTCGCCTTCGCCGGCCGCTCCAACGTCGGCAAGTCGAGCCTGATGAACGCGCTGACCGGCCGCAAGAACCTGGCCCGCGCCTCCAACACGCCCGGCCGCACGCGGCTGCTGAACTTCTTCGATCTCGGCGGGCGGCTGATTCTGGTCGACCTGCCGGGCTACGGCTACGCCCGTGCCTCCAAGACCGACATCGCGCGCTGGACCCAGCTGACTCGCGGCTACCTGAGGGGCCGCCCGCAGTTGCGCCGCGTCTGCCTGCTGATCGACGCGCGCCACGGCCTGAAATCGAGCGACCGCCAGGTGATGGAAGAGCTGGACACCGATGCCGTGTCCTATCAGATCGTGCTGACCAAGGCCGACAAGGTGAAGCCCGGGGCGTTGAAGCGCATGGTCGAAGAGACGCAGAACGAGACCGCCAAGCACCCGGCCGCCCACCCGGTCTGCCTGACCACCTCCGCCGAGACCGGCGCCGGCCTGCCCGAGCTGCGCGCCGCCCTGGCCGCCCTGGCCGAACCGGCCGCCTGACGCTAGAGTGTCGCCCGGCCGCGAAGGCGGCGGCCGCAGGGAAACTGGAACTTAGATATGACGCGGAAGAGCATCAGCGACACCAAGCACTGGCTGCGCACGGCCCGGACCATCACCGAGGCCCTGCCCTTCATGCGCCGCTACAACGGCAAGACCTTCGTCATCAAGTACGGCGGCCACGCCATGGTCGACGAGGAACTGGCCGCGCTCTTCGCCGGCGACATCGCGCTGCTGAAGCAAGTCGGCATCAACCCCATCGTGGTGCACGGCGGCGGCCCGCAGATCGGCCGCATGCTGGAGCGCCTGCAGGTCAAGAGCGAGTTCATCGACGGCCTGCGCATCACCGACGCCGCCACGGTCGAGGTGGTGGAGATGGTACTGTCGGGCACCATCAACAAATCCATCGTCAGCGCCATCAACGCCGCCGGCGGGCGGGCCGTGGGCCTGTCCGGCAAGGACGGCAACCTGATCCAGGCGCAGAAGCTGCGCCGCACCAAGCGCGACCCCGATTCCAACATCGAGAAGGTTCTGGACCTCGGCTTCGTCGGCGAGCCGACCATGATCGACCCCAAGATCCTCTTCTCGCTGCAGCAGTCCGACATCATTCCGGTGATCGCGCCGATCGGCGTCGGTCCCTCGGGCGAGACCTACAACATCAACGCCGACACCGTGGCCGGCGCGGTGGCGGCGGCGGCGGGCGCCTCACGCCTGATGATGCTGACCGACGTCAGCGGCGTTTTGGACAAGTCGGGTGAGCTGATCGAGGAACTGAACACCGCCCAGGTGGAGGCCCTGTCGGAAGACGGCACCATCTCCGGCGGCATGATTCCCAAGCTGGAAACCTGCGTGAAGGCGGTGAACAACGGCGTCGAGGCGGCGGTCATCCTGGACGGCCGCCTGCCGCATTCGATGCTGCTGGAAGTCTTCACCGGCGGCGGCATCGGCACGCTGATCTACCGCTAGCGGTTACCCACCGGCGCGGCTATTCCTGGCCGAGGCTGGCGAAGAAGTCGAGCTGCCACTCCATTTCCTCGGGCGACAGCGGAAAGTCGGAGCCGTCGCGGGCGTGCAGCGCCTTGGCGGGCGGGATGCCGCCCATGTTGGTCTGCAGCTGCATCGCCACGCGCATGGTGCAGCCGGCCTTCCAGGCCAACGCGGTGATGCCCTTGGCCGAGCGGCGGCTGAGCACCCGGTCGACCATGTCGACCTCGAAGCCGGCCATCTGCGCCAGGGCATGGCGCACGAAGTCGCGCTGGCCGGCCAGCACCGCTTCGCTCACCGCCTCGCTGTTGAGCTTGCCCTTCTTCTTCAGCTTCGCCACCTCCGCGGCCGGATCGGCCTTCGATCCCTCTTCGGCGGCGCCTTCCTCGATGCGGCGGCGCACCACCTCGGCCACCGCTTCGGCGGTCTGCTGATCCAGGTCGCTGCGGCTCTGCAGCTTCTGCAGCAGGGAATCGGCCACGAAGCTCGCCAGCTTCTTCACCGCCCCGAGGGGCAGCGCCGGGCGCTCCACCAGCGGCGGCTGCCAGGAGGTTTCCTGCATCGAGCCGTCGATCAGGCTGTCGAGGGTCTCCTCGCGGATCTGGGCGGAAGAGTTGGCCAGCAGCTCGGCCACCGCCTTGCGGTCGTCGCGCTGGACGATGGCGTCGGAGATCACCTCGCCCAGGTTGCTGCGGCGGGAAATGGCGCAGAGGCGGCTGGAAACACCCGAGGAGGCGATGATCTCCAGCAGGTCCTCGTCGCTCAGCAGCGGCGAGAATTCCAGGATCGGACAGGCGACCACGTCCTCGGCGTCGCGCGCCAGGCGCTGGATCACCTGCGGCGGGGCGTGGGCCACCGATTTCAGCGCATCGGCCAGAATCTGGCGCACCCGGGTGGCCTGGTCGCGCGCCAGGAGCTCCAGGGTATCTTCGACGAAGCGCTGTGCCTTCTCCTGGGCGCCGCGGCCGTCAGAAGCGGTCAGCTGAGCGACCTTGGCGGCGAGCTCGGCGCGCACCGCTTCGTCGCCGTCGCGGGCCAGGATCAGGTCGGCCTGGCGCGGCGTCCGGGCGTTGGCGGCGATGCGCCGGCGCACCTCGGACGAGGGGTCCTCGGCCAGGAAATACAGCACTTCCGGGCGCAGGTCGGGCCGCTCGGCGAGGTCGGCGCGGGTCTTGGCCGACCCGTTCTCGGCCAGCTCCTTACTCTCCTCGTAGGAGAGGTCTTCCGGCAGTTTTTTGCGTCCGAGCCCGAGAACCATCAGCCCTGTCCTCCCGCGTCCTTGCCCCGCCGGTCATAGTCCGGCGCGAAATTGAGGGAGTGCTTGCCCGCCCGCTTGGCCCCGTACATCGCCTCGTCGGCGCGGCCCAACAGGCAGTCGAAGGTTTCGCCGGTGCGCGGATCAAAGATGGCCACGCCCAGCGAGAGGCCCAGCAGATGGTCGCTGTCGCCGGAGTAGCCGCGCAGCCGTTCGGCCGCCCGCAGCATCTGCTCGGCCTTGCGCTCGGCCGCGGTGCGGTCCATGCCGCCCAGGAAAAGCGCGAACTCGTCGCCGCCGAGGCGGGCCGCCAGGTCGCCGCCCCGGATCTGCTCCTTCAGCAGGGCCGCAACGTCGAGCAGCGCCTCGTCGCCGGTCTGGTGGCCGTGGGTGTCGTTGACCTGCTTGAAGTTGTCGAGGTCGATGTAGAACAGGGCGCCGGGCCGCAGGGTCTCGACGTCTTCACCCAGATGGCGTTCCAGGCTCTCGACGAAGCCGCGCCGGTTGTGCAACCCGGTCAGTGGATCCGTCATGGAGAGCGTCTCCATCTCGGTCTGCCGGGCGAGCTGCTCGATGGCCAGGCCGACCTGGCCGGCGATGTTGTCGAAGAGGCCCCGGTCTTCGGCGCTCCAGCCTTCGCTCGCGCCGGCCCGCCGGGCACAGACGAGCCCGTTGATCCGCTCGCGGTAGCAGGTGGCGCGCAGCAGCAGGTCGCCGGCGGCGTCGCGCAACTCCACCGCCTGCTGGCCGTCGCCGAGTTGCGCGACCAGGGCGCTCAGGTCCTCAGCCGCGGCGGGCTTGCCGGACTGCGCCAGGGCCTGGCCCAATCTCGGTTCACCGGGTCTTGAGTCACCGGATCTGGATTCACCGGGGCCCCCGTCGACCAGGGCGTGGATCGAAATGCCGGTCAGCGCCAGGGCGGGCATGAGAGCCTCTGCGGTGGCGCCCAGCATGCGCGCCGGCTCCAGTTCCCGGCGCACCATGTTCACGATGTAGGAGAAGAGGCGCTCGCGGTTGCGCGCCTCGGCCAGTTCGGCCTCGTGGCAGCGCAGGCTGGTGATGTCGCGGCAGACGCCGCGCGCGCCGATCCAGGTGCCCGTTTCCGAGGTCAGCGGCAGCGCCGTCGACAGCAGGCAGAGGTGCGCGCCTTCGACGCTGCGCACCCACATCTCCGCCTCCTCGACCACCGCCTTGGTGGTGAAGGGCGAGGTCTCGGAGCCATCGTCCCCGGCCGCGCCGTCGAGCAGCAGTTCGCGCGCCGGCCGTCCGACCAGTTCGGTCGCCTCATAACCCAGGGCGCCGCGCGGCGAGACGAAGACGAAGCGTCCCTCGGCGTCGGTTTCCCAGGCGAAGTCGTTGGAGATCTCGACCAGGTCCTTGTAGCGCTGGCGCGATTCCACCAAGGCGGCGCGCAGGCTGCGCTCCAGGGTCACGTCGCGGCCGAGCAGCAAGGCGACCGTCCCGTCGCCCCAGGGCAGCACCACGACGTCGTAGGCGCGCTCGCCCGTGCCGCGGGCTTCGCTTTCCGGGTTCACGGCGGTGCGGACGACGAGGGGATTGACCTGCGCGGTGACGCCGCCGAGGGCGGCCTGGATCGCGGCCCGCAGTTCCTCATGCCGGCCGGCCTGGAGGACCTGGCCGATGGCCTCGCCCTGCTCGTTGGCGCCGAGCACGATGCCGTTGTGCCCGGCGACCAGGACCGCGCCCGGAAATTGCGCAAAGGCGCCCCCGGCGGAAAGCTGACCACCCGGCGCCGTCTGTTCGATCAGCCGCTGATAGTCCTCCGCCGGTTTGCACTCATTGGTTGGGTCGCTGACTGCCGGCGACCTTGCCATATGACCCCTCTTCGCAATCATGCCTGGATGCCTCTCAAGACCGAGAATCTGCGCCTTTTGGCGTTAATATGCGCTTAAGTGACCGTGTCATTTTGCAGCCGCGGCGGGCTTTGCCCCGCGACCCTTCCGGCAAACGGCCACTTAACCTTAGGTTAACCCTGGAGTCGCGCGGAGAACGGGGCCCCGCCGGCGCGGCAGGGGCCGAGGGGGGTCATTGACAGAGCGGCGACCCTCCCGCATCTTCCGCTGCGCGCCCGCCAAGCTTCCCAGGGGATGCTTAGGGGCCGCGAACGACGCCTGAACCAGCCTCACAGGATCCCATGCAGACAGAACAGTTAAAGGGCATCATCGAAGATGCCTGGGAAGCGCGCGATAACGTCACCCTGACCACCGGCGGCGAGATTCGCGACGCCGTGAACGCCGCCCTCGCCGGTCTCGACGACGGCACCTACCGCGTGGCCGAGAAGGGCGCCGGAGGCTGGGAAGTCCACCAGTGGCTGAAAAAGGCGGTCCTGCTGTCGTTCCGCCTGAACGACATGGAGCCGATCCCCGGCGGTCCCGGCGAGAACACCAACTGGTGGGACAAGGTGCCCTCCAAGTTCGCCGGCTGGGGCGAGAACCGCTTCCGCGACGCCGGCTTCCGCGCCGTGCCCAACTGCATCGTGCGCCATTCCGCCTACATCGCGCCGGGCGTGGTGCTCATGCCCTCCTTCGTGAACCTGGGCGCCCGCGTCGACAGCGGCACCATGGTCGACACCTGGGCCACCGTCGGCTCCTGCGCGCAGATCGGCAAGAACGTGCACCTCTCCGGCGGCGCCGGCATCGGCGGCGTGCTGGAGCCGCTGCAGGCCGGCCCGGTGATCATCGAGGACAACTGCTTCATCGGCGCCCGCTCCGAGGTGGTCGAGGGCGTGGTGGTGGAGGAGGGCTCCGTGCTCTCCATGGGCGTCTTCATCGGCGCCTCCACCAAGATCGTCGACCGCGAGACCGGCGAGGTCCACATGGGCCGCGTGCCGGCCTACTCCGTCGTGGTACCCGGCAGCCTGCCCGGCAAGCCGCTGCCCGACGGCAGCCCGGGGCCGAGCCTCTACTGCGCCGTGATCATCAAGCGCGTCGACGAGAAGACGCGCTCCAAGACCTCGATCAACGACCTGCTGCGCACCTGAGGCCGCATTCGCAATGGCGGCGGCAGAGGTCGATACACTGGAGTTGGCGCAGGCGCTGATCCGCTGTCGCAGCGTGACGCCCGTGGAAGGCGGCGCGCTGGATCTGCTGGAATCGGTGCTGAGCGGCCTGGGCTTTGCCTGCCACCGCCTGCCCTTCGCCGAGGAGGGCGCGCCGGAGACCGACAACCTCTACGCCCGCCTGGGCAGCGAAGGCCCCCATCTCTGCTATGCCGGCCACACCGACGTGGTGCCGGCCGGCGACGCCGCCGCCTGGAGCAGCGACCCCTTCGCGGCCGAACTGCGCGATGGCACCCTCTACGGCCGCGGCGCGGTCGACATGAAGGGCTCCATCGCCGCCTTCGTCTCCGCGCTTGGCGGCTATCTCGGCGAAGGCCGCCCGCAGGGCTCCATCTCGCTGCTGATCACCGGCGACGAGGAAGGCGATGCCGTCAACGGCACGCGCAAGGTGCTGCGCTGGCTGAAGGAGCGCGGCGAGACGCTGGACGTCTGCCTGGTGGGCGAGCCGACCAGCAACGACAGCCTGGCCGACATGGTGAAGATCGGGCGGCGCGGCAGCCTCAACGCCGTGCTCACGGTAACCGGCACGCAGGGGCATACCGCCTATCCGCAACTGGCCGACAACCCGCTGCACCAGCTGGCGAGCATGCTGAACGCGGTGGTCAGCGAGCCGCTGGACGACGGCAACGCGCACTTCCCGCCCTCCAGCCTGCAGATCACCTCGATCGACGTCGGCAACCCGGTGACCAACGTGATCCCGGCCAAGGGCACCGCCTGCTTCAATGTGCGCTTCAACGACATTCATTCCAGCGCCTCGGTCGAGGCGTGGCTGCGCGAGCGCTTCGACAAGGCGATCGACAGCAGCCGCGGCGCGCACTACGACCTGGCGATCCGGGTCTCCGGCGAATCCTTCCTCTGCCCGCCGGGGCCGTGGAGCGACCTGGTCTCCGGCGCCGTCGCCTCAGTCACCGGCAAGGCGCCCGAGCTGGGCACCACCGGCGGCACCTCGGATGCGCGCTTCATCAAGGATCACTGCACCGTGGCGGAGCTGGGCCTGCTGAACGCGACCGCCCACAAGGTCGACGAGCACGTTTCGCACGATGACCTGAAGCGCCTCACCGCCATCTACCGCGCGGTCCTGGAACGCTACTTCCAGCGATGATCCCAAGCCGCCAGGAGATCTTCTTTCGCTTCTATGGGGCCTGGCGGCTGGCGCGCTTCGACGCCAGCGGCGCGCAGTACTTCGACGCGTCGCGCGGCGCGGCCTTGCGCTCCTTCTTCGCCGCGATCCTGGTGGCGCCCGCGTTTTTCATCTCGCTGCTCATCAGGGGCGGCGACTTCTCGGGCATCGAACCCTTCCTGGTCCTGCTGGTCTTCGCGTTGATCTACTGCCTGGACTGGACGGCCTTTCCGGTCATCGCCCACCGTGTCTGCCAAACCATCGACCGGGAACGCGCCTTCTTCAAGATGCTCAGCGCCCTCAACTGGTCGAACCTGATTTCCGTCCATCTGCAGCTGGCGGTCCTGGTGCTGGTCGTCGGCGGCGTGGTGCCGGAAGCCCTGGCGTCGCTCGTCAATCTCGTCCTCTACGCCTACCTGCTCAGCTACCTGTGGTTCATCGTCCGCCACTGCCTGGAGGTCAGCGCGCTCGCCGCGGTCGGCTTCGTGGCGCTGCGCTTCCTCATCGACCTCTTCCTCGCCCTTGGCGCGACCGGCGTGCTGCTCTGACGCCGGGCTCTAGCCCTCGGCCGGATAGCCCACTTCGGTAAGGTAGAGACCCTCGGCCGGCGCCGTCGGCCCCGCCGCCGCGCGGTCGCGCGCGTCGAGGGCCGCCTTCAGATCCGCCGCCGACCACTTGCCTTCGCCCACCAGCTTCAGCGAGCCGACGAAGTTGCGCACCTGGTGATGCAGGAAGGAACGTGCTTCGGCGCGGATCTCGATGAGGTCGCCGTCACGGGCCGCGGAAAGCACGTCAAGGGTCTTCACCGGCGACTTGGCCTGGCATTCGCTGGCCCTGAACGAGGTGAAGTCGTGGTGGCCGACCAGGATCTGCGCGGCGGCGTGCATCGCTTCGGCGTCCAGCGGCTGCGGGACGAACCAGGCGCGCCCGCGCTCCAGCGCCAGCGGCGCGCGGCGGTTCACGATGCGGTACAGATAGGCGCGCCGGATGGCGGAGAAGCGGGCATGGAAGTCCTCGCCGACCTCCACCGCCGAGAGCACCGCGACCGGGGCCGGCTTCAGGTGGAAGTTCACCGCCTTCATCACCGTGTCGGCAGTGGTGTCCTTGGTCAGGTCGAAGTGCGCCGCCTGTCCCAGGGCGTGGACCCCGGCGTCGGTGCGCCCGGCCCCTTCCACCAGCACCCGCTCGCCACAGAAGCCATGGATAGCGTCTTCCAGCGCCGCCTGCACGGAAGGACCGTTGGCCTGGCGCTGCCAGCCGACGAAGTCGCCGCCGTCGTATTCGACGATGATCTTGTAGCGGGTCACGGCAGAACGGTTCCGGCGGGCAGCTCGAAGCCGCGCAGGAAAGCCTCGGCCTCCATCGGGCCCTTGCCGGCGCGCTGCAGCTTCTTCAGGCGCAGCGCCCCCGCGCCGCAGGCGACGGTCGCCTGATCGTCGAGCACGGTGCCCGGAGCGCCTTGCCCGTCGCACAGCTCCGCGGCCAGCACCTTGATGCGCTCGCGGCCCTTCGGACCGTCGATCTCAAAGAACGCGCCGGGCCAGGGGGTGAAGGCGCGGATGCGGCGGTCCAGCGCCGCCGCGTCCTCGGACCAGTCGAGGCGGCCCTCGGCCTTGTCCAGCTTCTCGGCGTAGGTGACACCGTCTTCCGGCTGCGGGGTCGCCCGCAGCTCGCCGCTGTCGAGCCCGGCCAGGGCCTCGCCGATCATCGCCGCGCCCAGCTCGGCCAGGTCGTCGTGCAGATCCTGCGCGCAGGTCTCCGCCGTGATGGGCAGGCTGCGCTTCAGCAGCATCGGCCCGGTATCCAGCCCGGCCTCCATCTGCATGATGGTGACGCCGGTCTCGGCATCGCCGGCCAGGATGGCGCGCTGGATCGGCGCGGCGCCGCGCCAGCGCGGCAGCAGCGAGGCATGGACGTTCACGCAGCCGAGGCGCGGGGCGTCCAGAATGGCCTGGGGCAGGATGAGGCCGTAGGCCACCACCACGGCAACGTCCAGGTTCAGCGCGGCGAATTCCGCCTGCGCCTGCGGCGTCTTCAGCGATGTCGGGGTGCGCGCTTCCCAGCCCTGGCGCTCGGCATAGGCCTGGACCGGCGAGGGCCGTTCCTTCTGTCCGCGGCCCGCCGGGCGCGGCGGCTGGGAATAGACGGCGGCGATCTCGTGCCCGGCCGCGGCCAGGGCCTTCAGCGTCGGCACGGCGAAATCCGGCGTCCCCATGAAAGCGACACGCAGGGACATCCCGGGGCCTGCCTCAGACCGTGGCGTAGCTGGCCAGGGGGGTGCTGGACTTCTTGGCCTTCAAAAGCTTGCGCAGGATCATGTTGCGCTTCAGGGCGGTCATGTGGTCGACGAAGAGGACGCCGTCCAGGTGATCCATCTCGTGCTGGATGCAGGTGGCCAGCAGGCCGTCGGCGTCCATCTCGCGGATCTCGTTCTCGCGGTCCAGGTAGCGCACGCGGATCTTGGCCGGGCGGACGACCTCGCCGTAGTGCTCCGGCAGGGAGAGGCAGCCCTCCTCGTAGGAGGCGTCGTCGTCGGAGACGTCGACCAGCTCCGGATTGGCCATGAACAGCGGGGCGTTCTCTTCGTCGTCGCCGGAGATGTCGACGACGATCACGCGCTTCAGCACGCCGACCTGCGGCGCGGCCAGGCCGATGCCCGGCGCGTTGTACATGGTCTCCAGCATGTCATCCATGAGCTGCCGGATCTCGTCGTCCACGGCCTCGACGTTCGCGCAGACCTTCTTCAGGCGCGGATCGGGCGCGGTGATGATGGGTAGCAGTGCCATGGCCCTGTAGGTATGGCGAGAAGCGGTTTCGGTCAAGCAAATCAGGGCCGGCGGCGGTTCTGCCGTTCGTCCGGGCCGGCCTTCTGTGATAGGGTCGGATTCGCGTTATGTTCCTGCTCTGGAGTCGGGCCCATGGACCTGCTGCTCATCCTTGCCGTCGCCGCCGCGCTGGCCCTCGGGGCCGTCGTCGGCCTGCTGCTGCGTCCCAAGCCGGCGCCGCAGCCGCAGGAAAACCCGGAGTTCGCCGCCCTGGCCGGGCGGCTGGCGCAGATGGCCGAAAGCCAGAACGCCGTGCAGAACACCATCGTCGAGCGCCTGCAGACCCAGGAGCGGGTGGTGATCAAGGCGGTGGACGAGCGCCTGCAGGGCCTGTCCAAGCAGGTCGGCGACCGCCTGACCGATTCCACCGCCAAGCACCAGACGGCACTGGCCGACCTGCGCGAGCGCCTGGCGGTCATCGACAAGGCGCAGCAGAACCTGACGGAGCTGTCGACCCAGGTGGTCGGCTTGCAGGATATTCTTGCCAACAAGCAGGCGCGCGGCGCCTTCGGCGAGATCCAGCTGCGCGACCTGGTGGAGGCCACCCTGCCGCCCTCAGCCTACGATTTTCAGGTGACGATGAAGAACGGCAAGCGCGCCGACTGCCTGCTGCGGCTGCCCAACCCGCCGGGGGCCATCGCCATCGATTCCAAGTTTCCCCTGGAAAGCTACGAGGCGCTGCGCAACGCCGGCAGCGACGAGGCCTTGCTGGCGCCCGCCCGCCGGGCCTTCGCGGCGGACGTCCGCAAGCACGTAAGAGATATCGCCGAGCGCTACATCATTCCCGGCGAGACCGCCGAATCGGCCCTGATGTTCCTGCCCAGCGAGGCCGTCTATGCCGAGCTGCACGCCAACTTCCGCACCGTGGTCGAAGCGTCCTACAAGGCGCGGGTCTGGATCGTCTCCCCGACCACGCTTATGGCCACGCTGAACACCGTGCGCGCGGTGCTGAAGGACGTTCGCATGAGGGAGCAGGCGGCCATCATCCAGACCGAGGTCGGCAAGATGATGGAGGACGTGCTGCGCCTCGAAAAAAGGGTCGGCAAGCTGGAGGCCCACTTCGACCAGGCCTCCCGCGACATCCAGGACATCCGCACCTCCGCCAACAAGGTCCTCAGCCGCGGCGAGAGGATCGGCGAGCTGGAGCTGGAAGAGGCCGAACGCGAGGCCGAGCAGGTCGCCCCGCCGCCCCCGCACCTGGGCGCCCCCACCACGCATTAGGGCCGACGCGCTGAACGACCCGGTCCGGGGCAGTCGCGCCTTCTCGTCCACTTGCCCGGTTGTCATGGGCGGACTGCTTCCACGGCTGTCCGGCTTAGATTGAGGCCGGGCGGTGTCAACTTCCGACGGCTCGCCGTTGAGAGAGTGTCACCCCACCCTAACCCTCCCCCTCGAAGGGGGAGGGAATGCCTTTTTGATGCCGCCCCATTAAATCCCTCCCCCCTTGATGGGGGAGGTTAGGTGGGGGGTGGAGCAACGGGTTCGCTGCCTGCCGTTGCCGCTTGCCCGCGCCAAACCGGACAGCTGTGGCCTGGTTCCGAGCATCCAGGGCAGGTGATGTGCCGCTTGCCCCTGGACCCTCGGGACCAGCCCGAAGGTGACAGCCGGAGATGCGATCAATGTTGTAATTAAGCTAAATTCGGTTAATTATGCAGATCAGCGCGACCGGCCATGCCGTGCCGCTCACCCTCGATGCAATTAACTTGATTTTGCCTAATTATACTAATTCGAGACCCGGATGCGGTAGGTCAGCTCCGCCTCGCCGCCGGCGGGAATGGTGAGCCGCCAGAGGAGGCGGTTGGCGCTGACCTGCTCGTGCTCGGCGCTTTGCTCCTGCATCGTCCAGCCCTGGGGCATCTGTCCTGCCAGCACCACTTCCACGACCTCGTCCTTGGCGTTCTTCACCGTGACGCGCTGGCCGCTTTCGTAGCTGCGCTGGGAGAGCCGCTCGTAGACCGTGCGCTGGGCCCGGGCGGTGACGTCGAAGGCCTCGCCCAGGCTGAGCCTGGCCTTCTCGCCCTCCGGCGTGTGGTCGATGCCGTCGGCACCGAGGAAGAGGGTCGCCTCCGCGCCGGCCCCGGAGCCCCCCTGGGCGGGCCCGTAAACGCGGACCGTGCCGGCGGGCAGCGGGGCGCCGAGGCCCAGGTCGGGGTCGTTCTCCAACTCCAGGATCAGGGCGGCGTTCACCGGACCGATCTCCTCCATGCCGGGATGGCCGTTCACCAGGCCGTCGAAGCGGTACTCGCGGACCACCTTCACGCTCTGGGCATTCATCAGCGGAATCTGCTTGGTCTCGCCGCGCCGCAGGGTGACCGGCCGCTGGACCTTGTAGACATAGCGGTCGGCCGCGGCCACCGGCGCCGCCATGTCGTCCGCCGGCGCCATGGCCACCGCCGATTCCAGACGCATCCTCTGCGGCTGCGCCTTGAAGGCCGGGGCCGCCTGGTTCACCTCGCCCGCGACCAGGCGCAGGGTGGCGCCCTCGAAGTCGCTGTCGGTGGCGTTGGTGAGGGTCACCAGGGCCGAAAGGTCCAGGCGGTCCGAGGCGCCGTTCAGCCGCGCGACGTAGTCGGCGCGCCAGGAAAGGCCGCCGGTCAGGTAGTCGATCTGCAGGTCGCTGGGCCCGGCCTGCCCGGGAAAGACGCGGGCCAGCAGCGCCGGCTTGCTGCGCAGGCCCGCCGGCATGCCGGTGAAGGCGATGCGCCCCGGCAGGTTGAAGCCCGGGCCCCACACCTCGATACGGTCGCCGACCTTCAGTATCAGGCCCCCGTTGGTCGATAGGACGGTGGCCTCCTCCACGATGTCCTCGCCGCTTTCCGGATGGCTGCGGATGAGCTGCACGGTCTGGCCGACCGAGGCCTCCAGCAGGCGCTGCGGCGTCAGCAGGTCGGCATCCAGGCTCTGCTCGATGATCCGCAGGCCCGGCGCCGACAGCAGCACCGTCTCCGGCTGCATCTGGCCGGAGACGTCCTCGATGGCCAGCAGGCTCTCGCCGGCCGGCAGCTCGACCCGGCGGCTTTCGCTGACCAGCCCGAGGTTCTGGTTGTAGACCGTGAGGGTCAGCGCCCGGCGGCTCTCCGCCTCAACCGACACCTCCTGGGCACGCAGGGCGGCCGGCGCGGTGGTGGCGAGCAGCAGGCCGGTGGCCAGCGCGGCGGCAAGGCGGGTGGTGCTGGAAGTGTTCATGAGCCGAAGGTCCTCAATGAAAAAAGGCGGGGTACGGCGACTGACCGGTGATCTTAGCGCCTCACACTGCCCAATGAATGGGGCAAGACTTTGTTCCGTGGAAGGCCTTGCAGGGGGCCTGCAGGGGCCGGGCGCCGTCAGGCGGGACCCGGTCAGGCAGGACGGCGCGCCCGGAGGGCCGCCGTCAGGGTCCCGTCGTCCAGATAATCCAGCTCGCCGCCCACCGGCACGCCGTGGGCCAGGCGGGAGACCTTGATGCCGCTGTCGGCGAGGCGTTCGGAGATGTAATGGGCCGTGGTCTGCCCGTCGACCGTCGCCGACAGGGCCAGGATGACCTCCTCGACCCCGCCCTCTGCACCGCCCGCATCCGCGTCCTGCGCGCCGGTGACGCGCTCCAGCAGCCGGCCCATGTTGAGCTGGTCCGGCCCGCGCCCGTCGATGGCCGAGAGCGTGCCGCCGAGGACGTGGTAGCCGCCCTTGAAGGCCCCGCTGCGCTCCAGCGCCCAGAGGTCCGCCACGTCCTCGACCACGCAGAGCAGCTTGGGATCGCGCTTCGGGTCGCGGCAGATCGTGCAGGGATCCCGGGTGTCGAGGTTGCCGCAGGTCGAACAGGCGGACACCGAGTCCGCCGCCTTGGCCATGGCCTCGGACAGCGGCAGCATCAGCGATTCGCGCTTCTTCATCATGTGCAGCACGGCACGGCGCGCCGAGCGCGGCCCGAGGCCCGGCAGGCGCGACAGTAACTGAATCAGGCGTTCGAGGTCGCCGGCGATCATGGGAGGGGGGCTTTGAGGCTGTGGATCAGAACGGCAGCTTCATGCCCGGCGGCAGGTCCAGACCGCCGGTCACCTGCTTCATCTCCTCGGCGACCCGGGCCTCCACCTTGCCCTTGGCATCGTTGACGGCGGCGACGACGAGATCTTCCAGGACTTCCACTTCGTTCGGGTCGACCAGCGAGGGATCGATCTTCAGCCCGCGCAGCTCCGACTTGCCGTTCAGGGTGGCGGTCACCATGCCGCCGCCGGCCTGGCCGGAGACCTCGAGCTGGCCCAGCTTTTCCTGCATCTCGGCCATCTTGGCCTGCATCGCCTGTGCCTGCTTCATCATTTGGCCCAGGTTTTTCATCCCTCGTCCGCTCCTCTGTCTGACTGGTCTTCTGTGGTGGCGCCCGTTGCGCCCTCAACGCGATCACGGCGGGCCACCAGCTTGGCGTCGGGAAAAGTCTCGACCACCGCCTGCACCAGGGGGTGGCGCATCACCGCCGCACGCTTTTCGGCCTCCAGGGCCTTCTGCTGTTCGCGCAGGCTGGCCTCGCCCACTTCCTGCGAGATCGAGATGACCCAGCGGCTGCCGCAGACCTTCTCCAGCACCGCGCCGAAACGGGGCGCCAGGTTGGGGGGCGCCGCCTCGGTGACGCGCATTTCGATGCGGCCGGGTTCGAAGCGCACCAGATGCACGTCGTCCATCAGGTGATTGGCCAGGATGCTCTCGCCGCGCTCGCGCAGCAGGGACACGGCTTCGGCGAAGCTCTGCGGCGCGAGGTTTTCCGGCCGGACCTGCGCGGCGGCCTGGGCGGCGGCCTGGGGCTCGTCCACCGCTTCGTAGCGCGGCACGACCAGCTCTTCGGGAAAATCTTCCGGCTCCGGTTGCGGCAGCGACCGGGCCAGGGCCGCGCGCGGCCCGGCATCCGAGGGAACGGGCCCGCCCCTGTCGTAACTCCGGTCAGCGCCGGCGCGCGCTTCCACCGGGGCGCCGCCGTTGCCGCTGGCATCGCCGCCCGCCGGCGCCGCAGAGGGCGAAGAAGACGCCGAAGCGGGAGCCGCGGCCGGCGCGGCGGCGGCCGCGCCACGCAGGCGCTCCACCAGTTCGCCCGGGGTCGGCAGGTCGCTGACGTAGGCCAGGCGGATCAGGGCCATCTCGGCCGCCTGCAGGGGCACCGGCGCGCTCTGCACCTCGCCCAGCCCCTTCAGCAGCATCTGCCAGAGACGGGCCAGGGCGGCGAGGCTGAGCTTTTCGGAAAGCTCGCGCCCGCGCAGGCGCTCCGTTTCCGGCTGGCCGGGGGCCTCCAGGGTCTGCGGCACCAGTTTGGCCCGCGTCAGGAAGTGCGCCAGTTCCAGCAGGTCCTGCATGACCACGGCGGGATCGGCGCCGGCGGCGTAGAGATCGGCGAGAATGTCCAGGCTCTCCGGCACCTTGCCGGCGACCAGGGCGCCGAAGAGGTCGAAGATGCGCGCCCGGTCGGCAAGCCCCAGCATGCCCTGCACCTGCTCGGCCTTCACCGAGGTGCCGCCGCCCAGCGCGATGGCCTGGTCCAGCAGCGAGAGGCCGTCGCGCGCCGAGCCGTCGGCGGCCCGGGCGATCATCGCCAGCGCCTCCGGCTCCACGGTGACGCCTTCCTTCCCGACGATGCCGCTGAACAAGCCCTGCAGGTCGTCCTGGGTCAGGCGGCGCAGGTCGAAGCGCTGGCAGCGCGACAGCACCGTGACCGGGACCTTGCGGATCTCCGTGGTCGCGAAGATGAAGATCACGTGCTCCGGCGGCTCTTCCAGCGTCTTCAGCAGCGCGTTGAAGGCGCTGTTGGAGAGCATGTGGACTTCGTCGATGATGTAGATCTTGTAGCGCGCCTGCACCGGGCGGTAGCGCACGCCCTCGATCAGCTCGCGGATGTCGGCGACGCCGGTGCGGCTGGCCGCGTCCATCTCGATGACGTCGACGTGGCGGTCCTGCGCGATGGCGATGCACTGCGCGCAGACGCCGCAGGGCGACGGGGTCGGCCCGCCGCTGCCGTCCGGCCCGACGCAGTTCAGCGCCCGCGCGACAATGCGCGCGGTGGTCGTCTTGCCGACGCCGCGCACCCCGGTGAGGATGAAGGCGTGCGCCAGGCGGCCGGTGTCGATGGCGTTGGTGAGGGTACGGACCAGGGCTTCCTGGCCCACCAGATCGGCGAAAGTCGAGGGGCGGTACTTGCGCGCCAGCACCCGGTAGAGACTCTCGTCTCCCTGTTTGTCAGGCAGGCTGTTGGGGTCTCGGTCGCTGGGGGCGTCGCTCATGGAAGACAGTCTATCCGTGAAAGGCTCACCGGCAAAGGGGGGCTGCCCGGCAAAGGCCCGCGGCGGAGCGGCACGCTGTGAAAGCGGATACAGGTGGGAGATTGGAACAGCGACCCGGACCAGAACCTCGTTACGGCTGCTTCCTTCCGGACCTGACCGGGTTGGCGAGTGGTCCGTCCGCCGCCAACCTCCCAGCCCCAATATCGGGTATCGGACCCGCCGGCACAAGACCCCCTCATGGATTCCTTGGGGAAAGATTTTTCGGCGGATTTCCGGGCTTTTTCCCGCAGAAAATCTGCTTTCCGCCGGCCCGCTACTGCCGTTCCAGGGTGATGAGGGAGCCGTCGCGCGCCGGGAAGGTCACCCGGGCGATGCCGCAGTCCGGGCCATACCAGACGTCGCGCTCCAGCTGGCCGGTCAGGCGGTAGTGGCGGGCCTGGACCTGCGCCCCGCCGGCGGTCACCGGCTCCGCCCCCAGGGCCTCGCTGTGCACCACCTTCACCCGCCCGTCGATGGTGCCGAACAGCGCCTGGGTCTTCGGCGTGTCGCGGTGCCACAGGCTGGCCGGGATGACGAAGCCGGAGACGTCGAAGGCGACGTCATTCACCCTGCCGCGCAGGGCCCCGTCGCGGCGTTCCGATTCGACCCGCCAGAGGGTGCCGTCGTCGTCGGTGGCCGTGATCAGCGACTGCAGCCAGCCCTCGCGCCAGACCTCCTCGGCGCGGTGGGTGAAGCGGAACAGGGTGATGCCCAGCATGTCGACGGCGATGTCGATGGCGACCTCGACCACGAAGTCGCCGTTACGGCGCGAGAAGGTGAAGACATGCTCGCCGATGACATTGCCGTGGCGCAGCACCAGGAAGCGCCAGCCCTCGTCCTTGGGGAACAGCTCGCAGGCCCGTGCCGGCGCCACGGCGCCGCCCAGGGAGCCGAGGCCGAAGGCCGCCGCGCCGCCGCCCAGCAATTTCAGGGCGTGCCGTCTGTGCATATCCGTTCCTTCCAGATCATGACCTTGGCCCATCGGGCTTGCGGAAACAACTACGCGGCCCCGGCGCCCAGAGGATGCAGAAGACGCACCTAACCCCAGCCCCAACCAACCCCTTCCGTCACCCTCGGGCTGGTCCCGAGAGTCCAGGGGCGGCGGGCGGAGAGGGCCAGGGCATGCAACCCGGCCATGCGCCCGATGGGCGGTCAGAGCAATTGCCGCCGCGCGGCAGTCATGCCACCTTGGCCGCTATGCCCCACCCGAAACCTCCCAGGATAAATTTCTACGCCGGGGTGCCGCTGGACCGCGCCGACCATCTGCGCGGCGATGCCGAGCGCCTGGCCGGCCTGCTGGCCGACCCGCGCGCCCGCGTGGTGCCGCTGTGGCGCAACCTGCACCTGGTCGCGGACGAGACCCGGGCCGTGTGGCTGGAGCGTGCCGAGATCGGCGAAATCCTGGAAAGTGGCGGCCAAACCATTTTCCTCGGCCTGCGCGAGGAGACAACCTATCTGGCCCTCGACCTCTCGCACCTGGACGAACCGGTGGTCGAGCCGCTGGGCGGCGCCGCCGCGGCCTTTCGCGACCTGCGCCAGGTCGGCCCGATCATGGACCGCGAGGAAAGCGCCATTCTGGCCTACGCCCGCGGCCTGGCCCACTGGCACGCGCGCCACGGCTTCTGCGGGGTCTGCGGCGCGGCGACGGTCAGCGAGAAAGGCGGCCACCAGCGCCGCTGCACCAACGCCGACTGCAACGCCGTGCATTTCCCGCGCACCGACCCGGCCGTGATCATGCTGGTCCACGACGGCGCCGCCCGCTGCCTGCTGGGCCGCCAGGCGGTCTGGCCGCCGGGCATGCATTCCACCCTGGCCGGCTTCGTCGAGCCCGGCGAAAGCCTGGAGGAAGCCGTCGCCCGCGAGATCTGGGAAGAAGTCGGCCTGAAGATCGCCGTCGAGGACGTGAGCTACCACTCCTCCCAGCCCTGGCCCTTCCCTTCCTCCATCATGCTGGGCTTCCGCGCCCGCGCCGAGGACGCACCGCTGCGCATCGCCGAAGACGAGATCGAAAGCGCCCGGTGGTACAGCCGCGCGGAACTGAAGAACTCGCCCGAGGACGAGACCTTCAAGCTGCCGCGCCGCGATTCCATCGCCCGCCGCCTGATCGAGGACTGGCTGGAAGAGGGGTAGGAGCGGTCGCCCATGCTTCGAGACGCCGGCTTCGCCCCCTCCTCAGCATGAGGCGGAGTGAGCACTGACCTCATCCAGAGGAGGCGCGTCAGCGCCGTCTCGAAGGATGCGCCAGCGCGGCGTCAGTCGCCGTTGATGGTGCCGCGGAAGTCGTTGGCCGGGTAGACGCCGAGGATCTTCACCTCGCGGGAGAAGAAACTCAGCTCCTCCAGCGCCAGACGCACCATGCGGTCTTCCGGGTGGCCCTCGATGTCCGCATAGAACTGGGCCACGGTGAAGCTGCCGTCGATGATGTAGCTTTCCAGCTTGGTGATGTTCACGCCGTTGGTGGCGAAGCCGCCCAGCGCCTTGTAGAGCGCCGCCGGCACCGAGCGCACGCGGAACACGAAGGTGGTGACCACCGGCGAGCCGTCGTGCGGCGGGTCGATCGGCTCCTCCGCCATGATGATGAAGCGCGTGGTGTTGTGGGGGATGTCCTGGATGTTGGCGTCCAGCACCTGCAGGCCGTAGATCTCCCCCGCCAGGGCCGAGGCGATGGCGGCGCGGGTCGGGTCGCCGAGCTCCGCCACTTCCTTCGCCGCGCCGGCCGTGTCCGCGTGGGTCACCGGCGTCAGGCCTTCGCGCCGCGCATACTCGCGGCATTGGGAGAGCGCCTGGACGTGGCTGTGCACGGTCTTGACCTCGTCGCGCGCCGCCCCCTGGGGCGCCAGCAGCTGGTGCTCCACCTTCTGGAAGTGCTCGCCGATGATGTGCAGGCCGGAGCCGGGCAGCAGGTGGTGGATGTCCGCCACGCGCCCGGCGCTGGAGTTCTCGATCGGGATCATGGCGTAGCGCGCGCGCCCCGACGTCACCGCCGCGAAGGTATCCTCGAAGGAGGTGCAGGGCAGGGTGGTCATCTGCGGCATGGCGGCCCGGCAGGCCATGTCGGAATAGGCGCCGGGGACGCCCTGAAAGGCAATGACGTTCTCTGACGCCGCCGAAGAGGGGGCCTCTGACATATCTTCTCGCGCCTTCTCTGTCGCGGGTCCCTGCGCGGTTGCGGGATGCCCAAACCGCCCGGGGATTAAGGAAAACCAAGCCCTAAGCGGTCGCCAGCAGGGCTCGCGCCCGCTCCAGGTCGGCGGGAGTATCGACACCCAGGGGTAGGGTGTCAACGCGGGCCACGTCGATTCGCATGCCCGCTTCCAGGGCCCGCAGCTGCTCCAGCTTCTCGCGCTGCTCCAGCGGCGAGGGCGGCAGGGCGACGAAGCGTTGCAGCGCCGCGCGGCGGTAGGCGTAGATGCCGATGTGGTGGTACAGCGGCTGGCTGTCGTCGGCCCCGGCCCATGGCACCGGGCAGCGGCTGAAATAGAGCGCCCGGGCGATGTCACCCTGGCCTGTGACGGGGCCGCCGGCAAAGCTGACCGCGGCCTTCACCACGTTGGGATTGCTGCGTTCTTCCGGCGCGCGGATCTCCACCACCAGGGTGGCGATGTCCGCCGGCCCCTCGGCCAGGGGCTGCAGCACCTTGCGGACCAGCGCGGGATCCAGGGTCGGCAGGTCGCCCTGCAGGTTCACCACGGCGTCGTGGCGTCCCTCCGGATCGACCTGCTGCAGCGCCTCGAAGATGCGGTCGGAGCCGCTGGCATGGGCCGGATCGGTCAGCACCGCCCGGCCGCCCGCCGCGGTCACCGCCTCGGCGATGGCGTCCTCCGCGCAGGCCACCACCACGGGCCCGGCCTCCGCTTCCATGGCGCGGCGCCAGACGTGGACGATCATCGGCGCGCCCTGGATATCGGCCAAGGGCTTATCCGGCAGCCGGGTCGAGGCCAGGCGCGCGGGGATCATGACGATCGGGTTCTTCGGCGCGGTTTGGGGCGGGGTCTGGGGAGCTTGCGGAGAGGCGGTCATGGACGGCGATCGGTTAATGAGGCTTAGGGATAAGTGGGTCAGCGAACGGACCGGACGGCAGCCCGACTCGCGGGCGTGCCGCGCCGCTGGGCGCAGATTAGGGCCGGGCCGGGCGGAAAACAAACGGCCTGAGAGTGCCGGAAGCGGGAAATCTGCGGTTTAGCGGGCGCCGGCCCCATCGCCGCCCCGCATCCACCCCGTATCCGTCCCCCATCCTGGGCCTTGCAGCGGACAGCCGTAGGGACTATTGAATGCGCAGTCTTGCGCGGCTATTGTCCGGCGCAGTTCAGAAGGGAAGCAAGGGCTTATCAATGGCTTCGTCGTTGGAATCGAATAAGATCGCCGCTGCCGTCCTGTCGGCCGGCGTTGTCGCTATGCTCTCCGGCTTCGTGGCCGAATTGCTCTACCACCCGCACGTGGAGCTGGAAGAGAACGCCTACGTGGTGGCCGCTGCCGACGGTGGTGCGGAGCCCATGGCCGCCGCGGAAGAGCCGGCGCTGGAGCCCATCGGCCCGATGCTGGCCGCCGCCGACCCGGCCTCCGGCGAGAAGGTGGCCAAGAAGTGCGCCGCCTGCCACTCCTTCGACGAAGGCGGCCCCAACAAGGTCGGCCCCAACCTCTACGACATCGTGAACCGGCCGATCGCCGGCCACGACGGCTTCAACTATTCCGACGCCCTGGCCGAGATGTCGGGCGACACCTGGACCTACGAGCACCTGAACGCCTTCCTCCACAAGCCGAAGGACTTCGCGCCGGGCACGAAAATGTCCTTCGCCGGCCTGAATAAGGACGGCGACCGCGCCGATCTCGTCGCCTGGCTGCGCACGCTGAGCGGCTCTCCGGCACCGCTGCCCGAGGCCGGGGCGGCCGAGGAAGCGCCGGAAGGGGACGCGGCAGCGCAGTAAGCCGGCCCCTCGGCGAAGCCGTGGCCTGACCCGATAAAGCCGCCAGAGTAAAGCCGACCGAATGACGAGGGCCTAATGACGGGGGCCGCATGACGGGCACCGCCTCGCGCTGTCCTGAGGAGTTTCTCGGCCTTGCCGGCCGCCTGGCCGATGCAGCGCGCGCGGTGGCCCAGCGCCACTTCCGTGATCGCCTGCCCGTCGAGGAAAAAGCCGACGAAAGCCCGGTGACCCGCGCCGACCGCGAGGCCGAGACGGCCATGCGGGAGATCATCGGCGCCGCCCACCCCGGCCACGGCATCCACGGCGAGGAATTCGGCATCGAGAACCCAGAGGCCGAGTTGGTCTGGGTGCTCGATCCCATCGACGGCACCAAGCGCTTCATCACCGGCAATCCCCTGTTCGGCAGCCTCGTCGCCCTGCTGCAGGGCGGCCGGCCCATTCTGGGCCTCATCGACATGCCGATCCTGGAGGAGCGCTGGCTGGGCGCCGCGGGCCACGCCACCACCTTCAGCGACCGCAAAGGCCGCCGGGAAGCCCGGGTGCGCCCCTGCAACGGCCTCGCCGACGCGACGGTCCTGGCCACCTCGCCGGACATGTTCATGGGCGCCGACGCGCCGGCCTTCGGGCGCCTGCACCAGGCCGCGAAACTGACGCTCTACGGCGGCGACTGCTTCAACTACGGCCTGCTCGCCAGCGGCTTCAGCGACATCGTCATCGAGGCCAACCTGGCGCCCTACGACCACCTGGCCCATGCGCCGATCATCATCGGCGCCGGCGGCGTCATGACCGACTGGCAGGGCCGCCCGACCAGCCTCGACACCGACGGCCGCGTGCTCTGCGCCGGGGACCGGCGCTGCCACGCGCAAGCGATTTCCTTGCTGCAAGGCGCCTGATTCGCCATAACATCTCAGCGAGGAGGCTTGTTGTCTGCGGATTCCTTGCCACTTCCGACTAGAAATGGGTTTAGAATCCCGCGACGAACCGCCCCGATACGCACAGCGGAGCCAACCGTTTGGGACGAACAGGCCGTTTGGGACGAACAGGGTCCAGCCTTTGGAAGTGATGCCGCCCTTGCGTCGAGTCGTTGCCGCCTGCGCCGTGACCGCGGCGTTTGCCTTGCATCTCGCCGCCGCGCAGGCCCAGGAGCAAAAGGTTCACAAGGCCCACGCCATCGCCATGCACGGCGAGGTGAAGTATCCCACCGATTTTCAGCACTTCGACTATGTGAACCCGGACGCGCCCAAGGGCGGCACCATCCGCTTCGGCGCCAGCGGCACCTTTGATTCCTTCAACCCCTACATCATCAAAGGCAACACCGCCGCAGGACTCGGATTCCTCTACGAAACGCTGCTGACTTCCAGCGCCGACGAGGCCTTTTCCGAATACGGCCTGCTGGCCGAGAGCGTCGAATGGCCGGAAGACCGCTCCTGGGTGACTTTCCACCTGCGCCCGGAGGCACGCTGGCACGACGGCCAGCCGATCACCGCCGACGACGTGGTCTTCTCACTCGATATCCTGCGCGAGAAGGGGCACCCCTTCTACCGTTTCTATTACCAGAACATCGAGACGGTCACGAAGCTGGACGAGCGCACCGTGCGCTTCGACTTCTCCGAAGGCGAGAACCGCGAACTGCCGTTGATCGCCGGGCAGATCCCTGTCCTGCCGAAGCACTATTGGGAGGACAAGGAGTTCGACAAGACGACCCTGGAGCCGCCGCTGGGCAGCGGCCCTTACAGGATCGCCGAGTTCGAACCGGGGCGCTACATCGACTGGGAGCGCGTCGACGACTACTGGGGCAAAGACCTGCCGATCAACCGCGGCGTCTACAACTTCGACCGGCTGCATTACCAGTACTATCTGGACGACACGGTGATCCGCCAGGCGCTCAAGGGCGGCGACCTGGACTTCCGCGTCGAGAACCAGGCCAAGGCCTGGGCGGTGGACTACGACGTCCCGGCGGTCGAACGCGGCCTGCTGATCAAGCACGGCTTCGAGAACAACCGCACCTCCGGCATGCAGGCCTTCGCCATGAACATCCGGCGGGAGAAGTTCAAAGACCCGCGCCTGCGCCAGGCCCTCAGCTACGCTTTCGACTTCGAGTGGACCAACAAGAACCTCTTCTTCAGCCAGTACACCCGCACGGAAAGCTATTTCGCCAACTCCGAGCTGGCGTCACGCGGGCTGCCGGAAGGCGAGGAGCTGGAAATCCTGGAGCGCTATCGCGGACGCATTCCCGATGAGGTCTTCACTGCCGAGTACCGCGCGCCCAAGACCGACGGCAGCGGCTGGCCGCGCGACAACCTGGCAAAGGCCTTCGAGCTGCTGGCCGAGGCCGGCTGGGTGGTGCGCGATATGAAGCTGGTGAACGCCGAGACCGGCAATCCGCTCAGCTTCGAGATCCTCATCGTCAGCCCGGCCTTCGAGCGAATCGTCCTGCCCTACACCCGCAACCTTGCGCGCCTCGGCATCGACGCCAAGGTGCGCCTGGTCGACCAGTCGCAGTACATCAACCGGCTGCGCGCCTTCGATTTCGACATGATCGTGGCCTCCTGGGGCCAGTCGGAGTCGCCGGGCAACGAGCAGCGGGACTTCTGGGGCAGCGAGTCGGCGAACTCCCCCTCCGGGCGCAATCTGGTCGGCATCGCCGATCCGATCATCGACGAGCTGATCGAGCTGCTGATCGCCGCGCCGAGCCGGGAGAGCCTGGTCGCCCGCACCCGCGCCCTCGACCGGGTGCTGCTGTGGCATCACTTCGTGGTGCCCAACTGGCATTCCCGGGTCGACCGCATCCTCTACTGGGACAAATTCTCGCAGCCGGAGGTCATCCCCAAGAGCGGGACCTCCTGGACCTACTGGTGGTGGGACGAGGAGAAGGCGAAGCTGCTGGAGCAGCGGCGCGCCCAGAACCTGACCGCCGAGGAGCAGCCGGACAGCGACGGCGACCAGACCTGGTGGTGGCTGCTCGCCGGCATCGCGGTGATCGTCGCTTTGTTCGTCCTCAGACGCCGTTCCGGCAGCGCCGCAACCTGAGAGACCAGCGCCCATGCTCGCCTACCTCATCCGCCGCCTGCTGCTGATCATCCCGACTCTCTTCGGCATCATGGTCATCAACTTCATCATCATTCAGGTCGCCCCCGGCGGGCCGGTGGAGCAGCTGATCGGCCAGATCACCGGCGAGGGCGCGGACATCTCCCAGCGCATCACCCGCAGCGGCGAAGGCGAGGTGTCGGCCGGCGGCCAGCAAGGCAGCGGCGGAGGCGGCGACCAGTCGCCGACGAGCAAGTACCGCGGCGCCCAGGGCCTCGATCCCGAATTCATCGCCGAGATTGAAAGGCTCTACGGCTTCGACAAGCCTATGTACGAGCGCTTCTTCATCATGATGCGCAACTACGTGGTCTTCGACTTCGGCGACAGCTTCTTCAGGGACGAAAGCGTCGTCGACCTGGTGATCAGCAAAATGCCGGTCTCCATCTCACTCGGCATCTGGACCACCCTGCTGGTCTACCTGATCTCCATCCCGCTGGGCGTGGCCAAGGCGGTGCGCGACGGCTCGCGCTTCGATATCTGGACCAGCGCCGTGGTCATCGTCGGCAACGCCATTCCCAACTTCCTCTTCGCCGTCTTCCTGCTGGTGGTCTTCGCCGGCGGCCAGTACCTCGACTGGTTCCCGCTTGCCGGCCTGGTGTCGGACGACTGGGAGAGCCTGTCCTGGCCGGCGCGCATTGTCGACTATCTCTGGCACATGGTGCTGCCCATCACAGCCATGGTGATCGGCGGCTTCGCGGGCCTGACGATGCTGACCAAGAACTCCTTCCTCGACCAGATCAGCCACCAGTACGTAGTCACCGCGCGGGCCAAGGGCCTGACCGAGCGGCGCGTGCTCTACGGCCACGTGTTCCGCAACGCCATGCTGGTGGTCATCGCCGGCTTCCCGCAGTCCTTCATCGGCATCCTCTTCACCGGCTCGGTGCTGATCGAGATCATCTTCTCGCTCGACGGCCTGGGGCGGCTCGGCTTCGAGGCGACCTTCGCGCGCGACTACCCCATCATGTTCGCGACGCTCTACTTCTACTCCCTGCTCGGGCTCATCATGAATATCGTCGGCGACATGATGTACACCGTGGTCGACCCCCGCATCGACTTCGAGAGCCGGGAGGTCTGACCATGAAGAACCTGCCTCACCAGGACCGCTTCCTCGGCGTCAAGATCACGCCGCTGACCCGGCGGCGGTTGCAGAATTTCGCCAAGAACCGGCGTGGGTTCTGGTCACTGTGGATCTTCCTGACGATCTTCATCTTCACGCTCTTTGCCGAATTCGTCGCCAACGACAAGCCTTTCCTGGTCTACTACGATGGCGGTTTCTACGCGCCGATCTTCCAGGCATATCCGGAAACCCAGTTCGGCGGCACCTTCGCAACCGAGGCCGAGTACCGCGACCCCTTCGTTGCCAAACTTATCAACGACAAGGGCTGGATGGTCTGGCCGATTGTCCGTTACAACGAGAAGAGCGTCGCCGCCGACCTGCCCTCGCCGCCGCCCAGCCCGCCCGACGCCACCCACTGGCTGGGCACCGACGATCAGGCCCGCGACGTGGTCGCCCGCGTAATCTACGGGTTCCGTATCTCCGTGCTCTTCGGCTTCTTACTGACCATCATCTCCGCGGTGATCGGCGTCACCGCCGGGGCGGTGCAGGGCTATTTCGGCGGCTGGATCGATCTGCTGTTCCAGCGCTTCATCGAGGTCTGGGCAAGCATGCCGACCCTCTTCCTGCTGATCATCCTGACCAGCATTATCGAGCCGAACTTCTGGTGGCTGCTGGCGCTGCTGTTGTTGTTCCAGTGGATGGCCTTCGTCTCCGGCGTGCGGGCCGAGTCCTTGCGCGCGCGCAATCTGGAGTTCGTGCGCGCCGCCAAGGCGCTGGGCGCGCCCACCGCCGTCATCCTGTTCCGCCACGTGCTACCCAACGCCATGGTCGTCACCATGACCATCATGCCCTTCGCGCTGGCAGGATCGGTCACCCTGCTGACCTCGCTGGACTTCCTCGGCATCGGCCTGCCACCCGGCTCCGCCTCGCTGGGCGAGGTCCTGGCCCAGGGCAAGGCCAACCTGCAGGCGCCCTGGCTGGGCTTCACCGGCTTCTTCGTGATCGGCGGCACCCTGACCCTGCTGGTCTTCATCGGCGAGGGCGTGCGCGACGCCTTCGACCCGCGCAAGCTGTTCAGCGGCCCGGCCCCGGCGGAGACCGCGGCCGAAGAGGAAGCGGCCAAGCCGGCTCCCGCCGCCGGAGGAGACGACTGATGCCGGAAAGCAACAAAGCGGGGCCGCTGCTGCAGATCCGCAATCTCTCGGTGCGCTTCCAGACGCCGGGCGGTTCCGTCGAGGCCGTAAAGAAGGTCAGCTTCGACATCGCCAAGGGCGAGACCGTGGCCCTGGTCGGCGAGAGCGGCTCCGGCAAGTCGGTTACCGCCCTTTCCGTGCTGCAGTTGCTGCCCTACCCGCTGGCGCGCCACCCGGAAGGCTCCTCCATCAAGTTCAAGGGCCAGGAGCTTGTCGGCGCAGACGGCAAGCTGCTGCGCGATGTGCGCGGCGACCAGATCTCGATGATCTTCCAGGAGCCGATGACCTCGCTGAATCCGCTGCACACGGTGGAAAAGCAGATCAACGAGACACTGTTCCTGCACAAGGGCATGAACAAGGACCAGGCGCGGGCGCGCACCCTGGAACTGCTGAAACTGGTCGGCATTCCCGATGCGATAAAGCGCCTCAACGCCTACCCGCACGAACTTTCCGGCGGCCAGCGCCAGCGCGTGATGATCGCCATGGCACTGGCCAACGAGCCGGACCTGCTGATCGCCGACGAGCCGACCACGGCGCTGGACGTCACCATCCAGGCCCAGATCCTGAAGCTGCTGAAGGAACTGCAGCAGAAGCTCGGCATGGCCATGCTGATGATCACCCACGACCTGGGCATCGTGCGCAAGATGGCTGACAAGGTCTGCGTCATGACCCAGGGCGAGATCGTCGAGCAGGGCAACGAGGAGGAAATCTTCGAAAACCCGCAGCACCCCTACACGCAGCGCCTGCTTGCTGCCGAGCCCAAGGGCCGCCCGATCGGGGCTGCCGCCGGCGCGCCGGTGGTGATGCAGGGCGACAACGTGAAGGTCTACTTCCCGATCAAGAAGGGCGTGCTGAAGCGCACGGTGGACTACGTGCGCGCCGTCGATGGCATCTCCGTCACCGTGCGCGAGGGCCATACCGTCGGCGTGGTGGGGGAAAGCGGCTCCGGCAAGACTACTCTGGGCCTGGCGCTCTTGCGCCTGCTGTCCTCCGAAGGCGCCATCCAGTTCAACGGCAAGGCCATTCAGGGACTCGGCTCCAACGAGCTGCGCCCCCTGCGCCGCTCCATGCAGATCGTTTTCCAGGACCCCTACGGCTCGCTCAGCCCGCGTCTCTCCATCGGCCAGATCGTCGCCGAGGGCCTGAAGATCCACGACATGGGCGGCAGCGAGGCCGAGCGCGAGGCGATGATCATCGAGGCCCTGGAAGAGGTCGGCCTCGACCCGGAAAACCGTCACCGCTATCCCCACGAGTTCTCCGGCGGCCAGCGCCAGCGCATCGCCATCGCCCGCGCCATGGTGCTGAAACCGCGCTTCGTGGTGCTGGACGAGCCGACCTCCGCGCTCGACATGTCGGTGCAGGCGCAGATCGTCGACCTGCTGCGCGAGCTGCAGCAGCGCCACAACCTGGCCTACATGTTCATCAGCCACGACCTGAAAGTGGTGCGCGCCCTGGCCGACGAGGTTATCGTCATGCGCGACGGCAAGGTGGTGGAACAGGGCGCCGCCAAGCAGATCTTCGACGCGCCGGAAGCCGCCTACACCAAGGCGCTGATGAAGGCGGCCTTCCAGCTGGAAGCCGTCGAAGGCGTCGTCGCCACCTGATTTCCTATTTCTCTCAAGCCTGCAGGTCCCCGTGGCACTTCTCATCAAAACCGATATCGACCGCGGCGACGCCTGGGCCGAAGCCCTGGCCGCCAACTATCCCGAGCTGAAGGTCTACAGCTGGCCCTACAAGGGCGACCCGGCCAAGATCGACTATGCCCTGGTGTGGCAACCGCCCGAGGGCGAGCTGAAACGCTTTCCCAACCTGAAGGCCATCTTCTCCGTCGGCGCCGGCATCGATCATCTGGCCAGCGACCCCGACCTGCCCGAGGGCGTGCCGGTGGTGCGCATGGTGGAGCCGGGCCTGACCGCGGGCATGTCGGAGTACGTGACCCTGGCGGTGCTGAACCACCACCGCTTCATGCTGGACTACGCCGCCCAGCGCCGCGCGAAGGTCTGGGAGGAACTGCTGCAGCTGCCCGCGGAGTCGCGCCAGGTCGGCATGCTGGGGCTCGGCGTGCTGGGCCGCGACGCCCTGGACAAGCTGAAGCCCTTCGGCTTCCGCCTCGCCGGCTGGAGCCGCAGCCCCAAGTCCATCAGCGGCGTCACCTGCTTTCACGGCTCCGGCGGGCTGGACGAGTTCCTGGCGGAGAGCGACATCCTGGTCTGCCTGCTGCCGCTGACGCCGGAGACCGAAGGTATCCTCAATGCCGAGACCTTCGCCAAGCTGCCGGTCGGCGCCGCGGTCATCAACGTCGGGCGCGGTGGGCATCTGGTCGAAGACGACCTGCTGGAAGCCCTCGACTCCGGGCAGGTCGGCGGCGCCACCCTGGACGTCTTCCAGGAGGAACCGCTGCCGGAGGACCATCCCTTCTGGGAGCACCCGCGCGTCTTCATGACGCCGCACATCGCCAGCATGACGGTGCCGGAGACCGCGGTGCGTGCCGTGGTCGCCAACATCCAGCGCCTGGAGGCCGGCGAGAGCCTGCAACACGTGGTCGATCTGAAGCGGGGCTACTAGCCCCTTCTTGCACGGCTGTCGTCCCGGGACCCATTGTCATCGGCAGGCCGCGACGTCCTAGACCGCTTGGACCGATTGAACGGCCAGGGCAATGGATCCCGGCAACAAGTGCCGGGATGACAACTCGAACAAGCCAAAGCCGGACGAGCGAAGCTTCACGACCCGCCCAAACGCCGCGCCGCCTCGGCGGCCATGTCGGCGAACTCCCGCAGGAAGACCGAGCCCTTCACGCTGCGCTGCACGAGGACGGAGCGCTTGTCCTTCTCGTCGGTCTTGCGGCGCACGAACTCCAGCTTCTCCAGGCGGTCGACGGCGCGGGTCACCGCCGGCTTCGACATATTGAGGGTCTTGGCCAGGCCGCGCACGGTGTGCGGCGGCGGCGCCAGGTAGACTTCCAGGAACAGGGCGAACTGCCGGGTGGTCAGGTCAGGCAGCGCGCGGTTCAGCCCGGTGACCAGCACGTTGTGCCACAGGGCCAGGGCCTGGCTGGGCTGCAGCGGCGGCGTGGCCGGATGCCCGGGGACGTTGGGAGGCGCGGCCATGACGGCGGCTCGTTCTCGTTTCAGGATCGAAACAAAGTCTGCCGAAGCCGCGGGTTCCGCGCAAGCCCGCTGGCGCCGCGCCAACTCCTCCGCAGGTTGCCCCGCCCGCCGGAAGAAATACGGATGGTGGCACCGCCTTGGCGCGAACAGGCCGAGTTGCCTCCCATCCCGGCATCAAACTCTTGAAGGAGGGCTAAAGCCATGATTTTATTAGCTAGTTCCTAGGGGTAGGGTGGTTCGTTCATACAAGTGCTTGGCCGTTTTCCCGTTCTGATTCTTTTGGGCTTCTTGTCTTTGCCTTCGCCGGCCCTCGCCGGCAACTGGCCCGCGGGCGTATCCGCCAAGCCCCACTTTTCCAAGCTGCAGGAAGCAGTCATCGTCAACTGGACGGTCGTCAACACCGGCAAGGAACCGCTGGCGCTTGGCGGCATCCGCATCCACTACACCTGCGGCAACGGCGAGGTGGAGGTGATCGATCACTTCTACCCCTCCGCCATCCTGCCCGGCGCCACCACCAGCGACGGCGACCACTTCCTCTGTGTCGCCAAGCACGGGGTGGCCTCCCTTTTCGTGGAGTCGCCGCAGGGCGGGTCGAGCGCCGCGGACAGGCTGATCTACCTGATGCCCTGCGACCGCGCGGCGAAGAAGCAGGTCGAGATGACCTGGCAGCCGAAGGGCTTCTACACCTTTGAGACCGAGGACGGCGTGAGCGGCGTTGTGGCCCGCGCCGTGCTGGACGACGCGACGCTGATGAAGACGGCCTGCGGGGAGTTCGGACCTCCCCAGGGCGAACTGCTGCATCGCGTACAGAAGTGGTTCCGCGAGCAGATCTTCTCACGGTCGGGCGATTCGAATCAGGGCTATACCGGCACGCGGGGATAGGGTTTCCAAGAAGGGGATTGACGATGAAAAAGTATGCGCGCGCCGTGGCCTCGGCGCTGCTGGGCGGCGCGGTGGTAGGCGCCTGCGCCATGACGACGGAACAAACGCAGCAGCAGTTCGCCAACGACATCCGCACCCGCGGCGGCAATCCCTACATCGAAGCGCCGGTGGTGCGGGAATTGGAGCGGCGCATCGAGGCCATCACCCTGGCCCCGCACATCCGCGACGGCTCTTATGCCACGCGCTTCGATCCGCGCAACGAGGTGGTGCTGAAGAACTTCGAAGACCGCTTCGACCGCAAGGAACTCGACCGCGACCTCGCGCTGGCCGACCAGGGCTTCGAGGCCGCCGTGGCCGCGCTCTACCCGCAGATCGGCCCAGAAACTGACAGCGGCAGCGGATGCGCCATCGACGGTGCGGAGGCCGCCTTTCCCCGCGGCGGCGGCGAGCCCCTGACCTTCGACTGGCGCCTGCAGCGCGGCGGCTGCGCCGACGGTCTGGCCCAGGGCGTCGGCCGCGCGGTCTCGGCCGACGGCTCCGCCACCTTCGTCGGCCGCTTCGATCGCGGTCTGATGCTGGAAGGGGTGTTCCAGACCAAAGATGCCGGGACCGGCCGCCATATTCTGGTCATCGGCGGCGTGCCGCAGCAGGAACTGATCGGGCGCCACCTCGCCGCCTTCACCAACGCCGACGGCAGCCGCTGGTTCTACTACGGCGATGCCCGCAGCGATGCGGCCCTGCACGGCTTCGGCATGAAAGTTTCCGACCCGCCGGAAGCACGGCTCGTCACCATGATCGGCGCGTTCCGCGACGACAAGCTGGACGGCTTCGGCGCCATTCAGTTCAAGAAGACTTGGGACGAGATCTTCAGCTACGGTGCGCGCCTGGGCCACTTTAAGGCCGGCGAGCCGCACGGCCTGACCGCCTACACCGACGGCGCGGCCGTAATCGAAGTCGGCGAGTACGAGAAAGGCAAGGCGAACGGCGTGCTTTATGGCCGCTATGGCTCCTGGGAAGGCGCCTACCACCAGTTTTCCGTCGGCACCTTCCGCAACGGCCGCCAGCACGGTACCCGTTACGTCTCGGAGTCGACCACCATCGACGACCAGTGGACCAACGAGGAATACTGGCAGAACGGCGAGATGGTCGGCTCGACCCGCTGGGTCGACAACATCGACCTGGCCCAGATCTTTGCTATCGGCGCCGCCTCCACTGTGATCGCCACAGCGGATATCCCGAGCGCCGCACAGACCGAGATCGGCGGCGCCCTGGTGTCCGACGTGTTCAACGGCAACGGCCCCTCTGCCCTGGCCAACCTGCAGGCACGCTACGCCGCCGCCCAATCGAGCGGCAGCAGCGGCGGCGGGTCGTCCTCTCAGAGCTCTTCCGGCGGCAGCCCGCTGAAGACCTACAACGCCACCTTCACCTGCCCGGAGACCGGTCGTCAGGCCAACATCCCCGTGCCCTACCGCACGGAGATGTGCCGGGTCGCGGCCATCGACTTCGCCAAGACCTATGCCTGCAACCTGATGGACCAGGAACGGGTCATGCGCAACTGCCAGGCCGCCTGCGGCGATCCGCAGTGTCTGCAGCAGTAGAGGGCCTGCAGCAAGAAGGGCGGAACCGCGGCGCGGCTCAGCCCTTCTTGCTGCCGCCGCGCCGCGTCAGCTCGACGATGGCGGCGTAGACGGCGCGCAGGCCCATGGCCTCGCCGCCTTCCGGACGGCCGGGCCGCGTCGCCACGTTCCAGGCCATGACGTCGAAATGGGCCCAGCGGGTGCCCGGGCCGACGAAGCTCTCCAGGAACAGGGCGGCGGTGATGGCGCCGCCGTAAGGGCTGTTGGAGATATTGTTCAGGTCGGCGACCTTGCTCTCCAGGCCCTGGCGATAGCCCTTGAACAGCGGCAGGCGCCACACGGGGTCGCCCTCGGCCACGCCGTGGCGCAGGATGAGGCCGGCCAGCTTGTCGTCGTTGCAGAACATGGCCGGCAGGTCGGGGCCCAGCGCCACCCGGGCCGCGCCGGTCAGGGTGGCGAAGTCGAGCAGCAGGTCGGGTTGCTCGCTGTCGGCCTCGGTCAGGGCGTCGCAGAGCACCAGGCGGCCCTCGGCGTCGGTGTTGCCGACCTCCACCGTCAGGCCCTTGCGGGTCTGCAGCACGTCCAGCGGGCGGAAGGCGTTGCCGGAGACGGCGTTCTCCACCGCCGGCACCAGCACGCGCAGGCGGACCGGCAGCTTCTCCGCCATGATGAGCGAGGCGAGGCCCAGCACGTGGGCGGCGCCGCCCATGTCCTTCTTCATCAACTTCATGCCGGCGGCGGGCTTCAGGTCCAGGCCGCCGGAATCGAAGCAGACGCCCTTGCCCACCAGCGTCACCTTGGGGCCGCGCGTGCCCCAGCGCAGGTCGATGAGGCGCGGTTCCTCGGCGGCGGCCCGGCCCACCGCATGGACCGCCGGGTAGTTCCGCTTCAGCAGCGTGTCGCCGACGATGACCGTGCACTTGCCACGGTGCTGCTTGGCCAGCGCCCGCGCCGCCTCGGCGAGCTGCGCCGGGCCCATGTCCGCGGCGGGCGTGTTGACGAGGTCGCGCACCAGACCGATGGCCTCGGCGGTGTGGCTCACCTGGTCCCGGTCCGCCGCCTTGGGCCAGACCAGCCGGGGGTACTCGCGGGGGTTTTCCTTGTAGCGGGTGAAGCTGTAGCTGCCCAGCGCCCAGCCCAGCGCCGCGCGGGAGGCCAGGGCCGGACGCAGCCCCTGGTCAAGGCGATAGACGCCCGGCGGCAAGGTCGTCGGCAGGCCGGCGAAGGACCAGATCGGCTCCTCGCTGTCGATCACCAGCAGCACCTGCGCCACCTCGCCCGCCTCGCCCGGCAACAGACAGAAGGCGCCCGGCTGCGCGCGGAAGCCATTCTGCGCGATCCAGGTGCGCCGAGCCGCCTCCTGCCCCTTCAGCCAGTCGTCATAGGCTTCCCGCGTGACGGCGGTGATCGGCGTGGCTTTTGAGTCATCGGCGACGAGATGGGCAGTGCTGGCCAAGGGACGGCTCCTGGATTGGGTCCACGGGGGGACTGTGCGGGGCAAAGGGGTCAACGCCACGGCAGGCTTGCGCGGCGGGCGCATATTTGCGCTAAATCGCCGCCCTGTCGACTCGCAGAATGTCGCGGGAATGCATCAACCGGCAAGACGAGACGGAAGAAGAATGGCCGAGACCAAGCTGATTTTGGGCAACAAGACCTATTCCTCCTGGTCGCTGCGCGGCTGGCTGCTGGCCAAGCAGGCCGGGATTCCCTTCACCGAGGTGGTGATCCCGCTGCGCCGGCCGGAAACCCGTGCCGAGATCCTGAAATACTGCCCGGCCGGCAAGGTGCCGACGCTGGTCGAGGACGGCACGCCGCTGTGGGACAGTCTCGCCATCGCCGAGACCCTGGCCGAGCGCTTCCCCGACAAGGGTCTCTGGCCGGCGGACGCGCAGGCCCGGCAGAGGGCCCGCAGCGTGACGGCGGAGATGCATTCCGGCTTTACCGCCCTGCGCGGTGCCCTGCCCATGGACCTCAGCAAGCACTATCCCGGCCACCAGGTGAGCGCCGAGGTGCAGGCCGATATCGACCGCATCCAAACGATCTGGCGCGACTGCCGCACGAATTTCGGCGCCGACGGCGACTTCCTCTTCGGCGGCTTTTCCATCGCCGACGCCTTCTACGCGCCGGTGGTGACGCGCTTCCGCACCTACGACGTAAAACTGGACGAGGCCTGCGACGCCTACTGCACGGCGGTGACGCAGCACGCCTGGATGAAGGAATGGGCGGCCGCGGCGGCCGAAGAACCCTGGGTCATCGCGTTCGACTGACGGCCCGCAGCGCCTACTTCAGGACGCCGGCTTCGCGGTAGTAGCGCTCAGCCCCCGGATGCAGGGGAATGCCGAGGCCTTCGAGCGCCTTTTCCAGCATGATCTGCCGGCCCTTGGGATGGCCCTTGTCGAGCAGCTGGCGCGTCGAGGGATGCCAGAGGGCGCGGGTGATCTCGTAGACCTCGTCCTCCGGCACCTTGTCGGAGACGACCCACTGGGCGCCGACCGAGAGGGTCTCCGTCGCGCGGATCCCGGGATAGGTGCCCACGTCCACGGTTTGGCGGGCGAAGAACGGCCGGTGGGTCAGCAGCTCGTCGACCTCCGGCCCGGCAAGCGGCACCAGATCGATCAGCGCCTCCTCCGCCAGCTCAAGAACCGCGATGGCCGGGGTGCCGGCCACGAAGAAGAAGCCGTCGATCTCGCCCTCGCGCAGGGCGTCGGCGGCGGCGCCGGAGGCGAGCGAGAAGACTTCCATGTCATCGGCCGCGAGGCCGAAGGCGCGCAGCACCAGCAGCGCGTCGACCCGCGTGCCGGAGCCCGGCCGGTCGAGTGATATCTTCTTGCCCCGCAGGTCCGCGACGCTCTTGATCTCGGCATCGACCCGCGCCACCAGGTGAATGGTCTCCGGGTAGAGGTTGGCGATGGCGCGCAGCGACTTCAGCGGTCCGCCGTCGAGAAAGAGCTCCTCGCCGTTGTAGGCCCAGTAGGCCACGTCGGACTGGCTGAAGCCGGACTCGATGACGCCTTCCTCGATCTGCCGGACGTTGTCGACGGAGCCGCGGGTCGACTGCGCCACGGCCACCAGGCCCGGCACCCCGCAGCTGCCGCCGCGGTCGCAATCGCGGCTACCCGGCGGACTGGAGATGGCGCTGGCGATGAGGCCGCCGACCGGGAAGTAGGTGCCGGCGGTGGAGCCGGTCCCGATGCGGAAGAAGCGGATGTCCTGGGCGACGACGCTCGCCGCGGCGAGGGTGAGGCCCAGGGCCAGGAGGGGCAGCACCAAGGCCGCGCGGAAACCGCGTTTCCCGGATCGATCGGCTGCTGGGGCCTTTGCATGCGGCATGGCGTTTCTCCGCTTGGCTGGAGTCTGCCCGCGCCGGAGGACCTTCGGCAGGATGATGCTCTTGGGCGGGCCTTGCCCGAGGGCCGCGTCGACGACGGCGCCGCTCCTCACGTTCCCCAGGTATATCAAGCCTTAAGCGGCCTTCATAGAGGGCCAGAAGGAATTGGCGCGTGGGGCCAGTCGATTGGCCTGCGCACTAGCCCGCCTGGCTAGCCGATCTGGCGGCGGGCCTTCAGGTGCTTGTAGGCCACCGGCAGCAGGGAAAGCAGGGACAGGCCGACGAGACCGGCAATGATCTCCGGCGTCAGGATGCTCTGCAGCGTGAAGTCGCCGCCCCGGTCGAAGACCGCGCCCAGGCCGGCACCGGCGAGGATGAACACCAGGGTGCCGGGAATGATGCCGAGGAAAGTCCCGAGGACATAGGTGCGCAGCGGCACGCCCAGGAAGGCCGGCACCACGTTCACCACGAAGAAGGGGAACAGCGGGATCAGGCGCAGCACCAGCATGTAGCTGAAGGCGTTCTCGCGGAAGCCCGCTTCCATACGCTGCATGAAGGGACCCGCCTTGGCGCGGAAATGATCGCCGAAGGCGCTGCGCGCGACCAGGAAGAGGGCCACCGCGCCCAGCGTCGCGCCGATCACGACGTAGAGCGTTCCGAAGGTGACGCCGAAGAGGAAACCGCCGGCGATGGTGAGCACCGCGCCGACGGGCAGGATCAGCAGCGTGGTCAGCGCGTAGAGCGCGATGAAGGCGAGCGCCGCGGCCATGCCCATCTCGGCGACAAAGCCGTTCAAGGCGCTGCGGTGCTCGCGCAGGGCGTCGATACTGAAATACTCGTGCAAGCCGAACTGGCGGGCCAGGACGAAGGCGGCCAGCAGCACGACGAGCGGCAGCAGGCGCCGTAACGTGAACCTGCCGCGCCCGTTGCCGCCCGAAGGCAAGGTGCCTTGCTCCAGATCGCTCATCCTGCGCCTTTCTTCGCGTCGCTCAGCCCAGCCACTGCAGGAAGCGCACGATTTTCTTCGTGCGCTCGCTGAACAGGCTGGAAGTGTAGTAGCTGCCGGCAACGCGCTTGTTCACTTCGCCCAGGGTGGGATAGGGCGCGATCATGTTCGCCATGGCGCCGATCTTCAGGCCCTCGCCGATCGCCAGCACCCAGGGCTGCAGCAGCTCGCCGGCGTGCAGGCCCACGATGGAAGCGCCGAGGATCTTGCCGCGCGCGCCGACCACCACCTTCACCAGGCCCTCGGTCGCCCGCTCCGTCTGGGCGCGGTCGTTCTCGGCGAAGGGCCAGGTCAGCGCCCGCACCTTGTCACCGTTCTTCTCGCGCGCCTGGGCCTCGGTGAGACCGACATGGGCGATCTCCGGATCGGTGTAGGTCACCCAGGGCAAAGCGTCGTAGTTCACCTTGGCCGGCAGCTTGAACAGCGCGTTGCGGATGACGATGCCCGCGTGATAGCCGGCGACGTGGGTAAACTGGTAGGCGCCGAGTCCCTCGACCAGGGCGACGTCGCCGACGGCGAAGACACGCTTGTTGCTGCTGCGCAGGCGCTTGTCCACCGCGATGCCCTTGGCGGAACAGGCGACGCCCGCCGCCTCCAGGCCGAGGCCCTCCACGTTGGCCTTGCGGCCGGCGGCGACCAGCAGGTGGGAGCCGCTGAGCCGCACCTTCTTGCCGTCCTGCTCCAAAACCACGGCCACGCCGTTGCCTTCGGGCGCGATCTCCTGGATCGAGATCCCCTCGTGAATCTCCACGCCGTCTTCGGCCAGCCGATTGCGGGCGACGGCCGTGACTTCCGGATCGTCCTTGCCCAGCACCTTCGCCATTTCCAGCAGGGACACCCGCGCGCCGAGACGGCGCTGGGCCTGGGCCAGCTCGGCCCCGATCGGCCCGCCGCCGATGACGATGAGGTGCTCGGGCCGTTCGGCCAGGTCGAAGACGGTCTCGTTGGTCAGGTAGGGCACCGTCTCCAGGCCCGGGATCGGCGGCACCGCCGCGGAAGACCCGGTGGCGACGACGAAGCGCTTGGCCTTCACCCGCTTGCCGCCGGCCTCGACCTCGCGCGCGCCGGTGAAGCGCGCCGCCGCCTGGATCACCGTGACGCCCAGGCCTTCGAAACGTTCCACCGAATCGTGCGGCGCGATGGCCGCGATGACCCCGCGCAGATGATCGCGCACCGCCGGGAAGTCCACCGCCGGCTCGTGCCCGTTCACGCCGAAGCGGCCGGCGTGGCGCAGCGTATCGGCAGCCTCCGCCGCCGCGATCAGGGCTTTGGAGGGCACGCAGCCGTAGTTCAGGCAGTCGCCGCCCATCTTGCCCTTCTCGATCAGCACCACCCGCGCGCCCATCTGCACGGCGCCCGCGGCGACCGACAGGCCGCCGGAGCCGGCGCCGATGATGCAGAGATCGGCTTCGATGGTTTGCGACATGTCGGGTTCCCTCTGAGGCATTGCGCCCGTGCAGAACACAGATAGGCATACTCCGCAGCGCGGCAAAAGGCCTCTCACGGCGTTGTGAGACAGCGTGAAAGCCCGGCGTTAAGGATGCGTTAATGATAGGCGCCCGCCGCCGCGCCGCGCTTGTGGTCTTGCCCTGTTTATCACTTTGCGGGGCCGCAGCGGCGGTGACACAATCCCCGCGTGATACCCCAGGGCGCCGCCTGATACCCGGGGGCGTCGCCTCGACGAGAACGCCGCCGCAGGAGCCGACAAGCCGCCGTGAGCCAGACACCATGCCCCTAGAGATCATGACGGTCGACCAGGCCGTCCTCTTTGCCATCCTCCTGGCGCTCTTCGTGCTGCTGGTCTGGGGGCGCTGGCGGTACGACGTGGTCGCTTTCGCCAGCCTGATGACGGCGGTGGCCGCCGGCCTGGTGCCGGCGGAGACGGCCTTCGACGGCTTCGCCCACCCGGCGACCATCACCGTCGCCGCCGTCCTGGTGCTCAGCCGCGTGCTGTCGGGCACCGGCGCCATCGACCGGCTGACGCAGCTGGTACGCCCGGCCATGGGCAACACCACCAGCCATATCGGCGCCCTGTCCGGCCTGGCGGCCGCCATGTCGGCGGTCATGAACAACGTCGGCGCGCTGGGCATCCTCATGCCGATGGCCATCGAGACGGCCCGCAAGGCGGCCCGCTCGCCGAGCCTCGTCCTCATGCCGCTGTCTTTCGGCTCCATGCTCGGCGGCCTCATCACCCTGATCGGCACGCCGCCCAACATCATCGTCGCCAGCTATCGCGGACAGCTGAACGGCACCCCCTTCTCGATGTTCGACTACACCCCGGTCGGACTGGCCATCGCGCTGGCCGGGATCGCCTTCATCACCCTGGTCGGCTGGCGCCTGGTGCCGCAGCGCGCCAGCGTGCGCGCCAAGGGCGAACTGTTCGATATCGAGAATTACGTCACCGAAGTGACGGTGCCGGAGGGCAACCCGCACATCGGCAAGACGCTGCGTGAGATCGACGAACTGACCGCCGACATCGACGCCGTCATCATGGACCAGATCCGCGGCGAGCGCGCCTATCCGCCGGCGACCCGCAAGCAGCTGCGCGCCGGCGACATCCTGAAGATCGAGGCTTCGCCCGACGAGATCGACAAATTAGTCAGCAAGCTGGAGCTCGAGATCGGCAGCGAGGCTTCCGGCGTGGGGCCGCGGGAAATGCCGGAGGACGCCACCCTGATGGAAGCGGTGGTCGCGCCGGGCTCGCGCCTCGACGGCCGCCTGGTCGGCTCGCTGCAGCTCTTCGCGCGACGCGGCATCACGCTGCTGGGCGTCTCCCGCCAGGGCCAGCCGTTCCACGGGCGGCTGCGCTCCTTCCGCATCCAGCCCGGCGACGTGCTGCTGCTGCACGGCGAGGCCGAACAGCTCGCCGACCTGGTGCCCGCCTACGGCTGCCTGCCGCTGGCCGAGCGTGAACTGCACTTCGGCAAGCGCGGCAAGGGCCCGGCGGTCATCGCCATCTTCGCCGCCGCCATCGCCGCGGCCAGCTTCGGCCTGGTGCCGATCCACATCGCCTTCGGCATGGCCATCGTGCTGCTGGTGGTCAGCGACTTGCTGAGCGTGCGCGAGCTCTACGACGGCATCGACTGGTCGGTCATCGTGCTGCTCGGCGCCCTGATCCCGGTCGGCGGCGCCCTGCAGAGCACCGGGGCCACGGCGCTGATCGCCGACGGTGTGCTGACCCTCACCGCCGGCCTGCCCGCCGCCGCGGTGCTGGTCATCGTCATGGTGGTGACCATGACCCTGTCCGACATCCTCAACAACGCGGCCACGGCCGTGGTCATGGCGCCCATCGCCGCCACCATCGCCAACCGCCTGGAGGTCAGCGCCGATCCCTTCCTCATGGCCGTCGCGGTCGCCGCTTCCTGCGCCTTCCTGACGCCCATCGGGCACCAGAACAACGCGCTGATCATGGGACCGGGCGGCTATCGCTTCGGCGACTACTGGCGCATGGGCCTGCCGCTGGAAATCCTGGTGATCGCGGTGGCGGTCCCGGTGATCCTGCTGGTCTGGCCGCTGTAGGACCGTCGCCTGCGGCCACCTCCACGGCTTCGGAACAGTCTGATTCCACGCACCTTTTAGGGGTGCGGAACCCGACCGGCCGCTCGGCGGTTGACTCCTGGCAGACTTCTCCGGGAGGACCCTTTTGGCCACGCAGTGTTCATCGCGCCCCTCGGCCGGCATGACCCTTTCTTCGGGGTCTTCGGGCCGGCGCCGAAGCCGCCGCAAGGCGCGCTGACGTGCGCCGTCCCACCAAGATCGCGCTCTGGAGCGTCGGGAGTCTCGCCCTTCTGGTCACCCTTGTGATCGGCGGCGGCATGGTCGCCCTTCTGCTGATCGACTGGAACGCGCTGCGCGCAACGGTGAACGACCAAGCCAGCCGTGCCGCCGGGCGCGAGGTCGAAATCGTCGGCGACCTCGACGTCGAGTTGTGGTCCTGGACGCCCGAGATCACGGCCCGCGACGTGGCCTTCGGCAACGCCGACTGGGCCGAAGAGTCGGAAATGATCAGCGTCTCCGAGGCCTACGTCCGGCTGCGCCTGTGGCCGCTCGTCGTCGGCCGGCTGGAGATCGAAGAGCTGCGCCTGCGCGAGCCGGTCGTGCTGCTGGAGCGGCGCGCGGGCGAGTCCAATTGGGACCTGGCCGGGGAAAGCGCCTCCGAACTCGCCTTGGAAGCCACCACGCCGAACGAGCGCGAAGACTTCCCCGTGCTGAAGCAGGCGGAGGCCACCGACGCCCGGCTGCGCTTTCGCGACGAGGACATGGAAAGGCCCATCGAGGTAACGCTGGCGCGAATGACGGTGGCGGCCGGCGGCTATGAGGACCCGGTGGCTCTCCGCGCCGAAGGCACCTACGAAGGCAAGGACTTCACATTGACCGCCGACGGCGCCTCCTTCGCCACCCTGCTCGCCGACGACGAACCTTACGAAGTGGCGATCGAGGCCCGGGTCGGCGGCACGCACTTCATCGCCGAGGGCAGCATGGAACGGCCCGTCGAGTTCGACGGCGTCGACGCGCAGCTTCATCTGCAAGGCGACAGCCTGGTCGAGCTCTTCGAGCTGCTGGCGCTGCCGCTGCCGGACTCGCCGCCCTACGAGCTGGTCGGTCGCCTCACCTACGAAGACGAGGTCTGGGCGCTGCACGGTTTCGAGGGTCAGCTCGGCGAAAGCGATCTCATCGGCGATGTCGAAGTGGACAGCGGCCGCGAGCGCCCGCGGCTCACCGCCGACCTGCGCTCACGATCCTTCCGCGTCGAGGACATCGACGGTTTCTGGGGCGGCAACGCCGCGGAAGACGCAAAGGCGAGCGACGGCACGCCGGCGGACAGCGCGCATCTGCTGTCCGACGAGCCGATCTCGCTGCCCAAGCTGCGCGGCATGGACGCCGAGGTGCATTTCGAGGGCCAGGCGGTGCAGCGGGGCGCCCTGCGCCTGGAGGACATCACCACGGATATCACCCTGGAGGACGGCCTGCTGAACCTGACGCCGCTGGAGCTGGGCCTCGCCGAGGGGCGCATCGCGGCGGAACTCAGCCTCGACGGCCGTGGCGACGTGCCGAAAATGAGCGGCGACGTCACCGTCGAGGGCCTCAGCATCGACGCGCTCATGGCGTTACTGGACGAAGAGGACGCCGCCGCGGGACTGCTGCAGGGACGCGTGAAGCTGACCACCCGCGGCGGTTCGATGCGCGCCCTGGGCGCCAACGCCAACGGCGAGGGCGCGCTGATCATGTCGGGCGGACGCATCGAGAACCTGCTGTTGGAGCTGATCGCCCTGGACCTGCAGGAAGCCGCCGGCCAGTGGCTGACCGGTGACGATTCCACCGTCGAGGTGCTCTGCCTGGCGATGCCGACGAAGATCGAGTCCGGTCGCTTCACCGCGCAGCCCTGGATTCTCGACACCACCGACGCTCTGGTCACCATCGATGGCTACGTCGACCTGGACTCCGAGACCGTCGACATCGAGCTGGAACCGCGCCCGAAGGACTTCAGCCTGTTCAACTATCTCACCTCCATCCACATCACCGGCGACCTGGTCGAACGCGAGGTGACCACGAATCCGCTGGAGGCTGCCGGCAAGGTGGCGCTGAAGGCGCTGGCCGCCCCCATCATGCCGCTCTTCTCCGGGGAGATTCAGGAGGAAGCCGAAGCGCAGAGCGTGCCCTGCGACAGTCTGCGCGAGCGCCTGGAAAGTGCGATGGCCGAAGGCGAGGTGAACGTAGACGAGGCCGTGCAGGACGCCAAAGCCGAAGCAGGCCAGGCGGTCGAGACCGGCGCGGGCAGGGACCAAGAGGACAGCCCCGCCGACGCACCCGATGTCGCGGCCGTTCAGGAGGCGTTGCGCGAGGCCGGCTTCGACCTGCAGGTCGACGGCATCATGGGCCCGAACACGCAAGCGGCCCTGCGCCGCTTCCAGGAACGTGAAGGGCTCGATCCGAGCGGCCGGCCGACGCAGCGCACCCTGCGCCGCTTGGGGATTGCCGGAAACGGCGAAGAGTAGTCGGTCTTCTGTGGTCGCCTCGCCGGAACCGGCGCCGTAAACGGAGCCTCGCCTAGGCGCTGCGCCGGTCTGTGCCGGCATCGAATAACGTATCTTCACCGACCCGTTGGCTGGGAAAGCGCACGGTGATCGCGGTGCCCTGGCCGACCTCGCTTTCGATGACCAGCGAGCCGCCGTGCATTTCCGCCAGGGAGCGGGTGATCGGCAGGCCGAGGCCGGTGCCGTCGTGGCTGCGGGTATGGGCGCTTTCGATCTGGCCGAAGGGCTGCATGACGATCTCGATATCGTCTTCCGACATCCCGATGCCGGTATCGCGCACGACGATGGCCAGCTTACCGTCCGGCTCCAGCCGGGCCTCGACCATCACACCACCGCCGTTGGGCGTGAACTTGATGGCATTGGATAGCAGGTTCAGCAGGATCTGCCGCACCGAGCGCTTGTCGGCGTAGAGCGGCGGCAGACCGTCCGCCAGGAGGGTGCGCAGGGCCAGGCCCGCATTGGCGGCGGCTTCCTTCACGATGGCCTGGCAGGACTGCACCACGGCGGCCAGGTCGATGAGCTCCTCGTGCAGCTCCATGCGGCCGGCCTCGATCTTCGAGAGGTCGAGGATGTCGCTGATGATCGACAGCAGGTGGCTGGCACTGCGGCGGATGTCCTCGGCGTACTCCCGGTACTGCGGGTTGCCGAGCGGGCCGAAGAGTCCCTGCTCCATGATCTCGGAGAAGCCGATGATGGCGTTCAAGGGGGTGCGCAGTTCGTGGCTCATGTTTGCGAGGAAGGCCGACTTGGCGTGGTTGGCGCGCTCCGCTTCGTCGCGGGCGACGCGCAGCTGCTGCTCCTTTTCCTTCATCTCGCTGATGTTCATGTGGATGCCGCCGACGCCGATGGCCTGCCCGGCGGAATCGAGCACCGGGAAGCGGGTGATCATGCAGAACACCTTTTCACCGTCCAGGCGTGTCACCTCCATTTCCGCTTCCATGGGCACGCCGGTGCGCAGCACGGTGCGGTCCTGGGCGTTGATCACCTCCGCCTCCGAAACGGGGAAGTGGTCATGGGCGGTATCGCCGATCACCTCGCGGCCCGGCATGCCGTAGAGTTCCAGGAACTGATTGTTTGCCAGCAGGTAGGCGCCGTTCTCGTCCTTCAGCACCAGGCCGGCCGGAAGGTGGTCGATGACGGAGTGAAGGCGATCGCGGATCTCGCGCTCGGCCCGTTCGATGGTCTTGGTCTCGGTGATGTCGGTGGCGGTGATGAAGACGCCACCGTTGCCGGTGCGCTCTTCGCGCATGCGCAGCCACCTGCCGTCCGAACGCTCGATCTCGAACTCCTCCTCCGGATTGCGATGGCGGAGGAGGCGTTCGGTTATCCACTGTTGCTCACGCCCGAAGGCCTGCGGGATCAGGCCGTGCTTCAATTGCAGGCGGGCCAGCTCCTCGAAGGTCATGCCCGGACCGATGGAGTCGGCGGCGGGGCCGAAAATCTCGACGTAGGCGTCGTTGAACAGCAGCAGGCGGTCCTCACTGTCGAACAGCGCCACCGCGGAGGAAAAGTGCTCGATGGCCTGCAGCAGCAGGTCCTGGGCCTCGAAGGCCATCCGCCGGGCGCGATATTCCTCGGTCAGGTTGCGTCCGGTACCGCGATAGCCGAGGAACTTGCCGTCCTCGTCGAACAGCGGCACGCCGCTGATCGACCAGTACTGCCGCTCGCCGTCTTCGTTGATATAGACATAGCGGAAATCGCGGAAAGGGCGATGACCCTGCAGATCGTCCAGATGCGCGCCCCACTTATCGGCATCGGTGTCGCCGGCGCCGATCTCCTGGCGCGTCTTGCCGAGGGTGGCGCGGGGGTCGACCCCCGTCACGTCGCGCAGGCGCTCCGACATGTAGGAGAAGCGCAGCTCCGCATCCATCTCCCAGAACCAGTCGGAGGCGGCGGCCGCGAAATCGCGCAGCCTTGCCTCGCTTTCGCGCAAGGCAGCGCTGGCCTGCGAGCGCTCCTCTTCGAGCAGCTCAACCTCTTCCACGCGCCGCCGGAGCCGTTCCAGCTCCTCGGCCAACTGCGCTTTTGTCGGCAAAGGCCGATGAACCCCTAAGCTTTTGGTGGCTAAGCCAAATTGCAACAGAGAAGCATTAATAGACGTTGAAGATGCACCCATGAGGCGGCGCAAAACAGCACCGCCTGCACGGCATAGCTGCACGGCATGGATGCACAAGGGGCGACGGGGACCCGCAAGCGCTGCGCTCAACGGTCAGGGGGCAGCAGTCACAAAACTGACTGCGGAGCGACATCACCCGGCAACGCCCGCAGGCTATCGACAGCGGACACCCCGCCCGAATCGCCCCCGGCCAGCGTGTAAGGGGGAGCGCCACCTTGGGCCGCCCCCGGCGCGATGGCGATGGCGGGACGGGGTGATCAGGCATCCGCCATCCAATTCAGCGTCAAGAAACGCATTACAAGCAAGGAGCAGATCATGTCGCAGCTGCCTAACGCCCGTTCCACCTTCCGCCTCGGCCGGCCCCTGTCCCGGCGGAGCCTGCTGCGCAGCGGGGCGGCGGCCGGCGCGGGCCTCGCCGGGGCCGGCCTTCTGGGGTTCGCGGCCCCGGCCATCGCCCAGGCGAACCGTCCGATCTTCACCCATGGCGTGCAGAGCGGCGACGTCACCGCCAACAGCGGCATGATCTGGGCGCGCGCCGACCGCCCGGCGCGCCTGATGGTCGAAGTCGCGACCACCGACAGCTTCAAGAACGCCCGCCGCCTGCGCGGCCCGGCGGCCATCGAGACCAGCGACTTCACCGCCAGCATGGACCTGACCGACCTGCCCGCCGGCCAGGACATCTTCTACCGCCTGCAGTGGCAGGACCTGGCCGAATTGAATCTGCTGAGCGAACCCACGGTGGGCCACTTCCGCACCGGCCCCGCCGACAAGCGCGACATCAACTTCGTGTGGACCGGCGATACCGCCGGACAGGGCTGGGGCATCAACCTGGATTGGGGCGGCATGCGCTGCTACCAGACCATGCTGGACAACCGCCCGGACTTCTTCATCCACTCCGGTGACAACATCTACGCCGACGGCCCGATCCAGTCCGAGGTCACCCTGCCCGACGGCAGCCTGTGGAAGAACGTCACCACCGAAGAGAAGTCGAAGGTCGCCGAGACGCTCGCCGAGTTCCGCGGCTGCTACAAGTACAACCTGATGGACGAGAACGTTAAGCGCATGAATGCCGAGGTGCCGGTGTTCTCGCAGTGGGACGACCACGAGGTGCTGAACAACTGGTATCCGGGCGAGATGCTGATCTCCGACGACCGCTACAAGGTGAAGAGCGCGTCGCTGTTGGCCAGCCGTGCACAGCGCGCCTTTTTGGAATACATGCCGATCCGGCCGACGCTGAACGATCCGGAGCGCATCTACCGCAAGGTCTCCTACGGGCCGATGCTCGACATCTTCTTCGTCGACATGCGCAGCTATCGCGGGCCCAACAGCGCCAACCGCCAGGTCACGCGCAGCGCGGAGACCGACTTCCTGGGCGCCGAGCAGCTGAAGTGGCTGAAGCAGGAACTGCTGGCCTCCAAGGCGACCTGGAAAGTCATCGCCGCCGACATGCCGATCGGCATCCAGGTGAAGGACAAGGTGGACGACCGGCCGGCCTTCGAGAACAGCGCCAACGGCGACGGGCCGGTGCTGGGCCGCGAGCATGACATCGCCGACCTGCTGCGCTTCATGAAGAACAGCGCCATCAAGCAGGTCGTTTGGCTGACCGCCGACGTGCACTACACCGCGGCGCACTACTACGATCCGAACAAGGCGCAGTTCCAGGACTTCGAGCCGTTCTGGGAGTTCGTCTCCGGCCCGGTGCACGCCGGCTCTTTCGGCCCCGGCGACATGGACGACACCTTCGGTCCGCAGGTGGTCTACACCAAGAACCCCGGCGGCAAGCCCAACCTGGCGCCAAGCGAAGGCCTGCAGTTCTTCGGCCAGGTCCACATCGACGGCGAGAGCGAAGCCATGACCGTCACCTTGAAGGACCTGAACAACCAGGAACTCTATTCGGTGACCCTCGACGCGGCGACCGCCGCGGGTTAAGGGAATCGCGGCGACCGCCGCGGGCTAAGGGAGTGGCGGGAACGGCCTGATCCGGGCCGCCACGCCATCAAGACAGCAGGGGCGCCTCTCACGGGGTGCCCCTGACTTTTTGTGGCTTCCGCAAGTTGGGGCGCGATCTTGGAACGATCCTCCGGGCCGCGCGTTTTCCTTTGACGAACGACGCGGCCGCGAAGCGGCTGCCCCCCAACTTCAACCAGGGAGCGGAATGCCATGACCAAACGTATTCTCATTCTCCTCACCTCGCAGGACGAACTTGGCAAGACGGGCAAGCCGACCGGGTTCCACTGGGAGGAAATGACCACGCCCTACTGGCAGCTGCGCGATGCCGGTTACGACATCGACTTCGCCTCGCCCGACGGCGGCGACCCGCCGGCCGACCCCAAGACCGCGGAAAAGGAGGGGCGCCCCGCCTCGGTGCAGCGCTTCATGGACGACGACGGCGCCATGAAGGCCCTCAAGACCTCGCGGCCCGTGACCGAGGTCAATGCCGAAGACTACGCGGCGATCTACCTGCCCGGCGGTCACGGCACCATGTGGGATCTGGCGCAGACCAGCGCGGTCGGCGGGCTGGTCGCCCGCGCCTACGAAAAGGGCGCCGTCATCGGCGCCATCTGCCACGGCCCGGCCGGCCTGGTCGGCGCGACGCTGTCCAGCGGCGAACCGCTGGTGAAGGGCAAGCGCGTCAACAGCTTCACCGACGCCGAGGAGCGCCAGGTCGGCCTGGACGACGTCGTCCCCTATCTGCTGGAGAGCCGCCTGCGCGAACTGGGCGCCGAGTTCGAATGCAACAGTGAAAACTTCGGCTCGCACGCCGTGCGCGACGGCCGCCTGGTGACCGGCCAGAACCCCGCCTCGGCGGGGCGGCTGGCCAAGCTGCTGATCGAGACGTTGGCCGAGGTCGCCGACAGAAAAGCCGCCTGAGGCAGAAGCGGCCTCGCGATTCCCCCGGATCGCGCAGGCCCGCGGCCTCTACGGCGGAAAAGGGGCGTCCCGCGAGGGGCGCCCCTTTGCCTTTGCCGCAAAGACAGGTCCCAAAAGTCCTGCCGGCAAGAGCTAGTCGGGATCCTTCGCCAGCACGTGCAGCAAGCGCTCGACGGTCGCGCCGCCGTCGCGGAACGGCAGTTCAAGAATGCGCAGCGTGGCGTGGCCGCGGCCCTTGGCCGGCAGATTCCCCGACGTCAGACCGACCACGCCCTTCTCCCGTATCTGGCGGAAGTGGTCACGGAACTGCAGCTCATAGAAGTGCGGTGCCAGTTCGCTGACGTGCCGGTTCTGCGCCGCGAACTGCAGCACCTCCGCCACCTTTTCGCCGACGAGGCGAAAAATCGGATCGGGCTCGTCGCTTTCGAACCGGCTGAGCATGATATGGGCGTGCCAGCCAACGAAATCCGCAAAGTCCATGTCGCCCCAGTCAGGCGCCGCCGCGCTGCCGCGGCGCGCTAGCCAGAGATCGAGGATTTCCGCGAACTCGGGCAGGGATTCGCGGGCTTCCTCGGGCCGGAGACGCTGCACCGTCAAAGGCGGCGCGTCCGGGTCCTCGACCGCGGCAACGATGTCTTCGGGTTGCGGCGGATCTTCCAAAGCAGCCCAGGCCCCCCTTCACCAAGACGTGGCAGACAGAGTCCGAGAGGGAATCTTGCATGAAGCAGGCCGAGAATGCACTCGATTTGCTTAGGTGGCTGAAGCCACCGCCTTGCGTCAACCCGAGGCTGAATTCGACGCAGAGGTCACGCCGCGGGAAATCGCCAAACGGCTGTTCGCCTTCGTGAAGGCGAGCAGAATGAACTTTGGCATTCCCTGAAAGACGACTATGCGCCCCGGGCGTAGGCCTCGACCTCGGCAACGTACTGCGCCTTGGTGGCGTCATCGAGAAACGAGGCTTCGAAGCCGTTGCGGGCGATCAGCGCCAGCTCCTCGTTGGTCAGGCCCAAGGCCTGGCGCACGGCGATGTAGTTGTCGTTCATGTAGCCGCCGAAGTAGGCCGGGTCGTCGGAGTTCACGGTGACCATGAGGCCGCGGTCCAGCATCATCTTCAGGGGGTGCGCCGTCATGTCGTCCACCACGCAAAGGCGCAGGTTGGACAGCGGGCAGACGGTGAGCGGCATCTTGCGTTTCGCCAGCTCCAGCACCAGCTCCGGGTCTTCCAGCGCGCGCACGCCGTGGTCGATGCGCTGGACCTTCAGGTCGTCCATGGCCGACCAGACGTAGTCCGGCGGCCCTTCCTCGCCGGCATGGGCGACGGCGAGAAAGCCGGCGGCGCGGGCCTTGTCGAAGACCTCCTTGAACTTGGCCGGCGGGTGGCCCTGCTCGGAGGAGTCGAGGCCGACGCCGACGATGCGGCCGCGGTAGGGCATGGCCTGCTCCAGCGTCGCCATGGCGGCCTCGGCGGAAAGATGGCGCAGGAAGCAGAGGATGATGCGCGAGGTGATCCCGAGTTCGCGCCCGCCGTCGGCCAGCGCGCGGTCGATGCCCTCGATGACCGTTTCGAAGGCGATGCCGCGCTCGGTGTGGCCCTGCGGGTCGAAGAAGATCTCCACGTGGCGCACGTTGTCCTGCGCCACGCGGCGCAGGTAGGCCAGCGTCAGGTCGTAGAAGTCCTGCTCGCTCTGCAGCACCGACATGCCCTGGTAGTAGAGGTCGAGGAAGTCCTGCAGCCTGGTGAAGCTGTAGGCCGCGCGCACCGCCTCCACGTCCGCGTAGGGCAGGGTCACGCCGTTGCGCCGGGCCAAGGCGACCATCATTTCCGGCTCCAGCGAACCTTCGATGTGCAGGTGCAGTTCGGCTTTGGGCAGGCCGGCGATGAAATCGTTCGGGTCGGAAGTCACGGCGGCAGTCACGGCGGCAGAGGCTCCTCTATCACGCAGCAGGAGCCCGCTATGCTAACGCCCGCAAGGGGTTAGGCCCAGCCCCCTTTGCCCGGCGGCGCGCCGACTCAGTCGATGCGGCTGGGCCGGGCGGTATCGGCCTTCGCCTGGGCGAGACGGCGGCGGAAGGTCTGTTCGTCGGGCACGCCGGCGATTTCCAGCAGCAGCTTCTTGCGCACCGCCGCGGCGAAGGACTCCATGTCGTCGGCCGTGACCACGAAGGCGGCGGGGCCGCCGATGATGTCGCGGCGGTAGGCCTCCTCCAGGTCGTAGAACACCGGGCGCCCGTTGCAGTCGCGGCAGAGGATGGCGAGGCCGTTGATGACGATGTCGGCGGCGATGGCGGCCTGGCGCGCCGCCTCGATGGAGATGCCGCCCCAGCTGTTGGCCGAATCGCCGGAAAGGTCGATGACCCGGCGGAAGCCGTTGATGTTGTTACTCTCGATCATCAGGTGCGCGAAGGTGATGGCCGAGCCGATGGCGTTGCGCCCGAAAGCGCGGCGCGGGGTTTCCGTCAGCGCCTCGGCGAAATTGGCCGCCGCCGCGGGACCGTCGATGATGGTCCAGGGTACCACCACCTCCTGCGAGCGGGCGTCACCCCATTCCACGTAGGTGACCGCGATCTTGCCGTCGTGGCCCAGCGAGATGGCCGAGAGGATGTCCGGGTCCCTGATCGCGTCGGCGTAGCCCTGGCGCTGGAAGAAGATTTCCTTGTCGTCGATGGAGCCGGTGGCGTCGGCCAGCAGCACCAGTTCCAGGTCGACCGGCTCGCCGCTGCGGTTCTGCGGCGGGATCTCCGGCAGCGGCTCGTCGCCGAGCTGCATTTCGATCTGGCCGGCGGCCGGCGCCACGGCCCCGAACAGGGTCGCCAGCAGGAACAGGGCTGGGAAAAGCTGTCGCATCGTCAAGGTCCCCTCGTTTGACCGCACCATAGAGAAAACTAGACCGTCCCCACCCGCCGCCAAGCGCCGGAGATCACTCGACCGGTCTCCACTATAGGGCAAATCGCGGCCCGCGATATGCCGGCGGCGAGGTCCTGGGTCGCGCGCTCGGCACTTCTCCCCGCGCCCCCGAGGCCGTAGAAGAGGGGCCATGCTGCCGATTTCCTTCCTGCGCGCCCACAGCCGCCTGCTCGGCTTCGGCGTGCTCATGACCTTCTGCTCCAGCATGGGGCAGACCTTCTTCATCTCCCTCTTCTCCGGCGAGATCCGCGCCGCCTTCACCCTCAGCGACGGCGATTTCGGCAGCCTCTATTCCCTCGGCACCCTGTCCTCGGCGGCGGTGCTGCTGTGGGCCGGGCGCCTCATCGACCGCCTGCCGCTGCCCGTCTTCGCCGCCGCCGTCCTCAGCCTGCTGGCGGCCACCTGCCTGCTGATGGGCACGGTGTGGAGCGCCGCCAGCCTGGCCGTCGCCCTTTTCGGCCTGCGCCTCTTCGGCCAGGGACTGGCCAGCCACAGCGCGGCCGTGGCCATGGGCCGTTACTTCGAGGCCCAGCGCGGCCGCGCCCTCTCCATCGCCACCCTGGGCCATACCCTGGGCGAGGCCGCCTTGCCGGCCCTCACGGTGGCCGCCCTGGCCCTGGCGGGCTGGCGGCAGGTGTGGAGCGGCACCGGCCTGCTGCTCTTCGCCCTGGTGCCGCTGGTCTTCCTGCTGCTGAAGGGACAGCGCGAGCGCGACGCGGCCTATCAGCAGGACCGCCGGAGCGCCGGTCTGGCAGGGGACGCGGCAGGCGACCGCGCCCTCGCCTGGGCGCTGCGCGACCCCGGCCTGTGGCTGCGCCTGCCGGCGCTGCTGGCGAGCCCCTTCATCGGCACCGGCCTGATCTTCCATCAGGTGCACCTGGCCGAGACCAAGGGCTGGCCCCTGACCCTGCTGGCCGGGTCCTTCACCGTCTTCGCCGCCTGCGCCCTGGCCAGCCTGCTGCTGGCCGGCAGCCTGGTCGACCGCTTCGGCGCCCGCCGCCTGGTGCCGGTCATCCTGGCGCCGCTGGCGCTGGCCTGCCTCGCCCTGGCGCTCAGCGACGTCCCGCTGGCCGCCACGCTTTTCATGGGCCTGCTCGGCGTCACCACCGGCAGCGGGGCGGTGCTGTTCGGCGCGCTCTGGGCCGAGCTCTATGGCGTCACCCACCTGGGCGCGATCCGCGCCTGCGCCACCTCGGCCATGGTCTTCGCGACCGGCCTCGCCCCCGCCGGGATGGGCTTCTTCATCGACCGCGGCGTCACCATGGAAAGCATTGCCGTCGGCTGCGCGCTCTACTGCGTGCTGGCCTCCGCCCTGGCCTTCACGGCCGAAGAGGCGGCCCGCCGCAGGGCCGCGGCCGCCGGGCGCTGAGCCCGCCGGCGGGGATCCCGGCCACACCGGAGCGGTGTCGGCGAGGCATCATCAGCTATCTGAGATAGCCGTATCCCTTGCCCCAGGGGCCTGCCCCCTTTCCCTGGCACCTTGGATTGAACCCTTCGGCAAGAAAAACCGACTATACAGGTACGCGGGACAGGTACATGGGGCCGACGGGAGCGCCGCCGGCCACGGCCTGTCATTTTTTGGGGTGGGAGATCCCGATGTCATTTGGAACTATCATCGGCGCAGTCCTTGCGCTAGCCGCCTTGCTGCTGGTCTGGGCGATCCTGATCTACAACCGCCTGGTCGCCCGCAAACAGCAGGCCGAGGAAGGCTGGAGCGGCATCGACGTCCAGTTGAAGCGGCGCGCCAACCTGATCCCCAACGTGGTGGAGACGGTAAAGGGCTATACCAGCCACGAGCGTCAGACCCTGGAAGAGCTGACCGAGCTGCGCGTGAAGGCGATGGCCGCGGAGAACGCGCCGGCCACCGAGCGGGCCGCGGTGGAATCGCGCCTCAGCGGCGCCCTGACCCACCTCTTCGCCGTGGCCGAGAACTATCCTGACCTGAAGGCCAGCAGCAACTACCTGGCCCTGCAGGAAGAGCTGAGCGACATCGAGAATCACATCCAGATGGCGCGGCGCTACTACAACGGCGCGGTGCGCAATCTCAACACCCTGATCGACTCCTTTCCCAGCAATCTTGTCGCCAACAAGTTCGGCTTCATGAAGGCCGACTACTACGAAGTCGATGCCGCCGCCGACCGGGCGCTGCCCAAGGTGGACTTCGGCCCGGCCAAAGACTGATGGGCCCGCGACCGATGGCAAAAGTCACGCGGCAGATCCTGCTCGCCCTGCTGGCCTGGCTCTTCCTCGCCGCGCCCGCCGCCGCGCAGGACGAGGAGGACAACAGCCGTATCCCGCGCTTCGCCTCGGACATCGTGATCGAGGAGAACGGCGACTTCCTGGTCACCGAGGAGATCGATTTCGTGGTCATGCCAGGCAGCTCCAAGCACGGCATCTACCGCGACTTCCCGACCACCTACAAAGGCTTCCTGGGCCTCAACGAGACCGTTGGCTTCGACGTGCTGGAGGTCACCCGCAACGGCGCGCCGGAACCCTACGTCCTGATCGACGGGCCGGCGGGGCAGCGGGTGCGCATCGGCCACGAGAACCTGCTGCTGAAGGACGGGCTGCACCACTACCGCATCGTCTACCGCACCGAGCGACAGCTGTTCTTCCACAGCAGCTACGACGAAATCTACTGGAACGTCACCGGCAACGAGTGGGCGCATCCGATCGACCGCGCCGAGGTGGCCATCCACCTGCCGCCGGGCGCCTATGCCACGCAGAGCGCCGGCTATACCGGCTATGAGGGCGAGGACGGCCAGGACTTCACCGAGAGCAAGCGCGCCGACGGCGCGGTCGTGTTCACCGCCACCCGCCGCCTGCAGCCCGGCGAGGGGCTGACGGTCGCCGTCGCCTTCCCGAAGGGCTACGTGGCGGAGCCAAGCTTCGGCGAAAAGCTGCGTCGCGGCCTCGCCGACAACCTCGGCGCGCTGATCGCCGTCCTCGGCCTCATCGTCACCTTCCTCTATTTTCTCGTGCAGTGGCGCCGGGTGGGGCGCGACCCGGAGGCCGGGGTCATCATCCCCCTCTTCGAAGCGCCGGAGGGCCTGTCACCCGCGGCGACCGGCTATGTCTGGGCGGCGGCCCAGGGCGGCAGCCTGAGCAAGGCCAAGGCCTTCACCGTGGCGCTGACCAGCCTGGGCATCAAGGGCCGCCTGACCATCGACGAGGACGAACGCAGCTACACCCTGACCAAGACAACCGGGACCGAGACAGCCGGGGAGGCCGCCGCGAAGCTGCCCAGCGGCGAAGCGGCAGCGATGCAGTCTCTCTTCCCGGAAGGCGAAGGCAGCGTCAAGATCAAGCCGAGCTACAACCCGGAGATCCGCGCGGCGGTGGAGGCGATCGACAGCGCGCTGACCCGCGAATACGACAAGTCCTACTTCCTTCACAACAAGGCTTTCTGGTTCCTCGGCCTACTGCTGGCCGCGGCGACCACCGTCGGCGGCCTGGTGACCCAGTTCGGCAGCCTGGAGCTGCTGCCCTTCATCGGCATCGGCGCCCTCTTCGGCATCACCTTTTCGATCCCGGTCGTCTTGATTCTGCGGCAGATTCTGTCCGACGTGCTATCCCACCTGCGCGGCGATTCGAAGCTGTCCTGGGGCGATCTCATCATGACGCTGTTCATCGTCCCCTTCATGGTTCCCGGCCTCGCCGCGCTCTACTTCACCTACGACACCTTCGGCCTGCCGCTGGCGCTCCTGGTGATCGCCCAACTCGCCAATCTCGCCGTGTTCTTTTTTCTGCTGAAGGCGCCGACGCGCCTGGGCCGCGACCTGCGCGACCAGATCGAGGGTTACCTGCTCTACCTGACGGTCGCCGAAAAAGACCGCCTGAACATGCTGACGAAAGAGCCGCAGATGACCGTGGAGCTTTTCGAGCACCACCTGCCTTACGCCATGGCGCTGGGTGTGGAGAAGGAGTGGAGCGACCGCTTCACCGCCAGCGCCAGCGCCGCCGCGCAGCAGGAAGCGGCGGTCCGCCAGCAACGCTGGCACCGCTCCAACTGGACCACGCGGGACATCTCCGGCATGACCAGCAGCCTGACCAGCGGGCTCAGCAGCACCCTCTCCACCGCCTCGACGCGGCCCAGCAGCAGCGGCAGCTCCAGCGGCTCCTCCGGGGGCGGCTCCTCGGGCGGCGGCGGTGGTGGCGGCGGCGGGGGCAGCTGGTAGCCGACCCGCCCTCAGGTTCAGGGAACTAGGCGCCAGTAGATAGACTAGGCGCCGGGTAAACTAGGCGCCGACAGCGTCGCGCAGATCTTCGTCGATCACCGGCTTCGCGGCCGGCGGCGGCACTTCCCGGGCCAGGAATTCGATCGCCGCCTGCACCCCGCCCTTCCCGTGCGCAATGCCGAGAGCGCCCAGCGCCGTCTCCACCACGGCCAGGGTCCCCAGCATCATCGGCGCATTCACATGGCCCATGTGGGCGATGCGCACCGCCTTGCCGGAGAGCTCGCCAATGCCCGGCCCCAGGATGACGCCGCAGTTGCGGTCGCAGTAGTCGCGCAGCGCTTCCGGCTCGACGTCTCCGGTGAGCACCGTGGTCACCGAGTTGGCGCGCTGCTCCGGGGCGAGCACGTTGAACGACAGCACGCCGCCTTCCGCCCAGGTGGCGACGGCGCGACGCGTCGCCTCGGCCAGCAGGCGGTGCCGCGTGAAGATCGCCTCCAGGCCCTCCTCGAAAATCATGTCCAAGGCCTGGCGCAGCCCCCACAGCAGATGCTCGGGCGGCGTGCCGCAGTATTTCTGGTAGTGCACCGGCCCGTCCCGCTTGGTCCAGTCCCAATAGCCGCTCCGCAGGCCGGCCTGCGGGTGCACCTTGAGCGCGCGCGGCCCGGCGGCCACGAAGCTCAGCCCCGGCGGCGTCATCAGCCCTTTCTGCGAGCCGGTGACCGCCACGTCGATCCCCCAGCCGTCCATATCGAAGGGCATGGTGGCCAGGGAGGCGATGGCGTCGACCATCAGCAGCGCCCCATGGCCGGCGGCGTCGATGGCGCCGCGGATGGCGGCGATGTCGTTCACCAGGCTGGAGGCGGTGTCGACCTGCACCACCATAACCGCCTTGATCGCGCCGGCCGCATCGGCCTTCAGGCGCGTCTCCACCGCCGCCGGGTCGACCGCGTGGCGATAGCCGCAGGGCAGCACCTCGACGTCGACGCCCAGGAAGGCGGCCATCTCGCCCCAGGCCGGGGCGAAGAGGCCGTTGCCCAGCACCAGCACCTTGTCGCCGCGCGAAAGCGTGTTGCTCACCGCCGCCTCCCAGGCGCCGTGGCCGTTGGCGGCGTAGATGTAGGTGCTGCCCGAGGTGCGGAAGATCCGCTTCAGGTCTTCCAGGCAGCTGCGGGTGGTCTCCACCAGGCTGCCGGTATAGATCTCCTGGGCCGGGCGGTGCATGGCGTTCAGCACCGCATCGGGCACGTTGGTGGGGCCCGGAATCGCCAGGAACTCCCGTCCGTTGCGCAGAGTCATAAATCGGGTCCAGCTTGTCGGTTACGGCCCCGTCAAATTAGGCGCGCCACAGGCGCCGGGCAAGCAGGACAGCATGCCCCTGCTTCCCCTCCCGCCGAGACGCGGCAGCGCCGCCGGTCCGCGGTCAACCGCGGCGCGCTGTCTATCCACCCCTGGCTTGAGAACTGCTAGCGTTAACGATTACGCTTTTATTTCAATTGTTTGTACGCATCCTCTTGGCCTTGCTCTCCGCCACGATGCTCAGCGCCGTGGCCCAGGCCGACGATCTACAGGAAAGTGCAAAAGACACCTTCCAGCCCCTGCCCTCGACGGTGCCGGCGGTGAAGGACAACCGCATCACCCCCGACAAGATCGAGCTGGGCAAGGCGCTGTTCTTCGACCCGCGGCTCTCGGCCTCGGGCGTCTTCAGCTGCAACTCCTGCCACAACCTGGCAACCGGCGGCGACGACAACATGGAAACCTCGGTGGGCCACGGCTGGTAGAAGGGTCCGCGCAACTCCCCGACCGTGCTGAACTCGGTGCTGAACGAGGCCCAGTTCTGGGACGGGCGCGCCGCCGACTTGATGGAGCAGGCCCAGGGCCCGATCCAGGCGAGCGTCGAAATGGCCAACACCCCGGCCAATGTCGAGGCCACCTTGTACTCGATGCCGCTCTACGTGGAGTGGTTCGGCAAAGCCTTCCCGGACGACGCCGAGCCCGTCACCTTCGAGAACATGGCCCGCGCCATCGAGGCCTTCGAGGCGACGCTGATCACGCCGGCGCCCTTCGATGCCTACCTCAACGGCGACCTCGAAGCCCTGAGCGAAGATCAGAAGGAGGGCCTTGCCCTGTTCATGGACAAGGGCTGCTCGGCCTGCCATTCGGGCGTCAACGTGGGCGGCCACGGCTACTATCCCTTCGGCCTGATCGAAAAGCCCGGCGCCGAGGTCCTGCCGCCGGACGACAAGGGCCGCTTCGCGGTGACCGAGACCGTGGACGACGAGTACGTCTTCCGGGCGGCGCCGCTGCGCAACATCGCCGTCACCGCCCCCTACTTCCATTCCGGCAAGGTCTGGAACCTGAAGGTGGCGGTGCAGATCATGGCGGAATCCCAGCTCGGTGAGGAACTGGCCGACGGCGAAGCGGACAAGATCGTCACCTTCCTGGAAAGCCTGACCGGGCCGGTGCCGGAGGTCAGCCTGCCGACCCTGCCGCCGGAAACCGTGACGACGCCGCGGCCGACCACCGAAGTCATGCAGTAAGATCACCCACCAAGATCACCCACCAAGATCTCTGCGCGGCACAGCCGCGACGCGGACAAGGGAAAGGGCCGGCGCTGCGCCGGCCCTTTTTCTTTGGCGCCCCGCCGAAGCGCCGCTCAAGCGGGATATCCTAATCAAAATGGGATGACCACCCCTCAAGGCAGGTTAGACTGTGCCCAACAAGACGGCGTCGGGGAACAATCGATGCCTCGGGGAGTTGTCTCATGATGCGACCGTTAACGGCCTTCGCCTTGCTCCTGCTGCTCGTCGGCTGCGCCACGCTGCCGGAGGACCTGCCGAAGGGCGATCCCGGGTATGCGCTGGCGCCGCAGCCCGGCGGCCCCCTGGCCGAGACCGAAGCCGGGCTGCAGGCCCGCATGGCGCCGGATGAATCCGGTTTCCGCCTGCTGAACAGCAATGTGGAAGGCCTGCGCTGGCGCCTGGCGCTGATCGATTCCGCACGCTATTCCCTGGACCTTCAGTATTACGTGTGGTGGGGCGACGAGAGCGGCTCGCTGCTGATGAAGCGGATCATCATGGCGGCGGATCGCGGCGTGCGGGTGCGCATCATCGTCGACGACCTCACCACCATCCTGAAGGATGCGGAAGAGCCCAAGCTGCGCGACGCGGCCACCGCCGTCATCAGCACCCATCCCAACATCGAGATCCGGCTGTTCAATCCCTGGCGCGCGCGCAGCATCGCCGGGCGGATTATCGAAACGATGGCGAACCTCGAGCGCTCCAACCAGCGTATGCACAACAAGTTGATGATCGCCGACAACCGCGCCGCCATCATCGGCGGGCGCAACATCGGCAACGAGTACTTCGGCCTTCACCCCGCGTTCAACTTCCGCGACCTCGACACCATCGGCATCGGGCCGGTCGCCCGCCAGGCATCGGAGGTCTTCGACCGCTTCTGGAACAGCGAACTGGTGCTGCCCGCGGGCAGCCTCGGCGTCGAGGTGACGCCGGAAGAGCTGCAGAAGGGCTACGCGCTGATCAACAAGAGACTGGCCGAGGCGCCCGTCCTGTCCGAGTTCGAGATCGAGCCGCAGGACTGGCGCGACCTGCTGGAAGCCCTGGCCGCGGGCATGGCGGCGGGGAAGAGCCAGGTCGTCACCGACACGGTGGACGGGGACAGCGTGAACCACCTGATGCCGGCGGCCATCCGGGACCTGCTGGAAAGCGCCGAGCAGGAAGTGGACATCACCAACGCCTACATCATTCCCAACGGCAAGGTCGTCAAATGGATCGGCGGGCAGGTCGCCAGCGGCGTCCGCTACCGCATCCTGACGAACTCGTTGGCCTCCCACGATGTGCCCGCGGTGAACAGCCACTACAGGATCTGGCGGGACGACCTGCTGCGCGCCGGCGTCGAACTCTACGAGACGCGCCCCGACGCCGCCACGCGGAGAAGGCTCGCGGACACGCCGCCGGTCGAAAGTCAGTTCATGGGCCTGCACGTGAAGGCCATGGTCATCGACCGCCGCCGCGTCTTCATTGGATCGATGAACCTCGATCCACGGTCGTGGGGCATCAACAGCGAGATGGGCGTGGTGGTGGAAAGCCCCGCGCTGGCCGAGACGCTCGCCGCCGTCATGGATCAGGACGTGCTGCCGGAAAATGCCTGGCGCCTGGAACTGGGCGACAACGAGAACCGCGCCTACGGCGAAGAGGGCGAAGTGCTCTGGATCGCCGGCGACCAGACGCTGAGGCACCAGCCTGCGCGCTCCCTATCGCAGCGGTTCCAGGATTTCCTGTTCGGGTTCTTCCCGCGCAGCCTCTATTGAGCACGCTCACCTCTCCGGCGGATCTGTCCCCAGGGCGGGCGAAGACGGGAAGCCCGCTTGCCCGGGCAGCTTCCCGGCACCCTCCGTCACGTACTTGCCGACGAAGTGCGGGTCCTCGTAGTAGGGTGTCCGGCGCAGGATGAGGGGACGGTAGTCCGCCAGCGCGACGATCTGCAGGCCCGAGGCGCGGGAGAAATAGCGGCGGATCTCGTCGGGCGTCATCAGCTGCGTCTTTTGGATCACCTGCGCCCTGCTTTCGACCTCGCAAACGCTGGACACATTCGCCTGTGTGTCGTTCTCGAGATCGAATGAGCCGATCAGCCGCTTCAGCCCCTGGCCGGACCGGACCCGCTGCACCTTGTCGTAGTCCGAGATATCGGAGACGGAGGCCGTCTCGCTTCGCGTCGCCGTTCCGGTCTCGCGGACGACCTCGATCTCGCCGAGCCTGCGGCTGAGGTACTCCAGGGTCGTCAGGTCGGTGTTGGCGAAGAACTGCAGCAGACCGGCATTGCCGAGGAAGGTTTCCCAGCTGTCCGGGTAGTCGCGTTTCAGCTGGGACAGGTCCTGCAGGAAGGCCCAGATCTTCAGGCCGAAGCCGGCCATGTAGCCGGCCGCCGCTTCCACCATCGGCAGATGGCCCAAGGTGGCGAACTCGTCGAGAATGGCGAGGACCGGATGGTCGCATTTCGGGGGCGCGCCGTCGACCTGCAGCGTGTAGATCATGAGGCTGAGCACGACGCGCAGCCAGCGGGCATGGCGCTGCATCAATGACGCGGGCAGGACGAGATAGACGGAGACGCCCTTCTCGTTGCGCTTCAGGTCGGCGAGATCCAGGCAGTGGTCGCCCGCGCGCAGACTGTCGCGCATCTTCGGCGAGTCGAGAAACTTCAGGTTCCGCCGGGCGGTCGAGAGGATCGCGCCGCGCTCGCGCGGGCCGAGGTCCTTGAGGCCGGAGGCGGCGCCCGAAATCACCCCGTCGAAATGTTCGTTGTGCTCCATGCAGGTGAGCAGGATGTCGAAAGCCGTGGGCTGGCGCCGGCCGCGTCCGCCCTCTTCCCCGGCCTGCGCCCTGAACCGCTTAAGCTCTTCGCGGTCGCCGTCGCGCAGCAGCTGGCGGACACGGCCGAGGGAGCGGTCGCCTCCATAGCCCGGCCAGCTCGCCACATGCAGAATCAGCGCCTCGACCAGGGCAATGGCGGATTCGTCCCAATGGGCGTCGCGGGCATCGGTGGTAACGACCAGGGCCTCGCTCAGCACCGCCGCCTTCTCAAGCGCGTCGTCGACTCCCGGGCGAATCCCCGACAGGGCGTCGAAGGAGGAGATATACTCCTGCGCCACCTTGGAGGTTCGGAAGGGATCGAGGACATGGACGTCCTGGTGCAGCCCAAGCTGGGTACTGCTGCCGAAGCCGCGCCGGGCGGCGGTCTGCTCAGCGTTCTCGCCCTTGGGATCGATAATGAGAAGCGATCCCGGGTAGTCACAGAGATTGGGAATGATGCCGGAGGTTCCCTTGCCGGCCCGCGACGGCGCGAAGGTCATCGCGTGGCGGTCGTCCATCCAGCCGACGGGCAGCGCGGCCGCACCGGTCGTCCGCCCCAGCCAAAGCTTGCCGGAACGATAGGTGAAGGCGCTGCCCGCCTTGGTCTGCGCCTCGACGCTGTCGGCGGGAAACCAGAAGGAAGTCGCCAGGGGCGCCTCTTTCGAGCCCGGCCCCTCGCCGCGCGGCAGCCGCGGCAAAGCCGGGGCTGAAGCAGAGTCGCGCACCCTCGTCTTGTTCCTGTTGGTCATGTCGTCCTCCTTTCCGTTCCCGCCGGCACTGCGGCCCGCGCCGTCATCTGCCGCTGCTAGTCGTCATCGCCCCGATCGCCGAAGTCGTCGCCGAGATCGTCACCCAGGCCGCCGCCAGGGCCGCCGTCATCCGGGCCGTCATCGGGCCCATCGTGATCCCAGCCGCCTTCATCCCGGCCGTCATCCCGGTCATCGTCCGCCGGGCCGTCCGGCCCGTCGTCTTCGATCTCGTGCGCCTCGGCCTGTTCGGCTTCCAGCTGCGCCTGTTCGGCATCGAAGCGGTTCCGCGCCGCCTCCAGCCGGCCCGCCTCCCGGCCCGCCTGGTAGATTTCGGGCGAGGGCTTCGGGCCCTCGTGCAGGCCCAGAACCGGCGTTTCTTCATCGCCGCCACCGCCGCCGCGCCCGTCATCGCCGCCAGCGGGCGGATCGATCTCCGGGTTGGCCCTTGCGTTGAAGTAGTCGACCCACTGGCCGCGTTCCCACCATTCCTTGCCGGTCATCATTTCCTCCTTTCGCTTGTTCAGCGTTTCCAGCCGTGATGCTGCAGAACGAACTCGTAGTCGGCGTTGATCAGCTGCGCGAGGCGGGCCGACCCGCGGCTGTCCGGGTGCACCTTCTTCATCAGTTCGCGGTAGCGGCCGCGCAGCTCCGCTTCCTCGAAGCCGCCGGGCGCCAGTTCGAAGGAGGCGCAGGCGGACTCGTAGCGCCGCGCCGTGTCCTGGGCTTCGGGCGGCGCAAAGGCCTCCTCCTCCCAGCCGGCCCCAGCCGCGCGATCGAAACCGCCGTCGCCGCGCGCGGAGCCACGGCGGCGCCCGTCCTGCGCGCCGAGGTTCCCGGCGACCAGCCGCGCAAGGCCGCGCCCGATCATCACCGGCAGGCGCAGCAGCAGGCGCGGCGAGAGACCGAAGCCCTTGTCCAGCAGCCAGAGGGGCAGGGCGCCCAGCAGCGGCAGGCGCAGGCAGGCCAGCGCGACCAGCGCCGCGGCCAGCGCGGCCAGCAGGCCCTGCGCCAATGCCAGCCAGACCAGGGCGCCACTGAGGCCCAGGGTCGCGGCCCAATAGACCAGCCGGAAGCGCGCCTCCAGGATCAGCGGCACCCCCGGCGCCGTCCAGCCGAGCGCGCCGCGCCGCCCGGCGATGAGGAACAGCAGCGCGAACTGCGCGGCGCTGAGCGCGAGGCCGAGCTGGAGAGCGGGCTGCAGTACCGCGGCCAGGCCGGGCGCGAAGGTGGCGGCCCCCTGCGGCGTCAGGTCCGGCAGCACGACCGGATCGTAACCGAGCTCGCCCACCAGGGTGCCGTGCAGCCAGGCGATGCCGCTGCCGACGAGCCCGGCGAGAAAGGCGAGCGTGTCCGGCAGCTCACGCAGGCCGTCGCGCCCGGCCAGGTAGCTGCGGGCCAGCAGGCCGTGGGACGCCACGAAGTCGTCATAGACGAAGACGTAGAGCGCCCGGCCGAGCCAGCAGTAGAACAGTCCCTTCAGGACCAGACGGATCGCGGACCACAGCAGGCTGCGCGGCGGCCCGTTGTTCATGATGGTGTCGGTCATGGTCATCCTCCTTAGCCTTCGTCCACGCGCACAGGTGCGGCGCCGGCAGCCTGCAGGTAGTCCCGCCACTGCTTCCTCAGCCGTTCGGAGACCAGGCTTTCCACACCCTCGCCGACGCCGAAGAGGCCGACTTCACAGCCGTCCAGGTAGCTGTCGCTGGGCGCCGGCAGGCCGGCCTTCCCCGCGCGCAGGGCCTTCTCGTCGACCACGTCAGACGATTCGGCCCCGTCGGTGGCGACAAGCAGGGCCAGGCCGTTGCGGCAACCATGGCGCTCGGACCGGGTGCGCAAGAAAGACATGATGTTGGTGGCGCCGTGCGGCTCGAGCTGGCCCTTGCGCACGGCTTCGGGCAAGGCCGCGACCAGCTGGCGGACGAAGTGCGCCACCTTCTTGTGGCGCAGCCGCTTCGAGATCTCCAGTTCGGCGCGGCGGCTCAGCAGTTCTCCGTGGATCCCGAAGGTCTCGATGACGACGACGTCGCCGTAGTCAAGTTCGAGCACGCGATCACCGAGCAGCCCGCCGATGTAGCGCGCATAGCTGTCGCTATGGATGAGCGGGTTCGACGAGGAGATGTCGAGGCCGATGACCAGAGTCTTGGCCGAGACGGGCGCCGAAACGGACACCGAAGCCAGCAGGGCGGCGGCACAGAGCGTCGTGAAGAGTTTGGCTTTCATCATTTCCTCCTGCGTTTGATCAAGCTTCGTTCAGGGCCTGAAGGACTCGCTCGTGGCGCGTCGACTCGCGGATCTCGGACAAGCGCTTCTCGAGCCGTGCGACGTCCAGCGCCGGGCCGCCATCCGCATGGGGGATCGGCAGCTCTTCAGGGGCCGTGCGGCCGGAGAGCAACCGCTCGGTCACCAGCACGTCGAAGGGACGCAGCATGTCCTCGGTGACCGAGACGATCACGTCGGCGACCCGGCCGGGCTGCCAGTGCACGCGACGCGCGCGGGCCGTTTCCAGGGCGGACTGCGCCCGCTTCTCACGTGCCAGCGAATGATTGATCCCGCCAAAGAGCCTAGCGCTCTGGCGCGCCTGCAGGATGGTCAGCAGGACCACAGAAATGCGGCAGACCAGCAGGTCGACGATGCACTTCAGCAGAAACGTCGTCAGCAGGAAGGCCGTGCAGACGGCCGCGGTGAAGAGCGGCACACTGAAGTCGAGCACGACCTGCTCGAAAATGCCGGTGCCGAAGGTATCGTCAACCACTTCTTGAGCCGCGCCGAAGAAGACATCGACGTCGGGCAGCCCTTCGCCGATCTCGCCGAGCCCCTGGGTCAGGGCGATGGCGCCGATCATCGCGCAGGTGCCGGCAATGAAGATCGCCGCGCAGATCGCCGCGATGACGGCCAGCGCCCGGTCGAGGACCTTGGATTTCAGCACCGTCGAGATCGCGTGCAAACTGAAGACCACGAAGAGTCCGCTCATCGCGAACGCCGTGGAAGCGTAGTCAGCGTCCGCATAGGTTTCGTGCAGGACGGTCAGCAGGACCCAGTCGACGTGCACCGTCTTGGCGGCGAGCAGGGACAGCAGCAGGAGTCCCCCGGCCTCGACCCAGGCAATGATCCCGCGACGGCGGTAGACGGCGTTGCGCTCCGCAAGCAGCGTGGTCTGGGTGGCGTTCAGCATGGTCGTATCGGTCATGTCACGTCTCCTAGCCGTCGTTGAAATGGGTCGCCAGGCGGCGGGTGGCACGCACCAGCGGCGGCGGCTGGTCGCGGTCGCGCTCGGCAAGATTGGTGCGATGGGCCGCATCGAAGGCGGCAAAGCCGATGACCGCCTGGCGCACGGCGTCGCCCGCCATTTCCAGATCACGCTCGGCCTCGAGCACTTCTTTCTCCAGACCGGAGAGGAAATCCGCGCCGGCGCTGCGCAGGCTGGCCTCGGTCGGCACCCGCGGCACCTCCAGGTCCGCCCGCAGCGCGTTCCACGCGGGATGCCGGCGGGCCCAACACAGCAGGGCGGCGTCTTGTTTTTTCTTTCCGAACCACGACATGACGATTTCCTCCCTCTGTTCCTTTGTTCCTTGCGTCATCGCATTAAGGTTAAGAGCCAGTACCTCCATTCCTGAAAAGGTGGTTGCCGCTGTTGCACGGCTGGTTCGCGTCTGGTTCGGGACCGGTGCGCAGCTTGGAATCGCCTGGCCACCGGTTGATCGCCGGATGGAATACAGGTTTAATTTCCAGCCAACGAAGGAACCGGGGCGGCGGGGGACGGCGATGCTATTGAAACTCAACAAAAAACTAATACTGTTTTGCAGTTCGGACTCGCCGTTCTGGGCCGAATACTTTCCGCATGTGACCCGCCTTGAGATCAAACGGGTCCTCGGCATATCTCCGACGACGATGACCAATTGGGAGGGCGGCGCCGGCGCCGACCCACGCAAGCTGCGCGAAATGTTCATCGACGCGAAGCACGCCTTGTCCAAGAAGGGAACAACGGAGGAGAAGCCGCGGACGGAAGAGCGCCTCGAAAGGATCGAGGCTGCACTGCTCAACGACTCCGTCAGCGTCTACAGTTTCGCCGAACTGCTCGGCTATTCGCTGTCCGATAGCCAGAAGGTGATCGACCAGGAAATCTATAAGCGGATGCCGGTCTTCCGCGACATCTACTACGAAGACACCAACCGCGACATGGGCCGCGCCGACCGCGACTTCCAGGTCTTCGGCGGCGTCTACAGCGTCTATATCGAGCGGGGAACAGACACCATTCGCGCCCTCTTACGGGTGCGCTATGTCTTGGCGCTGAACGGCATCCGGGCGATTCGTGCCAAGTTCAACGTGCCCAAGTACGTGAGCATTCTCGGCAAGGAACGGCCCTACTTCGAATACGACGGCTTCCTGTCGGTGAAGCCCCATAACGTATTCTGGACCTTCGAGGAGCGGGACAGTCTGGTCGCCGACTTCTTCTACATGATCACCGAACGCGCCGACGTTGAGGCGGACACCAAGGTCTTCAAAGGCGAATACCTCACGACCAAGCGGAGCCGGGACTCGACCATCCTGAGTGGGCGAGTGTTCATGGTGAAGGAACAGGTCGACGAGAAAGACCATCACGACTTCATGCACTCGGACGGAGAGCTGCTGGAAAATCAGTCCTACGACGGGCTCATCCGGAGCTTCACCGGCGACTGAGAAAGCTCAGACTTAGAGCCAGCTTTGGGGAGCGTGGGTTCGGCCCCACCCTCGGCCAATTGGGGGATGAATTGGATAGTGGCGGAGAGAGTGGGATTCGAACCCCGCGCGCTCCGCGCGCAGCGTTAGAGTGTGGGGTCGAACCCACCCTCGACGGACCGGGGAATGAATTGGATAGTGGCGGAGAGGGTGGGATTCGAACCCCGCGCGCTTCGCGCGCAAACTTTGAGGATGTGGGTGCGAACCCACCCTCGGACGTATCGGGGAGTGAATTGGATAGTGGCGGAGAGGGTGGGATTCGAACCCACGAGGCGGTTTCCCGCCCACACGCGTTCCAGGCGTGCGCCTTAAGCCACTCGGCCACCTCTCCTTAAAAGCGGCCCCCCTCATACCCGACCCGGGTTTCCCGACCATGAATCCGGGGTGAACCGGGGGCGGCAGCGGGGGCGCGGGCGGGAAACTAGCCGAGGCCGGGCGGCGATGCAACGCCTTCCCGCCCCCAGATACGCCGGGGACAGGCCGGGGACACGCCGGGGCGCGCGCCGGGCCTTTGCCCTTCAGGCCGGGGCCGTCCCCCGCCTCAAGGGCTTGTGACCTCCGCCGGCCTCGCCCGGAGGTTGGCCGAGCCCCTTAACGGCTGCTACTATTGCGTCTTTCAGGGTCGCCTGCACCGCCGGACAGCCAAAGAGGACGAACGGCGGGCGGGCCGGCAATATTGGGGGATTTGGATGATCGTAGGCCGCGTCATCGGCTGGATTCTGCTGTTCTGCACCCTGGTTCTCCTGGGCTGGGACGCGGTTTCCTCCCTGAGCAGCGGTACCTGGGGCTTCGCCGTGCTCGGCCAGCGCTGGTACGAGATCGACCAGGCGCTCGGCAGCTTCACCCTCAACACCCTGCAGGCGGGCATCGAGCGCAACGTCTCCGTCGACCTCTGGGACAACGTCTTCGGCCCGGTGCTGCTGTGGCCGGCGGTGGCCGTTTTCTTCGTGCCGGGGCTGATCCTGGTGCTGCTCTGCCGCCGTTGGGGCGGCGCCAAGGCGCCCCGCCGCTTCAGCGGCAAACGATAAGGTCCGCTTCAGCGGCAAGCGGTCGGAAGAGCGGCTGACCCTACCTAGTTGTCGCTCATCTTCAGGGCGGCCAGGAAGGCCGACTGCGGGATTTCCACGTTGCCGATATTGCGCATGCGCTTCTTGCCCGCCTTCTGCTTTTCCAGCAGCTTGCGCTTGCGGCTGACGTCGCCGCCGTAGCACTTGGCGGTGACGTCCTTGCGCAGGGCCGAGATGGTCTCGCGCGCGATCACCTTGCCGCCGATCGCCGCCTGGATGGCGATCTTGAAGAGCTGGCGCGGGATCAGGTCCTTCAGCCGCTCGCAGAGCATGCGCCCGCGGTTTTCCGCCTGGCCGCGGTGGACGATGATGGCGAGCGAGTCCACCGGCTCCTGGTTCACCAGGATGGAAACCTTCACCAGGTCGCTCTCGCGGTATTCCTCGATCTGGTAGTCGAAGCTGGCGTAGCCGCGCGAGACCGACTTCAGGCGGTCGTAGAAGTCGAAGACCACCTCGTTCAGCGGCAGGCGGTAGACCAGCATGGCGCGCGAGCCGGCATAGGTCAGGTCGATCTGCTCGCCCCGGCGATCCTCGCAAAGCTTCAGGATGGGCCCGAGAAACTCGTCGGGCACCAGGATGGTGGCCTTGATCCAGGGCTCCTCGATGTGGTCGATCTTCACCACGTCGGGCATGTCGGCCGGGTTGTGCAGCTCGATCATCTGGCCCTTGGTCATGTGGATCTTGTAGACCACCGAAGGCGCCGTGGTGACGAGATCCAGATCGAACTCGCGCTCCAGGCGCTCCTGCACGATTTCCAGGTGCAGCAGGCCCAGGAAGCCGCAGCGGAAGCCGAAGCCCAGCGCCGCGCTGCTCTCCGCCTCGTACTGGAAGGAGGAGTCGTTCAGCGCCAGCTTGGCCAGGGAGTCGCGCAGATCCTCGTAGTCGGCGGCGTCCACCGGGAAGAGGCCGCAGAACACCACCGGCACCGAGGGCTTGAAGCCGGGCAGCGGCTTGTCGGCCAGGCGGCGCTCGTCGGTGATGGTGTCGCCCACGTTGCAGTCGGCGACCGACTTGATGGAGGCGTTGATGAAGCCCAGTTCGCCGGGCCCCAGTTCCTTCAGGTTCACCATCTTGGGGGTGAAGGCGCCGACCTTGTCGACCAGGTGCGTCGCGCCGCTGCCCATCATGCGGATCTTCATGCCTGGGATCAGCCTGCCGTCGATGACGCGCACCAGGGCGATGACCCCCAGGTAGGTGTCGTACCAGCTGTCGACCAGCATGGCTTTCAGCGGCGCCGCGGCGTCGCCCTTGGGCGGCGGCAGGCGCTTCACCAGCGCCTCCAGCACCTCGGCGACGCCCTTGCCGGTCTTGGCGGAGATTTCCAGCGCCTCCGAGGCGTCGATGCCGATGACCTCCTCGATCTGCTCCTTCACCCGCTCCGGCTCGGACGCCGGCAGGTCGACCTTGTTCAGGACCGGGATGATCTCGTGATCGTTGTCGATCGCCAGGTAGACGTTGGCCAGGGTCTGCGCCTCGACGCCCTGGGAGGCGTCGACCAGCAGCAGCGAGCCTTCGCAGGCCGCCAGCGAGCGGCTGACCTCGTAGGAGAAGTCCACGTGGCCCGGCGTGTCGATGAGGTTCAGCTCGTAGGTCTCGCCGTCGGAGGCGGTGTAGCTGAGCCGCACGGTCTGGGCCTTGATGGTGATGCCGCGCTCGCGCTCCAGCTCCATCGAGTCGAGCACCTGCTCTTTCATCTCGCGCTCGGTGAGGCCCCCGCAGAGCTGGATCAGCCGGTCGGCCAGGGTCGATTTGCCGTGGTCGATATGGGCGATGATCGCGAAATTACGGATATGGGAAAGGTCGGTCATGCTGGCGTGTGAACTGCCTTGGAAATTACCTGTCCCCGCGCGGCGCCCTTGGCAGGACGGACGACGCGGGCGCGCAGGAAGATAGGGTGCGGCGGCCCGCTAATCAACGCTTCCCGTCGTGGCCGGCCGGAGACCTCTGCCGGCCACCCCAGGCCCCCACCCCGGAGGCGATCCTGCGTCAAGCCCGGCTCAACCGCCTCAGGAAATTGTCCCGAAGTCGTCACACACCCGGCGCGAAGCGCCATGTTAGCCCTCGACCCCTAAGTTGGAGGGAGGATCCAGTTGAAAAGCCACAATATCCTGATCGAACCTTGGCGGGAAACCAAGAGCTTCACCTATGAGCGGGGGGAGCGGCTGTTTTGCTGGACGGTCACTTATAACCGGGAGGGCGTGCGCGTCGGCCAGGGCACCGCAAGGACCCACGCGGAGGCCCGCCAGGCGGCCGAGGCATTTCTCGCCGAGCGGGGCATCGAGCTTCATTGGCAGCCCCCGGCCAGTTCCACCACCCGCATCCTGACGCCGCGCTCCGGAAAACCGCGATTTCTTCAGCTTTGAGTATTCGCGTATTTTTGTTAATCTACTCGGGATTTTGGGGGGCATTGTCTCGATTCTTCACAGAATCTCAACGCCGGTCGGGAAGAATCGCTGGCCTCAGAACACTGAGGACGAACGATGCGGAGAGGTTTTATGGGAAGCTATTTTACGTCCGCGGGTGGCGGACTTCGCTTGGCGGCCTGCATTGCTGTGGCAGGCGCCGTGTTCGCGGCGACGACGTCCCCCGCTGCCGCAGCGCGCAACGAGGCCCGCTGGTACCAGCAGAACTACTGCATGGTGAAGGCCTATGAGGCCATGGGTAAGAAGGACATCGCGACCTACGACAAGAATGCCCGTAAGTCGCGTGCCTACCTGATCCGGCACGGCGTTCCCGAGCATCACATCCGGGAACTGGAAGCCTTCATCAACAAGACGATCCGCCGCACCAAGGCGAGCAACAAAGCACATCAGGGTCCGCGCATCTGCATGCAGTGGTATAGCACCTGATTTTCGGCTCCAAGTACGGTCGCGTAAGGGGCACCCCCAAGGCGGCAGCGCAAGCGCCACGGGATGCCGACTAAAAGGCCACGGAATTAAAGCCAGGCCCGGTCCACAAAGGACCGGGCCTTTTTCTTTGTTTGCGCCCCGCCTGCGATTTCCCGCTCCCAATTTGCCGTTCCCACCTTCCCGGCGCCCTCCGCACCTGTGGCATCCCTGCAACGTGGGGTGCCGAATTATCACAGTTAAGAAGTTCTTAACCATTCATTAACCATGGCTGTTCGACCCTCGGTGTAGTCGCTAATTCCCAATGATGGGCAGGGTAAAGTAATGATGGACCGCAGAATCAGCGAAGCCGAGGCGCGCGAATACGCCGCGATGACTTGGGCGCTCGCCGCGCGTGCGGAAGCCGCTGGCAATATCAAACTCGCCAAAGAGCTGGTCGAAAGGGCCCGCAAGGCCGATGAGCTTTGGGCGCGCTGCACCGACAGCGAAGTCCGCCTGGCCCGCTGACAACAGCCGGCACCGCCAACCCTGGCGATATTTTGGTTTGAATTCAGGCAGGCACCTGCCGCCCCGGCGGCGCCTAGCCTAACAGCGGACCCCAGCGGGTCCCTGCAACGCCCTGGTAAAGCGCCCGATAGAGCTCCGGCCGGGCCTCAGCCCCTGAGAGAGCCGCCCGTGGCCTTGGTCACCTGGGCCACGACCTTCTCCGCCACCGCCTCGATCTCCTGATCCGTCAGCGTCGCGTCGCGCGGCTGCAGCGTGACGGCGATGGCCAGCGACTTCTTGCCCGGCTCCACACCCTTGCCCTGATAGACGTCGAACAGCGCCACATCGGTGATCATCGCCTTGTCGACGCCGCGGGCGGCCCGGACGATTTTCTCGGCCGGCACGTCCTCATCGACCAGGAAGGCGAAATCGCGCGACACCGGCTGGAAGGGCGACATCTCCAGAAGGCTGCGCTTCTGCTTGCCGGTCCGCGGCAGCGGGATGGTCTCGAGGAAGACCTCGAAAGCCGCTACCGGCCCCTTGAGGTCCAGGGCTTTCAGCACCCGGGGGTGCAGCTCGCCGAACTGGGCCAGCACCTTGGGGCCGAGACGCAGCACGCCGGAGCGCCCGGGGTGATACCAGGCCGGCGCGTCGCGGGTGACCTGCAGGTTCTCGACCGGCGCTTCGCAGGCCTTCAGCACCGCCTCCGCGTCGCCCTTGGCGTCGAAGGCGTCCACGGCGCGGGCCCCGCCCGCCCAGTGGCGCGGCTGCGCGTCGCCGGCACGCAGGCCGACGGCCACGGTGCGCTGGCCTTCCGGCGTGTCGTCGAGATACTGCGGGCCGACCTCGAAAAGGGCCAGGTCGCCGAAGCCGCGGTCGGCGTTGCGCGCCGCCGCGCTCGCCAGATTGGCCAGCGGCGTCGGCCGCATGACGTCCAGATCGGCGGAAATCGGGTTGGCGAGGCACAGGGCCTCGGCGCCGCCACCGAAAAGCGCCGCCTCGCGGCTGGAAACGAAGGAGAAGGTCACGCCTTCCAGCATGCCGCGCCAGGCCAGCGCCGTCCGCGCCGCCGAGACCCGGCGCTGGGCGGGGGTCAGCACCGCCCGCGGCAGGTAGCTGTCGCGCGGCAGCTCGATCTCGGGAATGTCCTCGTAGCCGTGGATGCGCATGACCTCCTCGACCAGGCAGGCCTCCGATTCCACGTCGGGGCGCCAGCTCGGCGGCACCGCGGCGATGGCGTCCTTGCCCGCGTCGACCTGGAAACCCAGGCGCTCCAGGATCTCGGCCTGGCGCTCAGCCGCGACTTCCATGCCGCCAAGCTCGGCCACGCGGGCCGGCCGCAGGGTGACACGGCGCGTCTCCGGCGGGATCTCGCCGGCGCTGACCACCTCGCTGGCCTCGCCGCCGCAGAGTTCCAGGATCAGGCGGGTGGCGACGTCCACGCCCCAGATGCCGGACTGCGGGTCGAGCCCGCGCTCGAAGCGGAAGCGGGCGTCGGAATGGATGCCGAGCTTGCGTCCGGTCTGCGCCACCATGTCCGGATCGAAGAGCGCGACCTCCAGGAAGACGTTGGTGGTGTCTTCCTGGCAGCCCGAGATCTCGCCGCCCATGACGCCGCCGATGCCCTCCGGCCCGTTGTCGTCGTGGATCGCCACCATGGTGTCGTCCAGGGTGTAGGTATTGCCGTCCAGCGCCAGGATCTCGGCGCCCGGGGTGGCGAAGCGCATGACCACATCGCCCTTCACCTTGTCGGCGTCGAAGACGTGCAGCGGCCGGCCCAGGTCGTAGGTGACGTAGTTGGTGACATCGACCAGGGCGGAGATCGGACGCAGGCCGATGGCGCGCAGGCGGTCCTGCAGCCACTTCGGGCTGGGCCCGTTCTTCACGCCGCGGAAGTAGCGCCCGGCGACGAAGGGGCAGGCGTCCTGGCGGTCGGCCGGCAGGTCGCGCCGCCACTTGATGGGGCTCTCGAAGCCGCCCGGCTGCCGCGCCGTGTCCAGGGGCTTCAGGCTGCCGAGGCCGGCGGCCACCAGGTCGCGGGCGACGCCGCGCACGCCCAGGCAGTCGCCGCGGTTCGGCGTGATGGCGATCTCGATGACCGCGTCGTTCAGGCCGGCGACCTCCGCGAAGGAGGCGCCGAGCGGCGCGTCTTCCGGCAGGTCGATGATGCCCTCGTGCTCGTCGGAGATGCCCATCTCGCGCTCGGAGACCAGCATGCCGTTGGAGGCCTCGCCGCGGATCTTGCCCGCCTTCAGCTCCATCTCGATGCCGGGCACATAGCTGCCGACGGGCGCGAAGACGCCCTTCATGCCCGTGCGCGCGTTGGGCGCGCCGCAGACCACCTGCACCTCTTCCGTGCCGGTGTCGACGATGCAGACCCGCAGGCGGTCGGCGTTGGGGTGCTGGCGCGCCTCCTTCACGTAGGCGACGGTGAAGGGCTTCAGCGTCTCGGCGCGGTCCTCCACCCCCTCGACCTCCAGGCCGATCATCGACAGCTTGTCGGTGATCTCCTTCAGGGAGGCCTCGGTCTCCAGGTGGTCCTTCAGCCAGTTCAGCGTGAACTTCATCGGCCTACATTCCCCTGACCATGGAGGGAATCTCCAGCGGCACGAAGCCGTAGTGCTTCAGCCAGCGCAGGTCCGATTCGAAGAAGATGCGCAGGTCCGGGAAGCCGTACTTCAGCATGGCGATGCGCTCGATCCCCATGCCGAAGGCGAAGCCCTGGTACTCCTCGGGGTCGATGCCGCAGTTGGCCAGCACCTTGGGGTGGACCATGCCGCAGCCGAGAATCTCCAGCCAGTCCTTGCCCGGCCCGATCTTCAGCTCGCCGCCCTCGCGCGAGCAGCCGATGTCGACCTCGGCGCTGGGCTCGGTGAAGGGGAAATAGCTGGGCCGGAAGCGCAGCGGCAGGTCGTCGATGCCGAAGAAGGCGCGGCAGAAGGCGGTCAGCGTGCCCTTCAGGTGGCCCATGTGGCTCGCCTTGTCGATCACCAGCCCCTCGACCTGATGGAACATCGGCGAGTGGGTGGCGTCGTGGTCGGCGCGGAAGGTGCGGCCCGGCACGATGATGCGGATCGGCGGCTTCTCGGACAGCATGGTGCGGATCTGCACCGGCGAGGTGTGGGTGCGCAGCACCTTGCGGCTGCCGTCGGCGGCCGGCTGCATGTAGAAGGTGTCCATCTCCTGGCGCGCGGGATGCACCTCGGGGATGTTCAGGGCCGTGAAGTTGTGGAAGTCGTCCTCGATGTGCGGGCCCTCGGCGACAGAGAAGCCCATCTCGCCGAAGATCGCCGTCAGTTCCTCGAAGGTCTGGCTGATCGGGTGGATGCGCCCGACCTCGGCCGGACGCGCCGGCAGGGTGACGTCCACCGCCTCGCTGGCCAGCCGCGCCTCCAGGGCGCTTTCCTCCAGGTCGGAACGCCGGGCCTCCAGGGCCGCGGTCACCGCTTCTTTCACCTTGTTGAGGTTCTGGCCGGCGGCCTTGCGTTCGTCGGGCGACAGGCCCCCCAGGCTCTTGAGGCGCTGGGTCACCTCGCCCTTCTTGCCGAGCGCCTGCACGCGCAGACTCTCCAAAGCCTCCAGGTCGCCGGCCGCGGCCACGCGATCCAACAGGCTGTTTTGAAGGTCTTCGAGGTTCTCCATCGCCTAAACGTCCGCCTCTGCCTTCCCGTCCGGCGCGCCGCCGTTTCGGGGCGCGCCGTTCTAAAGGACGGGACCGGTCACTGGTTTATCGGGAAAGCTCAGGGCCCAAGAACTTAAGCCTGGGCGGCCTTCGCCTGCTCCACCAGGGACTTAAAGGCATCGGGCTCACGCACCGCCAGGTCGGACAGCACCTTGCGGTCGAGCTCGATACCAGCCCGCTTGATGCCGTTCATAAACTGGGAGTAGGTGAGGCCGTGAAGGCGGGCGCCGGCGTTGATGCGCTGGATCCACAGGGAGCGGAAATTGCGCTTCTTCACCCGGCGGTCGCGATAGGCGTACTGCAGGCCCTTCTCGACCCGCTCGATCGCGACGGTGTAGACGTTCTTGCCGCGGCCACGGTAGCCCTTGGCGCGCTGCATAACCTTCTGGTGACGGGCGTGGGTGGTAACGCCCCGTTTTACTCGTGCCATGTTGCGCCTCCCTTACTTCGCGTAAATCAGGAAGTTACGCTTGACGATCTTGGCATCGGCGTCGCACAGGGTGTCCATGGCGCGCGTGCTGCGGATCATCTTCTGGGAACGGCGGCGCATCATGTGGCGCTTGCCGGAGTGCTTGAACTTGATCTTGCCGGTGCCGGTGAAGCTGAAGCGCTTCTTGGCCCCGGACTTGTTCTTCAATTTGGGCATTTTGCATCCTTTCCGAACGAAACGAGACCTGTAGGAGCGGCTGGGCATGCCCTTTCGCCGGACCGCTCGATAAGAACGCGGGGTTATAGCTCCCCGGAAGGGGGATTGCAAGGGGCCGAAGAGGCCCGAAAGTCGCTAAAAAAGTCCGGAAATCCGGCGCTCCCAGCCCACCCGGCAGGGCCTTTGGTTAACCTTTCGGCTCTCCCTCGGCCAACTGGGCACGAAAGCCGTCCCCGGCAATCTCGGCCGAGCGCAGAAGCGCCTCCGGCGCCATGCCGTCACGGGCGGCGCCGGAAAGCCCGGTCAGGGCCACCATCACATAACCTGCCAGTTCCTCCGACGCTTCGGGACAGTCCTGGGCGATACGCTCGCGCAGCCGCGCCCGGACCTGTCCGCGCAGCTCTTCGGTAAGGGCGCAGACCGCCGGGTCGCCGCAGTTCCGCGTGCTGTCCAGCACCAGGCACCCGGGCAGCCCCGCCGGGTCGCCATAGGCCTCCGCCGCCCGACACAGCAGGCGGGGGATCACCTCTGCCACCGGCCCTTCCTCGGCAAGACTGTGGCCGATGAAGTCGCCGTTACCCGAGAGGTAGCGGGCCAACGTCTGCTCAAAGAGGCCCTTCTTGCTGCCGAAGGCGGCATAGAGACTGGGCGCCTTCACGCCAATGGCCTCGCCCAGTTCGGCGACACCGACGCCGTCGTAGCCGCGGGCATGGAACATCGCCATCGCGGTGTCGACCGCCTGATCCGCGTCGAAGGCGCGCGGCCGGCCGCGCGGAGCGCCTTTCGGGGCCTTCCCGTTCGGTTCAGTCGGCTTCGGGGATATTTTTTTAGCAGTCACTATATTTTAGCTTGAAGTTCCAGATCCCAATCCTTCTTATTTAGTGATCATTACATATTTCATCAAGGAGAATGGATCATGGCATCACCGACGGCTGAGAAGGCCCTGGCGGGCAAGAAGGCCCTGGTGCTTGGCGGCAGCCGCGGCATCGGCGCGGCAATCGTCGAACGTCTGGCGGCCGAGGGCGCCGCCGCCACCTTCACCTATGCCGGCTCTGAAGAGGCTGCGGCGGCACTGGCCGGGAAGACGGGCACCACGGCCGTCCGGGCAGACAGCGCCGATCGGGAAGCCGTCGCCAGGGTCATTGCGGATACCGGCCCTCTCGACATCCTCGTCGTCAGCGCCGGCATCCTGGTTATGGGCGATCCCCTTGAGATCGATCCCGGCGATGTGGACCGCATGATCGACGTGAACGTGCGCGGTCCCTATCACGCTGCCGTCGAGGCGGCACGGAAGATGCCCGACGGCGGGCGCATCGTCATCATCGGTTCGGTCAACGGCGACCGCATGCCCTTTCCGGGCGGCGCCGCCTATGCACTGACCAAGTCGGCGATCCAGGGCCTGGTGCGTGGCCTCGCCCGCGACTTCGGGCACCGCGGCATCACCGTCAACAACGTCCAGCCCGGGCCGGTCGATACCGACATGAACCCGGCAGACGGCCCCATGAAGGACGCCATGCATTCCTTTATGGCCATCAAGCGCCATGGCAAGCCCCAGGAGATTGCCGCTCTGGTCGCCTATCTGGCCGGGCCCGAAGCGGGCTATATCACCGGCGCCCAGCACACCATCGACGGCGGTATGGGCGCCTGAAGGAGTCCAAAGGCACAAAGAAATAAGGGCCACCGGCGGTTAGCCGGCGGCCCTTCTCTCGTTCTACGCAGTTGCCTAGCGCGGCGCCATGACCATGGTCATCTGGCGGCCTTCGATCTTGGGGAACTGCTCCACCTTGGCCTTCTCTTCCATCTCCTCGCGGACACGGTCGAGCACCTGCTTGCCGAGGTCCTGGTGGACCATTTCGCGGCCGCGGAAGCGCATGGTCACCTTGACCTTGTCGCCTTCGTCGATGAAGCGGTGGATGGCCCGCATCTTCACCTCGTAGTCGTGGGTGTCGATGTTGGGCCGCATCTTGATCTCCTTGACCTCGATGATCTTCTGCTTTTTGCGGGCCTCGTTCTTCTTCTTCTGGGCCTCGTAGCGGAAGCGGCCGTAGTCGAGAATCTTGCAGACCGGCGGATCGGCGTTGGGCGAAACCTCCATGAGGTCCAGCCCCGCGTTTTCGGCGCGGCGCAGCGCATCGCCGACGGAAACAACGCCGACCTGCTCTCCGTTCTCGTCAACTAGGCGTACTTGGGGCGACGTGATCATGTCGTTTACACGCGGTCCGTCGCGGGACGGCGAGGCGTCAAAGGGTGGGCGTGCTATCGCTTAAGCTCCTTATTCCCGTTACAGGGGGTCCTTTTCAGGCTTTCCTTGGTCCCGCCGCGGTCGGCGGCGACCTCCCCATCTCATCGGCCGGGCCACCCGAACTTCCCGGTTCACCGGCCCCCGAACTGTTCTGCATCTACCTCTTGTACCTACAGCTATTGGTCCCGCCGCGCCTAGGCGCCCGGGACTGCTGCTTCTTCCCTGATCCTAGCTACTGCTTCGCCAAGCGCAAGAACCTCTTGCTCCTTGCTGCCCAGACGGCGCAGGGCGACCTTGCCTTCCTCGGCCTCGCGGCGGCCGACGACGGCGATCACCGGCACCTTGGCCAGTGAGTGCTCGCGCACCTTATAGTTGATTTTTTCGTTGCGCAAATCCGTCTCGAAGCGCAGGCCCGCCGCCGCGAAAGCCGCCTGGGCCTCTGCCGCGTAGCCGTTCGCGTCGGAGGTGATGGTCGCCACCACCCCCTGCACCGGGGCCAACCAGAGCGGGAACCGGCCGGCGTACTGTTCGATGAGGATCGCCAGGAAACGCTCGAAGGAGCCGAGGATCGCCCGGTGCAGCATGACCGGGCGGTGTTTCTCGCCGTCCTCGCCGATGTAGTTGGCGCCCAGGCGCTCCGGCAGCACGAAGTCGACCTGGAAGGTGCCGCACTGCCAGTCGCGGCCGATCGCGTCACGCAGCACGAACTCCAGCTTCGGCCCGTAGAAGGCGCCCTCGCCCGGGTTCAGCGTGTATTCCAGCCCGGCCTGCTCCACCGCGTCCTTCAAGGCCTGCTCGGCCTTGTCCCAGGTGGCGTCGTCGCCGGCGCGCACCGGCGGGCGGTCGGAGAACTTCACCACCAGCTCGTCGAAGCCGAAGTCGCGGTAGATCGTGCGCAGCAGGTCGCAGAAGATCACCGTCTCGCTGTTGATCTGGTCCGGCGTGCAGAAGATATGGGCGTCGTCCTGGGTGAAGGCGCGCACCCGCATCATGCCGTGCAGCGCGCCCGAGGGCTCGTTGCGGTGGCAGGAGCCGAACTCGGCCATGCGCAGCGGCAGATCCCGGTAGCTGGTCTGGCCCTGCTTGAAGATCTGCACGTGGCCGGGGCAGTTCATCGGCTTCACCGCCAGCGAGCGTTCCTCGGACTCGGCGATGAACATGTGCTCGTGGAACTTCTCCCAGTGGCCCGAAGCCTCCCAGAGCGCGCGGTCGATGAGCTGCGGCGTCTTCACCTCGACGTAGCCGGCCGCTTCCAGGCGCTGGCGCATGTAGCGCTCCACCGTGCGGTAGAGGGTCCAGCCCTTGGGGTGCCAGAACACCGAGCCGGCCGCCTCCTCCTGCATGTGGAACAGGTTCATCTCGCGGCCCAGGCGGCGGTGGTCGCGCTTTTCCGCCTCCTCCACCATGGTGAGGTAGGCCTTGAGCTGCTTTTCCGTCTCCCAGCAGGTGCCGTAGATGCGCTGCAGCTGCTCGTTCTTCGCGTCGCCGCGCCAGTAGGCGCCGGAAATCTTGGTCAGCTTGAAGGCATGGCCCAGCTTGCCCGTCGAGGGCAGATGCGGACCGATGCAGAGGTCGAGCCAGTCGCCCTGGCGGTAAATCGAGATATCGGCGTCCGCCGGCAGGGTCTCGATGTGCTCGGCCTTGTACTTCTCGCCGATCTCCGCGAAGTGGCGGATCGCCGCGTCGCGGTCCCAGACCTCGCGGACGATCGCCTCGTTGCGGTCGACGATCTCGTGCATGCGCTTTTCGATCACCGCCAGATCGTCGGGCGTGAAGGGCTCGGCGCGTGCGAAGTCGTAGTAGAAGCCGTTCTCGATGGCCGGGCCGAAGGTGACCTGGGTGCCGGGATAGAGCTCCTGCACCGCCTCGGCCAGCACGTGGGCGCAGTCGTGGCGCAGCAGTTCCAGGCTGTCCTCGTGGCCGGCGGTCACGATCTCGACCGCCGCGTCCTGCTCGATGGGGCGCGAAAGGTCGCGCAGGGCGCCATCGACCTTCACGGCCATGGCCGCCTTGGCGAGGCCCGGGCCGATGGAAGCCGCGACCTCGGCACCGGTGACCGGCCCGTCATAGCTGCGCGTGCTGCCGTCGGGAAGCGTGATCGAGAGCTTACTTTCTGTCGTGACTGCCATGCGAATTCCCGGAAATCCGGGTCCTGTTTGAAAGCGGCGGGAACTTTAGAAGGATTACAAGGGCTGTCAAGCAGCGGCCCGAAGCCGGTTCAAGTCCGGGCCGCTGGTCAGCGCGGGCGCCCCGGGGATGCGGTTCGAACCGGGCCCGGGGCGGTCAAGTTCGGGTGGCTTGGGTGCCGGCCCCGGCGCGCAGGACCTCGCGGTAGAGCGCCAGGGTGCGGGCGCACATCTGGTCCTTGGAGAACTCGGCGCGGACCCGGGCGATGGCCTCGTCGTGCAGGCGGGCGCGCTCCTCGGGCGAGAGGAACAGGGCCTTGCGCAACCCCTCGGCCAGCGCCGCGGGGTCGCCGGAGGGGAACAGGAAGCCGGTGCGCCCGGAAATGAGCTGCTCGCGGGCGCCGCCGTGATCGCTGGCCACCACCGGGCGGCCCATGGCCTGGGCCTCGCCCACCACCCGGCCGAAGCCCTCCGGATCGGTCGAGGCGGAAACCACCACGTCGGAGAGCATGTAGGCCGCCGGCATGTCGTTGCATTCGTCCATGATCGAGGCGCGGCCGCCGAGGTCGTGGCTGCTGATCAGAGCCTCCAGCTCGCGCCGGTAGCCGGTGCGGCCCTGGTCGGAGCCGACCATGACGCAGCGGAAATCGATGTCGCGCAGATGGGTCAGCGCCTCCAGCAGCACCGCCTGGCCTTTCCAGCGGCTGAGCCGGCCCGGCATGAGGATCAGCGGGACCCCGTCGGGCAGCCGCCAGCGGGTGGAGAGCTGGATCATGCGCTCGGCCGAGACCTTGTCCGGATCGAAGCGGGCGACGTCGATGCCGCGGCGCACGACGCGCAGGCGCGCCGGGTCGACATGGTAGTTCTCGCGCACGTGATCGGCGATGAACTCCGAGATGGCGATGACCCGCTCGCCCTCGGCCATGACCTGGTTGTAGCGCTTCTTGATCGCGTTGGTGAAATTGTAGGGCGCGTGGAAGGTGGTAATGAAGTGGGCGCCGCTGTGCTGTGCCGCGGCGCGCGCCGACCAGGCCGGGGCGCGCGAGCGCACGTGCACCACGTCGACCTTGTAGCTTTCGATGATGCGCTCCAGCCGCGCGATGTTGCGGTACATCACGATCGGGTTCTTGGAGGCCACGGGCAGCTTCAGGTGCAGAGCGCCGGCGCGCTTCAGATCGTTCTCCATCGGCCCGCCTTCGGACACGACGATGGCGGTGCCGCCCGAGGCCACGATGGCCGCGGCGATCTCGACCGTCCCGCGCTCGGCGCCGCCGGTCACCAGGCTCGGCAACACCTGCAGGATCACCGGCCCGCCGGCCGCCGCCGGGGCTCTTTCGACCTCCGTCACTCCGATGTTAACGTCTGGAACGCTCATGGACCTTGCTGATCTAGTTGCATGAACGGCTCATGCCCGGGACTCGTTGCAGGGAACTCGTTGCCACAGAAACCCTTTAATGTGAGTTAGCATGCCGCAATCCGCTGGGCCGGTCGACCCGCCACAAAGTTTAACGCGCGAAGACGGCACCGTCCTGGCCTATTACAAGACTGGTTACAAGACTGGGGCCGGAAAAGCCAGGACCCAGGACGGCAAGGCGCTGCCGGGACTGATCTTTCTCGGCGGCTTCATGTCCGACATGAGCGGCACCAAGGCCGTCGCCCTGGAAGACTATGCCCGCCGCCAGGGCCGCGATTTCCTGCGCTTCGACTACCGCGGCCACGGCCAGTCCTCCGGCCGCTTCGAGGACGGCACCATCGGCGACTGGCTCGGCGACGCCCTGGCGGCCCTGGACGAACTGACCGAAGGCCCGCAGATCCTCATCGGCTCCTCCATGGGCGGCTGGATCGCCCTGCTGGTCGCCCGGGCCCGTCCCGAGCGCGTTGCCGGGCTGATCGGCATCGCGCCGGCGCCGGACTTCACCGAGGACCTGATCTGGGGCCGCGCCACGCCGGAGCTGCGGGCCGCGCTGCAGCGCGACGGCTACGTCGACCGCCCTTCCGAATACAGCCTGGCGCCCTACCGCATCACCCTGCGGCTGATCGAGGAGGGCCGCGACCACCTGCTGCTGAACGCCCCGATCCCCCTCACCTGCCCGCTGCGCCTGATCCACGGCCTGCAGGACGCGGACGTGCCCTGGCAGACCAGCCTGCGCCTGGCCGAGGCGGTGGCGAGCGACGACGTCGAGGTGATCCTGGTGAAATCCGCCGCCCACCGCCTGTCGGAGCCCGAGGACATGGCCCGCCTGGAGCGCACGATCGAGGAGCTGTCGGCCAGAGACGGGTCCGGCTAAGCCGGCGCTTCTTCCGCGGCCGCCGCAGCTTGATCGGCCGGCAGCTTGGGCCTTTCCTCGGCATTCCGGGTGTCTTCGATGACGCGCTCGATCAGCTCGCGGCGCATTTCGGGATCGCCCTTGGCATCGGCGCCGCGAAAGCCCTGCTCCGCCGGCGGCGAGCCTTGGAAGGCCGTGCGCACCGCCGCCAGACGCCGCGCCACGTCATACCAGAAAGGTGCGCCGAGGCCGATCAGCATGCCGGTGACGATCACCTTGGCCAGCCAGACCAGAGCCTCCAGAAAGAAGCCGCCGTCGAACTTTGCCTCGCACAGCGGGTCGGCGGAGACGCTGCCCGCGCCCTCCCCCTCGGGAAAGGGGAGATAGCAGTGCGGGAAGTAGCCCGGTCCGATGGGCAGAGCCAGATCGCGGATGCCCGCGAGACCGGTCTTCAGTTCATCGACGTAGTGGTCCATGTCCTTTCCGGTCTCGGCTTGCCCGGCGTCGGGCACCGGCAGCTTCTCGATCACGCTCTGACGCAACTCGGGGCTCTGCAGATAGACCTGCAGCAGACGCACGCCGTCGATGTTCATCAGCAACGCCACGCCGATGCCCACGAAGATCGAGTACATCTGCGCAGAGCGCTTGAACTCGGCGCCCAGCGCCGAGCGGTATTCGTCGTACTTGGTGGCGACAAGGTGCAGACGCGCCCTCAGGCGGTCTTCAGCGCTCTCCGCCTCCTCGCGCAGGAATTTCGCGGCGTCACATTCCATCAGGCGCCGCAGCACATGCTCGAGGGAGACATCGGTGTAGATGCAGCCGCTTTCCTTGCCCCGGTAGTCCTGGTCTTCCTTGCTCGCGGCCATTTCCAGGGCGGAGAATGGGTTGTTGAGAATGGTCTTGATCGCCCGCCAGCGTTCGTCCGCGTCCGGCAGCTTCTCACCCAGGGTGTCCTTCAACAGGCGCTCAATGAAGTCGACCTGGTCGCGCTTCTTCAGCCCCAGCCAGCGAATGGCGACTTCCATGAGAATGGTGACCACCGTCGCCAGGGCGGCGACGGTCAGCGCGAAGGCGAGAAAGGAGTCGAGCAGCGCCATGGTCCAAGTCCTTCCGCCAAAGTCCTCCCGAAGGGCAAGGCGCGGCGGCGCAGGACGGCCTGGCGCCGGTCGTGCCCTTGGATGCCGATGCCGCTTACTCTAAAGCCCCCGAACAAGGGTTCCGGGTTGATATTAAGGGGTAACAACTCGCGCGCCCGGGTTAGCTACGCCGTCCGCTCCTCGGCCAGGATCGCCTCCAGGCCCGCGCGGTAGTTCGGATAGTCCAGCTCGACGCCCAGTTCCTCGTGCAGGCGGCGGTTGGAGACCAGGCGGTTGTCCTGCCAGAAGCTGAGCGCCATGGGCGACATCTCCGCCTTATCCAGGGGGATCAGCGGCGGCGGTTCGACCCCCAGCAGCTTGCAGGCGTAGGCCGTGACGGCTTCCGCCGCCGCCGGCTCGTCGTCGCAGACATTGTAGACGCGCCCCGCAGACGGTCGGGCGATGGAGGCCTGGAGGGTCTTGGCGATGTCCTCCACGTGGATGCGGCTGAACAGGTGACCCGGCTTGTCGATGCGCTTGGCGCGCCCGGCACGGACGGTATCCAGCGCGCTGCGCCCCGGCCCGTAGATGCCGGCCAGGCGGAAGACGTGGACCGGAAGGCCCTTGTCTTCGTGCCCCTTCGTCTCGTGTAGCGCCAGCCAGGCGGCCTCGGCCTCGATGCGCCTGAGGTTGCGGCCCTTGGCGCCGCGCAGCTCCGAGGTCTCGTCGACCTCCGCCCCCTGCCAGTCGCCGTAGACCCCGGTGGTGGAGAGGTAACCGATCCACTGCAGATCCGGCAGCGCGGCGATGTCTTCGGCGTGGCGGTCCAACACCGGATCGCCCCCCTTGCCATCGCCCGGGTCATCCGGGGCGATGCTGACCAGCAGGTGGGTGGTGCCGTCCAGCGCCCCCGGTGCCAGCGGATGGCCCCGGTCGAAGCGGTAGGCCTCGATGCCCGCCGCGCGCAGTTCCGCCACCTTCTCCGCCGAGCGCGTCGTGCCGGCCACGGTCCAGCGCGCCTCGGCCCCGTCCGCTTCGATCAGCCGCCGCGCCAGCGCGCGGGCGCTGAACCCCAGGCCAAAGCAGAACAGTCGCGCAGGCACGGCATCGGACATGGCGGTCTCAGGCTCCTCTACTTCCCTTGGCCCCCGCTTCCTTTGCAGGGGCATCTCTTCTATAGATGGGTCCCCGGACAGGGCTCACGACAACAAGCGCCGCACCTTAGGGCGGCAAGACGGCTCAAGACCAGCAAGAGATATGAAATTCCTCGGAAAAACCGCGCCACTGGCGCTCGCCCCCCTGCTCGCCTTGGGGACCCTCGTGGCCTTGGGGACCGGCGTTGCCCGGGCACAGAGCGACGACCTGGCGCAGGCCGCCCAGTACCGCGCCTGCATGGAACTTGCCGAGACGGCGCCCGACGAAGCCGTCGAGGCGGCGCAGACCTGGGCCGATCTGGGCGGCAGCGATCCGGCCCGCCACTGCGCCGCCGTCGCCCTGATGCGCCTCGGCCATTACGAAGTCGCCGGGGAGGAACTGGAGACGCTGGCCGGCAGCCTGGAGCCCGCCTACGCCCATCTGCAGATCCCGATCCTGGTCCAGGCGGCCCAGGCCTGGCTGGAGGCCGGCAACGTCGACCGGGCCTATGCGGTGCAGAGCACGGCGCTGGCGCGCCAGCCCAACAACATCGAGCTGCTGGTCGACCGGGCGGTGACCGCCGCCAGCATCGGCAACTTCCAGGCGGCGATCACCGATCTCGACCGCGCCCTGTCCCATGCGCCCAACCGCGCCGACATCCTGGTGCTGCGCGCCAGCGCCTACCGCTACCTCGACCAGCCGGCAGCGGCCTTGGCCGACGTGGAGACCGCCCTGAAGCTCGACCCGGCCAATCCGGAGGGCCTGCTGGAACGCGGCAACCTGCGGCGCCTGGCCGGTGACGACGCCGGCGCCCGCAGCGACTGGCTGCAGGTCACCCGCCTGGCCCCCGACACCCCCTCCGCGGCCTCGGCGCAGGCCAACCTGGCCAAGCTCGACGTGAAGGTGGAGTAGGGCGGGCGCTTCTCCCTTCGTCACCCTCGGGCTTGTCCCGAGGGTCCAGGGGCGACAATGAGAGCGCTTGCCCTGGATGCTCGGATCAAGTCCGAGCCTGACGATTCTGCGCTAGAGAGGGCTCTGCACCATCTCTACGTGGTCGGCGCAGCGACATCGTTTAGAAATCCGGATCGCGCCCTAGATCGGATCACGTTTGGACAGAACCACCAAGTGGTTCTGTCTAGACGTGTGAATCCGATCTATTTCTAATACATAGAGCAGATTCACAGGGTTGGTGGATCGCCTTCGGCGATTCCAGCCGACCCTGATCTGCTCTAGAAATCCAGGTCGGCGTAGTGCTTGGGCGGGCGGGCGCCGGAGATGTGGTCGGCCAGGATGGCGCGGAAGCTGGGGCGCGACTTCACCCGGGCGTACCAGTCCTTGGCGCCGGCGTGTTCGTGCCAGGGCACGTCGCCCAGGTAGTCGATGGCGGAGAGCTCCGCCGCCGCGGTGATGTCGGCGCGCGAGAAAACATCGCCGGCCAGCCAGCGCCGGCGGTCGCCGAGCCAGCCGATGTATTCCAGGTGGTAGTGGATATTGGCCAGGCCGGCGCGGATCGCCCCGGAGTTCGGCGTCCCGAGCTTCAGGAAGCGCTTCATGATCTTCTCGTCCACCAGGTTCGCCGTGACCTCGCGGTGGAACTTCTCGCCGAACCAGTCGGCCAGGCGCCGCACCTCGGCCCGGTCGACGGGGTCTTTGCCCAGCAGCGTCGGCTCGGGATAGACCTCCTCCATGTACTCGGCGATCACCGAAGTGCCGGCGATGGTGGTGCCGTCCTCATCGATGAAGACCGGCACCTGGCCGGCGGGGTTGAGGCGCAGGAAGACCTCGCGCCGCTCCCACACCTTTTCGGTGCGCAGTTCGCAGTCGAGGCCCTTTTCGGCCAGCATGACGCGGATGGTCCGGCATCCCGGATCGATGGCGATGTGATAGAGCTGACGCATGGCCGCGGACTATAAGGGTGTCGCCCGCGACTGGGTAGCGTCACTTGCGGAGAATGACGACACTCCGTTGCGGATCACGTGGTCTGGGTCAGTCCGTCGCTCGCCCCGAAACGGTTGCCCGCGGCGTCGACGAAGCCGGCGGTCAGGCTGCCGCCCTGCATCGAGAAGACATGTCCCGCCGCCTTGGTCTGGTCGATGATCCCGCGCACCCAGTTGAAGTAGGCGCCGGCGTTGGCCTCGTCGGCGCGGGCGGCCTCCATGGCCTGGCTCATGGCCGCGCCGATGCGCTGGACCGTGGAGACGACGTGCACACCGACAACCGCATTGCGGAGGTCGGGATCGCCGTTGATCGCTTCTTCGATCTCCGCGGCGCGCGGGTGGTCGCTGATCACCTGCACACTGCCGTCGGCGCGGACCCGGATGGTGAATTCCGTGTCGCCGCTGATGCCGAGGTTCTGCAGCATGTCCTGGATGCCGCTTTCGGCCTTCGCCAGCAGGGAGTCGAGGTCGGTCAGTTCCGAGAAGTCGAGGCTCAGCGTCTTTCCGGCGGTGGCCGCGCGGGCCTGCTCCAGGATGTCGGCGGCCGCCCGGGCCGCCTTGGAAAGGGTGATCATGTCCAGAGTGCCGGAGGCCCGGCCGCCGCCCTGCGCCCCGGCCGACGCCCCCGTGTGGCGCGAGACCGCGGCTTTCGCCGTCTCGATCAGCCCCAGGGAATCCTTGGCGCTGCCGATGGGGTCCGTCATGCCGTCTTCCTCCGGGGCTGGGGGCGGGTTGAATAGCCTCCCGGAGAGACTTGCAAAGATTGTGCCTGGCGCGTCGGCTTCAAAAAGCGTGGAAATCCGCCCCTGAAAGCGATCGAGCGCCGCCCCCGAAGGGACGGCGCTCTACCGTGAGGCAATCTTTACCCGGCAAAATCAGCCGTTGCGCGGAGGCCTAGATCGGATCACGTTTAGACAGGACCACCAAGTGAGTCTGTCTAAACGTGTGAATCCGATCTATTTCTAATACGTAGAGCAGATTCACAGGGTTGGTGGATCGCCTTCGGCGATTCCATCCAACCCTGATCTGCTCTAGGCCCGGGCGGCGGCCTCCGCCTCGCGGGTCACCGGATGCGCCAGGCGATCCAGCATCTCGCGCGGCACCACCTGCCAGAAGCGGCCCTTGTCGTGCGCCCAGTTGATCAGGATCTGCTGGGCGAAGGCCGACTGGGTCTCGCGCCAGTGCTCGCTGATCAGCTCGCGCAGCTGCGCTTCCCAGTACTCGGTCTCGATGCGCTGATGGATCACGCTTTCCGGATTGATCCGCTCCGGCAGCACGTCGTCGACGTCGTAGATGAAGGCCATGCCGCCGGACATGCCGGCCGCGAAGTTGGCGCCCACCGACCCGAGGATGACGGCGACGCCGCCGGTCATGTACTCGCAGCCGTTGGAGCCGCAGCCTTCGACCACCGCCACGGCGGCGGAGTTGCGCACGCAGAAGCGCTCGCCCGCCTGGCCCGCGGCGAACAGCTTGCCGCCGGTGGCGCCGTACAGCACCGTGTTGCCGATGATGGTGTTCTCGTTGCTGACCAGCGGACTGGAGGTCAGCGGCCGCACCACGATCTCACCGCCCGACAGCCCCTTGCCGACGTAGTCGTTGGCGTCGCCGAAGACTTCCAGCTTCAGGCCCTGCACCGCGAAGGCGCCGAGCGACTGCCCGGCCGAACCGCGCAGGCGCACGGTGACGTGGCCGGGGTTCAGGCCCTTCATGCCGAAGCGCCGGGTGATCAGCGACGACATCTTGGTGCCGATGGCGCGGTGCGTATTGCGGATCGAATACTGCAGCTGCATCTTTTCGCCGTCCTCGAACAGCGCCTTGGCGTCGGCGATGATCTGGGCGTCCAGGGTCTCCGGCACCTCGTTGCGGCCCAGCAGGGTGCAGTAGGTCGGGAACTCGCCCGCGTCGGCCTGCACCAGCAGCGGGTTGAGGTCGAGGTCGTCGAGATGCTCGGCGCCGCGGCTGACCTGCATCAGCAGGTCGGTGCGGCCGATGATCTCGTTCAGGCTGCGCACGCCGAGACGGGCGAGGATCTCGCGCACTTCCTCGGCGATGAAGCTGAAGAGGTTGACCACCTTCTCCGGCGTGCCGGTGAACTTCTTGCGCAGCGCCTCGTCCTGCACGCAGACACCGACCGGGCAGGTATTGGAGTGGCACTGCCGCACCATGATGCAGCCCATGGCGACCAGCGAGGCGGTGCCGACGCCGAACTCCTCGGCGCCCAGCATGGCGGCGATGACGATGTCGCGGCCGGTCTTGAGGCCGCCGTCGGTGCGCAGGGTCACGTTGTGACGCAGGCGGTTCAGGGTCAGCACCTGGCTGACCTCCGACAGGCCCATCTCCCAGGGCACGCCCGCGAACTTGATGGAGGTCTGCGGCGAGGCGCCGGTGCCGCCGACGTTGCCGGAGATCAGGATGACGTCGGCCTTGGCCTTGGCCACACCGGCGGCAATCGTGCCGATGCCCGAGCGCGCCACCAGCTTCACGCAGACCTTGGCGTCCGGATTGATCTGCTTCAGGTCGTAGATGAGCTGCGCCAGGTCCTCGATCGAATAGATGTCGTGGTGCGGCGGCGGCGAGATCAGCATGACACCCGGCGTCGAGTGCCGCAGCTTGGCGATCATCTCCGTCACCTTGAAGCCGGGCAGCTGGCCGCCCTCGCCGGGCTTGGCGCCCTGGGCCACCTTGATCTCGATCTCGCGGCACTGGTTCAGGTATTCCGCGGTGACGCCGAAGCGCCCGGAAGCGACCTGCTTGATGGCCGAGTTCTCGTTGTCGCCGTTGGCATGCGGCGTGAAACGGCCGGGGTCCTCGCCGCCCTCGCCGGAGTCCGACTTGGCGCCGATGCGGTTCATGGCGATATTGAGGGTGCCGTGCGCCTCGGGCGACAGCGCGCCCAGCGACATGCCCGGCGTCACGAAGCGCTTGCGGATCGCGGTGATCGACTCGACTTCCTCGATCGGCACCGGGGTGATGCCCTCGGCCTTGAAGTCCAGCAGGTCGCGCAGCGTGTTCGGCGGCTGGCTGTGCACGCCGTCGGAGAACTTGCGGTAGGTGGTGTAGGAATCCGTTGCCACCGCGTGCTGCAGGGTGTGGATCAGCCCGGCTTCCCAGGAATGGCTCTCGCCGCCGCGGCGGTAGCGGAAGAAACCGCCGACCGGCAGGGCCACGAAATCCTCGTTCCAGGCGCGCTCGTGCAGCGCCAGGACCTTTTCCTGGATCCCCATGAGGCCGATGCCCGACAGGCGGCTCGGCATGGGCATGAAGAACTCGTCGACCAGCGTGCGCGACAGGCCCAGCGCCTCGAAGTTGCAGCCGCCGCGGTAGGAGGAGATCACCGCGATGCCCATCTTCGACATGATCTTCAGCAGGCCGTCGTCCACCGCCTTGATGTAGCGCTGCACGCAGTCTTCCAGCGGGCGGTCGCCGAACAGGCCGCGGCGGTGCCGCTCGGCAATCGACTCCTGCGCCAGGTAGGCGTTCACCGTGGTGGCGCCGACGCCGATCAGCACCGCGAAGTAGTGCACGTCGAGGCATTCGCCGGCACGCACGTTCAGCGAAATGAAGGTGCGCAGCTTCTGGCGCACCAGGTGCGTGTGCACCGCGCCGGTGGCGAGGATCATTGGAATGGCGACGCGGCCCGGCCCGACGGCGTCGTCGGTCAGCACCACGTGCTCGCAGCCCTCGCGCACCGCGTTCTCCGCCTCGTGGCGGATGCGGTCCAGCGCGTCGGAGAGCGCGGACTCGCCGCCGTCGGGCGCGAAGGTGCAGTCGATGCTCGCCACGGCTTCGCCCATGTGCTGCACCATGGCCTCGAACTCGGCGTTGGAGAGCACCGGCGAATCGAGCTGCAGCAGGCGCAGCTGCGCCTCGTCCTCGTCGAGGATGTTGCCCAGGTTGCCGAGGCGCGTCTTCAAGGTCATGACCCGGCGTTCGCGCAAGGAGTCGATCGGCGGGTTGGTGACCTGGCTGAAATTCTGGCGGAAGAAATGATGCATGCCGCGATAGCGGTCGGAAAGCACCGCCAGGGGCGTGTCGTCGCCCATCGAGCCGATGGCTTCCTTGGCCTCGTCGACCATGGGATGGAGGATCAGCTCCAGGTCTTCCATGGTCAGGCCGTAGTTGAGCTGGCGGCGGCGCAGGTCGTCGCCCTCCCAGCGGTTCGGCTCGCCGTGGTCGGGGCGCAGCAGATCGTCGATGGAGGTGACGTTGGCGATCCAGTCGCCGAAGGGCTTCTGCGCGGCCAGGTGATCCTTGATCTCGCCGTCGTGGTACAGCTTGCCGTCCTGCAGATCGACGGCGATCATCTGGCCCGGGCCGAGGCGGCCCTTTTCGACCACCTTCTGCTCGTCGATGCGCACCATGCCGGTTTCCGATCCGGCGAACAGCAGGCCGTCACTGGTGATGGTGTAGCGCAGCGGACGCAGGCCGTTGCGGTCCAGCCCCGCGACCGCCCAGCGGCCGCCGAAGCCGCAGACGGCGGCCGGCCCGTCCCAGGGCTCCATCACCGCGTTGCAGTAGCTGTAGAGGTCGCGGTGCGCCGGCGGCAGGGAGGGGTCCTGCCCCCAGGCCTCCGGGATCAGCATGGTCTTCACCATCGGCAGGTCGCGCCCGGCGCGCACCATCAGCTCGGCCACCGCGTCCAGGGCCGCGGAGTCCGACAGCCCGGCGGAGATCACCGGCTTCAGGTCCTCGACGTGGTCGGCGAAGGTCTCCGAGGCCATGCGGCACTCGTGCGCCTGCATCCAGTTCACGTTGCCCTTCAGCGTGTTGATCTCGCCGTTGTGGGCGAGGATGCGGAAGGGCTGTGCCAGGCGCCAGGTCGGGAAGGTGTTGGTCGAATAGCGCTGGTGGAAGATCACGAAGTTGGACGCGAAGCGGTCGTCCAGCAGGTCGGGATAGAAGGTCGAGAGCTGCTCGGCCAGGAACATGCCCTTGTAGATCACCGAGCGGCAGGACAGCGAGCAGATGTAGAAGTCCTGGATCGATTCCAGCTCGGCCGCCTTCTCGATGCGGCGGCGGATGATGTAGAGGTCGATCTCGAACTGCGGGTCGGGCACGCCGCGCGAGTTGGCGATCATCACCTGCTCGATCTCGGGGCGCGTGGCGTTGGCCTTCTCGCCGACGATCTCGGTGTTCACCGGCACCTGGCGCCAGCCGTAGATGCGGTAGCCGAAGTTCAGGATCTCGCGTTCGACCAGCACGCGGCAGCGCTCCTGCGCGCCGAAGTCGGTGCGCGGCAGGAAGACCATGCCCACGGCCAGGGTCTCCTCGCCCGGCTCGTGACCGGTGCGCGCCACATGCTCGCGGAAGAAGTCCTGCGGAATCTGCAGGTGGATGCCGGCGCCGTCGCCGGTCTTGCCGTCGGCGTCGACGGCGCCGCGGTGCCACACCGCCTTCAGGGCCTCGATGCCGGCGACGACCACGTCGCGGCGCGGGGTGCCGTCGAGGGAAGCGACCAGGCCGACGCCGCAGGCGTCGTGCTCGTCGGCGGGATCGTAGAGACCCTGGCTGCTGAGCTTCGCCGCGTTGCGCTTCCAGGCCGCCGCGTGGTTTTCCTGCTGCCCGGCGGGCGTGAGGGGCTTGTGTTCCGTCATCTTCTTGTCCTCCCCCGAGACTTACTCGGCCGCCACGGCGGCGGTGCCGGCCTTGGCCTGGATGTAGCTGTGGATCTCTTCCGCGGCGTCGCGCCCGTCGCGCACCGCCCAGACGACCAGCGAAGCGCCGCGCACGATGTCGCCGGCGGCGAAGACGCCGTCCAGCGAGGTCATCTTGGTCTTGAAGTCGGCCAGCACGGTGCCCCAGCGGGTGACCTCCAGCCCTTTAGTGTCGAACAGCTTGGGCAGGTCTTCCGGATCGAAGCCCAGCGCCTTGATGACCATGTCGGCTTCCACGGTGAAGCTGGAGCCCTCGATGAGCTCCGGCGTCTGGCGGCCGGTGGCGTCGGGCATGCCGAGGTGGACGCGCTGGGCGCGCACCGAGGTCACCTTGTCGTCGCCGAGGAAAGCCTCGGGCGCCGAGAGCCAGACGAAATCGACGCCTTCCTCCTCGGCGTTGGCGACCTCGCGCTGCGAGCCGGGCATGTTGGCGCGGTCACGGCGGTAGAGGCAGTGCACCTTCTTGGCGCCCTGGCGCACCGCGGTGCGCACGCAGTCCATGGCGGTGTCGCCGCCGCCGATCACCACCACCGACTTGCCCTTGGCGTCCAGGGTGCCGTCCTCGAAGGCCGGCACCGTGTCGCCCAGGCCCTTGCGGTTGGAAGCGGTGAGGAAATCCATCGCCGGGAAGATGTTCTTCAGGCCGCTGCCCGGCGCCTTGATGTCGCGCGCCTTGTAGACGCCGGTGGCGATCAGCACCGCGTCGTGCTTCTGGCGCAGGACGGCGAAGCTCTCGGCCCCGCCGACGTCGTGGTTCAGGTGATAGTGCACCCCGCCGCGCTCCAAGAGGTCGGCGCGGCGCTGCACCACTTCCTTCTCCAGCTTGAAGTTGGGGATGCCGTAGATCATCAGGCCGCCGACCCGGTCGTAGCGGTCGTAGACGTGCACCTGGTAGCCCTTGCGGCGCAGCTGCTCGGCGGCGGCCAGGCCGCCGGGGCCGGCGCCGATGATGCCGACCGACTGCTCGCGCTCGCGCGCCGGCTTGACCGGCTTCACCCAGCCTTTTTCCCAGGCCGTGTCGGTGATGTACTTCTCGACCGAGCCGATAGTGACGGTGCCATGGCCGGCCTGCTCAATCACGCAGTTGCCTTCGCAAAGCCGGTCCTGCGGACAGATGCGCCCGCAGATCTCCGGAAAGTTGTTGGTCGCCTGGGAGGTCTCGTAGGCCTCCTGCAGGCGGCCCTCGGCGGTCAGCATCAGCCAGTCGGGGATGTTGTTGTGCAGCGGGCAGTGGACCTGGCAGAAGGGCACGCCGCACTGCGAGCAGCGGCTGGCCTGGTCGGTCGCCGCCGCGGGGTCGAACTCGTCGTAGATTTCGCCGAAATCACGGCGGCGTTCCTCGGCGCCGCGCTTTTCCGGCATGGCGCGCTCGAGCTTCACGAATTTCAACATCCGGCTGGCCATAAGCTTCAGTCCCTAAACTCTCTCAATCGATCCTTGCCGCCTCCCTGTTCCGGGACCCCTTGACGGGGGTTGCGGCGGCGTTTGCCTCGCCTCGGCCGTCGCCGGAGGCGAAAGCCGCCGGCCTTATGACTGCCTCGGGTGGCTGCCCCGGCAGGAGGTCTGCCTTCGGCGGCGTGGGTTCTGCCGGCAGCGTCCCCCAAGACAGCCGAGAGGGGCGCCCGTCTATAGACGATGCCCCCGCGGCTTGCGAGGAAAAAACACGAAATAGGACAGCTATTTTGACCTATCTATCTGGAAGACGTTCCTTTATAGCAGAAAACCGCCTCTTTCCGCGATAGCTTTTCGAATATTTAGTCCCGATACGGGACTAAATTGTCGCATGTGAACGTTAACCTAGGGGTGGTATAAGCCGCCGGTCGCTAGCCGACACCCGGCCGCCCGACTCCAGAACCTCTGCGGGAACCCGCCCTTGTCCCTCTTGCACGTTGTTATCCTGGCCATCGTTCAGGGCATCACCGAGTTTCTGCCGATTTCCTCGTCCGGGCACCTGGTCCTGGCTTGGGAAGCCTTCGACGTCGCCCAGATGACAGCCATCGAGCAGGCCGATGCCGACCGCCTGACGTTGGACATCGCGGTCCATGTCGGCACCCTGGCGGCGGTCTGCCTCTATGCCTGGCGCGAAATCGGCCAGATGGCCGGCGGCATCGCCCGCCTGGCCATCGGCCGCTGGACGCCGGGCGCGCGGCTCGCCGCCCTGGTGATCGTCGGCACGCTGCCCCTGATCGCCGTCGGCGGCCTGTTCAAGGACGAGGTCACCGCCATCCTGCGCGACACCGCGGTGGTCGCCTGGGCGACCATCGGCTTCGGCATCGTGCTCTACATCGCCGACCGCAGCGCCATGACCTTCCGGCGCATCGATCACATGACCTTCGCCGCCGGCTTCGTCATCGGGTTGTCCCAGGTGCTGGCGCTGATCCCGGGCACCAGCCGCTCCGGCATCACCATGACCGCCGCGCGGGCCCTGGGCTTCGAACGGGTGGAGGCGGCGCGCTTTTCCCTGCTGCTGGCCATTCCCGCCATTCTCGGCGCCGGCACGCTGGCCGGCTACGACCTCTACGAGAGCGGCAATGTGAAGCTGGGCTACGAGGCCCTGGTCGGCGCGGTGCTGTCCTTCGGCGTCGCGCTGCTGGCCATCGTGCTGATGATCGGCTGGCTGCGCCGGGCGTCCTTCACGCCCTTCGTCATCTACCGCATCCTGCTCGGCGGGCTGCTGCTCTGGTGGGTTTACGGCGGCTCAGCCGCCTGAGGGGTGGGTCTAGGCGGCGCGCCCGCCTGAGGGGGCCGCCTGAACCGGGAGCTTTCCTGTCAGGGAATCGCCGGCTGATTGTAGCGCCCGCCGGGGCGGTACTTGTCGAGGTAGCCGGGAATGACGGCTTCCGGCGCGGTCGCCTCGATCCCCAGATCCGCCAGCGTCAGAGCCCCCGCCGAAACCACATTGTCCCGGCGCAGCAGGGTGACCTGGTCGCGGGTCAGCGGCGGCTGCGGCAGCACTTCCAGGAAGGTCGCCTGCAGGCGGGCCAGCCCGAAGGGCAGGCTGACCAGCGCCCGCTTGCGGCCGATGGTCTTCAGCATCAGCTGCATCAGCGCCTTGAAGCTGTAAGTCTTGGGGCCGCCCAGTTCGTAGACCTTGCCGCGGCAGCCCGGCTCGTTCAGCGCCTTCACGACGGCGCGGGCCACGTCGCCCACGTAGACCGGCTGGAAACGGGTCTTGCCGCCGCCGATCAGCGGCAGGGCCGGCGAGAAGCGCGCCATCTCGGCGAAGCGGTTGAAGAAGCCGTCCTCCGGACCGAAGACCACGCTGGGCCGCAGAACGGTCGCCTCGGGGAAGGCCGCGCGCACCGCCGCCTCGCCTTCGCCCTTGGTGCGCGCGTAGGCGGCCGGCGCCTCGGCATCCGCGCCGATGGCAGAGACATGCACCAGCCACTTCACGCCGGCCGCCGCCGCGGCCTCGGCGATGGACTTGGCGCCGTCCGCGTGGACCTTCTGAAAGCGCTGCTTGCCGCCTTCGAAAAGGATGCCGGTCAGGTTGACAACCGCATCGGCGCCGGAGACCGCCGCCGCGACCGCTTCGGCGTCCTGCACCGGCACGCAGAGCGGGGTGATCTGGCCGACGTCGCCCAGGGGCTTCAGGAAAGCCGCGCGGCCCGGATGGCGCACCGCCACGCGGATGGACCAGCCGTCCCGCGCCAGTTGCTGCACCACGTAGCGCCCGAGAAAGCCCGAGCCGCCGAAAACCGTCACGATGCCCGCTCTCATGGCGCCCATAGCCTGCCCCTTTCAATGCAAAATCCACTCGCCGGCGGCCGGATCGGCCGCCCCGGCGAGTCCTGGGCGATATATACAAAGGCTGGGATGAAGTTGACAGCTTCAATTGACCGCCTATTTTGGGCTGTCGGTCGCTGTGGCCGCCCGCGCTTCCCCGATTCGAAACACCGGTCTCCTCTGTGGCAACTCCCGAAATTCATCTTCACCAGGGCGACCTGCCTGCCGGCCTAGCGCTGGGCGACAGCATCGCCGTCGACAGCGAGACCATGGGTCTGGACCTGGCCCGCGACCGGCTCTGCCTGCTGCAGCTCTCCGCCGGCGACGGCGTCTGCCATCTGGTCCAGTTTCCCAAGGGCGAATACGACGCCCCCAATCTGAAGGCGCTGCTCGCCGATCCGGCGGTCACCAAGATCTTCCACTTCGCCCGTTTCGACCTGGCGGCGATCAAGCGCTACCTGGAGGTTGATTGCCGCCCGGTCTATTGCACCAAGATCGCCTCCAAGCTGGTGCGCACCTATACCGACCGCCACGGCCTGAAGGACCTCTGCCGCGAGCTGCTGAGCGCCGAAATCTCCAAGCAGCAGCAGTCCTCGGACTGGGGGGCGGCCGAATTGAGCCCGGAACAGCTCGCCTACGCGGCCTCCGACGTCTTGTATCTGCACGATCTGCGGACCAAGTTAGACGTTATGCTGGCGCGCGAAGGGCGCGACGGGCTGGCGAAGGCGTGTTTCGACTTCCTGCCGGCGCGCGCGGCGCTCGACATCGCCGGTTGGGACGAGATCGATATTTTCGCCCACTGAGACGGCGTCCGCCCCGATCGACCGCCGGCCCTCCGGCCGGCCGGGTCGATTGACCCTGGGGACTCTTTGCTGGAAGGCCCGCCAGGGGAGAGGACGCTTTTTGGGCGCCGAGGGTCCTCGTGGCGAAGGCCGCCGCACCGGCGGGTACCGCCGATGGGCCTTTCAAGGCGTGGGGTTGCCTGTGCTAAGGTGCCCGAAGCCTCCGCGACGCGTGGCACCGGGGGATGCCGCGCAGACGCACCGCGTAGTACCGGAAGCTTGACTCCGGCGCGCACGCCCGGAGTGGCTCCGACAAGCGGTGTGGCTCCCCCATGAGAAGAGATGGCATGAAGGCACAGTTGGAATCCGACGCCCTAGAGACTGCCGCAGAAGCTGGCGCAGAAGCTGGCGCAGAGACCGCAGCCACCGCAGCGCAGGACCTTGAGGTCGCGCGCCGCGTGCTCGGCGTCGAGGCCGAAGCCCTGAAGACCCTGGCCGCCGGCCTGAACGGCGCCTTCGTCGAGGCGGTGACCTGCCTGTCCGAGGTCGAGGGCCGCGTCATCGTCACCGGCATGGGCAAGAGCGGCCATGTCGCGCGCAAGATCGCCGCGACCCTGGCCTCCACCGGCACGCCTTCGCTCTTCGTCCACCCCGGCGAGGCGAGCCACGGCGACCTCGGCATGATCACCGCCAAGGACGCCGTCATCGCGCTGTCCAATTCCGGCAACACCGCCGAACTCAGCGACATCATCACCTATGCCAAGCGCTTCAGCATTCCGCTGATCGCGATGACCGCGCGCACCAAGAGCGCCCTGGCCAAGGCCGCCGACGTCGCCCTGATCCTGCCCTCGGCCGCCCAGGGCGCGCCGGAGGCCTGTGCGGTCACCCAGGCGCCGACCACCTCCACCACCATGATGCTGGCGCTGGGCGACGCGCTGGCGGTCGCCCTGCTGGAGCGCAAGGGTTTTTCCAGCAGCGACTTCAAGGTGTTCCACCCGGGCGGCGCGCTGGGCACGCGCCTGTTGCGCGTCAGCGACCTGATGCACGACGGCGCCGACCTGCCGCTTTGCGGCCCCGGGACGGGCATGAAGGAAGCCATCCTGGCCATGACCACCGGGCGCTTCGGCTGCGTCGGCATCGTCGATGAGTCCCAGCGGCTGATCGGCATCATCACCGACGGTGACCTGCGCCGCCACATGGACCAGGACATCCTGTCCCTGACCGCCGCCGACATCATGACGGAGAAACCGCGCACCATCCGCGCCAACGCCCTGGCCGCCGAAGCCGTCGCCTTCATGAACACCAGTTCGCCACCCTTCCTCTGCGTCTTCGTCGTCGACGAAGCCGGCCCGCCCGAGAAGCCGGTCGGCATCCTCCACATGCACGACTGCCTGCGCGCAGGCGTGGTCTGAGGGAGGCGAGCGGAGAGCGTGGCGGAAAGCGTGGTCCACAGCCCCTCAGCGGTGCCGCCCGGCGGCGGCAAGAATTCGGCCGCGCCGCCGCAGATTGAGGGCGGCCGGCATCCGCAGCCGCCGCGCCTGTCCGGACGCAACAGCTACAGCCTCTTCGTCAGCTCCATGAAGCTGGTGCTGCCGGCGCTGGCCGCCGGGCTGGTGCTGCTGGTCATCGCTTGGCCGCAGCTCATGCCCGACGTCAGCCGCTCCGGCCTGGACTTCAACAAGATCGCCCGCGACCACGCCAAGACCCTGAACATGCTGAACGCGCGTTACAGCGGCGTGGACGAGAACAACCAGCCCTTCAGCGTCGCCGCCGACCTCGCCTCCCAGATGCCGGACAACGAGAACCTGGTCGAGCTGCAGCACCCCAAGGCGGACATCAAGACCACGGAAGGCGACCTGGTGGCGCTCTCCGCGCGCGTCGGCCACTACGACCGCGAGGTCGAAACCCTGGACCTGAGCGGCAAGGTGCACCTGACCCACGACAAGGGCTTCGACATCGTCACCGAAGAGGCCACCGTCGACCTGAATGACGGTTCGGCCGCCGGCGACGCGCCGGTCAGCGGCCAGGGGCCTTCCGGCGAGTTGCAGGCCGAAGGCTTCCGTCTGCGCGACCGCGGGCAGATCATCGTCTTCACCGGCAAGAGCCGACTCGTCATCTATCCGGAGGCCAAGGAACAGTTGTCCAACGAGAAGTCTCCCCAAGGAGCGCCCGAGGAGGCCACCCAATGACCCTCTCCACACGTTCCGCCTCTACACGCACCTCGGATGCACGGGACCTGCTGCTGGCGGCGGCCGGTCTGGCGCTGACGATGATGCTGGCCATGACGCTGGCCGCCACGCCGCTGCGCCCGGCCCTGGGGCAGACCGCGGCCGAGCTGCGCAAAAGCGACGAGCCGCTGGAGATCAATGCCGAGGACGGCATCGAGTGGAACCGCAACGACAAGACCTACGTCGCCCGCGGCAACGCCCGCGCGGCCAGCGGCGAGGTGGAGGTCCTGGCCGACGTGCTGACCGCCTACTACCGCGACCGCGAAGCAAAGGCCGACGAGGGGGACTCCCCCTTCGCCCAAGGCGGCGACAGCGAGATCTATCTGCTGGAAGCGAGCGGCAACGTGCGCATCAACTCGCCCGAAGGCTCGGTCTACGGCGACAAGGGTCAGTACAAGCTGGCGGAGAAGGTCTTCGTCATGACCGGCGGCGACCTGCGCCTGGTCAGCAAGGACGACGTGGTCACCGCGCGCGACAGCCTGGAATACTGGGAAGGCCAGCGCAAAGCGGTGGCCCGCGGCAAGGCCCACGCCACCCACGAGGACAAGCAGATCAAGGCCGACGTGCTGACCGCCAACTTCGAGGAAGACACCGAGGGCGAGCTGGAAGTGCGCCGCATCGACGCCGCCGGCAACGTCGAGATCATGACCGCAAAGGAATACGCGCGCGGGCGCGAAGGCGTGTACTATGTCGATCGGGAGTTGGCGACACTGTCGGGAGACGTGAAGATCACCCAAGGTGACAACCAGCTGGACGGCGACTACGCGGAGGTCGATATGGCCACCGGCATCAGCCGCCTGCTGGGCGCGCCGCCGGGCAGCAAGGCAAAGCCCAAGCAGGTGAAGGCCCTGGTGCTGCCGCGGGCGACGAAGGACGAGAGCGCCGACGAAAAAGCGGCGCCGGAAGGAAGCGGCGGCGCCCAGTAAGTCCGGCCGGTGAGCCGGGGCGCCACGCCAAGCTCCTGTGCGAGGGATGCCCTGGGGAAGGGGTACCCTGAACAAAGGGATGCCCTGAACCAAGGGATGCAATGATTGGGGTAAGTCGATTTGGTGGATGATACGCGCAAGATTGCGGACGGGGCCGGCGGGGGTCAGGGCGCCAAGGCCGCAGCCAAGGCCACAGGCAAGGCCACAGAGGGTCCCCGTCTGGTGACCGACAACGTCGGCCTGATGGCCGTCAACATCGGCAAGAGCTTCAAGAAGCGCCCGGTGCTGCGCGGCGTGACGCTGGCGCTGCAGCGGGGCGAGGCGGTCGGCCTGCTGGGCCCGAACGGCGCCGGCAAGACCACCTGCTTCTACATCGTCACCGGCCTCATCTCACCGGACTACGGCTGGGTCACGCTGGACGGCCACGACATCACCGACATGCCGATGTACCGCCGCGCGCGCCTGGGGATCGGCTACCTGCCGCAGGAAGCCTCCATCTTCCGCGGCCTGACCGTCGAACAGAACATTCGCGGCGTGCTGGAAGTCATCGAGCCGGTGCGCGAAAAGCGCGAGGTCGCGCTGGAAAATCTGCTCGCCGAATTTTCCATCACCCACCTGCGGCGCACCCCCGCGGTCGCCCTGTCGGGCGGTGAGCGCCGCCGCGTCGAGATTGCCCGCGCCCTGGCCTCGCAGCCGGCCTTCATCCTGCTCGACGAACCGCTGGCCGGCATCGACCCGATCGCCGTCGGAGACATTCGCGATCTGGTTTCGCACCTGAAGGACCGGGGCATCGGTGTCCTGATCACCGACCACAACGTGCGCGAGACCCTGGAGATCGTCGACCGGGCCTACATCATCCACGACGGTGTCGTGCTGATGGAGGGCGCGCCGGAGGAAATCGTCGCGCACGAGGACGTCCGACGCGTTTACCTGGGCGAAAGGTTTAGCCTCTAAAAGGTTAAGCGATATGGCGGCGACACAAAGATTGGAACTGCGCCAGCGCCAATCTCTGGTCATGACGCCGCAGCTGCAGCAGGCGATCAAGCTGCTGCAGCTTTCCAACCTGGAACTTGCGGCCGAAGTTGACCGGGAGCTCGAGCAAAATCCGCTGCTCGATCGCGACGACGGCGCTAACGACAGCCTGCTGGAGGGGCCTTCCCCCGACCAGCAGGACGACTTTGCCGATTCAAGCGGCGACTCCGGCGCGGACCTGGATGCCGCGGACGGCCCCAGCGCGCCGGACGTCCTGGAACAGTCGACCGCCGAGCAGCTGCCCTCGTCCAGCGACGAGCCCCTCGATACCGACTACGACAACGTCTACACCGGCAGCGCGAGCTGGGAAGGCCCCGGCGCCGAGCCGGCCTTCGCGACGCGCAGCGGCGGCGGGCAGGGTGAAGACGGCGACTTCTCGCTGGAACAGCGCCTGTCCGACTCCATCAGCCTGCGCCAGCATCTCTCCGACCAGCTGCAGCTTGAAATCTCCGATCCCACCGAGCGCGCGATCGGCGCCTGCCTGATCGACCAGCTGGACGACAGCGGCTACCTGAGCTGCGATCTGACGGAACTCGCCGGCCAGTTGGGCTGCCCGCCCGAGCGGGTGGAGGCGGTGCTGGCGGTCCTGCAGGGCTTCGAGCCGACCGGCATCTTCGCCCGCTCCCTGGCCGAATGCCTGGCCCTGCAGCTGAAGGAGCGCGACCGCTACGACCCGGCGATGCAGGCCCTGGTCGAGAACCTGGAGCTGCTGGCCAAGGGCGACCACGCCAAGCTGCGCAAGCTTTGCGGCATCGACCAGGAGGACCTGACCGACATGATCGGCGAGATCAAGGCCCTGGACCCGCGCCCGGCCCTGTCGTTCGAGGGCGAGGTGGCGCAGCCGGTGGTGCCCGACGTGCTGATGCGTCCCGACCGCCAGGGCGGCTGGATCGTGGAGCTGAACAGCGAGACGGTGCCGCGGGTGCTGGTCAACTCCGACTACTACTCCCAGATTTCAAACGCCGTGCGCTCCAAGAAGGAACGCGAATACCTGAGCGAACGCCTGCAGTCGGCCAACTGGCTGGTCAAGGCCCTGCATCAGCGCGCCACCACCATCCTGAAGGTGGGCACGGAGATCGTGCGCCAGCAGGACGCCTTCTTCCGCAAGGGCGTCGAGCATATGAAACCGCTCACCCTGCGCGACATCGCCACCGAGATCGAAATGCACGAATCGACCGTCAGCCGGGTCACCTCCAACAAGTACATCGCCACCCCGCGCGGCACCTTCGAGCTGAAGTACTTTTTCACCGCCTCCATCGCCGGATCCGACGGAACGTCCCATTCCGCCGAGGCGGTGCGCCACCGCATCAGGCTGCTGATCGAGGCCGAAAGCAGCAAGAAGATCCTCTCCGACGACACCATCGTGGAGCTGCTGCGCAAGGACGGCGTGGACATTGCCCGGCGAACGGTGGCCAAGTACCGCGAAGCCATGAGAATCCCCTCTTCGGTGCAGCGGCGCCGGGAGAAAGCCACTATGGCCGATCAGGCATAACTATCTGATTTTAATATGTTTCAATCTCAGCCATAGGCTGATTAACCCTACCGGAGACTGGCTATTGACTTACCCTGGGGCCGTCTCTATGTTGCGCCCGCTCTGGCTATAGGGCATGCTGTGAAGGTGGTCAGCCACCTCGTTTCAATCCACAAAAGCGATTATGCAGCTCTCCGTTAAGGGAAAGCAGCTGGACGTCGGTGACGCGCTGCGAACGCACGTTAGTGAAGCTCTTTCTCGCATTCTCGACAAATACTTCGGGGATGCGATCGAGGTTGGCGTGACGCTGTCGCGGGAAGCGCACCTTTACCGCGCTGTGGTATCGGCCCATGTGGGCCGCGGCATACAGCTGGAGGCCCAAGGGGAGGCAAACGAACCCTATCCCGCATTCGATGCGGCGGCGGAGCGACTGTCGAAAAGACTGCGTCGCTACAAACGTCGCCTGCGGGACCACAATGCGAAGCCTGCGGAGGGAGCCTCGCTACCCGCGCAGCAGTACATCCTGGCCGGAGAGGGCCCGGAAGAGTCAGGAGAAGAGAGCAGCGCCGACGGCCAGCCGGCCGTGGTGGCTGAAATGACAACAGAGATTCCGACGCTTACGGTAAGCGAAGCAGTCATGCGCATGGACCTAGGGAACCTGCCCGCAATGATGTTTCGCAACAGCGCACACGGTGGTCTGAACATGATCTACCAGCGCAGCGACGGAAACATCGGCTGGATCGATCCGCGTGGAAACCGCGGTGAGTGAGCAGCCGGAGGACCTATAGAGTTGCTGATGGATATTTCGGACCTGATCCTACCGGAGAGCGTGATCGCGAACCTTCGCGTCACAAGCAAGAAGCAGGCTCTCCAGGAACTGGCCAAGAAGGCCGCCGAGCTCACCGGACAGCCCGAACGGGCGCTGTTCGAGGTTTTGATGGAGCGTGAGCGCCTGGGCACCACCGGCGTCGGCCATGGTATCGGCATCCCGCACGGCAAGCTGCCGGAGCTGGACCGCCTGTACGGCCTTTTCGCGCGCCTGGACAGCCCGATCGACTTCGACGCCATCGACGAGCAGCCGGTCGACCTGATCTTCGTGCTGCTGGCGCCGGAAACCGCCGGGGCGGACCACCTGAAGGCGCTGGCACGGGTTTCGCGCCTGTTCCGCGACCGTGCGGTCTGCGACAAGCTGCGGGGCACCGACAACAACGAGGCGATCTACGCCCTCTTGACCCAGAGCCCGGCCAGCCACGCGGCCTGAGCCCGACGGCCTGCCCCCGGGCGCCGGCCAAAGACAAGAAAAGGCCGCTTCCCTCGCCGGGAAGCGCCCCTTTCGTTTGCGCAATTGCCTTTTGCGGTCTGGATCGATTTGTCCGCGTCCGCCTGGACGCGGGTGGCCCTAGTGCACGCTGAGCGGCTCCAGGCCGTTCTGGCGCACCGCCGCGAAGGCGACGTCGTGGTTGTCCAGCGCCGTGATCTCGGTGCCGTCGGCGGAGTGGATGACGAAAACCTCATCGTCGTCGCGCCGGCCCTTCTTCACGTAGGCGATGTCATTGATGCCGAGCAACAGGAAGTCCTGCGACGAGAGCTCGTTGAAGGTGACCTGCTGGTTCATTGCTATCCCTCCGCTTTCTGATCGGGACGAATGCCGGCGATCGCCGGGCCTTCGCCGTTCGCGCCGTCTTCCGTGGCGATCTTGATGGTACGCACCTTGGGCTCGATCACGGGACGCTCCAGGTCGATATGGAGCAGCCCCCGTTCCAGCCGGGCGCCGGTGATCTCGATGCCCTCAGCCAGCACGAAACTGCGCTGGAACTGGCGCGCCGCAATGCCGCGGTGCAGATAGACCCGTTCCGGGTCGTCGGACTGCTTGCCCCGGATCACGAGCTGCTTGTCCTCGATCTGAACCGAGAGATCATCCTCGATGAAGCCGGCCACCGCCAGGGTGATCCGCAGGCGGTTTTCGCCGAGCTGTTCGACGTTGTAGGGCGGATATCCGTCCGTGGTCTTGGAAATTCGGTCGATGGCCTGCTCGAACGGCTCGAAACCGAGCAGGAGCGGGCTGTTGAAGAGTGACAGTCGCGTCATAAACTGAGGATCCTCCTCCTCTTTGAGCAAGGCTATCCTAGTGTTGCACGGTCCCGGAGACATCTCGGTCCTCCGGCCGCCAGCGGCCCAAAGAGCGGCGCCGCCTTACCATAGATGGGGGCGCGGCGGTCCCCGATCAAGCCGCCTGCCCAAACCCTGCGTTGAGAGAATTCCAGGTCTTTCCGCGTGCCGCGCTGCGGCCCCAAGGCCCCTTAGCGGCCCTTGGATCGCGCCGGCTTGCCCGAGAACACCGGCTGCGGCGCCGGCTGGCCCAGCAGGTAGCCCTGGCCCATGTGGACGCCCAGGCTGCGCAGCTTGTCGATCTGGTCATCCAGCTCGATCATCTCGGCGATGGTCTTGATGTTCAGGTCGGCGCAGAGTTCGCAGAGATTGCGCAGCATCAGGCTGTCCCGGTCGGAGGACAGCAGGCGCCGGGTATAGGTCCCGTCGATCTTCACGTAGTCGACCTCCAGCGCGCGGAGATACTGGAAGGAGGCCGCGCCGGCCCCGAAATCATCGAGACACATGGAAAAGCCCAGCTTCTTCATCGCGATGAAGACCCGGCTGACCCGTTCGAGGTCGTGCATCCGCGAGGATTCCGTCGCCTCGAACATAAGGCGTCCGGCTAGGTTGCCGTGCTGGCGCAGCAGATCCATCAGAGTGTCGACGAAAACGTCGTTCTGCAGGGACAGGCCGGAGAGGTTGACCGCCAGGTTGATCGGCGAGGTCTCCGCGCGCTCGGCCATGAAGGCGGTGGCGCGGCGGCAGCAGGCCAGGTCGAAGTCCTGGATCAGCCCCACGTCTTCGGCGAAGACGATGGTCTGGTAAGGCGACTCGCCATGGGCGAAGCGGGTCAACGCCTCGAAATGGGACACCTCGCGGTTTTCCAGGTCGACGATGGGCTGGAAGGCGAAGTCGAACTTGTTGCCCGCCACCACGGTCTTGAAGGCGGAGATGCGGTCCTGGGTCTCCATGACTTGTTCGTGGAAGGACGCGGCCAGGTTGGAGGCCGCGAGGTTGGCCGTGCCTTGGGCGGCGACCTTGTTGATGGTGTAGACCAGCGCCTGGGCGGCTTCCTCGCTGGTCAGCTCTTCGCTGGAGGCCGCCACCGTGGCCTGCTCCACGTCCAGGCCGTCGCCGGCGGGATCGAAGGCGCGGGCCAGTTCGGCCAGTTGGCGGCGCACTTCGGTGCCGATGGAGGCGCCGGCCTCGTGCACGATGCCGAAGCGGTCTTCGCCGATGGCGCCGGCCGCATCGCTGTCGATGGCGCCCTCGCGCATCACCGTCCCGGCATCGGCGTAGAACTCTTTCCAGCGCTCGCCGCCGAGGCGTTCGCGGAACCCCGCCGCCCCGACGAACTCGATGAAGGTGATCTCAACGTCCTCACCGGTGGCGCGGGCCGCCTCCAGCGTTTCCGCCGCCGCCTCCTCGAAGGCCTTGCGGTCCAGCAGCCCGTTGTCGCTGCGCGCCGCCGTGGCCCGGGCCGCCTTGGCGAGGCCGACGTTGGCCACGGTCACGGTGCAGTAGATGACGTCCTCGTGGTCGGGAATGCGGCAGGCGTTGAAGACCACCTTGACGGTCGGCTGCAGGCGCTGCTTGCCGTTCCCCTTGGCACGCCCCGGACGATCCTTGGCCGGACTAATCGACACCAACACCGGGCCGCAGCGTTTGCCGGCGGCCAGGTTGCCGATCTTGGAGACCAGCAGGGGACGGTCTTCCTCGACGAAGATATCGAGCCAGCCCCGGCCGACCACATCCTGAGGCGAGCCGCCCAGCAGCTGGTTGGTGGCCCCCACGGCATAGCGGATCATGCTGTCGTCGCCGATTTCCAGCAGCAGGTCGGAAGCGGCGAAGGCGAAGGCCAGAAAGCGGTCGCGCTGCTCGCGAAGCTGCTCGGCCTCGCTGAGAACGATATCGACCTCGTGGGTTTCCTTGGCCTGCACCATCGGTGCCTCTTCCCCTCATCGGCACTCAGCCGAACTCACTGCCCTTCGGCCCCCGGACAATCCCCGGACAACCACGTCGCGGTTGGCACGTCGAGGTTGGCACGTCGAGGTTGGTCAAAGCTGCCAGAAAAGATCTCAATCCCGAAGTGTAGGGCGTAAACCCTTAGAGCTTGCTTAAAACCCGACCGGAATTCAATCCCTCGTTAACCATCGCATTGATTAATAACTCACTGATTTTTCTAATTTTCTTCTCTCGTCACAATGAAACGGAGACGGTCTCCACGCAACTCCACGGCGCTCAGCGAACCACTGGCGAAAACCCCGCTGTCGACACCGATCCGGTGGGACAGCGCGGTCGGGCCCTCCGGCGTGTGGCCATGCACCACGGTGACCGGATGCGGCCAGTCTCCGCCGCTGAGAAATGGCTCGCGGATCCACAGCAGATCCTGTTCGCTCTGCGCCTCCAGCGGCCGGTCCGGACTGAGCCCGGCATGGACGAAAACATAGTCGCCGATGCGGTGCTGCAGGCGCAGGCCGCGGAGAAAATCGAGACGCCCCTCCCCCAGCCCTTCGCCCAGCGCCGCGACCAGTTCCTCCGGGTCCTCCAGGCGGGCGTCCGGCGCCAGGGTCTTGAGGGTTTCCTCGCCGCCGAAGCGCCACCAGTTGAGCAGCCGCGGCAGGCTGACGTCCTCGCCGCTCGCCGCCTCGATCAGGTAGACCTCGTGATTGCCGAGCAGGCGAATCTCCTCGACCCCGGGCTGGCCGAGGCCGGCGGCGACCAGATCCAGGGTCTCCAAGGGCTGCCAGCCGCGGTCGACGTAGTCGCCGAGCCAGACCACCGACACCGCGTCGTCATCCTCGTTCTCCAGGGCGATGATGCCGGAGATGCGTTCCTGCAGGGTCCAGAGATGGTCGGCGTGGGCGTGCACGTCCCCGATCGCGAAGACGGCCCGCCCGGCCGGCAGCGACCGCGGCGCGCGCTGCCAGGCGCTGGTTTCGGTGACGATTCGCGGCATGACCTCTCCTCTGCGTCGCGCCAAGTCTAACGCAGCAGAGGGGAAGCCGTGAAGAAAGACGGCCGGCACCGCTTTCGCGGTACCGGCCATAGTCGACAGGCTTAGGACCCTGGACCCAGTGGGATCCTGCAGGGAGGCTTTCGGAGAACGCCCTACCCGGGTCTGTCCCTCCCGCCGGTGCGCCCAGGCTGGACGCGCCGAGGGGCGGGACTAGTCCGTGTAAACCGCAGTATCGGGGCTTACCGCGTCTTTGACCAATAGGACCTTGGTCGCATCACCGGTGATGCCGAAGTCGTTGTCGTTGATCAGCGCCATGGTGCCGTCGCCCAGAAAGGCGATGCCCTCCAGCTTCACCGGCGCCTCGGGGAAGTCCCGCGCCGTGTCGAACCGCAGGGTCTTGGCGAGCGGCGTGACCCCGGTGCCGGAGAGGTCGTTCTGCTGTTCCAGGGTCGGGCTGGTCGCCGGGTCGTCCCACTTGCCGGCGAGGATGTTGGTGGCGCCGGCCAGCGAGACCTCGTGCAGCTTGGTGGTCTTGTTGGTGCGCTCCAGCACCAGCAGGCGATCGCTGCCGATGGCGGTCACTTCGGAGACGCGCGGCGAATTCTGTTTCTCCGAGGGATCGAGCGCGAAGCTCTGCGGGTCGTCAAGCTGATAGACGTACTCGCCGAGCAGCTTGCCGCTTTCCCGCTCCATCTTGAACAGGCGCGTGTTCTTGGCCTGGGCGTAGGCCTTGGCGTCGGGATTGTCGAGCGGGTTCTGCAGCATGAAGTAGAGGAACTTCTCGTCCGGCGAGACCGCCATGGACTCGATGCCGCGGTTCTTGTGCCGCTTGGAGAGGATGGCCGGCAGGCCGCCGACGATCTGCGTGTCGGCGTCCTGGTAGTCCGCCACCGCATCGGCAGGCACGATGCGCTTCACGATGCGGCCGTCGGATGCCACCTGCAGCACCGAGGGGCCCATCTCCTCGCCGATCCAGAAGCTGCCGTCGGAGAGCTTCACCAGGCCTTCCGCATCGATGGTGTTGGCATCGAAGGGCAGCATGTTGCCCTGGGCGTCGAGCGCCTGATCGGTCTTGGCCGCCTTCTGCGGATTGAGCAGGCCGGTGATGGCGCTGCCGGACGCGGTCTTCAGCGCGATGACGTCCTTCACCGAGAAACCGCCGTTCGCCGGGTCCAGTTCCAGGCGGTAGATCGAGGGCGTGTAGTCCGGCGTCGGATAGAAACGCGCGCCCTTCACGTCCTGGCACAGCGGCTGGCTGGCCTCGCCGATGATCTTCTTGGCGGCCGCGCAGGTGAAGTTGGGGCCGCGGTCGGAGACCACGTAGATGCTGTTCGCCGGATCGCCCGGATGGCGGAAGGCGCCGGAACCCAGGCCGACGGAAAAGGCCGCCGTCTTGCCGCCGGGATAGGTGACGGCGCGCCAGGAGGCGAGCGGATCGTCGGTCGACAGTAGCTTCATGTCGCCGGCCAGGCTTTCGGCCGCCGGCGCGAGAGCGAGCAGCCCCGCCAGCAGGCTTTGGCGCAGGAGCGCGCGTTGGTTCATCGTGAAATCCCCCAAAAAGAATGCGCAGAGAAGAAGCGGCGCGGTCGAAGGCCGCGCCGGTTCCACGCTAGGGAAAAGCGATGTCCCGAAGGTGACGTCTCGAAGAAGGATTTATGACGCGCAAGGCATGGCGCCGGCCGCGTCCTAGCGGCTGCGCGTCGGCAGCGAGCGTTCCGGGGTGGAGCCGTAGTCCACCGGCTCCTGCCGCTCGCCCAGGCCCGACGGCGCCACGGCCGTAGCGCGCGGCCAGTTGCGCAGCGGCCGACCGAACTTCTGGAACCAGCGGCGCGAGCGGCTGGGAAGAACGGCGGCCACACGGCGCGACAGGCTGGAGTCGCCCTGAACGGTCGCCGGCACCGGCAAGGCGCAGGGCGCCGGCACGCGCCCGAAGGCAGCGATCCAGTTCGTCTTGGCCTTCAGATAGCGCTCCCCGAGTTGAACCGCATGCGCCTCGGTGATCAGCGTGCGGGCGAGCGTCAGAGCGGCTTCCGCCTCTTCGATGTGGCGGTCGATCAGCCGGGCGAAACGCTCGATCCCCGCGCGCCATTCCTCGCTGTCGGGCGCCAGATCGGAAATCTCGCCAATCAGCGCCGCGGCATCGTCGTGCGTGGACACGGCCTGGCGGGCCATCTCCTGGTTGCCGCTCAAGGTCAGCAGGTCGGCGTAGAAGGTCTGTTCCTCGGCGGCGGCCTGGGCCTCCGCTTCGTCGCACAGCAGATCGAACAAGCGGGCGCCGTCGCGCCGCTCGACCGGCGTCTCGAGGATGCTGGCCGCCAAATGGCGCTGTCTGCTGTGACCTGCTTTCAAGTGCCCGAAGATCGTCACGGTAAGTCCCACCCAATGGCCCAAGGATCAGTACCTAGAAGCAACGCATCCGGCTTTCGCCGGTTCCCCTATGCCGCAAATATAGGTAGCGCCTGTTTGCGTAAGGGCAGGAAACCACGGCCCGGATGCCGGCATCAGTGAGTTTTCTCACCTTTTATGAGATGTGGTCGTGAGACCAGCCCGGCAAGGCCCTATTTTTTCGGGCTTTTTTCACCGCGAAACGGCCCCTGCCGGGACCACCGTCCAGGGTGCCCGCTCAGAGAGGGCTAGCCTGGGGTCGCGTCCCCCTGGGGCGCCTGTCGGAAGGGGAGAGATGCCCGTTAAGGTTGGGCCGGCCCGTGGCCGTGGCTATTTCCGGGGCCAGGGGCGTCCCCGGCAGCATAGCCACGCAAGGTGTCGTAGCGTGCCACCTGCGCCTCGGTAAGCATCGCGCGGACCGTCAAATGGCTGCGCAAATGCGTAAATCGCAATTCGCCGTGCAGGGCGCCCAGCGCCGCGAGCTGCCGGCGCAGTTCCGGCTCCGCGGCCCGGCCGCTGCGAAAAATCCCGTCGAGCGCGGCTTCCGCCTCCAGGATCTCCGCGCCGAGGCGCTGCGCCTCGCCTTGCATCTCCTGGAACAGCTGCTCGAAAGTGTGGCGCTGCTCGGCCGTCAGGCCCAGTTCCGTACCCAGGTCCAGCACGTGGCGCGGGCCGGGAAAGCCGTTCAGTTCCGCGGCCAGGGCCAATGACATGCCACGCCCGGCGCGCAGGTCGTCGATCTGCTGCGATGACAAGGCCTTGATGTCGCGGTCCTGCAGGCCGGCATAGCGTGACGGACTTTCGGCCGCGGGGGCCGCCGTGGCGGCAAGCGCCAGCAAGCCGCCGGCGAGGGCAAGCCTGAGCTGCATTATTCTGCTCCGGGAGTTATTGCTGCGAGATCTGGTCATGGCGGGCCTGGATCTGCTGCGGCCAGCGGCTCTTGATGTAGGACAGCACCGCCCAGATCTCGGCGTCGCTGAGGGTGCCTTCGTAGCCGGACATGTCGCTCTGGTAGCCGCCGCCGGCCAGAGCCGCCGGGCCGTACTTGGTGAGGGCGAAAAGCTGGGCGTCGGGATGGTGCCAGGTGTGGCCGCTGACGTCGTGCGGGGGGGCCGGCAGGCGGCCGTCGGGCCGCCGTTGGCGCCAGTCGGGCTGGCCTTCCAGCTTGGCGCCATGGCAGCTGGCGCAATTCTCGGCATAGACCTGCGCGCCGAGCGCCACCTTGTCGCGATCGTCCGGGTCGATGCCCGCCGCGCTGCCGCTGTCCCCGAAAGGATTCAGCGTATAGGCCGCCGTCGCGCCGACCGCGATCAGCAGCGCCGCGCCCATAACGATCCAGCGAGATTTCTGCGCCATTTTCCGTCCCAAGCAGTTCCAGAGTCCGGTCAGGCTGCACATTCCAGTTGGGGGAAGGTCAAGCCAGTTGGGGGAAGGTCAAGCCGGCGAAAAGGCCGAGGTCAGCAACCCGGTGATGCCGAGGATCAGCACCACCAGCCCGGCCTCCATCGCGATGGAGCGCTGCAGACGACGGCCTGCCCCCGGCGCGCCGGCCGCCAGGGCCGGCACCAGGCGCCACTTGTTGAGCCCCGCGAAGCACAGCAGCAGGGCGACCAACGCCAGCTTGATCAGCAGCAGGCGGCCGTAAGGTGTGGTGAAGAGCGGTGCGAAGCCCTCCAGCAGCAACGCCGCCAGCACCACGCCGGCGGCCAGCAGGCAGGTGACGAAGTAGACCGCAAGACGTCCGAAGCGCTCCATGATCTCGGCCACCCGCCGCGGCTCCGGCGTCGTCGCCAGACGCAGCAGCGGCCAGAGGCTGCCGATCCAGAAGGCGACGGCGAGGAGGTGCAGCATGAGCAGGGCATGGAGGACGACGGAATGGGGATCGTCCTGCACGTGGCCGACGAAGCCGAAGGAGGCGGCGACCACAAGACCACCGACGACCGCCGCCGCCAACCGCAGCGGCGCGAAGAACAGCCCGACGAGCAGCAGCGCCAGCCCGGCGAAGCGCACCCAGGCCGCGTCGCCGGTCGCAGTGCCGGCCACGAGGCTCCAGAGCTCGATATCGAAGCCGCCGGCCAGACCCAGGCCGTTCAGCAAGGCGACGGTGGCGAAGAGGGTGCCCAGCGAGGCCAGCAGCGCGACAGCCAGCAGCAGCAGGAAGTGGCGCTTCAGCATGGCGACGTCGCGGCCGGCAAGAGAGGGCGAGAAGGCATCGGTGAAAGCCAGGGCGCCTACCGACGCCAGGGCGCTGCCGTAGGACAACACCTTGGCGGCCAGGTTGACGGCGTCGACCAGGAAGAAGGAAAGCTCCGCCACTTTACCGGAGCGGGCCTAGTTGGCGGGAACGATGGTGAAGCTGAACTCGCCGTCCACCGGATGGCCGTCGGCGGAAAGCGCGCGCCACTGCACCCGGTAGGCGCCGGCCTCCAGCGGCGGCAGGGCGATGCGCCGGGTCTTCACGGGCTTGATGCTGCGCTTGCCGGGCAACTCGATCTCGCTGTCCTCGGCGTCGTAGAGCCGCACCGCCGTCAGACGCACCGGCTTGGCAAAGGCAAAACGCAGTGCCTCCGGCGCCTCGACCAGTTCGCTGCCATGGGCCGGCGCGATCTTGGGCCCTTTGGAATGGGCCTCGCCGGGACCACCGGGCAGGCAGAATGCGGCGGCCAGGGCCGCAACGGCGGCGAAACGGATCGCGAGCTTCTTCCACAGGAGGTTGGACAGCATGGGGGCAGGCGCTCCTTTTCGGCCTTTGGCGGGTCAAAACGGCCGCAGAGTATCAAGTTTCCAGTAAAGGGAAGGTCAAGACGCCCCTCCCCTTTTTTCTGGGAAACCGCCTAGGCCAGCGCCTTCAGCACCGCCTCGCCGCAGGCCTTGGTGTCCGCCGCGCCGCCCAGGTCGCGGGTGCGCGCTTCCGGGTTCTCCAGCACCGTTTCAACGGCGGCCTCCAGCTCGGCCGCCGCGGCGTCTTCGCCCAGATGCTCGAGCATCATCGACGCCGTCCAGACGGCGGCGATGGGGTTGGCGATGCCTTTGCCGGCGATGTCCGGCGCCGAGCCGTGCACCGGCTCGAACAGCGAGGGGAACTCGCGCGGCGGGTTGAGGTTGGCCGCCGGGGCGATGCCGATGGAGCCGGCCACCGCGGGCCCGAGGTCGGAGAGGATGTCGCCGAAGAGGTTGGAGGCCACCACCACGTCGAACCAGTCCGGGTGCTGCACGAAGTGCGCGGTCAGGATGTCGATGTGGTACTGCGCCGTCTCGATGTCCGGGTAGCGCTGGGCCATGGCGGCGAAGCGCTCGTCCCAATAGGGCATGGTGTGGACGATGCCGTTGGACTTGGTGGCCGAGGTGACGTGCTTGCGCCGGCGCTTCTTGGCCAGCTCGAAGGCGTATTCCAGGATGCGGTCGGTGCCGCGCCGGGTGAAGACCGACAGCTGGGAGACCATCTCCTGCTCGGTGCCGCCGTAGGAGCGCCCGCCGATCTCCGAGTACTCGCCCTCGACGTTCTCGCGCACCACGATGAAGTCGATGTCCTCCGGCCCGCGCCCGGCCAGGGGCGAGGTCATGCCGCGCAGTAGGCGCACCGGGCGCACGTTGGCGTAGAGGTCGAGCTCGCGGCGCAGCGGGATCAGCAGGCCCCACAGCGAGACGTGGTCGGGCACGCCGGGAAAGCCGACGGCGCCCAGGTAGATGGCGTCGAACTCCTTCACCTGGGCGATGCCGTCCTCGGGCATCATCTGCCCGGTCTTCGCGTAGCGCTCGCAGGACCAGTCGAAGTCTTCCCACTCGATGGTGAAGCCGTGCTTGCCGGCGACGGCCTCGGCGGCGCGCTGGCCCACCGGAATCACCTCGTTGCCGATCCCGTCACCCGGGATTACCGCGATGCGGTATTTGCGCTGTGCCATTCGGGGCCTCCCCAGCCGCGTGTTGTTTGTTGGCCTTTCGAATAGGGCAAAGGCCGGGTCGGGGCAAGGCAGGGAGCCGGAAAAGCAAAACCCCCGGCCGCCGGGCCGGGGGTCTTGGAAACTTGGTGGAGCCGGACGGAATCGAACCGACGACCTCTACAATGCCATTGTAGCGCTCTCCCAACTGAGCTACGGCCCCATGGGAACCGCGGGTGTCCGGGGGATTTCCCCCGAAGGGTCTCTCTGCAGAAACCCCGTCGCCCGGCGGCGTGATGCGGGAAATTAGGTATCCCGCCCGGTCAAGGCAAGGAAAAATTCGCCCCCTCGACCGGTCCTTTCGGGGGGCCGGCGCGGCGCCCCCGCGCCGTCCGTTGCGATCCCCCAAAGGCAGGGACGCGAGTATCGGGGCGAAGCCTTACTCTTGTGCTAACGGCAGCCCTGACGCCAGCGGCCCCGACGTCCGGATCTTCCGGAGGCCTAGCCCGGGCTTTGCCTGCCCTGGACTTCAGGTATCTTCCTTGTCGTCGCCGCCGACGACCACGTCGCTCACGTCGTCGTCGTCGCCCAGGTCCGAGGTGTCCTCGATGAAATCCTCATCGTCGTCGTCGCCCACCGCGGCATCCGCCTCGGCGTCGTCGATCTCGAACTCGTCATCGTCGCTGTCATCATCATCGTCGTCGTCGGCCACCGGCTTCGCCTTGGGCTTTTTCGGCTTCGGCGCGGGCTCCGGCTTGGGCGCGCTGCGTCCGCGGCGCGACTTCAGCAGAGCCTCGGGATCGAATTCTGCGCCACAAGACGGGCAGACGATCGGTGACTTCTGCAGGTCGTAGAACTTGGCCCCACAACCCTGACAAATGCGCTTGGTTCCCCACTTCGGATTAGCCACCAGCGCGATCCTCCATCCAAAGGTCTTGCAGTTCACAGGCTGGGCGTGGCAATTGCCATGATCGTGCATCGCTGTCAAAAGGTAATTGACGGTCGCCGCAACGACCCTGTCGCAAGCAGGCAAAGCCCGCCGAAGTCCCGCCCAGAGCCCAGCCCAGAACCCAGCTGAGAACCCGGCTTAGAACCCAACTTAGAACCCAGTTTAGAACAAGGAACCCTCGCCCCGTGAAACCCATGACTGCCAGGCCGAGCGACGCCCTTTCGGGCAGCGTGCGCCTGCCCGGCGACAAATCCATTTCGCACCGGGCGCTGATGTTCGGGGCCCTGGCGGTCGGCGAGACCACCATCGACGGCCTGCTGGAGGGTGAGGACGTGCTGCGCACCGCGGCGGCCATGCGCGCGCTGGGCGCCGAGATCAGCCGCGACAGCGACGGCCGCTGGCATGTCTGGGGCCGCGGCGTCGGGGCGCTGAGCGAGCCCGAGGACGTGCTGGACATGGGCAATTCCGGCACCGGCGCGCGCCTGCTGCTGGGCGTCCTGGCCAGCCACCCGCTGACCGCCGTGCTGACCGGCGACGCCTCGCTGCGCCGCCGCCCCATGGCGCGCGTCACCGAGCCGCTGTCGGCCTGCGGCGCCACCTTCATCGCCCGCGAGGGCGGCCGCCTGCCGCTGACCGTGATCGGCGCACGCGATCCCCTGCCGCTCGACTACCGCCTGCCGGTGCCCTCGGCCCAGGTGAAGTCGGCGGTGCTGTTGGCGGGCCTGAACGCCCCCGGCGAGACCCGGGTGATCGAGCGCGAGGCGACCCGCGACCACAGCGAGCGCATGCTCGGCCACTTCGGCGCGCAGATCGTGACCCGCGAGATCGACGACGAGGGCCACCGCGCCCGGGAGATCGTCCTGACCGGCCAGCCGGAGCTGGCCGGGCGTGCCGTGCAGGTGCCGGCCGACCCCTCCTCGGCGGCCTTTCCGCTGGTCGCCGCCCTGCTGCTGCCCGGCTCCGAGGTGCGCCTGGAGGCCGTCGGCATGAATCCGGCCCGCATCGGCCTGATCACCACCCTGCAGGAGATGGGCGGCGACATCGTCCTGGAAAACGCCCGCGAGGAGGGCGGCGAGCCGATCGCCGACCTGGTGGTGCGCGGCAGCCGCCTGACGGGGGTGGAGGTGCCGGCCGAACGCGCGCCCTCGATGATCGACGAGTACCCGGTGCTGGCCATGGCCGCCGCCGCCGCCGAGGGGCGCACGGTGATGCACGGCCTGGGCGAGCTGCGGGTGAAGGAGAGCGACCGCCTGGCCGCCGTGGCGCGCGGCCTCGCCCTGTGCGGCGTCGGCGTCGGCGAGCAGCCGGAGACGCTGACCGTCGAGGGCTGCGGCGGGCGCCCGCCGGGCGGCAACAACCAGGCCATCGAGACCGAGCTGGACCACCGCATCGCCATGAGCTTCCTGGTGCTGGGCCTGGCCGCCGAGCGCCCGGTGCTGATCGACGACATGACGCCGGTCGCCACCTCCTTTCCGGACTTCAGCGACCTGATGGCCGGTCTGGGCGCGAAAATCGCGGCGCCGTGACGTGAGGGTGGGCCCATGATTATTGCCGTCGACGGCCCCGTAGCGGCGGGCAAGGGCACCCTGGCGCGCCGGCTGGCCGCCGCCCTGGACTACGCCTACCTGGACACCGGATCGATCTACCGCGCCGTGGCGGCCAAGATTCTGGCCGCCGGCGGCAATCCGGAGGACCCGGAGACCGCCACCGCGGCCGCCCGCGCCCTGGCGCCCATCGACCTGCAACGCGACGATCTGCGCCTGGAAACCGTGAGCCAAGCGGCCTCGAAGGTGGCCGCCCTGCCCGCCGTGCGCGATGCCCTGCTGGCCTTCCAGCACGACTTCGCCGCCCGCCCGCCGGAAGGCGCCAAGGGCCCGCGGGACGGGGCGGTTCTGGACGGCCGCGACATCGGCACGGTCGTCTGTCCGGACGCCGATGTGAAGTTTTTCCTAACCGCTTCGGTGGAGGCACGTGCCGCCCGGCGGCATAAAGAGTTGATCGAACGGGGCGAGCAGAGTATATACGCCCGCGTTTTGCAGGACTTGCGCGAGAGGGATGCGCGCGACAGCGGGCGGGCGACCGCCCCCTTGAAGGCCGCGGAAGATGCGGTCCGGCTTGATACGAGCGAGATGGATGCCGATCAGGCCTTCGAGGTCGCCATGGCGGAGATCGCCCGGCGACACGACCAGGAACGGTTTCAAGAAAAGCAATAAATCCCGCACCTTAAGGTAGGCCACGTGGTTCGGCCGCCTTGGGGCGCAAGCCAGCAAGACATACCGCCCGGGATGGTCCCGGGAAGACCGGCGGCAAACCGCCCGGCCTGGATAGTGCACGAACGAAAGGACTAACTACATGGCTGAAGCAGCCACTGACACCGCTCCCGCGAAAGAGAGCTTTGCCGCTCTCCTTGATGAATCCCTCGGCACTGAAGATGGTCTGGAAGGCAAAGTCCTTCGCGGCATCATCATCGCTATCGACGGCGACACCGCCGTTGTCGACGTCGGCTTGAAATCGGAAGGCCGCGTCGCCCTGAAAGAATTCGCCGAGGCCGGCCAGATGCCGGAACTCAAGGCCGGTGACGAAGTCGAGGTCTACCTCGAGCGCATGGAGAACAAGAACGGCGAGGCGATGCTGAGCCGTGAGAAGGCCAAGCGCGAGGAAGCCTGGACTCAGTTGGCCAAGGCCTTCGCCGACAACGAGCGGGTGACCGGCACCATCTTCGGCCGCGTCAAAGGTGGCTTCACCGTGGACCTCTCCGGCGCCGTGGCCTTCCTGCCCGGCAGCCAGGTGGACATCCGCCCGGTGCGCGACGTCAGCCCGCTGATGGGCACCCCGCAGCCCTTCCAGATCCTCAAGATGGACCGCTCGCGCGGCAACATCGTGGTGTCGCGCCGCGCCGTGCTGGAGGAAACCCGCGCCGAGCAGCGTTCGGAGCTGGTGGCCAACCTGAAGGAAGGCCAGGTGCTGACCGGTGTGGTGAAGAACATCACCGACTACGGCGCCTTCGTGGACCTGGGCGGCGTCGACGGACTGCTGCACGTCACCGACATCTCCTGGAAGCGCATCAACCACCCGACCGAGGTGCTGTCCATCGGCCAGCAGGTCCAGGTGCAGGTGATCCGCTTCAATCCGGAAACCCAGCGCATCAGCCTGGGCATGAAGCAGCTGGAAGCCGATCCCTGGGAAGGCGTCTCCGCAAAGTACCCCGTCGGCACCAAGTTCACCGGCCGCGTCACGAACATCACCGACTACGGCGCCTTCGTGGAGCTGGAAGCGGGCATCGAAGGCCTGGTCCACGTCTCCGAAATGAGCTGGACCAAGAAGAACGTCCATCCGGGCAAGATCGTCTCCACCTCTCAGGAAGTCGAGGTCATGATCCTCGACGTCGACGAGCAGAAGCGACGCATCTCCCTGGGCCTGAAGCAGTGCGGCAACAACCCCTGGGAAGCTTTCCTCGAGACCTACCCGTCGGGCAGCGAGCTGGAAGGCGAGATCAAGAACATCACCGAGTTCGGCCTCTTCGTTGGCCTGCCCGGCGAGATCGACGGCATGGTCCACCTCTCCGACCTGGATTGGAGCCTGTCCGGCGAGGAAGCCGTCAAGCAGTACAACAAGGGTGACAACGTCAAGGTGAAGGTGCTGGACGTCGACGTCGACAAAGAGCGCGTCAGCCTGGGCATCAAGCAGCTGGGCGAGGATCCCTTCGCCGGTTCGACCGAGAACCTGAAGAAGGGCGACGTGGTCACCTGCACGGTGCACCAGGTCACCGAGAACGGCATCGAGGTGCAGATCGCCGAAGGCGCCATCGGCTTCATCCGCAAGGCCGAGCTGTCCCGCGACCGCAGCGAGCAGAACCCGGGCCGCTTCGCCGTCGGCGAGAAGGTCGATGCGCGCATCACCGCCATCGACCCCAAGACCCGCAAGATCGCCCTGTCGATCAAGCAGCGGGAAATCGCCGAAGAGAAGAAGGCGGTTGCCGAGTACGGCTCCACCGAGTCCGGTGCCAGCCTGGGCGATATCCTGGGCGCGGCCATCTCCGAGGCCCGGGCCAAGGCCGAAGGCGACGACAAGAACGAAGACTAAGTCTAAAGGCTTAGAGGCCCTCCGGGTTAAACCCCGGGAGGTCCCTGAATCGAACGGCCCGCCGAAACCCCGGCGGGCCGTTTTCTTTTGCCCTTCTTATGTCCTTCTCATGTCCGGGGCCCGCGAAAACGCCTGGAATCCATGCGCTTCCGCTGATTCTGCAGTCCTCTGCATTCATCGAAAAAACGTTTGTTCTGAAAGGCTTATCCTTGACGCCCAGACGTTCCTCTGGCAACGTTTCCCACACTTATGGGCTGGGAATTAGGCCCGGCCATAAGAAAAGCAGCGCGATCCGACCGCGGCAGGGGCAATAAAACGATAAAGGTCCCCGCTGGATTCCAGTAGATAACGGCGGCGGATGGCGACTTGCGGGAGGTAAACGGGAAGGGGACGCCGGCCGCAGCGCGGGTCGGGAGGGGAACGATGTCGCTATGACGAAATCAGAACTGATCCAACACATCGCGGATCTGAATCCGCACCTCTACCATCGTGACGTAGAGCGTATCGTCACGACGATCTTCGACGAAATCAGCGAGGCGCTTTCCCGGGGGGACAGGGTTGAGCTGCGCGGTTTCGGCGCCTTCTCGGTGAAGCGCCGCGAAGCCCGGGTCGGCCGCAACCCGCGTACGGGTACGGCGGTGAACGTGTCGGAAAAGCACGTGCCCTTTTTCAAGACCGGCAAGCAGCTGCGCGAGCGCCTGAACAGCCGCTGACCGGCCCGGCCCAAGCACCGGGCCTGGCCCTGCCCGGGAAATTCACGACAGGTCTCGCGGAGCAGCGGCGATTGGGCTAGACTCGGCCTACCGCGACGCAACCGCCTCCTGAGCAAACGCCTCATGAGCAAAAGAGTGGCCCGGCCGTGCACTACATCTACCTGATCGTCAGCTTTCTGTTTCTGGTCGTCTTCGTGACCTTCACGTCGGCCAACCTGCAGGACGTGACCATCGACTTCTGGCCTTTCGAGCTGCACCTGACCCTGCCCTTCGCCCTGGTGCTGCTGGGCAGCCTGCTGACCGGCCTGGTGGTCGGCGCCTTCCTGTTGTGGCTGCGGGTCGGCATCGTCCACGCGCGGGCGCGCCGCGCCGAGCAGCGCGCCGCCATCCTGGAGCGCGAGTTGGTGGAACTGAAGCGCGCCGCCAAACCGGCGCCGCAAGGCACCGCCGGCGCCCGGCAACTGGCCGCGCCGGGGCTGAAAGCGGTTTCCGGCGGGAACTAGTTCGTCCATGCGTGTCATCTCCGCCGCGGAGGTCGAGGCCGCGCTCGACTATCCCAGCCTCGTCGAGCGCCTGCGTCAGGCCTTCCGCCGCGACATCGAAGTGCCGCTGCGCCACCACCACGACGTCGAGGTCACCGGCGGCAGCACCGCCACGCTGCTGCTCATGCCGGCCTGGCAGCCCGACCGCCACATCGGGGTGAAGATGGTCACCGTCTTCCCCGACAACGGCGAGAAGTCGCTGCCGGCGATCATGGGCATCTATATGCTGCTGGACGGCAAGACCGGCTCCCCCCTGGCGCTGATCGACGGACCCATGCTGACGGTGAAGCGCACCGCCGCCGCCTCCGCGCTGGCCGCCAGCTATCTCGCGCGGCCCGACGCCGAGCGCCTGCTGATGGTCGGCACCGGCGCGCTGGCGCCGCAACTCATCATGGCGCACGCCGCCGTACGTCCGATCTGCAACGTACTGATCTGGGGCCGCGATCCGCAGAAGGCGGAGAAGTTGGCCAAGCGCCTCAGCCGGCGCGACTTCCGCGTCGACTGGACCGACGACCTGGAGGAAGCCGCGCGCGGCGCCCACGTCATCTCCTGCGCCACCCTGTCGAAGGAACCGCTGATCCGCGGCGCGTGGCTGCAGCCCGGCACCCATGTCGACCTGGTCGGCGCCTTCCGCCCGGACATGCGCGAGACCGACGACGAGGCCATGCGCCGCGCCCGCGTCTTCGTCGACACCCGTGCCGGCGCCACCAAGGAAGGCGGCGACATCGTCCAGGCGGTCGAGTCCGGCGCCCTGTCGCCCGACGACATCGCCGGCGACCTGGTCGAGATGACCCGCGGCGACCGCAGCGGCCGGCGCTTCTACGACCAGATCACCCTGTTCAAGTCCGTCGGCACCGCCATCGAGGACTTGGCCGCCGCACAACTCGTCTACGAAAGAGCCTAGGCCATGCGCATCCTCGTCGTCGGCGCCGGCATCATGGGTCTCGCGGCGGCCGAAGCGCTGCTCGCCGCCGGGCATCAGGTCGTCGTCTTCGAACAAGGCGGCATCCCCAACGAGCAAAGCTCCTCCGTCGACGACCACCGCCTGATCCGCTATCCCTACGGCACCATGACCGGCTATGCCCGCCTGGTCGCCCCGGCCTACGCCGCCTGGGACCGCCTCTGGCAAAGGCTCGGCCGAAGCCACTACGTGGAAACCGGCACCCTGGTCATCGACGGGGCGGTCAGCCGCGACACCGGCGGCTGGATGGACGACTCGGCCGCGGGCCTGGCGGAGATCGGCCAGGAGATGGAATGGCTGGACGGCGGCGCCCTGCAGGCGCGCTTTCCCCTGCTGCGCAGCGCAGCGGACAGCCGCGGCCTCTACCTGAAAACCGGCGGCCTGCTGCTGGCGCGGCCGATCGTACAGAGCCTGGCCGCGCGCGTCGCCGCCCTGGGCGGCAGCCTGAATGCCAAGCGCCGGATCAGCGGGATCGACGCGGAGACGGCGACGCTGACGCTGGAAAGCGGCGGCACGGTCAGCGGCGATCTGGTGATCGTCACCGCGGGCCCCTGGCTGCCCGACCTGTTGCCGGACTTCGCCGCGCTTGTGACGCCGTCGCGCCAGGCCTACGCCTACCTGACGCCGCCGGAGGACACCCTGGCGGCCTGGGCGCAGCATCCCATGCTGCTGGACATCGGCGTCGAGTCCGGTTTCTACCTGGTGCCGCCGGCGGCGGGGACGGGCATGAAGATGGGCAGCCACGGCTTCTCCCTGTCCGGCCACCCCGACCGCGACCGCGAAGGCCGGCCGGAAGACGTGACCCACAGCCTGGCCCTGGCGCGCGACAGCCTGATGGACTTCGAACGCTACCGGGTAGCGCGCATCGGCACCTGTTTCTACACGGTGGAAGCCGAGGAGCGCTTCATCGCCGAGCAGCGCGGGGCTGCCTGGATTCTCACCGGTTTTTCCGGCCACGGCTTCAAATTCGCGCCGCTGATCGGCGAGCGGCTGGCCGAGGTGATCGCCGGGCGCATGGCAGCTGCCGACTTCGAATGCTGGATTTCCGGGCGGCCGGGCGTTATGCAGGACGCGGCGCCCGCCTCTTGATGCAATGCCGAAGCCTGTGGCCGAAGCTTGTGGCGGCAGCGACCTGCGGCGGCGGGCAGGCCCGCGGGCAAAAAGGTGCAAGCCAATGAAAGTCATCATCATCGGGGGCGGCATCGTCGGGCTGTCGACGGCCTGGGCCCTGGCCCGCGGTGGCCATGAGGCGCTGCTCTTCGAACAGGGGCCGCTGCCCCACGACGGCGGCGCCTCCTACGACCAGCACCGCCTGATCCGCCTGCCCTATGCCGACCAGATCGGCTACTGCGCCATGGTGGTCGACGCCTTCAAATCCTGGCAGCGGCTGTGGGACGACCTGGGCGAGTCCCACTATGCCGAGGTCGGCAGCCTGGCCCTGTCCTTCGAGGAAGGCGACTGGACGGACCTGTCGCGCCAGACCCTGGACCACCTGAGCCTCGACTACGCGACCCTGGACCGCCGGCAGATCGAGGAACTCTGCCCCTTCATGAAGGTGCCCGACAACGTCTGGGGCCTGCACAACGGGACCGGCGGCGTGCTGTTCGCCGCGCGCATCGTCGAGGCGCTGATCCGCGATCTGCGCCGCCGCGCGGTGAAGCTGCGCGACGAGACCCGCATCGTCGGCGTCGACCCGGCGGCCGGGGCGGTCACCCTGGAGAACGGCAAGCGCGAGAGCGCCGACGCCATCGTCGTGGCCGCCGGCGCCTGGACCGCGAAGCTGTTTCCCGAACTGCAGCGCCGCGCGGTGCCGCACCGCCAGGTGGTCGCCTACATGCAGCCGCCGGAGGCTCACGCCGAGAGCTGGGCCAAGGCCCCGGTTATGGTGCACCTGCTGAACGAGGTCGACGTCTACGCCGCGCCCCCGGCCGGCGGCACGGAGCTGAAGTTCGGCTGCGGCCAGCACCGCCGCCCGGGCGACCCGGACAAGCTGGATCCCCTGGGCAAAGACGAGGCGCGCGAGGTCGCCAGCGCCTTCGCGCCGCTGCTGCGCGACTTCGACGACTACAAGGTGCTGCGCGGCCAGGTCTGCCCCTATGCCGTGGCGCCGGACGAGCGCTTCGTCACCGAAAGAAACGGGCCGGTCCTGCTGGTCGGCGGCTGCACCGGCCACATGTTCAAGTTCGGTGCCCTGATGGGCGAACAGCTGGCCCGCACGGTGACCGGCGAGACCGCCTTCAAGGATTTCAAGCTGTGGGCCGAAGGCCGGCACCAGAGCCTGACATGACCAGAGGCCGGCCCGACCCACGCCCCCGAGCAACGCAGGCGACGAAGAGGAAGCACCCATGAGCACGACACTCTCCCCCCGCGAGCGCATCTTCGTCGGCCTCGACACGCCGGACATCGACAAGGCCGCGCGGCTGGCCAAGTCCCTGGTCGGCAGTGTCGGCGGCGTGAAGATCGGCAAGGAGCTGTTCACCGCGCAAGGCCCCGACGGCGTGCGCATGGCCGCCGGCGGCGCGCCGCTGTTCCTGGATCTGAAGTTCCACGATATCCCCAACACCGTGGCCGGCGCGATCCGCGCCGCCGTGCACCTGCGCCCCATCATCGTCAACGTTCACGCTTCCGGCGGGCGCGCCATGATGATGGCCGCGGCGGAAGCGGCGCGCGAAGCCGCCGAGGACCTGGACGTCGAGCGGCCCAAGGTGATCGGCGTCACCGTGCTGACCAGCCTGGACGCCGGGGACCTGGAAGAGGTCGGCCAGAAGGGCCCGCCCGAGGCCCAGGTGGAGCGCCTCGCCCGCTTGGCCCAGGACAGCGGCCTGGACGGCGTGGTCTGCTCGCCGCGGGAGATCGCCCTGCTGCGCCAGGCCTGCGGACCGGACTTCCTGCTGGTGGTGCCCGGCATCCGCCCGACCTGGGCGGCGGCCGGCGACCAGAAGCGCATCATGACGCCGCAGGACGCCGTGGCCGCGGGCGCAGATTACATCGTCATCGGCCGGCCGATCACCGCCGCCGACGACCCGCTGGAGGCCGCCCGGCGTATCGCCGCCGACCTGGACGCGGCCCCCGTGGACGCCTGAGGCGGGTAGCGCGACGGCATGAGTCCTGAAAATCAACCGCCCGGGGGCGGCCCGCCGGGCAACCAGAGGCCCCCGAATCAATCACCTGGAGGCCAGCCGCCGCCGCAGGCGGTCGCCAGCCTGCCGGTGATCGAAACCGTGGTGTCCGGCTTCGCGATCACCTTCCGCAACCCGGTGCTGCTGATTCAGGCCGCCGCCGGCGGGCTGGTCATTCTGGGAATCTCCTTCTTCCTGCCTCTCGTCTGGCCGAATGCCCTGACGATCATGCTGGCGCTCTTCGCGCCGCTGCTCGCCTATTGCCACTTCGGTGTGAACTGGTACCGCATCGTCCTGATGGGACCGCCGGGCCTGCTGCGTCCCATGCTGCGCTGGGACGCGCGCCACTGGCGTTTCCTGGGCTACGCCCTCGTCTTTAACGCGGCGTTTTTGATGATCGACCTGCTGGCGCTCTCGATCCTGCCGATTCCCCCCTTGCTGGTCATCGCCGGCCTGCTCTACCTGGCGGCCAGATTCAGTTTCGTCTTTCCCGCCTTCGCCGTCGACGAGTCCTACAGCCTGGTCTACTCCTGGCGGCATACGGCGGGACAGGGCCTGCGCTTCACTGCCGCCCTGCTGATGGCCGCCATCCCGCTCTACCTCATCCTCTCGATCGTCGTCGGCCAGGCCTTCGTCGCTTTCATCGGGCCGTCGGTGATGAGCGCCATCATGCTGCAGCCGGGCGGCATGCCCGACCTGTCGGACCCGGCGGCTTCGCAGGCCCTCGTCGACGCGCTGTCGCAGATCCCGCACGTGGCGGTGCTTTCAGTGAAGATGATCTTCGACGTGCTGCTGATGGCCGTGCTGGCGGTGTTGTTCTCCATCGTCGCCCTGGCCTTCCGCACCTGCACGGGCTGGGTGCCGGCGGGGCCGGGAACGCCCCCGGGGGGAAACCTGCCCGCCGCCCCCGACAAGGATGAGGGCAGCGACGGCGGCCCGCCAACGCCCTGACGACCGGCGCCCTGATCGCCCCCCAAAGGCTTTCCCTTGGTCGAAAAGTATCCAAGCTGATATCGTTCCGGTTGGAGGCCGGCCGGGATATCGCAGCGCAGGGAATACCGTCATGACCATGGGGGATAAAGCGTCCGGCACGGCCGCCACGACGGTGAAGCTGTCGTTCGGCGAGACTTTCAGCGGCGCCTTCTCGACCGTCTTCGGCCGTTTCGGGCAGTTCGCCAGGGTGGCAGCGGTCCCTTTGATCCTCAGCGTCGTGATCCTGCTGATCGACTTCTCACTGCGCGCCATGACCTTTACCGGCACCCTGCCGATCGATCCCGAAGGCGTGGCCGCCGCCTTGTTGGAACTGGTCACCGGGCTGCTGGCGTTGCTGCCGCTCGCGTTTCTGGGCATCAACGTCACCCGCCTGAGCTTCCTAGGCGCGCAGCCCGGCCTCCTGCCGTCGCCGGTGCTGGGCCGGCGTACCTTCGTATACGCCGGCTACTTCCTATTGCTCTCGGTCGTCTTCATCGTGCTCGCGGTCATCGGCTTCATTGCAGGTATTGCGTTGCTGCAGACAACCGACCTGGGGGAAGCGGCTGGGGTCGTCACCCTGATGCTCGGCGGCACCTTCGGCTTCTGCCTGCTTTTCTATCTGCTGCTACGCTTCAGTCTCGTTCTGCCCGCCGTGTCTCTCGACGAGAAGCTGGGCCTCGGAGGTTCCTGGCGTCTGACCCGCGGCGGCAGCGTCAAGTTGCTGGGGGTCTTTCTGCTCCTGTTTCTTTTGGCGATCTTGGCGGTCCTCGTCGGTTCAATCGCCACCGGCGGGGGTGAGATACGGCTGGGCACCCCGGAACTGGTGATCCCCGAAGACGCCGCCGCCGCGTCCGACTGGATGGCGATCGTGCGCGCCAACCTGCCGCGGAACCTCTGGAACCTGGTGGCGAACTTCATCATCTTCGCGATGAGCTGCGGCGCGTTAACCGCCGCCTATAGGCAGTTGAGCGGCGCCGCCGGTCCGCACCAGGAGATTCTGGAAAGGTTCGAGTGAGCGAGTCTTCACCGCCGCCGGCCGCGGTCGCGCCCCTGCCCCTCGGGCCGGCCGTTGCCGAGAGCTGTCGCCTGCTCGTCGCCAATGCCGGGGCGCTGGCGAAGGCCTTGGCCCTGCCGCTGATCCTCGGCATCGGCATCGACCTGGTGGTGCACTTCTTGGCGGCACCCGGGTCGGACCTGCTGCGGCTCGTGCTCACCAACCTGGCCTGGACGCTGCTCGGCGTCGCCTGGCTGCGTTTCCTGCTGCTGGAAGACCGCGACACGCTGCGGGCCTTTCCCAAGCTGACCCGCCGGCATGCGCGCTTCGCCGGCTACGCGCTGCTGCTGAGCCTGCTCGACCTGCCGCTGCTGCTGGGCTGGCACTATCTGGCCCAAGACCCCCTGGCGCCGCAGTTTCCCGGCCTCGTCTATTGGCTCGCCTTTCTCTTTACCGCCTTCGTGAAGCTGCGCCTCGCCTTCGTGTTTCCGGCGGTGGCGGTTGACGAGCGCTACACCCTGGGACTTGCCTGGCAGCACAGCAGGGCCATCGCCCTGCCGCTGTTCATCGCCGCCACGCTCCTCGTGTTCCTGCCGCTGTTCGCGCTCGGCTACGGCATCAGCCAGGCGAGCTACGAGAACACAAGCGTCCTTCTCGCCCTCTGGGCCTTCTGGCATGTCGCCACGTGGGTTCTGGAGGCCGCCTACATTACCGTCATAGCCGTCGCCTTCCGCCGCTGCACCGGCTGGGTACCGGCAGCCGACCCATCGGTGCTGAAGCGTTTCGAATGAACGAAGAGACGACTGACGAAAACAGCCGACGCAGTCTTCCGTTTCTGCAAGCGGCGACCAAGGGCCCGGGGGCCCTGTTCCGCAGTTTCTTCCCGTTCCTTCAGATGGCCGCCATACCAATTCTGCTGTTCATGCTGTGTTGGCTGATCATCGCCTACCTTGCGCCTCACGGCCTGGCCTCGTGGCTCGTCGTCCTCAGCGACAGGACCATGACGACGATCTTCGGAATGGCCTGGTTGGGCTACCTTCTGATGCCCGAGGAGGGCCGGCGATATTGGGTACCGCGCTGGAGCAGGCAGCACTTCATTTTTCTCTTCTACAGTCTCTGCGTCAGCGCGGTGGTGATGCTTCAGGGCGCGGCCTTGATGCACCTTCGTGACGGGATGCCCAACCTCTTCTGGTCCTATGGATCGCTGATAACTGTCGTGGTGAACCTGCCCGCCGACCTTTTTCACGCGGCCATTGGTCTGACCTTCTGCACCCTGGCTCTCAAACAGCGCGGCGGCCCGATCTGGTCCTTGCGCCTCGTCGGATGGTCCGCCCTGAAGATCGTGGTGATTGTCACCTGCTTTTCCATCTGTTTCACGATCGCCGGCAAATTCCTTGGCTCCATTGTCGGGGCGGTAAGCGGCCGCGCGGATTACCTCGGCTTGCTGTCGTCATTGCCAATAAATGTTGCGAACTACGCGGCCTATGCTGTGGCACTTGGTGTGCTGGCCTTTGCTTACCGGCACCTCACCGGCTGGCATGGCGTGCGACCTGATGTTCTCGAGCGCTTCGACTGACCTCCAGGAATCCAAGGCGTTGACTTGATCGGCCCAAGAGGCACTAATCCGGCGCCCAGGAGTGAAGTGACCGAACGGGACAATGAGCGTAGACGTCAAAATCTGCGGCATCTCCACGCCCGAGGCGATGACCGCCGCCGTGGAGGGCGGAGCCGCCTTCGTCGGGCTGGTGTTCTATCCGCCCTCGCCCCGCGCGGTGACGCCCGCCGCGGCGGCGCCGCTGGCCGCCCTGGTGCCCGAGGGGATCACCAAGACCGGCCTGCTGGTCGACGCCGAGGACGCCACCATCGCGGACATCCTGAAGGACGTACCGCTCGACCTGCTGCAGCTGCATGGCGCGGAGAGCCCGGCGCGGGTCGCCGAGATCAAGGCGCGCTTCGGCCTGCCGGTCATGAAGGTGGTGAAGCTGCGCCGGGCGGGCGACCTGGAGGCCGTGGAGCCTTATCTGGCCGCGGCCGACCGCCTGCTGTTCGACGCCAAGCCGCCGGAGGACATGGAAAACGCCCTGCCCGGCGGCAACGCCCTGACCTTCGACTGGACCCTGTTGTCTGGCACGAGCTGGCCCTTGCCGTGGATGCTGGCCGGCGGCCTGACCCCGGAAAACGTAGCCCGGGCGGTGGAAATCACCGGCGCCCCGGCGGTCGACGTCTCCTCCGGCGTGGAGGACGCGCCGGGCCGCAAGAATACGGCCAAAATCAAGGCTTTCCTGAAGGCCTGCCGGGCGCTTTAGCGGGCGCTGACCGGCTGCTTTAGCGGCCCCTGAAAGGCGGAATTCCGCCGTTTCGGGGCATTGCGGTGACGGCGCTAATCGGGCAAAGTCCGCCCTTCATCAACGATAAAACGCGAACAAGGACAAGACGTCCCCCATGGAGACGCTGAACACCTACCGCGCCGGGCCCGACGAGGCCGGGCATTTCGGCATTTTCGGCGGCCGCTTCGTCGCCGAGACGCTGATGCCGCTGATCCTGGACGTCGAGCAGGCCTATACGGCCGCCCGCCAGGACCCGAGCTTCCAGGCCGACTTCGACTACTATGCCAAGCACTACGTCGGCCGGCCGAGCCCGCTGTACTACGCCGAGCGCTGGACCGAGGAGATGCGCAAGGGCGCGCCTTCGGATAAGGGCGCCAAGGTCTACTTCAAGCGCGACGAGCTGAACCACACCGGCTCACACAAGGCCAACAACGTGCTGGGGCAGATCCTGCTGGCCCGGCGCATGGGCAAGACGCGCATCATCGCCGAGACCGGCGCCGGTCAGCACGGCGTCGCCACCGCCACCTTCTGCGCCCTCTTCAACCTGCCCTGCGTGGTCTACATGGGCGCCACCGACATCGAGCGGCAGGCCCCCAACGTGTTCCGCATGAAGCTGCTGGGCGCCGAGGTGAAGCCGGTGACCAGCGGCACGGGCACCCTGAAGGACGCCATGAACGACGCCCTGCGCGACTGGGTCGCCAACGTCGAGAACACCTTCTACATCATCGGCACGGTCGCCGGCCCGCACCCCTACCCGGCCATGGTGCGCGACTTCCAGTCGATCATCGGCCAGGAGACCCGCGAGCAGATCATGGAGGCCGAGGGCCGCCTGCCCGACGCCCTGGTCGCCTGCATCGGCGGCGGTTCCAACGCCATGGGCCTGTTCCATCCCTTCCTGGACGACAAGGAGGTGGCCATCTACGGCGTCGAGGCGGCCGGCCACGGCATTTCCTCGGGCGAGCACGCGGCCTCGCTGACCGGCGGGCGCCCCGGCGTGCTGCACGGCAACCGCACCTACCTGCTGCAGAACGACGACGGCCAGATCACCGACGCCCATTCGATCTCCGCCGGCCTGGACTATCCGGGCATCGGGCCGGAGCATTCCTGGCTGCACGACATCGGCCGCGCCAACTACGTCTCCGCCACCGACCAGGAGGCGCTGGAGGCCTTCCAGCTTTGCTCGCGCATCGAAGGCATCATCCCGGCGCTGGAGCCGGCCCACGCGCTGGCCTACGTGCGCAAGCTGGCCCCGCAGCTGGGCCGCGATGAGATCATCGTCATGAACATGTGCGGGCGCGGCGACAAGGACGTCTTCACCGTCGCCTCCGCCCTGGGAGTCGAGTTGTGAGTCCAAAGGCCAATAGCGACAGCCGCATCGAGAAGCGCTTCGCCGCCGTGAAGTCCGAGGGCCGCGGGGCGCTGGTCACCTTCGTCACCGCCGGCGATCCGGACTACGACACCTCGCTGGAAATCGTGAAGGGCCTGCCCGCCGCCGGCGCCGACCTGATCGAACTCGGCATGCCGTTTTCCGATCCCATGGCCGAAGGCCCGCCGATCCAGGCTTCCAGCCTGCGCGCGCTCAAAGGCGGCATGACGCTGAACAAGACGCTGGAGATGGTGCGGGCGTTCCGCAAGGACGACGGCGATACGCCGATCATCCTCATGGGTTACTACAATCCCATCTACAGCTACGGCGTCGACCGCTTCGTGAAGGACGCCAAGGTGGCCGGGGTCGACGGCCTGATCATCGTCGACCTGCCGCCGGAAGAAGACGTCGAGCTCTGCCTGCCGGCGCTGGAAGCGGGCATCCACTGGATCCGCCTGGCCACGCCGACCACCGACGACAAGCGCCTGCCGGTGGTGCTGAACAACACCAGCGGCTTCGTCTACTACGTCTCCATCATGGGCATCACCGGCACCGCCTCGGTGCCGACCGAGCAGGTGCGCGAGGCGGTTTCCCGCCTGCGCCGCCATACCGACCTGCCGATCGCCGTCGGCTTCGGCATCCGCACACCGGACCAGGCCGCCACCATTTCCGGCGTCGCCGACGCCGCGGTGGTGGGCTCGGCCATCGTCGATGCGGTGAAGGCGGAACTGGACGAAAACGGCAAGGCGAAACCCGGTCTGGCCGCGAAGGTGCTGGCCCTGGTAGAATCGCTTGCCAGCGGCGTCCGCGGCAACCGCGCCGCGTAATGTCGCGCGCCACGTAATCACGGGAGAAGCCCGCCGATGAACTGGATCACCAACTACGTCAGGCCGAAGATCCGCGCCCTGGTGCAGAAGCCCGAGGTGCCGGACAATCTCTGGGAAAAGTGTTCCAGCTGCGGGCAGATGATCTTTCACCGCGAGCTGGAGGCCGCCCTGCGGGTCTGCCCGCACTGCGGCTACCACATGCGCATTCCGGCGCGCCGCCGCCTGGAGCTGATGTTCGACGAGGGCAAGTTCAAGGTCATCGAACTGCCGGACGTGCCCCTGGACCCGCTGAAGTTCCGCGACCGCAAGCGCTACACCGAGCGGCTGCGCGAGGCCCAGGCCAAGAACGGCCCCGACGAGGCCATCGTTGTCGCCCACGGCGACATGGGCGGCCGGGCCACCGTGATCGCCGTCTTCAACTTCGCCTTCATGGGCGGCTCCATGGGCATTGCCGTGGGCGAAGGGCTGCTGGCCGCCGCGCGCCTGGCGGTGATGCAGGAGGCCACGCTGATCGTCATTCCCGCCTCCGGCGGCGCGCGCATGCAGGAAGGTATTCTCTCCCTCATGCAGATGCCGCGCTCCGTCGCCGCGGTGGAGATGGTCAAGGAAGCCGGCCTGCCCTACATCGTGCTGCTGACCGACCCGACCACCGGCGGCGTCTCGGCCTCCTTCGCCATGCTGGGCGACATCGCCCTTTCCGAACCCGGCGCCACCATCGGTTTCGCCGGCAAGCGGGTGATCGAGGAAACCATCCGCGAATCCCTGCCCGAGGGCTTCCAGAGCGCGGAATACCTGCTGGACCACGGCATGGTCGACATGGTGGTGCGGCGTGGCGAGATCCGCGACACGCTGATCAAGATCATCGGCCTGCTGCGCGACACGACCCCGATCGCCGAGGTCGTGCCGCTGGGCGACGGCAAGAAGGGCGCGGCCCGAAAGCCCGAAGCGGCGGTGGAAATTCCGCCCGCGCCCAAGCCGGAGAAGAAGGCGCCCGAGCCGGAGAAGGCCGAGGCGGGCGCCGACGCCGCCCCCCAGCCCGGCAAGGGCGAGGCCCCCAAGAAATAACGCGCCCGCGCGCCGATCCAGCTGGTGAGTGAACCATTCCGTGAGTGACGCGCCCGCCGCCAGCCCCCCTGGCGCAACCAACGGCAAGACCAGCGATGCGGTCCTCGACCGCCTCATGCGCCTGCATCCCAAGGTCATCGACCTGTCGCTCGGCCGCGTCGAGCGGCTGCTGGAGCGTCTGGACCATCCCGAACGGCGCCTCGCCCCCGTGGTCCATGTCGCCGGCACCAACGGCAAGGGCTCGCTGCTCGCCTTTCTGCGCGCCATACTGGAAGCCGCCGGGCAAGGCGTGCAGGTCTACACCTCGCCGCACCTGGTGCGCTTCCACGAACGTATTCGCCTGACCGGCGGCCTGATCGACGAGGCGGCGCTGATCGCCCTGCTGGAGCATTGCGAGGAAGTGAACGGGCCGGAGGCCATCACCTTCTTCGAGGTGACCACCGCCGCCGCCTTCCTGGCCTTCGCGGACAATCCCGCCGACATCCTGCTGCTGGAAACCGGCCTGGGCGGACGGCTGGACGCCACCAATGTGATCGACCGGCCGCGCCTCACCGCGATCACCCCCATCGCCCTCGACCACCAGCAGTTCCTCGGACCGACCCTCGAAGCCATCGCGGGGGAGAAGGCGGGCATCATGAAGCCCGGCGTCCCTTGCGTCGTCGGCCCGCAGGAACCCGAGGCGTTCACCCTGCTGGAGGCCCATGCAAAGCAGATCGGCGCGCCGCTCTTCGCGCACGGCCGGGACTGGACCTTCCAGGCCACACCGCAGGGCTTCCGTTACGAGGATGCCAAGGGCGCCCGCGACCTGCCGAAACCCGGCCTGCTCGGCGCGCACCAGATCGCCAACGCCGCCTTGGCCGTGGCCTGCGCCGCGCAGCTGGAGGAATTCGCACTGGACGACGCGGCGGTCGCCACGGGCATCGCCAAGGCGAGCTGGCCGGCGCGCCTGCAGCGCCTGACCAAGGGGCCGCTGGTGGAGACCCTTCCCGAGGGCTGGGAGCTGTGGCTCGACGGCGGCCACAACCCGGCCGCCGGCCAAGCCTTGGCGGCGACGCTGAAAGACTGGGTGCAGGACGAGGGCGGCCGGCCGCTGGACCTGATCTACGGCATGCTGGATACCAAGGTGGCCGCCGGCTACCTGGAGGCGCTGGCGCCGCTGACGCAGGCCCTGCGGGCGGTGCGCATCCCCGGCGAGGCGGCCAGTCTTTCCGCGGAAGCCGCCGCGGGACACGCCCGCGCCGCCGGCATCGACGCCGCCCCGGCGGCGTCCGTCATGGAAGGGCTGAAGGCGCTCGTGGCCAAGGCCGAAAAGCCGGGCCGCATCCTGATCTGCGGCTCGCTCTATCTTGCCGGCCACGTGCTGGCGGAGAACGGCTGACGCCGACTCTGCGACCAGCGCTTGGCTGGAAAGCGCGCACCATCGCTTCCGCGAAATCGATCGTCATGCTCGGGCTTGACCCGAGCATCCATTTTACTGCCTCACCGAAAGATGCAGAGGGCACCATGGACCCTCGGGCCAAGCCCGAGGGTGACAATCGAGTGAGGAGAGAGGCCTGAGCAGCACCCCCGTCAGGAGGTGCGTCAGTAATTGTTGGTGATGGCGATGTAGTCGGGATCTTCCTGGGCGTCGCGCTCGAACCTGAGGAACTCGTAGTAGCCACAGCGCTTGCGCCCGGGATAGTCACGGCAGATCTCGGGACGCGCCTCGTAGATGGTGCAGCGGCGCTTGTCGGTATCGAAGAAGCTGCAGATGGTGCTGAAGTGCTCGTCCTTCTGGTGACGCAGCACGCGCGGGCGCTTCTTCATGCCCTCTTCCTTGAAGCCCTTCTTGGTGAAGCGCTTCTCGGCTTCTGCCTCGCTCACCTTGAAGTGCTCGGCCAGGCGCTTGATGTCCTTCGGCTTCACATGAATGTTCGGATAGGAGCAGCAGTAGCCCGGACACTTCAGACAGTCGTACTTCACTTTGCCCACGGAAAGACCTTCTCGCCTGATCGGTTCTTCTTGTCGCGATTCTCTCTAACGGAGACGAGGGCGGACCTTCGGCACTCGGCGCCACCCTGTCAAGGGTCGCATCCTGAAGATGACAAGTTAAGGCCCTGCAAAGAAAGAAAAACCCCGCCGGATCGCTCCGGCGGGGTTTCGGGGTATCTTTCGGGGGGATACCGTACTTTTCGGGGGAAAACCGTACTTGGAAGCTAACTTACCTCGTTACCCTTTGGTATTTAGGGCATCAGACGACGGATTCAACCCACTCCAGCAATTGCCCCTTGCCGACCGCGCCAACCTTGGTGGCCGCGACCTGACCGTCCTTGAACAGCATCAGCGTGGGGATGCCGCGCACGCCGTACTTCTGCGGGGTGTGCGGGTTGTCGTCGATGTTGATCTTGGCGACCGTCACCCGGCCGCCCATTTCCTCGGAAATCTCTTCCAGCGCAGGCGCGATCATCTTGCAGGGGCCGCACCATTCGGCCCAGAAATCAACGAGGACGGGCCCCGCCGCCTGCAGAACATCCTGCTCGAACGTACCGTCGCTGGTCGGTCTAGTGCTCATAGAAACTTACCCCTGTAACGGTGCTGCCGAGGGGCCAGGCTGGCCCCAAGGTCCGATTCACATTGGCATCAATGTAGGGAGCGCCCCACGGGAGCGTCAAGGCGCGTAATCCCTCAACAGCGCATCGCTGAGTTGCATCAGACGAGGTTGATCTGTCCACAAAAGGTAGCTGCGAATCGCCCGTCCCGGATAGATCCGCGCCAGGAGCGCCCGGTAGGCCGCCATCTGCTTCAGATAGAGGCTGGGAACATCTTCCGCACGCTCCGGCGCCGGGCGCTGGCTCTTGAAATCGACGAGGGAGACCGTCTCCTGTTCTACCAGAAGGCGATCGACCTGGCCGGCGATCGCCTGCGGTCCCGCGGCCGTCTCGACCAATCCGGCCAGCGGCACCTCGGCACGGCTGCCGGGGCCGAACAGCGGCGCCAGCGCCGGCGCCTGCAGCACCTGCAGCACCTCGGCCAGGATCTCGTCCTGCTGGTCATCCCCCAGGTCGTGCAGCGGGCTTTGCAGGAAAGCCCGCCCGGCAGCGGCGCGCTCGGCCGGGGCCAGGTCGGGCAAGGACTGCAGCAGCCGGTGGATGAGCAGGCCGCGGCGAAAACGCCGGCCCGAATCCGGCCCGAGGGGGGAGCGCGTCGGCGGCTCGGCTTCCGCCGGGCGCGAAGGCGCCAGGGGCTGCGGCGGGGCCGGCTCCGGCGGGGCCGGGCGGTGCGCCCAATCGGGCAGGGTCTGCAACGGCTGCGCGGCCGCGCGCGCCGGCAGGGGTTTCTCCGGCGCGACCGGCGCCGACTGCGGGCGCGCCAGGCGCCAGCCCTTGCCGCTCCAGCCTTCCGCGCCCAGATCTTCGGTGAAGTCGAAGTCCATCGCCTCCGCCCCCCAACCGTCCCCCGGGCCGCTCTCCGCCAGACGGCCGAGGGCATGGTCGACCAGCTCGTACCAGTTGCCCGCCGAGGGCGCGTTCTTGGTCAGCCAGCCGCAGAGATAGAGGCGGTCCTCGGCGCGGGTCAGCGCCACGTAGAGCAGGCGGCGGTATTCCTGTTCCTGAGCCCGCTTGGCCGCCGCCCGCGCCTCGCCCAGGATCGGCAGGTCGTAGTCCCGCTTCACCGGCCAGACGGCCAGGGACGGCTTGGCCATAGATGGCTTGTTGAGCGCTTCTTCCGGGCCGTCCCCGACCCACAGCAGGCCGTCACCCGGGCGCGGCAGCTGCAGGGTGTCGGGCAGAATCACCACCGGCGCCTCCAGGCCTTTCGACCCGTGCACGGTCATGAGACGCACCGCGCCGTGCGCCTGCTCCAGGTCGCGCTTGATCTCCAGTTCGCCGGCGCTGAGCCAGTGCAGGAAGCCTTCCAGTGAAGGCGCGTTCTCGCGTTCGTAGGACAGGGCGAGGGAGAGGAACTCGTCCAAGGGATCGGCGGCATCAGGGCCGAGACGGGCGAGGATCTTCTCGCGCCCGCGCCCGGCGCCCAGCAGGCCGGAGTAGAGCTCGAAGGGCGCCACGTAGTCGGCCTGCCCCGCCAGGTCTTCCAGAAAGCGGCGCGCCGCCGCGAAGCTTTCGTCCTCTTTCGCCGCATCGCCCAGCCGCTCCCACAGGCGGCGCCTGCCGCGGCCGTGGGCCAGCGTGAAGAGTTGTTCCTCGCTGAAGCCGATGAAGGGACCCTTCAGCACGCAGGCCAGGGTGAGGTCGTCTTCCGGCAGCAGCAGCACCCGGCCCAGCGCCATGAGGTCCATGACCGCCAGCTGCTCGGTCAGGCGCATGCGGTCGACCCCGGCGACCGGCACGCCCAGCGTCTTCAGCTCGCGCACCAGCTCGGTGATGAAGCTGTTGCGCCGGCGCACCAGAATCATCACGTCGCCCGGCTGGATGCGCCGGCCGCGCGCCGCCAGCCGGCAGTCGGGGTCTTCGGCGCCCGCGTCGCTCTGCGTCCAGTACCAGATGCGCCGCGCGACTAGGCGGGCGAGACGCTGCGGCGCCGGACTGTCCTGCTGTCCGGGCAGCGGCAGGGCCCAGGATTCCAGCTCGGAGGTCTCGGCCGCCGGCGCCGGCGGCCAGACTTCGATCTGCCCGGCCTCGCCCAGGCGCTTGGCCAGGTGGCTGATTTCCGGCTCGCCGAACAGCACGCCGTCCTGCGCCTCCGCCGCGGCGAAGACCGCATCCACCGTGCGCAGCACCGCTTCGGTGGAGCGGAAGGAGACCGCCAGCGACACCGGACGCCAGCGGTGCCGGGCCTGCTGGGCGCGTTCGCGGAACAGGTCGCGCAGGCGCTGGAACTCGGCGGGATCGGCGCCCTGGAACGAGTAGATCGACTGCTTGGGATCGCCGACGGCGAAGACCGTGCGCAGGCTCTCGTCACGGTCCTCGTGCGCGCCGGCGCCGGTGAAGAACTCGGAGGTCAGCATCTCGACGATGCGCCACTGCTCCGGGCTGGTGTCCTGCGCCTCGTCGACCAGCAGATGATCGAGGCCGCCGTCCAGCTTGAACAGCACCCAGGAGACCCCGCCCTGACGCGCCAGCAGCCGGGCCGAGAAGTGGATGAGGTCGTCGTAATCCAGCAGCACCCGCGCCTCTTTGTGGCGCTGGTAGGCGGCGATGATGGCATCGCCGAGGATCAGCAGCGCCCGTGTCGCCCGCGCCACGGTGATGGCGTTGCGCTTCTCCGCGACCAGCAGCAGGCGCTCGGCCTCGTTCTGCAAAGCCTCCAGCGCGCCGGGGAATTCTTCGGCGGGCTTTTTCGTCAGCAGCCGCTGGCGCGGCTTGCCTTCGCCGGTGAGGAAGAGGCTGCAGTGCGCATCGAAGGTCTCTTCACGCGCCGTGTCGTCCGCCGCCAGCCAGGTCGCCAGCGCCGCGCTTTTCTTCTGCTCCGGGTCGGAGCCGTGATGCCAGGCCTGCATCGCCAGCTTCAGACCGGGGCGGTCGAAGGCGCCTTCCGTGCAGGCCTGCGCGGTCACCGTCTGCGGCGTATCGGCGGGATCGACTCCCAGCAGGGCGAAGACGGCCTCGCCCAGGCGGTCGACGCCGCCGCGCGCGGCGATCAGCTCGGCGAGACGCCCGCGTTCGTGGATGAGCTGCCGCACGACCTCGGTGAAGCGTTCCTCCTGCAGATGCGCGATGAGCACGCCGATGGCGTCGGAGAGACGGCCCTGCCCGTCCAGCGCCTGGGCCAGCACCTCGACCCGCGCGGTCTCCAGCAGGTCGGCGGCCTCGTGCTCGTCCAGCACCTTGGCGTTGGGCGCGACCTCCGCCTCCAGCGCCTGGGCCAGCACCTCGACCCGCGCGGTCTCCAGCAGGTCGACGGCCTCGTGCTCGTCCAGCACCTTGGCGTTGGGCGCGACCTCCGCCTCCAGGGGGAAGCGGCCGAGCAGCGCCTGGCAGAAGGCGTGAATGGTCTGGATCTTGATGCCGCCGGGGGTGTCCAGCACGCGGGCGAAGAGGGCACGAGCGCGCGGCAGCAGGTCGTCCTCGACGGCGCCGCCGGTGAGCTCCTCCAGGTCGGCGCGCAGCTTGGCGTCCCCGGCGGTCACCCAGGCGGCGAGACGCCCCGACAGGCGGTTGGCCATCTCCGCCGCCGCCGCCTTGGTGAAGGTGAGGCAGAGGATCTTGCCGGGCTCGCTGCCGCGCAGCAGCAGGCTCAGCACCCGGTCGACCAGCACCTTGGTCTTGCCGCTGCCCGCCGAGGCCGAGACCCAGACCGAGGCTTCGGGATCCGCCGCCTCGCGCTGCCGCGCCGTCGCCTGGGCGATGATTTGTTCCGCAGCCGTTGTCATGACTCGTCCGGTCCCACCGCCCACTCGGCGAGGCGCGAGAGGTGGTCGTAGTCGGAAAAGCGCGGCGCCATCTCCGGGCGCGGCCGGCAGGCATAGGGCGTCGCCGGATTGTCGAACTCGGCCACCAGCCGCTTCAGGCCTTCCAGGGCCTGGGCGGCGAGCTCGGCGGGAGCGGTCCTGCTGGCGGGCTGCACCTCGCCCGGCGGCGTGCCGCCCGACAGCCGCCAGAAGGCGAGGCCGCCGACGGGGCTCTGGGGCAGTCCCTCGAAACCGCCGGCCAGGGCGATGGCCGCCTCCAAGGGAAGTTGGGGCGCGAAGCCACGGTCGACTTTCTTCTTCTCCGGCGGCGCGCCGGTCTTGTAGTCGATGATCTCCAGCGCGCCGTCGCTCATCCGGTCGATGCGGTCGGCCTTGGCGGTGAGGGTGAAGGTCCCGCCCGGCGCCTCGAAGCTGAGCTTGCCGGTGATCTCCACGAAGCTCTCGGCGATGCCGCCGCGGCGCGCCTGTTCCTCGGCCAGGAACCACCGGGTGACACGCCGGAAGCGCGGCCACCAGAAAGCGAAGGCGCCGGGCTTGGCGCGGATCGGATGGAAGACCTCGGCGCCGATCTCGATGAGACGATCCAGCGCATCAGGCGGCAGAGCGTCGGGATATTCCACCAGGAAACGTTCCAGCGCTTCGTGCACCAGGGTGCCGCGTTCCGCCGCGCCGGGATCGGCATCCAGCGGATCGAGCGGCCGCAGGCGCAGGATCTCGCGGGCGTAGAGCGCATAGGGGTCGCCCATCCAGGTTTCGATGCGCGTCACCGACAGCTCGCGCGGGCGCGCCGCGACCGGCGGGCAGGGCAGCGGCGCCGTCAGCGGCTGCACCTTCGCCGGCTTGTCGAGCGCCTCGGCCCAGGCTTTCAGCTGCGCTTCTTCCTGGTGCAGATCCGCCTCGAGGCCGAGCCCGTCGCGCAGCGCGTCGATGCGGCGCAGCCAGCGCGCCGGGACCGTGGGCGCGCCCTCGACCCGCTCGGCGCGGGTCAGGTAGACCCGGGGGGCGCAGAAGCCTTCGTAGAAATCGTGCGCCGCCAGGCCGATGCGCCGTTCCGGCAGCGGCAGGCCGAAGGCCGACTGCATGGGACGGCTGAGCCAGGGGCCGGGGTCGACCTCCGCCGGCCAGGTCCCCTCGTTGAGGCCGCCCAGCACCAGCACGTCGGCGTGCTGCAGACGCGCTTCCAGCGGCCCGAGGATGGCGACACGCGGATGCAGGCCATAGCGCGGCCGCACCGCGCGCCCGGCCATGAGCGCCTCCAGCGCCGCGGGGTAGTGCAGGCCCTTGGAGACCGGCGTCGCCAAGGCCGCCTCGCGCAGTTCGTTGGCGAAGGCCGCCGCGGCTTCTCCGGCGTCGCCGGCCCAAAGCCGCTCGGCCCCGCTCTCGCTGTCGCTGGCCGCCAGCGCTTCGGTGGCGGCCAGATGCGCCTCCACCAGATCGCTGAGCCTCTTTGCGTCGCCCGCCCCCCTGTGGTCCGGGCCGTCGCCGAGAGCCTCGACGAAGGGCGCCAGCTCGGCGGCCAGCCGGTCGAACCATGTCAACAGACCGTCCGGCGCCGCGACCTCGACCAGCGCCTGGCGCAGGCCGTCCAGCCCGGGCGCCGGGCGCGCGCCGCGCAGCACGGCGCGCTCCAGCGCGCGCACGTTGCGGCGGAAGGCCGAGGGCGCCTGGCCGCCGGCGGCCAGGGGATGCTTCAAGGCGGCGAGCAGCGCCACCGGGGCGAAGCGCTCGCCCGCCATGGCCGCGGTCAGGCGCAGGAACACGCCGGGCGGCGTGTTGGCCAGGCCGCGCCCGGCGGAGTCGTCGACCTCGATCTTCCAGCGCTGCAGGTTGGTGGCGACGCGCCGCGCCAGGTCGCGGTCCGGGGTGATCAGCGCCGCGGTGCTGGCCGGCTGTTCCACCTGGCGGCGCAGCAGCAGCGCGATGACCAGCGCCTCCTCGCCGGGGTCGGCGCAGTCGACGCGCTGCACGCCGTCCAGCGCCGCCGCGAAGTCGCCGGCGTCTTCCTCATGCCAGCGCGCGGTGGCGCGGGGCGGGCGCAGCGCCAGGTTGGCGAAGCGGGCGCGCGCCGGATCGACCTGCGGCACCCGCTCTTCACCTTCAGGGTCTTCGGTCCAGAGCTTCACCGCCGCGCGGTCGAGGCCGAGGCGGTCGAGCAATTGCGCCATGCCGTGTTGCGGATGGCCCGGATCGCGGCGGATCTCGTTCCAGGTCTCGGCGTCGCTGTCCAGGTCGAGGCCGGGCAGCAGCACGCCGCCCTGCGGCAGTCCCGCGACGGTGCGCAGCAGTTCGGCGGTGGCGGGAATCGAGCCGGTGGAGCCGGCGGCGATTACCGGATCACTGGGCGGACGGCGCATCCAGGCGGCGGCCTGCAGCTCGGCCAGGCGGCGGCGCCGTTCGGCCGGGCCGATGCAGCCGAGCGTGGCCAGGATCTTCGGCCACTCCTCGGTGACGATGGTGAGGAACTGCAAGGTGATCTGCCAGTGTTCGGCGTAGTCCTCCGGCACCAGGCCTTCCAGCGCGGCGAAGTCGAGGCCCTCGGTCTCCACTTGGTCGAGCAGGCGCGCCAGTTCCGCACCCAGCCGGATCGCCTGATCCTCGCTCATCGCGCTGGCGGCCGTCTCGGCGGCCCTGGCGCGGCCGTGGCTCAGGATGCAGGAGGCCAGCAGCAACTGGCGCTGCACGGCGGAGATGGCCGGCGGCAAGGTCGCCTCGGCCTCGCTGCCGCCGATGAAGGGGGCCTCGAAGAGCAGTTCCTCCGGATCGAGGTCGCCCAGCGGCAGCAGGCGCGGCAACAGCAGCGGCGCGCCCTGCGAGGCGCGCAGGAAGGCCGCCTGCAGGGAGCGGCAGGCGCGCCGTGTCGGCAGCAGCACGGTGGCGGCGGCGAGCTGGTCGGGACTGTCGGAATAGCGCCGCAGCAGGCCGGCGGCCAGGGCATCGACGAAGGACTGTCCGGCGGGGATCGTGAAGACGGCCGGCGCGGCGGACATGGCGCTATCTCTGGCCCGAGGACTCGGCGAGATAGTGCAGCGCATCCTCGACGGCGCGCAGTTCCCCCGGCGTGCCGACGTGATACCACTCGCCGTCGTGGCGCAGGCCCCAGAGACGCTCGGCCTCCTGCGCCCTGTCGTAGAGCTTGTTCAGCGAGAACGACCCTTCCGGCGCGTCCTTGAAGAGGCGCGGGTGCAGGATCTGAATGCCGGCGTGGATGTAGGGCGCGATCTGGCGTTCCTGGCGGCGGCGCAAACGGCCGACCGGGTCCATGAAGTAATCGCCGATCCCCTCGTAGCCGAAGGCGCTGACGGTGGGGTGCAGCAGCAGCAGGGCGTCCATCTCTTCTTCGTCCCAGGCAGCGCCGAGCCGTTCGAGGGCCGGGGTCAGCCCGTCGAGCCAGCAGACGTCGCCGTTCAGCACGAAGAAGGGACCCTCGCCGAGCAGCGGCAAAGCCTTGGTGACGCCGCCGCCGGTCTCCAGCAGGTCCTCTTCCTTGGAGAAGACGATCTCCGGACGGGCGCGGCCCTTCAGATGCACTTCGATCATCTCGCCGAGGTAGTGCAGGTTCACCACGACCTTGGTGATGCCGGCATCCTCCAAGCGGTCGAGGATGGTGTCGAGCATCGCCCGGCCGCGCACCTCGATCAGCGGCTTGGGCATCTTGTCGGTCAGCGGGCGCATGCGTTGACCGAGGCCCGCCGCGAGAACCATGGCGGTCTTGGGGGCGTCGGTCATACCTTCTTTTCCTCTTGTCCTTTGGGCTTTTCCTCTTGTCCTGCGGGCTGAGCCGGCACGCCGCGCAGCTCGGCGGGCAGCTCGCGGTCGAACCAGTCCTTCACCGGCGCCAGGGCGGACTGCTGCAGGTCGCCTTCCAGCAAACGCCAGACCCGGGGAATGTGCCGCAGGTAGCCGTGCTTGCCGTCGCGCCGCGACAGGCGCGTGAAGATGCCGATGATCTTGGCGTTGCGCTGCGCACCCATGGCCGCGTAGGAAGCGGCGAAGGCCCAGGGATCGACGAAGTTGCGCATGGCCGCGTGATAGCGCTCCAGCATTTCCGTCACCACCGCCTGGGAAACGTCGCGCCGGGCGTCCTCCAGCAGGGAAACCAGGTCGTAGCTCACCGGGCCGATCACGCCATCCTGAAAGTCCAGCAGGCCGCAGCGGGCGACACCCTTGCGCCCCTCCACCACCATCAGGTTGTCGACGTGGTAGTCGCGCAGCACCAGCTTGTGCGGCACGCCCTGTGGGTCGGGCAGCATCACCGGCATGACCTCGCGCCAGGCGGCCAGGTAGGACTCGCGCTGGACCGCCGGGGTCTCCTTCCCGGTCATCGCCGGCAGGTACCAGTCGACCAGCAGAGCCGCTTCGTCGAGCAGACGCTGTTCGTTGTACGGCGGGATCTTCGGCGACTCGACCCACCAGCCCTGGTGCAGCGCGATCAGGGTATCGGTCGCCAGGCGGTAGAGCTCGGCCTCGTCGGCGCCCCCGGCCAGCGCGCGGGTGAAGGTCTGGTCGCCGAAATCCTCCAGCAGCAGGAACCCGGCCTCGCGGTCGATGGCCAGGGTCTGCGGCGCGCTGAGGCCGATCTCGTCCAGGCAGCCGGCGAGGAAGTCGAAGATGTCGACGTTTTCCTGCGGCGGCGGCGCGTCCATCAGCACCGCCCTTTTGTCGCCCCTGGTCAGGCGATCGTAGCGCCGGAAGGAGGCATCGGCGGCCAGCACCCGGCGCTCGGCGTCGCCCCAGCCGGCCTCGGCCAGAAACCGCCGGAGAAGTTCTTCGCGATCCCCACTCAAAAGTGTAACTCCGCAAGTCGTTCGGGCCAGTCGCCGGCACCTTCCAGGCGCGCCACGCGGCCCCCATCACCCGCGCCTTCAGCCGGGCCATCGGCAGCATAGCCGAGGATGAGAGAAAGCGCCTGCGCCGGCAGCCGGCCGCCAAGACGTTCCGGCCATTCGATAAGGGTGATGCCCTCGGCCAGGGCCTCGGACAGCCCCAGCTCGTGGACCTCCTCCGGATCCTCGATGCGGTAGAGGTCAAAATGCCAGACCGGCGCCGGTTCGCGGTCGTAGGTCTGCACCAGGGTAAAGGTCGGGCTCGGCACTTCTTCCTCCGCCGCCCCGGCAGGGCCCCCTGACGGACTGGGCAGGGCGCGGATCAGGGCCCGGGCCAGCGCCGTCTTGCCGGCCCCCAGATCGCCGTACAGAGCCACCACGTCGCCCGGGCGCAGAACCGCCGCCAGGGCGCGGCCCAGCCGCTCTGTCGCGGCGAGGTCGGGCAGCTGCAGGACCAGCGGAAGTTCAGGCGGTGGGGTGGAAGCTGAGGGCATCGGGTTCGCGGTCATCATCTGCCGGCTGTTTTACCGGGCACTCAAGGCCGCGGCAACCACCGCGCGGTGGTGACGGGCCGGCGGCGCCGGGCCGCGAATTGGCCGCAGAGCGCCGCGCCCCGGCTTGTATTGGCGGGCGTCCCTCGCCATCTTAGGCGCCTGCAAGACGCCCCCCGCCGCGAGGGGGGCAAACCGAAGGCCGAAATCCGGGACCCGGCCCTGCTGTGCCAGCCGGCCCCGGCGTGTAAAGGGAGATACCTTTTGGCGGATCCGACCCCTCCTTCCCCCACGCCCGTAACCACCGACGTCGCGGTCATCGGCGCCGGGCCTGTCGGTCTTTTCGCCATCTTCGAATGCGGCATGCTGAAGATGGGCTGCCACGTGATCGACACCCTGGAAGTGATCGGCGGCCAGTGCGCGGCGCTCTACCCGGAAAAGCCGATCTACGACATTCCCGGCTACCCGCAGATCATGGCCCAGGACCTGGTCGACCGCCTGGCCGAGCAGGCCGCGCCCTTCGACCCGGTCTATCACCTGGGCCAGCAGGTCACGGGCCTGGAGCGCCTGGAGGATGCGCAAGGGGAGGATACACAAGGGAACGGCGCGCGCTGGCGGCTCACCACCTCCAAGGGCACCGTGATCGACGCCACGGCGGTGGTCATCGCCGCCGGCTGCGGCGCCTTCGGCCCCAACCGCCCGCCCCTGGCCGGCATCGAGGACTACGAAGGCACCTCCATCCACTACCTGGTGCAGCGCCGCGAGAGCTTTCGCGGCCAGCGGGTGGTGATCGCCGGGGGCGGCGATTCCGCCGTCGACTGGGCGATCTCCCTGGCCGAGGTGGCGGAGAAGGTCTCGGTGGTGCACCGCCGCGCCAAGTTCCGCGCCGCGCCGGAAAGCGTCGACCGCCTGCACCGCCTGGCGGAGAGCGGCAAGATCGAGCTGGTGATCCCCTATCAGCTGGCCGGGCTGGAAGGCGACGGGCGGCAGCTGAGCGGCGTCGTGGTGGCCGATCTGGACGGCAACGAGAAGATCCTGCCCGCCGACAGCCTGCTTCCCTTCTTCGGGCTTTCCATGAACCTCGGCCCCATCGCCGACTGGGGGCTGGAGCTGGATCACCACCATATCTCGGTGAACCCGGCGACCGCCGAGACCAGCGCCGCCGGCATCTTCGCCATCGGCGACATCGCCCACTACCAGGGCAAGCTGAAGCTGATTCTCTCCGGCTTCTCCGAGGCGGCCCTCGCCGCCCACGCCATCCGCCCGCTGGTCTATCCGGGCGAGGCGCTGCATTGGGAATACTCGACGACCAAGGGCGTGCCCGACGGCGAGGCCGCGGCCGGCTAGCACCAAGGCGCGCCCGCTTACTCCGCGCCGCCTACTCTGCCACCCTACTCTGCCCCCCCCTACTCTGCCACGTCGCGGGCGATGCCGCCTTCGTCGCCGTCTACGGGAAGCTGGCCGAGCGGCACGTGGCAGATGACCCGCGTGCCGCCGCCGACGCGGGAGTCGAGGTCGACCCGGCCGCCGTGCAGTTCGATGAGGCTCTTCACCAGCGAGAGGCCGAGGCCGGCGCCGCTGTGCCGCGTCTCCAGGGAGCCGCGCTCGAACTTGCCGAAGACCCGGTCGCGGTCTTCATCGGGAATGCCGATGCCGGTGTCGGAAACCTCCAGCAACACCTCATCGGGCAGGCGCTTGGCGGCGATCGTCACCACGCCGCCTTCCTTGGTGAACTTCAAGGCGTTGGACAGCAGGTTGAACAGCGCCTGACGCAGGCGGCGGCCGTCGGCCTGCAGCTCCCCGGCCTCGTCGTCGCACTCCAGACGCAGATCGATATTGCGGCTGTGCGCCCGTTCGCGCCCCAGGGTGAAGATCGATTCCAGCAGCGCTTTGACATTGGTCGGCTGCAGGTCGAGTTGCAGGTAGCCGGCCTCGATGGAGGCCAGGTCGAGGATGTCGTTGATCAGGGCGATGAGCTGCTGCGAGGATTGCACGATGGCGTGGCTGTATTCCAGCTGGCGCTCGTTCAGCTCGCCGAAGAACTGGTTCTCCAGCACCTCGGCGAAACCGATGATGGCGTTCAAGGGCGTGCGCAGCTCGTAGGAGATGTTGGCGATGAACTCCGACTTCAGCCGGTCGGCGGTCTCCAGGGCTTCGTTGCGTTCGATCAGCGCCCGCTCGACGCGGATGGTGTCGGACACGTCGACATAGCTGAACAGCACGCCGCCGTCGGGCAGCGGCACCTGCGCCCAGTCGATGACGCTGCCGTCGGGGCGCTCGATGCGGCCGCTGCGGGCGTCGGGATCGGTGGTGCGGGCGATGATGCGCTCGGCATAGTCGGGCCAGTCATCGTCCGAGACGCTGAAGAGGCCGCGCGTCTTGGTCAGCACGTCGCGCACATGCGGCTCGCCCCGCAAGAACTCCGGCTCCAAGTGCCACATGTCGCAGAGCCCCGGATTGAACAGCTTCAGGCGGCCGTCCGCCCCGTAGACCGCGACGCCTTCGTATAGGTTGTCGATGGTCTCGCGCTGCACCTCGGTCAGGGTGTTGTAGCTGCGCTCCAGCGCCAGGCGGTCGGTGACGTCCTCGTAGGACAGCAGGATGCCGCCGAAGGGGTGCGGCGTGACCACCATGCGCAGGGTGCTGCCGTCGGGCAGGTGCACCAGTTCCTCTTCCTGGGCGATGAGGGTGGCGTACTTCTGCAGCACTTCGCGCTTGTAGGCAGGGAAGTTCGGATACTCGGGAAAGCGCCGCCGCTCACGCAGCGCCTCCAGCACGTCGCCCAGGTGCGGCTGGGTCTGCAGAAAGTCCTCGTCCAGTTCCCAAAGGCGGGCATAGGCGGTGTTGAAGAACATGAGGTGCAGGTCCCGGCCGTAGATGGCGATGGCCGTGGAGAGGTTCTCCAGCATCTCCGACTGCACGCGGATATGGCGGCCCAGCTCCGCCTGCACTTCTTCCAGCTGGGTGCGGTCGAAAGCCAGACCCAGGGTCGCCCCCTTGCCGAACGGCAGCTCGAAGATTTCCAGCAGGTGGCGCGCGCCGCCCATCACCACATGCTGGGTCTCGCTGGCCGGCTCTCCGCTCTGGCGCGCCTGCTCGGCCAGGGCCAGGGCCGCCGCCGACTTGGAGCGGCCGAGCAGCTCGGCGCCGTCGCTCACCACCGCCTCGGCCTCGCCGTCCACCGCCTGGGCATAGAAGCGGTTGCAGTCGGTGAGCTTGCCCTGGCCGTCGCGCAGCCACAGCGCCATGGGCAGGGAGTCGATGACCGCGCGCAGATGCTTCGCCTCGCTCTTCAGGGCCGCTTCCTGGCGCGCCGCCTGGGAGCGGTCCTCCAGCCAGACCGTCGTCTCGCCCCCCGCCGCGGCGCGGCGTCCGTGCAGGATCAGAAGCCGGCTGCCGTCCGCCAGGCGGGCTTCCAGGTCGAAGGCCTGGCCGCCGCTCTGCAGGTCGCCCAGCGCCGGTTCGATGCGGGCCCGCGAAGCGGCGTCGAGCGCCTCGAGCAGGCGTGTTTCGGAGAGCGCTTCATCATCGGAAAGGCCGAGCAGGGCCGCGGCCTCGGGCGCCGGAACGCCGCCCCCGTCGGTGCCGAGGCTGACCTGCGGCCAGGGCGCGGCCTGCAGCGTCGCCGCCAGGTTCCCGGCACGGGTTTCCGCCGCCAGGGTATGCTCCTGGCTGTCTTCCAGCGCTTTGCGCGATGTGGTGATGAGCCGCAGGCAAAAGCCCAGGGCAATCAGGGAAAGCAGCAGAAGCAAGGGCCAGAGCAGCCCGCCTGCCTCAAACATCCGGTCCTCCGCGGCGTCCGGTGCCGTGGCCTGCAAGGCAGCCAGAATGGCCCGCAACCGCCCCCGTATCCACGAAGATCAGCGCTTTCCTGCCCCGCCGGCAAAGCCGGCGCTCTGTCGAGGCCCCTCTCACAGCGGAAGAGTCTAAGCCCAAGCCGTCAAAGCGGCAAGCGAGGCGCGCGCCCCGCCCGCCGCCGGCCGCCGGCCGCCAAATCAGTAGCGGTAGTGCTCGGGCTTGAAGGGCCCCTCGACCGTGACGCCGATGTAGTCGGCCTGCTTCTGGCTCAGCTGGGTCAGCTGGGCGCCGACCTTCGCCAGGTGCAGGGCCGCCACCTTTTCGTCCAGGTGCTTGGGCAGCACGGCGACGGTCTTGCCGTAGGCTTCGGCATTGGACCACAGCTCCATCTGCGCCAGCACCTGGTTGGCGAAGGAAGCGCTCATGACGAAGCTCGGGTGGCCGGTGGCCACGCCCAGGTTCACCAGGCGGCCTTCGGCCAGCAGGATGATCTTCTTGCCGTCGGGGAATTCGATCTGGTCGACCTGCGGCTTGATGTTGTCCCACTTGAAGTTGCGCAGGGCGCCGACCTGGATCTCGGAATCGAAGTGGCCGATGTTGCAGACGATGGCCCGGTCCTTCATGGCGCGCATGTGGTCGACGGTGATGACGTCGACGTTGCCGGTGGCGGTGACGAAGATGTCGGCCTGCGTCACCGCGTCGTCCATGGTCACGACCTCGTAGCCTTCCATGGCGGCCTGCAGGGCGCAGATCGGATCGGCCTCGGTGACCAGCACGCGGCAGCCTGCGCTGCGCAGGGATTCGGCGGAGCCCTTGCCGACATCGCCGAAGCCGGCGACGGTGGCGACCTTGCCGGCCATCATCACGTCAGTGCCGCGGCGGATGGCGTCCACCAGGCTCTCACGGCAGCCGTACTTGTTGTCGAATTTCGACTTGGTCACCGAATCGTTCACGTTGATGGCCGGGAACAGCAGGGTGCCGGCCTTCTGCATCTCGTAGAGGCGGTGCACGCCGGTGGTGGTCTCCTCGGTCACGCCGCGGATCGCCTTGCCGAGCTCGGAATACCAGCCGGGCTTCTCGGCGACGCGCTTCTTGATGGCGGCGAAGAGGGCTTCCTCCTCCTCGTTCGTCGGATTGGCGACCACCGAGAGGTCCTTCTCCGCCTTCATGCCGAGGTGGATGAGCAGGGTCGCGTCGCCGCCGTCGTCGAGGATCATGTTCGGCGTGCCGCCGTCATGCCATTCGAAGATGCGGTGGGTGAAGTCCCAGTACTCCGTCAGGCTCTCGCCCTTGAAGGCGAAGACCGGGGTGCCGGTGGCGGCGATGGCCGCGGCGGCGTGGTCCTGGGTGGAGAAGACGTTGCAGGAGGCCCAGCGGACCTCGGCGCCCAGCGCCTGCAGGGTCTCGATCAGGCAGGCCGTCTGGATCGTCATGTGCAGGGAGCCGGCGATGCGCGCGCCCTTCAGCGGCTTGGACTGGCCGAATTCCTCGCGCAGGGCCATGAGGCCCGGCATTTCCGTCTCGGCGATTTCCAGTTCCTTGCGGCCCCAATCGGCCAGGGAGATATCCGCCACCACGTAATCGGTGAATTCGGCCATGCTGTCCTTCCTACATTCGGGTCCGGCCCCGGCGAACTGCCGGCCGCGGAGCCTCTGTGCCGCTTCAAGAATAGAGCGGCTCATGTATCAGCCCGCGCGCCAAGCCGCAAGGGCATGGAGGCGAGAAGGAAAGCGCCCTAGCTCGCGGTTTCGTTGAAATCGTCGAGCAGCGCGGCGATGCGCCCGCTGTCGACCTGCTCCATGATCATCATGGCCCGCCGCCCGGCGGCGTGCATGTCGATGGAGAGGATGCGGCTCTTGACCCGGGGAATGGCCTTGGCGGTCATCGACAGCTCGCGCACGCCCAGGCCGATCAGCAGCGCCGTATAGCGCGGGTCGCCGGCGATTTCGCCGCAGACCGAGACCGGAATGCGCGCGCGAAGCGCCGCCTCCACGGTGAACTGGATGAGGCGCAGCACCGCCGGATGCAGCGGGTTGAACAGGTGGGCCACCTGCTCCTCGCCCCGGTCGATGGCCAGGGTGTACATGGTCAGGTCGTTGGTGCCGATGGCGAAGAAATCCGCCGACTGGGCCAGGGAATCCGCGGCCAGGGCGGCGCCGGGCACCTCGATCATCACGCCCAGCGGCGGCAGGGGATCGGCGATGGCGACGCCGCGCCGGACGAGGCGGCGGGCGGTCTTCTCCAACTCCTTGCGCACCGCCTTGATCTCGCCGGGCGTGGTGATCATCGGCAGGAGAATGCGCAAAGGGCCGTGCGCCCCGGCGCGCAGCATGGCGGCGAGCTGCGGGCGCAGCAGCTTGGGTTCTTTCAGCGACAGGCGGATGGCGCGCAGGCCGAGGGCCGGATTGGCCGCCTCGCCGAGGTGCTCGCCGAGCGAGGAGGCCAGCTTCTCGCCGCCGATGTCGAGGGTGCGCACCGTGACCGGGCGCCCCTTCATGGATCGCACGATCTCCGCCAGCGCCCCGTACTGCTCCTCTTCGTCCGGTAGATCCGTGCGGTTCATGTACATGAACTCGGTGCGCAGCAGGCCGACCCCCTCGGCCCCCGTCTCGGTGGTCTGCTCCAGCTCGCGCGGCAGCTCCAGATTGACCTGCAGACCGACGCGCTGGCCGTCGCGGGTTTTCGCCGCCACGTCGCGCAGCCGCGACAGGGCGCGGGCCTCGCGCGCCATGTCCTTGAGGCGCCGCTCGTAGCCGGCCAGGCGTCGGGCCGTGGGATTGACGATGACCAGGCCGTTGGTGCCGTCGATGATCAGCTGGTCGCCCGAGCGCACCGTGGGCAGCAGGTCAGGCACGCCGACCACCGCCGGCAGGCCCAGTGAGCGGGCCATGATCGCCGTATGGCCCTCGGCGCCGCCCAGGACGCAGGCGAAGCCGCCGATCTCGCGCGGGTCCATCAGGGCCGTGTCGGCCGGAGAGATCTCCTCGGCGATGACGAGGCTGCCGCGCTCCAGCCCCCCGAAGCCGTGATAGGCCTCGTCGGTGAGACAGCGCAGAATGCGGTGGCCGACCTCCCGCACGTCCTCGGCGCGGGCCGAGAGGTAGCTGTCCTCCATGGCCTCGAATTCCTGGGCGATGGCGGAGATCTCGGCCATCACCGCGGCCTCCGCATTGCGCCGGTCGGCCTCGATGCGCCGCTCGATGCCGCCGACCAGGCGGCTGGAATTCAGCATCTGCCCGTGCGCTTCCAGCAGGTAGCCCAGTTCCTCGGCGGCCAGGCCGTGGATGCCCAGCGCTTTCGCCTTCAGTTTGCCGACCTGGCGCAGCGCCTTGGCGATCGCGTCGGCCAGACGCGTCTTCTCGGCCTTCACCCGGCCGGCGGGGATATGGTACTCGGGCACCTGCAGGTCGCCGGCTTCGCGCACATGGGCGGGCCCGATGGCGACACCCGGCGCGACGCCGAGGCCTTCGAGTACCTGTTCCTCCCGACGTTTTTTGGTCTTCTTATCCGTCTTCATCAAACTTGCCGGCGACCAGCCGCGCGAGCGCGTCTACGGCTTCGGAGGCGGCCGGACCGCTGGCCTCCACATCAATTTCACAGCCCGGTCCCGCGGCCAGCATCATCAGCCCCATGATGGAACAGCCGGAGACCTGGGTATCGCCCTTCACCACGGTGATCTGCGCATCGAAACTCTCCGCCAGCTTCACGAACTTGGCGGCGGCGCGGGCATGCAGGCCTTTCTGGTTGCAGATGGTCAGGCGCCGCTGGACGGCGCCCTGCGTCGCGGATTCCTGCTGCGCGGCGTCTTGCAGTTCTTCGGTCATTCCTTATCCGCGTCGAGCAGTTGCGAGGCCACGTTGATGTATTTGCGTCCGGCAAGCTGCGCCTGGGTCACCGCCTCCGCCAGGGTGGCGGTGCTGCGCAGGCCCGTCAGCTTGATCAGCATCGGCAGGTTGATGCCGGCGATGACCTCGACCTGGCCCTTGTCGAGCACGGAGATCGCCAGGTTGGAGGGCGTGCCGCCGAACATGTCGGTCAGCAGCACCACGCCGTCGCCTTCGTCCGCCTTCTCCACCGCGTCGATGATGTCCTGCCGGCGCTGCTCCATATCGTCTTCCGGCCCGATGCAGATCGCCATCACGTTTTCCTGCGGACCGACGACGTGCTCCAGAGCCTGCACGAACTCCACGGCAAGCCGCCCGTGGGTTACCAAGACGAGACCGATCATCCCTTGCTCCCTGCCCGCCACCGCAAAACCCCGGCTTCTGGCCGGGGGCGCGCTGGTCTTGCTTGTTCTCTTGCCATGATAAGGACCCAATCGCCCTCCAGGGTCAACACCCCCACCATCGCGGCCCCACCGTCAGGCCTTGGCCGCTGCGCGGGCCGGCTCTCGGGCGATATCGCGGTGCGCCAGGTGGACCTGGCGGCCATCGCCGCCGAGCCAGGCGGCCAGGCGCTCGGCCACGAAGACGGAGCGGTGACGCCCGCCGGTGCAGCCCACGGCAATGGTCAGATAACTCTTTCCCTCCCGCTCGTAGCGCGGCAGCAGGCCGGCCAGCATCGCCGTCAGCTGCTCGAAGAAGGGGGCGAAACCCGGATCGCGCTCGACGTAGTCGGCGACCGCCCGGTCCTGACCGCTCATCGGCTTCAGCTCCGGATCGTAGTGAGGGTTGCTCAGAAAGCGCACGTCGAACACCAGGTCCGCTTCCCGCGGCAGCCCCTGGCGGAAGGAAAAGGAGGTGACGAAGATCGACATCCCGAGCGTGCCTTCCAGGCCGAGGCGGCCGAGCAGCTGCTGGCGCAGGTCGGCCGGCGTCAGATGGGAGGAATCGATCATCAGGTCGGCGCGCTCGCGCAGAGGCGCGACCAGACGGCGCTCGACGGCGATGCCGTCGGCCACCGGGCGGCCCTGGGCCAGCGGATGGCGCCGGCGCGTTTCGGTGAAGCGGCGCCCCAGGACCTCGTCCTCGCAATCGACGAACAGCAAGGTCATGGCGAAGCGCGGATTGGCCGCCAGGCGGTCGAGCTGTTCCAGGACCGGCCCGACGGCGAAGTCGCGGTTGCGGATGTCGACGCCGATGGCCACCGGCCGTTGCAGGCCGACTTCGTTCACCACCGCGTCGAGCAGGCTGAGCGGCAGGTTGTCGATGGCCTCGTAGCCTTCGTCCTCCAGCACGCGCAGCGCCGTCGAACGCCCGGCCCCGGACATCCCGGTGACCACCACCAGGCGCGCGCGGCCCTGCGTGGCGCCGGTGCTTCCTTGTGCGGAAGCTTCACCAGCCACCGGCGGCGCCGTGGTCAGGGTCTCATCGCTCATCGTACTACCAAATTTGCCGACAAGGTCGTGGGCAAGTTCGCCGGCAGGTTCACGGGCCTCCCCCGCTGCGGCGCGCATTATAAGCGTCGCGGCGACGCGCAAGGCAAGGCGCAGCTTCTCCGGCGCAGAAATCTGCGCCGGATCGAGGTCGATACGCCGTAGGTGTACCCCTGCAATGGACTCGTAGTCCTCTTCCGGCAGGCGTTCGATTTCCGCGGCGGGGCGCAGGTCGGCCAGCAGGGCGACCGGCACCGCCGCGCGGTGCGGCAGCTCGACGATGCCCAGGCCGCGCACCTCCAGCTTGCCGGCGATGCTGGCCGGCGGCGAGGCCAGCAGGCGGCCGCCACGCCGCTCCAGGCGGGTCTGGTCGTCGCTGACCAGGACGCCTCCCCGGTCGATGAGGCGCAGGGCGAGATCCGACTTGCCGGCCCCGGAGGGACCGCGCAGCAGGACCGCCCATTCTCCCTGTCCCTGGGCCCCCTGTCCCGGGGCCTCCCCTCGCGGACCGCCCGTCGCCGGATCGCCCGTCGCCGGATCGCTGACGGCCACCGCGGTGGCATGGATCAATTCGCTGCCGGAACCCTCCGCCATGAGCGGGGCCTATTCGGCCGGCAGGCGCACGACGAAGCAGGCGCCGCAGACCGCGCCGCCGGAATCGTGGCGGTTCTCCGCGGTGATCTCGCCGCCGTGCGCCTCGACGATCTGCTTGGAGATGGACAGGCCGAGCCCCGAATGGGTGCCGAACTTCTCGCCCGCCGGCCGCTCGGTATAGAAGCGCTGGAACACCGCCTCCAGCTTGCCCTCGGGGATGCCCGGCCCCTCGTCGGAGATCGAGACCACGACCTCGTCGGCGTGACGCTGCGCCGCGAGGCGGATCGTCCCGCCGGGCGGCGAGAAGGTCACCGCGTTGCTGATGAGGTTGCGGAACACCTGGCCGAGGCGGCCTTCGATGCCCGGCACCGACAGGTCCTGGTGGTCCAAGACGTCGAGCACGAAGCGCGGCGCGTCCTGCTTGTCGGCGGCTTCCTGCACCGCGACCAGGGCGCCGAGCAGCGCGCCGAGGTCGACCGCTTCGGTCTCGGCGCGCGACAGTTCCGCGTCCAGGCGCGAGGCATCGGAGATATCGCTGATCAAGCGGTCGAGGCGGTGCACGTCGTCGAGGATGATCGACATCAGCTTCTTCTGCTGTTCCGGATCTTCCACGCGCGCCACCGTCTCGACGGCGCTGCGCAGGGAGGTCAGAGGATTCTTGATCTCGTGCGCCACATCGGCGGCGAAGGCCTCGATGGCGTCGAGCCGCGCCCAGAGCGCCTCGGTCATGGCGCGCAGCGAGTCGGAGAGATCGCCGATCTCGTCGCCGCGCCGCGTGAAGTCGGGAATCCCGAACTGCCGGCCCTTGCCGGAGCGGACCTGATCGGCGGCCATGGCCAGGCGGCGGATCGGCCGCGCGATGGTGCCGGCCAGATAGAACGACAGCAGGACGGTGATGGCGAAGGCGACACCGCAGACGATGAGGATGTCGCGGCGCCGGTCGTCCACCGCCGCATCGACGGCGGCGCCGTCCTTCGACAGCATCAGGGCGCCCAGCACCTGGCGGTAGCGCTGCACCGGCACGGCGACGGAAAGCACCAGGCGGCCCTGGCGGTCGACGCGCACCATGCCGGGGCTCTGGCCGCCGAGCGCGCCCATGACTTCCTCGTAGTCGAGCGCCTTCTGCTCGCGCTCTTCCTGGTAAAGCGGGAAGTTGTCCTTGCCGGGCAGCCACTGGGTGACCAGGTTCAGCAGGCGGCGCAGCAGGCCGAGGCCGCCTTCGTTTTCCGGCGGCAGGGCCTGGACCTGCACCTGCCCGCCGGGGCCGCCGAGGACGAAGCTGTCGGCGAGGATTTCGCCGGAGCGCGCGAAGATGCGCGCCCGCACGCCGGTATCGACCAGCAGCACGCGCATGAGATTGCGCGTCACCTCCGGCAGCAGGCGTTCGTCGCCGACCTGGGTGGCGACCACCGCGGTGGAGCCGAGCGACAGCGAAAAGGCGCGGCCCTGGATCCGCAGGGAATCGATTTCCGCGGCGATCAGGCTATCGCGGTACTGATCGAGGTGCATGAGGCCCAGCACGGGGATCAGCAGCACCATGACATTGATGGTGAGGGTGCGGCGGGGCAGCGGCGAGCGCCAGCCGCGCGGCCGGCGGCGGGCCGGCCCCGGCCCCGCCAGGTCGACGCCCGTCTTGGCGGCATCGTCCGGCGCCCTGCCCTGCGCGGCGCCGGACTTGCCGTTCTGGCGCAGCAGCATGCGGTTGCTCTGGCTGTCGAAGCTCATGTGCCGACGGCCCTCAAGTGGCGCCCCTAAGCTTCCCGGTAGCGGTAACCGACACCATAGAGCGTCTCGATCTGCTGGAAGCTGTCGTCGACGTCGCGGAACTTCTTGCGCAGCCGCTTGATGTGGCTGTCGATGGTGCGGTCGTCGACATAGACCGACTCGCCGTAGGCCGCGTCCATCAGCTGGTCACGGTTCTTCACGTGGCCGGGCCGCTGGGCCAGGGCCTTCAGGATGAGAAACTCGGTGACCGTCAGGCTGAGACGCTCGCCCTTCCAGGTGCAGAGGTGACGCGCCGGATCCAATGTCAGCTCGCCGCGCACCAGCGGCGCTTCCGGCGCCTCGCCGCCCGGCATGCCGTCCTCGCCGCCTTTTTCGCGGCGCAGCAGGGCGCGGATGCGCTCGATCAGCAGGCGTTGCGAGAAAGGCTTGGTGATGTAGTCGTCGGCGCCCATGCGCAGGCCGAGCACTTCGTCGATCTCGTCGTCCTTTGACGTCAGGAAGATGACCGGCAGGTTCGACGACTTGCGCAGATGGCCGAGCAGCTCCATGCCGTCCATGCGCGGCATCTTGATATCGAGTACCGCGAGGTCGACGGGGCTGGCGGCGATGCCGCGCAGCGCCTCCGCGCCGTCGTTGTAGGTGCGCACCTTGAAGCCTTCAGCCTCCAGTGCAATGGATACCGAGGTCAGGATATTGCGGTCGTCATCGACCAGGGCAATGGTGTCTTGCATGGGCGTAGACTTTTACGAACCCCTCTCATTAGACCAGATTGCAGCGGAAAATGCCCGTTTTCCGAGCGCCGGCGACGACGCGGCCAAAAATGGAGCCGGCCCCACGAAGCCTGGCAACCTATACAGACGCCGGGCCGGGCGGCAAGTCACCTGTCCCCCTGCCCCGCGCCCCCCGCCCGGTTCAGGGCCGCGGGGCACGGTGACGGCAAGCCTGGTCAGTGACTGTGGCCTTTTTGCGGCATCATTTGGATAGATGGGGACCGGATCCCCGGCAGGAAAGCCCCTGGACTCCGCGGTTTTCCGGCGATTCCGGCGGCCTCACCCGGCCTGGCTGCGCTCCGGCGCCGCCGCCGGCTCGTCCAGCAGCCGGGCGGCGGGGAAGAAGAGGCTGACCCGGGTACCCCGCCCCGGCGCGCTGTCCAGGACGATCCGCCCGCCGTGCAGCTCGACCAGGGATTTGACCAGGGGCAGGCCGAGGCCGGTGCCTTCAAATCGGCGGTTGAGCTCGCTTTCGGCCTGCTCGAAGGGCTCGAAGATGCGCTGGTGATCCTCGGCGGCGATACCGATGCCGCTGTCGCTCACCGTCAGCTCCAGCTCCTCTCCGGCACGGGCCAGCGTGACCGCGACTTCGCCGCCGGGCTGGGTGAACTTCAGGGAATTGGCGACGAGATTGAGTAGCACCTGCTTGAGGGCGCGCTCGTCGCCACGCAGAAGCGGCAGCTCGGCGGGCAGGTGCAGGTCCAGGGAAAGTCCGCCGGAGCGCGCCTTGGCCTCCATCAGGCCGGTGGTGCGCCGCACCAGGGCGGCGACGTCGATGGAGCTTTCGTGCAGCGCGGCCTGCCCGGCCTCGACCCGTGACAGATCGAGAATATCGTTGATCACGGCCAGCAGATGCTCGCCGCTCTCGCGGATGTGCCCGACGTACTCCTTGTACTTGGGGACGTCGATCTCCTCCTGCGCCTGGTGCTCCAGCAGCTGCGCGAAGCCGATGATGGCGTTGAGCGGGGTGCGCAGCTCATGGCTCATGGTCGCCAGGAAAGCCGACTTCGCCTGGTTGGCCGCTTCCGCGCCCTGCTTGGCCTGCATCAGCGCGAATTCAGCCCGCTTGCTCTCCGTGATATCCTGGGTCGTGCCGATCAGCTTTTCCGGCCGCCCGTCGGCGTCGCGCAGCACCTCCGCCAGTTCGCTGACGTGGAGGACGGTACCGTCGGGATGCACCACCCGGTGGTCGACGGCGAAGTAGTCCTCCTCCGCGAGGTCCTCCATGGCCCGCGCGACGGCCTCCCGGTCGTCCGGGTGCACCCGCGCGAAGAAAGCCTCGTAGGCCGCCTCGATCTCGCCCGGCTGGTAGCCGAGAATGCGAAACTCCTCGTCCGACCAGACGGAGCGCTGCTGGTTCAGGTCGTTTTCCCAGCTGCCGATCCGGGCGATGCGCTGCGCCTCCACCAGCCGGCTGCGGCTCTGCTTCAGTTCCGCCTCGGCGCGCTTGCGCACGATCAGGCTGGCGAGCACGTCGGCGGCCGCGCGCAGGTGGGCCAATTCCGCCTCGTCGCGTTCCCGGCCGTCCGGCAAGGAGAGCAGCAGAACGCCCAGCACGTCGCCGCCGGAGAGGATCGGCACCGCGTAGTGGCCGTGCGGCCCCATGCCCTCGTAGTGGGTATCGTGCCGCTCGTCGACATGCGCGGCGTGGATCAGCTCCCCCGTTTCGGCGGCGCGGCCGCAGAGGCAATGGCCGAAAGCGACCTTCGCGCACATCGATTGCAGGGGCGAGGGCAAGTTGCTCTGCGCGGCGAGCCGGAGTTGCCCATCCTCGACCAGGAAGATGCCGCCGTTCTGCCGCAGTGACAGCCAGGGAGCCTCGATAATGATGTCGAGCGCTTCGGCGAGCTGCGCCTCCAGGGCCTTGTTGCCGAGCGACACCTGGAGAAGCTGGTTCAGCGTCGCCAGGTGCTCGCGGCTCTGCTCGTGCTTTTCTTCCGCCGCCTTGGCCATGCGGCGCTGGCGCCCGGCGATGAGCAGCAGCAGGCCGACGGCGGCCGTCATGGCCAGGACCTGCGACAGCAGGAAGCCGAGGGGGGCGAACCACTCGACCGGCCGCAGCCAGGGGTAGTCGAGCTTGTGCAGGCCCCAGGCGAACAGCGTGGCGCCGACGATCTTGCCGATCGCCAGGGCCTTGTCCTCCTCGGAGCGCATCATGGCGATGCCCGCGTAGATCAAAGCCGCGCCGGAGAGGGTGTAGAGCGGAATGGTGCGCAGCAGGAAGTCATCGATGACAAAGGCCGAGAGCGCGGCCCAGATCGCCGCCGCGCTGATCACGTTGCACAGGGTCATGACCGGAACTTGCAGCCCGACGAACCGCAGGGTGCCGGCCATCAGCAGCAGCGCCGCGGCGACCTGCAGGCATTCGGAGAAGAAGATGAGGAAGCCCGGATCGAGGTGGCCGCCGGCAAGATAGGTCGCGAGGCGCAGGACCCAGAAGCCGAAACCGGCCATCCAGTAGCCGACCCCCGGCGGAGCGTCCGCCATGGCACGCAGGTAGACCAGGGCGGCGAACAGCACCGAAGCGCCGATCAGCGACCCCCAAATCGTGGCCGAAACTGAGAACTCGATCATATATCTTCCGGCACAGCGACTGGGCCCCGCGCGCGAAAACGCGCCTCATCTTGTTCGAGTACCATCGCCATGGTTAAGCCGGGATTAAACATTAAGCGTAAGCGGCGCCCCGTTACGGACAGCGGCGGCGGAACGGACGTTGGCCGAAGCGCCGGAATACCAGGGGCCGGACATTCTGCAGCCATGGATCGTCCCACCTCCAGGCGCACTAGCGAAAATTGCATGACTATCTGAAAAGTTGAAGCCTCGCGGGTTAATGCCCGGTAAAAGGCGCGGCGGAAGGGGCGCGCAATCTCCCGGCGTTTGTGGCGTGCCCTGGCGATCACGCCGCGGTTGCCCGTTAACTTGACAAACAGATGTAACGTGAGAGCTTAGGTATTTCCTGCGCGGCGCGGGTGGTTTGTCATCGGTTTTGGATTGACCGCAGATCATGGCCCTTGAGGACTTTCACCGGGGCCCGAACGGGGCGAAGCTCAAGCGCTGCACGACGCGGGAATTTCTCGATGTCTGTCCGCCGCGCATCGCCGAGATCTTCCACTACTGGGACAGCCTGCGTGAGGGGCGCGCCATGCCGCGCCGCGCGAACTTCCGGCCGGAAGCGATCGTGCGCCACCTGCCCGGCATCCTGCTGGTCGACGTGGAAGGGATCGATGCCGAGGGCATGGGAATCTACCGCTATCGCGTGGTCGGCACCGAGGAAGTGCGCCTGCGCGGCCACGACCCCACCGGCAAGCTGGTGCAGGACGGGTTCTTCTGGTCCAGCCTGGAAGATGCGCTCGAATGCTACGAGTCGATCCGCACCAGCGGCAGCTATCTCTACGAGACCGCCGAGTTCGTTTCCTCGGAAGGCCGCTGGCGCTCCGAATATGCGATCATCCTGCCGTTTTCCGAGGATGGCGAAACGGTGAGCCAGATCCTGGTCTATTCCATGGCGCGCAGCTCCAGCGAAGGCTGACACCTCGCCCCCCGGCCCCTGCCCCGGCCCCGGCCCCGGCCCGGCGCATTGCACAGCGCACCTTTCGTTCCTGTTACGCCTTGACCGACGGCCTCATTTCGATAATATTGGAAATATGGAAAAACAGGATGCCCTCTCGGGCCTGGCGGCGCTGGCCCAGGAAACCCGCCTCGATATCTTCCGGTTGCTGGTGGAGCACGGCCCGGCCGGCCTGGCGGCCGGCGACATCGGCGCCGCCTTCGGTCTGCCGGCGGCCACCCTGTCGTTTCACCTGAAAGAATTGCGCAGCGCCGGGCTGGTCAGCTGCCGCCGGGCCGGGCGCTCGCTGATCTACGCCGCCGACTACGGCGCCATGCGCGGGCTGGTCGGCTATCTCACCGAAAACTGCTGCCGTGGCGGCTGCGGCGCCGACGCCACCCCGCCCCGCCTTGACACACCATCCTTTGAGGAGACCGGAGCATGAAGCGCCTCCACGTTCACATCAGCGTCGAGAACCTGGCCGAGTCCGTCGGCTTTTACGCGACGCTCTTCGGCACGGAGCCCAGTGTCCTGAAGGACGACTACGCCAAGTGGTCGCTGGACGATCCGCGGGTGAACTTCGCCATCTCCAAGCGCGCCCGCGTGACCGGCCTCGACCACCTGGGCATCCAGGTCGAAGAGCCGGAAGAGCTGCGGGAAGTCGCCGGCCGCCTCGCGGCCTCCGGCGCGCGACTGGTGGAGCAGACGGACGCGGCCTGCTGCTACGCCCGCTCCGACAAGGCCTGGGTGAACGATCCGCAGGGCATCGCCTGGGAAACGTTCCACTCCCACGGCGAGATCACGGCCTACGGGGAGGATTCGCGGGATGACTCGACCGCCTGCTGCGAGGCCGTGCGCTGCGGCGCCCCGGCGGATCAGGCGGCGGCGGAGACCTCCGCGAAGACCAACGACGCCGACAAGGCGGGCGGGGCCTGCTGCGGCTGACGCACAAAAAATGCTGCGCAGCATGAGACTCTCGGCTGCGCAGCAAATTGAGGAATTCCAGTAATTTAGACGCTAGCCTTCCAGGTCGCGGAATGCCCGGTGCAGCTTCGCCTCGGAGGAGGTCACGAAGGCCTCCATATTGCGGATGCGCTGCTCCTGCTCGCGATAGCGATGGCGCAGCCGCGACAGGCTCTCGCTGGGCTTCAGGCGGATCTGGCGCCAGAACTCCTTCTCCGCGTCGGACTCGTAGGTGTACGCCGGCGCGCGGTTGATGAGCAGCGCGGCGAGGAAGTAGCAGACCAGCGTCGGCAGCGTGAACATGAAGAGCGCGATGACCGCGACGATGCGCACGATGAAGACGCTGACGCCGAAGTAATCCGCCAGCCCGGCGCAGACGCCGAAGATCTTGCCGCGCTCCGTATTGCGGTAGAGACCGCTGGGGCGCGGCCCGGGCCGGAAACCGCAGCCGGCGCGGCCCTCTTCCCCGTCATGGCGGTCGTGATGCGGGCGTGGACAGATCACAGCTGCTTCCTCCAGTCCGTCACCTCGGCGTCGAGGATGCGTTCCAGCGAATTGATGCGCTGCTCCATGCGCTCCGAGTTCTTCCACAGCTCTTCAAGCAGCTGCTCCTCGTCGCTCGACAGCGCCTTGGTCGCCTTCCAGCGCGTGGTGTAGTGGGCAATGATCCAGACCGGCGCCACGACGGCGAGGAAGAGGATGCCCAGCACTTCGAAATCCATGGGTATCTAAGCTCCAAAGGACAGCCAGCGGGGAGGGGACGAGCGATGCCTCACTCGCCGGCCTTGGGGGCATCCTTGCTCTTCGCCATCCGCGCTTTCAGCGCGGCCAGCTCGTCATCGATCGCCGACTCGGTGGCCAGCTCGGAGATTTCCTCGGACAGGGACTTGCCCCGGCCCAGATCGAAGGCCTCGACCTCGCCCTCGGCCTCGTCCAGCTTCTTCTCCACCTGCTCGAAGCGGGCGAAGGCCTCGTCGACGCGGCCGTCGTAGAGGTTGCGCCGCACGCGCAGGCGCGACGAGGCGGTCTCATGGCGCGCGGTCAGCGACTGCTGCTTGGCCTTGGCCTCGCGCAGCTTGCTCTCCAGCTTGGCGATGTCGGTCTCACCCTGGGCCAGCATGGCGTCGAGCTCTTCCAGCTCCTCCTTCAGCATCTCCGTGGCTTCGGCCAGTTTGGCCTTTTCCACCAGGGCGCCCTTGGCCAGGTCCTCGCGGCCCTTGGAGAGCGCCAGCTCGGCCTTCTCTTCCCAGTTCCCCTGCGCCTCTTGCAGCCGCGCCAGCTTGCGCGCGCTTTCCTTTTTCTCGGCGATGGTCTTGGCGGCGGTCGAGCGGACCTCCACCAGGGTGTCCTCCATCTCCTGGATCACCAGGCGGATGATCTTCTGCGGATCCTCCGCGCGGTCGAGGATGGCGTTGAGGTTGGAATTGATGATGTCGGTGAGGCGGGAGAAGATACCCATCGGTCTCGATCCTTGTCTTTGCACTCGGTTATCTCAGTGTCGTCGCGGCCTGCCGCAAGAGGGGGAGCCGGACAAATATCGGGTCAGGTCTTGCAATCAGCCGAGCAGGGCGCCCAGCAACAGGCCACCGATGAACATCAGCCAGTGATCGGCGGTACGGCTGCGCAGGTAGGCGCGGGCGCGCTCGGCCCAGCGGTCGAAGTTCTGCTTTCCCCGGGAATCACGCCCGAAGAACTCACGCCCGGGGCCAGCCTGCCGCCGCGCGTGCTCGGAGGAGCTGCGCCCGGCAGAGCTGCGAAAATCGGATGTATCGTTCCAGTGGCTCATCGTTTGTCTCTCGTTCCTTGGCTTGGGGCCCCACAAGGGTGGCGCCTTTCACCAGGACTAATGGCAAACCGCGTGCCAATTCCGGCCCAGCCCGACAAGTTATTGATCCAATTATGAAACTCCGCCCTTTGCCGAACTGAGAGCAATCTTACTCTTAAGATTTAACTACCGATTATTAGTGTTTTTCACCAGTTCATAGCTATATTCACGGCATGGCTGATCCCGACCTTCCGCCCCTGCTGGGCGAATCCCCCGCCTTCATGGCCCTGGCCGAGCAGATCTCGCGTGTGGCGCCGCTCGACCGCCCGGTGCTGGTCATCGGCGAGCGCGGCACCGGCAAGGAGCTGGTGGCCGCCCGCCTGCATTTCCTGTCGCGGCGCTGGGACGGCCCCTTCGTGAAGCTGAACTGCGCCGCCCTGGCCGAGAGCCTGTTGGAGACCGAGCTGTTCGGCCACGAGGCCGGCGCCTTCACCGGCGCGGTGAAGCGGCGCAGCGGCCGCTTCGAGATCGCCGACAGCGGCAGCCTGTTTCTCGACGAGATCGCCTCGGCCAGTCAGGCGGTGCAGGAAAAGCTGCTGCGCGCCATCGAGTACGGCGCCTTCGAGCGAGTCGGCGGCAACGCCACCCTGAACGTCGACGTGCGGGTCATCGGCGCCACCAACGAAGACCTGCCGGCCGCCGCCGCCGCGGGACGCTTCCGCGCCGATCTGCTGGACCGCCTGGCCTTCGAGGTCATCACCCTGCCGCCGCTACGCGCGCGACCGGAGGACATCCCGCTGCTGGCCCGTCACTTCGGGCGGGAGATGGCGAAGGAGATGGACTGGCCGCAGTTCCCCGGTTTCTCGCAGGCCGCCCTGGAACGGCTGCTGGCCCACGACTGGCCCGGCAACGTGCGCGAACTGCGCAATGCGGTGGAGCGCTCCGTGGCGCGCGGCACCCCGGACGAAGAGATCGACGCGGTGGTGCTCGATCCCTTCGCCAGCCCCTATCCGCTGGCCACGCCGTCCGCCGCCGGGCAAGGCGCGCCCGCGAGGGAAAGCTCCACCGCCCAGATCCCAACCGCCAAGCCCCCAACCGCCACAACCGGCGACGCGGAAGGCCGGCCGGCCGGGTCACCCGTCGGCGGCATTCTCTCGGACCCCTTGCGCGCCTTCGACCTGCGCGAGGCGATGAAACGGGTGGAACACGACCTGCTGCAGCAGGCCCTGGCGGCGCAGCGCTACAACCAGCGCGCCACGGCCCGCCAGCTGGGCCTTACCTACGACCAGCTGCGCAACCGCCTGCGCAAGCACGGCCTGCTGGGCGAGGCGGCCCTACCAGGCCAAGGGGGCAAGGTAGCCTGAACGACCGGCGCGACAGCTACGCCGGCAGCTCCAGGGTGGAGCGTTCGCCAAGGGCCTCGCCGTGGGCTTTCAGCCAGGCCTCGGCGGCGCCGCGGCCGACCTCTTTCAGCTCGCTGACGAAGCTCCAGTCGGCACGGTGCTTGCTGGATCCGTCGAGGCCGCGCATGGCCGCGCCGCCGTCCAGCAGATGCAGGTTCAGCCCCTTCACCTGGGCGCTGAGGCCACAGCCCCGGCGCCCGGCCATGCGGCCCATGTAGCCCAGGGCCTCCAGCTCGCGCATCAGCGGGGCGTTGAACATGATCTGGTTGCGCCGCGAGTCGATCTGCCGGGCGCTGCGCGGCACCTCGTCGGCGGTCATGGAATCGATCTGCACGATCATCACGTCGCGCGCCTCGCAGTTGAAGACCAGCGGGAAGATCGTCGGGTTGGCCATGAAGCCGCCATCCCAGTAGTGCGAGTCGCCGATGGCCACCGCCTTGTAGAGATGGGGCAGGCAGGCCGAGGCCAGCAGCACCTCGACGCACATGTCCTCGTTTTCGAACACCACGGCGCGGCCCTGTTTCAGCTCGGTCGCCGAGATGAAGAGTCGAGGGGCGCGCGCGTCCTTCAGTGCCTCGAAATCGATGACGTCCTCCAGCATGCCGCGCAGCGGGTTCACGTTCAGCGGATTGAGCTGATAGGGCGAGAACATGCGGGTCATCATCTGGAAGGCCGGGGCGGCGGCCAGGGGCGGGCCGAAGTCGGCCAGGCCGCTGACCCGGCGCCACAGGCGGTCGAGCGCCGCGCGCGCGCCGCCTCTAGAACCGGCGGGGCCACCGGCCTGCCAGCCGGCGGCCAGGGCAGCCGCGTTCAGGGCCCCGGCGCTGGCGCCGCTGAGCCCCTCGATCTCGATCCAGCTTTCTTCCAGCAGACGGTCGAGCACCCCCCAGGTGAAGGCGCCGTGGGCGCCGCCGCCCTGCAGGGCCAAGGTCAGGGGACGGGGCTTGAGCGGCCGCGGCTGCCGGCCCCGCGCCGCGGCACGGCGGGCGCCGCCCGTCCTTGCGCCGGCCGGCGGACGGACCCGGGCGATGCTTCGTGTACCAATGTTCTCGGCAACCATGCGGGCCTCCAGACAGAGTCTGGGGCATTTCCCTACCCGACCGGCTGTCGGCCCGGCCCAGCGCGCCGGCTCTTGGTGGCCGGGCGATCTTGGGGATAACTTGTAAATTTCATTGATGAACAAGCACTTAAACAACGAATACCGACAATTTCCCGGCGCGGGGCGAAAAACGTGCGGGCAGGGCGGGACAGCGCAACCAAGGGGGAGACTCGGAGGTTGGAAAAGTCACATAATCTGCATCGCCGGCCTTGGCGGAATTGACTATCTGTCTGCCAAGCCACCCTCATCGGGCAGCAGGGTAAAGGGCGAGAATTTTCTGTCGGAATGGCCCCGGGACCGAGCGATCGGGACCCAAAAGCGGTCACGGCACCACGAAGGACACAGAGAAAGCTCGGGAGGACAGAGCATTGGATAATGTCGGCAAATCGATCAGCCGAAACGGCCTGGGTCAGCACGGCCTGAAAGATCTTCGTACCGCTTATTGGAACCTCGACACCGCCGCCCTCTATGAGGAAACCCTGCGGCGCGGTGAGGGCCAGCTTGGCGAGGGCGGCGCCCTGGTGGTGCTGACCGGCAAGCACACCGGACGCTCGCCCAAGGACAAGTTCATCGTCCGCGAGGCCGCGACCGAAGGCGACATCTGGTGGGGCGACGTGAACGTCGCCATCGACGAGGCCGGCTTCGAACGGCTGCACGGCAAGCTGGTCGACTACCTGAAGGACCGCGACGTCTTCGTGCAGGACGTCCATGCCGGCGCCGATCCCGACTACCGCCTGCCGGTGCGCGTGGTCAGCGAGAGCGCCTGGCATTCGCTGTTCACGCGCAACATGTTCATCCAGCCTCCCGAAAGCGAGCTGGGCGATTTCCAGCCGCAGTTCACGGTCCTCCACGCGCCCTTTCTGCAGGCCGACCCGGAGGTCGACGGCACGAACAGCGAGAGCTTCATCGTGGTGAGTTTCGCCCGGCGCACCGTGCTGGTGGGCGGCACCGTCTATGCCGGCGAGATCAAGAAGTCGATCTTCTCGATCCTCAACTACCTGCTGCCGGAGCGCGGCGTGCTGCCGATGCACTGCTCGGCCAACATCGGACCGGCCGGCGACACGGCGATCTTCTTCGGCCTTTCGGGCACCGGCAAGACGACGCTGTCGGCCGATTCCAGCCGCCAGCTGATCGGCGACGACGAGCACGGCTGGTCCGACCGCGGCGTGTTCAACTTCGAGGGCGGCTGCTACGCCAAGGTGATCCGCCTGAGCCGCGAGGCCGAGCCGGAGATCTACGCCACCACCGGCCGCTTCGGCACGGTGCTGGAGAACGTGGTCATCGACCCGGTGACCCGCCGGCTCGACCTCGACGACAACCGCTATACGGAAAACACCCGGGCCAGCTATCCGCTGGATTTCATCCCGGGCGTGGTGGAGAGCGGGCAGGGCGGCCAGCCGAAGAACATCGTCATGCTGACCGCCGACGCCTTCGGCGTGCTGCCGCCGATTTCCAAGCTGTCGCCGGAACAGGCCATGTACCACTTCCTCTCCGGCTATACCGCGCGGGTCGCCGGCACCGAAAAGGGCATGGGCGCCGAGCCCTCGGCGACCTTCTCCACCTGCTTCGGCGCCCCCTTCATGCCGCGTCACCCTTCCGTCTACGCCAAGATGCTGGGCGAGAAGATGGCGGCCACCGGCGCCAACTGCTGGCTGGTGAACACCGGCTGGACCGGCGGCGCCTACGGCACCGGCGAGCGCATGAAGATCGCCCACACGCGCTCGATGGTGCGGGCGGCGCTCAGCGGCAGCCTCGACCAGATCGCCGCGGCCAGGCATCCCCTGTTCGGCCTGGCGATGCCGGAGAGCTGCCCCGACGTGCCCGCCGAGGTGCTGAACCCGCGCAATACCTGGAACGACAAGCAGGCCTACGACCTGACGGCACGGGACCTGACCCAGCGTTTCGAGGCGAACTTCAAGCAGTTCGAGAGCTACGTCGACGACGGCGTGGTGGCTGCCGGCATCCGCGCCGCGGCCTGACGCCGCTGCCAGACGTCGCAGCCTGACGTTTGCGTCACACCCAACCCACGGTCCGTGCCCCGGAAGACCACCGGGGCGCGGGCCGTCACTTTTTTCCGACGCCCCCTGCCGTTGCGGCGCATCTGCGCCTATAATCGACTCTTCTAGGACGTGCCGGGAAAGCTGAACCAATGTCGGGACTTACCGCCGAGAGGGTGCTTGATATCGCGCAGGACATGATCCAGCAGCGCGGCTACAACGGCTTCAGCTTCAGGGACATCGCTGAGGCCATCGGCATCAAGTCGGCCAGTATCCACTACTACTTTCCCAGCAAGGGCGACCTCGGCGTCGCCCTGGTGGCGCGCTACCGCCGGCGCTTCGCCGCGGAACTGGCCGCGATCTGCGAGCGCCACGGCGCCGCGCCGAAACGCCTGAGGGAATTCGTCGCGCTGTTCCGGCGCTCCCTCACCGAGGACCGCCTCTGCCTCTGCGCCATGCTGGGCGCGGAGAAGGGAAGCCTGCCCGACGCGGTCAACGCCGAGGTGCGCGACTTCTTCGAGCTCTGCGAAACCTGGCTCGCCGACGTGTTGAAACGCGGCCGCCAGGCGGGGGAGATCGACTTCCGCGGCGCGCCGCAGGCCATGGCCGACCACCTGATCGCTCTGCTGGAAGGCGCCATGGTCGTGGCCCGCAGCCTGGAAGATCTGGCCCGCTTCGACAAGGCCCCCGCCGGCTTCCTGCGTACATTGCGCCCGGCGGCCGCCGCCTAGCTATCTCCCTCGGTCTCGATCTTGATGGTCCGGCCGCAGTGCTTGCAGTGCACCGCGTCGGGCTCGTGGCGCGTCAGGCCGCAGTCCGGACAGGTGTAGCGCACCTTGCGCGGCTGGAAGATGGTCTGGGCGAGACGCAGGAAGAGGGCGACCCCGACGACCATAATGACCACCGCCAGCAGGCGGCCGACGTCGTCGTCCATGGTGATGTCGCCGAAGCCGGTGGTGGTGAGCGTCGCCACCGTGAAGTAGAGCGCATCGATGTAGGTTTTGATGTCCGGGTTCTGCCGGTGCTCCAGCGTGAAGACCAGCGCCGTCGTCACGAAAATGAAAACGCCGAGGTTCACGCAGGCGACGATGACGTCCTCGTTGCGGCGGAAGAAAGCGGTCTCTCGCCTGAGGTCGCGCATCACGTGGTAGGAGTGCAGCAGGCGCAGGGCGCGCAGTACCCGCAGGAAAGCGAAGGTGGTGGTGATGAAGGGCGCCAGCAGCAGGGTGAGAATCACCAGGATATCGGCCAGGGTGTAGAGCTGGCGCAGCATCCGGACCTTGTTCGGCGCGATCCACAGGCGCGCCAGGAAGTCCAGCAGGATGATCACGCCGATGATGAAGTCGGCGGTGAGGATGAAGGGCGTCGGAAAATCAGGCGCCGTGACGAGGAAAAACCCGATGGTCGCCAGATCGAAGGCGATGAGGCCGTAGCGGAAGTTGGTCGCCCGCTGGCTGCTGCCTGTGTAGAGATCCCTCAGTATCTGCTTCAGCCGTGACTCGGCCATCCACGATCCTTCCGTCGGCACTTCAGCGCAGAAATTCCGGCAGGCGTTCCAGGAAAGTCTCCACGTCCTCCGCTGTCGTGAAGAGGTGCGCCGAGACTCTGACACGCCCGTTGTCGGCCCAGACCAGGATAGCCTCTTCGGCCGCGCGGCGCATCACGGCCTCGGGGTCGGGCCCCGGGTCCGGACAGAGGAAGCAGACGTTGCCGGCGTGTTTCGCTTCTCCTGCCGGGGTCATGACTTCCAGACCCAACTCACCCAGGCCGGCGATGAGGCGTTCGGCCAAAGCGCGGTTATGCGCGGCGATGGCCTCGATGCCGAAACTTTCCAGGTAGGCGAGGGACTCGCGCAGCAGGTAGGCGCCCAGGTGCCCGGCGTTGCCGTATTCGAAGCGCCGCGCGTCGGGCTTCATCACGTAGTCGGCGGGTGTTGCGCCCTCAGTGGCGGACGACCAGCCGGCACCCTCAGGCGCGAAGTCCGGCTGCCGACGGCGGTTCCAGCCGAGGATGCCTTCGTGGATGCCGAGCGCGAACTTGTAACAGGCCGTCACCAGGAAGTCCGAGAGGTCGCCGCGCAGCGGCACCGCGCCGAAGGCATGGCTGGCATCGACCATCAGCGCCACGCCCTTGCCGCTCAATCCCGCCGAGAGCTTTTCCAGGTCGACGTGCTGGCCGGTGAGCGCATTCACCTGGCTGACGTAGACCAGCCGCGTCCGCTCATCGCAGGCAGCCAGCAGATCATCTTCGTCCAGCACCCAGCCGCGCGCCGGGACCAGCGCCACTTCCACGCCCCGGCGCTTCAGGCTGGCGAAGGCGTAGCGTCCGGAGGCGTAGTCCAGTTCCGGCGCCACCACGGTGTCACCGGCTTGCCAGTCGAAGCCGGAGACCACAGCCATGATGGCGTCGGAAGCATTGCCCAGCAGGGCGATGTCGCCCGGCTCCAGACACATGAAGTGCGCGACTTGTTTCCGCAGCTCGTCGTCGACCTTCCAGTGCGTCCAATAGCCGTCGTAGCCCTGTGCCTTGTCACGGGCGAAAGCCTCGAAGGCCTCGCGGTGTTTCACCAGCAGCGGCGGCTCGCCGCCCGTCGCTAGGTGCACCTTGCCCTCCAAGCCGATGAAGTCGCGCTTGGGTGCGGGGAGGATACGGCTCATTGCCGGAACTCAGCCCGCACCGCAGCAGTCGTCGCCGAGCTGCTTGGGCGGGCAGGGAACCGTGCCGTAGGAGCAGTAGACGCAGCAGTCGCCCGGCTTCGGCTTCAGGACCGCGCCGCAGCCCTTGCAGTCGTAGAACCACTGGCAGGCGTCGGTCGGCATGGTCTCCGTCTCCGCGTGGCCGCAGTGCGGGCAGGTGAGGGTGGAGCGCAGTTGAAGCTGTCGGTCCTCGGTCTGCATGACTTCCCCCTTAGTGCGCTTCGGCCCAGTTGGCGCCGGTGCCGGCGTCGGCGGTGAGCGGCACCGAGAGTTCCACCGCCGGGGCGCAGGCGTTCTCCATCACCTCGCGCACCAGGGCCGAGGTTTCCTCCACCTCGTCCTTCGGCACTTCCAGCAGCAGTTCGTCGTGCACCTGCAGCAGCAGGCGCGCGCCGAGTTTGGCGTCCTCCAGCGCGGGCACCACGCGGATCATCGCCCGCTTGATGATGTCGGCGGCGGTGCCCTGGATCGGCGCGTTGATGGCGGCGCGTTCGGAGAAGCTGCGCCGCGCCGGGTTCTTGTCCTTGATGCCCGGCACGTGAATCTTGCGCCCGAAGAGCGTGGTGACGAAGCCCTGCTCGCGCGCTTCCTTCTTCATCTTGTCCATGTAGGCGCGGATGCCGGGATAGCGTTCGAAGTAGGCGTCGATGTAAGCCTTGGCCTCGCCTTGGGGAATGCCGAGGTTCTGTGCCAGGCCGAAGGCGGAGATGCCGTAGATGATCCCGAAGTTGATCGCCTTGGCCTTGCGGCGGGTCATCGGGTCCATGCCCTCGATGGGCACGCCGAAGACCTGCGAGGCGGTGATGGCGTGAATGTCCTGACCCTCGTGGAAGGCCTGCTTCAGCGCATCGACCTCGGCGATGTGGGCGGTGAGGCGCAGCTCGATCTGGCTGTAATCGACCGACAGCAGCACGTGGTCCTTCTCGGCAACGAAGGCGGTGCGGATCTTGCGGCCTTCCTCTGTGCGCACGGGAATGTTCTGCAGGTTGGGATCGTTTGACGACAGCCGCCCGGTGGAAGCGACGGCCTGCGAATAGGAGGTGTGGACGCGCCCGGTCTCCTCGTTGATCTGGTTCTGCAGGGCGTCGGTATAGGTGCTCTTCAGCTTGGAGACCTGGCGCCAGTCCAGCACCCGCGCCGGCAGGTCGTGGCCCTGCGCGGCCAGGCCTTCCAGAATATCGGCGCCGGTCGCGTAGGCGCCGGACTTGCCCTTCTTGCCACCGGGCAGCGACATCTCGTCGAAGAGGATCTCGCCGAGTTGCTTGGGCGAGCCGATGGTGAAGGTGCGCCCGGCCAGCTTGTGAATTTCCTTTTCCAGCTCGGCGATGCGCTTGGCGAAGTCGTTGGACATGCGGTGCAGGGTGGCGCGGTCGACCTTGATGCCGGTCAGCTCCATCTCCGCCAGCACCTGCACCAGGGGGCGTTCGATGGTCTCGTAGACCGTGGTCAGGCGGTCGGTGACGAGGCGCGGCTTCAGCAGGTCGTAGAGACGCAGGGTGATGTCCGCATCCTCGGCGGCGTAGTCCAGCGCCTTGTCCAACGGCACCTTGTCGAAGGTCACCTGGTTCTTGCCGCTGCCGGCGACCTCCTTGAACTTGATGGTCTGGTAGTCGAGGTGCAGCTGCGCCAGCTCGTCCATGCCGTGGCCGTGCAGGCCGCCTTCCACCACGTAGGACAGCAGCATGGTGTCGTCGATCGGCGCCACGGAGATGCCCTGGCGCGCGAAGACCAGCATGTCATACTTGATGTTCTGGCCGACCTTGAGGACGCCGGGATCTTCAAGCAGCGGCTTCAGCGCGGCGATGGCCTTCTTCAGCGGGATCTGTTTGGGCGCCTCGGCGGCACCGTCGAAATCCAGGCCGCCGTCGTTCGTATCCACCGCCTTGTGCCCCACCGGGATGTAGCAGGCTTGGCCCGGCGCGGTCGACAGCGAGATGCCCACCAGTTCGGCCGCCAGGGGATCGAGCGACGTGGTCTCGGTGTCCACCGCGATGACGCCGCGCACCTGCGCGGCCACCACCCAGCGCTCCAGGGCGGCCATGTCCTGCACCAGTTCGTAGGACGCTTCCTTGGCGGACTCCGGCGCAGCTTCCACGGACGTCGCGGTTTCCTCGGCGCCGCCCAGCTGGTCCGACAGGCGGCGCAGCAGGGAGCGGAACTCGTAGCGTTCCAGGAAGGCGCGCAGGTCGTCCGGCTGCGGCTGCTTCAGGCCGAAGGTGTCGAGGTCGACGTCGACCGGGGCGTCCTGCGCCAGGGTGACCAGCTGCTTGGAGATGCGCGCCAGTTCGGCATTCTCGATCAGCTTCTCACGGCGCTTGGGCTGCTTGATCTCCTCGGCGCGCGACAGCAGCGATTCCAGGTCGCCGTATTCCTCGATCAGCTGCGCGGCGGTCTTCACCCCGATGCCCGGCACGCCGGGCACGTTGTCGGTGGAATCTCCGGCCAGCGCCTGCACGTCGATCACCTTCTCCGGCTGCACGCCGAACTTCTCGACCACCTCGTCGCGGCCGATCACCTTGTCCTTCATGGGATCGAGCATGGCGATGCCGCCGTCGACCAGCTGCATGAGGTCCTTGTCGGAGGAGACGATGGTGACCTCCACCCCCGCCGCCTTGGCCAGGCGCGCGTAGGTGGCGATGAGGTCGTCGGCCTCGTAGCCCTCCATCTCGATGCAGGGCAGGTTGAAGGCCCGGGTCGCCTCGCGGATCGCGGCGAACTGCGGGATCAGGTCCTCCGGCGGCTCCGGGCGGTGCGCCTTGTATTCCGGATAAATGTCGTTGCGGAAGGTCTTGGCCGACTTGTCGAAGATGACCGCGATGGCGTCGGCGTCGCTGTCGCGCAACAGCTTCACCAGCATGTTGGTGAAGCCGAAGGTGGCGTTGACCGGCGTGCCGTCGGAGGTGTTGCGCGGCGGAATGGCGAAGTAGGCCCGGAAGATGTAGCCGGAGCCGTCGACCAGATAGAGGTGCTTGTAGGGGGCTTTCGTCATGCCCGGGAGAATGCCGGAGCGCCCCGGGGAAGTCGAGCGCTCAGGGACCGCCGGCGGCCCGCAAAGCTGACAGCTTCCTGACTATTCCGCCGCCGTGTCCTGCTTCAGGACGAAGCGCCGGCCGCAGTAGGGGCAGTCGATCTGGCCCTTGCCTTCCATGTTGAGGAAGACGCGGGGATGGCCGAGCGAAGCCTTGCCGCCGTCGCAGGCCACCTTGGGGGTATCCACGTCGATGATTTCGGTCGGCTCGGTGGCCATGGGCGTCGTCTCCGGCAGGGAAATGGCTGGCCGCGATGATAGCGCCGCCGCGCCAGGGTTCAATCCCTCAGTTTGCAGCCGGATTCGCCGCCTCGGCGCCCGGAATCCGGCTGATGAAGGTCTCGAACTTGCCGCCGGGCCCGCGCGGAATCTCCGCTGCATAGCTGAAGCGCACCTGGAAGGAATAGCCGCTGCGCTGCTGCAGCCAGTCCCGCAGCTTGTCCTCCTCCAGCGGGCCCAGCGGCCGGGCCGTGGCCAGGCGGATTTCGATGTCGTCCAGGCCGTGCTGGAGGATCTGGTACTGGCGGATGCCCGCCACCCCGGCATGGTAGATATCGCCCATCATCGGCCAGCCGCGCCGGCCGTCGGGGTAGCTGAGGGTGTTGCGCAGCCGCCCCAGCACGCGGGTCAGTACCGGCAGGCCGCGCCCGCAGGGACAGGGCGGCCCGACCTCCGCCATGTCGCCCAGGGCGTAGCGGATCAAGGGCATGGCGAAGTTCATCAGCGAGGTGACCACCACCTGGCCCACCTCGCCCGGCCGGCAGACCTCGCCGGCCTCATTCAGCACCTCGAGGATCACCGCCTCCGACTGCACGTGGTAGTGCTCCCGGCCGGGGCATTGCAGGGCCAGCAGGCCGTTTTCCTGCGAGCTGTAGCCGTCGACGATGGGCAGGCCCCAGACGTCGCGGCACAGCGCGCGGGTCTCCGGCGGCAGCGTCTCGGACAGGGTGCGCACCTCGCGCAGCGTCGGGATCGTGAGGGCGCGCGCCCGGCAATGCAGCAGCAGATCGCGCAGGGCCGAGGGATATGTCAGCAGGTAGTCGGGCCGGACGCGCTGCAGCCATTCCGCCTGCTGTTCGGCGCTGGTCGAGATGTCCAGCATCTCGCTGGGGCCGCTGCGGAAGAGGGCGCGGACCGAGCGGCCCCAGGACGCCGCCGTCGCCCCGGCCGGATAGTCCGCCGTGCCGGCGGGATAGGGCCGGATCGCGGCCAGCCGGGCGGAGAAATCCCGTCGGTGCCAGAGGTGGTCGCGCAGGCTCAGCGCGTCCCAGAAAAGCTGCAGCAGCTTCGTGCCCTTCACCGTCACCACCTGGCCGGTGGAGCCGCTGCTGCTCAATTCGTAGATGTCGCCATGACCCGGAGGAAGCTCCGGGCTGTGCAGCGCCGGCCCGGCGGCCTGCAGTTCGGCGCGGCTCAGCATCGGAATGCGGGCCCAGACGTCGGGCGTCGGCGCCCTGCGCGGCAGATGGCCCGCCTGGGCCAGGCGCTCTCGGTAGAAGGGGACGTGACGGTAGGCATGGTCCAGCAGGGCACCGGCCTGGCGCAGCTGCTGCGCCGCCAGTTGCTCCGGCGTCCACCACTGGCTCTGGTCGAGTTGCTGCAGCAATGCCACGGTCGAGGCCGCGCGGGGCCCCGGCAGGGCGGGCCATACCACGGAGGCATGGGCGCTGGGCAGAGGATGAAAGGCGGGCCGGTAGTCGGGCGGCGGGCTCATGCTCTCCGGATAGCACCGGCGGCGCGCCCGAGGCAAAGGCCTTGGACCCCGCGCCCTGCGGCGCCGGTGGTCGCCGGCCCCTTCAGGCGCCGTGGAAAAGGGCAAAAAACCTTGCCTTTCACGGCGGATCTGCCGGCCCCGGCGGGGCGTTAATTTCCGGCTACCCTTTGCTGTGCTAGCTTGGCCGCGCCCTCGCGGCGGCCCGGCCGCCGGCCCCTCGTCCCAGGTGTTGATCCCGCCACATGCCCCTCAATGACCTCCAAGCGGCAGAGCGCGCGCCGGACCCGACCCCCGGCGACCTGCTCTCTCTATCGGGCCTGGCTCAAGAGCAGCGGCGCCGGTGGGAAGCGGCGCTGGCGCAGTGCGGCGCAAAGCCCGCGGGGCTCGACCCCGAGGCCCTGGCCGCGCAGATCGCGGAGGCGGGCCGGCAGGCGGTGGAGCGCGTCGCGCGCGCCCTGCTGCAGGAAGGCATCCTCAGCGCCGAGAGGCGCGGCGGCGAGGCAGAGGTGGCGATCCCGCACCCCGGTGGTGAAGACGACGTCCTCGTCGTGCAGGGCCTGCGGCCGGACGAACCGAGTTTATTTCCGCGGCTTCGGCTGCTGCGCCGGGACCGCGGCCGCGCCTCCAAGCCGATCGAGGATCCGGTAGAGCTGCTCGAGTTCGTCGCGCCCGCGGTGCGCGGCGCCACGCGGCAGAGCCTGGCGCGGCTGGCCGGCGAGCTGACCGACGGCTGGTTGAACGATGCCCTGTGCGCGGCCTATCGCGCGGCCTGGAGCGCGCGGCTGCGCGGCAGCGTCCACGCTGCCGGTCGAGCGACATTCTGGGACTGGCTCAAGGACCGCCCGGGCCGGCAGGACCAGGTACTGATGCTGGAGCAATGGAGCGCCACCGGCCACCCCTATCACCCCACCCACAAGACGCGCCTGGGCATGACGCCCGCCGAGGTGCTGAGCAGCTGTCCGGAGTTCGAGCCGCAGGTGGCGGTCGGCCTGGTCGCCGCACGCCGCGCGCGGGTCCAGAGCGAAACCATGCCGGGCACGCCGCCGGTCGAGACCTGGCTCGAACGTCACTTCCCCGTTCAGGCCGAGGCCTGGCGGGCCGAGCTGATCGAACAGGGGCGCGACCCCGGCGACTATGTCGCCCTGCCGGTTCATCCCTGGCAGGCGCGGCACGTGATCCCGGAACGTTTCTCTCGCTCCATCGCCATGGGCGACCTCGTGCCGCTGGCGGGCCCGACCATTCCCTCGACGCCGATGATCCCGGTGCGCACGCTGGTGCCCCGGACGCCCGCGGACGCCCCGCACCTGAAGATGTCCCTCGGGGTGCGGCTCACCAGCGTCGAGCGCACGATCTCCCCCCGGTCCTGCGAGATGGGGCCGCGCATCAGCAGGCTGCTGCAGGACCTGATCGACAGCGACGCCGCGCTGTTCGCGACATTGCGTATCCTGCCTGAGGAGGCCGGACTGTATTACGCCTCGGCGGTTCCGGAGGAACGGGAAGAGGCGCGCCACCTGGCGGCCCTGCTGCGCCGCAGCCTGTCTCTGCTGTTGGGCAGCGATGACATCGCGATCCCGACAACCGCCTTGACCGCCGCCTCGCCGATGACCGGCGCGCCCTTGTTCCTGGAGATTTCGGAGGCCCCGGCGAGCGACAGCCCAGCCGCGGTTCAGGCGCGCTTCGCACACTATGCCGAAGCGCTGCTGCGCCCGCTGCTGACGCTCTACCTGCGCTACGGGATCGGCCTGGAAGCGCACCAGCAGAACACCGTCGCGCTGTACAGCCGCAGCGGCGCACTGCGGCATTTCCTGTTCCGGGATTTCGGCGGCATCCGCATCCACGAACCTACCCTGCGCGCGGCGGGGCTGGACCTCGACGTTCACGCCGATCGCCTGACGGTGATCGACGACCGCGCGGCGGTGCGCAGCAAACTGACCTCGCGCACCTTCCAGTATCACCTCGGCTTTCTCATCAGCCGTCTCTGTCAGCACCTGGGAACGAGCGAGGGTCCCTATTGGGCGGATGTCGCGGACGCGGTGCAGACCATCATGGACGACCTGCGCGGCGACGTCGCCGCGGCGACGTGGCGGCAGGAGCGCGCCGCCTTCCTGGACGAGGATTGGGGGGTCAAGGCAAGCCTGCGCATGCGCTTTGAAGAGATCCCGGGCGATGTCTATCTGCGCGGCGAGAACCCGCTTCGTTGGGGCGGCCAATAGAGGCTCCTTAAGAAGGACCCCCTAGTCCGTCTTCCCCTCGCGGGGCCTCTCCGCCATCTCCGGGATGGCGCAGCGGAAGTCATGGAACTTGCCGCCGGGTCCGCGCGGAATCTCCCGATGGTAGGTGATGCGGAGGGGGAAAGGATGGCCGCAGCGCTCCAGGATCCAACCGCGCAGGCTGGCCTCTTCGTCCCGCGTCAGGGACCGCTCGGCGACGATCTTCAGTTCCAGGTCGTCAACGGCGTGCTGGACGATCTGGAACTGCCGGACCGCCGGTATCCCGGTGAACTTCGAACTGCCCATCAGCGCCCAGCTGCGCCGGCCGCCGGGATAGACCAGCATGTCGCGCGCGCGCCCGAGGATACGGTTCAGCACCGGCAGCCCGCGCCCGCAGGAACAGGGCGCGCCGGCCTCCGCCAGGTCGCCCACCGCATACCTGATCATCGGCATGGCGAAGTTCATCAGCGGCGTCACCACCACCTGGCCGACGTCGCCCGGCCGGCAGGGCTCGCCGGCCTCGTTCAGCACCTCCAGCAGCACGCTCTCCGACTGAACGTGGTAGTGCTCCTGCTCGGGGCATTGGAAGGCTAGGTAGCCGTTCTCCTGAGTGCTGTACATATCGACGATCTTGAGGCCCCAGACCTCGCGGCAGAGATCGCGGGTCGAAGGCGGCAGCTGCTCGGAGATGGTGCGGACTTCGCGCAGGCTGGGGAAGGTGATGCCGCGCGCGCGGCAGTGAAGCAGCATCTCGCGCAAGGCCGAGGGATAGGTCAGCAGGTAGTCCGGCTGCTTGCGGTGCAACCACTCGACCTGTTCCTCGACGGGGCTGGCGATGGAGAGCAGGAAGCTGGGGCCGGTTTCGAAGACCCCCTTCATCGAGCGCCCCCAACGGGCCGCCTCGGCGCCCTCGGGATAGTCCGCCACGCCGTTGGGGTAGCTGCGGATGGCCGCCAGGGCGCCGCCGAGATCGCGGCGATGCCAGAGCAGCTCGCGCAGCGTCAACACATCGAAAAAAAGCTGCGCGAGCACGGTGCCGCGCGCCGTCAGGGGCCGCCCGGTCGAGCCGCTGGTGGAAAGTTCGTAGGTTTCGCCGTGGCCTTGCGGAATCTCCGGGCTGTAGAGCGCGTCCCCGGCCTGCTGCAGTTCCGCACGGCTCAGCACCGGAATGCGGGCCCAGACATCCGGCGTCGGCGCCTTGCCCGGCAGATGGCCCGCCTGGGCCAGGCGCTCGCGGTAGAAGGGGACGTGGCGGTAGGCGTGGTCGAGCAGGGCGCCGGCCTGGCGCAGCTGCTGGTCGCGCAGCGCCTGCGGCGTCCACCACTGGCTCTGCTCCAACTGCTGCAGCAGGGCCGCCGTCAGCGCCGCGTTGGGGGCCGGCAAGGCGGGCCAGACCACGGAAGCATGGGCGCTGGGCAGAGGATGAAAGGCGGGCCGGTAGTCGGGCGGCGGGCTCATGTTCTCCGGATAGCACCGGCGGCGCGCCGGAGGCAAAGGCCTTGAAACCCGCGCCCGGCGCCACATGTGATCACTGTCCTAGCATCCGGCGGCGGAAAACGCCCAAAGCGGGCGGAAATGCCCCCTTTCGGGGCCTTTTTGCCCCCCCGGCGGGCCGGGCCGCATCGTTGACCGGGACGGGAGCCGGTGCTACCCATGGCCGCCCCAGATTCAAGATGACCCAGCCCCAAGGGAACCGGGCCTCACGGCGTGCGGCGGGACCTCGCCCAAACCGCTGGGGCAGATGAGAAAAGGCAGCCATGACCAGCGATCAATCCAGCTTGCCCCGGTCCCCTTCAACCGGTTCCGGCCAAGCGGTATCGGGCCAAGTGGTGCCGGGCCAAGTGGTATCTGGACCCGGGCGCGGCGAGTTCGACCCGGCCCTTCCCGAGATGGCGGTGTCGGTGCAGGGCCTGACCAAGACCTACAAGGCGAGCGGCAAGGCGCCGCCCAAGAAGGCCTTGAGCTCTGTCGACCTGGACATTCCGCGCGGCTCGCTGTTCGGCCTGCTGGGCCCCAACGGCGCCGGCAAGTCGACCCTGATCAACATCCTGGCCGGCCTGGTGAACAAGACCGCGGGCTCGGCCAGCATCTGGGGCTACGACATCGACGCCAATGCGCGCCAGGCGCGCGCGGCCATCGGCGTGGTGCCGCAGGAACTGAACATCGATCCCTTCTTCACGCCGCGTGAACTGCTGGAACTGCAGGCCGGGCTTTACGGCGTGCCGCCGGCCGAGCGCATGAGCGACAAGATCCTGGCCGCCATGGGCCTGGCCGACAAGGCCGAGGCCTATGCCCGCACCCTGTCCGGCGGCATGCGCCGGCGCCTCATGGTGGCCAAGGCCATGGTCCATCAGCCGCCGGTGCTGGTGCTCGACGAGCCGACGGCGGGCGTCGACATCGAACTGCGCCAGCAGCTCTGGGCCAACGTGCGCGAACTGAACCGCGCCGGCACCACGGTGCTGCTGACCACGCACTACCTGGAAGAGGCCGAGGAGCTGTGCGACCGCATCGCCATCATCAACCACGGCAAGGTGATCGCCTGCGACAACACCGACAGCCTGCTGGCGCGGCTCGACAACAAGGCCCTGACCCTGATCTTCGACCGCGAGCTGGAAAGCGTGCCGGACTGCCTGGCCGGCTTCACACCGGAGCAGACCGGGCCGCGGCGCCTGCAGTTCCGCTACCACGCCAGCGAAAGCCCGGTGCCGCAGATCCTCGAGGCCGTCTGCAGCGCGGGCCTATCGGTGGTCGACATGTCGACCGAGGAAACCGACCTGGAGGACATCTTCCTGCAGCTCACCCGCGGCGCCCACGACACCCCCGACGGCAACCCCGATGCCAAAGGTGACGATGCCGCTGCCTGAGAGGGGGGGGCTTAAGGGTTGGCGGCTGGCGGCCCTGCTGCCGCTGCTCGCGCTGCCCCTGATTCTCCTCGGCGCCTGCACGCCGCGCCTGGCGCCCGCGGGCCCGGGCCTGGCCGCCCACGACCTGAGCGGCCCCGCCTTCACCGGCGACCGCTTCATCACCGCCGACGGCAGCGAGCTGCCGCTGCGTTCCTGGACGCCGGAAGCGATCGAACCCCGCGGTGTCGTCCTGGCCCTGCACGGCTTCAACGACTACAGCCACGCCTTCGCCGAGTCCGGCCCGGCGCTGGCCGCCCAGGGCCTCGTCGTCTACGCCTACGATCAGCGCGGCTTTGGCGCAGCGCCGCACCGCGGGCTTTGGGCCGGGGTCGACGTGCTGACCAGCGACTTGGCCGACGCCGCCGCCCTGCTGCGCCGCCGCCACCCCGGCCTGCCGCTCTACCTGCTGGGCGAGTCCATGGGCGGGGCGGTGATCCTGGCGGCGCTCGCCGGTCCCGCGCCGACCCTCGACGCGCGCACGGCCGACGGCGTCATCCTGGCCGCACCGGCCGTCTGGGCGCGCTCGACCATGCCGTTCTTCCAGAGCGCCGCCCTCTGGCTCGGCGCCCGGCTGTTTCCCTGGGCGAAGTTCACCGGCAAGGGCCTGGGCATCCAGGCCTCCGACAACATCGAAATGCTGCGCGCCCTGGGCCGCGACCCGCTGTTCATCAAGGAGACCCGGGTCGACGCCATCTACGGCCTGGTGAACCTGATGGACGCGGCGCTGGAAGCCGGCCCGAAGGTCGAGAGCGACGCCCTCTTCCTCTACGGCGCGCGCGACGAGGTGGTGCCGGCCGAGCCGACCTACCGGCTGTGGCGCAGCCTGCCCGCCGAGGCGGCCTCCCAGACCGCCGACCTCCAGACCGCCGACCCCCAGGCCTCGGGCCAGACCTCGTCCCAGAGCCCGGGCCGCCAGCGCCTGGCGCTCTATCCCGAGGGCTGGCACATGCTGCTGCGCGACCTGCAGGCCCAGGTGGTGATCGACGACATCGCCGCCTGGACAAAGGACAAGGCCGCCCCGCTGCCCTCCGGGGCCGAGGAAACCGCCGCCGCCGCGCTGCGGGACAGCGAGGAGACGGCAGGCGAGAGCACGGCGGCCGCCTGCGAGGCCGCCGCCTGCTGAGGGCGCCGGCTGGCCCGAGGTCCCCGGGAAACCCCTTTGCGCCCCTCGGGAACTTGCAGTATTGTCCCGCCGTTCCTTAGAGGGCCCCTTTGCCGGCCCGCCCCTGGGGACCCGTAGCTCAGCTGGATAGAGCGCTGCCCTCCGAAGGCAGAGGTCACAGGTTCGAATCCTGTCGGGTCCGCCAGTAAATCTCCGATACATCGTGCTAATTCAGGGGCCATTTTCTCCCCCGTTGAATAAGCGTCCCCTCCCGCGTCGGGAGCGTCTGCGCGGCGTTAACCATAAAAAGCCGCCCGTGCGCTCGCCCGCCTGGGCCGCGCGCCGAGCCGCGCCCCAGGAAATCCGGGCCTTTCGGGCCTTTTTCCCTGCGAATGAGAGAAAACTCACATCCCTCGACCTCCGGCCGTGGTGTCCTCTGGCCACGCGCGGCGGCGTCGGTCGATGCCCTGCGCGTGGCCCGGGGGGAACCGGAACCTGTCAGGGGAGATGAGTGATGATGGCCCATTCAGACACTGCTTTCGCGACTGTCCGCGCGGCCTTCGGGAGCGGACGCCAGCCCGATGTCTTCGACCGCATTGCGGCCGACCACAAGCGGCTGCGCTTCCTGATGGATCAGCTGCGCCAGTGCCGGGACGCCGGGCCGGACCGGCGGCGCCTGTTCGACCTGTTGAGCGACGCGTTGGAGGCCTACGGCACCGCGGCCGAGCAGAGCCTTTACGCCGGGATCCTGGCGCGCGCAAATGAAGAGAGCGCCTGGCCCGCGCGGCACGCCGTGGGCGTGCACGACATGGCCGAACTGCTGCTGTTCGAGCTGTCGCACATGGAAATGGACGGCGAAGACTGGCAGACAGGCCTCAGCCAGTTGGCCGACTACCTGGAAGACCATTTCAGGCTGGAGGCCAACGAGATCTTCCCCCTGGCAAAGACGCTGCTCGGTGGCGAAGACGCCGCCCGGCTGGGCGACACCTACGCGCAGGTCCGCCTCCAATGGATCGATAGCTTTGGCCGCGCGCCCGCTGCCTGCCAGCCGGGCGCCGTGAAGCAATCACCGTTTCACGACGGGGCCGGACCGCGTGCCGGCCTGCAACGTCTCAGCGCACATCACCACTGACCCGCGGGCGTCATCACGATCTTCCACGTGACGACGTCAATCCTGTGCGGCCGTGGCGAGAGAGACAGTCGTCTCGGTTTGCCGTGGCGGGACCGGTTGCAGCGCGTTCGTGTTCTCGTCGCACCAGGCGGGGACCAAAACGCTACAGGGCCCGCCGCATCACCGCGATGAGGTCGTCGGCCGCCTTGTCCGGCGCGAAGGCGTCGAGGGCTTTCCGGCGCGCGCGGTCGGCGATGGCCTGGGCCCGGTCGAGGTCTTCGCGGAAATAGCGCGCAAGGGGCGCCGCGTCGCAACCGTCCATGAAGAGAATCTCTTCGCCTTCCGGGAAGGTCTCCACCAGGTAGCGGTTCTTGTCCGAGATCACGCAGCAGCCCAGCGTCATGGCGTTGCTGACGCGCTCGGTCACGCAGGTGAGGTAGGTCGGCGTCACGTTCACCGCGAACTTCGCGTCCAGAAAGATCTCGCGGCTGCGCGCGGCATCGATGCCGCCCAGCAGTTCGATGTTGGGACGCCCGGCGAGTTCCGCGATGCTGCTGCCGCGGGCTTCCGGTTCCAGGGTGATGACGATGCGCAGGGCGGGGTCGAGGCGCGTCAGGCGGCGGACCACTTCGCGCCGGCGCTCCAGGCGGATGCGCAGGTCGATGCAGGACAGCACCAGCATCACCGCCAGGTCCTCTTGCGTCATGGGGCAGGCGACGGTCAGCGCCTTGCCGAAGTGGCGTTCGAAGGCATCCTTGAACAAGGGCAGCATGGCGCGGTCGCGCGCCCGGACGCCGGTCTCGAAGACCTCGTCCATGACCTTCGTCATGGGGCTGTTCTCGGCGGCGTAGCGCGCGCGAAGCTGCTCCAGGCTGGGCGTGGTGGCGTTAAAGCCGCAGGACATGAAGATGTCGACCGAACGTTCGGCCAGCGGACGCATCTCCCGCGCCGGCACCGCCGCCTCTGTCACCATCGGCGCGATGCTGTGGAAGTGATGGAGCCCGGGGTTCATGAACTGCGCCTCGGCCTGGAACTCCGGGCTGGGGGCGACGAAGTGCGTGGTCGGCGAGGCGCCCTGGATGCGCGGCCACATGAAGCGTGAGAAGGGATGGTCCTGAAGCATCGCGAAGACCGGGCGGCCGAGGAGCTCGAAGAGGTTGCGCCGGACGGGGCCGGTGCTGTCGGCGTGGATCAGGGCCATGTCGTAGTAGCGATGGCCCAGGTAGACGGCGGTGGCCGGGTCGGCCGCGTAGCGCAGCAGTTCGCGCTGAAAGTCCGGATCGTTGCCGTCGAGGGTGACGTGCTCCAGGCCACGCGCCGCGATCGCCGCGCCCAGCAGTACGGCCGCGTTGCGCATGACATTGTGGTTGTAGGTGCCGTCCGGCAGGACACTGACGACACGTTGCAGATCTGGCATCGGCCCGGAATTCCCAGTTCGCGGCGGGAGCGCCACCGCAGAAAGCGTACTGCGGCGGGGATTGTCAACGCTGTGGCGGGCCGAGCTTGCGGCAAAAGTCTTAACCTTCCGCCCACCCCCGGCGGCTACACTGCGCAGAGTCTCCCCGATTCGCCGCTTCGCCGCTTCGCCGTTCCACCGCCAGAGCAGACCGATGACCGCCCCCTCCGACAGCAACGACAGCGAGACCGCGCGCCGCAAGGTGGTGCTCTTCGGCGCCGGCGACTTCGCGAGCCTGGCCTGGTACTGCCTGACCCACGACAGCCCGCAGGAGGTGGCGGGCTTCACCGTGGACGGTGCCGCGATGCAGGGCGAGCGGCTGCACGGCCTGCCGGTCGTGCCCTTCGAGACCGTCGAGGAAACCTTCACGCCGGACGGCCATGACCTGCTGATCGCCGTCGGCCCGCATCAGGTGAACGAGCTGCGCGCCGCCCGCTACGAGGCCGGAGGGGCCAAGGGCTACGGCTTCGCCAGCTACGTCGCGAGCCGCGCCCGGACCTGGCCGGACCTCGAGATCGGCCCCGGCAGCATGGTCTTCGACAACGCCGTGATCGAGCCCTTCGCCCGCATCGGCGCCAACTGCGTGGTGCGCGCCTCCGCCCAGGTCTCTCACCACGTCGAGCTCGGCGATCACGTCTTTGTCGCCCCCGGCGCGACCCTGGCCGGCGGCTGCCGCGTCGAGGCCCGCAGTTTCCTGGGCGTGAATGCCACGCTGCGCGACGCGGTCACCGTTGCGGAGCGCTGCATCGTCGCCGCCGGCGCCCTGGTGACGCGATCGACGGACCCCGGCGGGCTCTACGTCGGCGTCCCGGCGCGGCGCAGCGGCGAGTCTGCCGGCGTCAAGATCTGGTCCTGAAAAAGGGGGCGGTTACAGCACCGCCCGCATCACGGCGATGATGTCGTCGGCGAGACGGGGGATGGAGAAGTCCCTCACCACCCTGTCGCGCGCGCGGGTCGCGATGGCCTGCGCGGCGGCCGTCTGGGTCAGCAGAAAGTCGTCCAGCGGTGCCACGTCGAAGTCCTCCATGAACAGGATCTCCTGTCCCTCCGCGAAAATCTCCGCGGCATGCGCGGAGCGGTCGGAGATGACGCAACAGCCGTGCGCCATGGCATTGCGCACCCGTTCGCTGACCAGCGAGACATAGGTCGGGTTCACGTTGACGACGTATTTTGAATCCAGATAGAGCCGCCGCGCCTCGGCCGCATCCACCCGGCCGATCAGTTCGACGTTCGGCCGGTGCTGCAGCGCGGGTGTTTCGTCGCGCAGGGCTTCCGGCATGGTCACGACGATGCGCAGAGCCGGGTTCAGGCGGGCCAGGCTGTCGATGACTTTCAAGCGCCGCAAGGTGCGGATCTTGAAATCGGCGCAGGACAGCATGAAAAGGATTTCCTTGTCGCCTTCGCTGAGCGGAGATTCGACCACGAAACGGCTGCCGAAGTGACGGCGTATGGCCTCGATGAAAATCTCCATGATGGGCTGGTCCCGCGCGGTCAGGCCCGCTTCCACCGTTTCATCGACAACCTCGGCCATGCGATGGCCGCTGCTGCGGTAGTGCTGAAGGTATTTGTCCAGGCGCGGACTGATGGGCTTGATGCCGCAGGGCACGAAGACATCGACCTTGCGCTCGGCCAGCGGCGGCACCTCGTCGTCCCGCGGCGGCGCCACGGTCAGGGAAGGCGTCACCGGGTGGAAATGCGACAGCCGCGGATTGAGGAACTGCGTCTCCGCCTTGAACTCCATGCTCGGCATCAGGAAGTGCGTCGTCGGCGAGGCCGCTTCGATGCGCGGCCACATGAATTCCGCAAAGGGATGATCGGCGATGCGGGCGAACACCGGACGGTCCAGCGCCGCGAAGAGGTTTACGCGGTGCGTCTCCTTCTCGTCGCTGTGCACGAGCCCGAAGTCATAGAAGAAATGACCGCCGTAAACAGCCGTGTGTGGATCGAGCGCGGCGCGCAGAAGGTCGCGCCGGAAGTCCGGCCCCTGGCTGTCGATGACGGCGGTCTCCAGACCGGCTTGCGCGAAAGCCTCGGCCAGGCTGCCCGCGAAAACCGGCAGCAGGTTGTTGTTGAAGTTCCCCGTCGGCGCGACGATCGCCACGCGCTGCAGCTTTGACATTGAACCTGCGCCTCTCCCGAAAGCCCGTCAGCCGACCGGCGCCGTGAGGGCGCCGTGCAGGCCATCGACAATGGCCGCGATATCGGCCGGCGACAACGCCGGATGATAGGGCAGGGCGAGGGTGCGGCGTGCGAGATCCTCCGTCACCGGCAAGGCGCCGCGCGGCGCCTCGGCATAGGCCGGCTGGGCATGGCAGCCGCCGCCCCACCATTGCCGCGCCTCCACGCCCTGCGCGTGCAGGCGTTCGATCACGGCCTGCGCCTGCGGGCGGTCGAGCAGCAGGTTGCAGGACGAACTGACGCAGCTGCCGGCGAAGGGCGGGGCAAGCGTGAAGCCGCCGGACTTCGCGCCCAGCGCCGCGCGATAGCCGCGGGCCAGATCCTCGAAGGCCTGGCGCGTCTGCGGCCAGGCATCCAAGGCGGCGAGGCCGACCGCGGCGGCGTACTCGCTGAGCTTGGCGTTGGTGCCCGGCCATACCGCCATGTGGTGCCGGTCGAAGCCGAAGTTGGAGCGCCGCCGGATCGCGTCGGCCTGGGCCGGGCTTTCGCAGATCACGAAACCGCCCTCGCCGATGCCGAGCGGCTTGGTCGCATGCAGGCTGACCACCGCGGGCGCGTGCGCCGCCGTGAGGGAATCGAAGCTCGCGGCGGCATCGATGATGACGGGCACCCCCTGCCGTTCCCGGAAGGCCGCCCAGGCCGCGGCCTCCGGCGCGTCGCCGAAAGGCGCCACCGGCATGACGGCGGCGAGGCCGCCCGGCGCCGACGGCAGCGCCGCCTCGACGATGGCCGGCGTCAGCTGCCAGCTCGCCGGATCGACATCCAGGAACCAGGGAACCAGGCCCGCCTGGCGCACCGCCGCCGCCGTGGCCGCGAAGGTCCAGCTGGGCAGCGCGCAGAGGCTGCCGGGGGCAGGGGCGCAGTTCTGCAACGCCAGCGTCAGGCCGAGGGTGCAGTTGGCGACGCTGACCAGGCGGTCGGGCGACAGGCCGTAGTGCGCGGCGAGGCGGGATTCGAAACGCTGCACCAGCGGGCCGAAGTTCGTGTACCAGCCGTTCCGGTCGATTTCTTCCAGGTAGGGCAGCACCGCCGCCGCCGAGGGCAGGCGCGGGCTGTAGGTCCTGTACTTGAAAGCATTGGCGGGCGACCGCGCCATGAAACGTCCTTTTCAACCATCGCAGGAAACAACGATGAACGGCACCAGGGTGTAGCACAGCTTTCCCTTAGCTTCCTGTAAACGCGACTGAATGACCTCCTGCCGGCAAAGAAATTGTTGCTGTAAGGGCAATAAAGTTTTGCCTATTATCCGCATTCTGCCCAAATCCGGAATTCTGTATCTCTCAGCGGCGCGGCGGAATCGCCTGCGCCGTGCAAGCCCCACGGCTTCAGGACTTTGTATCCGGCCCTTCACCCCGAAGGGTGCAACAAGCCCGGCCCTTCACCCCGAAGGGCCAACAAGCCCGGCCCTTCACGCTGAAGGGCCAACAAGCAAGGAGAGACAGAATGCCCGACCACGCCATCCCCACGGAGACCGCCGAAACCGCCGCCGTCACTCCCTCACCCGCGACCCGAGGCGCCCATCACATCGGCCTGACGGTGCCGGACCTCGCCGCGACCCGCGCCTTCTTTCTCGACACCCTGGGCTTCACCCAGGTCGGCGAAGTGCCGGATTACCCGGCCGTCTTCGTCTCCGACGGCATCCTCATGGTCACCTTGTGGCAGGCCGCCGATCCGGCCGGCGCGGTCGCCTTCGACCGCCGGAACGTCATCGGCCTGCACCACCTCGCCCTGACGGTGGCCGACGGCGCGGCCCTGGCCGCCCTGCACGATAAACTGGCCGCCGCCGAAGAGGTCGCCATCGAGTTCGCGCCGGAACCGCTGGGCGGCGGCGCCACCCGCCACATGATGTGCAGCATCCCGGGCGGCATCCGCGTGGAGTTCGTCGCCCCGGGTGGATGATCCGGGCGGGACGGCCGGCCCTTGCGCCCTCACCCCAATCCCTGATTGAAATTCATCGCCACCTGGGCAAACTGGCCTTTCGGTCCCGGGTTGGGACGCGGCTTCGCAGGGGGAGGGGCGCAGATGCACATTATCCTGGCGCTGGCAGGGGTTGCCGCCGTTGTCGGCGTCTGGCTGTGGCGCGCCCACACGGCGGCCCGGGCGGCCGGCGAGTTGATGGACACCGCCGACGATGTCCGGGCCGCCCTGCGCCGCTTCGGCTATCGCCGCAAAGCCAACGTCAATCCCCTCGACGGCATCGACGACTCGCGCCTCGCCGCCACCGGCATCCTGGCCGCCTTCGCCAACATGGACGGCGGGGTCGGCCGCGAGGAGATCGCCGCCATCGCCCGGGAGTGCGCCGCCGCCTTCCACTGCGACGCGGCGGAGGCCGAACAGATCGGCGCCTACGGGCGCTGGCTGATCCAGCAGTCCGGCAACATGGACGAAGCCGTGCGCCGCCTCGCCCGCAACCTGGAGGGCAAGCTGACCGAAGCCGAGAAAGATCAGCTCATGGAGATGATCACCCGTGTTGCCTCCATCGACGGCGGCGAGCTGTCGGACAGCCAGCGCTACACCCTGGGCCAGCTCGCCCGCCAGCTGAACTGAGCGGCCCTAACTGAACGGGTGGGGGCCGAAGCCAACCGCTAGGCCGTTCGCTCCTTCGCCTCCACCAGGATCCAGTCGCGAAAGGCCTTGGCCTGCGGCGTCATCGGCTGGTCGGTCGGAATCAGCAGATAGAAGGATTGCTCCGAGCGCAGCATGGTTTCGATCGGGCGGATGAGAACGCCGCGGGCGAGGAAGTCTTCCGCCAGGCGTCCGCCGCCCAGCGCGATGCCCTGGCCGTCGAGCACCGCCTGTGTCAGCACCAGGTAGTTGTCGAACTCCAGGCTCGGCCCGCGCGGCGGCGCGGTCACGCCCATGGCGGCCAGCCAGGCTTCCCAGCTCACCCAGTTGCGGTCGTATTCCACCAGATGCAGCAGGGTCTCCTGCAACAGGTCGGTGACCGACTGCAGCGGCCGCCGCCGCGCCATGTAGCTGGGCGCGCAGACCGGAAAGACATGGTTGTCGAGCAGATGCACCGCCTCGGCCCCCGGCCAGTCGCCGCCGCCGTAGCGCACCGCCAGGTCGATGCCCGAGGCGGTCAGGTCGCGCACCGGCGCCGAGGCGACGAGGCGCAGCTGCACCTCGGGGTGGGCGGCGCGGAACTTCGCCACCCGTGACATGAGCCAGTAGTTGGCGAAGGTGACGCTGGTGGAAACCGTCAGCTCCCCCGCGCGGCGCACGCGCCGCAGGTCAGCGGCGGTGGTGGCGATGTGGCCGAGCCCCATGGTGACGGCTTCGTGCAGGCGTCGGCCCGCCGCCGTCAGGCTGAGGCCCCGCGCCCGCCGCTCGAAGAGCCGCAGCCCCAGATTGTCCTCCAGCAACTGGACCTGCCGGCTCACCGCCGCCTGGGTGACGCTCAGTTCCGCCGCGGCCCGGGTGAAGTTGAGATGCCGCGCCGCCGCTTCGAAGGTCACGAGCGAATTGGCCGGCGGCAGCTTGTTGCGAAGGCTTGCCATTACAAAAACTTATTCTTTGATGAGAATTGGTGCAATTCCCCAAAGGCCGGATTTTACGTTCTACTAACCCTACGAACGCCCCGGTAAGCGGAGCAGACCACGGATTACCGGCCGGCGACCGGTCCACAAAAGAGGCCGCGGCAGGCTCGGCAAGACCCAAGAAAAAGCTATACAAAGCCGAACCGATAGCATCTGAAGGAGAGCCCGCGATGAGAGTGTGCATTTACGGCGCCGGCGCCATCGGCGGCTATCTCGGCGCGCAGCTGGCCCAGGTGCCGGGCGTGCAGGTCTCGCTGATCGCCCGCGGCGCCCATCTGGCCGCGATCCGAGACAGAGGCCTGAAGCTGCAGATCGACGGGCAGGAGCGCGTCGCCCGGGTGGCGGCGACCGACGATCCCGGCAAGCCCGGCCCGCAGGACTACGTGATCCTGGCGCTGAAGGCCCACCAGGCCTGGGAAGTGGCCGAGCAGATGAAGCCGCTGCTGGGCCCGGACACGGCGGTGGTCACCTGCCAGAACGGCGTGCCCTGGTGGTACTTCCACGGCCTGAGCGGCGATTTCGCCGAACGCCGCCTGGCCAGCGTCGATCCCGATGACCGGCAATGGCGCCACCTCGCGCCGCGCCGCGCCATCGGCTGCGTGGTCTACCCGGCGACGGAGGTCGTCGCGCCCGGCGTCATCCAGCATATCTACGGCGACAAGTTCGCCCTGGGCGAGCCGGACGGCAGCGTCTCGCAGCGCTGCCTGGCGCTGAGCGAGGCGCTGGAGACCGGCGGCCTGAAGGCGCCGGTGCTGGAGAACATCCGCGACGAGATCTGGCTGAAGCTGTGGGGCAACCTCTGCTTCAATCCGATCTCCGCCCTGACGCGCGCGACCCTGGACGTAGTCGCCACGGATCCGGGCACCCGCGCCCTGGCGAAAGCCATGATGGGCGAAGCCGAGCGCATCGCCCGCTGCCTGGGCGCCGATTTCCGCGTCGATGTGGAGCGGCGCATCGACGGCGCGGCGCGGGTCGGCGCGCACCGCACCTCCATGCTGCAGGACCTGGAGCGCGGCCGGCCGCTGGAGATCGACGCCCTGCTGACGGCGGTGCAGGAGATGGGCCGCCTGACCGGCACGGCCACGCCCTACATCGACAGCGTTCTCGCCCTGGTGCAGCAGCTCGGCCGCAGCCAGGGCCTCTATCCCGTGTTTCCCGAGCAACCCGCCGCTGCCGCGGCGTGATCCGGCCGGCCTGACCGCCGGCAGGATGCGCCGCAGAAGCCGCAGCGACAGGCTGCACTTTCCGACCTCACCTCGGCCGGCACCGCGATCACGGTGCCGGCCTCTTTGTGTCCGGCCACCAAGCGGTCAGGCGGCAAAAAAAGGAGGGTCAGTCGCGCGGCGCGGTCGGTTCCAGGCGCAGGCGCAGAGACGCGAAGCGCACGTCCTGGGCGCGCAGATCCTCCGGCACGGCGGCGAGCAGCGCCGCTGCGTCCTCGAGCTGACCCAGCTCCAGGTGCGCTTCGATGCGGGCGATGGTGAGGTCCGTCAGGTGGCTGCGGTGCCGGGCGTCCTGCAGCCAGGGCAGGGCTTCGTCGAGCAGCTCCAGGATGGCGGGATAGTCGCCGTTGCTGCGCAGAGCGGTGACGGCGAAATGGGCGCTGCGCCCGGCGGTGTTCACATAGACCTGGGCCGGACCGGCGCCATGCTGGTCGAAAAGATGCCGGCAGACCTGGTAGCAGGCCAGCGCCAGGGAGAGGCTGGTCTCCGGATCGCGGCTGCCGACATGGTCGGCGGTCACCTGGTCCAGCGCCACCACGGCGATGCTCGGTTCGTCGGAGCCCGCCAGCTGCAGGGCCACGTCACGGGTCATGGACGGAGGAAGGGCGGCCAGCACCGCCTGGCGGTCCGTCGGAGAGCCCACGGTAAATGCGTGAACAATCTCGCTCATGTTTGGCCCCATGCCGAAAAGACCCCCTGGCAGAACGACGGTCCGGCAACGCCGTCCTGAAGGCATCCCCCGAAGACACCCCTGCCGGCACGGACCTCGCTGCAGGAAGTATGAGAAGCCCTCGCACCGAGGGTCAACGACCCCAAGGGGGTAGCTCGATTGAGACCCGCCGAAGGCGCGCGCAACGAAACGCGGAGGCCGGTTCAGTCGGCTTCCTGGCCGGTTTTCTCGCCGTCGTCCGTCTCGGTCAGGGCGGGCATATGCGCGCGCATGAAATAGACCTGCGACGCGACAAAAAGGAAGGTGAGGGCAAGAATGCCGAAGACCTTGAAGGTCACCCAGAAATCGGTCGACTGGGTGCGCCACACCACTTCGTTCAAAGCCGCCATGGCCAGGAAGAAAAGCCCGAACCGCAGGGAGAGCTTGTGCCAGCCTTCGTCGTCCAGCGGCCAGGCCGTGCCGAGCAGCGGCTTCAGAAGCGGCCGCTTGAACAGCAGACCGCCGAACAGCACCACCGCGAAGATCAGCTGCACGATGGTCGGCTTCATCTTGATGAAGGTCTCGTCCTGCAGCCACAGCGTCAGGCCGCCGAAGACGCCGACGATCACCGCCGTCACCACCGGCATCAGCGGCACCCGCCGCTCGATCACCAGCGCCAGCACCAGGGCCACGCCGGTCGCGGCCATGATGGCCACGGTGGCGGCGGTGAGGCCGTACAGCCAGTAGACCACGAAGAAGGCCGCCAGCGGGCCGTAGTCCACGAAGGGCCGCAGCCAGCCCGGAGAGGACTTCCGGCCGGACTCGGGCACTCCGGATTCGGGCGCTGATGTCGCCATTCAGATCACTCCGTTACGGTGCAAGCTTCGCGCGGCGCGAAGCTTCCGTTCGAATATAGGGGCCGGCCGCGCCGATTGCACCCCGGGCTTTCGGCGGGGGCTTTCACCTGCCTGTCGTCCAACCTTTCCGTTCATCCACGACGTTGCGTTCAACGGCAGGCCGCGCGGCCCGCGCCGCCGGACCGCGGAACACCGCGGGAATACACCGGATTTGTGTCAATCTGAACGTATCGATTAACAGCTTCTTAAAGGCCGCTGTGACAATCTCTGGTCAATCACCGATAGATGGCAGGGAGCCGGGTCCATGTTCCAGCAAACCGCAACGCCGGAAGAGCTCAACCAAGCCGCCGCCGAAGCACCGGCCGGCACCCCGGCAGCTCCCGTCCCTAGCAGCGCCACCCCGCGCGATCCCTTCATCGACCATTATTTCAAGCGCATCGATCCGCGCGTCGCCGCCACCTTCACCGGCGAGCAGCGCGAGGCGATCAAGACCATGTTCGGCGCCCGCGGCATGGCCCAGCATTCGGTGGAGGTCCGCCGCTCCCTGCCGATCGGCCGGCGCCGCTACTATCTGGTGCTGCTGTTGGGCCGCGAACGCCGCACCTTCGGCCGCCTGTACAGCGAAGGCGCCATCTCCAAGCCCTTCAACCTGCTGGGCTACGCCATCACCGCCGCCCTGTGGATGCTGCCCGCCGCCGGCGCCGCCTTGCTGCTGCAGGCCATCTTCTAAGCCGGCCATCCTCTACACCGGGCGCCGAAGCCGGCCCCGCATGACAGCCGGGGGCCCGGCGGAGTAGTCTCGGGGTCATGCCGATCCCGCCGAACAGCCACCTCGCCATGCCCGATCCCGCGGCGGCCCTGACCCGCGCCAATGCCGCCGGGATGATCGCCCGCGGCTTGACGCGCAGCTTCGCCGCCCACGGCCTGGTGACGCTGCCGGAATTTACCCTGCGCTCCGGCCGGCGCGCCGATCTCGTCTGCCTGGACGCCAAGAGCCGCATCACCATCGTCGAGATCAAGTCGAGCATCGAGGACTTCCGCACGGACCAGAAGTGGCCGGACTATCTGGAGCACTGCGACCACTTCTACTTCGCGGTGCCGGAGAGCTTCCCCCAGGAGCTGATCCCCGAAGACCAGGGCCTGATGGTCGCCGACGGCTACGGCGCCACGGTGATCCGCGAGTCGGCGGCCTTCGCCCTCAACGCCGCGCGCCGCCGCGCGCTGGTGCTGCAGTTCGCGCAGGCGGCGGCACAGCGCCTGCAGAGCCTGATCGACCCGGATGCCCTAGCCGGCCGGCCCGACAGTTTCTAGAGGTCCAATCGTTTTCCGCCCGCGGAGTCTGCGGCCTGTCTCAGCCGCCGCCGAGGCGCGCGATCGTCGCGGTCGTCGAATGGCCCGGGGAGAGTTCGGCCAGGACCACCTTGCCGCCGTAGGCCTGCACCACATCGGCGCCGACCACCTGGTCGACGGTGTAGTCGGCCCCCTTGACCAGGACATCGGGCTTCAGCGCCTCGATCAGCGTGAGCGGCGTGTCCTCGCCGAAGACCACCACCCGGCTGACACTGGCCAGCGAGGCCAGCACCGCCGCACGCGCCGCCTCGCCCTGCACCGGGCGAGTCTCGCCCTTCAGGCGGCGGATCGAGGCATCGCTGTTGAGGCCGACGATCAAGCGGTCGCAGGCGGCCCGCGCCTGTTCCAGCAGCGAGACGTGGCCCGGGTGCAGCAGATCGAAGCAGCCGTTGGTGAAGCCGACCTGCAAGCCCGCCTTGCGCCACTGCGCGACCTGTTCGACCAGGCCGTCCAGACCGACGACCTTCGCCTCGGCGGCCAGCAGGTGGGCGAGCTGGGTGTCGATGGCGAGGTCGTCCTCGGCGGGTGCGCGGGGCCCTT
>JBLWUP010000001.1:0-383421 GCA_048268885.1 Kiloniellaceae bacterium | reverse complement strand
CCGCCAAGGGCAAACCGACCAAAACAACAAACAACACCAACCACCCATAACGCGGGGTGGAGCAGCCCGGTAGCTCGTCAGGCTCATAACCTGAAGGTCGCAGGTTCAAATCCTGCCCCCGCAACCAAATGTCCCGAAACGGCCGATGCAGAGTCCACCAGCTCCGCATCGGCCTTTTTGATTCCAACCACTTGCAGCATCTCTTCGAGCCGGCCCTCGAGCTCGACCACGAAGCCATGCCCGGCGGTCCGGTCCGGCACGAGGGTGACCCGTGTCAATTCGGCCTCGAGCGTCTGACGCTCTGCAGCATGCCGGGCCCTAGAGCATTTCAGCAAGCCGGTTCCGGTGCTGTTGTAGGCGTCTTTCGATGAGGCGCCCAGTTGCCGGACGCCAGCGGTCTCCCTGCCAGTCGAATGTCGGATGTTGTCTGGGCGCTACGCGCCGTCCGCCTTCCCGATCGCGGCTGCGGGTCCTCCCGCGGCGATAGCCTTGAAGACCCCTCGTTCTTCCGCGCATCCGAGAGCCTGCCCGAGGTCCACCCGCTCGCCATCGGGGCCGAAGATCTCCACGGGTAGGCCAGCTCGGCTGGCCAGGGCTACCGAGTTCAGGGTGCCTCGGCTCCGGCCGTCCCAGAAGGCGACGACCCGGTCGGCATGGGCGATGATCTGCTCGTTGCGAAGCGGGCCGGCTTTGCGACCCAGGTTCTCCCAGTCGGCATGGAAAATCAGAGTTTCCAAGCCAGCGGCTTTGGCGGCTTCCTCTGCAAAGGTATCAGCCCCTCGCGCGCCACCTGAAACGACCACCGAGCCGTCCGGTAGATCGGCGACAAAGGCCTCGACCAGGTCAGGACGCGGGTAGCTCCGGGACCCCACAATGGCGACTCGCGTTGTCATTTCGCGTGGATGAACTCGTTGATTGGAAATGTGACTCAATGATGGAGTCTATCTGATCTCAAACGGAAGGAAAGGGAGAGACTTCAGAGAGGTAAGGGGGCAGAACTGATCTGTTTAGCCCCCTATGTCTGCAGCCTCCCGGCCGGCCATGAGCTTCCGCCTTCCGCAGTGCCCCTTGGGTGAGTGCCGGCTATCCCACAGTACCCAGTTTCGCACAGCCGCTGAATCGTCTGCCTTTAAGCCCGTGGTTTGATGCTTTGCTCAGAAGGGAGCGACTCTGGAAGACGCAACCGTCACCATTCTTTCTAAGCACTGCGAAAGGGTGTCTCGGTTCAGGTGTTTAGATGATTTTTTCTTTCAAAAAGAGGTCATGCCGCGCGCCGCAAAAGTGTAACCGCCTTTCCCGCAAATCACGGTCTCTTAACTCCGAGAGGGTGGCGAGTCGCCACGCCGAGGAGTGTCGAGGCAGGCGCTGATCGTGCCGCTGCTTCAACAACTCAAAACCGTGAGGGGACCATGGTGCAGAAGGCAATTTTCATTGGCATAGACGGCGTTCAGCTGGAGCAGGCTCTGCTGCTCGGGCTGCAGGGGAAGGCACAGGCACTCAATGCGCTCGACATCGTCGAGTCCTATGTGGGTGGTGAAGAAGGAACCGGCTCGCAGCAGGCAACGTCGAGCGGCCCGGGCTGGTCGACACTGCTGACCGGCGTGTGGGTCGATCAGCACGGCATCCCGAGCAACAACAGCCAGCCCATCGTGTCCGAGGTCGATAGCATCTTTGAATATGTCGATGCCGCCATTCCCGATGCGAAGATCGCGTCCGTCGTCAACTGGTCGCCGATCAACACCGGGCACTTCGCCCGAGAAATGGGTTTGCTGGAAGACGAGGCCGTCGTCGATGAGGTGGTGAGCGGCCTTTCGGACGAGAATGTCACCGATACGGCGGTGGACCTGATCGCCAACGAAGCGCCGGACTTCATGTTCGTGCACCTGGATGACGTCGACGGCGCCGGCCATAGCTCCGGATTCGGTGATGCCTATGAGGAGTCCATCGACACGGCTTCCCAACAGTTAGGCGAAATCCTTGCCGCCGTGGAGCAGCGTATGGCGGATTATCCGGACGAAGACTGGTTGGTCATCGTCTCGACCGACCACGGACGCGACCCCTTGACCGGCAGCGGCCATGGCGGACAGACCGACTCGGAGCGCCGCAGCTTCATCGCTTCCAACAAGGAGCTGGCCTCATTCGACGATCCGGTGCCGGCAACTTCGGTTGTGACCACCATTCTGGACCACCTGGATATCCCCTACGAGCTCTCGGCCGACGGTCTCGTCAGCGGCTCGCTGCTGGAGGGCGCCCCCGATCCGATTCCGCCGCAGATCGAGGCCCTGCTGTCTCCCGAGGACGATGCGGGCAGCGTTTCGCGCGGCGCGGACCTGACCATCCGTTTCAGCGAAGACATCCAACCCGGCAGCGGCAAGGTTGTCGTCAAGCTGGTCGCGGATGACAGCGTCGTCGCCACCGTTGATGTGACCTCGGACCAGGTGAGCATCGCTGGCGATACGGTCACCATTGACCTGCCGGCCGATCTCGCCTACGACACGGACTACTACGTGCAGATCGACGAAGGCGCTTTCACCGACGGGGTCAACGGCTTCGCCGGCATCGACGACAGCGTCACCTGGAACTTCACGACGGAAGCCGATCTCGTGGCGCCGGAAGCGCTTTCATTCGGGCCTGCCGACGATGCGGTGGATGTGCCTCTTGGCAGCGACCTGACCATCCAGCTCGATGAGCCGGTCATCGCCGGCAGTGGGAACATCACCATTCTGCGCTCGGGCGATGACAGCGTGGTCGAGGTCATCGACGTGACCTCCGATCAGGTGACCATCGACGGCAGCAGCGTGACCATTGATCCGGCCGCCGACCTGGAGCCGGGCACCGAGTACTACGTGCTGGTGGACCAAGGCGCTCTGCGCGACACCGCCACCCGGACCACCCTCTACAGCGAAGATTTCGAGGGGCTCGCCCTCGACCCCTTCGTCAGTCCGACCGAGGGCGGCGGTGACGGCACCGACTTCACCGCTGACGCGCCGGACGGCTGGGTGCAGGACAATACGACCCCCGAAGGCGGTCCGGCGGAGTTCTTCGGCTGGACCTTCCTGGACAAGAATTCCTGGACGGTCACGGCGGGCGACCAGGGCCGCGCCGGTTTCACCAAGGGCTCGGGCACTGTCATGGTGGCGGATCCGGACGAATACGACGATGGTGACACGGACGTCGACCCCAACCAGTTCAATGCCTACATCAAGACGCCGGCCATTGACCTCAGCGGCGTGGCGGCTGGTTCGGCCACGGTGACCTTCGACTCCAGCTGGCGGCCCGAGGACAGCCAGAAGGCCGTGCTGACCGTCTCCTATGACGGTGGCGCACCGGTCGAGCTGCTGCGCTTCACCTCCGATCCCACGGACCCGGATTTCAAGGACGACGCGGTCAACGAGACCCTCTCGATCGACCTCGACAATCCGGAAGGCGCCAGCAGCGCGGTCATCTCCTTCGGCGTGATCGAAGCGGGCAATGACTGGTGGTGGGCCATCGACAATGTGGTCGTCCAGGGTGATGCCAGCGGCGCCGGCGTTTCTGGCAACGCTTATGCCGGGATCAGCGATAAAACCGCCTGGAGCTTCACCACCGAAGGCGACACCGTCGGCGGCGGGGACGATCCGGTCAACGAGATCGGCACCAACGGCGACGACATCCTGATGGGTGGCAGCGGTGACGACACGCTGCTGGGCGGCCGCGGTGACGACTCCCTGGAGGGCGGCGACGGCGATGACCAACTCGACGGTGGCCGTCATGACGACACGGTCGACGGTGGCGGCGGTGACGACAGCATTCTTGGCGGCCGCGGTGACGATGCGATCGACGGCGGTGATGGTGACGACAAGATCTTCGGTGACCGGGGCGACGACAGCCTCACCGGCGGCGAAGGTGATGACGTCATCGACGCGGGCCGTGACGACGATCTGGCCGCCGGCGGCCAGGGCGACGATACCCTGCTCGGCGATCGCGGTGACGATACCCTGGACGGCGGTGAGGATGACGACGTTCTCGACGGCGGCCGCGGCGACGATCTCTTGTCCGGCGGGGAGGGCGACGATGTCCTGACCGGCGACCGGGGGGACGACACCCTGGATGGCGGCGAAGGGGACGATATCCTGGAAGGCGGCCGGGGGGATGACCTCTTCGTCTTTGAGGCAGGGACCGGCTTTGACGTCGTCACCGACTTCGAGTCGGGTGACGACCTCATCCAACTGAACGGCTTTGCCATCACCGACTTCGACGATCTGTTGGATGTGTCGTTGCAGGACGGCGGCGACGTGGTGATCGCCTTGGACGAGGTAGCGGGGGACGAACTGCGCCTTGTCGGTATCGACAAGGACGACCTCTCGTCCGACGACTTCATGTTCAGCGCAGCTTAAGTATCCACTTAAGTTGAGTGTTTCGGGCAGGCGGCGCCTTTGGCGCCGCCTGCTTCGCCGTGCCGTGACACAGTTTGGTCACAGGTCCGGTTGCTTTTCCCCAAGGGCTGGTTGCTTTCACAAAGCTTTCGACTTTGTGTCACATGGTCTTCACCGCTTCAGGCCACCTTTTCCGCCAGCCGCAGAGTTAACGACTTTCGTGAGTCAAGGAATTGGGCCGTCAGCCGTCTTCGCAGTCTTCGATGCTTGATCACTAGTCAACGCAATTCGCCACGCCGCTTGGTCTGAGCGCGCGGAACCGGGCTTGCGCCGTCCTGTCGGCCTCGCCAATCCAAGAGGGGAAACCATGTCTGCCGTCATCAATGAATTCGTCTTCAACCATACGGGTAGCGATGACCACGAGTTCGTCGAGATCTTCGGCGATCCCAACACCGACTACTCCAACCTCTGGATCCTGCAGGTGGAAGGCGACTCCAGCGCCCCCGGGGTGATCCATTCGGCGGTACAGGTCGGCGCGACCGACGGCGACGGCTTCTGGGTCGGCGGATTCGAGAATGGCCTGTACCAGAACGGCACTTCCAGTCTGCTGCTTGTGGAAAATTTCACGGGTGCCGTAAATGACGATCTCGACAGTGACGACGACGGCACCTTGGAGTCGACACCCTGGACCTCGGTGGTCGATTCCGTGGCGGTGACCGATGGCGGCGCCGGCGACCACACTTACGCCCAGACCGAGCTGGCGAGCGGCTTCGACGGCGGCAGCTTCACCGTCGGCGGCGCCTCGCGCCTGCCGGACGGTACCGACACGGATTCGCCGAGCGATTGGGTCCGCAATGACTTCGACCTGGCGGGCATCGACGGGTTCACCGGCTCGCCGGAAGAAGGAGAGGCCCTGAACACCCCGGGCGCCAGCAACGTCGACGCGGGCGACGTGCCGCCCCCGCCGCCGCCGAGCCTGCTTTCGATCCCGCAGATCCAGGGCGCCGGGCATCAATCGGCCTATGCGGGTCAGACGGTGATTACCACCGGCATCGTGACGGCTCTGGACTCCAACGGTTTCTATCTGCAGGACCCCAACGGCGACGGTGATGTCGCCACGTCCGACGGCATCTTCGTCTTCACCAGTTCCGCGCCCTCGGTCGCGGTCGGCGACTTCGCCGTGGTGACGGGTGACGTCGCCGAGTTCCTGCCAGGCGGCAACGCCACCAACCTGACCGTCACCCAGTTGGTGGCGTCGGACATCGTCAGCGGCGCCAGCGGCCTGGACCTGCCCGAAGCGGTGATCCTGGGCGAGGGCGGGCGCCTGCCCCCGACCGAGGTGGTCGAGGACGACGCCTTCGGTTCCTTCGACCCGGAAACCGACGGCATCGACTTCTACGAGAGCCTGGAAGGCATGCGGGTCACCATCCCCGATGCCGTGGCCACTTCTTCGACCAACCGTTTCGGCGAGACTTGGGCGGTGGGCGACGAAGGCGCCAACGCCGGCGACTTCAACGAGCGCGGCGGCATTATCCTCCAGGAAGACGACCTCAACCCGGAACGCATCCAGATTCAATACGATAGCGGCGTTTTGCCGGGCTTCGATCCCGCAGTGGACACCGGCGACGGCCTGGGCGCCGTGACCGGCGTGGTCGGATATGACTTCGGCAACTACGAGGTGAAAGTCACCGAGGAATTCACCGTGACCGACGGTGGCGTCGAGGAGGAAACCTCGGATCTGACCGGCAGCGACAACCAGCTCACGGTCGCCAGCTACAATATTCTGAACGTCACCGCCGCGGCGGTCGATGGCGACGCCGAACAGATCGCCCGCCTGGCCGAGCAGATCGTCAATAACCTGAACGGCCCCGACGTCATCGCCCTGCAGGAAGTGCAGGACGACAGCGGTGTTGCCGACGACGGCACGGTGACCGCCGACGCCACCCTGCAGGCGATCGTCGATGCCATCGCGGCGGCTGGCGGACCGCAGTACGAGTTCGTCGACGTCGACCCCATCGACAACACCCAGGGCGGTGTGCCGGGCGGCAACATCCGGGTCGCCTACCTCTACAATCCGGCGCGCGTCGACCTGGTCGACGGCTCGGTCAAGGCACTCGACACGCTGGATGGCTTCGGTGCCGGCAACGACGTGCGGGTGCCCTTGGAAGCACAGTTCGAGTTCCAGGGCGAGACCGTCACCCTCATCAACAACCACCTTTCCTCCAAGTTCGGCTCCACCCCGGTCTACGGCTCGGAGCAGCCCTTCATCAACGCCGGTGACGCGGAGCGCACCGCTCAAACAGCCGCTCTGAACACCTATGTCGACGGCCTCGTGGCCGGCGACCCGGAGGCCAAGGTGGTGGTTCTGGGCGACATGAACGACTTCCAATTCTCCAACCCGATCGAGGCCCTGAAGGGCTCCGGCGAGGAGCAGGTGCTGTTCAACCAGATCGATACCCTGGGCGACGAGGCCTATACCTACAACTTCGAGGGCAACAGCCAGGTGCTCGACCACCTGCTGGTCACCGGCGCGCTGAAGGATCGGGTGGAGTTCGACGTGGTCCACCAGAACGTCGACTTCGGCGATGCCGGCTCGACCGACCCTGACGTCCACAACGGCGCCGCCAGCGATCATGAGCCGATCCTGGCCCGCATCACCTTCGGGGACATCCAGGCTGCGCCGGTGGCCGAGGATGACCTGGACATCGAAAAGCTGGCGACCTACGACAGCGGCCTGGGGGAAGGCGCCGCCGAAACGGTGGCCTATGACAGTGCGTCGCAGCGCCTCTTCGTCACCAATTCCGACGACGAAAGCGTCGACATCATCGACATCTCCGATCCGTTGCAGCCGACCAAGGTCGACAGCATCGACGTTTCCGGTAAGGGCAGCCCGACCCAGGTCGCGGTCAAGGACGGTTTGGTTGCCGTGGCCATCGCCACCGACGTCGACCCGACCGGGTTCCAGCCGATGCTGAGCGGCGAGAACGGCTTCCAGGTGCAGCAGCTCTTCACTGTCGGCGAGACCCTGACCGACACCAGCGGGGCTCTGAACGAGGAAACCGAGGGCGACTACACCCCGGTCGGCATCATGGACGGCATCGGCGCCACCGAGCTGAACGAGACGACGGTGCGCGTCTTCGTGAACCACGAGCTCAGCGCCGGCCTGGGCGACCCCTACGAGGTCAACGGCCTTGAACTCGAAGGCGCCCGCATCTCCTACTTCGACATCGACAAGGCGACCCTGTCGATCGTCGACGGCGGCATCGCCTACAACACCATCATCGACCGCGCCGGCAACGAGGTGGTCGACGTCGACCAGCTCGAGAACGGCGCCGACGGCATGTCCCGCTTCTGCTCCAGCGTCCTCGTCGAGGTCGGCCAGTTCGACGGTCGCGGCCTGACTGACGCCGTCTACCTCACCGGTGAGGAAACCGGCAGCGGCGTCGGCGGCGCCGCCTGGGCTCTCGACATCGAAACCGGCACCCTCTACGACGTTCCGGCCATGGGCCGCGGCGCCTGGGAGAACGTCACGCCCGTCGATACCGGCACCGACGACAAGGTCGCCTTCCTGCTGGCCGACGATACGACCAACGCGCCGATGTACCTCTATGTCGGCACCAAGGACACCGCCGAAGACGCTGGCTTCCTGGCGCGCAACGGCCTGGCCGACGGCCGGATGTACGTCTGGGTGGCCAAGGACGGTGAGGCGGACGTCTCCGATTTCAACACCGAAGGCAAGCTGAAGGGTTCCTGGGAGGAGATCGACGTTCAGAACCTCTCGCAGGCCGGCAACCCGGGCTACGACGAATACGGCTACAAGAACGTCGAGACCTTGCGCGCCGAGGCGGTCATCAACCTTGGGGCCTTCCAGTTCTCGCGCCCCGAGGACGTGGCGATCAATCCCGAGGACGGCCAGCAGGCGGTGCTCGCCTCGACCGGCTCCGGCGGTGCCGGCACCGGCGAAGACGTCAACGGGACGGTCTACGTGTTCGACTTCAAGTTCAACGCCAACGGCGTGCCGAAGAACACCCCGGTCTCGATCCTCTACGACGGCGACGCCGATCCGTTCCAGCAGCTGCGCAGCCCGGATAATCTGGACTGGGCCGACGACGGCTTCATCTACGTGCAGGAGGACCGCTCCAACAACGCAATCTTCGGTGACGATGCGGCCAACACCAACGAGGCCTCGATCCTGCGCATCGACCCGGTCACCGGATACGTGCAGCGGGTCGCCGAGATCGACCGCTCTGCGGTGCCGGTTGGTCAGACCGATACCGACCCGAACGACGTCGGAGACTGGGAGAGCTCGGGCATCCTCGACGTCTCGTCGCTGTTCGGCTACGAGGGCGGCTCGCTGTTCCTGGCCGACGTGCAGGCCCACTCGCTGCGGGGCGGCGTGATCGGTGGCAACGGCGATCTGGCTCAGGGTGGCCAGCTTGTCCTGCTCAGCGCGCCGGGCGTCGATGCCCAGGTCGGGGTGAACGACGGCGATGTCGAACGCGAGTATCCCGCGGCTTCGGACGGCCTGGTCGCCTTCTACGATGCCGACGGCAACTACCTGACCAGCGTCGATGTCGGCAACCTGCCGGACCACATCGCCTTCACTCCCGACGGCACGAAGCTGCTGGTAGCCAACGAGGGCGAGGCGCTGGACGACTCGAACCTCAACCCCATGGGGTCGGTCTCCATCATCGATCTCTCCAACGGCGTCAACCAGCCGACCGTGCAAACCGTGGACTTCACCGCCTTCGACGGCCTGGAGGACCAACTGCGCGAGGAGGGCGTGCGGATCTTCCCGGGCGAATCGGCCTCGGAAGACCTGGAGCCAGAATACCTGGCGATCTCGCCGGACGGCAACCAGGCCTTCGTGACCCTGCAGGAGAACAACGCGGTCGCGATCGTCGATATCGCTTCGGCGACCATCGTCGACATCGTGCCGCTGGGGTCCAAGGACCACAGCCTGTCGGGCAATCTGCTCGACACCACCGATGAGGATGGCGTCCTCGACCTCGACAAGGCGCCGGTCTTCGGTCTCTACATGCCGGATCAGATCGCTTCCTTCGAGATCGGCGGCGAGACCTTCTACATCACCGCCAACGAGGGTGACGCCCGCGACGAGGACGTGCGGATCAGGGATCTGACCCTCGATCCCGAGGCCTATCCCGATGCCGCCTACCTGCAGCAGGACGAGGTGCTCGGTCGCCTGCAGGCCTCCAGCATCGACGGCGATACAGATGGCGACGGGGATATCGACCAGCTCTTCGTCTATGGCGCGCGCTCTTTCTCCATCTGGAACTCGGAAGGCGAGCAGGTCTTCGACTCCGGCGACCAGATTGCCCGCGTGCTCGGCGAGGTGCTGACCGAGGAGCAGAAGGAGGAGCTCGACGGCCGCTCCGACAACAAGGGCTCGGAGCCCGAGGGGGTGACCGTCGGCGTGGTCGGGGACCAGACCTATGCCTTCGTCGGCCTGGAGCGCGCCAACGGTGTGGTGGTCTTCAACGTTTCCGATCCGACCGACCCCAAGTACGTCGAGTTCCTGCAGACCGAAGGCGACATCGGCCCCGAGGGCATGACCTTCATCTCCGCCGAGGAAAGCCCCAACGGCAAGGCGCTGCTGGCCGTGGCCAACGAGGTCAGCGGCACCACGACGCTCTATGAGATCGAGCCGGAGGGAGAAGGCGAGGAGCCGGAGACCTTCACGCTGCAGATCCTCCATGCCTCCGACCTGGAAGGCGGTGTCGAGGCGATCGGCCGCGCGGCCAACTTCGCGGCCATCGTCGACCTGCTGGAAGACACCCACGAGAACTCCATCACCCTCTCGGCGGGCGACAACTATCTCAGCGGCCCCTTCTTCAGCGCCTCCGACGATCAGGACATCTTCCGCGACCAGGGCGTCTTCAACGACTTCTACAACGAGCTCTTCGGCCTGGAAGCGCCGGAGGAATTCTACGAGAGCCTGCGTGAAGGCGGTGGCCGGGTCGATATCTCGATCATGAACGCCATCGGCTTCGACGCCTCGGCGCTCGGCAACCATGAGTTCGACCTGGGCACGGCGACCCTGGCGGATATCATCGCGCCGCAGTACCGCGGCAACGACGGTGTCGTGGATGACCGCTGGATCGGCAGCCAGTTCCCCTACCTCTCGGCGAACCTGGATTTCTCCGGCGACGTCAACCTTTCGGGGCTCTACACCAGCGACATCCTGCCGGCCACGGCCTTCCTGACCGGGCCGGAGCAGTCGGCGAGCAGCACCACGACGCCGAAGATCGCCCCGGCCACGATCATCGAGGAAGGCGGCGAAAAGATCGGTATTGTCGGCGCCACAACGCCGGGCCTGGGCCAGATCTCCTCGCCGGGTGACACCACGGTGATCGGCAGCGACGACCCCAGCGACATGGACTCGCTGGCCGCCATCCTGCAGCCGGTGATCGACGACGTGATCGCCCAGGGGGTGAACAAGGTGATCCTGGTCACCCACCTGCAGCAGATCGCGCTGGAGAAGGAGCTGATCGGCAAGCTGAGCGGCGTCGACGTCATTATCGCCGGCGGCTCCGACACCCTGCAGGCCGACGCCGAGGACGTCACCCGCGGCCTCAACCCCGGTGACACGCCGGACGAGGACTATCCGTTCCAGACCACCAACAAGGACGGCGACCCGGCGGTCATCGTCAGCACCGACGGCGAGTACTCCTATGTCGGCCGCCTGGTGGTGGAATTCGACGAAAACGGTGTGCTGATCCTCGACGAGGGTGAGGCGACCGACGAGGACGTGAGCGGCGCCTTCGCCACCACCGACGCGCAGGTCGCCGAGCTCTACGGCAACGAAGACCCCTTCGCCGAGGGCAGCAAGGGCGACCTGGTGCAGGACCTGACCGACGCGGTCGAAGCGATCGTGACCGAGAAGGACAGCAACATCCTGGGCAAGTCGGACGTCTTCCTGGAAGGTCGCCGCGACGAGGTGCGCACCGAGGAGACCAACTTCGGCAACCTCTCGGCCGATGCCAACCTCGCCCAGGCCCAGTCCTGCGACGACACGGTCATGGTCTCGATCAAGAACGGCGGCGGCATCCGCTCCGCCATCGGTACGGTCGAGGAAGTGCCGCCGGGTTCCGGCATCTATGTCGAGCTGCCGCCGCAGGACAACCCGACCTCCGGCAAGCAGGCGGGCGAGGTGTCGCAGCTCGATGTCGAGAACGCCCTGAAGTTCAACAACGGACTGACCCTCATCACCCTGACGGCGGCGCAGTTGCTGGCGGTGCTGGAGCACGGGGTCGCGGCGACGGAGCCGGGCGCCACGCCGGGCCAGTTCCCGCAGGTCGGCGGTGTCGCCTTCAGCTTCGATCCGACGCAGCCGTCGGGCGACCGCATCCAATCGGCGGCGATCCTCGATGACGACGGCAATCCGGTCATGACCCTGGTGGAGAACGGTGAGCTGGCGGTCGACGCAGGCGCGCCGATCCGGGTAGTGACCCTCGATTTCCTGGCGGGCGGCGGTGACAGCTACCCCTTCGCCGATTTCGTGGCGGCCGACCCGGACTTCGCCGATGTGGTTCAGCTGAAGGACGTGCTGACCGACGCCGGGGCCAGTGACTTCGCGGCCCCCGGCAGCGAGCAGGACGCCATGGCCGAATACCTGCTGGCCAACTACAACACCACTGCCTTCGGCGAGGAGGACACCACACCGGCCGACGACACCCGCATTCAGAACCTGACTGAACGCAGCGATACGGTTCTGGAAGGCGTCTCCAACGGCGACGATCCCGTCAACGAAGTCGGCACCAAGGGCGCCGACCTTCTGGAGGGCGGCCTCGGCGACGACACGCTCGATGGCGGCCGCGGTGACGACACCCTGGACGGCGGCGATGGTGACGATCTGATCGACGGCGAACGCGATGACGACCTCATCGCCGGTGGCGACGGCGACGACACCATTGCCGGCGGTCGGGGCGACGATACGATCGACGCCGGGGATGGCGATGACGTGGTCGAGGCCGGCCGCGATGACGATGTGGTCGACGCCGGGGACGGTGACGACGATATCGACGGCGGCCGCGGTGACGATCTGCTGACCGGCGGTGCAGGCGACGACGAGCTGCTCGGGGATCGCGGTGACGACACCATCGATGGCGGTGCGGACGACGACTACATCGACGGTGGGCGACAGGACGACCTGCTGACCGGTGGTGAAGGCGACGACCGGATCATCGGCGGGCGCGGCGACGACACCCTCGACGGCGGCGAGGGCGACGACACTCTCACCGGTGACCGCGGCGATGACCTCTTTGTCTTCGACGGCGGGGACGGGATCGACGTCATCACCGATTTCGAGCCCGGCGGCGACCTCATCCAGCTCAACGGCTTCTCCATCGCGGACTTCGGCGAGCTGATGGATGCGGCTGTCGACGACGGCGCCGATGTCGTCATAACCCTGGACGTGGTGGCCGGGGACGAGCTGCACCTGGTCGGCGTGAACAAGGCGGATCTAGACGACGATGACTTCATGTTCAACGTCGCCTAAGCCGAAAGTCTGACCCTGGTTCACCGGGCGGCGGTGCCGAAAGGCGCCGTCGCCCTCGGGCGTCAGGGAAACCGCAAGCAATTCAAGGCAGGGAAATGACCACAACAACCAACAAGGGGCGGCAAAAAAACGCCCTCGCCGCCGCCTTCCAGGATGTGCGCAAGGCTTTCGTCTCCATCGGGGCGTTCAGCCTTTTCATCAACCTGCTGATGCTGACGGGCCCGCTCTACATGTTGCAGGTCTACGACCGGGTGCTGACCTCCGGCAGCCGGCACACCCTGATCATGCTGACCGTCGTCGCCGTTGGCATGATCCTGACCTCGGCGCTGCTGGAGTTGGTGCGCTCGCGCATCCTGGTGCGTGCCGGCTCGCGCCTCGACCGCCGGCTCAACGAGCGGCTCTTCGCCGGCCTGCTGCGCCAGCGCCTGCAGCAGAAGGAAGCGGCGGAAAGCCAACCCTTGCGTGACCTGGAGGCCCTGCGCGGCTTCCTGACTGGGCCGGGCCTGATCTCCTTCTTCGATGCGCCCTGGACTCCGCTGTTCCTGGCTATCATCTTCGTTCTGCACCCGTTGCTCGGTCTGGTCGCGCTTTCGGGCGCCGTGGTGCTCTTCACCCTGGCGGTGATCAGCGAACTGGCAACGCGTGGGCCGTTGCGCGATGCCTCCCGCGACAGCGCCGCCGCGCACGGCTTTACCGAGAACACCCTGCGCAATGCCGAGGTGATCGAGGCCATGGGCATGCTGCCGGGGTTGCAGCGCCGCTGGCTGGCCCGCCATCAGGCGGCGCTCGCCGCCCAGGCTCAGGCCAGCGACCGGGGCGGATTGGTGACCGCCGGCGCCAAATTCGTGCGCCCCGTCCTCCAGGTGGCCATCCTCGGCACCGGCGCCTATCTCGCCCTGCAGCAGGAAATCACGCCGGGCGTCATGATCGCGGCCTCGATCATCATGGGCCGGGCCCTGGCGCCGGTGGAAGGCGCCATCGGGAACTGGCGCGGCTTCATCCTGGCGCGTAACGCGAACAGCCGCCTGCACAGCTTTCTGGACAAGGACAAGGCCCCCGAGGTCGGCATGCCGCTGCCGCGCCCCAAGGGCGCCGTCTCGGTCGAGCGTCTGGTCGCCGCGCCGCCGGGCCTCGAGCGGCCGGTGCTGAAAGGCATCTCTTTCGCGCTGGAGGCGGGCGACAGCCTGGGCGTCATCGGGCCCAGCGCCGCCGGCAAGTCGACCCTGGCCCGGTTGCTTATCGGCGTCTGGCCGGCCGCCGCCGGCCAAGTGCGCCTCGACGGCGCCGACATCGGCGATTGGAATCATCTGGAGCTGGGCCCCAACCTGGGCTACCTGCCGCAGGACGTAGAGCTCTTCGACGGCACGGTGGCGGAGAACATCGCCCGCTTCGGCGAGCCGAACCCGGAAAACGTGGTGCGCGCGGCCCAGCGCGCCGGGGTGCACGAGATGATCCTGCGCCTGCCGGAAGGCTATGACACCATGATCGGGACCGGCGGCGCCGCGCTTTCCGGCGGCCAGCGCCAGCGCCTCGGCCTCGCGCGGGCGCTCTACGGCGACCCCGCCTTCATCGTGCTGGACGAGCCCAATTCCAACCTCGACGGCGAGGGCGAGGAAGCCCTGCGGCGCGCGGTCCAGGAGTTGAAGCAGGCCGGCACCACGCTGGTGGTCATCGCCCACCGGCCCTCGGTCTTGGCCGGCATGGACAAGATCCTGGTGCTGCGCGACGGCCTGATCGAGCAATTCGGGCTGCGCGACGAAGTGCTGCCCAAGGTGACCAAGGCGGTGCCCAAGGCCGGGCGGGTGGTTGCCGCCAAAGCGTCCCAGCAGGAGGCCATGCAGGCATGACCCAAGCTCCGATCACGCCCTCTCAAGACCAGAAGCTCGCTCCGACGGAAACGCGGCGCGTGGTGCTGGCCGGGCTCGCCGTGATCTGCCTCACCTTCGGCGGCTTCTTTGGCTGGGCGGCCTATGCCGAGCTCTCCAGCGCCGTCATCGCCTCCGGCACCGTCATGGTCGACAGCAACCGCAAGGCCATCCAGCACGTGGAAGGCGGCATCGTGAAGGACATTCTGGTGCGCAATGGTGATGCGGTGCGCGGCGGCGCTTTGCTGCTGCGTCTCGACGAGACCCGCGCCAAGGCCTCCCTGGCGATCCTGCAGAGCAAGCTCGATCAGGCGCTGGCCGCGGAGGCGCGCCTGCTGGCCGAACGGGACCGCGCCGAGGCCATCGTCTATCCGGCGGCCTTGCTGGGCCGCCGCGAAGAACCGCAGCTTGCCGGCATCCTGCGCGGCCAGGACAGCCTGTTCCAGGCGCGGCTCGCGACCCTGGCCGGTGAGACGGAGATCTATGAGCAACGCATTGCCCAGGTCGGCGAGCAGATTTCCGGCTACCGCGCTCAGCAGAAATCGAAGAGTACGCAGATCGACCTGATCAACGAGGAACTGACGGGGCTGAAAACCTTGCTGGCCAAGGGCTTCGCCGAAAAGCCCAAGGTCCTGACCTTGGAGCGCGAGGCGGCGCGCCTGGGGGGTGAACGCGGCGAACTCGTCGCCGATGTTGCGGCCGCCAAGACCTCCATCAGCGAGGCAAGGCTGCAGATCCTGCAACTGGAAAAGGATTTCCGCGAGCGTGTCGAACAGGAGCTGCGGGAGGTGCGGGCGGAGGTCTTCGACCTCAGCGAGCGCGTCGCCGCTTCGCAGTTCGTGTTGGATCACCTGGAGGTGCGGGCGCCGGAGGATGGCGTGGTTGTCGGCCTGCAGGTCTATGCCAGCGGCCAGGTGGTGAAGGCGGGGCAGACGATCCTGGAGCTGGTGCCGGTCGACGACCAGCTCATCGTCGAGGCCAAGATCCGGCCCTTCGATATCGACAACCTGACCCCCGGCCAGGACGCCGACGTGCTCTTCACGGCTTTTCCCCAGCGTACCACGCCGCGGCTCAGCGGCTCGGTGGTCTACATCTCGGCCGACCGTTTCGAGGACGAGCGCAGCGGAGAGGCCTACTATCTGGCCCGGGTCTTCGTCTCGGACGGGGAGGCCGCGCGTCTCGGCGAGCACAAGCTATCCCCCGGCATGCCCGCCGACGTGATGATCAAGACCGGCGAGCGCACGGCCCTCGACTATCTGATCCAGCCGCTGCGCGACAGCATCATGCGGGCCTGGCGGGAGAGCTAAGCCGCCAAGCGCAGCCACCTAGACCGAGACCGCGGAGAGCCAAACCCGAATTGCTCCTTCTGGCACTAAGCGGAAGTACAGCTGATCGGCAGTTCAGGTCTGCTATCGCGCATGAGTATGCAAGACGCTTGCCGAAATGGGGTCCTATATGTCCGGACGATCTATGAGGGCTCAGATTTTGAGTGCCAGCGTAGGATCTTGAACAAATCCGGCCCCCGCAACCAAATCACCAAAGCCCCGTCCGCGACGGGGCTTTGGTGTTTCTGGCTTTGGGCGAAGAGGGCCTAGTAGAGATCCAGCACGAAGAGGACGCGCAGTCTTCCTCGAACTTGCCGGTAAGGATGGCCAGAAGGTAGTGGTCTGCGGCGCGTCTTTGGAGACGGAGAGAAGCAGAACATTGAGAAGCTGATCAATCCGATCCTTACGGCCATGGCGACCTGAGGGGCGGTAATCGGATCGCGGAATATCGCTTGGGCATTCCGCCATCGGCGACGTCGTCTCGCCGCTGCTCCGGGACTTCAGCTATGAACCACGTTCCAGGCCTAAGATTCTCAAGGGTCCAGGTTCGTGTTTGACCCGATGCAGACTTCTATCGCTGCCTTTAGATACGCGCTAGCGAGACGCTATCCCAGCTCATCTGGCCTCTGGACGGCAGCAGGAAGGTTTTGGAGGCTTCTTGTTGCTCAAGCATGGATCTTGTCTGGCAGGCCCGGCATGGAAAAGCCGGCGGCAGCCAGCTTCTCCGCCAGGGTTTCGATCTCGCCGCCGCCCAGTTCCACCAAGGGCGGGCGTAGGGTCAGCCATGCCGGGTCGCCGGCGTAGTGAGCAATGGCTACCTTGAGGGCAGGGATCATGACGTAGTCTTGAAAGACGAGTCGGATCTTGGGAATTGGTGCCGAAAAGCGCCAGGCCGACGCCGTTGGTCAACAGCCAACGGCAATGGCGAATCAGGCGATCTGCATCCGGCTTCAGCTCCGGGGTGAAGGGAGGCACGGCAGGTGCGAGGACACTCCCGATCTTTGTTCCGCTCATTCGACAGATCCTCTAAAGCCCGGCTCCGCAGCCGCGTTACCCTTGGAGAGAATGGTGTACGGCTGCTCTAGTCGGGCTGCACGCTCTCTATAGCGGGTCTTGCGCGTCGCCGGGAGCGCCCCGCCCAAATGCCAAGGGCCACCACGGCGATGGTGAAGAGCAGGATCGTCAGGGACACGCCCCGCTCGACGAAGATCAGCGGCGAGCCGCGGGAGATGAGCAGGCTCTGACGCAGCGTTTCCTCTGCCATCGGGCCCAGGACCAACGCCAGAACCGTCGCGGCGGGCGAGAAGCCGTAGAGCTTCATGAAGAATCCCACGATGCCCGCGGCGAACATCAGCCATACCTCGATAATGCTGCCATGCACGCTGTAGGTTCCCATCGTGCAGACCAGCATGACCGCCGGCGCCAGGATGCGATATGGCAGCTTGAGCATCATCACGAAGACCGGTATGGCGAAAATATTGATCGCCAGGAGCGCCATGTTGCCGAGATACATGGAGGCAACGAGGCCCCAGGCAAACTCGGGATTCTGCTCCATCAGCAGCGGCCCTGGTCGCAGACCCCACATTAGGAAGGCCGCTAGCAGCACAGCGGTGGAGGCGGAGCCCGGAATGCCGAGCGTGAGGAGCGGGATCATCGCCCCCGAGGAGGCCGCGTTGTTGGCGCACTCCGGCGCCACGAGACCCGGCATGGCGCCTTTGCCGAATTTCTCCGGAGTCCGGGAGGACGATTTTTCGATGGTGTAGGCCATCAACGAGGCAACCGTCGCACCGGCCCCAGGCACGACGCCGATACAGAAGCCGAGGATCGAGCCTCGAACGAAGGCCATACGTGACTCAACCCAGTCACGGATGTGCGGCCAGAACTCCCTTTCCTTCTGGTACTGGATAATGCCGCCGGTCCCCGCGCGATGGAGGCCCCGATAAAACGCGAAGTAGAGCTCGCCCAAGCCGAAGAGGCCAATCGCGATGGGGATGAACTCGATGCCGCCGATCAGCTCGGCCGAGCCGAAGGTGAAGCGCTGCATGCCCGTCTCGAGGTCGACGCCGACTGTGCCGAGAGCAAATCCAATCAGCGCGGATATGGCGCCGTAGCGCCAGTTGTCACCGATCAGCACGACCAGGGTAACGATGCCCATCATCACCAGCATGAAGAACTCCGGCGGCCCGAAGTTGCGGGTCACCTGAGCAAAAAGCGCCGCCAGGACCGTAATCAGGATTACGCCGACCGTGCCTCCCACAAAGGAGGCCGCCGCCTGCATGACCAGCGCCGGTCCGGCCCGACCTTGCTGAGCGAGGGGATAGCCGTCGAAAGTCGATGCGACGACTGCCGACTCTCCCGGTGTGTTCAGAAGGATGGACGTAATCGTGCCGCCGTACATCGCGCCGTAATAAATCGCGGCCAGCATCATGATGGCCCCGGTGGGGTCCATCCCGAAGGTGAGCGGCAGCAGGATCGAGAGCCCGGCGGCCGGGCCGAAGCCGGGAATGATGCCGATCACCATACCGATCATCGCGCCCGCCAGGAGGTAGAGGAGGTTTATCGGCGAGATGGCGACCGAGAGGCCCAACAGCAGGTTATCGAAGAGTTCCATCGAACAGCCTCAAGATATCGGACAAGGGATGGCGTAACGGGAGCGCGTCCATCGTTCGGTGCGGGTTCACAACAGCGACTCGAATATGCCCGGCGGCATCGCGGCGTTCAGCCAGAAGCGAAACAATGTGAAGAGGCCGAGGGGCAGCAGGACACCTACAAGCAGATTTGTCACGTACCGCCCTCGATTGAGCACAGAGAGGGCGAGCACCATGAAGATGATCATGCCCGGCAGGGCGCCCAGCAAGTGGGAGGCCCCGATGAGCAACACGAGCATCGCGGCCACAACGGCGGTTATCCCCCAATCCAGGGAGAGGCGCTCATCACTGTGCCGGCGGCGGAACTCGACGATCGTGGAGTAGAGCGTGAGGGCGACCAGCAGAGACGAGATAATCTGCGGAAAGAACCCGGGGGCGATGCGGCCTCTCGGACTTAAGAAATCGAGGTCATTAAAGGCCAGCGCGGCGTAGAAAACCGACAGCAGGAGCAAGGCGACCAGAAATACGAGCCTCATGGCAGCACCCGAGTGGAAATCCGCAATTCGAATGAGTCTGGGCAGAGAGGGAACAGTCGTTCAGGGTGCCCTAGCCAGCAATCCCTAACGAGTCTCGGACCATTGGACGATAGACGGCCCGCCCGGCCGAGGCGCGGGCGGGCCGAGGATCGTTCGCGCCAACTTACTTGATGACGCCCTTTGCCTTCAGGATGCGGGCGAACTCGCCCTGAACGCCGCTCAGGAAGGCGCTGAAGTCGTCGCCATAAAGCACGTTTTCCGTCAGGTCGTGCTTCTTGACGTACTCCGCCCACTCCGGTGTTTCGACGACTTTCTTCATGGTCTCGATCCACCACTCCTGTGCTTCCTTAGGCGCATCGGGAGGCAGCACGACACCGCGCGGCTGAGAGATGTTCATCTCGTAGCCCTTTTCGTCCAGCGTCGGCACGCCTGCCAGAGAAGCCGGGGTCTTCTTGCCTGTGAAGGCAATTGCCCGCAGATCACCGGACTCGAGCAGGCCGGATACTTCACCGGGGTTGACGACCATGGCGTCGAGCGCGCCGGAGAGGAGGGCCGTGGTCAGCTCTCCCTGCTGATTGAATGAAATGTACTCGAAATCGTAGCCGGCTTTCTCCGCCAGCAGTGTGGGGATGATGAAGTCGACGTTGACGGCGCCCATGCCTCCGACGGCAGGCGCTTGCGACTTAGACTGCGAAATCCACTGATCGAGGTCCTTGATCGGCGACTCGCGGTTAACGACGAGGATCAGGTCGTCGGCTGCAAGCAAGGCGATGGGCGTGAAAGAGGTCGGCCCCCAGGGCGTATCGGCCTTGAGCGGGGTGGTGATAAAGCTGCCCGAGGTCGAGGAGATATTATAGGGGTCGCCCGCTTGGTTGTAGAGGTAGCCCCAGCCGATGGCGCCGCTGCCGCCCGGGCGGTTCTGGGCCACGATCTCGCCCGGATAGAGGTCGTATTTCTCCAGGATCGAGATAATGGTGCGGGACATGATGTCATTGCCGCCACCGGGTCCGAAAGCGATTGTCCAGTTGAGGCGCTCGTTCGGGTCCGGGTAGGCCTGCGCCGAGGCTTCGCTCGACGCGAGCGCACCCACAGTGACAGCACAGGCCACGGCGAGCGCTTTGACAGGCATGACAAAGGAATTTCTTGAATTCATAGGACGTACCTCCACTGAGATTTCCGCAACCCGCATTTGTCTGGCACGACCGCCGGTCACGATTTTTTTTGGTTGTTTGTTGGTTGCGGGCCTTTAGGCCTTCTTTGCTTTGGTCGCTCGCCGTCGGGAGGTCCCTTCGGCAGCAGACGGGGGCGAGGCTTCTTTCTGATCCGAAATGGCGCCTTCGCTTTCGAGTGTCGCCTCCCACCGGCGGCGTCCGGCCAGGGCGTGTGCCTCGCCAAGCTGGCGCGCCAATTCGGTATCGCCTGCCTTCAGGGCCGCGATCAGTGCTTTGTGTTCCTCGTTCGATTCGAGCATGCGCTCTTGCGTGTGGAGCGAACGCTGCCGGGTGAGGTGGGTCTCATTGATCAGGGACTGGTAGGTCTGCTGCGCGCAGCCATGACGCGCAAAAACTATGCTGTCCTCGTGGAATTGGAGATTGAGCCGGTAGTAGGTCGCAGGATCGTTGGCCGCGATCGCAGCATCCATCTGCTCGACGTACTTCTTGAGGCTGGCGATTTCCTTATCGGATACCCGTTCCGCGAGGCGCCCACAGATAAATCCGTAGACGACCGCCCTGACGTCATAGAGCTCGCTGGCCTCTTCCGGAGAAACCTCGCGCACGAAGAAGCCCTGGTTGAGGCGTGTCGTGAGCAGCTGAGCGCACTCCAGAGCCCGCATAGCCTCGCGGACGGGGCCACGGCTGACGCCAAACCGCTGAGCCAGAGCCTGCTCGTTCAGCCGATCGCCGGCGCGGAGTTCGCCGCTCACGATCATGCGCTCCAGCTCCTCCTGAACGATGGCGGTCAGGGACTGCGCACGGCGCAGGGCGATAGCTTCGAGGACGTTGTCGCTCATGCGAGTATTAGCGCGGGCGGGAAAAAGATTGTCAACAGTCTTCCGTATTTTGTCTTCTGTTGATCGTTGACAATCTACCAAATGCGGGTCAGCTTCCTTGAAAAATTCCGGAGGATGTTGATGCCGTTCACGCCCGCCTCGCCTGCTCTTTCGCGGTTCACCGTGCTGGACCTGACCAGAGTCAGGTCAGGGCCGACTTGTGTGCGCCAGTTGGCGGACTGGGGCGCCAACGTGATCAAGATCGAGATGCCCGAGGCGCTCGACGCGGCCGAGGGCCCCGGCGGCCCACGGCAGGGCTCCGATTTCCAGAACCTGCACCGCAACAAGCGGGCTCTGACGCTGAATCTGAAATCGGCGGAAGGGCTGGAGGTCTTCAAGCGCCTGGCCGCCGAGGCGGATGTCGTCGTCGAAAATTTCAGGCCCGATGTGAAGTCACGGCTCGGCATCGATTATGAGAGCCTGAAAGAAATCAATCCGCGCCTCGTGTATGCCTCTATCTCGGGCTTCGGGCAGGATGGCCCCTATGCGAAGCGCCCCGGGTTCGACCAGATCGCCCAGGGCATGGGCGGGCTGATGTCGATCACCGGCAAGCCCGGCCAGGGGCCGATGCGGGTCGGTATCCCGATCACTGATCTCACTGCCGGCCTCTACTGCGCGCAGGGCATCCTGGTTGCCCTGCTGGCCCGCGAGGAGACGGGCGCGGGCCAGTGGGTCCAGACCTCGTTGCTGGAAGCCCAGGTCGCAATGCTGGACTTCCAGGCGACGCGCTGGCTGATTGATGGTGAGATTCCTCCCCAGGCGGGCAACAACCATCCCACATCGATACCGACCGGCGTGTTCGAAACTGCGGACGGCTACATCAATCTGGCCGTCACGGGCCAGGTCATCTGGGAACGCTTCTGCCGGGCCGCCGGGGCCGAGCAGCTCATCGAGCATCCCGACTACAAGACGGCGGCGCTTCGCTCCGAAAACCGCGACGCGCTTGGTGAGGAAATCAATACCCTGCTCAGGTCCGCCGACGGCGCTACATGGATCGAGCGGTTCAACAGCGCCGGCGTGCCTGCCGGCCCCATCAACACTATCGACCAGGTCTTTGCGGACCCGCAGGTGCAGCATCTGCAGATGGCGAAGGCAGTAACCTCGGCAAAGCTTGGTGAACTCACCCTCGTCGCGCAGCCTGTGAAGCTGAGTGGAACTCCCAGTTCCTTCAGGCTGGCGCCGCCGGAACGCGGCGAACATAGTGATGAGATACTGCACGAATTCGGCTTTTCCCCCACCGAGGTTTCCGAATTGAGAGCCGCTGGAGTCGTCTGAGGCCGGTCTCTTATCGCTGCCTTCCAACTGCGTCGATCCGCTTCAATTCCCGACAAGGAGAGCCTTCTCATGTGGACACCCCCCGCTGTCAACGTCGACGCCGAACTCGCGGGGCAATGCGGCGACGACATTCTCTATGAGGTCCGGGACAGCGTCGGCTTTCTGACCTTCAACCGCCCGAAAGCGCGCAATGCCATGACGTTTGCGATGTACGAACGCATGGCACAGATCTGCGCTGAGGCAAATGAAAACACGGATATCCGGGCGCTGGTGCTCACCGGAGCGGGAGAAAAAGCCTTCGCCGCCGGCACTGACATGTCCCAGTTCCGCGCTTTCGAGAAGGAGAAGGACGCGGTGGCCTACGAGGAGCGCATCGACCGCACGCTTGGCGCGCTCGAGCGCTGCCGTGTGCCGACGATCGCGGCCATCAAGGGCGCTTGCGCCGGCGGCGGTGCGGCTATCGCCGCCTGCTGCGACCTGCGCATCGCGGCACGGACGTCGCGTTTCGGCTTTCCTGTCGCCCGCACGCTCGGCAACTGCCTCTCGATGACGAATTTCTCGAGGCTAGCCGACCTGATCGGCACGTCCCGCGCCAAGGACCTGATCTTCCGGGCGCGGATGATCGAGGCGCCGGTCGCGCTCGACTACGGCTTCATTACCGAGATGGTTGAGACGCCGGAAGAAGTGGCGTCCTGCGCCGAGGAGATCGCCCGCCAGATCACAGGTTACGCGCCCTTGACGCTGCTGGCCGCCAAGGAAGCCCTGCTGCGCCTGCGCCCGCAACTCCCGCCGGGCGGCGGCCGCGACCTGCATCTCATGTGCTACATGAGCGAGGATTTCAAGGAAGGGATCGAGGCCTTCCTCGGAAAGCGCCCTCCCGTGTTCAAGGGAAAGTAGGCAGCAGCGGCCGAACCGCCTGCGGAAAGGACCCTGGATTTGCGTATCGTCGACGTCAAGGAGTTCACCCTCAACACGGGCGAGCAGCGCGCGACCGCCATCATGGACTTCAGCGGCATGACAACCGGTTTCGTCGCGCTGGTCACAGACGTAGTGCGCGACGGCAAGCCGGTCATCGGCTACGGTTTCAGCGGCACGGGGCGCTACAGCCAGAACGCCATCTGCCGCGAACGCCTGATCCCCCGTCTGCTCGCCGCGCCTCCCGACGCTCTGCTCAACGAGGCCGGCGACAATTTCGATCCCTTCCGGATCTGGGACTGCCTGATGCGCAACGAAAAGCCGGGCGGGCACGGCGATCGGGCGATCGCCGTCGCCACCCTGGACATGGCCGTGTGGGACGCCGTGGCGAAGATCGCCGGCGAGCCGCTGCACAGTTTTCTGGCCAGGCGCCATGGCCCCGGCGGGTCGCCCGAGCGGGTTCCCGTCTATGTCGGCGGCGGCTACTACGGCGCCGGCCGGGACCATGGCGCGCTGCAGGATGAGGTGCGGCGCTACCTGGACGACGGCTTCACCGTGGTGAAGATCAAGTTCGCCGGTGCCCCGCTGGACGAAGACCTGCGCCGTATCGAGGCTGTTCTGGAACTGCTGCCCGCCGGTCAGCTCGCGATCGACGCGAACGGCCGCTACACGCTCGAGGAAGCCCTGGCCTGTGCCGAGAGGATTCAGCCCTACGGACTTCGCTGGTTCGAGGAGCCGGGCTATCCGCTCGACTATCACCTGATGGCAGAGGTGGCGCAGGTCTACGAGGGGGCCCTGGCGGGCGGCGAATGCCTGCTATCGAGCTGGGATTCGAAGAACCTGCTGCGCTACGGCGGCCTGCGGCCCGACCGGGACATCCTCCAGTTCGACTGTGCGCTCAGCTATGGTATTTGCGAGTACATCCGGACTTTGGCTGTGGTAGAGGAGTTCGGTTGGTCGCGCCGCAGTGTTTTCCCCCACGGCGGCCATCTGCTGTCGCTGCACATCACGGCGGGCCTGGGGCTCGGCGGGACGGAGGTCTATCCCTACACGCATCAGCCGGTCGGTGGCTTCACCGACGGCCTGGACATCACCGATGGATCGGTGGCGCTGCCCCAGTTGCCCGGGCTGGGCTTTGAGGGAAAACTAAATCTGCACGAACTCCTTTCGCAGAGGTTCGGGTGACCAATACGTCGATTGGCTCGCGCCGGCCCGGCAACCGCTTGTTTGGGCAACAAAGATGAAGCTTCTCTATCATCTGCAATGGGAAGGCAAGGCGGTCGCCGGTCTCCAGGCACTGCATCCCGATGTGGTCTTCGTGGAATCTACCTCAGCCGATCAGACGGTACGGGAACTGGCCGATGCCGAAATTCTCCTGGTCGCGGGCCCCTACTACCAGGGTGAGGTGGTCGGGGCCGTGAATACTGCCGCACCGAAGCTGCGCTGGCTGCAGACGACCTCCATCGGCATCGATAGGTTCGAGGAAGCCGGCGTGCCAAGCAAGGTCGCCTTCACCAATTCCGCCGGCCTGAAGGGAAGAACGGTCGCCGAGCACGCGATGGCACTGCTTCTGGCAAAGGTCCACGCGTTGCCGCAGATGGAAAGGGCCAGGGCCGCCGGGCGCTGGGCGCGCGACGAACTGAGAAGCCAGGTCTCCAGTGTGGAAGGGAAGACCCTGCTGCTTCTTGGCTACGGCTCGATCGGGCAGGAAGTGGCGCGCAAAGCGAAGGCCTTTGATATGAAGGTGGTCGCGCTCAACCGCGGCGGCGCGGGCGAGGGCCCGGCTGACAAGGTCGCGCCGCTTGGGGAGCTGGATGCCTGGATCTGCGAAGCCGACTTCGTCGTCTGCACCCTGCCGCTGGTTGCGGAGACCAGGCACCTGGTCGGCCGCAAGGAGTTGGCGGCCATGAAGCCGGAGACCGTGGTGGTGAACGTCGGGCGCGGCCCGGTCATCGACCAGGTGGCGCTTGGCGAAGCGCTGCAGGAAAAGCGGATCGCCGGCGCCTGCCTCGACGTCTTCGAGGCCGAGCCGCTTCCGGAAAGCGATCCGCTCTGGCCGCAGCCGGAGATGATTCTCTCGCCGCACGTGGCGGGAACCGGAGGGCCGCTGGCCCAGCGTTTCGCTGAGTTGGTCTCGGAGAATCTCACTCGATTCAAGCAGGGACGCCCCCTGCTCAATGAGGTGGAGCTTCACGCACCTCAGCACAACGCCTGAAGGAACGAACAATGCAAGGCTCAAATCATAGAGAACGGGCAGTGGACTGCCGCCCTCGTCCATTGGCGATGCTCAGCAGGGCGCGGAGGGTATCGTGAGCGAGCAGGCAAAGCGTATCGATGTCGAGGCGGCGCGCGCGCAGTTCGAGCGGGCACTGGAGTCCCACGAGCAGGTCTTCGAGAAGTTCTTTCTCGCCCGCTTCATTGGCCTCGAATACCGCTACCTTCCGGAGGACGCGCCCGATGCGGAGAAGGAGGTCTGCCGCATCGAGTTCGACGCGACCGAGATGCTGATGAACCCGCAGGGCACGCTGCACGGCGGCGTGATCGCGACGGTCATGGACATATCCATGGGGCATCTCGTCAACCGCATCGCCGGGCCCGGCGCCACCATCGAAATGAAGATCCAGTTTATGCGCCCGGTGAGCGCGGGCCGTGCCGTCTGCGAGGGGCGCTTCCTGCGCCGCGGGCGCAACCTCTCTTTCATGGAAAGCCGCTTCTACGGCCCCGACGGCAAGCTCGCAGGGATGGCCACGGCCACCTGGAAGACGCCGGAGCGCAACTCCTGAATCCCCCTTGGAACAAACTGCAGGACATCCCTCGAGAAAAGGAACGAGATGACGGAGCATGACCTTTCGGGCAAGACCGCCCTCATTACAGGCTCCGGCCGCAACATTGGCCGCGCCATCGCCGTAGGACTCGCCCGGAGGGGCTGCAACGTGGTGGTGAACGGCTCGAAGGACGAGAAGGCCTGCGAGGCGACGGCGGCGGCGGCGGCCGCCCTGGGCGCGGAGACCCTCGTCGCGATGGGCGACGTCAGCAGGGCCGAGGCGGTGAAGGCCATCACCGAGGCGGCGCTGAACCGCTTCGGGACCATCGACATCCTGGTGAACAACGCGGCGATCCGCCCGCACAAGCCGTTCCTCGAGATGACCGGCGCCGACTGGCAGAGTGTCATCGACCTCGACCTGACCTCGGCGTTCTACACGGCCCGCGCCTTTCTTCCGGGCATGGTGGAGCGCGGCTGGGGTCGGGTGGTCAACATCACGGGCATGAAGGCCATCCGTGGCTATGCGGAGGGCGCGCCCATTTCCGCCGCCAAGCATGGCCTCTGGGGCCTGGCCAAGGCGCTCTCCACGGAGTTCGCCGGTCGCGGCGTCACCGCCAACGCCGTCTCTCCCGGCCCGACCCGTGTGGAGGGGCGTTCAGGAGATGATCCCAAGCAACTGGCCGGGATCCCGGCCGGTTTCATGGCCGAGCCCGAGGACATCGCCGCCGTGGTCTGCTTTCTCGCCTCGCCCGCCGGGCGCTTCGTGACGGGCCAGATGATCAACGCGAACGGCGGGGGGACGACCTAGCTCCCCGCCCGTTTGAGCAGGGGGAGCGCAACGCCGTAGCGCCAGGCCTTTACATGTTTCGCGCCACCATGCCCCTGCAGATAGAGCATTTCGCGCGCGTGATTCAGGGCGAAGGAGGCTGGCTGCCTCATTCTAGGTATCGCGTCTCATGTTGAATTGAGTCTGCATCTGGCACGAGCCTGACATCGGATCGTAGGCAGAGCATGTCCGCTCTGATTCTGAAAGCCGATGTTGGCGACCGGGCTGCCGCGAACGTCACCTTAGATGCCCTCAGCTGACCTAGAAGAGTGCCACTGGGAAGGGCGCTCGTGACCCGAAGCGGGCTCTGAAACGCGCCACGATCGCACCAAGCATGTAACGCGGTTGAACGCATTGCAGCTTGGCGGGGCTCAAGCTCCCAAGGTCCCGGGGCACTACCGCCCGTGGAGAAGGCCGGCAGGTTGATCTCGTACAGCACCTCGGGGTCGAGCACGGCACCGTTCATCGCGAAGACGGCGACGCAAAGGGCGTGAAGACCACCTCTGACATCAACGACTTTCTGGCCATCGTTTGCTAAGTCGCCGGCGCTCTCTGAGCCGCTGCCGGACACGGCCATGATTGACAGCGGTTTGCTATTGCCACAATATCAGAACGGATTTCATAATATAAAAACTTGTGCCGGCCCGCCAGGGCGAGCCGTCGGCGGAGCGCAGGTGCTACGGGGAGAGCAGGTGAAACGTCCGGAAGATCAGCGGCCCGGTGCCGAACTGCCGGAGGCGGTTGATGTCGTGGTCCTCGGCAGCGGCGCCGGCGGTCTCAGCGCGGCGCTGGCGGCGGCGCTCTGTGGGCTGACGCCGCTGGTGATCGAGCATGCGCCGGTCATCGGCGGCACCTCGGCGCGCTCCTCGGGCACCGTCTGGATTCCCGACAATCCCTACCTGCGCGAGCAGGGTATCTCCGATGATCGCGAGAAGGCCGAGCGCTATCTCTCCGCCCTGGTCGGGAACCGTGGCGTTCCGGCCATGTGGCGCGCCTTTCTCGACGGCGGCCCGGCCATGCTGGCCGAGTTCGCGGACAAGACAGGCCTGCGCTTCCGGCCGCTGATGGCCTCGGCCGACTATCGCCAGGACCAACCCGGCGCGGCGCCGGGCGGGCGCGCCCTGGAGCCTCGGGCCTTCGATGGTCGCGAGCTGGGCGAGGACTTCGCGCGCCTGGCCGCGCCTCTGCCGGAGTTGATGCTCTTCGGCGGTATGATGGTGACGCGCGCGGAAGCGGCGGAACTGCTACGCGCCGATCGTTCGCCCAAGGCTTTCGGGCTCGGCCTGCGGCTCGTCGTGCGCTACCTGCGCGACCGCCTGCGCCAGCCGCGCGGCACCCGCCTGGTGCTCGGTAACGCTTTGGTCGCCCGCCTGCTTAAGGCGCTGCAGCACCGCAAGGTCCGGGTGCTAACCGGCCTAAAGGCAACGCGCCTGTTGCAGGAGAACGGCCGGGTTTGCGGCGTCGAGCTGGCGCTGTACGGTGGGACCCACGACTTGATTGCGCGCCGCGGCGTGGTGCTGGCCGGAGGCGGCTTTCCGGCCAGCTCCGAGTGGCGCGCCGCGCAGTTGCCCGCACCGGTTCCCGAACACTCCCCTGCTTTCGAGGGCTGCGACGGCTCCACCCTCGAACTGGCCCAGCGCGCCGGGGCGGCCCTCGGCCCGGACGGCCTGGACAACGGGCTGTGGTTCCCCAGTTCCATCGCCACGCGGCCCGACGGCACGACAGCGGTCTACCCGCACATCGTGCTGGACCGTGCCAAGCCGGGCCTCATCGCCGTGAACCAGGCAGGCGAGCGCTTCACCGATGAGGCCGTCTCCTACCACGACTTCGTGCGCGCCATGTATCGGGCACACCGCGAATCGCCGGCGATCCCCGCCTGGCTGGTCTGCGACCGCGTCTTCATCCGCCGCTACGGCCTGGGACTCGTCCGGCCGCGCACCCCCTGGCTCGGCGGCTACGTGAAGCGCGGCTACTTGCAAGAGGGCAAGAACCTGACAGAGCTGGCCGGGAAGATCGGCGTGCCGGCGGCGAACCTGCAAGCCACGGTCGCGCGCTTCAACGGCTTTGCCGCCGCGGGAGTCGATGCGGACTTCGGCAAGGGCGGGAACCTCTACGACCGGGGTAATGGCGATCCGGCGGTGCAGCCCAACCCCTGCCTCGGGCCCATCGTCCGGGCGCCTTTCTACGCCGTTGCCGTGCTGCCGACGCCGCTGGGCACCAGCCGCGGCCTCAGCGCCGATGTGCATGCACGCGTTTTGAAGGCCGACGGCGAGGCGATCCCCGGGCTCTACGTCTGCGGCAACGACATGCAGTCCGCCTTCGGCGGCGAATACCCCGGCGCCGGCGGACAGCTCGGCCAGGCCATGACCTTCGGCTGGATCGCGGCCCGTCACGCCGCCGCGCAGGAAAACGCTTAACTCACCTCAAGACCAAGTAAGGCAAGACGATATGGCAAGACGCAAGGGTGGCGACCTCATCGCCGAGTTTCTGGTCAAGGAGAAGATCCCCTACGTCTTCGGCATCTGCGGCCACGGCAACGTGGGGCTGCTGGACTCGCTCTATGACGTGAAGGACGAGGTGAAGCTGGTCTCGCCGCGCCACGAGCAGACCGCGGCGCACATGGCCGACGGCTACTTCCGGGTCAGCCACACGCCAGCCGCGACCCTGACCTCCACCGGGCCCGGCTCGGCCAACCTCATCATGGCCCTGGCGGTGGCGCAGACCGACTCCTCGGCGGTCTTCTCCATCACCGCCAACGTGCCGACCTCGCAGTTCAACCGCGCGCCCTTCCAGGAGCTGAACCTGCATCACCAGGCGGACTTCAACAACGTCATGAAGCCGGTGGTGAAACGCAGTTTCCAGCCGACGCGGGTGGAGATGCTGCCCCTGGCGCTGCGCCAGGCGGCGACCACCATGACCAGCGGGCGCCCCGGCCCGGTGAACCTGGACGTGCCTTACAATCTGTTCCAGGAAGAGGCCGAGGTGAAGGAGGAGCCGGCCTGGGACGGTCTGGGTAAGCGGCGCAGCGGCGCCAGCCCGGACGACGTGGCCAAGGTGGTGGACTGGCTGGTCGCCGCCGAGCGCCCGGCGATCTTCATCGGCCACGGTGTCACCCTGTCGGAGGCGGGGCCGGAGCTGACCGCCCTGGCGCAGCGCCTGTCGATCCCGGTGATTTCCTCGCCCAACGGCATGGGCTGCCTGGATATGCGCGACGAGCTGTCGCTCGGCTTCATCGGGCGCAATGGCGCCTACCAGGCCAATCAGGCCGGACGCCACGCCGACGTGGTGATGGCGGTGGGCGCGCGTTTCGATGACCGCTCGGCCTCGTCGTGGAAGCCTGGCTATTCCTGGAACTTCCCGCAGACCAGGCTGATCCATGTCGACGTCGACCACGCGGAGATCGGGCGCAACTATCCCCCCGATCTGGGCATTCTGGCCGACGCCAAGATCTTCCTCGGCCAGCTGTTGGCGGAGATCGAGCGGCGCAATGTCGAGGCCGCGCCCCGGCTCAAGGTCTGGCACGCCGACATCGCCGAGTGGCGCCGGGAATGGGAAGACTTCGTCAAGCCGGGTTTCGAGACCCATGCCTCGCCGATCCGTCCGGAGCGCATCGTCGCCGACTGCCGCGCCGTGCTGCCCGACGACGCCATCATCTCCCTCGACTCCGGCATCCACCACAACTGGTTCATGCAGTTCTGGGAGGCGCGCCGGCCGCAGACCATGCTGAACACCTGGGGCTACTCCGGCATGGGCTTCGGCCCCAGCGCCATCATGGGCGCCAAGCTGGCGCGGCCCGACGTGCCCTGCGTCGCCGTGTGCGGCGATGGCGGCTTCACCATGGTGCCGCACGTGCTCTGTACCGCCGTGGAATACGACATCCCGGTGGTCTGGGTGGTGTGGAACAACTTCGCCTGGGGGGCGATCCGCGACCTGCAGTACGCCTATTTCGACGGCCGCGAGATCGGCACCGCCTTCTACCACGGCCCGAACCGGGAACCCTACAACCCGGACTTCGCCGCCTGGGCGCGGGCGACGGGCGTCGAGGCCTTCACGGTAACGCGCTCGCAGGACTTCGCCGGGGTGCTGGAGCAGGCCGTGGCGCTGAACAAGCCGGCGCTCATCGACGTGCACGTGGATGCCGACGTCCGCCCGCCGGCCACCGGCGCCTGGGAACTGCCGCCCATCCCGCCCAAGGAGCCGGTCTTCGGCAAGCCCTGGCGCCCGTAACCCGATCAATTCCTGAGTTTCACGGAGAGAGACATGCCCCCGAAGAAACCGACCAAGAAAACCTCCAGCAAGCAGAAGGCGAGCATCCGCAACATTGCCGAGGAGCCCTGGCAGCAGTTTCCCGCCCACTACGGCGGCGCTTTGTCCAAGGCCCTGGTGCGCCCGGAGACCGTCGGCTCGGCGAAGGTCGACTACCGCATCTCCACCTACCAGCCCATGGCCTACGTGGAGCGCCACGTGCACAAGGTGCAGGAGCAGGTTTACCACGTGCTGGACGGCGAAGGCCTGATGGAGATCGACGGCGAGTTCACCGTGGTGCGCAAGCACGACGTAATCTTCATCCCGCCCGGTGTCTGGCACGGCATCCAGAACTCGGGACTGGGCGACCTCACCTTCATCGTGGTAACCACGCCGATCGAAGACAAGTAGGGGAAGAGGAATGGCGGTGGAACGCAGCAAACCCCGGGCAAAAACGGTGGGCCGGCCGGCGAAGGCCGCCACGGCGCCGGTCGCCACCACGCGCGAGCGCGGCGGCATCCAGTCGCTGGAGCGGGCGGCGGCCATTCTGGAGGCCGTCGCCCGGCGGCCCGAGGGAGTCGGACTCGCCGAGCTCAGCGTCGAAGTCGGCCTGCACACCAGCACCGCCTTTCACCTGATCAAGACCATGGTGAACCTCGGCTTTCTCAGCCAGGTCGCCGAGACCAAGCGCTACCGCATCGGCTGTCGCCTTTTCGCATTGGCCGCCGGGGCGCTGGAGGAGAACGCGTTGCTGTCCCTGGCGACGCCGATCCTGGAGCGGCTGAGCGGCGAGACAGGGGAGGCGGCGCACCTGGCCGTGCGCTCCAAGCAGGAAATCATCGTCATCGCGCGCACCGCGGCCTCGGGCCTGCTGCAGCTCTCTAGCCGCACCGGCGCGGCGCGCCCGCCCCACGCCACGGCGATCGGCAAGATGCTGCTCTCGGCCATGCCGGAGAGGGATCTCGATAAGCTGCTGGAAGGACTGACGATGGAGGCCTTCACCGAGAAGACCATCACCGACAGGAAGGCCCTGCGCGCCGGACTGGCGGAGATCCGCCGCCAGGGCATCGCCTACGACGACTGCGAGCTGGACCCGGACGTGCGCTGCATTGCCGTGCCGGTGCGCGACTTCGCCGGGCGCTGTGTCGGGGCCATGGGACTCTCCGGCCCGGTATGGCGCATGTCGCTGCAGGTCATGCAGGAGAAGTCGCGCCAGCTGCGTGCGGCGGCGGCGGAGCTTTCCGCCCAGCTCGGCTTCGAAGGTTTCACCGCCGACTGAGCGGCTATTCGGCGGCGACCGCCTTCTTGGTGCGCGGCTGCACGTGCTCGAAGCCGTCCCACTCGTGGCTTTCCACCAACTCGGCGGCAGTTTCCTTCAGCTCCTTGGCGACCACCGCGGCCGCGGTGGAGAGGCGCTCCGGCGGCAGGGAATAGAGGAAGTTGCGGCGCCGGAAGCGCGCGTCGGAAATCGGCAGGCAGCGCCACTTGCGCCCGCGCGCGCCCTCCTGAATCACCGCACCCATGGGCTTGATGGTGGCGCCGATGTCGTCGTAAACGCAGTTCATCAGCAGCGCCAGGGAGTCGATCTCGGCCACCACCTTGGTGGTCAGGCCGCGGTTCTCGAACTCCGCGGCGATGCGCTGGCGCAGGCCGTGCGAGCCGGTCGGCAGAATCAGTGGCATCTCCGAGGTTTCGGCGATGGTGATGGACTTGCGGCCGCGCGGCACCAGGCGGCTGTGCTGGGGCAGCATCACGAAGAGCTCTTCCACCAGCAGGGCCTCGACGCTGAGGTCGGGGCCGACGTCGTTGTTGAACAGCACCGCGAGGTCGAGCTGGCCGAGACGCATGAGCTGGCCGATATGGCCGCTCATGCCCTCCACGACGTTCAGCAGGATGCTCGGGTAGCGTTCGCGGATGCGGCGCACCAGCGGCAGGCCGATGGCCGCCACGGTGGTGGCGGGCAGGCCGACCGAGACCATGCCCTGCACGGCGCAGGTCTCCGCGCGCGCGATCGACAGCGCCTGTTCGAGCTGGCGCAGCATGAAGCGCGCGTGGTGGTAGAGGGCGAGGCCGTTCTCCGTCGGCGAGACGCCCTTGGAGGAGCGGTGCAGCAGCGGCTTACCGACCTGGTCTTCCAGCTTGGCGAGCTGCTGGCTGAGGGCCGGCTGGGCGATGTAGAGCTGGCGCGAGGCCTTGGAAAGGCTGCCGCTCTCGACGATCTGCACGAAGTAGCGAAGCTGCCGGATGTCCATGGGCCCTGTCCTCCTTAGTGGTTCTTTTTCGATCATCGAACAGCAGTTCAGGCTATAAGTCCAGCTTATAGCGGCTTCGCTAAACGGTATTTCCGCTCGAAATCGACGCTCCCTAGACTCCGGGCAACGCTGGTCGTGATCTGCGCAAAGCAGATGGCCGGCCACAAAAAAGAACGAAGTCCCAAAACGTCCTTAAAGGGAGGAAATACAATGACAAAACGCAGCCCGGAGTCTGGGCGCCTGATCGGTCTCCAGACCAGTAGCTTGAGCCGCCGCCGCGCGTTGAAGATCGGCGCCGGGGTCACCGCGGTCTCCGCTCTCGGCTTTCCCGCCATTGTCCGGGCCCAGGCGGACGCCATCAAGATCGGCCATCTGACGCCGATGACCGGCTTTCTCGGTGCGCTCGGCGAGTGGGCTGTGCTCGGCATCCAGATGGCGGCGGAGGAGATCAATGCCGCCGGCGGCGTCATGGGCCGCCCGCTGGCGGTGGACTCTGAAGATTCGATCAACCCGGACACGGCCTCGACCAAGGCGCAGCGCATGCTGGAGCGCGACGGCGCCGAGTTCCTTATGGGCGAGATCAGCTCCGCCTCGGCGCTGGCCATCTCCCAGGTGGCGGCGCGCAACAAGCGCCTCTTCATGGCGCTGGGGCCGCGCTCCGATACGCTGCGCGGCAAGAGCTGCAACCGCTATCTATTCTGCACCGACATCCCCAACACCGTGATGGTCAACGCCGTCGGCAACGCCCTGCTGCGTGACGACATGGTCAAGGGAAAGAAGTTCGTCACCCTGACGGCGGACTATGTTTTCGGCCACGACCTGTTGCGCGCGGCCAAGGCCTTCTTCGACGCCAACGATGCGACCCTCGCCGCCGACGAACTGGTGGCCACCGACGTCACCGACTTCAGCCCCTACCTGCTGAAGATCCGCCAGGCGCAGCCCGATGTGGTCTGCCTGAACCTCGCCGGCAACCAGGTGACCAATTTCGTCAAGCAGTACAGCGAATTCGGCCTGCCCTATCCGACGGTGGGCTTCAACCTGAACACCGCCGATGCCTGGGCTGCGGGCGAGGGTAACCTCAGCGGCACCTGGCCGACGGTCTGGTATCACACCCTCGACACGCCGGGCTCCAAGGCTTTCGTCGCGGCTTTCCAGAAGAAGTACGGAAAAGTGCCGGAGAACCACGCCTGGATCGAGTACATCGCCCTGAAGATGGCCGCCCAGGCGATGGAGGAAACCAAGTCGACCGACAGCGAGAAGCTGGTCGACTTTTTCGAGAAGGGCGCCAAGTTCGACATCATGAAGGGCCGCGAAGCCTATTTCCGCGCCTGGGATCACCAACTGGTCCAGGAAGCCTATCCCTTCACGGCGAAGCCCGAAGGTCAGGCCATGGATCAGTGGGATCTCATGAACCTGGGGCCGGCGGTGCCCGCCGCCGACCAGTCCTTGGAGGTTATCTATCCGACGCGCGAGCAGAATCCCTGCAGCTTGTAACCCTCGCGTTCGGGTAACGGGAATCGGGTGGACGCCAGGACGGCCCCTCCCGCCCGAGGTTCCCGACTCGGCGTCCGGGGCCGCGGCCGCGGACGCCGCCCTTTCTGCGGCATGAGTTTAATCGATGCAGCTTGTTTTCATCCTGGAGCAGGTGGTGAACGGCCTCGTCCTGGGCGGCTACTACCTCCTCATCGCCCTCGGCCTGTCGCTGATCTTCAGCGTCGGCGGCGTGGTGAACCTGTCCCACGGCGCCTTCTATGCGCTGGGCGCCTATGTCACGGTGGAGATCGCCAAGCTGTTCGGCTTCCTGCCGGCTGTGGTGCTGTCGCCGGTACTGGTGGGGCTGCTCGGCATACTCTTCGAGCGCTTCATCCTGCGCCGCTTCTATCGTGTCGATCCTATTCTCAGCCTGCTGGTCACCTTCGGCCTGGCCATGGTGGCCGAACAGGCAATCCGCATCATCTGGGGTGCGGCACCCCTTCCGATGTCGATGCCGGGCTTCCTGAAGGGGCCCGTCATTGTCGGCGACTTCCTGTTCTCGCAATACCGTCTGATTTTGCTGTGTGTCGTGGTTGTTGTGCTGTCCGGTATATGGCTGCTGCTCAACAAGACGGCATTCGGCCGCGTAGTTCGTGCCGGCATCCAGCAGCCCGATATGGTGGCGGCGCTCGGTATCCGGCTACAGCCTTACATGACCGCCGTCGTCGTGCTCGGCGTCGGAATGGCAGCGCTGGGCGGCGCGTTGTTCTCGCCGATCACCACGGTGCACCCGGCCATGGGCGCCGAAATCATCACCATCGCTTTCGTTGTGGTCATTATCGGCGGCCTCGGCAGTTTCTGGGGTGTGGTGCTGGCGGCCCTTCTGGTCGGCGTGGTGCGCGGCCTGACCATCCATTTCGTGCCAGCCGCCGGCGAGGCTTCCATGTACGTGCTGATGTTCCTGGTCCTGCTGCTGCGCCCCCGCGGCCTGCTGGGCGAGCGCATTGAGAAGTTTGAGAAATGAGCGGCACCGCGCATGCCAAGTCCCTGACGTCCTCCCAGGCGAAACCTTGGGCCAGGTATCAGCCGCTGTGGATCGGCATGGTGGCCTTGGTCGCTCTGCCCTTCGTCATGCCCTTGCTCGGCCAGACGGTCAGCACCGCCTCGGTTTTGGTCATCCTCGCCATCGCGGCGCTGGGGCTCAACGTCCTGATCGGCTTTACCGGGCTAATTTCCTTCGGGCATGCGACCTGGTTCGGAATCGGCGCCTACACGGCGGCGCTGATCCAGAAGCACTGGCTGCACGACCAGATTCTCATTCCCATTCTGCTGTCTATGGTCTTCATTGCCGCCCTTTCGGCGATCGTCGGACTGCTGATCCTGCGCCGGCGCGGCGTCTACTTCGCGCTGATGACCCTGGCGCTGGCGGCGCTCAGCTACACCATCGCCTTTCGCTGGACCGAGGTGACCGGCGGGGAGGACGGCCTGGGCGGGCTCGCGCGCGGCACCCTCGGGCCCATCGACTTGGCCGACAACAACGCCTACTACGTCTTCGTCGCGCTGGTCGGCCTCGGCGTTCTCTATCTGATGTTGCGCATGCTGCGCTCGCCCTTCGGCCACGTCCTGGTGGCGATCCGCGAGAACGAGCAACGAGCCCGTTTCCAGGGCTACAACATCAATCGCTACAAGCTGGCCGCCTTCGTCATCTCCGCAGTGGTCACCGGACTCGCCGGCGCGCTCTCCGGTTTCGAGCACTACCTCGTCTCGGCGGAGGCGACCTCGGTTGTGCTGTCGGGCGAGCTGCTGGCCATGGTTGTCATCGGCGGCATGCATCACATCCTCGGCCCGGCCCTGGGCGTGGTCTTCTTCATTCTGTTCCGCGAACTGTTCTCCAGTTGGACCGATAACTGGCTGCTGTGGTTCGGCCTCATCTTCGTCGGCTTCATCATCTTCTCGCCGGAAGGCCTGGTCGGCATCTGGGCCAAGTTGAAGCAGCGCTGGCGCCCGGCGCCCGAGGAGTCCGCTGCCATGAGCCGACGGCGGATCTACGAGGGGCTGCCCTTGCCGGCCTACCTGAGGCCGGAACCGGTTGAAGGCCCCGTTCTGGAGGTGAAGAACGTCGAAAAGCGCTTCGGCGGCATCCGCGCGGTGAAAAGCGTCGACCTGGAGGTGCGCAATGGCGAGATCCATGCCCTCATCGGGCCCAACGGGGCGGGCAAGACCACGACCTTCAACCTGATCTCCGGCATGTACCTGCCCGACGGCGGCGCGGTACGTCTGCACGACCGCGACGTCAGCGGGTTGCCCGCCCACCTCATCACCCGCCAGGGGTTGGCCCGCTCTTTCCAGATCACCAACCTCTTCGAGGGACTCTCGATCTACGAAAACCTGCGCCTTTCCATGCAGGCGCAGCACCCCGGCCACTTCAATGTCTGGCGCGATGCTGACGGCTATGCGGAGGTGCACGCGCAGACCACGGAGCTCGTGAAGTTCCTCGGGCTGGAAGGCATCGAGGACATCAAGGGCGGCGACCTGTCGTATGGCGGACAACGTCTCGTCGACCTCGGCATCGCGCTCGCCTCCAAACCGCAGGTCCTGCTGCTGGACGAGCCGCTGGCCGGCCTTTCCGCTGCGGAGCGGGAGCGCGTGTCGAACCTGATCCAGACCATCGCCGCCAACGTACCGGTGTTGATCGTCGAGCACGACATCGACCGTGTGCTCGGCTTCTCCCACGAAGTGACGGTGATGAACGAGGGCGCGGTGCTGATGACCGGCGTGCCGGAAGAGGTGCGTGCCGACCAGCGCGTGCAGGAGGTCTACACCGGCACAGGCACCCCGGCGGTGACCGGGCGTGCCGTGGGCGGGACCGAGAATGTCGCGACGGTCCTGAAGGTCGACCGGGTCAACACCTTCTATGGCAAGAGCCACATCCTGAACGATGCTTCGCTGGACATCCGCGAGGGTGAGATCGTCGCGCTGCTGGGGCGCAACGGCGCCGGCAAGTCGACCCTGCTGAAGTCCCTGGCGGGGCTGGTGCCGGCGGCCTCGGGCAGCATCACTTTCGCTGGTCAAGAGCTGGCCGGTCTGGCGGCACCGGACATCGCGCGCGCCGGTGTCGGCTACGTGCCCCAGGGGCGCGGCATCTTCGCCGGCATGACGGTCGCCGAGAACCTCTCCCTCGGCCGCCTGGCGCGCAGTACCGACGGCAGCCAGGGCGTGGTGTGGAGCGAGCAGCGCATTCTGCAAATGTTCCCGGCGCTGAAGGAGCGCTACCACACGGCGGCGGACTACCTCTCCGGCGGTGAGCAGCAGATGCTGGCGGTGGCCCGGGCGCTGTCGGGCGACGTGCGCCTGCTGCTGCTGGACGAGCCCTTCGAAGGCCTTGCGCCGGCGGTGATCGAAGAACTTTTCAGGATCTTCGACCAGCTGCGCCGCGAGGTGCCCATTCTGATCGTCGAGCACAACCTGGACCTGGTGCTGGCGCTTGCCGACCGGGTTTTCGCCCTGGAACGCGGCACGGTATTCCACGAGGGACCGGCCGAAGAGTTGCTGCACGATCTTGACTATCGCAAAGAAATTCTGTGGCTGTGACCCCCTGCAAGCTGTGTGAAAGGACGCCATCGTGAACGACATCCAAGCCAAGGCGGTCAACGAGACCACGTCGAAGAGTGATTTCGCACTGCTGATCGACGGCAAATGGACCGCCGGTGAAGGCGCGCGTATCGAGGTGCTGGACAAATACCGGCTGCAGCCCTTCGCCGCGGTTTCGACCGCCAGCGAGGCTCAGGTCACGCAGATGATCGCGGCGGCCGAAGCGGCCTTTCGTCGCGGTGCGCCCATCGCCTACGAGCGAGGGGCGATCCTGGAGAGGGCCGCGCAGTTGATGGAAGGGCGGCTTGCAGACTTTGTGCGGACCATGCAGGCAGAGGCGGGCTTTACCGCTTCCGATGCTGCCGGCGAGGTGCGCCGCTGCATCCAGACCTTGAAACTCTCCGCCGAGGAGGCGCGGCGCCTGGCCGGTGACGTGATACCCTTGGAAGGCGCACCGCAGCAGGAAGGGCGCTTGGCCTTCACCCTGCGCGTCCCGCTGGGCGTGGTGGCGGCGATCACGCCGTTCAACTCGCCGCTCAATACCGTCACGCACAAGCTTGCGCCGGCTCTGGCCGCCGGCAATGCGGTGATCCTGAAGCCTTCCAGCAACACTCCCGTTACAGCCTGCAAGCTGGCGGAGGTCTTGCTGGAGGCCGGCGTGCCCGCCGGTTTCCTCTCGGTGCTGCACGGCCGCGGCGAGGTCGTGAAGCACCTGCTGGAGGACCAGCGGGTACGTTTCTTCGCCTTCACCGGCAGTACCGAGGTGGGCCGCAGCATCCAGCAGGCCGCCGGCCTGCGCCGCACCCAGATGGAGTTGGGCTCGATCGCCTTCACCATCCTCTGTGACGACGCCGACCTGGACAAGGCGTTGTCGAAAGTTGCCAGCGCCGGCTACCGCAAAGCCGGGCAGGTCTGCACCTCGGTGCAGATCCTGCTGGTGCAGGAAGCGGTCCTGTCCCAGGTCGAAGCAGAACTGACGGAGAAAGTGAAGGCGCTGAAGTACGGTGATCCCAAGGCGGCCGACACCGTCGTCGGACCGCTGATCAGCGAGAAGGAGGCGCGGCGCGTCGAAAGCTGGATCGAAGAGGCGGTCGCCAAGGGCGCGCGGCGCCTCGCTGGGGGACCGCGCCAGGGCCCGGTAGTGCCGCCGACCCTGCTGGCTGGGATCGACGACTCCATGCAAGTCGGCTGCTGCGAGATCTTCGGCCCGGTGGTCTGCCTGGTGCCCTTCAAGGCTCTGGACAACGCCATAGAGCGGGTGAATGCCACGCCCTTCGGCCTCGCCACCGGCATTTTCACCAACCGCCTGCTGGACGCCCTGGAAGCGGCCAAGCGTCTGGAAGTCGGCGGCGTGCACATCAACGAGACCTCCAGTTCGCGCGTCGACCTCATGCCCTACGGCGGCTCCAAGGACAGCGGTTTCGGGCGCGAAGGACCGCGCTACACCATCCACGAAATGACCGAAGAGCGGATCGTTACCGTCTCAACTCTTTAAACGACAGCAAGATTAGAGGTACCCAGATGAGCAAGAAAATCGCACTGGTCTTCGGCGGCTCCCGCGGCATCGGTGCCGCCTGCGTCGAGGCCCTGATCGAGGACGGCTACGAGGTCGCCTACACCTACGTCAGCTCCGCGCCCTCGGGCGACGCCAAGGGCAAAGCCTACCAGGTGGAAATCACCGACGCGGCCCAGGTCACCCAGGTTTTCGCCAAAGTCGCCAAGGATCTGGGCGGCACGCCGAGCTGCGTGGTCGCCAATGCCGGCATCAACGTGCCGCCGGGCCCCATGGCGCAGTTCGACCCGGCGAACTTTCGCCGGCTGGTGGAGGTGAACATCGTCGGCGCCTTCAACATCCTGCAGGAAGCGGCACGCAACGTGGCCGACGGCGGTACCATCATCGCCGTGACCACTTCCCTGGTGCGTTTCGCCGCACCGGGCCTTGGGCCGTACAGCGCCACCAAGGGCGCCGTCGAATGTCTGGTGCGCTCCATGTCGAAGGAACTGGCAGGGCGCGGTGTGCGCGTGAACGCCGTGGCGCCGGGACCTGTCGACACGGATCTTTTCCGCGCCGGCAAGGACGAGGCGGCGCTGCAACGCTCCGCCGGCATGAGTCCTTTCAATCGCGTCGGCCAACCGCAGGAGATAGCCGAGGTGGTGCGTTTCCTCGCGTCGGGCAGGTCCTCTTGGGTCGTCGGACAGGTGGTGCAGCCGAATGGCGGCCTGGTGTGATCGGGCGCCCCGGCGCGCGCAGCGCGTCGGAACAGAGCGGAAGCGCATAAGCCCGGCTTATGGCCGTATTGGTTTTTGATGTTTCTTGACGGCGGTGGCGATGGGCTACCGTGATTTTGCTCCGGCTGCTGGCTGGAGAGGGAAGTGAGCCGTACCGAATGATCTCCACGATCAGCTCAAAACACTTCATCTGCATCACAAAGAACGGGACCAATCCGGCCTATGAGGGCGCGCGGATCGGCGCGCGCCGGATTGCCGAGGCGGCGGGGCATCGGCTGACATCGATGTTTCCCGCGAAGCCTGATGATGCCGGGCAACAGGCGGCGCTGCTTCGCGAGGCATTCGTGGCAAAGCCCGATGCCCTGCTGGTCGCCCCGGTTCATCCGACGGCGCTCGATGATGTGCTGGCCGGCTTCAAGACGGCGGGGATCCCCGTGATTTCTTTCGTTAGCCGGTCGGAGAACGTCGAGCCCGATTGCTTCGTGACCTCCGACAACCGCGCGCTTGCCCGGGGTATCGCTGTTCATCTTTTCGACGCGCTGGGCAACAGCGGACGTATTGCCATCATTGAGGGCAATCCCGACTCGGAAACCAGCGCACCGAGAACGGAAGGCTTTCGCGACGCCATTGCAGACACTCCCGGCATCGACGTCGTAGCGACACGCACCGGGTACTACCAGCGGGAACCCGCGGCTCGGGTCATGGCCGAAATCCTCGACAGCGCGGGGGATCTGGACGCTGTCCTGGTGGCCAACGATTTCATGGCGCTGGGCGTGATCGATGTGCTGCGCGCTGCTGGGAGTCGTGCACTCGTTGTCAGCGTCAATGCCATGCCGGAGGCCGTCATGGCGCTGAAGTCGGGCGATCTGCTGGCGACGTCGGCCTTTGACGCGATGAAGATCGCCTGCACCGCGACCATGGCAGCCCTGCGCCTCACCGACGGCGAAGCGGTGCCTCGGAACATCGAGCTGCCGGTCGAGATCGTCACTGCAGAGAACTGCGCGGCCTGGGACAAGGACTACGAAGAGCGGCCGCTGCCATCCTGGTCGGAGGTGGTTACGGACTGAAAAACAGAAATCCATTCAACCAGTTCAATAACAAAAAACACACTCACGGGAGGAGACTGAGAATGAAACTACATAAGATCATCGCGGCGACGGTGGTGAGCCTTGCGCTCGCGACCAGCGCACAGGCGCAGGAAACGCGCGACTATCTGCTTTCGACCGCCGGGACCGGCGGATCGTTCTATCCGGTCGGCGTGGGCATCGCCACGCTGGTCAAGCTTAAGCTGGGGACGCGGCCCGAAAACAAGATCAACCTCTCCGCGCTGACGTCGCAGGGCTCCTTCGACAACGTCAACATTCTTTCCGACAAGCGCGCAGATCTCGCGATCATCCAGTCGCTGATGGCCGACTTCGGATACCACGGGACCGGAAACTTCGACGGGGATCCGCGCAAGAACCTGCGCGCCGTCTCGGCCCTGATGTTCAACACCAACCAGTTCATCACCTTCAACGAGAACGCGCCGTCGGGGACGATCGCGGACATTCTCGACATGGAAGGCAAGAAAGTGGTCCTCGGAGCGAAGAACTCCGGCGGGCTGCTGGAATACCGGCTTTTCATTCAGAAGCTCGGCGCTTCGAAGGGCGAAGGCTTCTTCGACGAGAGCTACATGGGCTTCCGCCAGCGGGCCGAGGCGCTGATCAACGGCAACCTCGACGGGATCAACCTGACCTCCGGCGTGCCGAACTCCTCGGCGACTCTGGCCATGGCCAGCCTGGAGGGCAAGGTCAAGCTGCTCAGCTTCACGCCGGAAGTCATCGCGAAGGTGACCGACGGGACGGTCTGGGGCCCCTACACGATCCCCGCCAACACCTATCCGGGACAGCCGGAGGCCGTGGAGACGGTTGCGCAGCCGAACCTGCTCGTTGCCGGCGACCATGTGCCGGATGACGTCATCTATGACATCGTCAAGGCAATGTACGAGAACCAGCCGTTCCTGCTCAGCGTTCACGGCTCGCTCAAGGATCTGAAGCCCGAGAACGCGCTCAAGGGCGTTACGGTGCCGCTGCACCCCGGCGCCATCAAGTACTATGAGGAGATCGGCATTACCGTGCCTGATCACCTGAAGCCATCGTGAGCATCATCGTGACCCTGACACGGTGATGTCTACGCCTGCCCAAGCGGTTGCGGGCCGGGACGGGGAGGAGCGGAGCGACCGCTCCTCCCCGAGGTTCCTGGTCTGGCTGATCGGAGGAGTCGCCGTCGTGACCGCGGCGATCCACCTCTACTACAACTCTATCGGACTGATTTCCGAGCTCCGCTTCGCCGCCATGCATTTCGGCCTGTTCGGCCTGATGTGCGCGCTGCTCTATCCGATGCGCAAGGGGGTCAGGACGCGCGGTCCGTATCTGCTCGCCCTCGATCTGTTTCTCGGCTTCGCCGCACTGTTCTGCGGACTCTATTTCCTCTACGGCGAATCCGGTTATTGGGAGCGCGGCGGGCACATGTCGGGGCTCGACTGGTATGTCGCGCTCGGCGCCATCCTGCTGGCGCTCGAGTTTCTGCGCCGCACTATGGGCATCGCCATTCCGATCCTCATCGTCGTGGCGCTGAGCTACGCCGCATTCTGGGGCCAGCACATTTCCGGCGTCTTCCGTTTTCCGGGCATTTCCTTCGACGAGCTGCTGGCCCGGTCGTATTTCGTCGATCTCGGTCTCTTCGGTGACATCGCGCAGATTTCAATGAGTTATGTCTTCATGTTCGTGCTGTTCGGCAGCTTTCTGGTCAAATCCGGCGCCTCCGAGTTCATCATCGACCTGTCACGGGCGCTGGCGCGCCGCACGATCGGCGGTGCGGGCATCGTCGCTGTCCTGGGGTCGGCCATGATGGGGTCGATCTCGGGAGCGGCCGTCGCCAACATCGTGACCACCGGCGTGGTCACCATCCCTTTGATGAAGCGGTCCGGCTATCGCCCGACCTTCGCCGCCGCGGTGGAGACGGCGGCTTCGACCGGCGGGCCGCTGTTGCCCCCGATCATGGGCGCCGGGGCCTTCGTGATGGCCAGCTACACCCAGATCTCCTACCTCACCATCGCGGCCGTCGCGTTGCTGCCGGCATTGCTCTATTTCATTTCGGTTGTTTACCTGATCCGGATGGAGGCTCTGAAGCAGGGCCTCACGGAGTTCGAGGACGACGCCGCCCGCCCGGTGCTGCAGGTGCTGCGCGAAGGCGGCCTGACGTTGGCCCCGGTTGTGGTGCTGATAGTCCTGCTGGTGGTGGGCTATACAGCGACCTATGCCGCCGCGGGCTCGATTCTCGCGACCGTCGCTTTTTCCTGGCTGACCCCACGCAAGATGGGACCCGCGCTTATCCTCGAAGCCGTCATAGACGGCGTCAAGAATGCCACTCCGACGGCGGTCCTGCTGGTGTCGATCGGGCTTCTCGTCGGCGTGCTCGGCACCACGGGTTTCGGGCCGACCTTCTCGCTGATGATCATCGAGTGGTCGGGGGGCAACCTGATCTTCATGCTCCTCTTGATCACCCTCGTTTCCCTCGTCCTCGGCATGGGATTGCCGGTCACGGCCGCCTATATCGTGCTCGCCACGATCTCCGCGCCGTCCCTCGCCGACCTGATCACCACCACCAATATCGTCGAGGTGCTGACCAGCGGTGAAGTGCCTGAAACCGTCACCATGATGCTCAGTCTCGTGGATCCGGACATCGGCGCGAAGATCGCCGCTGGGCTCGGCGCCGAGGAGGCGCGGAACTTGCTCGCCGGTCTCCCGATCGAGGTGCGGGCAGCCCTGCGGCCCCAGTTGCTCAGCCAAGATGTGATCATGACGTCGCTGCTGGCGGCGCATATGATCGTTTTCTGGGTCTCGCAGGACAGCAACGTGACACCGCCCGTATGTCTACCTGCCTTCGTTGCCGCCGCGATTGCCAAAAGCCCCCCGATGGCGACGGGCTTTGCAGCCTTCCGGCTGTGTAAGGGGCTCTATATCATACCGCTGCTTTTCGCCTTCACCCCGCTCCTCAGTGGCGACTTGACCGAAATGCTGCTTGTCTTCATACCCGCGATCTTTGGTCTGCACGCCTTGAGCGCGGCGATGTCGGGGATGATTGAAACGCCGATAGGTTGGTTGCTGCGTCCGGTGGCCGGTGCCCTGGGTATCGTGCTGCTCTGGCCCCTCGGTCCCGAGATCAAGGTTCCGCTGATGCTGATCTATTCGGTCTATGTGGTCTTCGACTGGCGGCGACGGCGTGCCGGTGCCGCCCAGACAAGGAACCGGCCGGAGGCGCGTCTGACGCCCCGATGACGGCAGCGCAAGGGCCCACTCCGGCGTCTGCTGCCACCGCCGAGCGCATTGGCGTTCCGGCGCGGCTGTTCACGCTCGTCGCCGCCCTTGCGGCAGTCGGCTCCCTTTTCGCCCTTCAAATATTCACCTCTGCCGCAGCGGTACTCCTCGCTGCTTTTGTCCTTCTGGAATTCCGCAGAGTGCCCCGCGCTCAGCAGATCGCCGCGGTCATCCTTGTTTCGGTTACTCTGGTGCTTGCGGGAGGCCGAGAGCAATTTGCCGAGGCCATTGTCGGCGGGTTGTCGCGTACATTGCCCTTTGTGCTGATCTTCGCCTCGGTTGGCTGGCTCCAGTCGGCGGCCCGGGAGAGCCCGTCGGTGCAGGCCCTGCGGGAAGCGCTTGCCCGGCTCGGGCCAGGCAAGCGTTTCACGGCGCTGAGCTTCACGGCGCATTTTCTCGGCGCGGGCTTCAACCTGGCCGGCATGGCACTGCTCGCCCCGATTCTGGACGACCAGCGAAAGAAGAGGGACAAGATGCGGATGGGCTCGGCCATCCTGTGGGGCTTTGCTGCAGCCACTTGTTGGTCGCCTTTCTACGTCGGTACGGCGGCGGTACTCAGTGCGTTTCCCCAGACCAGCTGGATCGAAGCCGTTCCCTACGGACTGCTGATTGCGGCCGGCTTCATGGGATATGCCATTGCCTACGACCGGGTGGTGCGCCGGCGCGGCTGGCCGCGCGCCGCTGGGAAGACTCCGCCCGCCGGCGTACCGCCGCGGCCGGTCTTTCGCGTGTTGATCGCGCTTGCCGTTCTCTTCGCCATGACCACTTCACTTGTCGAAGGCCTCGACCTGCGCCTGACCGATGCCGTGATGCTTGCCGCGCCGAGCTATGCTTTGGGCTGGCTCTTTCTGGTCCATGGTCGGCGCGGGATGCCCCGGATCGCCGCGGTGGCGCATGGGGTCGTCGCCGGCTACCCCCGAATGCGCAGCGAGACGACGCTTTTTGTCTGCGCCAACATGCTTGGCTTCGTCATTGCCGGTCTTGCCTCGGGCGATCAGGGCACCGCACTCGTCCTGCCGCAGTTCTCGGCGCCCGTCTTCGTGACGGCGGCCCTGGCGATCTGGATCTACCTTGGCGTCTGCGCGGTGGGGATCCATCCCATTGTCTCGCTGGTAGTCTTTACCACTGTCGCCAGCCCCGAAATGCTCGGCATGGAACCGCCGTTGCTGGCAGCCACGCTGATGGCCTTGTGGGGGATGGGCACCTCGGTGTCTCCGCTGTCGGGCACGACACTCTTCATGGCGCAGATGTCCGGGCAATCGTCATTCAAGATCGCCTGGCGCTGGGACGGCGCATTCTATTTTTTTGGGGCCCTTGGGTTGGCGGCTTTCGTCGCGGCCGTCGGTTAGGCGCGGGGCCGAGGGCGCTCAGCCTTCTTGCTGGTGCGAGGTAGATAGCGATGGTCCTTCCGAAAAAGGCGCAGCTCTGGCCGGGAGGAGCGCAAGGCGCAATCGAAGATTCTTGAGAAACAAGGCACGGAGCCCCGCTCCTGGCACTAAGCAGAAGTGTAGCTGCTCGGCAGTTCAGGTCTTCTATCGCTCATGAGTAGGCAAGGCGCTTGCCGAAACGAGGTCCTATAGTTCTGGACGATCTAAGAGGGCTCAGACTCTGAGTGCCAGCGTAGGATCTTGAACAAATCCGGCCCCCGCAACCAAACGCAAGAAAGCCAGCCGATTGGGTGGCTTTCTTGCGTTGCGGTGATCGGTGTTGTAGGGCTGTCTCGCCGATGCTCCGCGGTTCATGCCGGCCTTTCGGCGCCCCCGGGTTGGCGGCGGCGCAGCAAGCGCGCCGACAGCCGGGTGAGATCCTCGGGCGACAGGCGCAGGCGGGCCAGCGGCAGGACGACGGAGTTCTCCAGGGCCAGGTGGCGGCGTTCGTTGCGGGCGAAGTCGATCATCGCCTCGCGCAGACCGGCCCGGTCCGCCGGGGACTGCCCTTCGGCCAGGGCCGCTTGCAGCCCCTCGGTCACGATGTCGGCAAGGTGGCGATCGCCAGCGTGCTCGGCGGTCAGCGCGGAGAGCACCTGCTCGATCTCGTCTTCGGGCGGGCAGCGCTCGCGCATCAGGGGGAAGAGATCTTCCTCTTCGTCCAGAACATGCAAGGCCATGTCGCGCCGCAGGAAATCGAGGACTTCAACGGCCAGCATCCGGTCCAGGGTCTCGCCGAGCGCGAGTTCCTCCATGAGGTTGCACAGCTTGCGTTGGCGGAAGTGCTCGGCGAAGAAAAAGTCGAGAGGGTCGCTCAGCAGCGCCACCGAAGCCGGTTCGATTTGCGGATGATGTCTCAACGCTGCGTTCATGGCGACCTCCCATTCGGTCTTGTTTTTCGATTATTGGACCAACGGCGTCTCCGCGGCCCCCAGATCGATGCCTTCGATCTCGGCGCGGCCGGCGAGGACACGGATGTACTGAGCGACGGCGCGCCGCCAGGAGGTCGCCTGCAGGTCGTTGGCGATGTCCTCGCGCACCGCCTCGAAGGGCAAGACCCGGCCCGCGATGCGGCGATCGAGCCGCAGCACATGCACGCCGTAGCGCGAGCGCACCGGCACCGGGCAGAGCTGGCCTTCCTCGAGGTTCTCCAGAAAGGTCTCGAACTCCGGCACCGTGTCGCCGCGGGCAACCTGACCCAGCCGTCCCTCGTTCTGGGAGGAGGAGCAGGCGGAGAACTCCGCCGCTAATTGGCCGAAACGGCGCGGGGCCTCCTGCAGCGCCGCGATCAGCCGCTCGGCCTCGGCCACGGCCTTGGAATAGGCCGTTTCGTCCTCCGGTGCGGCGGAGAGCAGGATATGCGCCGCCTCGAAGAGGTCGGGGCTGCGAAAGCGCGCCGGATTGTTGTCGTAGACGCGGCGGCAGGTGGCCTCGTCGGCTTCCGGCACCGTCACGTCCTCCTCAAGCAGGCCGCGGACGAGAGCATCCTCAGTGGTCTCCCGCCGGCCTTGGCCGTCCCCCTGGGGGGCGGCCTCGATACCCTGGCGGCGGGCCTCCTGCAGCAGCAGTTCGCGGATCGCCAGCGCCGTGGCGGCGGCCGCGACGGCCGCTTCCGGGGTCTCGGCGGGGTGGTACTGGGCTTCGGCGCGCACCGACGCCGGGGTGATGGTCGTCTCGTTGATTCGGATTTCCTGCATCGTCCTACTCCGCCGCTGTCTTTACCTGGCCACGGGCCGCCGGGGCGCGCTTGCTGCGCACGATCTGGTAGCCGGGCCGCCAGAAGTAGCGCAGCGGCACGCTCAGCATGTGCACCAGGCGGGTGAAGGGGAAGACCAGGAAGATCGTCAGGCCCAGGAAGAGGTGCAGCTTGAAGATCGGGTGCGCGTCCAGCACGTAGCTCGACGCGGCGAAGTCGAAGGTGAAGATACCTTGGGCCCAAGACATGAAACGCACCATCTCGTGGCCGTCGAGATGTCCCAGCGACAAGGGAATGGTGGCGAGGCCGAGCGCCAGCTGCAGCCACAGCAGCAGGATGATGGCGTTGTCGCCAAAGCTAGAATTGGCGCGGATGCGCGGATCGAAAAGGCGGCGGTGGGCCAGCAGGCTGGCGCCGACGATCGCGAAACCGCCGGCGACGCCGCCGACCACGATGGCCATGATCTGCTTGAAGCCGTGACTGATCCCGACCAGGTCGAAGAGCTGGATGGGCGTCAGCAGGCCGACGAGGTGGCCGAAGAAGACGATGAGCACGCCGACGTGGAACAGCACCGAGCCCATGACCAGCTGGCGCCGGCGCAGCAGCTGGCTGGAGCCCGAGCGCCAGGTGTAGGGCTCGCGGTCGTAGCGGATGATCGAGCCCAGCGCCAGGACGGCGAGGGCGATGTAGGGGTAGATCCCGAAGATCAGCGTGTTGAGAAAGGAAGCCATCTCTCGAGCTCCTCAATAGGACTTTGGATTGGCGGGAGAGTCCATCCGCGCCAGGGTGTCGCGCACGGCCGGGCAGCCCCCGCCGGGCGCCGTGGCGCCGGCGGCGCCGGGGCCAAAGGTGACGGGCTGGTCCTCCCAGGCACGGTCGAGCGCCTCCAGGTCCTCGGGGTCCTCATCCGGTTCGGCCAGCAGGCTGTCCAGGACCGCCTTAGAGGGCTTTCCCTTGGCAATGCCCTCCAGGGCGAGCAGAACCCAGGCATAGGCGCTCTTGCGCTTGCGCAGGCGTTCTCCCAAGGCGGCGATGACGTCCAGCGGCTGCTCCAACAGCTCCAGCGCCTCCGGCAGCGGCCGGGTGGCGAGAAACTCCAGGAACAGCGGCAGGAAGTCCGGCAACTCCTTGGCGCTGAGCAGCAGGCCGTGCTGCTCGTAGTGCTCGGCCAGGTCGACCATGGCCTGGCCGCGGTCGCGGCTTTCGCCATGGATGTGCTCGAAGAGGTGCAGCGACAGGGACCGCGAGCGGTCGAACAGCAGGACGTAGCGCTCCTGCAGGTCGTAGAGGTCCGCCGTCGCGATGTCGTCCAGAAGTTCGTCGAGGCCTTTCAGGCAGTGGGACGGCACCAGCTTCTCGAGGTGCAGAACCTGCTTCATCTCGCCGGCCGCTGCCTGGACCTCCGCTTCCGGATAGGTCAGCAGCAGGGAGAGAACCTTGAAGGTCTTGCTCATCAGAATACCTCCGTCGGGGTTTGCACCTTCTTCTTGCGGCCGCCGCCGAAGAGGTTGGTTTCGCTGCTGCCGCCCGAGCAGCCGTTGCCGAAGCTGAAGCCGCAGGATCCGCGCAGATCGTAGGCGTCCTCGCTGACTTCGCGGTGCGCCGTCGGGATGACGAAGCGGTCCTCGTAGTTGGCGATCGCCATGACGTGATACATCTCTTCGATACGCTCGACGGAGAGGCCGACCCGCGTTGCCAGCGATTCGTCGATGACGCCGTCGACGGTCTTGGCGCGCATGTAGGCGCGCATACCCAGCATGCGCTGCAGGGCCTCGGCGACCGGCTGTTCGTTGCCGGCGGTCAGGAGATTGGCGAGATAGCGCAGGGGGATGCGCAGGGAAGAGACGTCCGGCAGGCCCTCGTCCCAGGCGATCTTGCCGGCCTCCGCCGCCGCCTGGATCGGCGAGAGCGGCGGCACGTACCAGACCATCGGCAGGGTGCGGTATTCCGGATGCAGCGGGAAGGCGATCTTCCAGTCCATCGCCATTTTCCACACCGGCGAACGCCGCGCCGCTTCCAGCCAGGCCTCGGGCACGCCGTCGGCCCGCGCCTGCTTGATCACCTCGGGATTGTTGGGGTCGAGGAAGATGTCGAGCTGCGCCTGGTAGAGGTCGCCCTCGTCCTTGGTCGCCGCGGCCTGGCCGATCCGGTCGGCGTCGTAGAGCAGCACGCCGAGATAGCGGATACGCCCGACGCAGGTCTCAGAACAAACCGTCGGCTGACCCGCCTCGATGCGCGGGTAGCAGAAGATGCACTTCTCGGACTTACCGCTCGACCAGTTGTAGTAGATCTTCTTGTAGGGACAGCCGGAGACGCACATGCGCCAGCCGCGGCATTTCTCCTGATCGATCAGGACGATGCCGTCCTCCTCACGCTTATAGATCGCGCCGGAGGGGCAGGCCGCCACGCAGGCCGGGTTGAGGCAGTGCTCGCAGAGCCGGGGCAGGTACATCATGAAGGTGTTTTCGAACGCGCCGTAGATTTCCTTCTCGATGCCTTCGAAATTCACGTCCTTCGAGCGCTTCTCGAACTCGCCGCCCAGGATCTCCTCCCAGTTCGGCCCCCACTCGATCTTTTCCATGCGCTCGCCGGAAATCAGCGAGCGGGGCCGGGCGGTCGGCGAGGCCTCCAGCTCCGGCGCCTTTTGCAGGTGCTCGTAGTCGAAGGTGAAGGGTTCGTAGTAGTCGTCGATCTCCGGCAGGTCCGGATTGGCGAAGATCTTCGCCAGCACCCGCCACTTGGGGCCCATCTTGGGGCGCAGGCGGCCGTTGCCGGTTCGCTCCCAGCCGCCGTTCCAGCGTTTCTGGTTCTCCCATTCCTTGGGGTAGCCGATACCGGGTTTGGTCTCGACGTTGTTGAACCAGGCATATTCCATGCCTTCGCGGTTGGTCCAGACGTTCTTGCAGGTGACTGAGCAGGTGTGACACCCGATGCACTTGTCGAGGTTCAGCACCATGCCGATTTGCGCGCGGATCTTCATTCTGCCGCCTCCCCACTGAAGGAATCCTGATCGTCACGTGCCGGCCGTTCGAGCCAGTCCACCTTGTCCATCTTGCGGACAATGACGAACTCGTCGCGGTTCGAGCCGACCGTGCCGTAGTAGTTGAAACCGTAGGACTGCTGAGCGTAGCCGCCGATCATGTGCGTCGGCTTCAGCACCGCCCGGGTCACCGAGTTGTGGATGCCGCCGCGGTTGCCGGTCATCTCCGAGCCCGGCGTGTTCACGATCTTCTCCTGCGCGTGATACATGAAGATGGTGCCTTCATGCATGCGCTGGGAGACGACGGCCCGCGCGGTCAGCGCTCCGTTGGTGTTGTAGGCCTCGACCCAGTCGTTGTCCTGAATGCCCGCTTTCTTGGCGTCGGTCTCGCTGAGCCACACCACGGGGCCGCCGCGGTTAAGCGTCAGCATCATCAGGTTGTCGGTATAGGTCGAGTGGATGCCCCACTTCTGGTGCGGCGTGATGAAGTTCAGCACCACCTGGGGGTTGCCGTTGCTCTTCGACTCGATGACCGGGTTCACGGTCTTGGTGTCGATCGGCGGACGGTAGACGCAGAAGCCCTCGCCGAAGGCCCGCATCCAGAGGTGGTCCTGATAGAGCTGCTGGCGGCCGGTCAGGGTGCGCCAGGGGATCAGCTCGTGGACGTTGGTGTAGCCGGCGTTGTAGCAGACCTTCTCCGATTCAATGCCCGACCAGGTCGGTGAGGAGATGATCTTGCGCGGCTGCGCCACCACGTCGCGGAAGCGGATTTTCTCGTCCTCTTTCGGCACCGCAAGGTGGCTGTGGTCGCGCCCGGTGTTCTTAGACAGTGCTTCCCAGGCCTTCACCGCGACCTCGCCGTTGGTCTCCGGCGCCAGCATAAGAATAACCTCCGTGGCGTCGATGTCGGTTTCGATGCGCGGCATGCCCTTGGTGGGGCCCTCCTCGGTCACGACGCCGTTCAGCTTGCCAAGGCCTTCGACCTCGTGCTCGGTGTTCCAGGCGATGCCCTTGCCGCCGTTGCCCAGCTTGTTCATGAGCGGGCCCAGGGCGGTGAAGCGCTTGTAGAGGTTGGGGTAGTCGCGCTCGACCACGGCGATCTGCGGCATCGTTTTGCCGGGGATCGCTTCGATCTCGCCCTTCTTCCAGTCCTTCACGTCCATCGCCTGGGCGATCTCGGCCGGCGTGTCGTGCAGGATCGGCACCATCACGACGTCCTTCTCGACGCCCAGAACTTCGGGCGCCACCTCGGAGAAACTCTTGGCGATGCCCTTGTAGATGTCCCAGTCGCTGCGGCATTCCCAGGCCGGATCGGTCGCGGAGGTCAGCGGGTGAATGAAGGGGTGCATGTCGGAGGTGTTGAGGTCGTTCTTCTCGTACCAGGTCGCGGTCGGCAGCACGATGTCCGAGTAGACGCAGGTGGTCGACATGCGGAAGTCGAGGGTCACCAGCAGGTCGAGCTTTCCTTCCGGCGCGTCTTCGTGCCACACCGCCTCGTCCGGCTTCTGGCCGCCGTCTTCCCCGAGGTCCTTGCCGAGGACGCCGTGCGAAGTGCCCAGCAGGTGCTTCAGGAAATACTCGTGCCCCTTGCCCGAGGAGCCGAGTAGATTGGAGCGCCAGACGAAGAGGTTGCGCGGCCAGTTGACCGGATTGTCCGGGTCCTCGCAGGACATCTTGAGGCCGCCGGACTTCAGCTGCTCGACCACGTAATCCTTGGGGTCCTTGCCGGCCTCGTAGGCCGTCTTGGTGATCTCCAGCGGATTGGTCTCTAGCTGCGGGGCCGAGGGCAGCCAGCCCATGCGTTCGGCGCGGATGTTGTAGTCGATCAGCGCGCCGTCCCAGGGCCCTTCCGGGGCCGTCGGCGAGAGGATCTCCTTCACCTCCAGGCCCTCATAGCGCCACTGGTCGGTATGGGCATAGAAGAAGGAGGTCGAGTTCATGTGCCGCGGCGGGCGGCCCCAGTCGAGGCCGAAGGCCAGCGGCAGCCAGCCGGTCTGCGGGCGCAGCTTTTCCTGGCCGACATAGTGCGACCAGCCACCGCCCGACTGGCCGACGCAGCCGCACATGACCAGCAGGTTGATGATCCCCCGGTAGTTCATGTCCATGTGGTACCAGTGGTTCAGGCCGGCACCGAGGATGACCATGGAGCGGCCGTTGGTCTTCTCGGCATTGCCGGCGAATTCCCGCGCCACGGTGATGATGTGGTCGGCCGGCACCCCGGTGATCTGCTCCGCCCAGGCCGGCGTATAGGGCACGTTCTCGCCGTAGTCTTTGGCGACCATGCCGCCGCCGAGGCCGCGGTCGAGACCGTAGTTGGCGACGAAGAGGTCGAAGACCGTCGCGACCAGGGTTTCCCCCTCGGCGGTCTTCACGGCCTTCACCGGGACGCGGCGCAGCAGTACGTCGGGATGGTCGGTCCCCTTGAAGTGATCATGCTCGCGGTTCCCGAAGTAGGGGAAGCCCACGTCGACCACGTCATCGTGGTCCTTGTCGAGGATCTGGCTGAGGCGCAGCTTCACCTCCTGCCCCTCGGCGTCCTTCTGCTCCAGATTCCACTTGCCCTGTTCGCCCCAGCGGAAGCCGACCGAGCCCTGCGGCGCGACGATGCGCTCGTCCGCTTCGTCGATGGCCAGGGTCTTCCACTCGGGATTGTTCTCCTGGCCCAGCGCGCCGTCCAGGTCGGAAGCGCGCAGCAGGCGCTCCGGCAGGTAGTGGCCGTCCTTCTTCACCAGTCGCACCAGCATGGGCATGTCGGTGAAGCGCCGGGCGTAGTCCTCGAAGTACTCGGCCTGACGGTCGAGATGGTATTCGCGCAGGATGACGTGACCCATGGCCATGGCCAGCGCCGCGTCGGTGCCCTGCTTGGGGTGCAGCCAGAGGTCGGCGAACTTGGAGGCCTCGGAGTAGTCGGGGCTGACCACCACCGACTTGGTGCCCTTGTAGCGCACCTCGGTATAGAAGTGAGCATCCGGCGTGCGGGTCTGCGGCACGTTGGAGCCCCAGATCATCAGAAATCCGGCGTTGTACCAGTCGGCGCTCTCCGGCACGTCGGTCTGCTCGCCCCAGGTCTGCGGCGAGGCCGGCGGCAGGTCGCAATACCAGTCGTAGAACGACATGCAGACGCCGCCCAGCAGCGACAGGTAGCGGGACCCCGCGGCATAGGAGACCATCGACATGGCTGGGATCGGCGAGAAGCCGATGACGCGGTCAGGCCCGTAGGTCTTCGCCGTGTAGGCATTGGCCGCGGCGATGATCTCGTTCACCTCTTCCCACCTGGCGCGGACGAAGCCGCCGAGGCCCCGTTTGCGGGTGTAGGCCGCGCCCCGCTTCGGGTCCTCGACGATGGAGGCCCAGGCCGCCACCGGCGTGCGCACGGCGCGCGCTTCGCGCCACAGCTTCAAGAGGCGCCCGCGCACCATCGGGTACTTCACCCGGTTGCCCGAGTACATGTACCAGCTGTAGCTGGCGCCGCGGCTGCAGCCGCGCGGTTCGTGGTTGGGCAGATCCGGACGCGTGCGCGGGTAATCGGTCTGCTGGGTCTCCCAGGTGACGATTCCGCCCTTCACGTAGATCTTCCACGAGCAGGAGCCGGTGCAGTTGGCGCCGTGGGTCGAGCGCACGATCTTGTCGTGCTGCCAGCGCTTGCGGTAGCTGTCCTCCCAGCCGCGGTCCTCGCCCGTGGTCACGCCGTGACCGTCGGCGAATTCGCCCTGCGACTTGGAGGAGAAGAAGTTCAGGCGGTCGAGCAGTTGGCTCATTTGATCTCTCCGTTCTTGTTCCCGGTTTCAGCCAAGCACGCTCAGCACGGCAGGGGCGCGTTGCGGCGGGTGTAGTAGAACCAGGTGATCACCACACAGAGGGCGTAGAAGGCCATGAAGCAGTAGAGCGCCAGTTCCGGCCCGCCGGTCAGGGTGATGGAGGTGCCGTAGGCCTTGGGAATGAAGAAGGCGCCGTAGGCCGCGATGGCCGAGGTGAAGGCGATGATCGCCGCCGACTCCCGCTCCGACTGGCGCAGGTGCTGTTCCTGGTCGAGCTGCGGCATCAACAGGCCGATCTGCTGGCGCATGATCGTGGGGATCATCTGGAAGGTCGAGGCATTGCCCACGCCGGTGGCGAAGAACAGCAGCATGAACATCGCGAAGAAGCCCCAGAAGGCGCCTGGCTGCGTTTTGATGCCGAGGAAGAACAGCACCCCGGCCACCGCGAAGATCATCACCAGGAAGGTCCAGAAGGTGACGCGCCCGCCGCCGAACTTGTCGGAGATCCAGCCCGTCGCCGCGCGGCTCAGCGCGCCGACCAGCGGCCCCAGGAAGACGAACTGCAGCGAGTCGACCTCGGGGAACTGGGTCTTGGCGAGCAGCGGGAATCCGGCGGAATAACCGATGAAAGAGCCGAAGGTCCCGGTGTAGAGGATGCACATGATCCAGTTGTGCTTGCGCGTGAAGATGATCGACTGCTCCTTGAAGGAGGCCTTGGCGGAGGCGATGTCGTTCATCCCGAACCAGGCGGCCAAGGTGGCGATCACCAGGAAGGGCACCCAGACGAAGCCGGCGTTCTGCAGCCAGAGTCGGGTGCCGTCGTTGGTCACCACCGGGTCGCCGCCGATGGCGCCGAAGACGCCGGCGGTGATGACCAGCGGCACCACGAACTGCATGACGCTGACGCCCGCGTTGCCGAGGCCGGCGTTGAGCGCCAGGGCGTTGCCCTTCTCCTTCTTGGGATAGAAGAAGGAGATGTTGGCCATGGAGGAGGCGAAGTTGCCGCCGCCGAAGCCGCAGAGCAGGGCCAACCCCAGGAAGACCGCATAGGGCGTCTCCGGGTTCTGGACGGCGAACCCGATCCCCAGGGCCGGGATCAGCAGCGAGGCCGTGGACAGGGTGGTCCAGAGGCGGCCGCCGAAGATCGGCACCATGAAGGAGTAGAAGATGCGCAGCGTCGCGCCGGAGAGGCCGGGCAGGGCGGCCAGCCAGAACAGCTCGTCGGTGGTGTAGGTGAAGCCGATCGCCGGCAGCTTGGCCACCACGACGGACCACACCAGCCAGACCGAGAAGGCCAGCAGCAGGCAGGGAATCGAGATCCAGAGGTTCTTGGCCGCGATCTTGCGGCCGCCCTTGGCCCAGAAGTCGGGCTCGTCCGGATGCCAATCCGTCAGGACATGGCCGCTGGTGGATACACTATGTGAAGTGGTCATCTCTTCTGATCCTTTTTACCGGCGGCGGGCGCAGATGGGCCGCGCCCGCCGCGGGTGTTCCCTACGTTTCAGTGAGCCGGTTCCATCGGCTGGGTTTGTCCGGCTGCGGTCGTGGGACTCTGCTTGCCGCGGGTGCCCCCCAGGGCGCCCTCGTGCTCGGGGCCATGCAGCGAGGCCAGCTCCGGCAGCTGCGGCAGGTTCGCCCGCTCTTCGCCCATCGCCCGGCGCTCCATGCGCAGGATGGCGAAGTGCATCCACAGCAGGGCGATGCCGACCAGGACGAACAGCAGCATGAAGCAGCTGGTCCACACCCCGATGAGGTCGTTCATCACGCCGAAGCAGATCGGCAGGATGAAGCCGCCGAGCCCGCCGATCATGCCGACCAGGCCGCCGACCGAGCCGACGTGCGCGGGGTAGTAGACGGGGATGTGCTTGTAGACCGCGGCCTTGCCGAGAGACATGAAGAAGCCCAGCGCCACCGTCAGGGCGACGAAGATCGGCAGGCCGATGGTCAGGTTGAAGGAGATCGGCCCCGTGATCCCCTTGATCACGTAGTCGGTCGAGGGATAGCTGAGGAAGAAACAGATCGCGGCCGAGGCGAAGAAGGTCCAGTACATCACCCGGCGGGCGCCGAAGCGGTCCGAGAGGTAGCCGCCGAGGGCGCGGAAGACGCTGCCCGGCAGGGCATAGGCCGCGGCCAGCATGCCGGCGGTCTTGATGTCCAGACCGTAGACGCCGACGTAGTAGCGCGGCAGCCACAGCGCCAGGGCGACGAAGGCGCCGAAGACGAAGAAATAGTAGAGCGAGAAGCGCCAGACCTGCAGCTTGGCCAGGGGCGAAAGCTGCATGAAGGCCGATTGGGGCTTTTCGCCCTTGGCCTTGCGCTGGGCCGTGGCGGGGTCGTCGCGGGTGGTCAGGAAAAACAATACCGCGGTGATCAGCAGGATAACGGCATAGACCTGCGCGGTCTGCTGCCAGCCGAGGGCCACAAGCAGGAAAGGCGCGCCGAAGTTGGTCACCGCCGCGCCGACGTTGCCCATGCCGAAGATGCCGAGGGCCGTGCCCTGGCGCTCCTTCTGGTACCAGCGCGACACGTAGGCGATGCCCACGGCGAAGGAACCGCCGGCGAGGCCGACGCCCAGGGCGGCGACCAGGAACATCTGATAGGTCGAAACCGTGGACAGCAGCCAGACGGCGACGGATGTCAGCACCATCACTGCGGTGTAGACGAGGCGGCCGCCGTACTGATCGGTCCAGATGCCGAGGAAAATGCGGCTCAGGGAGCCGGTGAGAATCGGCGTAGCGACCAGGATTCCGAACTCCGTGTCGGACAGGCCCAGGTCCTGTTTGATCTTCACACCGATGATCGAAAAGATGGTCCACACGGCGAAACAGACCGTGAAGGCCAAGGTGCTGATGCCAAGCACCTTGTTCTGTTGTCCTGGTGTCACGCCTTGCAGGTCTTGCATGGTTCCCTCCTCTGGCACGGCCCAACTGGGCATTGCCGGGGGTCTGTCCCCTGGCGGAGGGATATTTATCGCACTGCGGGAAGATTTATTTGATGCAGGTCAATCCATACAATAGAAGCGGAGAAACAAGCCGCCATGTGGTGTTTTTGTATTCTCTTTTTTCTTTTTTATGTTTTGTAATTATTATTTCTCAATCTGATGCTTGATAAATATCAATCCCCAAGATTAACTGACGCGGTCTTGGGACGGCGAGTCGGAGAGTCTGTTTGAGGTCAAGCGACATACCGCTGGTGCGGGAACTGGATCTCTTCGCCGAGATGGAAGAGGCCAACTTCGATGAGTTGATGCAGGCGGCCTTCCTGCAGCGCTTCCCGCCGCAGGTCCAGCTCATCACCGAGGGCGATCCGGCCGACTTCCTCTACATCATGGTCGAGGGCAGCGTGGAGCTCTTCGCGCACAACAATGGCCGCGAGACCTCCATCGAGATCGTGCGCCCGGTTTCCACCTTCATCCTGGCCGCCGTGCTGCGCGACGCGGTGTATCTCATGTCGGGCCGCACCGTCGAGAACTCTCAGATTCTCATGGTGCCGGCGGAGAACGTGCGCGCCATCTTCGACCGTGATCACGTTTTTGCGCGCGCGGTGGTGCGCGAGCTTTCGGGCCGTTACCGCGCCGTGGTCAAGTCGCTGAAGAACCACAAGCTGCGCAACGCCGTCGAACGCCTGGCCAACTGCCTGCTGCGCGCCCACGCCGAGCAGGGGGGCCGCGGCGTGGTCCAGCTGCAGGTCGACAAGCGCACCCTGGCGGCGTTGCTCGGCATGACGCCGGAGAACCTGTCGCGGGCTTTCGCCACCCTGAAGCCTTACGGCGTTGACGTGAGCGGCCGCGAAATCCGCCTCACCAAGCTCGACGACCTGACCAAGCTGGCGAAGCCCTCGCCGCTGATCGACGACCCGTCGAGCTGAGCGCCAATCGGCCGACAGCGATGGATTGACCGGGAGCCTGCGGTTCCGGTCGCGTAAGCAATGAAATTTGAATGGGGCAGCTAGGCCGTCAGGCGCATGTAGAGCAGGGGTAGCTTTTCGGGCAGCCGTTCGAGGCGACTCAGGACGAGAAACGCGACCCTCTTCTCTACACCCGTGATGCAACTCTGAAAATTTCCGCCGAGGCAATCGCGGAAAGTCCGGCTCGCCGGCGATCGCTCTAAGGCGCGCCGTCGAACAGAGGTTCGCCGTTGACCCGGTGCCATTTGACGATCTGGTCCCAGATGTCCTGCGCGGTTTCGGCGACCCAGAAGAGGTCTTTGTCTTCGGGGTCGATGGCGCCTTCGTCGACCAGGAAATTGAAGTCGACGGCGCGCGACCAGAACTCCGCGCCGACCAGGATGATGGGCAGCGGGTCGATCTTACGGGTCTGGACCAGGGTCAGAGTCTCGAAGACCTCGTCCAGAGTGCCATATCCGCCGGGGAAGGCGACAAGCGCCTTGGCCCGGTGCAGAAAGTGCAGCTTGCGCAGGGCGAAGTAGTGAAAGCTGAGACAGAGGTCCGGCGTGATGTAGGGGTTGGGGTACTGTTCGTGCGGCAGGGTGATGTTGAGGCCGATCGACTTGGCGCCGACCTCGTAGGCGCCCCGGTTCGCCGCCTCCATGATGCCGGGGCCGCCCCCGGTCATGACAGCGATGTGGTCGTCGATGATTTCCTCGTTTGACCGGCCGACGAGGCGGCCGAACTCTCGCGCGACTTCATAGTAGCGGCTGCGGTCCTGGACGTGCTGGGCGGCGCGGAGCGCGCGCTGCAGCTCGGGATCCTCCGGCTTCTCCACGAGCGCCGCCTGCAGCGCCTCGACGCGGCGCCGCGCAGCGGCCGGTTCGACGATGCGCGTGCTGCCGAAGACGACGATGGTGTGGCGGATGTCGTGCTCTTCCAGCGTCAGCTCCGGCTTCAGGTAGTCCATGCCCAGCCGGGCCGCCCGGACATCGTCGCGCCTGAGGAAGTCGGCGTCCTGATCCGCCGGCAGATAGCTCGGGCTTTGCAGCAGGGCCTGCACCCGGCGCAGGGCTTCCGGGTCGTCCTCCTGGGACTTGGGCGACTGCCACGGCAGCGGCTGATGGCGCTCGCGCGGCGCCGGCCCCGGCATTTTGAGGTCGGGGGAGGCTCTCTGCGGACGGTCTTCGGTCATTCCTGCCGCTCACTTTCTCGCTTCTTCCAGCCGGTCCCGCGCCATTCCGACAAGGGGCGGGCCCTTGGCGGGGGCCGGCAACAGGGGGGCAGCTTAGCATCTGGCGCGAGCCAAGGGGGGAAAGCCGTTGATCGGCCTGGGAGAAGCCTTGGCGGCCCTGCCTCTGCGGTGAGGGCGATTAGGGCGTGCAGAGCGCCCGCCAAACGCGGCATGATGGCGCCTCGCCATTCGTTCCCCCCATTTTTTCCCAAGGATGCCAAGCGTCACGTGATCGATCACCAGCAGGAAAGCGACCGGCCCCCTCTCGGCGACGCCATGTGGCGGGGGCTCCGCGGGCTTTGTCCGGCCTGCGGCCAGAGCAAGCTCTTCGCCCGCTATCTGAAGCAGGTCGAGGCCTGCCCGGCCTGTCATGAGCCCCTGGGTCACGTCCGTTCCGACGACGCGGCGCCTTGGCTGACCATCCTGGTGGTCGGGCACATCGTGGTCCCGCTGATGCTGTCGGTCGAGCGCGTGACCCAGTGGCCCGACTGGGTCGCCATGATCGTCTGGCCGCTGGTCGCCCTGGGCCTGACGCTGGTCATCCTGCCGCGCGCCAAGGGGCTGCTGCTCAGCGTCATCTGGGCGACCCGCGCGCCCGGCTCCGAACGCGACTGAGAAGCACTGCCGCTAGAGCAACCCGCGTCCCGACAGACGCGGACAAGTTGCTCTAACCTTTTAAGATAGATCCCCCTGGTCGAGGATTGATCTAGCGGATTTCCAGTCCGCGCACGCCGGTCAGCACGGCGCTGTCGAAGACCGCCCCCTCGGTGATCGCGCCGGTGAAGTCCGCGCCGGTCAGGTCGGCGCCGGCGAAGTCCGCGTGGGTGAGGTCGGCGTTGCGGAAGTCGGCGCCTTTCAGCTTGGCGAACTTGAAGTCGACGCGGCCCAGGCCGGCGCCCTGAAAGTTCGCGCCGGTCAGGTCGGCGCTGGCGAACTCGGTGCGGATCAGGCCCATGGACTGGTTGCGCATGTCCGCCGAGGCGTGGAGGTTGGAGAGGTTCGCACCGCGCAAATCGGCGAAATGGAAGCGTGCCGTCATCCTGGCGCCGCTAAGATTGGCGCCGGTGAGCTTCACGGCTTCCTCCGGGCGGATCTCCATGCCTTGCGAGACGACCAGGGTCTCCAGCACCGCGCCGGAGAGATCGGCCTGCGAGAAGTCGGCCGCCATGATCCAGGCGAGGTTCAGCTGCGCGCGGGCCAGCTTGGCGCCGACCAGCTTCGCCCCGGCCAGCTTGGCGCGGCGCAGGTCGCTGTCCGAAAGGTCGGCTTGGGAAAGGTCTGCGCCGGAGAAGTCCAGGCCGCGCAGGTCCAGGCCGGCCAGCGAGCGGCCGGTTAAGTCGGCGCCGCGGCCCGCCTCCTTGGCGGCGGCCAGCTCCGCCTCCACCGCAGGACGGGCGAGTTCGCCCGCGGCGGCGGTGGCGAGCGGCAGGAACGGCAAAAGCAGCAGCCAGAGGAATCTTGAAGGCGAACCCATTGTTGTTTCCCTCCCGTGCAGGATTTTTCACCAGGATAGCGGTGCGCGGCGGGCTCAGACATCCGACCTAGGGCTAGGTTTGCTTCACGTTTTCGGGATCGGGCCCTTCCGGCGGGGGCGTGGCGCCGGTCCCTCCGCGGCACTCGACAAGCCAAAGCCGCCGCCGCATAGTGCGGCGGCGAACGCCGGATCCGGCCAAGTCCCTGAGCGGCCTAGGGAAAGCGCATGACCAAAGAAGAACAGAAGCTTCGCCGGGCGATCATTGACGCCTGCCTCGCCATGAACGCGACGGGGATCAATCAGGGCACCTCCGGCAACGTCTCGGCGCGCTGCGGCGGGGCCATGCTGATCACCCCCTCGGGCCTGCCTTACGAGGAGATGAAGCCCGCGGACATCGTCGCCATGCCGCTGACCGGCAAGTACGGCGGCCACGAGGGCAAGCGCGCTCCGTCCTCGGAATGGCGCTTTCACCTGGACATCATGCTGGCGCGGGCGGACGTCGGCGCCGTCGTCCATACCCACAGCACCTACGCGACGACGCTGGCGATCTGCGGGCAGGAGGTTCCGGCGGTGCACTATATGATCGCCGCCGCCGGTGGGCCGACCATCCGGGTGGCGCCCTACGCCACCTACGGCACGGAAGAGCTGTCGCAGCACGCGCTGGAGGCCCTGGAGGGCCGTACGGCCTGTCTGCTCGCCAACCACGGTGTGATCGCCACCGGGCCGACCCTGCAGCGCGCCCTCTGGCTGGCGGGGGAGGTGGAAACCCTGGCCAAGCAGTACGTCCTGGCGCGCGGCCTCGGAAAGCCGACCGTGCTGCCGGACGACGAGATCGCGGTCGTCGTCGAGAAATTCAAGAGCTACGGGCCCGGGGCGAAGGCGAACCGCAAGGTTACCCAAAAGCCGGGCCAAAAGGCGGCCCAGAAAGCGAATGGGCCGACGCCCCGGCGCAAGCGCGCGGCAGCGGCAGGACGTGGCGGCAAGAAGCGCTGACCGTCCGCAAACAATCTGCCTGCAAATTGGGCGCTCACCGTTCACTGCTCAAAATTTAGACATTCGACAACGGTCGTTTTAGGACGAACGTTCGTCTGCGTTGAATTTCCGCCGCCAGGATTCCCGCCACTTCCCCCGCAAATTGTCCCTTCGCCGCGTCTGGCACGGCCCTTGCGACTGTCAGCACTGCAGGGCGTCTAGGGTTCCGGCTGCCGCGAGTTGGCAGCGTCTGGTCCGAGAGATGCACTCCGGGGCCGACAATCGCTCCGGATACACGGCGGGCCAAAATCCCGGGAGATCACTGCAAGAGGTCTGAGGCCAGCTTCAGGAGTCCCTCTTCAGGTGTTTCTGGGTCCGGCCGAGACCTCTGATCGACAAGAACGAGATCGAACAGGAGGTTTGGGATGCTGCGTTACGTTTCCTCGAAGGCTTTCACGAAGAGCCTGCTTTGCGCCCTGGTCGCGGCGCTGGCGCTCATGTCCTTGGCGGCGCAGCCGGCGCTGGCGGCCAAGAAGGAGAGCTTCCGCATCGCGTGGTCCATCTACGTGGGCTGGATGCCTTGGGCCTATGCGGCTGAAAAGGGCATCGTCGACAAGTGGGCGGAGAAGTACGGCATCGAGATCGAGGTCGTGCAGATCAACGACTACATCGAGTCCATCAACCAGTACACGGCGGGCGCCTTCGACGGCTGCGTCATGACCAACATGGATGCGCTGTCGATCCCGGCGGGCGGCGGCCTCGATTCCACCGCGCTGATCCTGGGTGACTTTTCCAACGGCAACGACGGCGTCGTGGTGAAGGGCGACATGGGCCTCGCCGACCTGAAGGGCAAGAACGTCAATCTGGTCGAACTGTCGGTCTCCCATTATCTGCTGGCGCGGGCGCTCGACAGCGCGGGCATCACCGAACGCGACCTGACGGTGGTGAACACCTCCGATGCCGACCTGGTGGCCGCCTTCAAGACCGCAGAGGTCGAGGCCGTGGTCACCTGGAACCCGCTGTTGAGCGAGATCGCCGCCGAGCCGGGCGCCAAGGTGCTCTACACCTCGGAGGACATCCCCGGCGAGATCATCGACATGCTGGTGGTGAACACCGAGACGCTGGCCGACAACCCGGACTTCGGCAAGGCGCTGGTCGGCGCCTGGTACGAGACCATGTCGATCATGATGAAGGACGACGACGAAGGTAAGGCGGCGCGCACTTTCATGGGCGAGAAGTCGGGCACCGACCTGGCCGGCTACGACGCCCAGCTGGCCACCACCAAGATGTTCTACAAGCCGGCCGAAGCCGTCGACTTCGCGATGAGCGAGAAGCTGACCGAGACCATGGACGTGGTGCGCAACTTCCTCTTCGAGCACGGCATCCTGGGTGAGGGCGCGCCGAGCCCTGACTACGTCGGTATGACTTTCCCGGGCGGCGACAAGCTGGGCGAGGCCGGCAACACGAAGCTGCGCTTCGATGCCGGCTTCATGAAGATGGCGGCCGAAGGCGCGCTGTAAGGACGGCCGGGCGTCGGCAGCGCTCATGGGTAGGTTGATCAATCGGCGGCCGGGACGGGCAGGGCAGTTACTGCTCGGCGCTTTGCCCTTCATTCTCCTGGCCGCCGCCTACCTCATGGCCTCCGACGCCCGCCTTGCGGTGAACCCCAACGACAAGCTGCTGCCGTCGTTCGAGAGCTTCGCCGCGGCCGTCGACCGCCTCGCCTTCCAGCCGGACCCGCGCAAGGGAACTTACATCCTATGGGACGACACGCTCGCAAGCCTGCTGCGCCTGGCCATCGGCCTCTCGGTGGCGACCGGGATCGGTCTGGTCGCCGGCGTGGCCATCGGCCTGCTGCCGCTGATGCGCGCGGCCTTCGCGCCGGTCGTGGCCGTGCTGTCCATGGTGCCGCCGCTGGCGGTGCTGCCGATCCTGTTCATCGTCTTCGGTCTCGGCGAGCTGGCCAAGGTGACGCTGATCGTCATCGGGGTGACGCCTTTCATGGTCCGCGACCTTTCCATGTCGGTCGCGACCCTGCCGCGCGAGCAGTTGGTGAAGGCGCAGACACTCGGCGCTTCCACCTGGCAGATCGCGACCCGCGTGGTGCTGCCGCAGACCTTGCCGCGGCTGGTCAGCGCCCTGCGTCTGTCGCTGGGGCCGGCGTGGCTGTTCCTGATCTCCAGCGAGGCCATCGCCGCCACGGAAGGCCTCGGCTACCGCATCTTCCTGGTGCGGCGCTACCTCGCCATGGACGTGATCCTGCCCTACGTCGCCTGGATCACGCTGCTCGCCTTCCTGATCGACTGGGGGCTGCGGCGCCTGTCGCACCGCGCCTTCGACTGGCAGCCGGGGGAGCGCGGGCTATGAGCCTCATCTCCGTGCGCAACCTCTCGCTCAGCTACGGGGACGTCGTGGTGCTAGAGCGCCTGAACCTGGAGGTCGCGCAGCAGGAGTTCTGCGCCATCGTCGGCGCCAGCGGCTGCGGCAAGTCGACCTTCCTGCGCCTGCTGTTGAGCGAAGAGCGGGCGAGCGGCGGCGAGATCCTGGTCGACGGGAAGCCCATCGCCAAGGAGCCGGATATCGACCGCGGCGTGGTCTTCCAGCGCTATTCCGTCTTCCCGCACCTGACGGTGATGGAGAACGTGATCCTGCCGATGGAGCTGGCGGAGTCCGGCTTCTGCGGCCGCTTCTGTGGTCGGTTGTTTGGGGCCCGCCGCCGCCGCGCCATGGAGGAAGCCGCGCACCTGCTGGAGCGGGTCGGGCTGACCCACGCGCGCGACGCCTATCCCAAGACGTTGTCCGGCGGCATGCAGCAGCGCCTCGCCATCGCCCAGGCGCTGATCCCGAAGCCCAAGGTGCTGCTGCTGGACGAACCCTTCGGCGCCCTCGACCCCGGCACCCGCCAGCGTATGCACGAGATCATCCTCTCGCTGTGGGAGGAGGAGAAGATGACGATCTTCATGGTCACCCACGACCTGAAGGAAGGCTTCAAGCTGGGCACCCGGCTGCTGGTCTTCGACAAGTTGCGCTGGGACCCGCAGGCGCCGGAAGCCTATGGCGCCACCATCACCTACGACCTGCCGATCGACCGCCGCGACGCCATGCCGGCGGCGCTGGCGGCCCAAGCCGGGCGCTTCACCGATCCCGAACACCCCCATCAAGACCCTGTAAGGAACGAAGGACTCCTCAATGCTTAGCCGTGACATCTGCCGCCGGGCCAGCCGGATTGCCGGCGGCGAGACCGCTCCGCTGGAACGCCGCCGTCATCACCACCCGGACTTCGACAAGATGCAGCTGCAGGGCTGGCGCGCGGCGCAGAAGGAGGCCGACCTGCCGGAAGACGGCTGGCGCAAGGAGCGGCAATGGGCGACGCGCGTCGGCCTGGCCGCCGCCGACAGCATCGAGGACCGCGGCATCTCCACCTTCGCGCGCGGCGAGCTGCCGCACTACGCCGGCATCAACACCTTCCTGAAGGCGCCCTACATCGAGGACGTGGCGGAGGTCGGCAACTACGACGCGGCGGTGATGGGGGTGCCTTTCGACGGCGGCACCACCTACCGCCCCGGCACCCGCTTCGGGCCGCAAGGCATCCGCCGCATCTCGGCGCTCTACACGCCCTACAACTACGAGATGGGCGTCGACCTGCGCGAGCAGATGACGCTCTGCGATGTCGGCGACGTCTTCACCATTCCCGCCAACATCGAAAAGACCTTCGACCAGATCTCCCGCGCCGTGGGCCATGTCTTCTCCTCCGGCGCGATGCCGATGATCATGGGCGGCGACCACTCGATCGGCTTTGCGACCGTGCGCGGGATCGCCCAGTGCACCTCCAAGAAGATCGGCATCATCCACTTCGACCGCCATGCGGATATTCAGGAGAAGGACCTGGACGAGCGCATGCACACCACGCCGTGGTTCCACGCCACCAACCTGGAAAACGTGCCGGCCAAGAACTTGGTGCAGATCGGCATCGGCGGCTGGCAGGTGCCGCGCGAGGCGGTCGTCGAGGCACGCAAGCGCGACACCACGATCATCTCCATGTCCGACGTCGAGCGCCTGGGCATCGACAAGGTGGCGGAGATCGCGCTGGAGACGGCCTGGGACGGTGTCGACGCGGTCTACCTGAGCTTCGACATCGACAGCGTCGACTGCGGCTTCGTGCCGGGCACCGGCTGGCCGGAGCCGGGCGGCTTCCTGCCGCGCGAGGCGCTCAGCCTGGTCAGCAAGGTGGCCGCCGAAGGCGTCTGCGGCATGGAGGTGGTGGAGGTCTCGCCGCCCTACGACACCTCCGACATCACCTCGCTGTTCGCCACCCGGGTCATGGTCGACGTGCTGGGCACGCTCGTCGCCCACAACAAGCTGGGCGCGCACAAGGGCATCATCGACAAGCCGGTGGACTTCAGCGCGGGAGGCGTCGCATGAGTGGCCGTCACAACCACGGCCATAACCACCCGCCCGAGCATCCGGATCTGCATTCGCATCCGCACGCCGATCCCCATGCGGCGGCGCCGGGCCAGGCGCGCGACGACGACAGCCTGCTGGCCGACGCGCTGATGGAGGGCTTCGAGACGGCGGAGGACAAGCCGAGCTTCCTGCGCATGGCGCGCATTCCCTCGCATCTGCACGGGCCCGGAGGGGAAGCGCTGCGCCTGGTCGACGTTGAGCTGCGCTACGCCTACCAGGTCGGCACGGCATCGCCTGCTTTCAACGCGGAGGAACTGGTCTACATGCCGTTCCCGGCCAGCATGATCCGGGAACGCTCCGACATGATTTTCGTCTACGTCTCGCTGCGCAACCGGCGCGACGTCGACCTGAGGGAAATGGTCAAGATTCTGAGGGAGAGCGAAGTGGGGGGAGGGCACTAGGAACGCCGGGGCGGCCCCGGAGCCGGGAAGGATTCGGCAAAAGCCCCCGGGTGCCGTGAGGCGCCCCGGGGGCCCGAGGCATCAGGTGTGCAACATCAGCCTCTAGCGGACCTTTGACAGCCCGCCCCTAGGCAATACGTGGCGGCAGATGAAGCGTCAACGCGCCAGGCGCCGCGTCGTGTGCGAGAGCTGGAATTATTTTTAGGCCGTTTGGCTTGAATTCTAACGTGCAAGTAAGGGTAGGCTTGCGCGGCAAATACCTATTGATCAAAAATAAGTAATGACACTTTTTATCTAGCCTCTTTATGACACAGTTACTTGTTTAAGACTTGACAGTCTGCGGTCGATTTCTCCATTATTTTGCGGTGCAACATCAACGTCTAGCGGAGATTAGACAATGAAATCCGTATTCAGGGGGGCGATGAGCGCCGCGGCTTTTGCTGCTGCTCTCGCCGGCGGGGCCGCAGCTCAGGCGGCCGATACCATCAAGGTTGGGGTGCTCCACTCGCTGTCGGGCACCATGGCTATTTCGGAGACGACCCTGAAGGACACTGTCCTGATGATGGTCGACGATCTCAACAAGAAGGGTGGCCTGCTCGGCAAGCCCGTCGAGGCGGTGGTCGTGGACCCGGCCTCCGACTGGCCGCTTTTCGCCGAGAAGGCGCGGGAGCTGATCGAGAAGGAAAAGGTCGACGTGGTCTTCGGCTGCTGGACTTCGGTCAGCCGCAAGTCCGTGCTGCCGGTCTTCGAGGAGCTGAACGGCCTGCTGTTCTATCCGGTGCAGTACGAGGGCGAGGAGAGCTCGCGTAACGTCTTCTACACCGGTGCGGCGCCGAACCAGCAGGCGATCCCGGCGGTCGAGTACCTGATGAGCGAAGACGGCGGCGGGGCCGAGCGTTTCGTGCTGCTCGGCACCGACTACGTCTATCCCCGCACCACCAACAAGATCCTGCGGGCTTTCCTGAACGCCAAAGGTATCTCCGATGAAGACATCATGGAGAACTACACGCCCTTCGGTCACTCCGACTGGCAGACCATCGTGGCCGAGGTGAAGGGGTTTGCCTCCCAGGGCAAGAAGACGGCGGTGGTCTCCACCATCAACGGCGACGCCAACGTGCCTTTCTACAAGGAGCTGGGCAACCAGGGCATCAAGGCCGAGGAAATCCCGGTCGTGGCCTTCTCCGTGGGTGAAGAAGAGCTGGCCGGTCTCGACACCGCCCCGCTGGTCGGCCATCTGGCGGCCTGGAACTACTTCATGAGCGTCGAAGCCGACGTGAACGACGAGTTCATCACGGCGTGGCACAGCTTCATCGGCGACGAGGACCGCGTCACCAACGATCCCATGGAAGCCACCTACATCGGCTTCAAGATGTGGACCCAGGCGGTCGAGCAGGCCGGCACCACCGAGATCGACGCGGTGCGCCAGGCCATGTACGGCCAGACGGTGCCGAACCTGACCGGCGGCACGGCGGTGATGAACGTGAACCATCACCTCTCCAAGCCGGTGCTGATCGGCGAGATCCAGGATGACGGCATGATCGAGACCGTGTGGTCGACCGACAAGGAAGTCATCGGCGACGCCTGGAGCGATTTCATCCCGGAAAGCGCCAAGCTGACCGCCGACTGGACCTATCCCTGGGTCTGCGGCAACTGCGAAGAACCGAAGTACGTGAAGCAGTAAACCCGGTGGCGGGGGCGGGCCTTGGCGGCCCGTCCCCGAAACCTTCCAGACGAGACCGGCACCGGATAGAGAGTTAGATGTTTCCCACCCGCATGGTCCGCGCGCTGCGATACCTGGCCCTGATCCTGGGCTTGCTCGTGCCTTCGACGGCGGCGCTGGCCGACCTGGAGAGTGACCTTCAGGGCCTGCGGGAGAAGTCCTACAGCGCCAAGGGCAAGGCGGTGGAGAAGATCCTCGCCGGCGGCGACGAACGCGCCGTGCCGATCCTTCAGGCGTTCCTCGAGGGACAGCTCTTCCTCACCGACGACGAAGACCGCATGGTGATCGGCGAGGATGTCGACGGCGGCTACCGCATCTTCGACGCGATGAGCGGCGAAGCGCTGGGCGAGGTCGGCAAGCGGGACGTCTCCAAGATCAGAATCAACAACAAGCTGCGCCAACTGGTGAAGGGCAGCCTCGGCGCCTTGACGCTGGGCAGCAAGGACCCGAACGCGCGCATCCGCGCCGCCGACGCCGTCTTCCGCAGTACCCAGGTGGAAATGATCCCGGCGCTGGAAGCGGCCATCGCCAAGGAGAGCGACGCTACCGTGAAAGCGCGCCTGCGGCGCGCCCTGGCGGCGACGCAGCTCGCCGAATCCGACGACACGCAGACCCGCGTCGGGGCGCTGCAGGTGCTGGGCGAATTTACCGACCCGGAGGTGCGGGCGCTTGCCGCCGGCATTCTGGTGACCGACGGCGAGGGCAAGCCGACGGAGGCCGACGCCGCGGTCCGCGCCGCCGCCCAAGAGGCGCTGGAATCGATCGAGGAGGGGCTGGCCTTCGCCGGTTTCCTCGCGAACATCTTCCAGGGAATCAGCCTGGGGTCCGTGCTGCTGCTGGCGGCCATCGGCCTCGCCATCACCTTCGGCGTCATGGGCGTCATCAACATGGCCCACGGCGAGATGGTGATGCTCGGCGCCTACACCACCTTCATGGTGCAGGAGGTTTTCAGGGCCTCGTTCCCCGGCGCCTTCGACTACTCCGTGCTGGTGGCGATCCCCATCGCCTTCGTGGTGACCGGCGTCATCGGCATCGGCATCGAACGCGGCATCATCCGCTTCCTCTACGGCCGCCCCCTCGAGACGCTGCTGGCGACCTGGGGGCTCAGCCTTATCCTGCAGCAGGCGGTGCGCACCCTCTTCGGCCCGACCAACCGCGAGGTCGGCAACCCGAGCTGGATGAGCGGCGCCTGGGAGGTGACCGGCGGGCTGACCCTGACCTACAACCGCATCTGGATCATCGTCTTCGCGCTGCTGGTCTTCGCGCTGCTGATGGCGCTGATCCGGCGGTCGAGTTACGGGCTGCAGATGCGCGCCGTGACCCAGAACCGCCCCATGGCCTCTTCCATGGGCATTCGGACCGGCTGGGTCGACGCCATGACCTTCGGCCTCGGCTCCGGCATCGCCGGCATGGCCGGGGTGGCGCTCAGCCAGATCGACAACGTCAGCCCTAATTTGGGCCAGGGCTACATCATCGATAGCTTCATGGTGGTGGTCTTCGGCGGCGTGGGGAACCTCTGGGGCACGCTGGTCGGCGCCCTGTCGCTCGGCCTGGTGAACAAGTTCCTGGAGCCCTACGCCGGCGCGGTGCTGGCCAAGATCTTCATCCTGGTCGCCATCATCCTCTTCATCCAGAAACGCCCGCGCGGCCTCTTCGCCTTGCGCGGCCGGGCCGTGGAGTCCTGAAGGCCATGCTGCTTGCCAAGGATCACTCGAAAGGCGCCGGACGCCTGCTCTCGCCGTTGGGCGTGAAGATCACCCTGGCGGCGCTGCTGGCGGTGGCCGTGCTGGTGCCGCTGCTGAACCTCGCCGTGCCGTCGGATTCCGCCTTCCACGTGCCGACCTACATGGTCAGCCTGCTGGGCAAGTATCTTTGCTTCGCCATGCTGGCGCTCAGCGTCGACCTCATCTGGGGCTTCTGCGGCATTCTCTCGCTCGGCCACGGCGCTTTCTTCGCGCTGGGCGGCTATGCCATGGGCATGTACCTCATGCGCCAGATCGGCGACCGCGGCGTCTACGGCAACCCGGTTCTGCCGGACTTCATGGTCTTCCTGAACTGGAAGGAGCTGCCCTGGTACTGGTACGGCTTCGACTCCTTCCCCTTCGCCCTCCTGATGGTGGTGCTGGCGCCGGGACTCCTGGCGCTGGTCTTCGGCTGGTTCGCCTTCCGCTCGCGCGTGACCGGCGTCTACCTCTCGATCATCACCCAGGCCATGACCTTCGCCCTGCTGCTGGCCTTCTTCCGCAACGACATGGGGTTCGGCGGCAACAACGGCCTGACCGACTTCAAGGATCTGCTGGGCTTCGACCTGCAGGCCAAGGGAACGCGCGCCGGGCTCTTCGCCGCTTCCGCCGTGCTGCTGATCCTGGCCTTCCTGCTGTGCCGCTGGATCATCGGCTCCAAGGTCGGGCGGGTCCTCATCGCCATCCGCGACGCGGAGAGCCGGACCCGTTTCCTCGGCTACCGGGTCGAGTACTACAAGCTCTTCGTCTTCACCGTTTCGGCCATGCTGGCGGGGCTCGCCGGGGCGCTCTACGTGCCGCAGGTCGGCATCATCAATCCCAGCGAGTTCTCTCCGGCCAACTCCATCGAGATCGTCATCTGGGTCGCGGTCGGCGGGCGCGGCTACCTGCACGGCGCCATCCTGGGCGCGGTGCTGGTGAACTATGCCAAGACCTACCTGACCGGGGCGGCGCCGGACATCTGGCTGTTCTTCCTCGGCGGGCTGTTCATCGCCGTCACCGTGCTGATGCCCAAGGGCATCGTCGGTTCGCTGGATCAATTGAAAGGCCGTCTGCCCGGCGTCATGAAACAAAAACTCCCAGCGCAGGCGCAGGAGGTGCCCGGTGAGTGAGGCGCTTTCCCAGGCCCCGGACACGGCGGCTGCCACGGCGGCCGACCCTGCGATTCATCCGGCGGCGGACACCATCCTCTACATGGACGGCGTGACCGTCAGCTTCGACGGCTTCAAGGCGCTGAACAACCTCAGCCTCTATGTGAAGGAGGGGGAACTCAGGGCCATCATCGGGCCGAACGGCGCCGGCAAGACGACCATGATGGACGTCATCACCGGCAAGACGCGCCCCGACAGCGGCGAGATATTCTTCAACGGCGGCCTCGACCTCACCAAGCTGGACGAGGCGGCCATCGCGAACCTGGGCATCGGCCGCAAGTTCCAGAAGCCGACGGTCTTCGAAAGCCAGAGCGTGTTCGACAACCTGGAGCTGGCGCAAAAGGGCCGGCGCGACGTCTTTAGCGGGCTTTTCGCCAGGCTCAGCGGGGCGCAGCGCGACCATATCGACCGGGTGCTGGAGCGCATTGCGCTGACCGATCACACCGGTCGCCTGGCCGGCAACCTGTCGCACGGCCAGAAGCAGTGGCTCGAGATCGGCATGCTGCTGATGCAGGACCCGGAGCTGCTGCTGGTCGACGAGCCGGCGGCCGGCATGACCGACGCCGAGACCGCCAAGACCGCGGAGATGCTGCAGGAGATCGCCCGCGACCACTCCGTGGTGGTGGTCGAGCACGACATGGAGTTCATCAAGGCGCTGAACTGCCACGTCACGGTGCTGCACGAGGGCTCGGTGCTGGCCGAGGGCTCGCTGGAGAGCCTGCAGAGCAATCAGCACGTCATCGAAGTCTATCTCGGGCGCTAACCCTATGCTTCAGGTTCAGAACATCGATCTCTACTACGGCGCCAGCCAGGCCCTGCGCGGGGTGTCGCTGGCCGCCGCCAAGGGCCAGGTGACCTGCGTCATGGGCCGCAACGGCGTCGGCAAGACCAGCCTGCTGCGCGCGGTCTGCGGCCAGCAGCCGGTCAGGAACGGCGAGATCGTCTGGGAGGAGGAGGCGCTGGGTAGCCTGCCGCCGCACCAGCGCGCCCGCCGCGGCATCGCCTTCGTGCCCCAGGGCCGCGAGATCTTCCCGCTGCTGACGGTGGAGGAGAACCTGCGCACCGGCTATGCGGCCATCCCGCGCGATCAGCGCAACGTCGAGACAGAGATCTACGAACTCTTCCCGGTCCTGAAGGACATGCTGAAGCGCCGTGGCGGCGACCTGTCCGGCGGCCAGCAGCAGCAACTCGCCATCGCCCGGGCGCTGGTCATGCGGCCGCGTCTACTGGTCCTGGACGAGCCGACCGAGGGCATCCAGCCCTCCATCATCAAGGACATCGAGCGGGTGATCCGGCTGCTCGCCCAGCGCGGCGACATGGCGATCCTGTTGGTCGAGCAGTATTTCGAATTCGCGCGCGACCTGGCGGACAGCTATGCTGTCATGGACCGCGGCGAGATCGTACTCGCGGGCCGCGGCGAGGAAATGGTTGAAGCGGATGTCCGTCGCTACATCGCCGTCTGAAGCACCGCCGCGCCCCGCGGGAGGCGAGGTCGTCGCTCTGCGCCGCTCGGCGGTCGCGGGCGAGGCGGCCCTGGCGGTGCGGGCGACGGACGGCGTTACCCGCCTGGCCGATCTGCATCAGCGCGATCCGCTGAGCCTGCGCCTGCCGCAGCCGGGCCGGGGCGACATCCTGGAGGCCTGCCTCATCACGACGTCCGGCGGCGTGGTCGGCGGCGACAGCCTGCGCGTCGAGGTGACCGCCGGGGTGGAGAGCGCCCTGCGCGTCTATCCCCAGGCGGCGGAGAAGGTCTACCGGTCGCTGGGGGCCGACAGCCGCATCGCCGTCACCCTGACGGCGGCGGCCGGGGCCTGGCTGGAATGGCTGCCCCAGGAAACCATCCTGTTCGACGGGGCGCGCCTGCGCCGCGACACCGTGGTCGACGTTGCCCCCGGGGCGCGGGTCCTGGCGGGTGAATTCCTGGTTTTCGGACGTCGCGCCTCCGGCGAAAGCCTCAGCCGGGGCCTCATCCATGACGGTTGGCGCCTGCGCCGCGGCGGCAAGCTGGTCTGGGCCGACGCGCTGCATGCCGAGGGGGACCTCGCCGCGCCGCTGGCCTCCGCGGCCTGTCTGGGCGGCGTGACCGCCTTCGCCAGCCTGGTTTACGCTGCCGATGATGCGGCGGAGCAGCTTGAAGCCTTGCGGGCGCTGCTGCCGGCAGAGAGCACCGGCGCGCGGCATGCGCTGACCGCCGTGAACGGTCTCGTCGTCGGGCGTTTTCTCGGCGAGGCGCTGGCGGTGCGGCGCGCCTACGGCGCCTTCTGGGCGGCGGCGCGGGCGCAGCTGGCGGGATTGCCGGCGGGGCTGCCGCGGCTGTGGCATTTGTGAGCAAGAAAAACGAGTGGGTAAGGGAGGTTAGGGCGTGAACCTGACACCACGCGAGAAGGACAAGTTGCTGGTCGCGATGGCGGCCATGGTAGCGCGCAACCGGCTGCAGCGCGGCTGCAAGCTGAACTATCCGGAGGCCATCGCCCTGATCTCCGACTACGTGGTCGAGGGCGCGCGCGACGGCCGCTCGGTGGCCGACCTCATGCGCGACGGCGGCACGGTGCTGGCGCGCGAACAGGTGATGGAGGGCGTCGCCGAGATGATCCACGAAATTCAGGTCGAGGCGACCTTTCCCGACGGCACCAAGCTGGTGACCGTGCACCAGCCCATTCGTTAGGAGCCCCAGGGGAGAGGATGCCAATGATTCCCGGAGAGATCATGGTCGCCGAGGGCGACATCGAGCTGAACGTGGGGCGCGAGACCGTGACCCTGCTGGTGGAGAACACCGGCGACCGCCCGGTGCAGGTCGGCTCGCACTATCATTTCTACGAGACCAACGCGGCGCTGAGCTTCGACCGCGACAAGGCGCTCGGCTGCCGCCTGGACATTCCCGCCGGGACGGCGGTGCGCTTCGAGCCGGGCCAGAGCCGCGAGGTGACGCTGATCGCCTACGTCGGAAGCCGCGAAGTCTACGGCTTCAACGCCAAGATCAACGGCAAGCTGGAGGCATAGAAGATGGCTGTGAAAATCGACCGCGCCGCTTATGCCGCCATGTACGGCCCGACCACCGGGGACCGTCTGCGTCTGGCCGACACCGATCTGGTCATCGAAGTCGAGAAGGACTTCACCACCTATGGTGAGGAAGTGAAGTTCGGCGGCGGCAAGGTGATCCGCGACGGCATGGGCCAGTCCCAGGCCGGCCGTGCCCAGGGCGCCGTCGACACGGTGATCACCAACGCCCTCATCGTCGACACCTGGGGCATCGTCAAGGCCGACGTCGGCCTGAAGGACGGGCGCATCGCCGGGATCGGCAAGGCCGGCAATCCCGACGTGCAGCCGGACGTGGACATCATCATCGGCCCGGGCACCGAAGCCATCGCCGGCGAGGGGCGTATCCTCACCGCCGGCGGCATCGATGCCCACATCCATTGGATCTGCCCGCAGCAGATGGAGGACGCGCTCTATTCCGGCGTCACCACCATGCTGGGCGGCGGCACCGGCCCGGCGGAGGGCACCAACGCCACCACGGCGACGCCGGGCCCCTGGCATATGCACCGCATGCTGCAGGCCGCCGAGGGCTTCCCCATGAACCTCGGTTTCTTCGGCAAGGGCAACGCCTCCAAGCCGGAGGCGCTGCTGGAGATGGTTCACGCCGGGGCCTGCGCCCTGAAGCTGCACGAGGACTGGGGCACCACGCCCTCGGCCATCGACACCTGTCTGGCGGTGGCGGAGGAAACCGACATCGGCGTGGCGATTCACACCGACACGCTGAACGAGTCCGGCTTCGTAGAGAACACCATCGCCGCCTTCAAGGGCCGCACCATTCATGCCTTCCATACCGAGGGTGCCGGCGGCGGCCACGCGCCGGATATCATCAAGGTCTGCGGCGAGCTGAATGTCTTGCCGTCGTCGACCAACCCGACGCGGCCCTTCACGGTGAACACGGTGGACGAGCATCTCGACATGCTGATGGTCTGCCACCACCTGGACCCGAAGATCCCGGAGGACCTGGCCTTCGCCGAGAGCCGCATCCGGCGCGAGACCATCGCCGCCGAGGACATTCTGCACGACCTCGGCGCCTTCTCGATGATCGCCTCGGACAGCCAGGCCATGGGCCGGGTCGGCGAGGTGCTGATCCGTACCTGGCAGACCGCCGACAAGATGAAGAAGCAGCGCGGGCGCTTGGCCGAAGAAAGCGGCGACAACGACAATTTCCGGGTCAAGCGCTACATCGCCAAGTACACCATCAATCCGGCGATCACCCACGGCATCGCCGACGCGGTGGGCTCCATCGAGGTCGGCAAGCTGGCCGACCTGGTGCTGTGGAAGCCGATGTTCTTCGGGGTAAAGCCCGACCTCGTTTTGAAGTGCGGCACCATCGCGGCGGCGGCCATGGGCGATCCCAACGCCTCCATCCCGACGCCGCAGCCGGTGCACTACCGCCCCATGTTCGGCGGCTTCGGCAAGGCCATGACGGCCAGCTCCGTCACCTTCGTCTCCCAGGCGGCGGCCGAGGCGGACGTCGGGCGCCAGCTCGACCTGTCGCGGCAGGTGCTGGCGGTCTCCGGTATCCGCAAGGTGACCAAGAAGGACATGGTGCTGAACGACTACACACCGGCCATCGAAGTCGACCCGGAGACCTACGAGGTGCGTGCCGACGGTCAGCTGCTGACCTGCGAGCCGGCGGAAGTGCTGCCCATGGCGCAGCGCTACTTCCTGTTCTAGGGGAGAGTGGGCCATGCTGCGCGCCACGGAGGTGAAACCGGCGGGCACCTGGGAGCCCTGGGCCGCGCGCGACTGCGTGGTGCTGGACTTCGACGCCCGCCACCGCCGCCGCATCGCCATGCAGGGGGAGGCCGGGCTCGACTTCCTGCTCGACCTGCCGCAGGCGGTGGCGCTGGCCGACGGCGACGGCCTGCTGCTGGAAGATGGCGGCGTGGTCGGTGTGAAGGCGGCGCCGGAGCGCCTCATCGAAGTGCACGCGGGCGACGACCTGCCACTGGTGCGCATCGCCTGGCATCTCGGCAACCGGCACCTGCCGACCCAGATTCTCGGCGACGCCCTGCGCATCCGCGAGGACCACGTGATCCTCGACATGCTGCAGAAAATGGGGGCGCGCACGACACTGATCGACGCGCCCTTCCATCCCGAGGGCGGCGCCTACGGTCACGGCCGCACGCAGGGTCATGACCATGATCACGGCGGGCATCATCACCATGACTGACGCGCTCGACCACGCCGGCCTCTACCGCCTCATGACCTGGCTGTCGCCGGGCTACCCGGTGGGCGCCTTCAGCTACTCCCACGGGCTGGAGTATGCGGTGGAAGAGGGCCGGGTCACCGATGTCGCCGCGCTGGAGACCTGGCTGGCCGACCTGCTGCGCTTCGGTTCCGGGCGCAACGACGCCATCCTGTTCCGCCATGCTTTCGAGGCCGCGGCGCGGCCTTGGGCCCTGGCGGAGATCGCGGCCTTGGCCGCGGCCTTCGCGGCGTCGTCGGAGCGCCATCTGGAGACGACCGCGCAAGGCCGGGCCTTTGCCGAGGCGACCTTGAACGCCTGGCCCTGCGCGGCGCTAGACCGCTTGACGGAGGCCTGGGACGGGCCGCTGGCCTACCCGGTGGTGGTGGCGGTCGCCGCGGCGGGGCACGGGCTTGGCCTGGCGCCCAGCCTGCATGCCTACCTGCACGGCTTCACCGGCAACCTGGTCTCCGCCGGGGTGCGTCTTATCCCGCTCGGCCAACGCGCCGGCCAGCAGGTGATCGCGGGGCTGGAGCCCGCGGTGGCCGAAACGGTCCAGGCGGCGCTGACCGCGCCGCTGGAGGATCTCGGCGGCTCGGCGGTCTTGGCCGACCTCGCCGCCATGAAACACGAAACCCAGTACACGAGGTTGTTCCGCTCATGACTGCTTCCGCTTCAGGTCCGAAAACATCAGGCCCCCTGCGGGTCGGGATCGGCGGGCCCGTTGGCTCCGGCAAGACGGCGCTGATGGACGCGCTCTGCAAGGTGCTCGCGGCACGCTACGACATCGCCGCCATCACCAACGACATCTACACCCGCGAGGACGCGGAGTTCCTCACCCGCTCGGGCGCTCTGCCGCCGGAGCGCATCATGGGGGTGGAGACCGGCGGCTGTCCGCACACGGCGATCCGCGAGGACGCCTCCATCAACCTCGCCGCCGTCGCGGAGATGCGCCAGCGCTTCCCCGATCTGGACCTGGTGCTGATCGAGTCCGGCGGCGACAACCTGGCCGCCACCTTCAGCCCGGAACTGGCCGACATCACCATCTACGTCATCGACGTCTCCGCCGGCGACAAGATCCCGCGCAAGGGCGGGCCGGGCATCACCCGGTCCGACCTGCTGGTCATCAACAAGACCGATCTGGCGCCGCTGGTCGGCGCCAGCCTGGAGGTGATGGACCGGGATGCGAAGAAGATGCGCGGCAAGCGCCCCTTCGTCTTCGCCCAGGTGAAGGGCGGGCAGGGCGTCGCCGAGATCGCCGCCTTCATCGAGAAGACCGGCGGTCTCGGTTCCTCGGCGGAGACCTCGGCGGCTTGAACTGATCGCTCCCCCAATCTGAAGCCGGACTCCGCTGTCGTCCCGGCACTTGATGCCGGGCCCCACCGACATCTGCGTGCGGCGATATCGGGCAGATTGGCGCGCGGCTCGGGTGACTATGAGCCTTCACCAGCCATACGACGGTGAGGGCAATGGGTCCCGGGAACAAGCCCCGGGACGACAGCCATTGCTTTCCTTACGAAGCCGTAGCGGGCGCTAGAACGCCAGATCCGCCGCGACGGCGTTGATGCCGGCGCGGGCGCAGCCGTCGTCCATCTCGCCCGAGGGGGCGCCCGACACGCCGACGGCGCCGATGATGCTGCCGTGCGCCTCGACCGGGACGCCGCCGCCCAGCATCAGGGCTTCGGTGATGAAGTTGGCGCCATAGGCTTCCGTGCCCGGCTTGGTGGTCTCGGAGAGGGTCAGGGTGTCGCTGCGGAAGCTGACGGCGGTCCAGGCCTTGCGCCGCGCGGTTTCCGGCGTGTGCGGCCCGGCGTAGCGGTCGCGCAGCATCATCTGCAGGTTGCCGAAGCGGTCGACCACGGCGACGGCGATCTGCGCGCCTTCGCCCCGGCAGCTCTCGAGCGCCGCCTGGGCCAGGGTGACGGCGATTTCCGGCTTCATCACCGAGAAGGAAACCAGGGCTTCGGAATCGTCCTGTGCTTGGGCTGCCGAGGCGGCGCCGAAGAGACCCAGGGCAAAGGCCAGGTGTCGGATACTTTTCACGCTCATTCTCCCTCTGTTTGGCGCGGCAATGGCCTTGCCGCTTTGTTCGTTCCGGTGATCCCTTCACGGGCTGACCTGCAGCCCGCCCCCATGAAATCTGATTTCGGGCGGTGCTATTCCGCTGACTCGCGATGCGAGATTCTGAATACGCTCCAGATCGACCCTTCCAACAGGTAGGCCAGGCCAAGGCGCGCGCCGATGGCGATGGAAATCGCCACCACCGGCGCGGAGACCGCCAGGACCGAAGCCGCGGTCACGCCCTGGCCGATGGTGCAGCCCATGGCGAAGACGCCGCCGGTGCCCATCAGGAAGGCGCCGACGATGTGGCGGCCCAGTTCGCGCGCGTCGTCGCAGGCCTCCCAGCGCACGTCGCGCTTGCGCCAGGCGACCAGCGCCGCGCCGATGCCGACGCCGACGACCAGGCCGACGCCGTAGTCCGGCAGCACGCCGGTGAAGGCGATGAACTGGATGAGCGTGTCGCCGACCGGCACGACGAAGGAGCCGGCCTCGATCTGCACCGGGTCGAAGGCGCGCTTGGCGACCCAGGTGGTGGCCAGCCAGCCGAAGGCGACGCCGCCGCCGATGATGGTGGCGGTGATGATGTGGCCGATGCGCCCGCGGTAGTCGGCGGAGGAGAAGATCCACAGCAGCAGCAGGCCGATGATGAAGAAGGCGACCGGCAGCTGTGCGTCGAAGCCCAGCAGGGCGGAGACGATGCTGCCCAGGGACTGGTCGCCGGCGAAGCTGAGGTCGGCGGCCAGGTTGTCGACGACCTGGACTCGGGCCTGGGCGATGATGCCGCGCTGGGCGGCCAGGGCCGAGAGGCCGAGGACCAGCAGGACCACGAGGGACCGCAGGCTGCCGCCGCCCAGGCGCACCAGGGCGCCGAAGCCGCAGGTGCCGACCAGGGCCATACCGAAGCCGAAGGCGAGTCCGCCGAGGATCGCGCCGGTCCAGCCGAAGGAGGGATTGAGGTAGAAGGTGCGCTGCAGGTCGACCAGGCCGCTCAGCGTCATGGCCTGGGTGACGATGATCGCGACCGTGGCGGCCAGGACCCAGGTCCTCAGGCCGCTGCTGTCGTTGGCGTACCAGTAGCGTTCCAGTGCGGCCAGGGTGCAAAAGCGGTCGTAGCGGGCGGCGGCACCGATCACGATGCCCGCCAGGCCCCCGGCGATCGGTAAAAGCCAGCCGACGTCTTCCATCGACTCCTCCCATTCTGTTCGGCCCGTCTCCGCGCGTTTGCGGTCGCTGGGCCCATTCGGACGCCGGGTCGATGCCCGCCGGCGCCGGGCCGCCTATTGTTTGCGGCTCTTCTCCTGCGCGGGCTTGCAGAAGAACTCGTAGATCATCTCCACAAGCCGCGCGACCTCGTCGTTGGCAATCGAGTAGTAGACCATGCGGCCATCACGGCGCGTTGAGACCAGGCGGTCGAAGCGCAGCCGGGCGAGCTGCTGCGACACCGCGGCCTGCGGCATGTTCATGATTTCCTCAAGCTCGGAAACCGACTTCTCGCCGGAAACCAGGATGCAGAGAATCAGCAGGCGGCTTTCGTGGGACAGCGCCTTCAACAGGTCGCCGGCCTTGCGCGCCTGCTCCATGAGGACTTCGATGTCCTTGGGAGAGGCATCAGAAGTTAGGTCGACCATCTGCGGATCCGCTGCACTGTCCAATACCCACTGCTGCCAAATGCACGTCCCGGCAGCCGCCACGGCCGGTCACCCGCGATGGGCGTCCCCGTGGCCGGCGCCGACTATACACGAGCCGCGCGTCAGCCGCTATTGGCCCCCTTGACCGTCTCCTTGGCGCCGGAAGACAGCTTGGCCAGCATTTCGCTGAGCAGGGGCCAGAAGAAATTGTCTCCCGGGTAGCCGCGCAGCCGCGCGATCTCGACTCCATTGTCCACCACGATGAAGGTCGGCGTGTAGCGGTCGCTGCCGATCCCGGCCAGGTCGCTGGGCCAGGGTTCGGTCACGTCCACCCGGCGCAGCGGCGCCTGCCGCCCCTCGTCGGTCAAGGGATAGATCGGCGCGATTTCCCGGTTCCAGCGGGCGCACCAGGCACAGCCCGGGCGCTCCAGCATGATCAGCTCGGCGGCCTGCGCGGCGCCCGGCAGTCCAGGCAGGGCGAAGGCGCCCAATGCCGCGGCGGCCAGCAGCAGGCAGGCGGCGAGGGACCGGAAAGGCATCATCTGTCGCATCGGCTTCGAATCCCGATTGAATAGTTTGAATATATATGAATTAATGCATGTATTGCAAACCCGGCGATGAGACCGGGGGGGAAGGGGAGTTCCGCCGACTATGGCACCGTTGCAAGAGTTTCGCTGAATGTTCGACGTTACCTACGGCGGTGCCTTCCTGGCCGGCCTGATTTCCTTTGTTTCGCCCTGCGTTCTGCCCATCGTGCCGCCATATATGGCCTATCTGGCCGGGCTGACCTTCGACGAGCTTCAGAGCGAGGAGCGCAGCGCCGAGGCCACGCGCCGGCTGATCCTGGCGGCCATCGGCTTCGTGCTCGGCTTCACCACGGTCTTTGTCGCCTTGGGGGCCACGGCGAGCGTCATCGGCCAGTCCATCGCCCGCTACTTCGACATCCTGGCGATCGTCGCCGGCGCGATCATCATCGTCATGGGGCTGCATTTCCTGGGCGTCTTCCGCATCGCGCTGTTCTATCGCGAGGCCCGCGTCCAGGTGAACCGCAAGCCGACGGGCGTCCTCAGCGCCTACATCATGGGGCTCGCCTTCGCCTTCGGCTGGACGCCCTGCGTCGGCCCGGTTCTGGCGGCCATTCTTTTCGTGGCGGGGGCGGAGGGGACGGCGGGCCGCGGGGCGGCGCTGCTGGCGGTCTATTCCCTGGGCATCGGGTTGCCCTTCCTTTTGGCGGCGGTCTTTGCCACGCGCTTTCTCGGCTGGGCCGCCCGCTTCAAGCGGCATATGCACAAAGTTGAAATGGCGATGGGGGGTATTCTGGTGTTGACCGGTATACTCTTCATAACCGGCCAGATGGTGGAAATCGCCAACTGGCTGCTGGAGACCTTTCCCGCCTTTCAGAACATCGGATGAGGAGGAGTGAAATGCTGAAACGCCTGCTTCTGGTTCTCGCGTTCTGTCTGCCCGCCTCGGCGGCCTGGGCGGTCACCCTGGGCGACGACGGCCTGCACAAGCCGGAATGGTTTTCGCTGACTTTCAAGGACGTGCAGGAGGATCTCGCCTCGGCGCAGGAAGAAGGGAAGAGGCTGGCGATCATCATCGAGCAGCGCGGCTGCATCTATTGCCGCAAGGTGCACGAGGAGGTCCTCAGCGATCCCGAAGTGCGGGACTACATCAAGGCCAACTTCATGATGGTCCAGTACGACCTGCACGGAAACCAGGAGATCACCGACCTGGACGGCGAGGTCTTGCCGGAAAAGACTGCGGTCCGTAAGTGGGGCGTCCTCTTCACCCCGACGGTCCTGTTCCTGCCCGAGCAGACCGACGGCAGCCAGAGCGTTGCCCAGGCCGCCGTGGCGGCGATGCCCGGTGCCTTCTCCAAGGGCACTTTCCTCGACATGTTCACCTGGGTGCGCGAGAAGCTCTACGATACCGACGAGGACTTCCAGCGCTATCACGCCCGGCGGATTCGGGAACGCCAGGCCGCCGGCATCAAGAACACGGATTAGATCGAGAATGGGGACGGGATACGGACCAGGTAGGGCCGGAGCGGGGGAGCGCCGCGAGGATTTCGCTCAAGGTTTACGGTCCTTAACGCTGTGCGGAATCCGCGGAAGACGGGGCTTTCGCAAAGGAAGGAAGTCCGCCAGCAGGCCGGGGAGCGGCGACATATTCAAAAATTGCAATTTATGCATTGAATGGTCGTCCTCCGGTCGCTAATGTTAAGAAAATAACCGCCGCCCCTGACGCAGCGGAAGACAAAACGAGGAAAGACGCCCATGTTTGCAGCACGAATCTCTCTCGCCGCAGCCGCGCTCTTCGCCGGCGTTACGACCGCCGCGGCCATGGACACGGCCCCCAACGACGTGATGGTCGTGGACGGGGTGGTGGCCAAGTCGTTGACAGGCGCGCCCGGCGACGTTGCCGAAGGCCGCAAGTTCTTTGCGGATCGCAAGCTCGGCAACTGCCTTGCCTGCCACGCCAATTCCGACATGAGCGAACAGCTTTTCCATGGTGAGGTCGGCCCGTCGCTGGACGGCGTGGCCGAGCGCTGGTCGGAGGAGGAATTGCGCGCGATCGTCATCAATTCCAAGGAAGTCTTCGGCGAGCAGACGGTGATGCCCGGCTTCTATTCGCTGGATGTCGGCAAGGACGTCCGTAAGGACCTGGTCGGCAAGACGATCCTGACCGCCGAACAGGTCGAGTCGATTGTTGCGTATCTCGGCACGCTGAAGTGACCGACAAGCCCAACTGGAGAACATCAATGCAAGTGACACGACGCCAGGCGCTCGGAATGTCGGCAGGGGCTGCCGCCTTTGTGGCATTCGGCCCGGCACTCAGCTCGGCTTTCGCCGACGATGCCGCCACCGAGAAGATGATCATGGAGTTCACCGGCGGTAAGGCGCCGGAGAGCGGCAAGATCAACCTGAAAGCACCGGAGATCGCCGAGAACGGCAACACCGTTCCCATCACGGTTTCCGTCGATAGCGAGATGACCGAAAGCTCCTACGTCGAGTCGGTCACCGTACTGGCTGACGGCAACCCGAACCCGGCTGTCGCCACCTTCCATTTCACGCCCATGAGCGGTGAAGCCAGCGCGACGACCCGTATGCGCCTGGCCAAGACCCAAAACGTGGTCGCCGTCGCCAAGATGAGCGACGGTTCGGTCTTCATGGACAAGAAGCAGGTCAAGGTCACGATCGGCGGCTGCGGCGGCTGATCGAGAAGCGAGGAATACGAAAATGGCAGCGCCCAAACCCCGCGTGAAAGTTCCGAAGTCGGCCTCCGCCGGCGAGGTCATCACCATCAAGACTCTGATCAGCCACAAGATGGAATCCGGCCAGCGCAAGGACAAGCAAGGCAATGTGATTCCGCGGCAGATCATCAACAAGTTCAGCTGTGAGTTCGAAGGAAAGCCCGTCTTCTCCTGCGACATCGAACCGGCGATCTCGGCGAACCCCTACTTCGAGTTCAATGCCAAGGTCATGGAGAGCGGCACCTTCAAGTTCACCTGGGTGGACGACAGCGGTGACGTCTACACCCACGAACAGGCCATCGAGGTCAAGTAAGGCCCCAGGCAAATGACGGCCGGAGCCGAACCAACAGAACAACGGCGCCGGCCGAATGGGTGAGGCACAAACGGGAGGGAATGTGTTGAAGAAAAAAATAATCCTGGCGGCGGTCGCCGCTGTAGCTGCCTCTGGAGTGGCCGTCTCGGTGGTCAGCGCCGAGCCGGTGAGCGACGAACTCGTTATTGACGGCGAGAAGAAGATGGTGACGCGGACCGCGGCACCGGACGGGCATCCGCTCGACGAGGTGCTCTCCGGCTGGCTGTACCGCACGCCGGAAACCCGCGATCTCGAAACGGACTCCTTTCAGAACCCCGGCATGCTCTACGTCGAGCGCGGCGAGGAGATCTGGAACACCGTGGAAGGCGACGCCGGCAAGTCCTGCGCGTCCTGTCACGGCGATGCTTCCGAGACCATGGCGGGTGTCGCGGCGGCCTATCCCAAGTGGGATGACGCGGCGAAGCGGCCGATCAACATGGAACTGCAGATCAACAAGTGCCGTGAGAACAATATGAAGGCGGAAGCCTACAAGTTCGACGCGGCGGAGCAGAAGGCGCTCACGACCTTCATCAAGCACCAGTCGCTGGGCACACCGATGCATGTCGACCTCAGCCAGGGTGACCTGCAGAGCTGGTGGAAGAAGGGCGAGGAGCTTTACTACACCCGTACGGGTCAGTTGAATCTCTCCTGCGCTTCCTGTCATGAAGAGAACAACGGGAACTACATCCGTGCCGACCACCTCAGCCAAGGCAACGTGAACGGCTTCCCGACCTATCGACTCAAGCAGGCCAACATGGTCTCGCTGCATAACCGCTTCCGCGGCTGCATCCGGGATACCCGCGCGGAATTCCCGGCGGCCTTCTCGGACGACCTGATGGCGCTTGAGGTTTACGTCACCTGGCGCGGTACCGGTCTCTCGATCGAGACCCCTGCCGTCAGGCAGTAAGTTGTAACGGACCGGCGGCGGCGCGGCCGCCGCCGGATCCCGACATTCTCTTTTCGGTATTCGACGGTCCTGTCCGCCGGCGTGACGGCGCGGACAGGAAGAGAGGAATATTATGTTCTCGAGACGCGATTTCCTGACCGCTTCGGTAGCCCTGGCGACCATTTTCGGCCCGGGGATGCATGGCCGTTGGAGCCAGGTCGCCGCCCAGCAGGCGCTGACCGAGGAGGACCTGCTGGCAGCCGAGGACTTCGGCAACGTCACCCTGCTGCACATCACCGACATTCATGCCCAGATGAAGCCGCTCTACTTCCGTGAGCCCTCGGTCAATCTCGGCGTCGGCGAGGTGGCGGGCCTGCCGCCGCATGTGACCGGCGAAGATTTCCTGAAGATGTTCAATCTGACGCCCGGCAGCCCGGAGGCCTACGCCCTGACCTCGGTCGACTACGTTTCGCTCGCCAAGGCCTACGGCAAGATGGGCGGCCTCGACCGCGTGGCGACCATTGTCAAGCGGGTGCGCGCCGAGCGCGGCGAGGACAAGACGCTGTTCCTGGACGGCGGCGATACCTGGCAGGGCAGCTACACGGCGAATGAGACCCAGGGCCAGGACATGGTCGACGTCATGCACGCCCTCGGTACCGACGCCATGACCGCCCACTGGGAGTTCACCTACGGCACCGACCGGGTGACCGAGATCAAGGACTCTCTCGAGTTTCCGCTGCTTGCCGGGAACGTCTTCGACGACGAATGGATGGAGCCGGCCTTCAAGGCCTACGAGATCTTCGAGCGCGGCGGCGTGAAGGTCGCGGTTATTGGCCAGGCCTTCCCCTATACCCCGATCGCCAATCCCCGCTGGATGATCCCGAACTGGAGCTTCGGCATCCGCGAGGAAGAGATGGTGAAGAACGTCGCCGCGGCCCGCGAAGAGGGCGCCGACGTGATCGTCGTGCTGTCGCACAACGGCTTCGACGTCGACCGCAAGATGGCCAGCCGCGTCGAGGGCATCGACGTCCTGTTGTCCGGCCACACCCATGACGCCCTGCCGGAGCCGGTGATGGTCGGCAAGACGATGCTGATCGCTTCAGGCTCGAACGGCAAGTTCGTTTCGCGGGTCGACCTCAACGTCTCCGGCGGGGAGGTGAAGGGCTTCAAGTATCGCCTGATCCCGGTTTTCTCCGACGTGATCACGCCGGATCCGGAGATGAGCGCCTTTATCGACAAGCTGCGCGCGCCTTACGAAGACGAGCTGAAGCGCGAACTGGGGCAGACCGATTCTTTGCTGTACCGCCGCGGCAACTTCAACGGCACCTTTGACGACCTGATCTGTCAGGCGCTGCTCGCCGAGCGTGACGCCGAGATTGCGCTCTCGCCGGGCTTCCGCTGGGGCACCTCGCTGCTGCCGGGCCAGGCGATCACCGTCGAGGACGTGCACAACGCCTGTTCCATGACCTATCCCGAGGCTTACCGTTCCACCATGAACGGCCAGCTCATCAAGGACATCCTGGAAGACGTCGCCGACAACCTGTTCAATCCCGATCCTTACTACCAGCAGGGCGGGGACATGGTTCGCGTCGGCGGCCTGGGCTACAAGATCGACCCGAACCAGGCGATCGGCTCGCGCATCTCGGACATGACCTTCCTGGCGACCGGTGAGCAGATCGATCCGGCGCGCGACTACGTGGTCGCCGGCTGGGCATCGGTCAACGAAGGCACGGAAGGCCCGCCGATCTGGGATGTGGTCGAGGCCCATCTGCAGAAGAACCCCAACGTTCATGTTGAAGAGAACCAGTCGGTCAAGGTGGTCGGCTAGCTTTTCGGCAAAGCGGCGCAGTTTGCGCCCCAAGAGGCGAACATGACACTTCGGAGCAAAGGAATGTCGAGCGTATCCGGCAGCAAGAAATCGGTCTCCCCCATGGCGAGCCAGGGGGAGGGCCAAGTGGCCGAGAAGACGGCAGCCGTCGCGAATCCCTCGCGGCGCCAATTGCTGACCACCGGTCTGGCGGCCGGGGCGGGCGCGGCGATTGCCGGCCTGCAGGCGCGGCCTGCCGCGGCGGCGGGCGACCCGGTGATCACCGAGGTCCAGGACTGGAACCGCTATCTCGGCGACGGCGTCGACTCGCGTCCCTACGGCACGCCCTCGCCGTACGAGGAGAACGTGGTCCGCCGCGACGTCGCTTGGCTGACCGCGGACCCGGTGTCTTCGGTGAACTTTACGCCGCTGCACGAGCTGGACGGCATCATCACGCCGAACGGCCTCTGCTTCGAGCGGCACCATGCCGGTATCGCCGAGGTGGATCCCGCCCAGCATCGCTTGATGATTTCCGGCTTGGTCGACACGCCGCTGGTCTTCACCATGGAAGACCTGAAGCGCTTCCCGCGCGAGAACCGGGTCTATTTCCTGGAGTGCGCCGCCAACTCCGGCATGGAGTGGCGCGGCGCCCAGCTGAACGGCTGCCAGTTCACCCACGGCATGGTCCACTGTGTGGTCTATACCGGCGTGCGGCTGCGCCATCTGCTGGAGGAAGCGGGCGTCAAGACCAACGGCAAGTGGCTGCTTGCCGAGGGTGCTGATGCCTCTGCCATGACCCGCTCGATCCCGATGGAAAAGGCGATGGACGACTGCCTGGTCGCCTTCAAGATGAACGGCGAGGCGCTGCGTCCGGAGCAGGGTTACCCCGTGCGTCTCGTGGTGCCCGGCTGGGAAGGCAACATGTGGGTCAAGTGGCTGCGCCGCCTGGAAGTGGGCGATATGCCCTGGCATCAGCGCGAGGAGACCTCGAAGTACACGGACCTGCTGGCCAACGGCAAGGCGCGGCGCTTCACATGGGTCATGGACGTGAAGTCCGTGATCACCAGCCCCAGCCCCCAGGCGCCGGTCACCCACGGGCGTGGCCCGCTGGTTATTTCCGGCCTGGCCTGGTCGGGCAACGGCACCATCAAGCGCGTTGACGTCACCATCGACGGCGGGCGCACCTGGAAGCAGGCGCGCATCGACGGGCCGAGCCTGTCGAAGGCGCTGCACCGCTTCTACCTCGACATCGATTGGGACGGTTCGGAGTTGCTGCTGCAGTCCCGCGCGATGGACGAGAACGGCTATATCCAGCCGACCAAGGACGAGTTGCGCCTCGCTCGCGGCGAGAACTCGATCTATCACAACAACGGAATTCAAACCTGGTACGTGAAAGCGGATGGGGTGGTCGAGAATGTCGAAGTTTCTTAAGTTCGCAGGCGCCGCGGCGCTAGCGCTGCTGATCCCCGTCGCTTCGGCCTCCGCCGAGGGCGATGCGGCCAAGGGCGAGAAGGTGTTCCGCAAGTGCAAGGCCTGCCACGCCGTCGGCGAGGGCGCCAAGAACAAGGTCGGCCCGCAGCTGAACGACCTGATCGGGCGGACCGCCGGCACCGTGGAGGGCTTCAAGTACTCCAAGGCGATGGTCGCGGCCGGAGAGGAAGGCATCGTCTGGAACGACGAGACCCTGCACGCCTACCTGGAGAAGCCCAGGGACTACATCAAGGGCAACCGGATGAGCTTTGCCGGCCTGCGCAAGGAAAGCGATCGGGACGACGTCGTCGCCTATCTGAAGACCTTCTCCGAGGGTGCCGAGTCTTCGGCGACCGAGGAGCCGGCACCGGCGGCGGCCACGCAGCAGGCTTCCGTGGTTTCCGCGCCGGCCAATGCCAAGGATACGCCGCTGCCGACCCACGGCGTCTTCCACCTGGGCCGTGAGGCCACGGCCGAGGAGATCGCGGCCTGGGACATCGACATCCGTCCCGACGGCAAGGGATTGCCCAAGGGCAAGGGAACCGTGACCGAAGGCGAGGAGATTTTCGCCGAGGCCTGCGCCGTCTGCCACGGCGACTTCGGCGAGGGCCGCGACCGCTGGCCGGTTCTGGCCGGTGGCTTCGACACGCTGACGGCGGAGCGGCCGGTGAAGACCATCGGCTCCTACTGGCCCTACCTCTCGACGGTCTACGACTATGTGCGCCGGGCCATGCCCTTCGGCGACGCCCGCTCGCTGAGCGACGACGACGTCTACGCGATCACGGCCTATCTGCTGTATCTCAACGACGTGGTGACCGACGAGGAGTTCGAGCTGTCGAGCGAGAACTTCAGCGACGTTCACCTGCCCAATGAAGAGAACTTTTTCATGGACGACCGCGCCGACGAGAAGCACTACGCGGCGAAGTCGGAGCCCTGCATGACCGAATGCAAGCCGGGCCCGGTGAAGATCACCAAGCGCGCGGCGGTGCTTGACGTGACGCCGGAAGGCGGCGGTGACGAACAGGGCGCGGGCGCGGTCGATTGACCGCGCCCTCCCGGCGCCCAATTCACTCAGATGTGAGCTTCATCGAGCTTCGCGCAGTTCCTTTCCTGTCGTAGGATCGACGCCGGTCACGTCCGAAAGGCGCTGAGGCCGCCGGGCAAGGAGAGGAAGTCATGGTGCGTAAGCTGAGATCGGTCGTTCTTGTCCTGCTGCTGGCCGCCGGCGGCTTCGCCGGCCAGGCGATGGCCCAGGCGGCCGACGGCTACCATCGCCTGGCGCTTTACATCACCGAAGCCGAACTCGGCAAGATGAACAGCGTGCTCGACGTGGCCGCCAATGTGTCGCGCCACTACAGCGCCATGGGCGAGGAAGTCGAGATCCAGATCGTCGCCTACAATGACGGCCTGCATATGCTGCGGGAGGACACCTCGCCGGTCCGCAAGCGCCTGGAGAATTTCATGCTCAGCATGGTGAACGTCAGCTTCGAGGCCTGCGGCAACACCCTCGATACCATGACCCGCAACGAGGGGGAGGCGCCGCCCCTGATCGAGGGCGTCGAGATCGTGCAGACCGGCGTGGCGCACCTTCTGGCGCTGGACGAAGAAGGCTGGACCCTGGTACGGCCGTAGTCAGGGTCCGCCCATAGACAGGGTCCGGCCTTAGGCCGGCGTTTCCCGCCTGGCCCGGGGATGGGCCTCTCGCGGTGATCCAAAGGCGCGATCCGGCCGTATTTCTCTGGAGAGCTTTGTCAGCAACCCGGGGTCAATGCGGTGTCTCAACGAAATATGCCTTGCCTGACCTTCGATCGGCGCACTTTTCTGGCGGGGATCGCCGCTTCCGGCGCCCTGGCTGCGGGCGGGTCCGCTTGGGCGATGGCTTTGCCGCAGCCAGGCGTTCGCCAGATTGCCTTTGATATCCGCCGGGAAGGCGCCTCCATCGGCCGGCACGAAGTGCGCTTCAGCCGGGTGGGTAACCAGCTTGAAGCCGATATCGACATCGATATCGTCGTCAACTTTGCGTTCATTCCGGTGTTCCGTTATCGCCACCGCAATCATGAAGTCTGGCGGGACGGGCGGCTGGTGGCGCTCGACAGCGAGACGGACGATGACGGTGAGACTTACAAGGTCTCCGCGCGGCAGCGGGCCGGCGGACTCTGGGTCAGCGGCAGGGAAGGCGAGTTCCCGGCGCCGGCGGACATCCTCCCGACCAGTTACTGGAACCCCGGCACCATCGCGCAGACGCGGCTGCTGGACAGCCAGCACGGCCGCCTCCTGAAGGTGAATTCGAACTTTCTCGGCGAGGAACGTCTGGCCCAGGGGATGGCGCGGCGCTTTCGCCTCTCCGGCGACCTCAATCTCGACCTTTGGTATGCCGGAGACGAGTGGGTCAAGATAGCCTTTGAGGCGCGCGGCGCCGAAGTAAGCTACGCGCGCCGTGAAATTCGGACCGACAACGGGATCTCCGGTTGACCGATACCGTCTGGATCACGGGCGCCAGCTCCGGCCTGGGGGCTGCGCTGGCCCGTCGCGTGGCACGCGCGGGGGCGCCGCTCGCCATCTCGGCCCGGCGGCGTGAACCGCTGGAGAGGCTGGCTGCAGAGGCCGAAGGTGCGGCGGCAATTCATCCGCTGCCCCTCGACGTGCAGGACGCGGAGGCGGTGCGCGCCGGGGTGGCCCTTATCGAGCGGGATCTCGGCCCGATCGGCCAGGCCGTGTTGAACGCCGGGACCCACCGGCCCGTCGATGCGAGGGCCTTGAAAGCTGAAGACTTCCGGAAACTGGTGGAGGTCAACCTCATGGGCACGGTGAACTGCCTGGCGGCCGTTTTGCCAGCGATGATCGCGCGGGGGCGGGGCCGGGTGGCCATCGTTGCCTCGGTGGCCGGCTATCGGGGCCTGCCCAGTGCCGCTGCCTACGGGATGACAAAGGCGGGTCTCATCAACATGGCAGAGGCGCTGCGCGTGGAACTGGCGCCCGCCGGCGTTGTCGTCCAGGTCGTCAATCCCGGCTTCGTGCGCACCCCCTTGACCGACCGCAACGCCTTTCCCATGCCTTTCCTTATGGAGCCCGAGGACGCCGCCGAGGCATTCTACCGCGGCCTCCAGACGGACCGCTTCGAGATCGCCTTCCCACGTCGCTTCGTCTATCTGATGAAACTGCTGCGCTGCCTGCCGGCGCCACTGGCTTTCGCCGTCACCCGGCGTATGCTCCCCGGGGAAGGGCGAGAGTCATGAGTGTGGCAGCGGCGGCCGAGCGCTACATAGCCTTCTGCGAAGGCATGACACCCGGGGATCTGGATCGCCTGGAGGTATTCTGCGCGCCCGACATTCATTTCCGCGACCCCTTCAACGAGGTCACGGGCGTCGACGCTTATCGCCGGGTCCTGGCCAAGATGTTCGAGGATGCCGGGCAGCCGGACTTCGCCGTCACCGGCCACGCTATCGCCGGCGAGATCTGCTATTTGCGTTGGCACTTCGCCTTCCGGCGGTCCAACGGCGAGGTTTTGCGCATTCCCGGCATGAGCGAGATTCACTTCGATAGCGCCGGTCGTGTCGCGGTGCATTTCGACTACTGGGACGCCGGCCAGATCTATGAGACCGTACCGCTGCTGCGCAACCTGGTGCGCCTAGTCAAACGCCGGCTTTCGATCGGCTAGATCGGATCACGTTTAGACAGAACGGCTTGGTGGTTCTGTCTAAACGTGATCCGATCTATTTCTAATACATAGAGCAGATTCACAGGGTTGGTGGATCGCCTTCGGCGATTCCAGCCGACCCTGATCTGCTCTAGGGTAAAGCGCTTCTCCGTTGCGCCGCCGTCTCCGCTGCTGCGGCGGCGACCGGGTCTTTGCGGAAAGCGATGGTGACCTCGCCGAGTTCGATGCCGAACTTTGTGACTTCCGCACGGTTGATCATCACGCCGTCCCCCTGCAGGAACATCCAGTCGTCGAAGGTGACGTTCCAGGTGTTGTCGCCGACACCCAGCGCAAAGCCGTAGCGCCAGTGCAGTACATTCCCGTAGCTCTGCCCCTGAGCTGTGCCGATGACCCCGTTCGCCTTGCCTTCGTAGCTGTGCTCTCCCGTCTTGCGAATCTTCCAGATGCGCTGCTCGGTTTCTCCGTTGTCGTAAACGAAATCTTCCACCAGGGTCAGGACCTCGCCGTCCCAGGTGCCTTCGATATCGACGACGAATTGGCGGCGCAGCTTGCCGAAGCGGTCCTGGAACATGCCCCAGGCCCTGGTCTTCCCGGCGAAATACTCTTCAATCAGGAAGCGTGGCTCGTTGCCGGCAAAGTCCTCGGGTTTCATACCGGAACACCCCGTGAGTAGCGTGACGGATAGCAGAAAGGTGAGCGCCAGGCGGATCATCGCGGGTTGCTCCCCTCAGCGGCGTGCCATGCGGCGCCATGGCGCGCATCGATCAGGCGCCGGATGCGTTGCTGCTGGGCCGCGGTGATCGGATAGCGCAGGAAAAGCGCGATGGCCGCCAGCTTGAAGAGCGCGGGCACCAGGCTGTAGAGCAAGACCAGGGCGAGCAGTGCCGCCTCCGGCTGCGCCGGCACTTTTGCCTGATATCCCGCCAGCTCCAGCAGCGGAAAGGCGAGACCGACCGCCAGCGCCAGGGCCAGCTTGGTCGCGATGCCCCAGAGGGCGAAGAAAATGCCGGTGCGCCGCTGTCCGCTCTTCAAGGTGTCCAGGTCGACGACGTCGGCCTGCATGGAGGCGGGCAACGTCAGGTCGGCGCCCAGGCCGATGCCGGTGACGACACAGACCGCGAGAAACCACCAGTGGTCTCCGGGGCCGAGAAGCGGCACCAGCGCAAAAACCGCTGACGCAAGAAGCATGGCGGCGATCCAGGCCTGGTGCTTGCCCCAGCGCGTGCTCAGCCTCAGCCAGAGGGGAATGGCGGCGACCCCGCAGGCGAAGTAAACGAAAAGCAGAAGTCCGGACCAGGATGGCTTCTCCAGAACATGGGTCACGTAGAGCAGGAACAGGGTCGCCGGCAGGCCGTTGGCGATGCTGTTCAGGAAATAGGCGGTCAGCAGCCGCCGGAAGGGCCGGTTGCGATAGAGCACCGCGGTCCCCTGACGCCAGCCGATCCGCCGGCTGCGCTGGAAACGTTCCTCGGGGACCGTCTTCAGGGCCAAGGCAACGGCTATAGGTAATACGGCGACGAGGCCCCAGCCGATCACCGCCATCGCGGTTTTCAGGTCGGCGGCCAGCAAAGCGGGCAGGCCGGCGGCGAGCAGCGTGCCGACGACCACGAAACCTTCGCGTGCGCCGGAAATACGGCTGCGTTCGTGATAGTCGTCGGAAATCTCCGCGCCCCAGGCGCTATAGGGAAGCTGCACCATGGTGGCGCCCAGGTAGGCCGCGACGGTCCAGAAGAGAAGATAGGCGGCGGTGACCTCGCCGGGTGGCAGGAAGAGGCGGTGGGCGGCAACCAGCAGCAGCGGCACCCCGAACAGCATCCAGCTGCGCCGCCGGCCCAGCGGCCAGCCGAAGCGGTCGGAGAGATATCCCACCAGGGGGTCGGTGACCACGTCGCTCAGCCGGGCGATGAGCAGAACGCTGCCGACCAGGCCGAGCCCCAGGCCGAGGTTCTCCGCATAGAAGGTCGGCAGATAGACGAAGAGCGGCAGCAACAGCGCCGCCAGCGGCAACCCGGGCAGCCCGTAGGCCAACAGGCGCGGCCAGGCGAGCGCCTCGGGTTGCGGGCGGGTCGCGGTCATTGGTGCGGCTGAGCTTCGCGTTGAAGCGTTAAGTGCAGCAGGTCGATGCGCCCGGTTTGGAAGCCCGCCTCGCAGTAGGCCAGGTAGTAGCGCCACATGCGGCGAAAGCAGGTGTCGAAGCGTCCCCCACCGCCCTGGTGGATGGCGGGCCAGGCCTGTTCGAAGCGCTGCCGCCACAGGTGCAGGGTGCGCGCGTAGTCATCGCCATGGCGGTCGACGCTGGCCAGTTCCAGTCCGGCATCGGCGGTCAGTCCAGTCAGTCTCTCGGGTGAGGGCAGCATGCCGCCGGGAAAGATGTAGCGCTGGATGAAGTCGACGCTGCGGCGGTAGCTGTCGAAATGTTCGTCGGCGATGGTGATGACCTGCAAGGCCGCCTTGCCGCCCGGGCGCAGGCGATTGCGCAACTGGCGGAAATAAACCGGCCAATAGGACTCGCCAACGGCTTCCAGCATTTCGATCGATACGATGGCATCGAAGCTCCCGGTCAGGTCGCGGTAGTCCTGCAGCCGCACCTCCACCTTGTCATCCAACCCCTCCGAGCGCACGCGGCCCACCGTGAAGTCATACTGTTCGCGGGAGATCGTGATGGCCGTGACACGGCAGCCGATCTCGCGCGCCGCCCAGGTGCAGAAGCCGCCCCAGCCGCAGCCGATTTCCAGCACGTGCTGGCCCGGGCCGACGCCGGCCAGCGCGGCGATGCGGCGGTACTTGCGGTCCTGCGCGGCGGCCAGGCCGTCGTCTGCCGGCGACGTGAAGAGCCCCGCCGAATAGGTCATGCTGGGGTCCAGCCAAGTGGCGTAGAAGCTGTTGCCGAGGTCATAGTGCGCGGCGATGTTGCGGCGGGACCCGCGCCTGGTGTTCGGGCGCAGGTTGTGGATGAACCGGCCGGCCAAGCGCGCCCAGGTGCCGCCGGCGAAGGTACGGCCGAGCACTTCTTCGTTGGCGGCGCCCAGGGCGATCAGGGTTGTGAGATCGGGTGTTTCCCACTCGCCATCTATGTAGGATTCCGCCAGGCCGAGGTCGCCGCCGCTGAGCAGGCGGCGAAACGCGCGGGGATCCCGCACTTCAATTTCGCCCTCCGGGCCTGCTTTCTTGCCCTCGAAGCTGTGGCGGCCGCCGTTCGGCAGGTGGATCGTCAGACGCCCACAGGCAAGTTGCGCGGCGAGCGCCAGAACCATGCGCTCTGCGAGCCCCCCGGGGCGCTCTTCAAATTCGTTGATCGTTCGTGCGTCCATCGGCTGTCTGTGTCGTTCCTATTTTCTCTTCGGGATTCCGCTCATTCGGCGGCGGTGAGGTGTGCCCGCGGGTCCTTTGGCGGAGCCTCCGGACTGACAAAGCTCACCTCTTGCGCCGGAGCTGCAGGCCGCGGCTGGAGCTTCGCGCCCTTGAACCAGAGGCGCAGCGCCTCCCAGTGGATCGCCCCGATCACCTTCAGGGTCATCAGTGGGTAGGCGAAGAAGGCGAGCAGCAGGTTGCGGTCGCTGAGCGCTCGCCGGCGGCCGCTTTGGCGTGCCAGCAGCTGCCCGCCTTGCGGCACGTCCTGGCGGATGGCGATGGCCAGTTTCTCGTCCGGAACCGTCAGGCGGAAATGATAGCGCGACGTCATCGCGATGAAGGGGGAGACGTAGAACGATTTTTCGGCGCTCTGCGCAATTGGGCCGTCTTCTCGCCCGGCCGCGAGGGGCAGCAGATAGCTGTGGCTTTGGCCGAAGGTGTTGCCGACTTCGTAGAGGATTGCCCGCAGGCTGCCGTCGGCGTGGTGGCAGAACCAGATCGTCAGCGGGTTGAAGACATAGCCGAGAACACGGGGGTAGCAGAGCAGGCGCAGGCGGCCGCCGGCCAGGTCGATGCCGGCGCGCCGCAGGTGACCCTCGATCCAGGGTCGCAGCGGCCGGCCGTCGCGCGGGCCGTGGTCGCGGTCGTTGAAGCTGAAGAGATTCCAGCGGTTGTGCGAGAACAAGCCCAGCTTCCGGTCCAGCGCGCCCAGTCCGTCGAGGTCGAGATAAAGCGAGAAGACCCGGTAGGTGAAGCGGTGCTCAAAGGGCCTCAGCCGTTTGTGCATGACCTTGCCGAAGTACAGCGCGGAGGCTGGCGATGACGGTGGTTCGGGCAGGGGCCTGGTCAAGGTTCACTCCGCGGCTTGAAGCGTTTCGATGATGGGCTGCACGGCACCGGCGGCGGGGCTCGCCGGGGTGACCTTGCCGGCCCAGGGGGCCGCGGTGCCGAGCGCCTCTGCGACGGACAGGCCGGCCTGCAGGCCATCCTCGTGAAATCCGTTGCCGCAGTAGCTGCCGCAGAACCAGGTGCGGTTCACGCCTTGTATAAAGGGCAGGCGCTTTTGCGCCCGCAAGGCCGCGGCGTTGAACTGCGGATGATCGTAGAAGCATTCGTCGAAGGTCTTCTCGGGCGCCGGCTCCTGGGTCGGGTTCAAGGTGACGATCACGGGGGCCTCGACCGGCAGGTTCTGCAGCCGGTTCATCCAATAGCTTACGCTGCTGGCGCTGTTCGCGTCGCCGTTGCCGCCGCCGGTCTCCGCCAGGTAGTTCCAGCTCGACCAGGCCCGCCGCCGGCGCGGCATCAAGTTGTCGTCGCTGTGCAGCACCGCGCGGTTGCGCTGATAGCGGAAGGCGCCCAGGACGTCTCTTTCACTCTCGCTCGCCTGCTCTCCCAGTATCTCCAGCGCCTGGTCCGCATGGGTGGCGAGGACGACATGGTCGAAATGCTCTTCGCCGCCGTAAGGACTGCGCAGCAGAACACCGACCGGCGTGCGCCGCAGTTCGGTCACCGGCGACTTCAGCCGTGCGCGATTCCGAAATCCAGCACTCAGGCGGCGCACGTACTCGCGGCTGCCGCCCGTCACCGTGCGCCAACGGGTCCTCTCTCCGAGGGCAAAGAGGCCGTGGTTGACGAAGAAGCGCACGAAGCTGCGCGCCGGGAAGTCGCGCATGTCGTTCAGGGAGGAGGACCAGATGGCCGCGCCCATCGGCAGGATGTGCCGCTCGATGAAGGCGCGGGAGTAGCCGCCGGCTTCCAGCATCTCACCGAGGGTCATATGAGGGTCCTGCTCCCGCTGCAGGATCGCGGGGGCCGTCCGGTAGAAGCGCAGCAGCTCCCGCAGCATCGTGATGTAGGAGGGTTTCAGCAGGTTGAGCGGCTGCGCCAGCAACCCGGCTGCCGAGCCCGCGTACTCCATACGCCCACGGTCCAGGGAGACCGAGAAGGACATGTCGCTGGCCTGGGTCTCGACCCCCAGATGGGCAAAGAGCTGCGTCAGCTGGGGGTAGTTCACCTCGTTATAGACGATGAAGCCGGTGTCGACGGCGAGGGAGCGGCCGCCGACCTCCACGACGCGGGTATTGGCATGCCCGCCCAGATAGTCGCCCGCTTCGAAGACCGTCACCCTGTGCTTTCTGGACAGCGCCCAGGCCGCCCCGAGACCGGTGATCCCCGCGCCTACCACTGCAATCTTCATACGTCGCCGAGCCCCTGTACCGCCTGCTGGAAATGGACGGCCGTACTTGCCGGCCGATTGCATTTAGTACGGAAGGCCGCCCGCCGTGGATCACCGTCAAGGCGTATTAACCAAAAGCTTTTGACGGCAAAGGCCGATTAAAACCCGGGCCAAAGTATCCAGGGGTGATCCAGGTGGGTTCCGGCTGCGTATTCAGGACAGTCAGCGAAGGATCACCAGCTATGAGCTTGGAGCAGACCGCAGCTTGGGAGGATCGTCCTGAGGTTCCACTGGCCGCCTTGAGCGAGGATCGTCAGGGCAGCCTGGGCGTCCGGGCGGGTCGTGCTGCGAAGGAGAGAGAACCCTTGCCCTCCGATCCGGCGGATCTGCTGGCGGCCATCGCGGCGCGCCAGGACCGTGAGGCCTTCAAGCAGCTGTTTGCGCTCTTCGCGCCACGGGTGAAAGCTTTCGCGCGGCGCAGCGGGGCCGACAGCCAAGTGGCCGAAGACCTAGCGCAGGAGGTCATGTTGACGGTCTGGCGCCGCGCCGGTCAGTACGACCGGGACAAGGCGGCGGCCAGCACCTGGATCTTCACGATCGCGCGGAACCGGCGGATCGACATGATTCGCCGGGAGGCGCGGCCGGATTTCGATCCGGAGGATCCCAGCCTGCAGGGCGAGCAGGACCCGCCGGCCGACCAGAGCCTGCACAGCCGGCGCCAGGAAGGGGCCGTACGGCGGGCCGTCGCCCGCTTGCCGGAGGAGCAGGCCGAACTGATGAGACTTTCTTATTTCGAGGACAAGTCGCACGGCGTCATCGCCGAGGAATTGGACTTGCCGCTGGGCACCGTGAAATCGCGGATCCGCCTGGCGATGCGCAAGCTGCGCGACATGATGAAGGAACAAGACTGATGCCCGCCTATCATCCTTGGCCCGAACTGTTGATGGACTACGCTTCCGGCGCCTTGCCGGAGCCTGTGGCGCTGCTCGTGGCGAGCCATGTGTCGCTGTGCCGCGACTGCCAAGCGGAAGTCGACCGCCTGGAGGCGCTCGGCGGGGCGCTCTTTGAGTCGCTGGACGGCGAACCGCTTGCCGCCGATGCCATGGACCGCGCCCTGGCGCGCCTGGAGGTGCCCGAAAGCCTGGAGGCGCCCTCCTTCGGCGTGACACCCCCCGTAGCGGACAGCCGTGCCTTTGACGGGCGCGTGCCGCGGCCGCTGCGCGACTACCTCGGCGCCAGCTTGGACGCCTTGCCGTGGAAGACCCGGGGCGGCATTTCGGAAGCGGCCCTGCTGGCGGACTATCCCGGGATCAAGACCCGCCTGATGCGCATCAAGGCCGGCACGGCCCTGCCGCAGCACACCCACGAGGGCCGGGAATTCACCCTGCTGCTGGCCGGCGGCTTCAGTGACGCCTCCGGTCATTACCGGCGCGGCGACGTGGCGATGGCCGATGACAGTATCGACCACCGTCCGGTGGCGGATGAGGGGGAGGATTGTCTCTGCCTGGCCGTGACCGACGCGCCTTTGCGCCTGACCGGCCCTTGGGGGCGCTATTTGAATTTCTTGGCAAGGTTGTAGGTCGGCAAACAAGCATCTGCTTATTTCCACAAAAGCACATGCTTTTCGTTGACTAATGTGGGTTTTTCGGCAGAGTTTTCTGGTCATGATTTTCAGGGGACCAGGACGTGTCGAGCGGGACTCACTGCAAATATCTCATCATCGGCGGCGGCATCATCGGCTGCTCCATCGCCTACCATCTGGCCAAGGCCGGCGAAAAAGACATCGTTCTGCTGGAAAAGGCCTCGCTGACCGAGGGGGCGACCTGGCACGCGGCGGGCCTCGTCGGCCAGCTGCGGTCCTCGCGCAATACCACCCGGATGTTGCAGCGCTCGGTCGAACTCTACGACCGGTTGGAATCGGAGACCGGCCAGGCCATCGACTGGAAGAAGGTCGGCAGCCTGCGCCTGGCCTGTTCGCCCGACCGCATGATGGAGGTAAAGCGGCTGGCCACCATGGCGCGCAGCTTCGGCCTGGAGATGCAGGTCATCTCCGCGCAGGAAGCCTATGACCTCTTCCCGCTGATCGATCCCAAGGGCGTGCTCGGCGCCGCCTTCATCCCGACCGATGGCCAGGTCGATCCGGCCAGCCTTTGCCAGGCCATCGCCGCCGGCGCGCGCCGTCAGGGCGTGAAGATCGTCCAGGGAAAGAAGGTGCTGGACGCCACGGTCACCGACGGCCGCATCACCGAGGTGCAGACCGACGACGGCAGCTATACCGCCGAGACCGTGGTGCTGGCGGCCGGCATGTGGAGCCGCGAGCTGGGCAAGAAGCTGGGCGTGAACATCCCCGCCTGCGCGGTGGAGCACCAGTACCTGGTGACCGAGCCGATCCCCGACATGCCGAAGGACCTGCCGACCCTGCGCGATCCCGACCGGCTGGTCTACTACAAGCCCGATGCCGGCGGACGCCTGGTGATCGGCGGCTACGAGGAAGGCACCCTGCCGTTCGGCGATCACGGCATTCCCGGCGAGTTCGCCCGCCAGCTGCTGCCGGAGAATTTCGACCGCTTCGAGCCCCTGGCGACCTACGCGGGGGAGGTGACGCCGGTGGTGAACACCGTCGGCGTGCGCCAGCTCATCAACGGCCCGATCCCCTATTCGGCCGACGGCGACTTCGTCATGGGCAAGGCGCCGGAGCTGGACAACCTCTTCGTCGCCACCGGCTTTCTCTACGGCATCGCCGCCGGCGGTGGCGCCGGGGCGATCATGGCCGAATGGATTCTGGAAGGCCGCCCCAGTCTCGACCTCTGGCCGCTGGACATCCGGCGCTTCAGCTACCACCACGGCACCCGCGCCTTCATGTACCCGCGCGCCGTGGAGCACTACGCCCATCACTACAAGATGCGCTACCCCGGCCAGGAGAGCGAGGTGGCCCGCGGCATCCGGCGCAGCCCGCTCTACGAGATCCTGAAGGCCCGCGGTGCGGTCTACGGCTCCAAGAACGGCTGGGAGCGGCCCAACTGGTTCGCGCCGGAAGGCGTCGAGCCGGTCGACAAGCCGGGCTTCACCGACCAGAACTGGAAGCCCTACGTGGCCGAGGAGCACCGGTCAGTGCGCGAGGGCGTCGCCCTCATCGACCAGTCGAGCTTCTCCAAGTTCGAGCTGCGCGGCCCCGGCGCCCTGGCGGCGATGCAGCGTCTCGCGGTTTCCAACATGGATAAGCCCGCCGGGTCGGTCATCTACACCCAGCTCTGCAACGAGCGGGGCGGCATCGAGGCGGACCTGACCGTCACGCGCCTCGGCGAGGACCACTTCTACATCGTCACCGGCAGCGGTTTCGGGGTCCACGACGCCCACTGGATCGAGAGCCACCTGCCCAAAGACGGTTCCGCTTTCCTCATCGAGGTGACCTCCGGCAAGGCGGTGGTCAACATCTGCGGCCCCAAGGCGCGCGAGGTGCTGGCCCAGGTCGCCGAGGAAGACGTCTCCAACGACGCTTTTCCCTTCGCCACGGCGCGGCAGATCACCATCGGCGCCGCGCCGGTGCTGGCGACCCGCATCGGCTATGTCGGCGAGTTGGGCTGGGAACTGCACGTGCCGACCGAATACGCTGCGCACGTCTACGAGACGCTGCGGGTGGCGGGCGCGCCGCTGGGCATCCGCGATGTCGGCTACCGCGCCATCGAAAGCCTGCGCCTGGAGAAGGGCTACGTCTACTGGAGCGCCGACGTGACGCCGGACTACAGCCCTTACGAGGCGGGACTCGGTTTCCGCGTGCACCTGAAATCCAAGGGCGACTTCATCGGCCGGACGGTGTTGGAGCAGCAGAAGGCCGAAGGCGTGGCGCGCAGGCTCTGCACCTTCACGGTGGAGGCGGCCATGCCGGTCTTCGGTGGCGAGACCATCCTGAAGGATGGCCAGGTGGTCGGCCTGGTTTCCAGCGCCGGTTTCGGCACGACCGTCGGCAAGACGGTGCTCTACGGCTATCTGCCGGCGGAATTGACCGAAGAGAGCGACTTCGATATCGAGGCCTTCGGGGAGCATTACGCGGCCCAAAGGGTGGCCGGACCGCTGTATGATCCAGGTAACGAGAGGCTGAAGGCCTGAAGTGAGAACCGGAAAGGGGCAGGTATGACGGACGGGGGTGTCGTCGCGGGAGAAACCGGCGACAAGCAGGCGGTGCTGGAGACACTGCGGAAAGTGCCCGGCTTCGAGGCAACGCAGGCCGACGATTTCACGATGGAACGCCAGGGCGGGATGACCAACCTGGTCTACAAGCTCGACTTCGGTGGCGAGCGGCGCTTCATCCTGCGCATTCCCGGCAAGGGCACCGAGGACTACATCGACCGCGCCGTGGAGCTGCACAACGCCCGCGTCGCGGCGGAGGCCGGGGTCTCCGCTGAAGTCATCTACGGCGACGACAAGACCGGTGTCATGATAAGCCGCTTCATCGACGGCATCGTCACCATGTCGCCGGCGCAGTTTCGCGCGCGCGAGGGCTCACCGGCGCGCGCCGCCAAGGCGCTGAAGCAGATGCACGAGTGCGGCCAGGAATTCCGCTTCCGCTTCGAACTCTTCGCCATGATCGACGACTACCTCGGCATACTCGACAAGGCAAAGGCCGAGTTGCCCGAGGGCTACCATCAGGTGGTCGAGGCGGCGCAGCCGGTGCGCGCGGCGCTGGACGCCAACCCCCTGCCGCTGGCGCCCTGCCACTGCGATCCGCTCTGCGAGAACTTCCTCGACGACGGCGAGAAGATGTGGATCGTCGACTGGGAGTATTCCGGGATGAACGATCCCATCTGGGACCTCGGCGACCTCTCCGTCGAGGCCGGCTTCGACGCCGCCCAGGATGCCGAGATGATGGAAGCCTACTGCGGCGGCGCGCCCTCGTCGGCGCTGATGGGCCGCATGGTGATCTACAAGGCCATGTGCGATCTGCTGTGGACCCTCTGGGGCCTCATCCAGCACGCCAACGGCAATCCCGCCGAAGACTTCTGGGCCTATTCCATCGAACGATTCGAGCGCTGCCAGAAGCTGATGCAGGACCCGGCCTTCGCCGGGCATGTGAAGGCAGTGAAAGAAGGATAGCCGCGAGTTCTTCCACGGCCGTCCGGCCTTTGCAGTCGCTGCGATCACACCCCTGGGTGAGCTTGACCAAGGGACACCGGACGCGCATGATTTCGCCCATGGGTTCACCTCATTCCGGAAATCACGACGCATCGCGGACGGGCACTTCGCCTGACCCGGATGAGTCGCTCGGAATGCTCACCCGTATAAGTGAGTCCGATCTTCCCGACGATTGTGCGCGGCAGTTGTGGCTTTGGTGGTCCGCAGCGGTTAAGGACGATGTGCCGCCGCGGCGTGAAGACTTCGATCCGATCAAAGTCCCGCGCGCTCTCGGCGGCATCACGATTTTCGACGTCGAACGTGACCCCTGGCGCTTCCGAGTGCGCATCGTAGGGACCCGGATCGTTGAGGAAACGGGCCGGGATACAACCGGCGTCTATCTCGATGAACTCGAGGGCGCCGAAGCAGTCATCAGGCGAGCGCGCTGGGCTGCCGAGAACCGTCGGCCGTATCTCGTGCCGACGGCCCCCGTTATGTGGACGTCCTTGAAGTTCAGGCACTATTCGACGCTGGCTCTTCCCCTCGTCGACGATTCGAGCCAAACCTGCATGATCCTGTACTACATGTCCTTTTCCTGAAGCGTTTTGGCGTGCTCCGTCTGCGGTTCGTGATTTCCGCATGCGGCACATCTGCGGCAAGGCGCATTCTGCTCAATGGGTCCGGAGTGAGCGCAAAAGCGGACCATTTTCTCTTGTAAGTGGCAAGCTCCTGGCGGGCGCAGCTATCTGTGCCTTGGAAGCAAAGCTTGGTCAGACAGGAGCGGCTAGTCGGCCACCACCTTCAGCAGAGCCGCGTGAATATCCGCGCTGGCCGCCGCCACCACGCGGCCGTCCGACTTCATGGTCAGTTCTTTTCCTTCCCAGTCGGTGATGACGCCGCCGGGCGTTACGAGGAAGGGGCGCCGGTGGAGGCGGCCTTTTGTCGCTCCACATCGACATCCAGGCCCTCGAATCCCGGCGGAGATTTACGCCAGGGAAAGCCATCCCGGCCGAGGTTGTAGCCGTAGTCATAGAGCGCGCGCATGAACTCCTGGCCGAAATCCTCATCATGCTTGGCATCGAAATCCGCGCCGATATAGGCGAGGTTATAGCCAACACCGTCGCGTTGGGTGGTCAAGTAGATGCGGTACAAATCGCCCACGCCCTGGGAGTGGATGAGTGTCGAGATGGCACGTCCCGCGATGCTGAGCGTGCGTCGCTCGACGTCCGCCCACTCCGGGTCGATCCGGGCGTTGCGAATGACATAGACCTGACGTTCGCGCTCGGCATGGGCGCGCGCCGATTCCCTGCCCAATTGGAGCGACGGCGGGTAGAGGAAGACCTGGGATAAGGCGCCGCCGTCCACATGCATCTCCTGGTAGCGCACACCGTCGACCTCGACATCGACCATGATCGGTGGAAAAGCGCCAGGAATTGCAGCCGAGGCGCGCAGGATCTCGCGGAACAGCGGAAGCGCATTGGGCGAACGGCTGGCGGCGATCGCCGTCATGTTCCAGACCACCGGCCGGCGCGCATCAAGGTTGGTGGTGCCGACGAACAGCAGGCGCCCTTTGGCGTATTCAGCGGCGATGGCGTTCAGCATATCTTGCGTAACGTAACGCTCGATCAGCTTGGCCATCGGAAAGGTGTCTGCCAGAGCATCGCTGAACAGCGCGGTAAGAAAGCCACGCGCAAGAAAGATGTCGTCCGAAGTAATCTCCGTGTAGGCTTCGGCCAGGGTGTTGTCGTAGTCGGGGCCCAGGAATGCCAAGGGCGCGACCAGCGCACCCGTGCTCACACCGGTAACGGCCTTGAACTTCGGCCTGTCACCGTGGTCGGTCCAGCCCTTGAGCAGGCCGGCGCTGAAGGCACCGTTGTCACCACCGCCGGAAACCGAAAGAAAGCTCGCTGTGGGGAGAGGCCCACTATGGCCGGTGCTGGCCAGATGTGCCTGTTCTCTTTGGAAGCTTTGTAGCGCTACCTGCCGGAAGGATTCCGAATCCACGTCGACCCAGAAGCGCGCCTCGGGAATCCCCGGAACGATTGCCTCGGTGGTCTGCGCATCCGGTACCGCGTTCATGCGCACCGGGCCGGCACAGGCGGCCAGGGCCAGCAGCATCAGCAACGCCGACGCCGGCAGACTCCAGGTTCGGAAACGATAGGATTCAACTTCGGGAAGACTGCGGCTGGTCATGTGACGAACTCCCCTGATCAATGGCCGGGCGTACAGTTTCTTGGCTCCCGGTGGAGGCTGCAGTTCGGGCGTCCCGGCCGTGACCCAATGCAGCAGAATCTCACAGGCCGCCGCCAGCACTCTGCGCCCTACCGGCCACCTTCTGAGCCAGACGAAGAAAATATAAGGCGCGACGCCGAAGACCATACGCGACAACTCCACGATCACGAAGGGGCCGACGAAAATCAGCGACAAGTATTCACTATCCGACGAAGGCCAGGCACATGACAAGGGCCACGTATGCTGAATGCCCGCCTGGTGTGGCGGCTGCCGTTCCTGGAGGGTTGTTCACGGCTCTGTCCAGCAGCGGGCGAGGTTACGGGCTCTGCAGAGAGGTCCGCTCTCGTGGCGAGGGGGGCCGCCGGCAAGGGTATTCGGCAAGGGTATCATGTCGCTCCCGCTACCGCGTAGAGCGTCGAACCGCTTTGGATCTCGGTGGCGCCGGCGATGTCTGCGTGCGGCCTCCCTTTGGCGATCTGCGCCCTGTCGTCGCCTGGTCCTTCTGCCAACGCGCCGGCGTCGTTCCACTCCAGCGTCGGAAGGCTCGATCGAACGATCGCGCATCGGAGTAGTCGAGCAGCGCGGCGATTTCAGCCAAATCCCTTGCCGGTTGCCGGAGCAATTGTCGAGCGACCTCGAAGCGAACTTCATCAAGCAGCCTCCGGTAGCTTGTCCCATGTTCAATCAGGCGACGGTGAAGCGTCCGGACGTGCACAGCGAAGGGAAAGATCAAAGCGATCGAGGATCTGTCCAGGCATCCGGATTGGACCCTGCAGGTTGCCAATATTCCCGCAGTGATCACCTGCACTGACGCTATGGCCGAGGAGCATCCGGAACTCGTCGTCACGTTCATGAAAGGCATGATCAAGGTGGGGCGCTGGTCCAACGAACACAAGCATGCCGCAGCAGCCATTCTCGACAAGCAGACCTTCTACCTGGATGTCGAGGATACATACAGAGGCATCCAGCACATCGACATGGTGCCCAACCTTTCACCTCAGAATTCAGCCTCTGTTGAGATCGGCAAGGATTTCATGCTTAGCCACGGTTACATCAAGAACGATTTCGACGTGCGCAAGTGGGCAGCACCGGAATTCCTGGAGAAGGCAGCGAGGGAACTGCTCGAGGAGCAGTGGCAAAAGGTGACCTCGCAAAAGCTTCCCGGGCCCACTGTGCTACAGGCCACTTCAAGGCGGCTCGGCTAGCAGGACGCAGTTCCGGGGCTGCCCCCTCCGATGCGGGTTGACCAAGATCCGCAGGGGGTATGTAGTCAAGAGATTGGAGGATACGGCTGTGCGATCATTTCTTGCTATGATGGCGTTTGTGGTTCTGACTGCATCGGCGACTGCCGGCGAAGTTCGATCCAGTGTTGCAGCCGCCGACGTTCCCGAGGAAAAACGAACGACCCTGGGCTTGTACCTGTCCCCAGCTGATGCCGCGGCGGCACTGGAAGCGGATCCAGGCATCCTGTTTTTGGACGTGCGTGATCCGATCGAGATCAGCTTCGTCGGCCATCCTGCGCCGATCGATGCCATTGTGCCGTTCCTGGTCGTCACGCACGAGTTCGACGAAGAAAAGGGCACGTACAAAGCGGTGCCCAATTCTGCCTTCGTGACAGACGTAAGCAGCGTGGCGACACGCGAAGGGTTTGGAAAGAACCACCCGATCTTCGTGATCTGTCGATCGGGAGACCGTTCGGCTAAAGCCGCCGATGCTCTTGCCAAGGCTGGCTATACGAGCGTTTGGAGCCTCGTCGAGGGCTTCGAAGGCGATAAAGACAAAGCGGGCATGCGAACGGTCAACGGTTGGAGGAATGCTGGACTCGCCTGGACCTACAAGCTTGATCAGGCGCAGGCTTGGGTGCCGGCGAGATAGCCGACCGTGATTGCTGTTCGATATTTTCCTCTAACCGTGCATGTGTCGAGGGGCCAGCACATGGAGTCGGACCTGCGCACTGGCGCCGAGAAGGCGACCGCATCTGCGGTCCCAGTGGCCCAGTCGCGCGCCTGGGAGGCCAAGCCGTGAGCGCCAACCTCTGCGGTCTGCCGTGACCGTGCTCGTTACAGGAGGCACAGGGTTCGTCGGGTCGGCAGTCGTGCGCGCCCTCGTAGCCGAGGGGGAACGACCGCGTTGCCTGGTCCGCCGCGGCAGCGACCGGCGCAATCTGGAGGGGCTGGGCGTCGACATGGTGGAGGGCGACCTGACCGATACGGCGTCGTTGGACGCGGCGCTCCAGAGCTGCGATGGGCTCTTTCATGTCGCTGCCGACTATCGCATCTGGGTGCCTGATACTCAGGTGATGGAGCGGGTCAATGTCGTCGGCACCCGCAATCTGATGGAAGCCGCGCTCCGCAGGGGTGTCAGGCGGGTGGTCTACACCTCCTCCGTGGCGGTGCTCGGCAAATCTGGTGGCGACGTGCCGGCGGATGAGGAGACGCCGGTATCCCTGGGCGACATGATCGGGCCCTACAAGCGATCGAAGTTTCTCGCAGAAGGGGAGGTGCGTCGTCTGCAGCGGGATGAAGGCCTTCCGGTCGTCATCGTGAATCCTTCGACGCCGATGGGCCCCCATGATGTGAAGCCGACGCCGACCGGGCGCTTGGTGGTGGCGGCAGCGCGCGGGCGTATGCCCGCCTTCGTGGACACCGGGCTAAATGTCGTCCACGTCGATGATGTCGCCATCGGGCACCTATTGGCCTTTGAGAAGGGTGAGGTGGGGCAGCGCTACATTCTGGGGGGCGAAGACCTTAGCTTGGCGGATATTCTGGCCAGCGTGGCAAGGCTGCGTCACCGGCGCCCGCCGCGCTTGCGCCTGCCTCGACGGCTGCTGTTCCCGCTCGCCTTGGCAGCTGAAACCTGGGCGCGAACCACGGGAGGGCGCGAACCGTTGCTCACCTTGGATGGACTCAGAATGGCCGCCAAACCGATGTATTTCTCCCACCGCAAGGCCGAGCAGCAGTTCGGCTATCGGCCGCGTAAGGCTCAACTGGCGGTTAGCGATGCTGTCAAATGGTTCGAGCGGGAAGGCTATCTGGCATAGGCAGGATAGCTCCCTGAGTTGACGGCCCCGGCGAGACTGCGCATCGGCATTAGGTGACGGCGGTGGCGAGCCATGGTGAAGTTCAGTTTGGGCACATCTGCGACAAGGCGTGCTCTGGTTAGTCGGTCCGAAGTGGGTGCGAAAGCAGACCATTCTCTTTTGTGAGCGGCAGCCCCTGGTTGGCGCAGCGGTCCGTGCCTTGGGAGCAAAGCTTGATCGGGTAGGGCCAGCTAACCCGCCAGCACCTTCAGCAGCGCCGCGTGAATCTCCGGGCTGGCCGCCGCCACCACGCGGCCGTCCGACTTCAGCGTCAGTTCTTTACCTTCCCAGTCCGTGATGACGCCGCCGGCGGCTTCCACCACCGGGACTACGGGCAGGTAGTCGTAGGGCTGCAGGTTGTAGTCGACCACCGCGTCGATCTGGCCGCCGGCGAGCTGGGCGTAGGGATAGCAGTCGTAGGTCAGGCGCTGGAAGGCGCCGGTCTGCATCAGTCTCTTAAAGACCTCCGGATGGTCGGCCATGAGGCCGTTGGCCTCGTTGATGCAGAAGAAGGCCCTTTCCAGGGGCACACCCTTGCGGCAGGCGAGCGGCGTGCCGTCGCGGTCGCTGCCACTCTCCAGGGCGCCGCCGTAACACTCGTTCAGGGCGGGCATGCGGATGATCCCCGCGACAGGGCGACCCTGCTTCAGCACCGCCACCAGCATGCCGAACAGGGGCGAGCCGGAGATGAAGGACTTGGTGCCGTCGATCGGGTCGATGACCCAGACGAACTCGCGCTCCAGCCCCTCGCTGCCGAACTCCTCGCCGAAGATGCCGTGATCCGGAAAGCGCGCGGCGATGGCCTGACGCAGGGCGGCCTCGGTCTCGCGGTCGGCGATGGTGACCGGGCTCTCGTCGGCCTTCTGCTCGACGGAGAAGCCGGCGCGGTAGTGGTGCAGCGGCTTGGCCACGGCGGCGGCGGTAATGTCACGGGCGGCTTGCAGCAGGTCCGCGGCGGAAAGGTCGCTCACGCGGGAACTCCTCTTGGTTTCTGATCTTCTGTAGGGGCTAGTGCGGGGCTTCCTCGGCCAGCACCACGTTGACGGAGGCCTCCGCCAGGAAGGCGGCGACGTCCGGCGGCGGCGGCGCGTCGGTCACCAGGGTGTCGATGACGCTGGGGTCCTCGATGCGCACCGGCGCGCGGCGGCCGAACTTGGTGGCGTCGGCGGCGACGATGGACTTCTCGGCGTGCTGGATGATCTCCCGCGAGAACTCCGCTTCCTGCAGGTCGAACAGCATGAAGCCGGTCTCGGCGTCGATGGCCGCGGCGGAGAGGATGGCGTACTGCACGGAGAACTGGCGCACGAAGCTGATCGCCTCGCGTCCGAAGGCGCCGGCGTCGTGGGCGCGCAGCTCGCCGCCGGCCATGAAGACCCGGTTGTTGTTGCGCGTCGCCAGCATTTGGGCCGCGGCAATCGAGTTGGTCACCACGAAGAGGTCGTGATGGCCGCGCAGGGCGCGCGCCACGTAGGCGGTGGTGGAGCCGATGTCGAGGATCAGCGAGTCGCCGTTCTTGATCATCTGCGCCAGCTGCGCGGCGATCAGCCGCTTGGCGTCCGGGTTCTCGTCCATGCGCTGGGCGAAGGGCGCCTCCTGCACCGCGTCGGGCAGATAGACCCCGCCGTGCACCTTGCGCACAAGGCCGCGCCCGGCGAGCTTCTTCACGTTGCGGCGGATGGTCTCCTCGGAGACGTCGAGCCGCCGCGCCAGGTCCTGGATACGGCAGGATCCGGAGACCTTCAGCTCGTCGAGAATCTCCATCTCGCGGTGGGTTGAGTGCATGTCTTGGAACCCGTCGGCAGGAATGGGATCAGGCTGCCCGGCGCGATCCGGCCCCCCTGGCCAGTCCCCCCCCCTGTGGCATCCGGTATAGTATTTCGCAACCTTGGGCGGTCGGGCAACCAAATTTGCATGAAAACCCACAAAACCACATATCCAGCGTTGACAGATGTGGGTATCGGCAGAACAATGTTCCCGATCCCCAGCCGCCTCGGGCGGCGGGGAGACGGGGAATACGAGGCAGAAAAAGAACCGGAACGGGAAGGACGGTAGGATGCGGACACATCTGAAGATGGTGCTGGGAGCGGGGCTCGGCCTGGCGTTGGGCCTGGGCGCGCTCGGCGGCGCGGCCGGCGACGCGCTGGCCGAGGTGGAATCCAAGGATCCCATCAAGCTGACGCTGCATGACTGGACGGGCCAGCTCATCACCACGAAGCTCATGGGCTCGGTGCTGAAGAAGGCCGGCTACAACATCGAATACGTGCAGGCCGACTACATCGCGCAGTTCGCCGGCCTGAAGACGGGCGATCTGCACGTCGCCATGGAAATCTGGGAAACCACGGGCCGCGAGGCCATGGACGAGGCCACCGCCACCGGCAATGTCGAGAACCTCGGCGAGACCGGCATGCAGGCCATCGAGGAGTGGTGGTACCCCGCCTACATGAAGGAGAAGTGCCCCGGCCTGCCGAACTGGGAAGCGCTGAACGACTGCGCCGAGGAGTTCGCCACCCCCGAGACGGCGCCGAACGGCCGCTATCTCGGCGGCCCGGTGACCTGGGGCGGCTTTGACGACGAGCGCGCCGAGGCTCTGGAGCTGGACTACGAAGTGGTGCACGCGGGCACCGACGCGGCGCTCTTCGCCGAGCTGGAATCGGCCTACCAGCGCAAGGCGCCGGTCCTGCTGTGGGTCTATGCGCCGCACTGGGCGCCGATCAAGTTCGACGGCGAGTGGGTCGAGTTCCCGGCCTATACGCCGGAGTGCTACGACGATCCCGCCTGGGGCAGCAATCCGGACATGGCCTATGACTGCGGCAAGCCGCGCGGCCCGATCTGGAAGGTTTCCTGGGCCGGCGTGAAGGACAAGTGGCCGGGCGCCTACGAGGCCATCAAGGCCTTCAAGGTCTCCAACGAGGAGATGGGCGCCATGGTCGCCGCGGTCGATCTGGACGGCAAGGACTTGGACGCGGTGGTCGCCGACTGGATCGCCAAGAACGAGTCGACCTGGAGCGCCTGGATCAAGTGATCCGCTGAGAGATGCGCAGAGTGACCCCCTGCGCGTTCCCCCTGAGTGATCAGGGGTCTGGGAGGCGGCCGGACGTTCCATGGGAATGCGCCGGCCGCCGCCTGGGGGGCGCCGCCTCCAAAGCACGGTTTCATCAGACAAAGAGTTGGGTTCGGCCATTGAGTTCGGGGGCCGGGTGTCTCATCGTTTCCCGGGTGAGGGGAACTCCGAGGGTATGATGCAGCAAAGACCCGTCAAGCTGGCTTGCCGCGACGTATGGAAACTCTTCGGGGAGGGGGCGCAACGCTTGCTCGCTGAACGTGGCGCCACGCCGACCATGGCCGAGATCCAGGCCGCCGGTCTGGTGGGCGCGGTGCGCGACGCGAACATCGAGGTGCGTGAGGGCGAGATCTTCGTCATCATGGGGCTCTCCGGTTCCGGCAAGTCGACGCTGGTGCGCTGCCTGTCGCGCCTCATCGAGCCGACGGCCGGCCAGATTCTCTTCGAAGGCAACGATCTGCTGCGCGCCAGCGAGCGCGAGATGATCCAGATCCGCCGCCACAAGATGGGCATGGTGTTCCAGCACTTCGCCCTGCTGCCCCACCTGACCGTGCTGCAGAACGTCGCCTTTCCTCTGGAGGTCCAGGGTGTCGACCGTGGCACCCGCGAGGCGCGGGCCCGCGAGGTCATCGACCTGGTGGGCCTGAAGGGCCGCGAAGCCTATTACCCGCGCGAGCTTTCCGGCGGCCAGCAGCAGCGCGTCGGCATCGCCCGCTCGCTGGCGGTGGAGCCGGAGATCTGGTTCCTCGACGAGCCTTTCTCGGCGCTGGACCCGCTGATCCGCCGCGAGATGCAGGACGAGTTCCTGCGCCTGCAGTCCATGCTGCAGAAGACCATCGTCTTCATCACCCACGACTTCGACGAGGCGATCCGCCTGGCCGATCGCATCGCCATCATGAAGGACGGCGCGGTGATCCAGGTCGACACGCCGGAGCAGCTGGTTCTCGCCCCGGCCGACGACTATGTCGCCGAGTTCACCCGCCACATCCCGCGCGCCAAGGTGCTGACCGTCAGCGCGGTCATGCAGGCCGGCGCGCCGGCGGGCGAGGTGGCGGGGCAAGTCCTTGCCGGCGACCGCATCGAGTCCGTCGCCGACCGGGTCGAAGCGGCGGACAGGCCCTTTGCCGTCGTCGACGGGGACGGCGCCGTCGTCGGCAGCCTCGACCGCCGCGCGGTCATCGACACGCTCATTGGCCGGGAGTCTCCGAACGGGGGGCGGCGCTGATGGCCGAGCCGGCGACGAAAGCGCCCCCCTTGAAGGTGAAGGGCCTGCCGCTGTCGCCCGGCGCGATGACCTGGCTCTTTTTGGGGCTGGTCACCTTCGCCCTCTCGCAGACCAGCCGCGACCTCTCCAAGGCGCTGGACGCGCGCTGGCTGGTCAAGGTGCCGCGCGAGCTGCGCATTCCCATGAAGGGCGAGATCTCCGCCTTCATGAAGTGGCTGGTGGAGGACGCGCACTTCGGCCTCTTCAGCTTCACCGACCTGACACGCGGCATCGCCTGGCTGCTGGAACAGCCCTACGACCTGGCCAAGGCCGTGCTGGTCAACGGTTTCGTGCAGGGCCTGGGCGACGAGGCCGTGCAGTGGCTGCCGCCCTTGAGCTGGATCGCCGTGATCTTCGTGGTGGCCGCCATCGCGCACTACGCCAAGAGCATCAGCCTGGCGATCTTCGTCGGCCTTTGCTTTCTCTATCTCGCGGTCTTCGGCCAGTGGGAAAGCGCCATGGTGACCCTGGCCTCGATCCTCATCGCCGTGCCGCTGGGCGTCGGCGGCGGGCTGCTGCTGGGGATCGGCGGTTACCGCTGGCGTTGGTTCGAGCGCGCCATGACTCCGGTGCTGGATCTCATGCAGACCGTGCCGGTCTTCGCCTACCTGGTGCCGATCCTCTTCCTTTTCGGCTTCGGGCCGGTGTCCGCCCTGGTGGCCACGGTGATCTATGCCATGCCGCCCATGGTGCGCATCACCACCCTGGCGCTGCGCGGCGTGCCCACGGAGATCCGTGAGTTCGGCACCATGGTCGGCTGCACCAGCCGGCAGATGACCTGGCGGGTTCTGGTGCCTTCGGCCATGCCCAGCCTGATGGTCGGCGTGAACCAGGTGATCATGCTGTCGCTGAACATGGTGATCATCGCTTCGATGATCGGCGCCGGCGGCCTCGGCTATGACGTGCTGACGTCGCTGCGCCGTCTCGACATCGGCGGCGGGCTGGAGGCCGGCGTCGCCATCGTCGTGCTGGCCATCGCTCTCGACCGCCTGAGCCAGGCCTTCGTGAACCGCCCGCCGCCGGAGCACAGCCAGACGGCGCGGTCTTTCGCCAAGCGCCATCCCTACACCCTGACCGCCCTGTCGGTCATTGTCGCCACGGGCCTGCTCGGCCTCGCGCTGCCTTTCCTGCAGAGCTACCCGGAAGTGGCGCAGATCACCACAGGGGCCTTCTGGGAAAACCTGGTGCAGGCCATCAACGTGAATTTCTTCGACCAGCTGGAAGCGGTGAAGACCTTCATGCTGCTGAACCTGCTGATCCCGGTGAAGCGCTTCCTGCTGGGCGTGCCCTGGCCCTGGTTCATCGCGCTGGTGACCTTCGCGGGCTGGCAGCTCGGGCGCTGGAAGCTGGCGCTGCTCTGCTTCCTGCTGTCGAGCTTCATCCTGGTGAACGGCCTCTGGGACGACGCCATGGAGACGATTTACCTCTGCGGCGTCTCCGTGCTGATCGCGGCGGTCATCGGCATTCCCCTTGGCATCCTGGCGGCCCAGGGCGCGCGGGCCGGCCGCATCATCGGCGGCTTCATCGATACCCTGCAGACCCTGCCGAGCTTCGTCTATCTGATCCCCGTGGTCATGCTGTTCCGGGTCGGCGACTTCACGGCGATGATCGCCGTGGTGCTCTACGCCCTGGCGCCGGCCGTGCGCTACACCGCCCACGGCATCCGCTCCATCGACCCGCAGCTCATCGAGGCGGGCACCGTATCCGGCTGCACGCGCTGGCAGCTGCTGTGGCGCATCAAGCTGCCGCTGGCGCTGCCGGAGATCATGCTGGGCATCAACCAGACCATCATGCTGGCGCTCTCCATGCTGGTGATCACCGCGCTGGTCGGCACCCGCGATCTGGGTCAGGAGGTCTACATCGCCCTCACCAAGGCGGATACCGGGCGCGGCATCGTCGCGGGCGTCTCCGTCGCCTTCATCGCCATCACCGCCGACCGCCTGATCGCCGCCGGAGCCCAACGCGCCCGCGCCCGGCTCGGCCTTGCCGCGGAAGGAGGCCACTGAGATGACCGACCCGCGCACCAAGGTCACCGGCTTGACGCTCTGGCAGGGCAAGGTCGATCCGCAGCCGCTCTCCGGCGGGATCACCAACGTGAACTTCCTGGTGGAGGACGCCGGGCGCCGCTACGTGGTGCGTATCGGCGACGACATCCCCATCCACCAGGTCATGCGCTTCAACGAGCTGGCGGCCAGCCGCGCGGCAGCGGAGGCCGGAATCTCCCCGGCCGTAGTGCATCACGAGCCGGGCGTCCTGGTGATCGACTACATCGAGGCCAAGACGCTGGGCGAGGAAGACCTGCGGCGTCCGGAGACGCTGGAACGGGCGCTGCCGCTGGTCGCCAGGTGCCACCGCGAGCTGCCGAAGTTCCTGCGCGGCCCGGTGCTGGCCTTCTGGGTCTTCCACGTGATCCGCGACTACGGCTGGACCCTGAAGGAAGGCAACAGCGCGCATGCCAGCCTGCTGCCGGCCCTGCTGACCCTGGCGCAGAAGCTGGAGGAGGCGGTGGGCGATGTCTCCATGGTCTTCGGCCACAACGACCTGCTGCCCGCGAACTTCCTCGACGACGGGGAGCGGCTGTGGCTCATCGACTGGGACTACGCCGGCTTCAACTCCCCGCTCTTCGACCTCGGCGGCCTCGCCTCCAACAACGGCCTCTCCGCCGAACAGGAAGACTGGATGCTGGAGACCTACTTCGAGCGGCCGGTCGATGACGCCCTGCGGCGCCGCTACCAGGCGATGAAGTGCGCCTCCCTGTTGCGCGAGACCCTGTGGTCCATGGTCTCCGAGATTCACTCCGACATCGATTTCGACTACCCGGCCTACACCGCCGAGAACCTGGCGCGCTTTCAGGCCGCTGTTAAAGAATTTCAGCAAAGCTGAAGATAGGAACCGAGGATATCCATGGCAGAGTTTCCCTCCACGGCAAAAGCGGTCGTCATCGGCGGCGGCATTGTCGGCTGTTCCACCGCCTACCATCTCGGCAAGCTCGGCTGGACCGACACGGTCCTGATCGAAAGCCACAAGCTGACCTCCGGCACCACCTTCCATGCCGCGGGGCTGGTGGGGCAGTTGCGCTCCAACGCCAACATCACTCAGCTGCTCGGCAACTCGGTCGACCTCTACAACACCCTGGAGGAGGAAACCGGCCTCGCCACCGGCTGGAAGATGAACGGCGGATTGCGGCTGGCCTGCAACGAAGAACGCTGGACGGAGGTGAAGCGCCAGGCGACCACGGCGCATTCCTTTGGCCTGGAGATGCACCTGATGACGCCCAAGGAGGCGCAGGAGCTCTGGCCGCTCATGACCATCGACGACGTGGTCGGCGCCGCCTTTCTGCCGACCGACGGTCAGGCCAATCCGGCCGACATCACCCAGGCGCTGGCCAAGGGCGCGCGCCAGAACGGCGTGAAGATCTTCGAGGATACCGTCGTGCTCTCCGTCGAGGTCGAGGACGGCAAGGTGAAGGCCGTCGTCACCGACAAGGGGCGCATCGACTGCGAGGTCGTGGTCTGCTGCGCCGGGCAGTGGTCACGCAGCCTGGCGGCCACGGTCGGCGTCAACGTGCCGCTGGTCTCCGTCGAGCATCAGTACATGGTGACCGAACCCATCGAGGGCGTGCCCGGCAAGCTGCCGACGCTGCGCGATCCCGACCGCCTGACCTACTACAAGGAGGAGGTTGGCGGCCTGGTCATGGGCGGCTACGAGCCCAATCCCATTCCCTGGGCCATGGACGGCATCCCCCAGGGCTTCCACTACTCGCTGCTGGATTCCAATTTCGATCACTTCGAGCAGCTCATGGAGCTGGCGCTGGGCCGTGTCCCGGCGCTGGAGACCGCGGGCGTGCGCGAGCTGATCAACGGGCCGGAGAGCTTCACGCCGGACGGCAACTTCATCCTCGGCGAAGCGCCGGAGCTGAAGAACTTCTTTGTCGGCGCCGGCTTCAACGCCTTCGGCATCGCCGCGGGCGGCGGCGCAGGGCAGGCTCTGGCCGAGTGGGTCCACAAGGGCGAGCCGCCCTACGACCTCTGGCCGGTGGACATCCGCCGCTTCGGGCGGCCGCACTTCGACACCGACTGGGTGCGCACCCGCACCCTGGAAGCCTACGGCAAGCACTACACCATCGCCTGGCCGTCGGAAGAACACGACAGCGGGCGGCCCTGCCGTCGTTCGCCGCTCTATGGGACCCTCAAGGAGCAGGGCGCCTGCTTCGGCGAGAAGCTGGGCTGGGAGCGGCCCAACTGGTACGCCGACCTGGGCCAGGGCGAGGAGGCGAAGGACCGCTACAGCTTCGGCCGGCCTAACTGGTTCGAGCCGGTGGGGCGCGAGCACAAGGCGGCGCGCGAGGCCGCCGTCCTCTTCGACCAGTCGAGTTTCGCCAAGTTCGTCCTCAAGGGGCCGGACGCCGAGGACGCGCTGTCCTGGATCTGCGCCAACAACGTGGCCAAGCCGGTGGGCTCGCTGACCTACACCCAGATGCTGAACGAGAAGGGCGGCATCGAGTGCGATCTGACGGTGGCGCGCACCGCCCATGACGAATTCTACATCGTTACCGGCACCGGGTTTGCGACCCACGACTTCGACTGGATCAAGCGCAACATTCCCGAGGGGATGAATGCGCAGCTCTTCGATGTGACTTCGGCCAACGCGGTTCTCTCGCTCATGGGCCCCAAGGCGCGCGACATCCTGGAGCAGGTGACCCGCGACGACGTCAGCAACGAGGCCTTCAAGTTCGGCACCGCCAGGCGCATCGGCATCGCCGGCTGCCCGGTTCTCGCCCTGCGCGTGACCTATGTCGGCGAGCTGGGCTGGGAGCTGCACCTGCCGACGGAGTACGCGGTCAACGTCTATGAGGCGCTGATGAAGGCGGGCGAGGCGCACGGCCTGGCCAACGCCGGCTATCGCGCCATCGAGACCCTGCGCCTGGAGAAAGGCTACCGCGCCTGGGGCAGTGACATCGGCCCCGACCATACGCCGGTCGAGGCGGGTCTCGGCTGGGCGGTGAAGCTGAAGAAGAACATCGACTTCAAGGGCCGCGCCGCCATCGAGGCGCAGATGTCCGGCGGCGTGAAGAAGATGCTGGCCTGCTTCACGGTGGACAGCCCTGAGGTGGTGTTGCTGGGCCGCGAGACCATCTACCGCGACGGCAAGCGCGTCGGTTGGCTGACGTCGGCCGGCTACGGCCACACGGTCGGCAAGCCGATCGGCTACGGCTATGTGCGCAATCCGGACGGAGTCGACGAGGGCTTCCTCACCTCCGGCAGCTACGAGCTGGAGGTGGCTGCGGAACGGGTTCCCTGTGCCCTGCACCTGGAGGCGCTCTATGATCCGCAAATGGCGCGGGTGAAGGCCTGAGCTTTCACGCACGACCCTCGGCCCGCGCGCGCAGGGCCTCGGTGATGAAATCGATGAAGACCCGCAGCTTTGCCGGCTCGAAGGGAGTTGGCGGGCGCACCAGGCTCAGCATGCCGTGGTCGGCCTCGCAGTCCGGCAGGACGTGCACGAGGCGCCCCGCCTCGAGGTCGTCGCGCACCGTGATCAGCGGCAGCACGGCAAGCCCGATGCCGCGGCGCGCGGACTCCAGCAGCGCGGCGAAGTTGCTGATCTGCAGGCGTGGGCGCAGCGGCGCCTGGACTCGAACGCCCTCGTGGCTGAGCGGCCACCTGCCGGGCCTCGAACCGCCGCACCAATAGACGCAGCGATGGGCCGCGAGGTCTTCGGCCTGCCGCGGCGTGCCGTAGGTCTTCAGGTAGGCGGGGCTTGCGCAGAGGACGTAGCGCATCTCGACGATGCGATGGGCGATCAGCGAGGAGTCCGGCAGGGGCCCGCTGCGGATCGCCGCGTCGTAGCCTTCCTCGACCAGGTCGACCATGCGCTCGGTGAGGTCGAGCTCCAGGTCGATCTCCGGATGGGCCTCCACGAAGTCGACCGCCAGCTCGGCGATCCAGTCGTTGCCGACCGCCGGCGGGGCGGTGATGCGCAGCCGGCCCTGCGGTGTCGCATCGGCGCTGCTGATTTCGGCGTTGAGGCTGGCCAGTTCCTCCAGCAGGGTCGCCGCCCGGAGCAGGTAGCGGTTGCCCGCCTCGGTCAGGCTGACGTGGCGCGTCGTGCGGCGCAGCAGGGTAACGCCCAGCTCGCCCTCCAGGTCGGCGACGTGGCGGCTGACCGCCGTGGTGGACATGCCCAACTTGCGCGCGGCCTCGGCGAAACCGCCCACCTTGGCGACCTCGACGAAGACGGACATGGCGGTGTAGAGGTTCATGATTATCGTCCCAAATTGCGGGATTATTTATTGCCAAAGTACCATATTATCCTGGATTAGCGGAGCGCTTAAATTCCCTCCAAACCTGATTTCAGCGATGGAGGATGCCATGACGCGCTGTGCTTTAGCCCAGGAAACCAACGACTTCGCCGCGCCTTCGCAGCAAAGCCGCGTCCTCTCGCGCCTGACCGCCTTCCTGCGGGGCCTTGCCGGCGCGGATGCGGAGTGGCAGCCCCGCGTCGGCCGCCTGGAACCGGCGGCCCGGCACGACAGCGGCGCCGATCGGGAGGTGCAGGACTATGCCGTGGCGCCGCCGACGGCCTCGGCGCGGCGCCTGCACGCCATCGCCGAAGCCGCGCGTTGGACCTTGCCGCGGCTCTAGTCGCCCGCGGCTTGCGGCCAGAGGTGCCGCCCGGCCAACTCGAGCAGGGCCTTGACGCCGGGAGAGTTCTCCCGTCCCGGCAGATAGGCCAGCTCGACGCTGCGGTAGAGTTTGGGATCGACGACCGGGCGCTTGGCGAGGTCGGGCTGCAGCGTGCCGAACTCCGGCAGCAGGCCGATGCCCATGCCGCTGGCGATCATGCCCTGGATCCAGTCCTCGCGCTCGCTGGCGTAGGGGAAGCTGAGTGACATGCCCTCGTTGCCGATCTCGTCCAGGAAGGCGGAGCGGAACTCGCAGTGCAGGCGGTCGATGTAGCGCTCGCCGTCCAGGTCGCCGAAACGCACCTGCTTCAGGGTGTTGAAGCGGTGGTCGGCGGAGAAGGCGACCATCATGCGCTCGCGGTAGAGGCGCTTGCCCTTCAGGGACGCTGGCAGCTTGCCGCCGGGGAAGGCGAGGACGGCGCAGTCCAACTCGTTGCTTGTCAGCTTCTCGAGGGCATTGGCCGCCGTCACGTCGTGCAGGTGCAGCTCGATGTTCGGGTGCTCCAGGCGGAAGCGGTCGAGGAAGCCGAGCAGGGGGCGCGGACCGATGGTGCACATGACCCCGGCGTTGAGGCGGATCTCCGCCGGCTTCAGGAACTGGCGCGCGGCCTCCTCGGCCTCGTCGCGCGCCGCCACTACCCGCTCCAGCTTTTCGCGCATGACCCGCCCGAAGTCGGTCAGCAGCACCTGGCGACCCTGGCGCAGGAAGAGGGGCGCGCCCAGTTCTTCTTCCAGTTTGCGCACCGCTTTGGTCAGCGCGGGCTGCGAGACGCCGGCTTCCTCCGCCGCCTGGGTGAAGTGCAGCGTACGGGCGACAGCCAGGAAATAGCGGACCTGATAGAGCTCCATTTCGGGACTTCCTATCGATAACTATCAGTTATCGATATGTGAGAAACTTATATTTGTAAAGGAAGGCTTTCGGCCGCAGCTTTTGGCATGACTTCCCTGTCATCAGCAAAGAAAGCCTCCCAAGATGCGTAGCTTCTCGACAAGATTTCTGGCCCTCGCCCTGGCCCTTTCGATCCTGGGCGTACTCATCGTCGCCGCGACCGCCGCGGCCCAGCAGCGGGGCTACCTGCCCGGTTACGAGGCGGCGGTGGACGCCGCGGGCAATATCCGCGTGCCGGCGGTGGACTACGGCGCCGAGTGGCGCTTGCTCGGCAGCTGGTCGATCGCCGGTGAGGAACCCGGCGGCGGCGCGGCCGAGTTCCACGTGGTCTATACCCAGCCGGGCGTCATCGAAGCCTACCGCCGCACCGGCGCGTTCCCCGAGGGCAGCGTGCTGGTGAAGGAGCTCTTCGCCACCGTAACCGAGGATATGACGACAGGGCACGTCTCGCGGGCGGCCGAACGCAGCGGCTGGTTCGTCATGGTGAAAGACTCGGCAAACCGTTTCGCCGGCGATCCGCTGTGGGGCGAGGGCTGGGGCTGGGCTTACTTCGACGCGGCCGACCCTGTGACGCCCGTCACCGTCGACTTCCGCGAAGAATGCGTCGCCTGTCACGAGCCGGCCAGGGCGACGGACTGGATCTACGTCGAGGGCTATCCCGTTCTCGGCACCGTCGAAGGAACGGCGACCGGCCTGCCGGCCCGCATGGCTCAATAGTTCTTACCGTTATCGGGTTACCCCGTTTTGCCCTTCGTCCGGGCCGGCGGTTTCTGGCACTTTGGGGGACGTCCTCAGTCAGGGAGTCTCCCAATGCGTTTCTCCGCCGCCTTCCTTTGCCTGCTGGTTTCTCTCACTGCCTTTCCTGCCGTGGCGGCCGACTGGCTACGCCCGGACGCCGCCTATTCGGCGACGCGCACGATCCGCGGCGGGGGGCAGGAGATCAGCGGCCCGGTCTATCACGACCACGGCAAGGACCGCTTCGAGGTGACCGCGGAGGGACAGCGCCAAGTGATGATCCGCCGCCCCGATACCCAGCGGCTTTACATGATCATGCCGGCGATGGGCATGGGGATGGAGATGAGCCTCGGGGGGCCGCAGGCCATGCCGAGCGCCGATGACTATTCGGATCTCAAGCCCGAGAAGATCAGCGAGGAAACGCTGGACGGGGAGGCGGTCACCAAGTTCCGCGTGCAGGACAAGGCCGCCGGCCAGGACTACACGGTCTTCATCTGGGTGACCGACGACGGCATTCCCCTGCGCATGGAGGGATCTTCGGCCGAGGGCCGCTTCGAGATGGTGCTGAGCGACCTGCAGCGCGGACCGCAGCCGGCCGAGCTGTTCGAGCCGCCGGCGGGCATCCAGATGATGGCCATGCCGGGGCAGTAAGATCGAAACCGCGGCTGCGGGCGCGCCTTTGGCTCTCGGCTAGACGTGACCGTTCACCGGGCGCGCCGCCGGGTTAGGCCGAGGCCCGCGAGGCCCAGGCCGAAGAGGGCCAGGGTCCCCGGTTCCGGCACCGACACGAAATCGTCGTTCGTCGCCAGCGTCGTGGCGATCGTGAGGTCGTCCATGAGCCAAGCGCGGACATTGTTGCCGGTGTCGGTGCCATATATCGACACAGAGAGAATGCTGTCGCCCAGGGTATCCAGCACGCCGAAATAGATTGGCGTGATGCGTGCGGCGCCATTCAGGGTAATGTCGAAGACCTGCGTGCCCGCGGTCTGGAAAGTCACGGTTGCGCGGATGATTTCGCCCGGCGTCAGGTCCAGCCCCCAGAAGCCGACTGCCGTCGGCAGGGACGAGAGCCCGGTGAAATCAAGGTTGGCGGCGCTGCCGGTGAAGTTGGCGCCGGTCATCACCTGAGCGCCGGAAGTGGCCTGAGCGGATTGATAGACCCAGGCATCGAAGCCGATGCCGTCGTGCGAGCCGAGGTAACTTGGGCCCGGAAAGCCCGAAGATGTCTCGAAGTCGTAGGTCTGGTAGCTGCCGAGGGCGGCCTGGAAGGTCGCCTCGTCGCTGTAGGTCATCAGCGCGGCCTGGGCCTGTCCGGCCAGGCCAAGAGTGGCGCCGACGGCGGCCGCCGCGAGGCCCCCACGAAAAATACCGAGTACTTGCATCTGAATGTCCCCTATTTCCCCTCAGCCGTTCGACCTAGCCGCCACGGCCAACGGAACCTAGCGGCGAATATGACAACATTCAATGCAAGTATTACGATGGTTTTGGGCGCTGCTCTGCGCCTCATCGGCGTAAGGCACCCGGCCGCCCGGGGCAGGGGACGGCCGGGTGTTCCTTTTGGGCCCGGCCGGGTTTTCCGGCCTGACGCGCCCTAGATCTTGCCGGCTTCCTCCAGCACCTTGCGGGCGGAGCGGAAGCAATCGACGCCGGCCGGCACGCCGCAATAGATGGCGACCACATGGCAGGCGGCGCGGATCTCCTCGACGCTGCAGCCGTTGGTCAGGGCGCCGCGGCAGTGGGTCTCCCACTCCTGCATCTTGCCCAGCGCGCCAAGCATGGCGAGGTTCATCAGGCTCCGGGTCTTCACGTCGATGGCCGGATCGCCCCAGCCGAAGCCCCAGCACCACTCGGTCATGGTTTCCTGAAAGGGGCGGCTGAAATCGTCGGCGGCGTCCAAGGCCTTGCTGACGTAGGCGTCGCCCAGGGTCGACTTGCGCTGTTTGAGGCCGAGTTCGAAACGTTCCTTGTCCACGGATGTCCTCCCGAAGTTGGCATTGCCTGCCGTTGTCACTTTGCGGCGCAGATTGTAGGGCTTCATGCCCTCGGGTCGAGGCTCAATTTCCTGATCTGCAACAGGACGTTGGTTCGACCGCCAGCACTACAACCACCTGAGAAACTGCCTTTTTATATTGCAAATGCGAGTCACTCGCAGTATCAAGGCGAAAGGACGCGGTGGGCGGGCCGGGCATCGCCCGCTGCGAGGTTCGACGGAGGCAGCCGCAACGGGGGCATCGTTTTCCCCGGCGCCGGCCTTCGAAGTGGGGACGGCAGAAAACGCATGAACGGGAAATCTGAAGAAGCTCAAGCTGGGGCGGGGCGGGCGGCCAAGGCCGCGCCGCGCCGGCTGCAAAGCCGCGAGCTTCTGGCCGATGCTCAGGAAGTCATCATCGAGCATGACGGCGACGACTACCGGCTGCGCTGCACCAGCAAGGGAAAGCTGATCCTCACCAAATAGTCCTGCGCCGGTAGGGCGCGGGTCCCCCTGGGGGCGGCGGCGCGCGGCGGCACAGAAATATCTTAACGGTCCCAGCCAGCCACCCGCGGCCTTCCCGCATTCGGCAGCCAGCCCGGACTTTCCGTAACGGCCCAGGAAATGGGCAGGGGGAGTTTGCATGGTTGGTCGACATCGATTCTGGGGAGTGAGCCTTTTCGCCTTGAGCGTTGCCGCCGCGGCCTTGCCGGGGGCCGGCGCGGCTTTCGGGCAAGCGGCGACCGCGGCACCGGCGCCGGAGGAAGTGCCGCAGACGGCACAGGAGATGGAGGCGCCGGAGGCCCCCGAAGACACGATCAGCGTCACCGCGACGCGCAATCCGATCAAGTCGTTCGAGTATCCGGGCATGGTCACGGTGCAGAACCGTGAGGACATTCAGCTTCTGCAGCCCTCGTCGCCGGACGACATCCTGCGTTTCGTGCCGAACGTGGAGTTTTCCGGCGGCCCGCGCCGCACCGGCGAGGTGCCGAGCATTCGCGGTTTCTCCGGCCCGGATGTGGTCATCCTGTTCGACGGTGCGCGGCAGAACTACGACTCGGGCCATGACGGCCGCTTCTTCATCGATCCCAGCGTCCTGAAGTCCGTCGAGGTGCTGCGCGGTCCGTCCTCCGCGCTCTACGGCAGCGGCGGCACCGGCGGCGTCATCGAGTTCCGCACCATCGACGCCGGCGATCTGCTGAGCGGCGACGAAACCGTCGGTGCCACGGTTTCCGCCGGCTATCAGACCGCCAACCGGGAACGCATCGGCACCTTCACCGGCTATACCAAGCCGGTCGAGGGTCTGGACCTTGTCGGCAGCGTCACCAAGCGCGATTCCGGCTCCATCGAACTGGGCGACGGCAGCGAGCTCGACAACAGCGACGACGACATCATCTCGGGCCTGGCCAAGGCGAGCTACACCTTCGCCGACCACCACCGGATCGAAGGCTCCTTCCTCACCTTCAACAACGAGGCGGAAGAGCCGAGCAACGGCCAGGGGCTGGGCAGCGACGATCTCGTCGAGAAGGACATCCGGACCAACACCTTTCGCGCCGCCTACGGCTATCACAATCCGCAGGACAGTCTGCTCGATCTGGATGTGCTGGCCTACTACACGCAATCCCAGGCCGACGAACTGCGGCTCGACGACCTGGGCGCCGGGCCCGAGGGCGAGCTGTTGAAGCGCGATGTCGATACGATCGGTTTTCGCCTCGACAACCGGTCGCGCGCCATGCTGACCGACGACATCGGTGCCACCTTCACCTACGGCGGCGAGTTCTATCGCGACGTCCAGGACGGTGCCTCGGCCAGCGGCGACCGTGAGGGCGTGCCGGACGCGGACACGACCTTCTTCGGTCTCTTCGCCCAGGGCGAGTTCGCCATTGCCGAGCCTTTCGGCGTGCTGCCCGGCGACGTGCTGATCATCCCCGGGGTGCGCTTCGACTCTTATTCCTCATCCGCCGATCTGGCCGAGGACAACCATGACCAGGCGGTATCCCCGAGCATCAAGCTCGCTTATCTGCCGGTCGAGTGGCTGAACATCTTTGCCAGCTACGGCCATGCCTTCCGCGCGCCGCACATCGACGAACTCTATCTTTCGGGCGTGCACTTCGAGATCCCGGTGGGCGCCGGCGTGACCAACCGCTTCGTCAGCAACCCGGATCTGGATCCCCAGCGCACTCAGACGTTTGAGTTCGGCGGCGGCATGAGCTTTGACGACGTCTTCCAGGACCGGGACAAGCTGGAGTTCAAGGCCTCCCATTTCATGGTCTGGGGCACCGACTTCATCGACCTGGATGTGAACCAGCCGGAGCTCTTCATCGAGTGTAATCCCTTCATCCCCGGCGACTGCGACGGCACCACGAATTCGACCAATGTGCCGAAGGCCAAGCTTTGGGGCAGCGAGATCGAGGTTGCCTACGATGGCCCGCGCTTCCTCGGTTCGCTCGGCTGGTCGACCATCGATGGCGAGAACCGCGACACCGGCGCAAAACTGGGCTCGCTGACGGCGGACCGGCTGACCGTCATCGGCGGCGTCAAAGTGCCGGAGGTCAATTCGCTGGTCGGCTGGCGCAGCACCTTCGCCGCCAAGTTCGACAAGGTCGACGACCCCAGCGAGGAGCGCGACGCCTACAACGTCCATGACATCTTCTTCGCCTGGCAGCCGAACGAAGGGCCGCTCGAGGGGCTGAGGGTAGACCTCGGCGTCGACAACGTTTTCGACGCGGACTACGACCGCGTCTTCGTCGGGGTGCCGGAACAGGGACGCAACTTCAAGGCACTGGTCAGCTATTCGCTGAAGTGGTGACCGATTCAGCATCAGGAGCAGTGAGTATGGCAGAAGCACAAGGGCAGGACGGAACGGCCTCCGTGAAGCAGCGCTGGCTGGCGCTGAAGGAAGAAGAGCCGGGGGTGCGGGCCCGGGACGCCGCCGCGCGTCTGGGCATCTCGGAGGCGGAACTCGTCGCCGCGCGCTGCGGCGAGGGCGTGCGCCGCCTCGACGGACCGTGGGCCGATCTGCTGAAGGAGATGCCGAAGCTTGGGACGGTGATGGTGCTGACCCGCAATGAAAGCGCTGTGCACGAGAAAGTCGGCCGGTTCGACAAGGTCTCGGCATTTCAGAGCATGGGGCTGGTCCTGAATCAGGAAATCGACCTGCGTCTCTTCTTCAATCACTGGCATTTCGGTTTTGCGGTCACAGAGGAAGCGCACGGCAAGGCGCGCCACAGCCTGCAGTTCTTCGATCTGGACGGGCTGGCGGTGCACAAGATCTATCTGAGTGAAGAAAGCGACGCCGCGGCCTATGAAGAGGTTGTCGCGCAACACCTGCATGCGGATCAGGCGCCGGCGATCCAGGTGGTGCCGGCCGCGGCGGCGCCGGCCGACCGGGCCGACGACCTGATCGACCGTGGCGCGCTGCGCGAGCGCTGGCAGGCGCTGCAGGACGTGCACGATTTCCGGGATATGCTGATCGATCTCGGGGTCGGCCGGCGCCAGGCCTTTCGTCTGGTCGGCGAGGACGTCGCCTATCGGGTCGAGGTGGAGGCTTTTCGCCAGGCGCTGGAGCAGGCCGCGGCGGCGGCCCTGCCGATCATGATCTTTGTCGGCAGTCCCGGTGTGGTGCAGATCCACACCGGCCCGGTGAAGACGCTGAAACGGGTCGGTCCCTGGTTCAACGTCCTTGATCCGGGCTTCAACCTGCACCTGCGCGAGGATGGCATCGCCGAGGCCTGGGTGGTGCGCAAGCCGACCCGCGACGGCATCGTCACCTCGCTGGAGATCTATGACGGCGATGGCAAGCAGATCGCCTGGATGTTCGGCGAGCGGGGCGAGGGCAAGAGCGAACGGGCGGATTGGCGCGCCCTCGTCGAGACCCTGCAGCCGCAAGGGGTGGCCGTCCAATGAGCCGGATGCTTCTGGCCGCCGCCGTCAGCCTGTGGGCCGCGCTTTGCGGTGTCGCGGCGGCCCCGGCGGGAACGCTGATCGATGCCACCGGCGAAGAAGTCTCCGTGACCGCCAGGCAGCGCGTCGTCGCGGTGGGTGGCTCGGTGACGGAGATCGTCTACGCCTTGCGGCAGGAGGAACGCCTCCTGGCCGTGGACTCGACCAGCCTCTACCCGGCGGCGGCCAGGGAGCTTCCCAACGTGGGCTACATGCGCCAGCTCTCCGCCGAGCCGATCCTGGCCCTGGGGCCCGACCTGGTGTTGGCGATCGAGGATGCCGGCCCCCCCGCAGCCCTCGCGCAGCTTCGCGACGCGGGAGTGAGCGTGGTGATTGTTCCCGACGATCCTTCGCCCGAGGGCGTGCTGGCGAAGATCGACCTGGTGGCGGCGGCGCTCGACCTCGAGGCGGCGGGGCGCGGCCTGCGCGCCAGGATCGAGGATGAGCTGACGGCGGTACGCAGCGCCTTTGCGGCGGTCACCGAGCGTCCGCGGGTGCTGTTCCTGCTGTCCATCGGCAACGGACGGGTGCCCATGGCCGCGGGGCGGGATACGTCGGCGGCCGGAATCATCGAACTGGCCGGCGGCGTCAATGCCGTCGATGTCTTCGAGAACTTCAAGCCGCTGTCGCCGGAGGCCGCCGTGATGGCGGCGCCGGACGTGCTGCTGATCACCCGGCGCTCGCTCGGCCTGCTCGGTGGCGAGGAGGCCCTGCTGGCCATTCCGGAGATTTCCCTCACGCCGGCCGGCCGCGCGGGCCGCGTGGTGGTGATGGACGGCCTGCTGCTGCTCGGTTTCGGCCCCCGCACGGCCGAGGCTGCAGGCCAACTCGGTAAGCAGCTCCACCCGCAGGTGGCGCTGCCCGCCACCCTGCAATAGACCGGGCGGTGACGAGCGTGCTCGCCGCCGGCGTTGCGGAACTCGCCCAGCGGCGCCAGCGCCGCGGCGCCGTCGCGGTCGGCGGCTTCGCGCTGTTGCTGGTGCTGGCCTTTCTGCTGGCGGTCGGCTGGGGCGCCGTCGCCATCGCACCGGGCCAGCTGGTGGCGATCCTCGCCGCGCAGCTCGGCCTGGAACTGCCTTGGGAGTTCACGCGGCAGCAGGAGGCGGTGCTGCTCGCCATCCGCCTGCCGCGCGCCTGCGCGGGTGTCCTGATCGGGGCGGGGCTGGCGATTTCGGGCGCCGCCTTGCAGGGCCTGTTCCGCAATCCCCTGGCCGACCCGGCGCTGATCGGCGTGTCCATGGGCGCGGCGCTGGGCGCCGTCATGATGATCGTGCTGGGCGGCGGTTTGACGACGCTGCTGGCCTTCTTGCCGCTGACTCTCTGGCTGCCCCTGGCGGCCTTTGCCGGCGGTGTGGCGACGACCTTTCTGGTCTACCGCATCGCCAGCCGCGACGGGCGCACCGATGTCGCCACCATGCTGCTGGCGGGGGTGGCGATGAACGCCATGACCGGGGCGGGCATCGGCTTCATGATCTTCCTGAGCGACGACCAGCAGCTGCGCGATCTGAACTACTGGATGCTCGGCAGTCTCGGCGGGATCACCTGGACCGGCCTGGCGCCGGGCGCGCCCTTCATTGTGATCGCCGGCCTGGCGCTGCTCGCATTTGCGCGCCCCTTGAACGCGCTGCTGCTGGGCGAGAGCGAGGCCGGGCACCTGGGCTTCCACGTGGAGCGGGCCAAGCGTTTCATCATCGTGCTGGCGGCGCTGGCGACGGGCGCTGCCGTGGCGTTGACCGGCGTCATCGGTTTCGTCGGGCTGGTGGTGCCGCACCTGGTGCGCCTCACCGCCGGGCCGGACCACCGCCTGCTGCTGCCGCTCTCGGTGCTGCTCGGCGCCAGCCTGCTGCTCGTCGCGGACCTCTTCGCCCGGACCCTGGTGCTGCCCACGGAGTTGCCCATCGGCATCGTCACCGCCTGTGTCGGCGGCCCCTTCTTCCTCTGGCTGCTGCTGCACCGCCGCCCGGGAAGCGGCTGGTGATGCTGCAGGCCACGGACATCCGCGTGCGCTTCGGGGCGGCCGAAGTGCTGAAGGGCCCCTCGCTGGCCGTGGCGCCCGGCGAGGTGATCGCGGTCCTGGGGCCCAACGGCGCCGGCAAGTCGACGCTGCTGTCGGTGCTTTCCGGCGTGCTGAAGCCCGACGGCGGCGCGGCGCGGCTGGAGGGCAGGGCGCTGATTGACTGGGCCGCGCGCGACCTGGCGCTGCGCCGTGCCGTGCTGCCGCAGCATTCGGAGCTGTCCTTCGGCTTCCCGGTGCTGGAGGTGGTCCTGCTGGGCCGCTCGCCTCACGTCGGCCGCAGCTCGCGGGCCGAGGACCTGGCCGTTGCCGAGGCCTGCCTGGCGGAAGCCGAAGTCGGCCACCTCGCCGAGCGGGTCTACACCACGCTCTCCGGCGGCGAGCGCCAGCGGGTGCAGCTCGCCCGGGTCCTGGCGCAAATCGATTTTCCGGCCGCTTTGCAGCTGCGCGAGCCCCGCTACCTGCTGCTCGACGAGCCGACGTCGAGTCTCGACCTGGCCCACCAGCACGCCACCCTGCGCAGCGCCCGCCGGGCGGCCGACCGCGGCATCGGGGTGCTGGCGATCCTCCACGACCTCAACCTGGCGGCCATGTACGCCGACCGCCTGGTGGTGCTGTACGGCGGCCGCGTGGCCGCCGAGGGGCCGCCGGAGGCGGTTCTGACCGAGGATCTCGTCCGCCAGGCCTTCGATCTCCCGGTGACCATTTCCCGCCATCCCACCCGCGGCTGCCCTCAGATGATGCCCATTTGAGTGCCCAGCCCTTGAGTGCCCAGCCCTCTCCCGCCAGGGGAGAGGGGGCGTGGCCAGCTATGGCGGAAGGCGGCTGAACGCGGTATATCCTAGAGGCGCGGGAGAGACCTGGAGACAGGGCTCCGGCGGCAATCAAAAGGTGTCTGCAAGGCGCCTACAGGGGAGAACCGGAGGTTTAGTATGAGGAACAATTACAAGGGAATGGTGTTCGGCCTGGCAGCCGGCGCGGCCTTGGGGCTCGCCGTGGCCCCGGGCGCGACGCAGAACACCGCCCAGGCCGCCGACCTGAAGATCGGCATGATCACCACGCTGTCCGGCGGCGGCTCCAGCCTCGGCATCGACGTGCGCGACGGCTTCGAACTGGCGCTGAAGCAGGCGGGTGCGAGCGATGTCGAACTGCTGGTGGAAGACGATGCCCGCAAGCCGGACATCGCCAAGCAGATCGCCACCAAGTTCATTCAGCGCGACAAGGTCGATATCCTGACCGGCATCATCTGGTCCAACTTGGCCATGGCCGTGGTGCCCGCGGCGGTGAAGGACGGCGTCTTCTACATCAGCCCCAACGCCGGCCCCTCGGCCCTGGCGGGCAAGGCCTGCCATCCGAACTATTTCAACGTCGCCTGGCAGAACGACAACCTGCACGAGGCGATGGGCGGCTACGTCCAGGACAACGGATTCAAGAAGCCCTTCATCCTGGCGCCGAACTATCCGGCGGGGAAGGACGCGCTGACCGGGTTCAAGCGCTACTACACCGGCGAGCTGGCGGGCGAGATCTACACCAAGCTGGGGCAGAGCGACTACGCCGCTGAGATCGCCCAGATCCGTGAGGCGGATCCCGACTCGATCTTCTTCTTCCTGCCCGGCGGCATGGGCATCGCCTTCATGAAGCAGTACGCCCAGTCCGGCCTGAAGACCCCGGTCTTCGGCCCGGCCTTCTCCTTCGATCAGGGCATCCTCGGCGCCGTGGGCGACGCGGCGCTGGGGGTCAAGAACACCTCGCAGTGGTCCAAGGATATCGACAACGCGGCCAACAAGGCCTTCGTCGAAGCCTTCCAGGCAGCCTACGGCCGTCTGCCCTCGCTCTACGCCAGCCAGGGCTACGATGCGGCCAACCTGATCCTCTCGGCCTGGAAGAAGACCGGCGGGACCGCTGACAAGGACGCCTTCCGCAAGGCGCTGGAGGAAGCCGACTTCGCCTCGGTGCGCGGGCCCTTCAAGTTCGCCAGCAATCACCATCCGATCCAGGACATCTACGTCCGCGAGGTGGTGAAGGAAGGCGACGTGCTGACCAACAAGATCGTCGGCGTCGGCCTGAAGCAACACGCCAACGCCTACGTCGGCGACTGCAAGATGTAGTCTGCCGCGGCAGCGATTTTCGGCAGGGGCCGCCGTCCAAGTCGTGTGGGGGCGGCCCCTCTCGTTTTCATCCGGTAGAGCGATGGTCTTGCGGTGTCGGCAGCCTTTCTGATCGAACAGCTTTTGAACGGCGTGCAGCTCGGCGTCATGCTGTTCCTCATGGCCGCCGGGCTGACGCTGGTCTTCGGCGTCATGGGGCTCATCAACCTGGCCCATGGCTCGCTCTTCATGGTCGGCGCCTTCTTCTGCGCCTGGATCGCGGGCGAGACGGGCTCCTTCTGGCTCGGCCTCGGCGGCGGTTTCCTCGCGGCGGCGGCGGCCGGTGCGCTGGTCGAAATCCTCGTCATCCGGCGGCTCTACGACCGCGACCACCTGGACCAGGTGCTGGCGACCTTCGCGCTGATCCTCATTTTCTCCGAACTGGCGCGCTGGGTCTTCGGCGACCGACCGCTCTATCTGGACGTCCCGCCCTTGCTGGCCGGGGCGATCGCGCTGCCGGGCGGTGGCGGCTATCCGGCCTACCGCCTCGCCATCATCGCGGTCGGGCTGGTCACTGCCGTCGGTCTCTATCTGCTGATCGCCAGGACCCGTCTCGGGATGCAGATCCGCGCCGGCGAGTCCGACCGCGAGATGATCGGCGCCCTCGGCGTCGACATCCGCACCCTCTACACCGCCGTCTTCGCTCTCGGCGCCGCCCTGGCGGGGCTCGCCGGCGGCCTGGTCGGCGCGCTGCAGTCGGTGCAGGTCGGCATGGGCGAGCCGGTGCTGATCCTCGCCTTCGTGGTCATCATCATCGGCGGCATCGGTTCGGTGAAGGGGGCTCTGGTCAGCGCCATCCTGGTCGGCGTCACTGACACCCTGGGCCGGGTCTTTCTGCCGCAGCTCTTCGGCCTCTTCCTGCCGCCCTCGGAAGCGACCTCGGTCGGCGCCTCCCTCTCGGCCATGTCGATCTACCTGCTCATGGCCGGGGTGCTGGCCTTCAAGCCCAAGGGGCTGTTTCCGGTGAACGCCTAAGTCATGGGGCCTGAGCTCACCCGCGAGAACCTGGTCAACGCCGTTCTGGCCCTGGCCCTGCTGGCCGCGCCGTTGCTGGCCGTCGCCCTGGACGAGCCTTTCTACGTCACGCTCGCCAGCCGCGTTGCGATCCTGGCGCTGGCCGGGGTCGGCCTCAACCTGGCGCTGGGGACCGGCGGCATGGTCAGCTTCGGCCACGCCGCCTTCTTCGGCCTGGGCGGCTACGTCGCCGGTATCGCCGCGCTGCACGGTTTCGAGGGCTCGCACTTCATCGCTTGGCCTTTCGAGGTCGGCGGCAGCGAGCACATGCTGGTCATCTGGGGCGTGGCGCTCTTCGTCACCGCCGTGGTGGCGCTGGGCATCGGCGCCATCTCGCTGCGCACCTCCGGCGTCTACTTCATCATGATCACGCTGGCCTTCGCGCAGATGATCTACTACTTCGCCATCTCGCTGCCGACCTATGGCGGCGAGGACGGTCTTTCCATCTATCTGCGCAGCCGCCTGCCGGGGATCGAGGCCGACGATCCTCTGACCTTCTTCCTGGTCTGCTACGCGCTGCTGCTGGGGGCGATCTTCCTCATCCACCGCCTGGTGGACTCGCGTTTCGGCGCCGCCCTGCAGTGCGCGCGCATGAACCCGGAACGCCTCGCAACTTTGGGTATCGCGCCCTTTCCGGTGAAGCTCACTGCCTTCACTCTCTCGGCCATGATCACCGGGCTGGCCGGCGCGCTCTTCGCCGAGCTGAACGGCTTCGTCAGCCCGGCCATGCTGTCCTGGCAGCTCTCCGGCGAGATCATCATCTTCGTCATCCTGGGCGGCGTCGGGCGGCTCTTCGGCCCGGTGGCGGGCGCGGCGCTGTTCATCCTGCTGGAAAGTTTCATCGGCGGCCTGACCGACCGCTGGCAGCTCGTGCTCGGCCTCATCCTGTTGAGCGTGGTGCTCTTCGCGCGCGGCGGCGTCATCGGCCTGCTGGCCGGGAAGGCGCGCCATGACTAGTCAAGGTTCTGAAGCGTTGCTGGAACTGAAAGGGCTGCACAAGGCCTTCGGCGCGCTGAAGGCGACCGACGGCGTCGACCTGACCGTGCTGCCGGGCGAGATCCACGCCCTTATCGGCCCCAACGGCGCCGGCAAGTCGACCCTCATCTCGCAGATCGCGGGCGGCCTCGCGCCCGACGCCGGGGAAATCACCCTGCTGGGCGAGAAGGTCGCCGATTGGCCGGTGGCGAAGCGGGCACGCCTGGGGCTGGGGCGGACCTTCCAGGTCTCTTCGCTCGCCAGCGAGTTCTCGGTGCTGCGCAACGTCATGCTGGCGGTGCAGGCCCGTGAAACTGGTGGCTGGGGATTCTGGGCGCCGGTGCGAAAGGACGAAACGCTGCGCGCCGAAGCGCTCGGCGTGCTCGACCGCGTGCGGCTCACCCTGCGCGCCGACGACCCGGTGAGCGCGCTGTCCCACGGCGAGCGCCGCTTGCTGGAGGTCGCCATGGCGCTGGCGCTGCGGCCCAAGCTGCTGCTGCTCGACGAGCCCATGGCGGGCCTCGGCCCCGAAGGCACCAAGGAGCTGACCGCCTTCCTCGCCAGCCTGAAGAACGAGGCGGGCATGCTGCTGGTCGAGCACGACATGGACGCGGTCTTCGCGCTGGCCGACCGCATCTCGGTGCTGGTCTACGGGCGCATCATTGCCAGCGGCACGGTGGAGGAGATCCGCGCCTCCGCCGAGGTGCGCGAGGCCTATCTCGGCGACCACCTGCATGGGGGCGGGCCATGCTAGAGGTCGCCGGTCTGGAAACATTCTATGGCGCCTCGCAGGCGCTGTTCGGCGTCGACCTGGCGGTGCGCGAGGGGCAGATGGTGGCGCTGCTGGGCCGCAACGGCATGGGCAAGACCACGACGATCCGTTCCATCTGCGGCCTGACCCCGCCCAAGCGTGGGACCATCCATTTCCTGGACCGGAACATCGTGGGCCTGCAGGCCTTCCGCGTCGCGCGCCTCGGCGTCGGCCTGGTTCCCGAGGGGCGGCGCTGCTTTCCCAACCTCACGGTGCGCGAGAACCTTGTCGCGACGGCCCGGGAACCAAAAAAAGGGGGCGAGGGCTGGGACTTGGACAGTGTCGCCAAGCTGTTCCCGCGTCTCGGCGAGCGCGCCGGTCAGATCGCCCGCACGCTCTCCGGCGGCGAGCAGCAGATGCTGGCCATCGGCCGCGCCCTCATGACCAACCCGCGCCTGCTCATCCTCGACGAGGCCACCGAAGGTTTGGCGCCGGTCATTCGCCAGGAAATCTGGAGCGCCATCCGCGACGTGAAGGGCAGGGGACAGGCCATCCTCATCGTCGACAAGAACCTGAAGGACCTGCTGCCGCTCACCGACGCCTGCGTGATTTTGGAGAAGGGCGCCTCGGCGTGGTCCGGCAGCGCGGCGGAACTGGCGGGTGACGCGGCCCTCCAGGATCGCTTCCTGGGCGTCTAGCAAAATTGCATACGTCATCCCGGGACTTGTCCCCGCGATCCATTGGCGTCAGCGCAGGCGAAGACGGCCAGGGCATTGGGGCCCGGCAACAAGTGCCGGGACGACAGCCCAGATTTGGCCGGGCCCGTGCCACACTCTCTACTGTCATTGCCGGGCTTGACCCGGCAATCCATGTCGATGACGGACCGTATCTTGCGAGTGGCTACATGGACCCTCGGGTCAAGCCCGAGGGTGACAGCGGAAATGAAAAATTGAATTAGCTTACTGGAAACCCACCGCTTTAACGACGCTGTGGGTCTCTGCGTCGAGGTAAAGCTCGAACGATTTGCCGCCCCCTGCCCGTAGGGTGCCCTGGCTGTTGTGCTGTTCATCGTCCTTATGATGGACGTAGAGGGCGACCACGCCGTCTTCTTCGTATCTGACCCGCAGATGATAGTCGGATTTCGGCCAATCGTAGTTGTCCGCAACATGTGCATGCGCGACGTCAAAGGCCCAAGACAGGTCTTCTGCCTGGGCCGGGCTCGCAGCAAGCCAGAACAGGAGCGCCATCGACCAGAGTGTCTTGCCCGGTTGTTGCCAAAGCAGGCTTCGCGAGTGCGGCAAGGGCGTATCTCCACATTACCATCAGAATGGATGCATCATGTCTGCCCCAGCAAGATGGCGAGACTATGGCTGTGGCATACCCCTCACCCAGCTTCGCCTAGGCTCGCTTCCCTCGCCAAGGCTGCGCATCCCTCTCCCGCAAGGGGAGAGGAAGAAGAGCGTGCGCTAAAAACCCTCTCCCCTCCGTGGGAGAAGGAGGGGTCCGCGAAGCGGGAGGGTGAGGGGGCTGCCGGGTGCTGAGGGGGCGGCTCTACGCCTCCGGCACTTCTTCCGTCACCACTTCGAAGCCGGCGATGAGGGCCGGGCCGAAGATGGTGGCGAGCGCCACGTCGGTGGCGTCGCGCCCGCGCGCCATGAGGATGCGGCCGATGCGCGGCTTGTTGTGGCGGGCGTCGACCGTGTACCAGCGGCCGCCGAGATAGACTTCGAACCAGGCGCTGAAGTCCATGGGTTCCCCGTCGGGCGGCACGCCGATGTCGCCGAGATAGCCGGTGCAGTAGCGCGCGGGGATGTTCATGCAGCGGCACAGGGTGATGGCGAGGTGGGCAAAGTCGCGGCAGACGCCGGTCCTTTCGCTGTAGCCGCCGTAGGCCGTGCGCCAGGAATCCGCCTTCATGTAGTTGAACTCGATGTGCTGGTGGACGTAGTCGCAGATCGCCTGCACGCGCGCCCAGCCTGGCGGCGCATCGTTGAAGAGCTTGCCGGCGAGGTCGGCGAGGCGCTCGGTGTCGCAGTAGCGGCTGCCCAGCAGGTACAGCAGCACATCGTCCGGCAGGTCCATGATCTGGTGCTGCTCGGCGTCCGTGTTGATTTCGTCCGGCGCGCCGCTGTCGTGGATTTCGAAGGCGCAGGAGATCGTGGTGATGCCGGCCGGCGCGACGATACGTGTACAAGTATTGCCGAAGCTGTCGCTGTAGTCGGCGGCTTCGATCGGCGGGTCGAAGGTCAGGTTGTCGGAGGTCAGCAGATCGGGCTGCCGCGAAGGGTGAACCTTGAGGGTGAGCAGCATCGGAGTCGGCTGCGGACAGTCGTACCCCAAGGTGAAACCGGCCTTTATTTTCATTTTAGCGCCAGTCTCCCGAGCTGAGTTGTGTTGCACCGCTGCTATATGGTCACTCTTATCAACGATTACAGCCAGGAGAATGTTCCGAGACTCTTCAGCCGGCCTTTTCCTCCACATCCCCGCTCACCGGAATGCCCAGCGCCTGTTCCAGAAGGGCGAGACCCTGCAGCAGCTGGTCGCGCTGCTTGGGGGCGAGGCGGGCCAGCAGCTGTTCCTCGAAAGCCAGCATCTTCGGTGCAAGGCGGCGGAAGGCGGCCTGGCCGGCCGGGGTGAGGGAGAGGTGTTCGATGCGGCGGTCGAGATCATCCACTTCGCGGGTCACCCAGCGGCGCTTCTGCAGCGAGGCGACGGCGCGGCTGACCTTAGTCTTGTGCATGGCCGAGTGCTGGCCGATCTGCTTGGCGCTGGCGGTGCCGAGCTGTCCCAGGGTCGCCAGGACGCGCCATTCCGGCACGGTCAGGCCGAATTCGTCGCGGTAAATGCGGGAAAACTGCTTGCTGGCCACCGCCGTGGCTCGGTTCAGCCGGTAGGGGAGGAAGCTTTCGAGTTGCAGGTCCATAGGGCCTCTGGTTGCCTCTTGGGGGAGGGATTCTTGATAGTTACAAACGTAACTATCACAACAGGGCCCACGGCAGCAAGCCGCCCTCATGTTTGCCCCGTGGTTTGCCCCCTAGTTAGCCTAAGTATTTTTGGGAGTCCGTCATGCCGCTCAGCTATCTCTCCGGTTTCGGCAACGAGTTCGCCAGCGAGGCGCTGCCCGGCGCGTTGCCGGAGGGCCAGAATTCGCCGCAGCGCTGCCCCTACGGGCTCTATGCCGAGCAGCTCAGCGGCTCGCCCTTCACGGCGCCGCGGGCGGAGAACCAGCGCTCCTGGCTCTACCGCATCCGCCCCTCGGTGCAGCACCAGGGGCGCTTTGCCCTGCGCGACCTGCACTACTGGATCTCGCCGCCGGACCCGGCCTGGGAGCGCCTGCCGCTGGGCCAGCTGCGCTGGGGGCCGGTGCCGCTGCCCAAGGGGGAGGATCTGACCTTCCTGACCGGCATGCGCACCATGACCACCGCGGGCGACATCACGACCCACACGGGCATGGCCGCCCACATCTACCTGGTCACCGCCGCCATGGAGCGGGAGTACTTCTATAACGCCGATGGCGAGCTGCTGGTGCTGCCGCAGCTGGGCGGCCTGCGCTTCGTCACCGAGTTCGGGGTGCTGGAGGTGGCGCCGGGCGAGGCCTGCGTCATCCCGCGCGGGGTGAAGTTCCGCGCCGAACCCGTTGAAGGGCCGGCGCGCGGTTACGTCTGCGAAAACTACGGCGCGCCGCTGACCCTGCCGAACCTGGGGCCGATCGGGGCCAACGGCCTCGCCAACCCGCGAGACTTCCTCAGCCCCGTCGCGGCCTACGAGGACAAGGAGGAGCCCTCCACCCTGACCGTGAAGTGGGGCGGGGCTTTCCACACCTGCGAGATCGCCCAGTCGCCGCTGGACGTGGTCGCCTGGCACGGCAACTACGTGCCCTACAAGTACGACCTGAAGCGCTTCTGCCCGATGAACGCGGTGCTCTTCGACCACGCCGACCCGTCGATCTTCACCGTGCTGACCGCGGCGACGGCGGTGCCCGGCACCGCCAACGTCGATTTCGTGATCTTCCCGGAGCGTTGGATGGTGGCCGAGAACACCTTCCGCCCGCCGTGGTACCATGTGAACGTGATGTCGGAATTCATGGGCCTCATCGAGGGCGTCTACGACGCCAAGCCGGGCGGTTTCCTGCCCGGCGGCATGAGCCTGCACAACTGCATGCTGCCCCATGGCCCCGACCGTGAGGCCTTCGAAAAGGCCTCCTCGGAGGACCTGAAGCCGGTGAAGCAGAGCGGCACTCTCGCCTTCATGTTCGAGACGAGGTTGCCACAGCAACTCACTGAATTCGCGGCAAGACTTGAGACTCTTGATGTGCATTATCAGGATTGTTGGGCGGGCCTGGAAAAGCACTTTAACGGCGAAACCTAAGGGATTGAGTTCATGAAGCTCGCGAGCCTTGAGGACGGATCGCGCGACGGCCGCCTGCTGGTGGTGCGGGCGGATCTGGAGCGCGCGGTCATGGCGGAGAGCGCGCCTACGCTGCGGGCCGCCCTCGACGACTGGGCCGATGTGGCGCCAAGGCTGGAACACGAGGCCGACGCGCTGGCGCGGCACGCCCGCGAGGACGCCTTCGCCTTCGATGCCAACCACCTGATGGCGCCTCTGCCGCGCGCCTACCAGTGGGCCGACGGCTCGGCCTACGTGAACCACGTGGCGCTGGTGCGGAAGGCGCGCGGTGCCGAGGTGCCGGAGAGTTTCTGGACCGAGCCCCTCATGTACCAGGGCGGCTCCGACGCCTTTCTGGGGCCGCGCGACCCTATCGCGCTCGCCGACGAGGCCTGGGGGATCGACTTCGAGGCCGAGGTGGCCGTCATCCTCGACGACGTGCCGATGAGCGCCACGCGCGAGCAGGCCGCCGAAGCCATCCGCCTCATCCTGCTGGTGAACGACGTCAGCCTGCGCAATCTCATCCCCGGCGAGCTGGCCAAGGGCTTCGGCTTCTTCCAGTCCAAGCCTTCCTCGGCGGGCTCTCCGGTGGCGGTGACGCCGGACGAGTTGGGGAAGGCCTGGGACGGCGGCAAGTTGAACCTACCCATGCTGGTGAGTCTGAACGGCGAGGCCTTCGGCAAGGCCGAGGCGGGCGAGGACATGACCTTCGACTTCCCGGCCCTCATCGCCCACGCCGCGCGCACGAGGCGGCTTTCCGCCGGCACTATCATCGGCTCCGGCACCGTCTCCAACCGCGACGCCGAAGGCGGGCCCGGCAAGCCGGTGGCCGAGGGCGGGCGCGGCTATTCCTGCATCGCCGAGCAGCGCACGGTCGAGACGATCCTGCACGGTGCGGCCAGGACGCCCTTCCTGAAGGCCGGCGATGTCGTGTGCATCGAGATGCTGGACCGCGACGGCCACTCCGTCTTCGGCGCGATCGAGCAGAAGGTCGCCTGACCCTCCTGCCTTGCGGCGCTCCGGCGGATGCGTCCAAAGTGCTCCCGGCACAGCAGGGGAGCCGGTCATGGAACTGCCGACACACGGGCGCTACGGCTACAGCGCCATCACCAACCGCAGGGGCTACGACTGGCCGGACGGCAAGCGCCTGGCGGTCTACATCGGCCTCAACCTGGAGCACTTCGCTTTCGGCGAGGGACTGGGCGCCAAGCTGGCCCCGGCCGCCGTCGAGCCCGACGTGCTGAACTACGCCTGGCGCGACTACGGCAACCGCGTCGGCGTCTGGCGCCTGCTGGAAATATTCGACACTCTCGGCCTGCCGACCGGCGTTCTGGTGAACTCGGCGTTCTACGACACTTGCCCCGAGGTGGTGGCTGCTTTCCGCGCCCGCGGCGACGAGATCATCGCCCATGGCCGCACCAACTCGGAACGTCAGGCAGATTTCGATGAAGCCGGCGAACGCGCTCTTATCGAAGAAGCCACCCGGGTTCTCACGGAGGCCGAGGGCAAGGCGCCGGCCGGCTGGCTCGGCCCCTGGATCTCCGAGAGCCCGGTCACCCCGGATCTGCTGCAGGAAGCCGGCTACCGCTACCTGCTGGACTGGTGTTGCGACGACCAGCCGATCTGGCTGAAGACGCGGGGCGGGCGCCTCCTTGCCGTGCCCTATCCCCAGGAGGTCAACGACATCCCGGCCATCCCGCTGCACCGCCTGAGCCCGGGCGACTTCACCGACCTGATCCTCGACAACTTCGAGGAAATGCGGCGCCAGGCGGAGGCCCAGCCCCTGGTCATGGGCATCGCGCTGCACCCCTACCTGGTGGGCCAGCCCTACCGCCTGCGCCACCTGCGCCGCGCCCTGGAGCACATCGCCGCCCGGCGCGACCACATCTGGCTCACCACCCCCGGCGCCATCGCCGAGCACGTGATCGACAACGACCTGGCGGTTTAGGGGCGGGAAGTAGGCTCAGGCCTTGCCGTGGACCGCTTCGGAGAAGGCGCGGAAGAGGCGCGTGGAGAAGTCGTTCTCCAGGGGCTTGTACTCGGGGTGCCACTGGACGCCGAGGGCGAAGCGCTTGGCGCCCTTGACGGAGACGGCCTCCGGCGTGCCGTCGGGGGCGAGGCCCTCGACCTCGATGCCCGGGGCCGGCGCATCGATGCCCTGGCCGTGCAGGGAGTTGACCTCGATCTCCGTCGCGCCGGCGATCTGCGCGAACTGTCCGCCGGGCGTGAAGGTCATGCTGTGGCGCAGCCCGTAGCGCACGTCCGGGTCGTCGTCCTTGGGCATGCGATGGTCCAGGCGGCCCTCGACCTCCTGCAGCTTGGGGAAGAGAGTCCCGCCCAAGGCCGCGTTCAGTTCCTGGAAGCCGCGGCAGATGAACAGGGAGGGCAGACCTTTTTCCAGTGCCGCCTCGATGAGCTGGAAGGTCATGGCGTCGCGGGCCTCGTCGTGAGGCTCGTAGTGCTCGCTCGGCGTATGGCCGTAGCGTGTCGGGTGGACGTTGGAGGGGCTGCCGGTGAACAGCAGGCCGTCCAGGGAGTCCAGCAGATCCATCGCCTCCTGGCTTTCCGCCATGGCCGGGATGATGATCGGCGTGCAGTCGGACGCCTCCCAGACCGCGCGCAGGTACTTGTCGCCGACCACGTGGTAGGGCGCATTACTGTAGGTGCGGTAGTCGGCGGTTACGCCGACGAGGGGGCGCTTCATGCGACGGAAGCCCCTCCCGAAGCCTCTGCCGCGCGCAGCTCTTTCAGGACCTCCTCGGTGCCGGCGACGCGGGCAAAGGCTTTCATGCCATCTGCGGTGGCCGCCTCCTGTTCCTCGGTCGTGGCGGCGCAGGCATCGGGCACCAGGGTTACGAGATAGCCGTGGTCGGCGGCGCCGCGCACGGCGGCCTCGACGCATTGATGGCTGAAGACCCCGAAAATACAGAGCCGCTCGACCCCAAGATTGCGCAGGACGTAGTCGATGTTCGTGACGCCGAAAAGGCCCGACGCGGTCTTGGACAGCACGATCTCGTCGCCCTCAGGGGCGATCTGCGGCATGACCTGACCGCCGTCGGATCCCTTGGGGATGAGGAAGTCGCTGCGCTTGTGGTCGAGGCCGCGGTCGCGGCCGTCGAGGGTCAAGGCTTCGATCACCGTGTAGATGACCTCGACGCCGGCGGCCCGCGCCGCGGCGATCAGGCGCTGTGCGTTGGGCAGCACCAGGTCGTCGAGCCGGTACCAGAAGTGGTCGGTGCTGCGGCTGCCGAAGCCCAGTTCGTCGCTGACCGGGCGGTCGCAGAAACCGCGTTGCAGGTCGACGACCAGCAGGGCGGCGCGCCCCGGCGCGAGGGTGAAGTCGTAAGCCATGCTCAATGCTTGCCTTCTTTCTCCCGGTGATAATCGAAGGTCGCATTGATCATGTCCAGCAGGTGCTCGCCGCCGGTGGTCGGCGCGAACTGCGGCGGGGTGTCGGGCCCGGTGCAGGTCGGCAGGGCCTTCACCTCGGCGGAGAAGTTGGGGTCGAAGAAAAAGGGAATGGAATAGCGCTCGGCGCCCGAGGTGTTGATTACCCGGTGCAGGGTGGAGGCGAAGAGGTTATTGGTCCAGCGCGCCATCATGTCGCCGATGTTGATGACGAAGGCGCCGGGGACCGGGGTGGCGTCGATCCAGGTGCCGGCGGCGTTTCTCACCTGCAGGCCGCCGTTCATGTCCTGCGCCAGGATGGTCAGGCAGCCGAAGTCGGTGTGGGCGCCGGCGCCGATCTGCTTCTCGGTGATGCTGCCCTGCTGCGGCGGATAGTGCAGGGGGCCCAGGGTGCACATGGGGTCGGTCAGCATGCGGTCGAAGAAGCACTCGTCCAGATCGAGCGACAGGGCGAAGGCGTGCATGATCTGCTTGCCCAGGCCCGTCAGCGCGTCGAAGTGGGACTGCATGGCGCCCTGCCAGCCCGGCAGGCTCTGCGGCCAGAGGTTGGGGCCGTGCAGCGGCGTTCCGGCCTGCACCAGCGAGTGGTCGGCGGCCAGGTCGCGGCCGATCTTGATGCCTTCCTTCAGGTCGCCGCCGGTGGTCTGCTTTTCCGGGTCCAGGTTCTCGCCGCCGACCTTGAAGTATCCGCGGTGGCAGGGCGACTTCTCGATGTCGATCGCCAGCTTCTTGTCCATCGGCTGGTCGAAGAAGCGCTTGGCCTCGGCGAAGGTGCGCGTCACCAGGGCGTCGGAAACGCCGTGGTTGGTGAGATAGAAGAAACCGATGTTGCGGCAGGCGTGGCCGATCTTGTCGGCCACTTCCTGGCGCGCGGCGAGATCGCCGGTCAGGAAGGCGCCGAAGTCGATCAGCGGGATCTCCTCCAGCGCGATGCGCTGGCCGCGCAGGCTTTCTTCAAGTTCGACGGAACCGCTCATGATTTCGCTCCTTGCGCGCGCCTCATAAGGATCCAGGACAGATAGCCGACGATCATGATGACGGCGGCCCCGCCGGTGGTCATGGCACCCAGTGTCGGTACGCCCGGCGTGTAGCCCGCCACCATCTTGGCGTAGAGATACTCGGGGACCGTGGAATCGGCGCCGGTGGTATAGAGGGAGAGGGGGAAGTTGCCCCACGACAGCAGGAAGGCGAACAGCGCGCCCGAGAAAATGCCGGGCCACAGCACCGGCAGGGTCACTTCGCGCAGCACCTGCCAGCGCGTGGCGCCCAGGTCCATGGCGGCCTCCTCCAGCGCCGGATCGAAGCTGTAGACCTGGATCGAGATGATCAGAGTCACGATCGGCACGATCCACACCAGGTGGGCGAACACCGCGGTCTGCCACGACAACGAGAGGCCCAGAGTGTTGAACCACAGCAGCAGCGCCAGGCCTAGGACCGCCTGGGGAAAGAAGATCGGCAGCAACACGATGCGCTGGAACAGCTTGCGGCCCGACCAGTCGTAGCGCGCGAAGGCCAGCGCACCCATGAAGGCCAGCACCACCGAGACAACCGTGACCATCAGGGCGATGGTGACCGATGTCTGGATCAGGATTCCGATCTCGATGGAGTCCAACGTGCGCTCCCACCAGCGCGTCGACCATCTGGTGATCGGAAAGGCGAAATAGCGCGATTGCGACAGCGAAGCGAGTACGCCGCAAACCACCGGCAGGTACAGGAAGACGATGAGCACTGCCGTCCAGATGCCAATCCACAGCTTGGCGCGGGGCTTGCCGGGCGCGCGCATCAGCGCCTCCCCAGGATGCGGTCGAGGTCGAGATAGCGCAGCACCAGCAACACCAAGGTGCCGACCACCAGCATAAGCAGCACAGAGAGGGCGGCGCCCAGGGGCCAGTTCTGCGCGTAGGTGAAGGCGATCTCGATGTCGTGGGTGATGACGATGACTGACTGGCCGCCCAGCACCTTGGACTCGGCGACGGCGCCGACCGCCAGCACGAAGGTCAATAGGCCGCCGATGATGATGCCCGGCATGGCCAGCGGCAGCTCGACCTCGCGGAAGATCTGCAGACGCGAGGCGCCGAGGTCGCCGGCGGCTTCCACTACCTCGCGTGGCACCATGGAGAGGCCGAGAACCATGGGGAACAGCATGAAAGGCAGGTAGACGTAGACCATGCCGAAAACGATGATCGGCGGCGTGAACAGGATGGACTCCAACTGCAACCCGAACAGGCTCTTCAGGGTGCCGTCCAGCACGCCGTTCTTGATGAAAAACAGCACCCAGCCGAATAGGCGAATGTTCTCGGAGATGAACAGCGGGAAGACCAACAGCAGGGTGATGAGGTTGGCCCAACGCCCGAAGACGTGGGCGAGGCCGTAGGCCACCGGATAGCAGATCAATGCCAGCACGGCGACAGAGATGGCGGCAAAAATCAGCGACCAGACGAAGGACAGGTAGACCGTGTTGGCCGGGTCGAAGATGGTCTGGTAATTTTCCAGCGTCGGCGGGCCGAACACGCTGAAGCTGCGCGGTTCCGCGAAGCTGAAGGCCACCACGGCGAGCAGCGGCGCCAGGAAGCCGAGGCCCAGCAGCACCAGCACGGGCAGCGCGTAGCGGCTGCCGCTGGTCAACGGCAGCCGCCTCGGTTTGGCCGGCGCGCGGTTGTTCGCATCGGTGGTCGCGAGCGTCGTCATCAGTCGGTGACCAGGATGGAATCTTTGGCGTCCCAGCCGATCAGCACGTCCTGGTCCAGCCCACCGCGGAAGGCCTGCTGGCGCAGCCGCTCGACGATGAAAACGCGCTCGCCGACGCGCACCTGGTACTGGATGCGCGAGCCCAGAACGTATTCGTTGTAAAGGCGGCCGCTGACGTGATTCTCGGCTTCGCCGGGCGCGTCGATGAAGCGCAGGAACTCCGGCCGCACAACCAGGTGGCCGCTCTCGAAGCCCTCAGGGATGTCGCGCAACAGGAAGTCGCCGGGGATGCCGATACCGCTCGCCCGGCCGTTGACGCCCTTGCGAACGTCGATCACATTCACTTCACCCATGAATTCGGAGACGAACTTGTCGCGCGGGCGGGTATAGATTTCCTCGGGGGTGCCGACCTGGACCAGCTTGCCGGCGCGCATGACGCCGATGCGGTCCGACATCACCATAGCCTCTTCCAGGCTGTGGGTGATGTACATGAAGGTCTTGCCGGTCTCCTTGTGGATGTCCTTCAGTTCCTTCTCGAGCGTCTTGCGCAGCTTGTAGTCGATGGCCGACAGCGGCTCGTCGAAGAAAAGGATCTCCGGGTCGTAGGCAAAGGCGCGGGCGAGGGCCACGCGCTGGCGCTCGCCGCCAGAGCACAGGGTCACGTTCTTGCCGTAGTAGGCCTCCGGCAGCCGCAGCAGGCGGATCAGCTCCAGGGCGCGCTCGCGCCGTTCCGCGCGCCCGACGCCGCGCATTTTAAGCGGGAATTCGATATTCTGCCCTACAGTGCGATGCGGAAACAGCGCCAGCGACTGGAACACCATGCAGGTCGGCCGGCGGTTGGACGGCGTGTCGTTGATGCACTGTCCGCGCAGCAGAATCTCGCCGTCGCTCGGTTCCTCGAGGCCCGCCAACATGCGCACCAAGGTTGATTTGCCGGAGCCGGAGGGGCCAACGATGGTGAAGAACTCGCCTTCGTGAACGTCGAGATCAATTTCATTGACCGCCGCAAAGCCGCCGAAGCGCTTCGTCAGCCCGGAAAGTCGGAGAATGGGTTCGGCCACGGATTGCTACTCTTTCAGGGACGGGCTCATTTCAATAACGAACGGCGGCCGCGGCCCGGGCGAACACTCCCGCCCGGGCCGCGGTCGACCGCTGAACTCGTGCTGACCCTAGGCTTCGCGCTTGGCAGCGGTCATCAGGTCCAGCGCCCGGTCGTAGTCCGGTACGATATCGTACTCGGCCGCGCGCGCCATCTCTTCCTCGAGGCTGTCCCACTGGATAGCGTCCAGTTCGTCCTTGGTGAAGAGGTCAAAACACTTGGAATTGCCCATCTGGGTCACCGGGTTGAAGGTGCCTTCGGCGAAGGCGACGGTGTGCGCTACCTCGGGATCCTGGACGTACTCCAGGAAGTCCACAGCCAGCGGCGAGAGCTGCGGGTTGTTGACCGTCGAGGTGATCTCGATCCAGGCCACGCCGCCCTTGCCGGGGATGGCGCTTTTCAGCGGCGTGATGCCGCGGATGTTCGGATAGCCGTCGAAGCGCGCCGGCGAAGCGGAGTAAGTGCCGCCGGTCAGGTGGAAATCGATCTCCCCGGAGACCAGGGCCTGGTTCATGGTGGCGATGTCGCCGACCACTTTGGCGCCCTTGAAGACCATCTTGGCAGCTGCGTCGAACCTGGCGAGTTCGTCGTCGGTGTGCTCGCGGAAAGGATCGATGCCGGCGATCAGGAAGATGTCGAAGACGTTCCAGTCGTCGGATTCCAGGACACCGTACTTGCCGGCATTGGCCGGGTCGTTCCACAGATCCCAGCCTTGCTCCTCGGCGGTCGCGCGGCTGATTTTATCAGTGTTGACGACGAAGCTGTAGGGGCCGAAGCGCTGCGCCATGCCCAGCAGGTCTTTGCCGTCTTCGCTCATCGCCCACTTATAGGGCGGCTTGAATCCCGGCAGCATGGTTTCGAAGTAGGGTTCGAAGCGCGCGCGATCCAACGGCTTGATCAGCCCTTCCGGCGCCATGACCTTGCGCGCCCAGGGATTGTTCACGTTGATCAGGTCCCAAACGTTGGTTTCGCCCGCGCGCAGGCGGTTGATCATCGTCGGGTCATTGGTGAGGGATTCCGCCTTGATCGTGGCGCCCTTCTCGCTGCGGAAGGGGTCAAGCACATCCGCCGAGTTATAGCCCTCCCAGCAGAGGACGTTCATTTCCTTCTCGCGCGCGGCGAACGCCTTGTTCGTTAAGGGGCCGGCGAGGCCCCCGGCCAAGCCGACGGCGCCGGCGGCGGCGGAATATTTCAAAATACTGCGACGGTCGAACTGCATGATCACGCCTCCCGAATTGTGTCGTAAACCCATGGATCCCTGTTCGTTCGTTGTGATGAAGGTACCACGCAAAATTTGGTAATTCCAACATGATTTGTTGTACTCGCCACGAAACTGGGGCATAACCGATCCAAGACGCCTGCCGGTTGTCCGGCCCAATGGCGCTTGCCAAACGGCGCTTGTGGTAGGCGCCAGTTTCGATGTGGAGAACGGCCCTTCATGACGCGACCCCCAATTGATTTCATTTTCATGTTTACCCGCGCGGACCAAACGGTCGAAGATTGTCTCGAGGTTTTCGAGTCCGTGGCGCAGGCTGGTGTGAAGCACATGGGATTCAAGGATATCGGGGTTGATTTCGACACCTTGGTGGAGCTGAATCGCCGCATCAAGGATGCCGGTGCGATCAGCTACCTGGAGGTTGTATCCTCGACCAAGGAGGCCTGCCTGGAGTCCGCCCGCGCCGCGCGCAAGATCGGCGTCGACCGGGTGATGGGCGGCACCGAGGCGAAGGAGATACTGGAAATCCTGAACGGCAGCGGCATCGACTACCTGCCGTTCCCCGGCAAGCCGATCGGTCATCCCACTTCGCTGGGCGGCAAGCCCTGCGACGTGGAAGAGGACTGCCGCCGCTTCGAGGCCATGGGCTGCGCTGGTGTCGACCTGCTGGCCTACCGCGCCACGGAAGCCGATCCGCTGGAGCTGGTGAAGGCCGCGCGCCGCGCCACCCACGGGACCTTGGTGGTGGCCGGCAGCATCGATACGCCGGACCGCATCCGTGCGCTGGCCGAGGCCGGCGCCAATGCCTTCACCATCGGCTCGGCCGCCTTCGACGGCTCCTTCTCGCCGCGCAAGGGCTCGCTGGTCTCGCAGTTGGAGGACATTTTGGAAGCGGCTGCATGACGGTATCTGTGAAGTCCGGCGGCAAGCCGGCCGGGAAGACGGCAGCCGGCAAAGCCGGGGGCAGGGGAGGCCCGAAGACGGAACTGAAACCGGTGAAGACCAGCGGCCGGCTCGACCGCGATGAGCGTCATCGCCGCATCATCGCCGAACTGAAATCCAATCCCACGGTCCGCATCTCGCACCTAGCCGAGGCCTTCAACGTCTCGACCGAGACGGTGCGCCGCGACATCGACGACCTCTCGGCGCGCGGCCTGGTGGAGCGCACCTACGGCGGCGCCGCCGCGCCCATGGGGCGCGAGCCTTCCATCGGCGAGCGCACCGCCTCCATGGTCTCCGAGCGCCAGCGCATCGCCACCGTCGCCATCCAGGCCATCGCGCCGGGCGACGTGGTGATGATCGATTCCGGCGCCACCGCCCATCACCTGGCCGAGAAGATTGCCAGCGAACGCATCGAAGCGACGGTCATCACCAACGGCCTCGACATCGCCGAGGCCGTGGGCGTTTCCGAGCGGGTGAAGGTGATCCTCTGCCCCGGCGCCTACTCGGCGCACGAGCGCGGCGTCTACGGGCAGGACACCTGCGAGTACCTGGAGCGCTTCCACGCCAACGTCGCCTTCACCTCCGCCGGCGGCATCACCGAGGGCGGCATCACCGACGTCGACTCCCAGGCCTGCTGGATCAAGCGCACCATGTTCCGCCGCGCCGAGCGGCGCATCTTCATGATGGACCACACCAAGTTCAACATCCGCCTCTTGGAGGTGGTGATGCCGCTCAGCGGCCTGACCGACCTGGTGGTCGACCGGCCGCTGCCGGCGCCCCTGGCCGAGGCGGCCGCCGCCGTCGGCGTGACGACCGTGGTGGCATGACCGTGCAGGCGCTGCCAGGGGCAGGGGACCGCTTCGAGCCAGCCGCGTCCCCGCTTGTGGAACTAGCGCGGAACAACGCGTTCCGGCGGGAACACCAGTGTCACCGTCGTGCCTTTGTCGGGAGCGCTTTCAATGGCAATCTCACCCCCGTGGGCCGCCATCAGCATGCGTGAGACGTAGAGGCCCAGCCCCGATCCCTGTGCCCTGAGGTGAGGGTCGCTCGAGAACTGCTGGTACCGCTGGAAAGCGCTCTCCAATTCTTCTTTTGGGATGCCGATACCCTCGTCCTGGACGATGAAGAGAAGGCGGCCACCTTCACAACGTGCAGAAACGTCGATCCGCCCGCTATCGAGAGAGAACTTTATGGCGTTGCTGACGATATTGATCAGGACCTGGCGAAGGCGGACCTCGTCGCACAGCAGGTTCGGCATGTCGGGCGGCGTCGAATTCTGAAGACGAATGTTCCTGCTCGACGCCGCTGACCTCAGCATCCGCAGCGCGTCATCGATTGCCGCACTGGGGCTGAGGGAAGTCTCGGAGAGCGCGAGTGCTCCGCCCTCGATTCTTGATATGTCGATAAGGTCGTTGATGAGGGAGAGCAGATGCTGTGCGGATTCCTCAATATCGCCTGCATACTCCCGATAGCGCTCATTGGTGACCGGACCGAAGATCTCCTTTCTCATGCTGGACGAGAATCCAATGATCGCATTGAGAGGCGTGCGTAGCTCGTGACTCATATGGGCCAGGAAGGTCGTTTTAGCTTCGTTCGCTCTTTCAGCGCGCTCCTTGGCTTCCAGTATGGCCTTTTGTGACCGCGTGCGCTCAATCTCTGTGCCCAGCTTCCGACTCAAGGCGGCCCTTTCTTGCACCAGTACCGCAAGGGTCAGGGTCGAAAGAATCGTCACCGCGAGGAGCTGCTGCAAGAAAAGGACATCCGCGAATCTGCCAAAGATGTCGACGGGTATCTCGCCGCTCAGCGCCATCCACGAAACCACAAGAGCGATCACAGCGCTGGCAGCGGCGGCTCCAAGAACGCCTCCTCTCAGTGCGATCCAGACGAGAACGGGGTAGACGTAGAAGAGCCGGTCGTAGTCGGTGGCGATGAACCAGTCCAGCATGAATACGGCTGCGGTGACGCCTGCAAGCACACCAAGCGTAAGTGCCAGCTCCAGCCAGTACGCTCCCTGCCGATCAGAGTGTCCAGGCTGGAAGGCACGCCATAGAGTCAGAATCAGGGGGGCGAAGGTGAGAAGACCGACTGCGTCGCCCGCCCACCAGGTTCGCCAGAGAATCAGATAGCTTTCCTCGGAACCTCGCAGAACGTAGATCGCAGACCCCGCCAGTGCCGCTAAGGCAGGAGCCCCCACCACGCAGACAACGACGAAGTACAAAAGCTGGCGTGAGGAAGATAAGTCGAAGCCTCCGTCGAAAGCACGACGAAGGATCAGCGCAGAGAGGATACCTTCGAAACAGTTGACGATGCCGAAGCCAAGTGCCTCGTAGACTGTGAAGACCGGGATGTCGCCGATCACCTCGGCACAGACAAAGGCGAGGGCGCAGGCCCACCATCGGCCCGTCGGCAGGATGAGAAAGGTGCAGAGGATGATGGCGTTGGGAGGCCAGAAAACTGCAATTCCATCCGGTGGGACGCCTAGCGCGACGCCCAGGCGCGCAAGCAGGTAGTAAGCGACGCCGATGACGAGCAGTTGCCCCACATGGGGAAGCCGGGGAGCCTTCTGCAACCTATGGAGAAGCGGGACCTTTCGCCGGGATGGAGTTGGTTCGCCGAGGGGGGGTGTGTCTTCTGCCCAATGCGTTGTTGTCATTGCCTATTGAATTTCTCAGGTCTGTTTCGCTGAGGGTGGTCGGCTCCCGGACCATCGTGCTGTTGCGCCGACGGTCCTTTGCAACCGGATGGTCTGCCTAGCTCAGCTACAGGGTCCAGACCTTCATGCAATGGCTCTCACACTCGGCTAGAACATACGACTTTTCTAATTGATTAAGCAAATAGCTTGCGGACACTCTGATGCTTGAGTAGGCGGACGCCCCTAGTGATCCCGGTTCAGTAGCCTGGCCGGGGCCGCCGGCATGACCACGGTGGTGCCGGAAGAGTCGGTTAGAACCCGCGTTCCTTGAATCTCACGAGCCTCACGAGGGTGGCGTTCACCGGGGCTTCGCGGCCGAGCTTGGCTGCCTCGCGCGGGATGGCGCCGTTGATGAAGTCGATCTCGCCGCGCCGCCTGGCCTCGAAGTCCAGCAGCAGCGAAGGCTTGGCGTTGGGGATGGCGGCGCCGAAGGTCCGCACATGTTCGACGGGATCCGCGACGGTGAGGGCGATGCCGGCGGCGCGCGCCACCTCCCAGGCTTCCGTCGCGGCGGCGCGGCTGACCGGGCCGATGTCCGGGTCCTCCATGGCCTGGCCGATGGTCAGGCCGGTCAGGGTGCAGGGCGCACTGTAGGCGACGTTGCAGATCAGCTTTTCCCACTGCATGACCGCGATGTCGCGCGCGGCCTCGGCGGAAAAACCTGCGTCACGCCAGACCTCAACCGCCCGCTCGACCCGCGCGAAGGAAAGATCGGCATAGGCGCCCATGCGGATGGTCTTCATGCCGTTGTGGTGCACGTGGCCGGGGCCCTTGAAGGAGGCGCCGAAACCGCCGGCGATGCCGACCATGAGGCGCTCGGCGCCCAGCGCCGAGGCCACGCCGTCGGCGCTGCCCAGGCCGTTCTGGATGGTGACAACGACGGTCTCCGGGCCGAGCAGCGGCCTGGCCGCTTGCGCCGCCGCGGCGGCGTCGGCCGCCTTCACGGCGACCACGATCATGTCCACGGGCTCGTGCGGCGGCGTGGTGGTGGCGGCGGTGAGCTTGACGGTGCGGTCGCCGCTGGCCCCCTCGACGCGCAAGCCACCGGCGTTCATGGCGTCGACGTGTTCTTCCCATCGGTCGAGGACCAGGACGTCGTTGCCGGCGTCGGCCAGCAGGGCGGCGTAGACCGAGCCCATGGCCCCGCAGCCCACAATCGCGATACGCAAAGCTCTTCCTCCCTATCGTGCTCCGGCTTCTGTCTTACACGAGAAGGGGAAGGCACGAGAAGAGGAAGGGGGCGCGACTCTCCGCGGCCGGCCTGTCCCAGGGTCTGGGGATCAGCTTTCGTAGCGCGTGTTGCCGCGGCGCTTGGTGTCGATGGGCAGCTCGGTGAACAGCGGCTGGTGCGCGCGCTGGGAGCAGGCCTGGCGCGGGCAGAGGTGGCAGTTGATGCCGATGGGGCTGAACAGGCCGTCGTCCGCGATATTGAAGGGCGCGGAATAGCCGATGCGGTGGGCGTGCTCCAGCTCGCAGCCGAGCGAGAGGGCGAGGCGGCGGTCCTGGGAGTCGCGGCTGAACACCGGGCGGTCGGTGGTGCGGCTGATGGTGAAGAAGCGCTCGCCGTCGGGCAACTCGACGAACTGCGGGATGATCACGCCGGGCGTGCGGAAGGAGGTGTGGATGTTCCACACCGGGCAGGCGCCGCCGTATTCGGCCAGGTTGAAGGAGGTCGCGTTGAAACGCTTGGTGACGTTGCCCGCCTTGTCGACGCGCAGGAAGAAGAAGGGCACGCCCTTGGCGCCCTCGCGCTGCAGGGTGGTGAGGCGATGGCAGACCTGCTCGAAGGAAACGCCGAAGGCGGCGGCGATACGGTCGACGTCGTAGTTGGTGCGCTCCGCGGCGGCGTGGAAGGGCTTGTAGGGCATGAGGAAGGCGGCCGCGAAGTAGTTGGCCAGTTCCACGTGGCAGCGCGCCACGCCGGTCTCCGAGCGGATGCCGCTGTTGGCGGTGAGGCTCTCCAGGACCTTCGGCAGCTCCACCAGGCAGAGCACATGGGCGAGCTGGAAAACCCGGTTCTGGTGGTCCAGCGCCTCGGAGAGGTGGAGCTCGGACTGCGCCTCGTCGTAGATGCGCAGCGCCTGGCTCATCTTCTCCACCGGCGCCGTGTGGACCTCGATGCCATGGACGCCGCGCAGCCGGCCTTTCAGCATGGCGTAGACGTCGTCGGCGTCGCAGGGCTCGGCGGCGCGCAGCTTCTCGGCTTCCTCTTCCAGGGCGGCGAAGTAGTTGGCGTGGTTGCGGAAGAAGTCGTGGATGATGGTTTCCGGCGCGGAGGACAGCAGGTTGTCGGGCATGCGCTCGCTGCCCAGGCGCATCATCTTGTCCAGCGCCGTGCGGTGGCTGTTGTAGAGCTGCAGGAAGCTGCCGACGACGCGCGGGGCGTGGTCGATGGCCGCGCGCAGTTCCTGCAGGTCCGGCGGGGCGCTGCCGAAGATGGGGTCCTGCACGGCGTTCCGCAGGTCGGTGAGCAGGGTCGAGGACTCGTCCTTCAGCAGGTCGCGCCAGTCGACGCCATAGGCGTCGGACAGCGCCATCAGCATCTTCACCGAGAGGCTGCGCTGGTTGTTTTCCAGCAGATTGATGTAGGCGGCGCTGACGCCCAGCGCCTTGGCCATTTCCGCCTGGGTCTGCTTGTGCTCGCGGCGCAGCAGGCGCAGCCGCGGCCCGATCAGGATCTTGCGCATGGCCATGAGTTTCGCCCTTGGAGTTTTGCCTTTACGGCATTAACAAGTTAACGGATTAGAGCATTTGTTGTGTAAACATACAACACATAAACCCGAGTTTTCGTGCAAAACGCGACGTTCGGCTTTAGCTTGTTCGTCATCAACCAATCTTGGTAGGGCCCCAGGGCAAGCCCCAAAAGCAAGCCCCGGGGACGGACAGCAAAAAAGCGGAACAGAACAGATGGCTTACAACATCCTCATCCTCGGCGCGTCCTACGGCTCGCTTCTCGGCACCAAGCTCCTCATGGCCGGTCACAACGTGACCCTCGTCTGCCGCTCGCAGACGGCGGAATTGATTAATACCGAGGGCACTGAGGTACGGATCAAGCTGAAGGACGAGGACTCGCACCGCGCGATCCGCTCGGCCGATCTGCCCTCTGGAATCAAGGGGGGCCGCCTGGACGCCAAGACGCCGGAGGAGGTCAATCCCGAGGATTACGACCTGGTCGGCCTTGCCATGCAGGAGCCGCAGTACGGCGTGCATGCGCTCTGGACCCTCATGGTCCGCGTCGCCGAGGCCGGCGTGCCCTGCCTGTCCATCATGAACATGCCGCCGCTGCCCTACCTGAAGCGCATTCCCGGGCTCGACACCTCCAAGCTGGAGCGCAGCTTCACCAACCCGCGCGTCTGGGACCGCTTCCAGCCGGAGCTCATGACGCTGTGCAGCCCGGACCCGCAGGCCTTCCGCCCGCCGGAGGAGAAGCCGAACGTGCTGCACGTCGGCCTGCCGACCAACTTCAAGGCGGCCACCTTCGATGACCCCAAGCACAACGCCATGCTGAAGCAGCTGGAGGCGGATATCGCCGCCGTGCGGATCGACGGCCCCAATGGACCTTGCGACGTGCCGGTGAAGCTGCGCGTCTTCGACTCGCTCTTCGTGCCGCTGGCCAAGTGGTCGATGCTGCTGACCGGCAACTACCGCTGCATCACCCTGGGTGATCCGCGCCCGATCCGCGAGGCGGTGCACAGCGATCTGGAATTGTCGCGCTCGATCTACGCGCATGTCGACGCCATCGCCCGGAAACTCGGCGCCGACCCGGCCGACCAGGTGCCCTTCGAGAAGTACGCCAAGGCGGCCGAGAACCTGCTGAAGCCGTCTTCGGCCGCCCGGGCCGTGGCCGCCGGCGCGCCGGCCATCGAGCGCGTCGACATGCTGGTGCAGCTCATCGGCAAGTCGCTGGGCATGGATAACCCCGCCATCGACGAGGTCGTGGCGACGGTCGATGCGAAGCTTGCCGAGAACCAGCGTCTCTCTGCCTGACCCCTACCTGCCTACCCAAACCGAGCAAACTAAACGGCCGCGGCGATCCATCGGGATCACCGCGGCCGAATTGTCTTCCGGTCGCGCCGGAAGCGACAGGTCGTCCCGGGGAGGAACGTCAGCGGCTCAGAGCGAGCCCTTCAGCGTCCGGCCGGGCTTGAAGCGGACCGATTTGGACGCCTTGATCTTGATGGGCGCGCCGGTCTGCGGATTGATGCCTTTGCGCGCCGCACGCTTGGTCACCATGAAGGTGCCGAAGCCGGGCAACTGGACCTTCTGGTTCTTCTTCAGGGAAGCCGAGATGGTGCCGAGCAGTGCCGTCACGGTGTCGCGGGCGGCGATGTTGGTGCAGCCGGTGCCAGCGCGGACGATGTCGACAAGCTGTTCGCGGTCGCTGGAGCCGGCGGGAGTCGCGGCGGCTTTCACGGCCTTTTTCTTGGCAGCGGGTTTCTTGGCCGCGGACTTCTTCGCGGCTTTTTTCGCGGGCTTTCTGGCCATCACAAGAGGTTCCTTTTATGGGGTGCCGATAAGATCGCCTGATACGCCAAGCCCGGCGAAAGCGTCAACGAGAGCGTATTTCCTGGAATCAAGGGGTTGCGCTGTCCGGCGCCTTCCGGGAACCGGCCTCCGTGGTGCGGAAACCCTTTGTTTATAGGGGTTCGGCTGCCGGATGCTGTGATATATAATTGATTTTGCTTGATAATTCTCTGGCGCAGGATGTGTTTCCGCGCGCCACGGCGGCGTGGTGTGGCTGGCGTGTCGTGCCTGCTGGGCGGCTTCGATTTCCTTCCACCTGGAGGGCCCCTGCAACGCCGGAATCCACTCTGGAAGCGCCGTTTCGGGACGAATCGGTTCCCGAGGATCGATTCGCCGAGTCCTTTCCGGCGCCCGTTTCGGTGGGCAGAGGAGGCGGCCTTCGGACTCTACCGCGGCCTGCCGGCGGGTCCGGCCAGCGGCGCGCGGTAGAGCGAAGGGAGGGAGCCGGGACTCAGTAGAGCTCCAGGTACTCGTCGCGTTCCCAGTCGGTGACGTGGCTGCGGAAGCGGTCCAGCTCGGCCTGCTTCACCGTGGTGAAGAGCTTCACGAAGTCCTCGCCCAGCAGCTCCTGCATGGCCTTGTCCTTTTTCAGCGCGGCCAGGGCTTCTTCCAGGCTGCCGGCCAGCTTCTTGTTCTTGGGGTCTTCCTCGGAAGGGCCCTCGGAGGGCTTCGGCAGCTCGCCCTTGTCCTTCACGCCGAGCAGGCCGGCGGCGATGACCGCGGCGATGGAGAGGTAGGGGTTGGAGAGGCCGGAGGCCGCCCGCATCTCGATGTGGCAGTTCTCCTCGCCGACGTCCTTCATGCGCACCATGGCCGTGCGGTCCTCGACGCCCCAGGAGATGTTGGAAGGTGCGAATGTATGCGGCTTCAGGCGGTGGTAGCAGTTGGGTGTGGGGTTGATCAGCGCCTGCATGGCCTTGGCGTGGGCCAGCAGGCCGCTGGCGAACTGCCGGATCAGCGGGTTCATGCCCTCCTTGGCGCCCTTGGTGTAGAAGGCGTTTTTGCCGGTCTTCTTGTCCAAGAGGCTGATGTGCACGTGGCAGCCGCAGCCGGCCATGTCGCTCGCCGGCTTCGACATGAAGGTGGCGAGATAGCCGCTGCGATGCGCCAGTTCCTTGATCGCGTTCTTGAAGGTGAAGGCCTTGTCGGCGCCCTCCAGGCCGACGCCGGGACCGAAGTTGATCTCGAACTGCGAGGGCGAGTACTCGCAGTTGTGGGTGATCACGTCGATGCCGGACTCCTCGAGCACGTCCAGCAGGACGTCCAGGAAGGGGACGTACTGGTTGCGCGTGGCGTTGAAGATGTGGACGCCGCCGAACAGGGGCTGCTTGGTCTCCGGGTCGAGCAGGTAGAACTCGAACTCGTGGCCCATCATCACCCGGTAGCCCATCTTGTCGGCCAGCTTCAGCATGTTGGCCAGCACGGTGCGCGGCGTGCCGCCGACCGGCACGCCCGGCGACCAGTAGGCATCGCAGATCAACTTGGCGGTGTCCTCCACCCAGGGCACGACCCTGAGGGTCGAGGCGTCGGGGATCAGCATCTGGTCGCGGTAATTGACCTCCTCGTGGACGCCCGAGCCGCCGATGACGTTGGAGGCGCTGTCCAGGCCGATGGTGCCGCCGTAGAAGTTCAGGCCCTTGCGCGCATAGCTCTCGGCCTTGCCCACGGGAATCACCTTGGTGCGGCTGGTGCCGTGCAGGTCCGGCAGCTCGAAGCGGACGTAGCGCGCGCCCATTTTCTTCAGCGCCGCCATCATCTCCTTCACCTCATCCCCCGCCATTCTTGCCTCCTTGCTGAATTGCATGCCGTTTCATGAGTTGGTAACTGCCAACATTATGTTGCAGTTGCCAAGTGGTGCAAGCTACCTTCGCCGGAAAGAAGGTATTGGCGCCGGAAACACGCTAGCCGAGCGGCCCGCGGGCCGCCACCCGGCGTGACGGACTGATGAGGGGAAACAAGATGAGTGCAGGACGCCTGGCAGGCAAACATGCGGTGATCACCGGCGGCGGCGCCGGGATCGGGCGGGAGGCGGCGCTGCTCTTCGCCCGCGAGGGCGCGGCGGTGGCCGTGGCCGACGTCGACGCCAAGACCGCCGAGGCGACGGCCGGGGAGATCATCACCGCCGGCGGCAAGGCCCTGCCCATCACCGTCGACGTCTCCGACCCCGACTCCGTGGCCGCCATGATCGCGGCGGCGGAGAAGGGCCTGGGGCAGGTCGACACGCTGTTCAACAACGCCGGGGTCATGCTGAACGGCGACAACGGACCGGAGGACACCGAGCTGTCGGTCTGGGACCGCACCATCGCCGTCAACCTGACCGGCGTCTTCCACTGCTGCCGTTTCGGCCTGCCGGCGTTGCAGCGGGCCGGGGGCGGCGCCATTCTCAATATGTCCTCCCTGGTGGCGGTGATGGGCGCGGCGGTGCCGCAGCTCGCCTATACCGCTTCCAAGGGCGGCGTCCTCGCCATGACCCGGGAGATCGCGGTGCAGTACGGCCGGCGCAACATCCGCGCCAACGCCCTGCTGCCCGGGCCCATCGGCACGCCGCTGACCGCGCAGCTCTTCGACAGCGAGGAGAAGCTGGAGCGCCGCCGGGTGCATATGCCCATGGGCCGCTTCGGCAAGGCGGTCGAGGTGGCGGAGGTCGCGCTGTTCCTCTGCTCCGATGCCGCCAGCTACGTCACCGGCTCCGGCTACTCGGTCGACGGCGGCATTCACGCCGCCTACGTCACGCCGGAAGATGCCATGGGCGGAGGCGCCCCTCTATGACCGCCATTCTCGGTGTGGATCTCGGGGCGGGCAGCCTCAAGGCGACCCTGATCGACGATGCGGGCACGACGCTGGCCGAGGAGGCGGCGCCGATCACCACCCAGTCGGCCAAGCCGGGCTGGTCCGAGCAGGACCCGGCGGAGTGGTGGCAGGCGCTCTGCACGGTGGTGCCCAAGGTACTGGAAAAGGCGGGCCTGCCGACCGGCGACATCGCCGCGGTGGGCGTCTCGGCTGGCGCCCACATCGCGGTGCTGGAAGACGCCGAGGGTGAGGTCATCCGCCCGGCCATCATGTGGAACGACCAGCGCAGCACCGAGGAAGCCACGGAGCTGCACGCGCGCGCCGGCGAGATGATCATCGAGCGCGGCCTGAACCGCGCCAACCCGACCTGGGCGCTCTGCCAGCTGGCCTGGCTGCAGAAGCACGAGCCGGAGGCGGTCGCCCGCACCAGGCGCCTCTACATCGCCAAGGACTGGCTGCGCAGCCGCCTGACCGGCGACTGGACGACCGACTATTCCGACGTGCTGGGCGCCCTCATGTCCGATGTCGAGACGCGCGGCTGGTCGCGCGACATCTGCGGCCTCATCGGCTGGGACATGGACACCTTGCCGCCGGTCGGCGAGCCGCAGGACATCGCCGGCAAGGTGACCGCGGCGGCGGCCAGGGCCAGCGGCCTGGCGGAGGGCACGCCGGTGGTGATCGGCTCCAACGACACCACGGTGGAACTCTACGGCGCCGGGGCCATCGAGGCCGGGCAGGGCGCCATCAAGCTGGCCACCGCGGGCGTGGTCTTCCTGGCCTGCGACCGGCCGGAGGTGCATCCGCCGGTCTCCTGCTATCCGCACATCCTGCCGGGGCTCTGGTACATGGCCTCCGGCATCAACGCCTGCGCCACGGCGCACCGCTGGGTGCGCGACACCTTCTTCGCCGATCTGCCCCAGGACACGGCCTTCGCCGAGATGGACCGCCTGGCCGCGGGCGTTGCGCCGGGCTGTGACGGCCTGATCTTTCATCCCTACCTGATGGGCGAGCGGGCGCCGCACTGGGACCCGAAGCTGCGCGGCGATTTCATCGGCCTGACCCTGGGCCACACGCGCGCCCACTTCGCGCGGGCCTGCTACGAGGGCATCGCCTATGCGCTCAACGACGTGCTGCTGGCCGCCAAGGAGCTTTCCGGCGCGACCTTCGGCGACATGCGCCTGCTGGGCGGCGGGGCGCGCAGCGCCACCTGGCGCCAGATCATCGCCGACGTCACCGGCCTGACGGTGAAGGTGCCGGCCAACGGCGACGCCTCCTTCGGGGCGGCGCTGGTCGCCGCGGTGGGTGGTGGGGTCTTCGCGTCGCCGGAGGCGGCCGTGCGCCACTGCGCCAAGATCACCCAGGAGAACCGCCCGGACGCCGAACGCCATGCCGCCTACGGCCGGCTCTTCGAGCTCTACGACGAGGCGCGGCGCGGCCTGACCGCGGTCAACCACCGCCTGCACGATGGTCTCTGAGTCGGGGCGCCGCCCGTTTCCGGCCGCGCCGGAGGGTTGTGGACGGCCCCGGCTACTGCCTTGTAACGAGCCTCGACCCGCCTGAAAGGGGCGACTATTCTGCGGGGTCTTGAACATTCACTTAACCGGCGGGCGTCCGCCCCCGGCCTTTCCGAACCGGAGTTTCCGATGTCTGGTCTTTTGAGCCTCGCGCAGCTGAAGGAAGCCGTTGCCAGCGGCGCCATTGATACCGTTCTCGTCTGCATGGTCGACATGCAGGGCCGCCTGGTCGGCAAGCGCTTTCAGGCGGAGTTTTTCGTCGATACCGCCGAAGGCGAGACCCATGCCTGCAACTACCTGCTGGCCAACGACATCGACATGGAGCCGGTGCCGGGCTACGAGGCGGCCAACTGGGCCCAGGGCTACGGCGACTTCGCGCTGAAGCCGGACCTCTCGACCCTGCGTGTGCTGCCCTGGCTGGAGGGCACCGCCCTGGTGCTCTGCGATGTGCTGAACCACGAGGATCACGCGCCGATCCCGCATTCGCCGCGCGCCATCCTGCGGCGCCAGATCGAGCGCCTGGAGGCCAAGGGCTACAAGCCCTTCCTGGCTTCGGAGCTGGAATTCTACCTCTTCGACGAGACCTACGAGACGGCCCACCAGAAGCGCTACCAGGACCTCAAGACCGAGGGCTACTACATCGAGGACTATCACATCTTCCAGACCACCAAGGAGGAAGAGGTGATGCGGGCGATCCGCAAGGGCCTGCAGGGCGCCGGCATTCCGGTGGAAAACTCCAAGGGCGAGTGGGGCCCCGGCCAGGAAGAGATCAACGTGCGCTACGACGCGGCGCTGCCCATGGCCGACAACCACGTGATCCTGAAGAACGCCTGCAAGGAGATCGCGCACCAGAAGGGCAAGGCGCTGACCTTCATGGCCAAGTGGAACTACGAGCTGGCCGGCAACTCCTGCCATATCCACGCCTCGCTGTGGGACAAGGCCGGCAAGAAGCCGCTGTTCTTCGATCCCAAGGCCGACCACACCATGTCCAAGCTGATGCGCCAGTTCGTCGCCGGGCAGCTGAAGTACGCCGACGACATCACCTACTTCCTGGCGCCCTATATCAACTCCTACAAGCGCTTCCAGGCCGGCACCTTCGCGCCGACCAAGGCGATCTGGAGCCTGGACAACCGCACCGCGGGCTTCCGCCTGTGCGGCGAGGGCTCCAAGGCGATCCGCATCGAGTGCCGGGTCGGCGGCGGCGACCTCAATCCCTACCTGGCCTTCTCGGCGCTGCTGGCGGCGGGTCTGGCCGGTATCGAGGAGAAGCTGGACCTGCCGGAGCCGTACTCCGGCGACGCCTATTCCGGCGGCAAGAAGCTGCGCGACATCCCCAAGACCCTGCGCGAGGCGATCAAGGCGCTGGAGAAGTCCAAGATGCTGCGTGCCGCCCTGGGCGACGAGGTGGTCGAGCACTACCTCCACACCGCCAAGTGGGAGCAGCTGGAATACGACCGCCGGGTCACCGATTGGGAGCTGAAGCGCGGCTTCGAGCGCTCCTGACCCGGCCCTCGGGCCGCGGCAAAGGTTGCGAGGGTATAACCTCATCTACTGAGTTGCGCCCTTCACCGGGCGCTGCCATGCTTGCCACCTACAGGGAGGAGGCAAGCCGAGGTGCGCATCACCATCCAGGATGTGGCGCGGGAGGCCGGCGTCAGCGTCGCCACGGTCGACCGCGTGCTCAATCATCGCCCCGGCGTGCGCGCGGCGACGGTGCAGCGCGTGGAGGCGGCCGCCGACAAGCTGGCCTATCAGCCGGACCGGCTGGCCGCGCGGCTGGCGCGGGCGCGGGACTACCGCTTCTGCTTCGTCCTGCCGACCGGCACGAACACCTTCATGCAGAACCTGAAGACGGAGGTGGAGGGCGCGGCGCAGCGCCTGGCGGTCGAACGCGTGCGGATCTACCTGCGCCTGGTCGACGTCTTCGACGGACAGGCCCTGGCCGAGGAGCTGGAATCCCTCGGCGATGATTTCGACGGCGTGGCGGTGGTGGCGTTGGACCACCCGGCGGTGCGCGAAGCGATCAACGGTCTGGTCGAAGCCGGCGTGAAGGTGGTCACCCTGGTGTCGGACGCGCCGGGCTCCAAGCGGGCCCACTACGTCGGCATCGACAACACCGCCGCCGGGCGCACCGCGGCGATGCTGCTCGGCCGCTTCGTCGGGGCCCGCAGCGGGAAAGTGGGGTTGATCGCCGGTTCCCTGGCGCTGCGCGACCACGTGGAGCGGCAGTTCGGCTTCGAGCAGGTCATGGCGCGGGAGTTTCCGCACCTCCAGGTGCTGCCGGTGCGCGAGGGCCGCGACGACTACGAGAAGGTCGAAGAAGTCACGCAGACGTTGCTGGCCGAAACCCCGGACATGGTCGGCATCTATAACGTCGGCGCCGGCAACCGCGGCATCGTCAGCGCGCTGGAGGCGGCGCGTCGTGTCGACGAAGTCGTCTTCATCGCCCACGACTTGACGCCCTTCACCCGCAAACAGCTGGTGCGTGGATGGATCGACGCGGTGATCAACCAGGATCCGGGGCATGAGGTGCGCAGCGCCGCGCGGATCCTGCTGTCCGCTTGCGAAGGCAGTGATTTCGTCGCGGATCAGGAGCGCATCCGCATCGATGTTTTCCTGCGCGACAATATTCCTTGAGGACTCCTTGAGGCCGGGAAGTTGGGCTGATGTCCAGTCCGGAGAGGGCGCTCGCACCCGGAAGTCCTGGCGCGGGCGGTCCAGCGGTCAGGTGCTGGGGCTTGCCGGCTTTCCCGGCTGCGCCCTCAGCGAAGGAGCATGTTCTCTGATGTTTTCCAGTAATTTAGAGAGGTAAATTTCAGAAACTGGATCGCATCTGTGGATAACTTCATTGTTCGACCATAACGGGATTCTTGTTGTTCGGCTCTGGTGTCTGGGCTAATGTATACCACGAACCAGACGCCCCCGGGCGCACGCCGTGACCGTCCCTCTCGAAGCTTTTTGAGCGCTGATTATAGCCATGCTGCCGAGCAAGCTCGAATTCAAGCCGATCGAAAACACCTTCTCTCTGAAGGGGCATATCTACGAGACGTTGCGTGACGGCATCACCTCGATGAACATCTATGCCGACGAGGCCGAGCTGAAGCTCGACGAGCGGCAGCTCTCTGAGCAGCTGGGCATCAGCCGCACGCCGATCCGCGAGGCGCTGGCCCGGCTGGAGCAGGAGGGGCTGGTGACCGTGATCCCGCGCCGCGGGGTCTTCATCGTGCGCAAGACGCGCAAGGAAATCCTGGAAATGATCACCGTGTGGGCGGCGCTGGAAAGCATGGCCTGCCGCTTGATCACGGAGAACGCCAGCGACGAGCAGATCGCCTCGCTGCGCAAGATCTTCACCTCTTTCGAAAACGGCCAGATGCAGGCCCATATCGACGAGTATTCCGATCGCAACATCGAATTTCACCAGGCCATCCTGGAGATGAGCGGCTGCGCGCTGCTGAAGGAGACGGCCGACCGGCTGTTCCTGCACATGAAGGGCATCCGCGCGCGCACCATCTCGGAGCAGGATCGCGCCAATCGGTCGATCATCGATCACCTGCACATCATCGAGGCGCTTGAAGCGCGCGATACGGAACTCGCCGAACGTCTGGCACGAGAACACACCTTGAATTTGGCGGCGCACATCGAAAAGCACGTCGACTATCTGGATTGATCGAGATTAAGCGGAAGCCGCAGCCAATAGCGGTGAGCTTCGGAGGCAACATGGAACTATGGAGATACGCATGAGCGATACGGCAATCGACACGCTCGCTTCGGGCGAAGACGCCGCACCGCAAGAGCTGACTGATGGCTTTCACCTGGTCATCGACGCGCTCAAGCTGAATGACATCAATACAATTTACAATGTACCGGGTATTCCGATCACGGACCTGGGCCGCTACATGCAGGCCGAAGGCATGCGCGTGCTGTCCTTCCGTCACGAGCAGCACGCCGGTTACGCGGCCGCGATTGCCGGCTTCCTGACCAAGAAGCCCGGCGTCTGCCTGACCGTCTCGGCGCCCGGTTTCCTCAACGGCCTGACGTCGCTGGCCCACGCCACGACCAACTGCTACCCGATGATCCTCATCAGCGGCTCTTCCGAGCGCGAGATCGTCGACCTGCAGCAGGGCGACTACGAGGAGATGGACCAGCTGGCCATTGCCAAGACCCTGTGCAAGGCGGCCTACCGCATCCTGCATCCCGAAGACATCGGCATCGGCATCGCGCGCGCCATCCGTGCGGCGGTTTCCGGCCGTCCGGGCGGCGTCTACCTCGACCTGCCGGCCAAGCTGCTGGGCGCGGTGATGGAAGCGGGGGCCGGGGCTGACTCCCTGGTCAAGGTCATCGACGCCGCGCCGGCGCAGATCCCGGCGCCCGAAGCCGTGTCGCGTGCGCTGGAGGTGCTGAAAGGGGCCAAGCGGCCGCTCATCATCCTCGGCAAGGGCGCGGCCTATGCGCAGGTCGACGACGACATCCGCGCCCTGGTCGAGAAGAGCGGCATTCCCTACCTGCCGATGAGCATGGCCAAGGGCCTGCTGCCCGACGACCATCCGCAGTCGGCCGGCCCGGCGCGCTCGCTGGCGCTGAAGGAATCCGACGTCGTGATGCTGATCGGCGCCCGGCTCAACTGGCTGCTGTCGCACGGCAAGGGCAAGCAGTGGGGGTCGGCGCCCAAGAAGTTCATCCAGATCGACATCGAGCCGCGCGAGATGGACTCCAACGTCGAGATCGCGGCCCCGCTGGTCGGCGACATCGGTTCCTGCGTTTCCGCCCTGCTGGACGGCATGGGCGGTAACTGGGCCCCGCCACCGGCCGAGTGGACCACCGCGGTGAAGGAGAAGAAGGACGGCAACATCGCCAAGATGGCGCCGCGCCTGCGCAACAACAACGTGCCGATGGACTTCCACGGCGCGCTGGGCGCCTTGAAGGACGTCATCGCCGAGAACCAGGACGTCATCCTGGTGAACGAGGGCGCCAACACCCTCGACTTCGCCCGCTCGATCATCGACATGTACAAGCCGCGCAAGCGCCTGGACGTCGGCACCTGGGGCGTCATGGGCATCGGCATGGGCCAGGCCGTGGCCGCCGCGGTGGAGACCGGCTGCCCGGTCATCGCCGTCGAGGGCGACAGCGCCTTCGGCTTCTCCGGCATGGAGATCGAGACGATCTGCCGCTACAACCTGCCGATCTGCGTCGTCGTCTTCAACAACGGCGGCATCTATCGCGGCACTGACCAGAACCCCTCCGGCAGTTCCGACGTGGCGACGACCGTCTTCGTGAAAGACGCGCGCTACGACAAGATGATGGAAGCCTTCGGCGGCGTCGGGGTCTATGCGACCTCGCCGGACGAGCTGAGCCGTGCGGTGAAGGAAGCCCTCGAATCCGGCAAGCCCACTCTGGTCAACGCGGTCATCGACGAGCAGGCCGGCACCGAGAGCGGCCGCATCGGCAATCTCAACCCGCAGAGCGTGGTTTCCAAGAAATAATCCTGCTCCAACGAGCCAACTATTGAAGAACAGGAGCACGTAATGAAAGCTCTAGAAGGCGTTCGTATTCTCGATTTCACCCACGTTCAATCGGGCCCGACCTGCACCCAGCTTCTGGCCTGGTTCGGCGCCGACGTGATCAAGGTGGAGCGCCCCGGTGTCGGTGACGCCACCCGTGGCCAGCTGCGCGACATTCCCGATGTCGACAGCCTCTATTTCACGATGCTGAACCACAACAAGCGTTCCATCACGCTCAACACCAAGAGCGACAAGGGCAAGGAAGTCCTGACCAAGCTGGTGCAGTCATGTGACGTGCTGGTGGAGAACTTCGCTCCCGGCGCGCTGGACCGCATGGGCTTCGGCTGGGATGCCGTCCAGAAGATCAACCCGCGCATGATCTACGCCTCGGTCAAGGGCTTCGGCCCGGGCCCCTACGAGGACTGCAAGGTCTACGAGAACGTCGCCCAGTGCACCGGCGGTTCGGCCTCCACGACCGGCTTCCTGGATGGCCCGCCGACCGTGACCGGCGCCCAGATCGGCGACTCCGGTACCGGCCTGCACCTGGCGCTCGGCATCGTCACGGCGCTGTATCATCGCGAGAAGTCCGGCAAGGGCCAGCGCGTCCTGGCGGCCATGCAGGACGGTGTGCTGAACCTGTGCCGCGTGAAGCTGCGCGACCAGCAGCGCCTGGAGCACGGCCCGTTGAAGGAATACAGCCAGTTCGGCCAGGGCATCGAATTCGGCGACGCGGTGCCGCGCGCCGGCAATGACTCGGGCGGCGGCCAGCCGGGCTGGATCCTGAAGTGCAAGGGCTGGGAGACCGATCCCAACGCCTACGTCTATTTCATCACGCAGGCGGCGGTCTGGGGCAACATCTGCGACCTGATCGGCAAGCCGGAGTGGAAAGAAGAGGCGGGCTACGCCAAGCCGGAAGATCGGCTCGACAAGATTCCGCAGATCTTCGACACCATCGAGGAGTGGACCAAGACCAAGACCAAGCTGGAGGTCATGGAAGCCTGCAACCCGCTCAACATTCCCTGCGGCCCGATCCTCTCCATGAAGGAGCTGGCGGAAGAGCCGAGCCTGCGCGAGACCGGCACCATCGTCGAGGTGGACCATCCGGAACGCGGCAAGTACCTGACCGTCGGCAACCCGATCAAGCTGTCGGACTCGCCGGTGGAGGTCGAGCGTTCGCCGCTGCTGGGTGAGCACACCAACGAGATCCTCAAGGATGTGCTCGGCCTCTCGGAAGAGGAGGTTCAGGAAACCTGGGCGAGCGGCGCTCTGGGCGACATGCCCGAGCAGGCTGCCGCCGAGTGAACGTTAGGCGTCGCGGCGAGATCAGACGCCACGACGCCAATGGTTGCTCATCTGAAATCAAGACCATTGGTCTAAATGAACACAGGGAATACGGGGATGCGGATTGTCGTCCACGGCCAGCAGGCCTTCGGTAAAGCGGTACTCGAGAAGCTTCTCGAGCGGGGAGAGAATGTCGTCGGCGTGTTCTGCGCGCCGGACAAGGAGGGGCGGCCGACCGACCCCTTGAAGGAGTTCGCCCTGGAGAAGGGGCTGCCGTTGCACCAGCCGGCGTCGTGGAAGACGCCGGAGGCGGAGGAGCTCATGCGCTCCTTCGAGCCGGACCTCTGCGTCATGGCCTATGTGACGCTCTTCGTGCCGCAGGTGGTCGTCGATCTGCCGACCAAGGGGACCATTCAGTATCACCCCTCGCTGCTGCCGCTGCACCGCGGCCCCAGCTCGATCAACTGGCCCATCATCATGGGTGAGAAGAAGACCGGCCTGACCATTTTCGAGCCGGACGAGGGCCTCGACGAGGGCCCGATCATCATGCAGAAGACCGTCGACATCGGTCCCGACGACACCCTGGGGACGCTGTACTTCAATCACCTCTTCCCGATGGGCGTCGAGGCCATGTGCGAGTGTGTCGACCTGGTCCGCGACGGCAAGGCGGAGAAGGTCGCCCAGGACCACAGCAAGGCGACCTACGAAAGCTGGTGCCGCAAGGCCGATGCCGAGATCGACTGGTCCAAGCCGGTGGACGAGGTCTACAACCTGATCCGCGGCACCAATCCGCAGCCCGGCGCCTGGACCACCTGCAACGGCAACGAACTGAAGATCTTCGACAGCGGCAAGGTCGAAGGCTCCGGCGAGCCGGGCACGGTCCTGGCCGTCGACGGCGACAGCTTCACCGTGGCCGCCCAGGGGGGCGCCATCCGGATCGACCGGGTGCGTCCGCACGACGACAAGAAGATTTCCGCCGGTGACTTCGCGGCGAAGGCCGGTCTTGCCGAAGGAAGCAAGCTCGGCAGCTGAAGCAGGGAGCGTTCCGGCCAGGGTCTTCGGAGCAGGTCTCCGCCGGCCCGCCGGGACAGACAGCAATCAATAGAAAACAGGCAGAGAAGCGCTATGCCAAAGTCCGATATCGAAATCGCCCGCGAAGCCAATATGAAGCCGATCACCGAGATCGGCGCGAAGCTCGACATGCCCGCCTCGGCCCTGATGCAGTACGGGCCCACCAAGGCCAAGATCAGCTTCGACTATCTGGAATCCATCAAGAAGAACAAGGACGGCAAGCTGATCCTTGTGACGGCGATTTCGCCGACGCCGGCCGGCGAGGGCAAGACCACGACCACGGTGGGTCTGGGTGACGGCCTCAACCGCATCGGCAAGAAGGCGATGATCTGCCTGCGCGAGCCCTCGCTCGGCCCCTGCTTCGGCATGAAGGGTGGCGCCGCCGGCGGCGGTTATGCCCAGGTGGTGCCGATGGAGGACATCAACCTGCACTTCACCGGTGACTTCCACGCCATCACCTCGGCGCACAACCTGCTCTCGGCCCTGATCGACAACCACATTTACTGGGGCAACGAGCTGGGCATCGACGCGCGCCGCGTAGCCTGGCGCCGCGTGCTGGACATGAACGACCGCGCGCTGCGCGACACCATCACCTCGCTGGGCGGCGTGGCCAACGGCTTTCCGCGCCAGACCGGTTTCGACATCACGGTGGCCTCGGAGATCATGGCGATCTTCTGCTTGGCCGACGGCCTGGCGGACCTGCAGCGGCGGCTCGGCGACATCGTTATCGCCTACACCCGCGACCGCAAGCCGATCTACGCCCGTGACGTGAAGGCCGACGGTCCGATGACCGTGCTGCTGAAGGACGCGCTGATGCCGAACTTCGTGCAGACGCTGGAGAACAACCCCGCCTTCATCCATGGCGGTCCCTTCGCCAACATCGCGCACGGCTGTAACTCGGTCTCCGCCACCAAGACGGCTCTGAAGCTGGCCGACTACGTGGTCACCGAGGCGGGCTTCGGCGCCGACCTGGGCGCCGAGAAGTTCTTCGACATCAAGTGCCGCAAGGCGGACCTCAATCCCGAGGCGGTGGTCATCGTCGCCACGGTGCGCGCGCTGAAGATGCACGGCGGCGTGGCCAAGGACGCCCTCGGCGACGAGAACGTCGACGCCCTGAAGAAGGGCTGCGCCAACCTCGGGCGCCATCTCTCCAACCTGAAGAAGTTCGGCGTGCCGGCGGTGGTCGCCATCAACCGCTTCATCAAGGACAGCGAGGCGGAGCTGGCCGCGATTCAGGAGTTCGCCAAGAGCCAGGGCGTCGAGGCCGTAGTCTGCGAACACTGGGGCAAGGGCTCCGAAGGCACCGAGGAACTGGCCAACAAGGTGGTCGGCCTGCTGGACAGCGGCAGCGCCAACTTCAAGCCGCTTTACCCGGACGACATGCCGCTGTTCGAAAAGATCGACACGATCTGCAAGGAGATCTACGGGGCGTCCGGCGCCATCGCCGATCAGAAGATCCGCGATCAGCTGAAGCAGTGGGAAGACGCCGGCTACGGCAACTATCCGGTCTGCATGGCCAAGACGCAGTACAGCTTCTCCACCGACCCGAACCTGCGCGGCGCGCCGAGCGACCACGCGGTGCCGGTGCGTGAAGTGCGGCTTTCCGCCGGTGCCGGTTTCATCGTCGCCATCTGCGGCGAGATCATGACCATGCCCGGTCTGCCGCGGGTGCCGTCGGCCAACAGCATCCGGCTCGACGACTCCGGACTGATCGAGGGTCTTTTCTAGAGAGTTCGTTACCCGCCCCGGCGGCCGTCCAAGAGGTGGAGAAAAGCCTCGGCCGTCCGGGGTGGTTTACCTGGTAGAAGAAGCCGGCCTGGCAGAGGACGCCGGGAAGGGCTTACAGGGAGGAAAAGCAGGATGACATTGCGTTCGATCTTGGTGCCGGTCCGCGGCGACGGGAAAGGCAAGGGGGTGCTCGACCACGCACTCAGCCTGGCCAAGCGCCACAGTGCCCATTTGGAGGTGCTCCATTGCCGACCGAAGCCGGAGGACATGATCCCCTACGGGGTCCCCATTCCCGCCAGCCTGCGCAAGAGCATCGTGAGCTCTGCCGGCGGCCTTGCCGACGAGGAAGAGAGCAAGGTCCGCAAACTCTTCGACGACTACTGCGCCGAACGCGGCATTCCCGAAGTCGATGCCTTTCCCTGGCCGCAGGATCAGGTCTCGGCCACCTGGCGGGAGGCCACCGGCAAGCAGGCCAACGTGATTGGCCTGCGCGGACGCCTGGCCGATCTCATCGCCGTGCCGCAGCCGGACCATGAGCAGAACCTGGGGCTCAACACCCTGCAGGCCGCGCTGATGGAATCGGGCAAGCTGGTGCTGATGTGCCCGGCCAAATCGGCCGGCGAGGTCGGCGCCAAGGTCGCCATTGCCTGGAACGGCAGCGGCGAAGCCGCCCGCGCCATGACCGCGGCCCTGCCGATCCTGAAGAAGGCCGATTCGGTCGTGCTTCTGGCGCCCTCGGAAAAGAAACTGCCGATCTCTGCCGACGAGGCGAAGATCTATCTCGAGACCCATGGCGTTTCCTGCGGCGTGCAGCTCTTTGCCAGGTCGTCCTCCTCGGTGGGGAAGATCCTGCTGGACAACGCCAAGCAGGTCGGTGCCGACAGCCTTCTCATGGGGGCCTACGGCCAGAGTCGGCAGCGCGAATTGATCATGGGCGGAGTGACTCAGTATGTCGTCGACCATGCGGATCTGCCGATCCTGCTCATGCACTAGGCGCACGGCCGTTCACGGCCCTCGCTGTGACCGGCAGCCGCCTGCGGCGGCTGCCGGGGGCGCCTCTCGGGGGCGGGCAGTGACACCGCGCCCGGGTCGGATCGGCAACGGGGCGGGCGGCTTTCCGGCGCCCGCGAGGATGCCCTGGAGCACCTCGATGAAATCAACCGGTGGTTTATTTTTTGGACCAAATCCACGTCTCGCAGGTTTGTGCCCACCGGGGTATGCTCAGCGCCGGGTGCGTTCCTTCAGTATCCAGAGTGCGCTTGCGAAAGGCATCGTCTCGGGAATGACGGCTCGGGCTGCAAGAAGAGCTGGAGTTGGTAGCGTAAGCTACTGTTCAGCTTTAAGAAAAAGTAGGGAGAAGATTCAAGGTTTGCTGCATAACCGCCAATATTGCGCTGCAACAAATCCGAGTATTTTTTCTTCTTTCGATAAGAAGAGTAGACCTGAGCTTCATCACACGGTATTTTGTATACCACACACCATGGATGCTCATTGCGCGCCTATGGTTCGATAACAAAAAAGAAAAGGATAAGGTGCTAGGTTCAATTAGTGCTGGGTTTTCAACCTTATGGGGAATACCCTGGAAACCTATCCAAAAAATCAACGGGAGGTAAAACAGCATGACAGTTACCAAGAAATTTCTGACCGGGTGCGCGCTGGCGCTTGGTGTGAGCGTCGCGGTGTCGGGCACCGTCACGTCCGCCCAGGCCTGGGAGCCGAAGAAGCCTGTCGAGATGATCATCATGGCGGGGACCGGCGGCGGTGCTGACCAGCTCGCGCGTCTGATCCAGGGCATCATCGACCAGAACGACATGTCTCCGCGTCCGTTCATTCCGATCAACAAGCCTGGCGGTTCGGGCGCCGAGGCCCTGCGCTATCTGCAGGACAAGGCTGGTGACGACCACACGGTGCTCGTCACCCTGAACAGCTACTACACCACCCCGATCATCAATGAGGGCCTGGGTGTGGACGTGACGAAGTTCACGCCGATCGGCCTGATGGCGCTGGATACCTTCCAGCTGTGGGTGACTTCGGACAGCGGCATCAATTCGTTGGACGAGTGGGTGTCGACCGTGAAGGCGGCTGACACCTGGAATGTGGGCGGCACCGGCAAAGGCCAGGAGGACTCCATCCTCTTCGCGATGCTGCAGGCCGAGTTCGGTATCGACAATATCACCTACATTCCGTTCCCTGGCGGCGGCACCGTGGCCAAGAACCTGATCGGCAAGCACATCGCTTCGACGGTCAACAATCCCTCCGAGCAGATGGCGTTCTACAAGGCCGATCAGAGCCGCCCGCTGGTGCAGTTCACCGACGAGCGTCTTGCGGCTTTCCCGGACGTGCCGACGAGCAAGGAGTTGGGTCACGACATCGTCTACTTCATGCAGCGTTCTTTCAACGCGCCTCCGGGCATGTCGAAGGAAGCCCAGGAGTTCTACATCAGCCTCTTCGAGAAGGTCTTCAAGTCCGACCAGTGGCAGAAGTTCTGCGCGGATGAAGGTCTGATGTGCGACAACTGGATTGCTGGCGACGACCTGGCTGAGTTCCACAAGCAGCAGCTGGCGCGCCACGAAGCCTTGATCGCAAAGGTGGGGGCGAAAGCCATCACTGGCGAGTAAGTAAGCGCTATGGGGAAGGGGGGGTGACCTCCGGATCGCCCCCCCTGATCCTCGCGCTGATTGCAGCGGCCCTTCGGCCGCATCCGGACCCAATTTAAAACTCGTTCAGATCTGTTCAGATCGCACTCGTAGCTGCGCGTTGTAAGGAGGCGCCGGTATGACGGTTCGTACTGCCGAATTTTTGGTGGCGGTTATTCTCGCCATCATGTCCGCCGGGATCATGTGGAAGAGCACGGAGCTCAATATCGGCTGGGTGCCGAGGAGTGGTCCCGGAGGCGGCGCCTGGCCGTTCTGGCTGGCGGCCGGCATGCTCGGGACCTGCATCTGGACGATCGTCCGCTGGTTCCGCGGAGTGACGCCGCAGTCGCGCTCGAACGAGCTCTTCATGACCGCGGATACTTTGGCCATCGTCGGCCCGGTGGTGGTCGGCCTGGTGCTGCTGCTCTTGGGCACGCACTTCGTCGGCATGTACATCGCGGTCTTCCTGTTCATGATTGCCTTCGTCCGCTTTCTTGGCCGTCACTCCTGGCCGATGACCATGTCGCTCGCGATCGGTGCGCCGGTCGTCATGTTCTGTCTGTTCGAGTGGGCGCTGAACACCCCCTTGCCGAAGGGCGTGGCCGCACTCGAGCCGCTCTACTACCCGCTCTACGACCTCATCTACTGAGGTCCGGGACGGAAATATCGGGGGGATGCGCCGGAGCATGAATCCGGATCGCATACACAGGGATCAAATAGAGAAACTCAGGCGGTAATCGGTCATGGAAACTATCATCGAACCTCTTATGCTCGGTCTACTCGAGGCGGTGCAGCCGATAAACCTGGCGATGATGGTCGTCGGGTGTATCGTGGGCCTCTTCGTCGGTGCGATGCCGGGCCTGGGCTCCGTGAACGGCGTGGCGATCCTGCTGCCGCTCACTTTCCTGGTGCCGCCCAACGCGGCCATCATCTTCCTGGCGGCGATCTACTACGGTGCCATGTACGGCGGTGCGATCTCGTCGATCACTCTGGGCATACCGGGGGCGTCGACAGCCGTGGCAACGGTCTTCGACGGGAGACCGCTCGCCATGGCGGGCAAGGGCGACCAGGCCTTGATGGCCGCGGCGCTGGCATCCTTCATCGGCGGCACGGTTTCGGTCGTGCTCTTCACCCTCGCGGCCCCGCCGCTGGCCGCCTTCGCCCTCAAGTTCGGCCCGCAGGAGGAGTTCGCCCTGATGGTGCTGGCCTTCGCCACCTTCATCGGCCTGGGCGGTGACGATATCCCGAAAACCCTCTTCTCGATCTTCATCGGCCTGGTCCTGGCAACCATCGGCTTCGACATCATCTCCGGTAAGCCGCGCCTGGTCTTCTTCGACCTCTCCGCCTTCCAGCGACAGATCAGCTTCCTGGTTCTGGCCATTGGCATCTACGGCATCGGCGAGATCCTCTGGACCATGGAAACCAGCGGCGGGAAGATGCAGGTCAACTACGTGAAGTCGACCTTCAAGAGCGTCATCGAGAACATCAAGCGGGCGAAGACCTACTTCTTCACCGCCATCTGGAGCGGCGTGCTGGGTTACTTCGTCGGTATCCTGCCGGCCGCCGGCGCCACCCCGGGCTCGCTGATGGCCTACGGCCTGGCGAAGACCTTCTCCAAGAACCCGGAGGAATTCGGCAAGGGCAACGTCACCGGTGTCGCGGCGCCGGAATCGGCCAACAACGCGGCGTCCACAGGGTCCATGCTGCCGATGCTGACGCTGGGCATTCCCGGCTCGCCGACCACGGCGATCCTGCTGGGCGGCATGATCATCTGGGGCCTGCGCCCGGGACCGCTGCTCTTCGTCGAGCATCCGGATTTCGTCTGGGGCCTGATCGGTTCGCTCTACATGGCGAACATCTTCACGGTGATCATCAATATCGCCTTCATCCCGGTTTTCGTGAAGGTGCTGGTGATGCCCTTCACCATCCTGGCGCCGGTCATCTTCGTGCTTTGCCTCGTCGGCGGCTATTCCCCGAATGCGCTGCTGTCGGACGTCTGGCTCATGGTGCTCTTCGGTGTTGCCGGCTACATCCTGCGCAAGCTGGACTATCCGGTGGCCCCCGCGGTGCTGGCCATCGTGCTCGGCACCCTGGCGGAGCGTTCGCTGCGGCAGTCGCTGCTGTCGTCGCAGGGCGATCCCATGACCTTCGTCGAACGGCCGATCTCCGGCATCATCCTGGTGTGCGCCGTCGCGCTCGTCCTGGTGCCGGTGATCCGCAAGTTCCTGCCGAAGAAGCAGGCCGCGACGGCCGGCGCTTCGGACGGCTGAGCCGGGGACAGACGGGAGTGAGGGGGCGGGTCCGCGGCTTGGCGCTGCGGGCCCGTCTCCGTCAAAGGGGCTATGGTTCAGGGCTTGCGCAATGCGGTATCCAAGAGGCTCAGACGGCGTTCCGGCAGGAGAAAAGCATTGCTGCTGGATGGGCTCTGGTATACCATATGCCACAGAAGCCAATTCTAATATCCCTATGAGAGAACGCTGTCTTAGTCATTGATTTTCTTCCATAGGATGATGAGGCGGGCGGACCGATGAACCTTCACGAATATCAAGCCAAGGAATTGCTGCGGCGGCACGGCGTGAACAGCCCCGCCGGGCAGCTGGCGCGCAGTGCCGAGGAGGCCGCGGCGGCCGCGCGCGCCATCGGCGGCGACCGTTGGGTGGTCAAGGCGCAGATCCATGCCGGCCTGCGCCAGGACGCGGGCGGGGTTCAGCTCTGCGACACGCCGGAGAAGGTGGCCGAGGCCGCGGGCGCGCTGCTCGGTCATCGGCTGGTGACGCCGCAGACGGGCGCCAAGGGCAAACTCGTCCGCTCGGTCTATGTCGAGCAGGCGGTCAACCACGACCGCGAGATCTACCTTGCCGTGCTGGTCAACCGCTCGGCGGGGCGCGTCGCCATTATCGCCGCGCGCGAAGGGGGCAACGACATCGAGGCGCGCCTCGCGGCGGCGCCGGATCAGATGCTGTCCCTGGTCGTCGATCCGGTCGACGGCGTGCAGGACGCGGCGGCGTCGGCCCTGGCCGGACAGCTGGGCCTGGACGGCGACGCCGCCGAGCAGGCCATCGCGCTGATGAAGTCCCTCAACAAGGCCTTCCACGACTTCGACGCCAGCCTTATCGAGATCAACCCGCTGGTGGTCACCGCCGAGGGCAAGCTGCTGGCCCTCGACGTGAAGATGGTGCTCGACGACAACGCCCAGTTCCGCCATCACGACCTGGCCAACCTGCGCGACGAGGAAGAGGTCGATCCGGCCGAGCTGGAAGCGCGGGACTACAATCTCAACTACGTGCGCCTGGACGGGAACATCGGAGTCATGGTCAACGGGGCCGGGCTGGCCTTGGCGACCGTCGACCTGCTGAAGGAGAACGGCGGCGAGCCGGCGGACTTCATGGACATCCGTCCCGAGGCGACGCGCGCCCAGGTGACCCACGGCTTCAAGCTGCTGCTGCGCAATCCCGAGGTGCAGGCGATCCTGGTGAACATCTACGGCGGCGGCATTCTGCGCTGCGACACCGTGGCCGAGGGCATCGCCGCGGCCTGCAAGGAAGAGGGACTGCGGGTCCCCCTGATCGTGCGGGCGGCCGGCACCAACGGCGAGCTGGCGCGCAAGATCCTGATGTCGCAGGGCGTGCCCGTGACCTTCGCCCAGAGCCTGGGGCAGGCCGCCGCGAAAGTGGTGGAAGTCGCCGGCAGAAAGGCAGCGTGATGGCGATCCTCATCGACAGCGACACCAAGGTCATCTGCCAGGGCTTCACCGGCGCCCAGGCCACCTATCACATGGAGCGCGCCATCGCTTACGGCACCAAGGTCGTGGGCGGCGTGGTGCCCGGCAAGGGCGGCCGCGGCCATCTCGGCCTGCCGGTCTTCGACACGGTGGCCGAGGCGCGCGAAGCGACCGGCGCCACCGCGTCGGCGGTCTTCGTGCCGCCGCGCAACGCGGCCGACGCCATCATCGAGTCGATCGAGGCGGGCATCGAGCTGCTGGTCTGCGTGACCGAGCGCATCCCCGTGTTGGACATGGTGCGGGTGAAGCAGCGCCTGGAAGGCACCTCTACGCGGCTGATCGGCCCCAACTCGCAGGGCATCATGATTCCCGGCCGCTGCAAGATCGGCGTCATGCCGGCGCATCTGGAACGGCCCGGCAAGGTGGGCATCGCCTCGCGCTCGGCCTCGCTGACGTCGGAAGTGATCGAACAGATTTCCACCCATCGCCTGGGCCAGTCGGCCTCCATCGGGATCGGCGGCGACGCCGTGCACGGCATGGGCTTCGTCGACTGCCTGAAGCTGTTCTTCGAGGACCCGGATACGGAATGCGTGGTGCTGCTGGGCGAGATCGGCGGCAGCGACGAGGAGGAGGCCGCGGCCTACCTGAGCGCCAATCCGGCGCCCAAGCCGGTGGTCGCCTATGTCGCCGGCCTGCACGCGCCGACCGAGCGCCGCATGGGTCACGCCGGGACCGTCAATGTGTTCGGCCAGGGCGACGCCGCGGCGAAGATCGAGGCGCTGCGCGAAGCCGGTGTGACGATTGCCGCCTCGGCGGCGGAGATTGGCCTGACCGTGCGTCAGGCCGCACGGGCCTGAGGGGGCGCTCCCTCGGGTCGAAGTGCAAATACGGAAGAAAGAGTCGGTAACGGTGAAGTCATAGCCGACACCGATCGGCAGGGTAGGGCGCCCCCAATCCACAAGGGAGGAGGGGGATGCTTCAGGATCGGAGATTAGTCTATGCCAGAGGGAACGCCGCGCCCATTTGAGCGGCAGATTCATCCGGGTTCCGGTCGCCGCAAGGCGCTGATGACCCCCAAAGGGCGACAGCTTGATATCGACGCACTCTCGGAAGTGCAGGCGCTGCTCGGCGACAAGCCGCGGCGTCCGGATCTGCTGATCGAACATCTGCACCTGATTCAGGACAAATACGGCCATCTCGCCGCCCGGCACCTGCGGGCCCTGGCGGAGGAGATGAAGCTGCCCATGTCGGCGGTCTACGAAGTGGCGTCCTTCTATGCCCACTTCGACATCGTGCTGGACGGCGAAACGCCCCCGCCGCCGCTGACCATCCGGGTGTGTGAGTCCATCACCTGCGAGATGATGGGCGCCCAGGACATCCTGAAGGCGCTGCCGCAGGAAGTGGGTGACAAGGTGCGCGTCGTGGCCGCGCCCTGCATGGGCCGCTGCGCCTGCGCGCCGGTGGCCGAGGTCGGCCATCGCCACATCGACAACGCCTCGGTCGAGAGTCTGGTCGAGGCCGCCGCCGGCGATCACGACCCCGTCGTTCCAGCCTACACCGACTTCGACGCCTACCAGGGCGAGGAAGGCTACAGCCTGCTGCGCGCCTGCCTGGCGGGCGAGCGCACGCCGGAGGAGCTGATCGAAGCGCTGTCTCATGCCGGTCTGCGCGGCCTTGGCGGCGCCGGTTTCCCGACCGGCAAGAAGTGGGAAATCGTGCGCGGTTTCCCCGGTCCGCGGCTGATGAGCATCAACGGCGACGAGGGCGAGCCCGGCACCTTCAAGGACCGCTACTACCTGGAGCGCGATCCGCACCGTTTCCTCGAGGGTGCGCTGATTGCCGCCTGGGCGGTGGGCTGTGATCGCTGCTACATCTATCTGCGCGACGAGTATCCGGCGGTGCGCGAGATCCTGACGCAAGAGATCGCCAAGCTGGAGGCCGCGGGCCTCACCAAGCACTGTCCGCTGGAACTGCGCCGCGGCGCCGGCGCCTACATCTGCGGCGAAGAGTCGGCCATGCTGGAGTCCATCGAGGGCAAGCGCGGCCTGCCGCGCCACCGCCCGCCCTATATCGCCGAAGTGGGCCTGTTCGGCCGCCCGACCCTGAACCAGAACGTGGAGACCGTGTTCTGGATCCGCGACATCGTCGAGAAGGGCGGCGACTGGTTCGCCTCCCACGGCCGCAACGGCGGCAAGGGTCTGCGCTCCTACTCCGTCTCGGGCCGGGTGAAGTCGCCGGGCGTGAAGCTGGCCCCGGCCGGCATCTCGGTACAGGAACTGATCGACGAGTACTGCGACGGCATGGCCGAGGGGCACAGCTTCCGCGCCTACCTGCCGGGCGGCGCCTCGGGCGGCATCCTGCCGGCCGCCATGGGCGATCTTTCCCTGGAGTTCGGCGCGCTCGACAAGTTCGGCTGCTTCGTCGGCTCCCACGCCGTGGTGATCCTCTCCGACAAGGACGACCTCAAGGCGGCGGCGCTGAACCTCATGCGCTTCTTCGAGGACGAGTCCTGCGGCCAGTGCACGCCCTGCCGCAACGGCACCGAGAAGGCCGTCCAGTTGATGAGCCGCAAGACCTGGGACGTGGCCTTGCTGGAGGAGTTGTCGCAGGTCATGCGCGACGCCTCCATCTGCGGCCTTGGCCAGGCGGCCCCCAATCCCTTGTCATCGATCCTCAAGTATTTCCCGGAGGAGCTGAAATGACGGCTGTAGCGAAACAGGAAGCCATCCGCTTCACCCTCGACGGCCAGGAAATCGAAGCCGCGCCGGGCGAGACCATCTGGGAAGCCGCGGCGCGCTACGGCACCAAGATCCCGCACCTCTGCTATGCGCCGGAGCCCGGCTACCGCGCCGACGGCAACTGCCGCGCCTGCATGGTGGAGATCGAGGGCGAGCGCGTGCTGGCCGCCTCCTGCATCCGCGAACCCCGCGACGGCATGGTGGTGAAGAGCGCCAGCGAGCGCGCCGAGAAGGCGCGCGGCATGGTCTTCGAGCTGCTGGTCGCCGACCAGCCGGAGCGCGCGACGTCGCACGACCCGGAGAGCAAGTTCTGGAACTGGGCCGCCGACATCGGCGTCACGGAAAGCCGTTTTCCCGCGCGCGAAACCTGGGCGCCGGATACCAGCCACACCGCCATGGCGGTGAACCTGGATGCCTGCATCAACTGTAACCTCTGTGTGCGCGCCTGCCGCGAGGTCCAGGTCAACGACGTCATCGGCATGGCCTACCGCGGCCACGGCGCCAAGGTGATCTTCGACTTCGACGATCCCATGGGAGAGTCGACCTGCGTGGCCTGCGGCGAATGCGTCCAGGCCTGCCCGACCGGCGCGCTGATGGAAGCCAACCTGCTGGACGAGAAGGGCACGCGCGTCGAATACCCCGACCGCTCGGTGGATTCCCTCTGCCCCTATTGCGGCGTCGGCTGCCAGACCACCGTGCACGTGAAGGACGACAAGATCCTCTACATCGACGGGCGCGACGGTCCGGCGAACGAGAATCGGCTCTGCGTGAAGGGCCGCTTCGGCTGGGACTACATCTACAGCCCGCAGCGCCTGACCAAGCCGATGATCCGCCGCGACGACGCGCCGAAGAAGTGGGACGACCAGGTCGATCCGCTGAACCCCTGGACTCACTTCCGTGAGGCGACCTGGGAAGAGGCGCTGGAAAAGGCCGCCGGCGGCCTGAAGAAGGTCTACGAGGAGAACGGCCCTGCGGGCATGGCCGGCTTCGGCTCGGCCAAGGGCTCCAACGAGGAAGCCTACCTCTTCCAGAAACTGATCCGCACCGCCTTCCACACCAACAACGTGGACCACTGCACCCGGCTCTGCCATGCCTCTTCGGTGGCGGCGCTGATGGAGGGGATCGGCTCCGGCGCGGTGACGGCGCCCTTCGGGGCCGCCAAGGACAGCGACTGCATGATCATCATCGGCGCGCGGCCGGAGCAGAACCATCCGGTGGCGGCCACCTTCCTGAAGAACGCGGCCAAGCGCGGCTCCAAGATCATCCTCATGGACCCGCGCGGCCAGCAGATCAACCGCTACGTCCACAAGCACCTGCAGTTCAAGCCGGGCCAGGACGTCGCCCTGCTGAACGCCATGCTGCACACGATCATCGAGGAAGGCCTGACCGACGAGCAGTACATCCAGGCCCGCACCTCGGGCTTCGAAGACCTGAAGGAGACGGTCAAGCAGTTCTCGCCGGAAGCCATGGAAAGCGTCTGCGGCATCGACGCGGCGACGATCCGCGAGGTAGCGCGGCTCTATGCCCGCTCCGAACGCTCGATCATCTTCTGGGGCATGGGCGTGTCGCAGCATGTGCACGGCACGGACAATGCCCGTTGCCTCATCGCGCTGACCATGATCACCGGCCAGGTCGGCCGTCCCGGCACCGGGCTGCATCCGCTGCGCGGCCAGAACAACGTGCAGGGCGCCTCCGACGCCGGGCTCATCCCCATGGTCTACCCGGACTACAAGTCGGTGGAGCTGGACGAGGTGCGCGAGCACTACGAGAGCTTCTGGGGCACCAAGCTGGATCCCAAGCGCGGCCTGACCGTGGTGGAGATCGTCGACGCGATCATCGCCGGTCAGATCAAGGGCATGTACGTCATGGGCGAGAACCCGGCCATGTCGGACCCGGACCAGCACCATGCCCGCGAGGCCCTGGCGAAACTGGATTGTCTTGTGGTGCAGGACATCTTCCTGACCGAGACCGCCTGGCATGCCGACGTGGTGTTGCCGGCCTCGGCCCATGCCGAGAAGTGGGGCAGCTTCACCAACACCAACCGCGAGGTCCAGATCGCGCGGCCGGTGGCGCCGCCGCCGGGCGAGGCGCGTCAGGACTGGGAGCTGATCCAGGAGCTCGCGCAGCGTCTCGGCCTCGACTGGACCTACAGCCACCCCAAGGATGTCTTCACCGAGATGACCGAGGTCATGCCCTCGCTGAGCAACATCACCTGGGACCGGCTGGTGCGCGAGGAAGCGGTGACCTATCCGGTCGACGGCTCCGACGTGCCGGGCAACGAGATCCTCTTCGCCGAGGGTTTCCCGACCGCCGACGGGCGGGCCAAGATCGTGCCGGCCGGTCTGGTGCCGCCGGACGAGCTGCCGGATGACGACTACCCCTTGGTGCTGACGACCGGGCGCATGCTGGAGCACTGGCACACCGGCGCTATGACCCGGCGCGCCACGGTGCTCGACAACCTGGAGCCGGAAGCGGTGGGCAGCCTCCATCCGCGCCAGCTGCGCGACATGGGGCTGGAGCCGGGCGACATGGTGAAGGTGGCGACGCGGCGCGGCGAGATCGCGCTGAATGTGCGCGCCGACCGCGACGTGCCGGAGGGCATGGTCTTCATCCCCTTCTGCTTCAACGAGGCGGCGGCCAACATGCTGACCAACCCGCAGCTCGATCCCTTCGGCAAGATTCCGGAGTTCAAGTTCTGCGCGGCACGGGTGGAGAAGCTGGAAGCCTACGCGGCGGCGGAGTAGGGCGCTGCGGCGCCCTGGGCGGGAAGGTATCCCGGCCTAGGCGTCGACCAGATCCGAGGCGAAGACGATGCGGTTGCGTCCGGCGGCCTTCGCCTCATACATCGCCTTGTCCGCCTGTCTCAACAGATCGTCGTTGCTGACGGCGTCGTCGGGGTAGAGCGCGACGCCGATGCTGGCCGCGATGGAGATCGGCGGCTCGGCATGCTCGATCGTGATGTTGAGCGCTTCAAGGATGCGCTCGGCAACGATGCGGATCCCCTCGGTCCCGTTTCCCGACTTCATGCTGGCGATGACGGCGAACTCGTCGCCGCCCAGCCGCGCCACGAAATCGCTGTCGCGCAGCGACGACGTCAGCCGCAGGGCGACCTTCTTCAAAAGGGCATCGCCTTCGTCGTGGCCCAGGATGTCGTTCACCGGCTTGAAATTGTCGAGGTCGACAAAGAGAATGGCCTTGGCGGTGCCGGCCTGGCCGGCGACGAGGAGGGACTGTTCAAGCTGCTCCGCAAAGTAGCGCCGGTTGGGCAGGCCGGTCAGCTCGTCGTGCTTCGCCTGGAAATCGCTCTGCTTCCGGCTGGCCTCGATCTCCTTGTTCTTGACCGCTAGTTCCTCGGCCATGTCGACGACCTGCACGGCCTGTTGTTCGACCATGGCCCGCTCCAGCTCGATGTCCTCGAGATGCCGGGTCAGCTCCTTTTCCTTCTCCTCCAAGGCTTCGCGTGTGCGAATGCTCTCCGTCACGTCGGCGTAGGTGGTGACGAAGCCGCCGGAGGCGAGAGGTTTGCCGGTGATCTCCAGGATCGTGCCGTCGGGGCGGTGGCGCAGGAAGCTGTGCGGCTCGAACTTGCGGGCCAGGGCCAGGCGCTCTTCGACCATTGCGTCGATGTCGCCTTCGCCGTACTCGCCGCGCTCCGCATTCAGGCGAAAGAAAGCTTCAAGGGGGGTTCCCACGCGGCCCAACTCCGGCGGGAAATCCAGCAGCGTCAGATAGGCTTGGTTGGCGGCCAGCAGGCGTAAATCGGCGCCGAAGACGGATAGGCCGATATGCAGTACATCAAGGGCCTCCTGGACGGAGTCCCGGCAGCCGACACAATTGCCCTGTTCAAGTGACTTGCCGTCAAACACCCGGAGTCCTCTTGCGTGGTCGCGCCGTTGCTTCTGAATGATGCAATGCATCATTGCGCCGCTGCCCGCTGGGACAATCCGGCGTAGGCATACTGCCGGATTCGGGTAAATCCACCCTTAATCAAATGATTATGTTCTTATTGCGCGTAGTGGCTGAAATTCCTACGAGTTTCAGCCGATCAAGGTCGCCGCCAGGGTCGCCTCGTCCAGTTCGACGCCGAAGCCCGGGGCTTCGCTGAGATGCAGCCAGCCGTTCTGGTGGTCGAAGGGGCGGGACAGCAGGTAATCCCGGCGCTCCAGGCTCCACTCCGGCGGGTCATAGGGAAACTCGATGAAGGCGGCCTCGCCCAGGCCGGCGGTCAGATGGCAGTTGGCCACCACGCCGAAGCCGTTGGACCAGGTGTGCGGGGTGAAGGTGACGCCGAACTCCCTGGCCATGACGGCCACACGGCGCAGACCGGTGATGCCGCCGACCAGGGCGCAGTCCGGCTGCACCACGTCAAGACAGCCCTCGGCGATGAGGTCGCGGAACTCGTAGAGCTCGCGCGTCATCTCGCCGCCGGCGATGCGCAGGTCGACCGAGTCGCGCAGGCGCTTCAGGCCGTCGCGGTCGGCGCGGTGCAGCGGCTCCTCCATCCAATAGACGTCCAGGCGCTCCAGCTCCCGGGCCACGGCGATCGCGTCCTTCAGGGTCCAGGGCGCCTCGGTATCCCAGGGCATGCGCCAGCCCTGATTGCAGTCGACCATCAGCTCCATGCGGGTGCCGATGCGCTCGCGCACCGATTCCAGCGCGGCGATGTCGTCGCGCCAGTCGCCCCCCCGACTGCCCCGGTGGAAGCGCACCTTCATGGCGGCGAAGCCGGCATCGACGAAGCGCTCCGCCGTTTCCGCCATGGCGCCCGGGTCGCGCAGCACGCCGGAGGAGGCATAGGCGCGCACCCGGTCGCTGCGCCCGCCGAGCAGGCGCCAGACGGGTTCCCCGGTGATCTTGCCGGTCAGGTCCCACAGCGCGAGGTCGAGGGGCCAGCAGCGCCCGTAGTGAAACTGGATATGGGACAGGACTTCGTAGTGGCGCTCCAGGCGGCGGGGGTCCTGGCCGATGAAGAGGTCCTCATGTCCCTGGAGGCCGAGCAGCAGGTCACCGGAGCCGATGCCGACACGCCCTTCGCTGTCGGTGACGCGGACCACGGTGACGTCGAAGTGCTGGCGCGGGCGCCCGTCCCAACTGGCGACGAAAGGCGGGTCGAGCGGCAGGCGGTGATGGCTGACGTCGATCTTGGCGATGGTCGTCATGAAAGAGCCTCTCTCGGTTCAGGCGAGGGCCATGATAGCGCCGGCGAAGCGCTCGATGTCATCTTCCGTGACCTCGCGCGCGGTGGCGGCGCGCATCGGCTGGTTCTCCGGCGCGCGCATTTCGGCGGCCAGGGTTGCCGTGTCGAAACTCTTGAAGGCCTCGGGCAGGCGGCGGTCCACGCCACAGCGCGTCACGAAATCGCTGTACCAGCCGGCAAGTTCCCGCGCCGAGGTCAGGCCACAGGCCCGTGCCGCCGCGGCGAAGCGCCCGTCATCGTTCTCGACGGACCAGGCAAGGGTCGCTTCCAGGCCGAGCGCGGTGGCCAGGCCGTGGTGCACGGGCGCCAGGCCGGCCAGGGCGTGGGAGATGTTGTGCGCCACCGCGGTGCCGCAGTTGTCGATGCCGATGCCGGCAAAGGCGGAGCCGAGCAGCAGGTCCCCGCGGGCCTTGAGGTTGCCCGGTTCCTTCACCGCCGTCTCCAGGGCGCCGGCGATCAGCGTCAGCGCCTTGTGGCAGGTCATCGAATTGCCGGGGTTGGCATAGCGGTTCGTGCAGGCTTCCAGCGCGTGCACGAAGGCGTCGAGGCCGGTCCAGGCCGTCAGCCGCGGCGGCAGGGTGAGCGTCAGTTCCGGGTCCAGGATGACGCGCCGGGGCTTGGTCTCCTGCCCCCAGATCCACAGTTTCTTGCCGGCCGTGTTGGCGAAGATATTGGTGGCGGAAAGCTCCGAGCCGGTGCCGGCGGTGGTCGGCAGGCAGATCGCCGGCAGGCCGCGGCCGGGCAGCGGATGCGCCGCCAGGGCATAGTGCATGGCGTTTTCCGGCGCGGGGGCGATGGCTGCCGCCACCTTGCCGATGTCGAGGGCAGAGCCGCCGCCGAGGGCGACCACGACGTCGGCGCCCAGGCGGCGGGCGGCCTCGGCGGCGGCATCGATCTGCGCCGCCTTGGGCTCACCGGCGATGTCGGCGTAGAGGCCGGTGACCGCGCCGCTGTCTTCCAGCCTCCGCTGCAGCGGGGCGGCAAGGCCGAGTTCGACCAGCGCCGCGTCGGCGACCAGCAGAACCTTGGCGGGGCCGCGCGGGTCGGCGGCGGAAACCGCCTTCACGTCGTCGCTGAGCGCCCCGCTGCGGCCCGGCCCGAAGTGAATCTCCGGCACGGCATTGAGCGAGAAGGGGGCAAGGGGGGAGGCCAAGGAAGGAGGGGACATGGAAGGTCCTGCGCCGCAAGAAATGGCGGCCCACGATGCTTCGGCACCGGGGCCGCCTCCGCCATTAGCGCAGCTTGGAAGCGGCGGCAAGCCTCTCCATGAAGCAGCGTCGCTCCTGGACTATCGGACGCCGCCGCCGGACCCTTCGACGATGGGGCGCGGCTGAGCCGGCTGCAGCGGCCCGGCGATCACCACCCGTTCCTGGCCGTCCCGGTCGGGCCGAGTCTCGGCTGATTCCTCCGGTCGCTTCCCGGCGCATTTCTTCACCGCCTGGCCGGAGATCAGGGTGTGGCGCAGGGATTCCAGGAAGTCGACGGAGCCGTCCTCCAGCGCGCGCGCCCGCGCCATTTCCACGGCGGCCTTGGTGGCGCTGGTGCGTTCGGCCAGTTCCAGGGCCGTGGTGTCGTCCAGGCGCTTCAGGTCGCTGATGGTGCGGATGCCCTGGTCCCGCATCTCGAGCGCCGACTTGCCGAAATACAGCACGAGGCGGGCCTGCAGCTGCCAGTCGATGAGCTCCAGCGGCTGATAGGGCGTGGTGAAGAGCAGTTGCACGAACTCGGCGTTGGCCAGGTCGAAGCAGGACTCGATGCCTTCTTCGGCAAGGCGCAGGCGATCATTCACCGAGATGCCCTGGATCAGTTCCAGCGGAATCTCGCGCGCCGTCGGCCCGGTCGGGCTGAGAATGATGTTGAGGCGGTCGGTGAGGTACTGCAGGGCCCGCTTGGGAAAGATGCCGATCATGAAGGCCAGCGCTGGCAGGAAGCTGCTGGCGATGCCGCCCTCGGCGCCGCTGGGGGCCGCGATCTCCGGCAGCATGTGATAGACCATCAGCGCGATGATTGCGGCGAAGATCATCCGCGTGCCGAGGCCGTAATAGACCGCCGGCACCAGGTCGCTGGTGTAGTAGCGGTGCAGGATGTGCTGCAGGCCCCAGAGATAGGCGCCAAGAAAAGCCATGCCGAAGAACAGCAGGGTGCCTGTCTGGTAACTGGCGGCCGCCTGGTCCGTGGCCGGTTCGAAAGCGCCGAGCAGCAGCAGGTTGGGTTTCTCGTGGAGCCCCAGCTCTCTGCCGAGCATGACGGCGGTGAGGCCCAGCAGGGTCACCACCGAGGTGAAGCAGACGGCGTAGAGGAAATGGCTCTCCCGCGTCTCGCGCTTGTAGATGTGATAGTAGTGCTCGTAATCGAGCCCCAGGGCGCGGCAATCCTCGCGCAGTTGCCGCCGGCGCACGTCGCGCCGGATCACGTAGAAGCTAACCGCGGTGAAGGGGATGAAGAGCATCAGCACCACGACCACGCCGGTCCGGTAGGCCACGGCGGCGGAGAAGCCGTCACCGCCGCCGGTCCCGCCGATCGCCCACCACAGGTAGCCGATGACGATCAGCGCCAAGGCCGCGACGATGAGAAGGGCGAGGGTGAACTTCGGACGCAAGCCGAGCACGCGCGGCTCGTTGACGGCCTGGCTGGGCGCTTCCACGGCGGCCGCGCCGCCGGGGGCGGCATGGCTGTTGAACAGGGACCCTGACATCGATGAACTCCCCCAGATGGCGTGGTTCAAGGGACGTGCGTAGGAAACCCGATACTTTGACGATTTGATTAACTATAGCGACGAAGCGCTTGCCGGTGTAGGCAATTTCGCGGTGCGGCGGCGCACGGCGGCGTTACCCCCTCCGCGTCAGATGGCCCGGATCAGGCGGCTCGCGTCAGACGGCGCCGGCGCGGCTGCGGTGGGCGGCCAGGAGCAAGGCGAGGGAGATCAACGCGGCCAGCAGGAAGCCGACGGCCAGCGGCACCACGCTCTGGTCGTAGAAGCGGCCGAGGGTCACCGAGAAGACGACGGCGACCAGGCTGGAGATCGAGGCGATCATCGAGGCGCCGAGGCCGGCGACGCGGCCCAGGGACTGCATCGCCATGGCGTTGATGTTGCCGAACAGCAGGCCGTTGCAGAAGAAGGCGGCGAAGCAGAGCACCATGAAAACCGTGAAGGGCGGGACGCCGCCGTGCATCAGCGCCACCGTCAGCAGGCTGCCGGAGAACAGCGTGAGGCCGAGCAGTGCGGTCACCGACAGCCGGTGCATGCCGTAGCGGTGAACGAGCTGGCTGTTGGAGAAGGACGCCAGCCCGATGCCGAGGGCGAGGAAGGCGAAGTAGAGCGCGAAGCGCTCGCCCACGCCGTAGAGGTCGAGGAAGATCGCCTGCACCGTGCTGAGGTACAGCAGCAGGGCGCCGAACATGAGGCCCGCGGCGAAGGTGTAGGCCATGACCTTGGCATGGCGCAGGATGAGGGCGCCGTTGACCAGGATGTTGGCCGGCGAAAAGCGGATACGGCGCGACGGCGGCAACGTCTCCGGCTGGCGCAGCTGCATCCACAAGCCCACCACCGCCGCCAGGACGAGAAAGGCGACGAAGATCGCGCGCCAGTCGGCGACGGCGAGGATCGCCTGGCCGAGCGCCGGCGCCAGCATGGGGACCAGGATGAAGACCATCATGATGAAGGACATGATGCGGGCCATGTCGGCGCCTTCGTACTGGTCGCGCACCAGGGCGCGCGAGGCGATCTTGGGGCCGGAGACGCCGATGCCCTGGATGATGCGGCCCAGCAGGATCTGTTCCAGCGTGTCCGCCGTCATGGCCACCACCGTGCCCACGGCGTAGATGGCCAGGCCCAGAAGGATCGCCTTTTTGCGTCCGATGGCGTCGGAGAGCGGGCCGAAGAAGATCTCACCGAACACCATGCCCAGGATGAACAGCGTAATGACCAGCTGGGTGTTGTTGGGATCGGTGACCGCCAGGGCCTGGCCGATGGCCCGCTGCGCCGGCAGGATCGCGTCGATGCTGAGCGCGATCAGCGAGGTCGTCAGCGAGAAGAGGGCGACGAACTCGGGCGTGCCCAGGGCCGGCTTGGCGAGAGAGGTATCGGTCATCTGGGCTGGACTGTGGCAGGCGGCTTGCGGAAAGGTCGCAAGACTAGCGGTCGCGGCCCTTTCCAGCCCAATGCCCATACCGCAACCCCCGCATGCGCCGGCCTCCCTTGGAAAAAGGAAAGCCCCGAGAACCATCGGCTCTCGGGGCTGGGGCAAGGTTGCTTGGGGGTCCTTACTGGGCGCGCTTGACGGGCGCCTCCGGCTCGCTGGGCGCCGCTTTCTTCAGCGGCAGGATCGGGACGACACTAGGCTTGGCGGCACCGCCGCCCTGCTTGTAGCCGCCGCCATTGACGCCGCCGACCGGGCCGCCGCCCAGGCTCGGATTCAGCTGCGGCGTGCAGCGGTGTTTCCAGACCACGACATCCATTTCCTTGTAGGGAGTGTCCCAGGACGGGCCCGAGATCCGGGTGCGGACCACGGCCTTCAGCGTGTGGTTCACCGTCTTGTTGATCTGCGATGCGGTGGCCTTGGGCACCTGAATGTAGAAGTCGAAATACTTCTGACCCTTGGTGCCGTCGAAGGCGGTGGTTCCTGAGTCCGCGATGTAGTTGTTGCCCTCAGCGATCCTGATCTGGATCGCACCCTTGCCGTGGCCCTGATAGAACACGCGGATCTTGGTGTTCGCCGGGCAGGCGCCGGTGTGGTGCGGCAGGTTGGGCTGGAAGTTCATCTTGGTGATTACCGGAACCTGATCGGCGGCCTTGAAGCCGCCCTGCATGGCGGGGCTGTTGGCGATCTGCGCATTCAGGTTGGTCAACTGCGGGTCGCCCTTGTAGACGATCCGCAGCGGAATGTCCTTGGTCAGGTAGGAGACCGGCTGATTCGCTTCGATCGTGGTCTTCTTGATGATCTTGTTGCGGCTGTACTCGGCACAAAGGGATTCCCATCGCACTGGCAGGGTCGCCATGATGATGTGGTCCTGCTGCAGATACTTCAGCCGGTCCGGCGCTTTGTCTGCCTCTGCAAGGATCAGTGCTGCAGGGTCGATCCCGATCTGCGGATTCGATAGCAGGTTCTTGGGCATCTGGAAGGTGTGGGCATCCAGGTCGCCGGTGCGGTTGATGTTCGAGGAATACGGGATGTCCTCCGACATCAGCAGGCTGGTGCGGCCGATACCGAAACCGCCCGCGCTGAGATACGCGCCGTGGCGCCATTTGTAGTTCTCAGACGTAATGCCCGTGCACTCAACGGCCCCGCCTACGGACACGGCGATGGTGTTGCCCTGAACGGTGAGGTTCAAGTTGCTGAGCTGGTGATTGTTGGCGGTATTCTTGACGACGATTTCCGGGGTCTGGCTGTCTGTCAGCAGCATATTCTTCACATTGAACCAAGCGTGATCGTCGGCGACCGCCGGCAAGGTGAAGGTAGCGCAGCCAAGGGCGAGGGCGGCTGCTCCCGTAGCGAAGGTCTTGATAGAAGGCATGTATCTACTCCCACAGATAACCTGATTGGACGACAAGGCAGGGCGAAACCCCGCCTTTGCCCATCAGTCGCTACCGGGCGCGAAAAGGTTCAAATGTTCTTCGCGGGAGAAGATAAAGGGCGAAAATCAGCGAATTCTTAAGAGCGAACTAGTTCGTATGTTTAGATGCTCTGATGGCTGCGCGGCGGGTGGCGCCGGGGCCGGCCGGCTGGCCCCTTCGGCAGGGCCTCGCTAGCAAAGCCGCATTTTCTTGGAGCGGCCAAACTTCAATCTGCCGAGTCCCTGGCCGAGTTCTTGGTTGATCCGGTCGCAGGACACATCGCCCGCGGCGGAAATGGAAAGCTCCTGCAACCGGCGTCCGATCCGGCGCAGTTCGCCCTCCTGTGCGGCGTTCTCCAGCTTGATCTGCAGCAGGATAGAAGCAACGACGGCAATCAAACGGGCGTTGAACTCGTCCATCGACGGATCCTTCTTCGGTAGAATGGCAGGGCTGCTGTCGTGGGCAAGGGAACCGAAAAAGGCGACATTTCAGCTGCTTGGCTGCCTTGCGCACATCAATGAGGCGCGGAGCCGCAGCTCGCTCACCCGGGCTGAATATATTGGCGCCCTGGACGTTCGGTTTGGTTTCCCAGGCCTCTTGCTTGCTATGATCGGCCAGGGAAAGCAGGCAAGCGGCGCCAGAGAGACGATGGACAGCGCGAAGCAATCCTCCGCTTCACAGCACGCCCGGCGCGGGGCCGGCAGCTCCGTGCCGATGATCGACGCCGTCTTCGTGCAGAAGGCCTGTGAGATTCTGGAGATGGCCGGGGCCGATCCGAAAGCGGTTCTCGCGGAGGTCGGCCTGAAGCCGGAAGTCCTCGCGGAGGAGGATCCCCGGATCCCCTTCAGGCAGAACGTGCAGTTCCTGGAGCGAGCCGCGGCCTCCTGCGGCGACAGCTGTTTCGGCCTGCATCTCGCCGCCGCATTGAAGTCTGGTACCATCGGGGTTCTCGGCTATGTCGCAACCGCTTCGGCGACGGTGTCCGACGCGATCAGGAATGTGCAGCTGTATTTTCAGGTGCTGACGGACGGCGAGATCTTCGAGTCCCGTATCGAGGGGACTCAGCTTGTCGTCGACTACCGTGTGCTGGACGTAGCCGCGCAGCACAGCCGGCAGAATGACGATATGTCGCTCTTGTCGATCCTGCGCTTCCTGGAGATCATAACGGGCAAAAGGCTCTTCGCCGAGTGGGTCGAGTCAAAGCATTCGACGCCGGCGCAGGCTTCGGAGTACGCGCGTCTCTTCGGCGCGCCGGTTCATTTCGGGGCCACCAGGAATGCGATCGCGTTTCCGGCAAAGCTGCTCGAGACGCCGATCCACTCCGCCGACGACCGCCTGCTGCTGATCCTGAAGAACCATTGCCAAACGGTGCTCAAGGCACGGGGCGAGGAGGCCGACCTGGTCAGGCAGGTCGAGGAGATGGTGTTGCGCCTGCTGCCGGGCGGCGCGCCCAAGGCGGAGGAAGTCGCGAAGGCTTTGGGGATGAGTCTGCGCACGCTCGCGCGGCGCCTGCAGGAACACGACGTGACCTACCGCGATCTTCTGGACGAGATGCGGTCGAGCTTGGCGGAACGCTACCTGCACGACCGCAAGCTTCGCCTGTCGGAAATCGCCTACCTGCTGGGCTATGCGGACTTGAGCACCTTCAATCACGCCTTCAACCGTTGGACTGGCAAGTCGCCGACGGAGTATCGCCAGATGGCGGCTTGACGCCGTATCCTGCCACCGGGGGAGGCGCGCGCTACGGGCCGGCCGGCTCCAGCCTGAGCAGCCGGCCGTTGCCGCTGTCGGTGAGAAGGTAGAGATAGCCGTCGGGCCCTGCGCGGACGTCGCGGATACGCTCGCGCAGGCCGCCCAGCAGTTCTTCCTGAGCGACCACCTGCTCTCCCTCCAGTTCCAGACGCCGCAGGTGACGGCCCGCCAGGGCGCCGACGAAGAGGTCGCCCTGCCACTGCGCGAAGCGGTCTCCGTCGTAGAACGCCATACCGCTGGGGGCAATGGAAGGGTCCCAGTAGACCACCGGCTGCTCCATGCCCGGCGCTTCGGTCTTGTCGGAGATGATGGCGCCCGAGTAGTCGATGCCGTAGGTGATGACCGGCCAGCCGTAGTTCGCGCCCGACTTCAGGATGTTCACTTCGTCGCCGCCGCGCGGTCCGTGCTCGTGCGCCCAGACGGTGCCGTCCGACGGCCGCAGCGCCATGCCCTGTACGTTGCGGTGGCCGTAGCTGAAGATCTCCGGCCGGGTCCCTTCCACGCCGACGAAGGGGTTGTCCTGCGGGATGTCGCCGTCGTCGTTCACGCGGATCACGCTGCCCAGGTGGCTGGCCGGCTTCTGCGCTTCCTGCATGTAGTTGCGCCGGTCGCCGAGGCTGATGTAGAGCTTGCCCGCGCGGTCGAAGACCAGGCGGGAGCCGTAGTGGGCGCCGCCGGGCGTTTTCGGTTCCGCGCGGAAGATCACTTCCAGGTCGTTCAGTTGCCGGCCGTCGAAGCGGGCGCGCGCCACCTCGGTCCCCGCCTTGCCGTTCTCTTCGCCCGCATAGGAAAGATAAACATAGCCGTTGTCGGCGAAGTCGGGATGCAGGGCGACGTCCAGCAGGCCGCCCTGGCCGCGCGCCGCCACCTCCGGCGTGCCGGGGATCGCTTTCGGCTGCAGCTCGCCGTCCTTGAACAGACGCAGGCGGCCCGGGCGCTCGGTGATCAGCAGGCCGCCGCCCCCGGGACCCTCTTCCGGCAGGAAGGCCATGCCCCAGGGATGGTCCAGTCCGCGCGCCAGGGGGACGATCCGGAAATCGTGCTGCGCGGAACTCTCGACGTTCTGCTGGGCGCCGGCCGTGGCGGCGTAGAGGGGAAGAAGGCAGCTCCAGACGAGAACTGTCACAATTCTGGGTGAGAATGGTCGCCGGAGTCTCATCGCGTGTCCCCGCGTCTAAGTGTCAAATGCCTGCTTGATGACATGGGGCCCTCGGCGCGGTGATCAACGGCTGGCCCGAGGTGGCCCGCGCCGTTTTCTTGTGCGCTGCGAAAAGGCACTTGGCAAAATGGGACGGAATCAGGTAAAAGGGTGAGGTTCGTCAACAAGATTGATTTATTTGCGGCGCCGATTGCTATAGACCTTGATCCGACATTCGGGGCCGCGTCTGTCGACAAAAGCCCTGTTCCAACCATAGCTTAACGGGTATCCGCCTTTGACCGCACAGACTATTCCCGTCGATCCCTTCGAGCTGGTCGTCTTTGGCGGCACCGGCGACCTGTCCTTCCGCAAGCTGCTGCCGGCCTTGTTCCATCGGGACCGCGCCGGCCAGATCGTCGGGCCGAGCCGCATTATCGCCGTGTCCCGCCGGGCGATGTCGGACGACGCCTTCAAGGCATCGACCCGCGAGGCGATCGAGCGTTTCGTGGCGCCGGAGGACCGTACGGAGGCCCAGCTCGAAAGCTTCCTCGACCGGGTGAGCTACGTCGCCGTGGACGGCGCGGGCGAGGCCGGCTGGGACGACCTGAAAACCCGCCTCGGCAACAGCGACGCTTTCGTGCGTGTCTTCTACCTGGCCGTCAACCCGGAGCTCTTCGGCCCGATCTGCCAGGGCATTGCCCGCAACGGCCTGAAGAGCAACGCGGCGCGGGTGGTCATCGAGAAGCCCATCGGCAAGGACTTCAAGACTGCGCAGGTGGTGAACGAGGCGGTCGGCGCCGTCTTCGACGAGCATCAGATCTACCGCATCGATCACTATCTCGGTAAGGAGACGGTGCAGAACCTCATGGCGCTGCGCTTCGCCAACGCGCTCTTCGAGCCGCTGTGGAACAGCGCCCACATCGACCACGTGCAGATCACCGTGGCCGAGGATATCGGCGTGGAGGGGCGCGCGGCCTATTACGACACGGCCGGCGCGCTGCGCGATATGGTGCAGAACCACATCCTGCAGCTGCTCTGCCTGGTGGCCATGGAACCGCCGATGTCCATGGACGCCGACGCCGTGCGTGACGAGAAGCTGAAGGTGCTGAAGGCGCTGACGCCGATCGACGGACAGAACGTGGAACGCCTGACCGTGCGGGGCCAGTACGCCGCCGGGGCCTCGGCGGGCGGCGCGGTCAATGCCTACGCGGAAGAGATCGGCAACGGCTCGACGACGGAAACCTTCGTCTCGCTGAAGGCGGAGATCGCCAACTGGCGTTGGGCCGGCGTGCCGTTCTATCTGCGCACCGGCAAGCGCCTGGCCAGCCGCGTGTCGGAGATCGTCGTCGCCTTCCACGAGATCCCGCATTCCATTTTCGGCGAGGATGCCGGCGGCGTGGTGGCCAACCGTCTGGTCATCCGCCTGCAGCCGGACGAAGGCGTGAAGCTGTGGATCATGATCAAGGACCCGGGGCCGGGGGGCATGCGCCTGAAGCACGTGCCGCTGGACATGAGCTTTGCCCAGGCCTTCGGCGGACGTAACCCGGATGCCTACGAGCGCCTGCTGATGGACGTCGTGCGCGGCAACCCGACCCTGTTCATGCGCCGTGACGAGGTCGATGCCGCCTGGCGCTGGGTCGACCCCATCCTGGCCGCCTGGCAGGCCAAGAGCGATGCCCCCAAGCCCTACACGTCGGGCACCTGGGGGCCGAGCGCCTCGGTCGCCCTGATCGAGCGCGACGGGCGGACCTGGTACGAGGACCTGCACTAGCCGTGGCGCGCCATGACTTCGACACGCCGGCGGCGCTGGCGACAGCTCTCGCGGCAGCGGTGGCGCGAAGCCTGAAGAAGGGCATCGCCGCGCGTGGGGCTGCCTCACTGGCGCTGTCCGGCGGACGGACACCGGAACTGTTTTTCGCCGCCCTGGCGCAGCAGGACCTCGAGTGGGCCAAGGTGACGGTCACTTTGGTCGACGATCGTTGGGTGCCGCTCGACAGCCCGCGCTCAAACGAGGCCCTTCTGCGCCGCAGCCTGCTGCAAGGGCCTGCCGCCGCCGCGCACTTGGTGGGCCTCGTCACCGGGGCCGCCACGCCGTCAGAGGGGCTGGAGGCGGTCTCGGCGCAGGTCGCGGCTCTGCCGTTGCCGTTCGATGCCGTGGTTCTGGGCATGGGAACCGATGGTCACACCGCGTCGTTCTTCCCTCAGGGCGACCATTTGGCCGAGGCCCTCGACCCGGCGGGACAGGCTCTGGTGCTGCCGATGCAGGCGCCGGGCGCCGGCGAGCCGCGCATCACCCTGACTTTGCCCCTCATCCTTGCCGCCCGCGCGGTCTATCTTCATATCGAGGGGACGGAGAAGGCGGCGGTGCTGGAGACGGCTCTAGAGGACGGGCCGGCGGAAGAGATGCCCATTCGCGCCGTGCTGCGGCACGGCAGCCGCCCGCCGGAAACCTACTGGTGCCCCTGAAGCGGAACCTTTGAGGGATCCGGCGGCACGGGGGACTGACGCCAGGGGGACCGACCCAAGGGAACCAAGACCCGGGGGGGCAAGCAAGGAGACGATCGATGACTTTGCATGATCGCGTGGCCGAAGTGACGGAGCGCCTGCGCCGGCGCAGCCACGACAGCCGTCAGGCCTACCTCGAGCGCATCCGGCGGGCCGGCGAAAGCGGCCCGCACCGCACGACATTGTCCTGCGGCAACCTGGCCCATGGCTTTGCCGCCTGCGGTCTGTCCGACAAGCAGGCGCTCAAAGGCGACGTGGTGCCGAACCTCGCCATCATCTCCGCCTACAACGACATGCTCTCGGCGCACCAGCCCTTCGAGCGCTTCCCCGAGCTGATCAAGCAGGCGGCGCGGAATGCCGGCGGCGTCGCGCAGGTGGCCGGCGGGGTGCCGGCCATGTGCGACGGCGTGACCCAGGGCCAGCCGGGTATGGAGCTGTCGCTCTTCTCGCGCGACGTCATCGCCCTGGCCGCCGCCGTGGGCCTTTCGCACAACATGTTCGATGCGGCCGTCTTCCTCGGCGTCTGCGACAAGATCGTGCCGGGCCTGGTGATCGCGGCGCTTTCCTTCGGGCATCTGCCGGCGGTCTTCATCCCGGCCGGCCCCATGCCGTCGGGCATGCCGAACGACGAGAAGGCCCGTATCCGCCAGCTCTACGCCGAGGGCAAGATCGGGCGCGACGAACTGCTGGAGGCCGAGTCCCAGTCCTACCATGGGCCGGGGACCTGCACCTTCTATGGCACCGCCAACTCCAACCAGATGCTGATGGAGATCATGGGGCTGCACCTGCCCGGCGCCTCCTTCGTCAATCCCAACACGCCGCTGCGCGACGCCCTGACCGCCGAAGCGACCCGGCGGGCGCTGGCGATCACCGCGCAGGGCAATGCCTACACACCGGTGGGCGAGATGATTGACGAGCGCGCGGTGGTCAACGGGGTGGTCGGCCTGCACGCCACCGGCGGCTCGACCAACCACACCATGCACCTGGTGGCCATGGCCGCGGCGGCGGGCATCAAACTCACCTGGGACGACATCTCCGAGCTGTCGGACGTGGTGCCGCTGCTCTGCCGCATCTATCCCAACGGCCTGGCCGACGTGAACCACTTCCACGCCGCCGGCGGCATGGGCTACCTGATCTCGGAGTTGCTGGATGGCGGCCTGCTGCACGGCGATGTCACCACCGTCTGGGGGCAGGGGCTCGACAGCTATCGCCAGGAGCCGAAGCTGACCCAGGACGGCGCGGTGATCTGGCAGCCCGGCGCGGCGAAGAGCCACGACGAGGCGGTGCTGGCGCCGCTGGCGCAGGCCTTCTCGTCCAACGGCGGGCTGAAGATGTTGGACGGCGATCTCGGCCGTGCCGTGATCAAGATCTCGGCGGTGAAGCCGGAGCGACATGTCGTCGAGGCGCCGGCGGTGATCTTTCACTCGCAGGACGACCTCATGGCTGCCTTCAAGGCGGGCGAGCTGGAGAAGGACTTCGTCGCCGTGGTGCGCTTCCAGGGTCCGCAGGCCATCGGCATGCCGGAGCTGCACAAGCTGACGCCGCCGCTGGGCGTGCTGCAGGACAGGGGTTTCAAGGTGGCGCTGGTGACGGACGGGCGCATGTCCGGCGCCTCGGGCAAGGTGCCGGCGGCGATCCACGTGACACCGGAGGCGCAGGTCGGCGGCCCCATTGCCAAGCTGCGCGACGGCGACGTGGTGCGCCTGGACGCGGTCGCCGGCACGCTGACGGTACAGGTGCCGGAGGCCGAGTGGGCGGCGCGCGAAGCCGCCACGGCGGACTTGACGGACAGTCACGCTGGTATTGGCCGCGAACTTTTTGCATCCTTCAGGGCGGCGGCGTCACCCGCCGACCAGGGTGCGCATATATTTGGAGGGGGCTTGTGACAGAACGTCAAAAGGGGATCGAGGCGGTCCTCAAGTTGGCGCCGGTGGTGCCGGTGCTGGTGATCGACGAGGTGTCGACGGCGGTGCCGCTGGCCAGGGCCCTGGTGGCCGGCGGCCTGAAGGCCATCGAGGTCACTTTCCGCACGGCGGCGGCGCTGGAATCGATCCGCGCCATCGCCGCGGAAGTCGAGGGCGCGGTGGTCGGCGCCGGTACGGTGCTGACCGCGGCCCAGGTGGACCAGGCCGTCGGCGCTGGCTGCCGTTTCATGGTCTCGCCCGGGGCCGCGCCGGATCTGCTGGCCGCGGTGAAGGATTGCCCGGTCCCGCTGCTGCCCGGCGCCGCCACCGCGTCGGAGGCGATGAGTCTGCTGGAACAGGGCTACGGCTTTCAGAAGTTCTTTCCCGCCGAGCCCGCCGGCGGCGCGGCCTATCTGAAATCGCTGTCGCAGCCTTTGGCCGGCATCCGCTTCTGCCCGACCGGCGGCATTTCGCGGGACAGCGCGTCGGACTATCTGGCGCTGCCCAATGTCGTTTGTGTCGGCGGCTCCTGGGTGGCGCCGGGCGACAAAGTCGCCGCCGGGGCCTGGAAGGACATCGAAGCCCTGGCCTTCGATGCCGCCGGTTTGAAAGCCTGAGGAAAATGGATAAGTCATGACGGCAGCCGTAGAGAAAGCTTTTGAGGATCTGCGCGCCCATCACTGGGAAATGAAGGGACAGCGCCTGCGCGATCTCTTCGCCGACGATCCGGGGCGCTTCGAGCGTTTCTCCCTCCGGCTCGACGACCTGCTGCTCGACTATTCAAAGAATCTCATCCTGCCGGAAACGGTGGAGAAGCTGCTGGCCCTGGCGCGCGCGGCCGACGTGGAAGGCGGCCGCGACGCCATGTTCGCCGGCGAGAAGATCAACGCCACCGAAGGGCGGGCGGTGTTGCACACGGCGCTGCGCAACCGCTCGGAGCGGCCGGTGCTGGTCGACGGCCACGATGTCATGGGCGATGTGCGCGAGGTGCTGGAGGCCATGGGCGGCTTCGCCGAGGCGGTGCGTGACGGCAGCATCGGCGGCGCGACGGGCGAGCGCTTCACCGACGTGGTGAACATCGGCATCGGCGGCTCCGACCTCGGCCCGGCCATGGTGACGCGCGCGCTTTCCCCCTATGGCCGGGAGAACCTGCGCAGCCACTTCGTCTCCAATGTCGACGGCGCGCATTTGAGCGACACGCTGCAGGGCCTGGACCCGCGCCGCACACTCTTCCTTGTCGCCTCCAAGACCTTCACCACGCAGGAGACCATGACCAACGCCCGCTCGGCGCGGTCCTGGCTGGTGGCGGCCCTGGGCGAGGAGGCGGTCGCCGACCACTTCGCCGCCATCTCCACCAACCTGGAGGCGGTCGCCCACTTCGGCATCGCCGAGTCCCGTATCTTCGGGTTCTGGGATTGGGTCGGCGGGCGCTATTCCGTATGGTCGGCCATCGGCCTGCCGGTGATGATCGCCGTCGGCCCGGACCGCTTCGGGGTGTTCCTGCAGGGCGGCTACGAAATGGACGAGCACTTCCGCTCGGCGCCGCTGGCCGGCAACTTGCCGGTGATCCTGGCCCTGCTGGGCGTCTGGTACCGCGACGTTTGGGGCTTCGGCTCCCACGCGGTGCTGCCTTACGACCAGCGCCTGGAGCGCTTTGCCGCTTACCTGCAGCAGCTCGACATGGAATCCAACGGCAAGGGCGTGACCCTGACCGGCCATCCGGTGGCCGAGGCGACCGGCCCGGTGGTCTGGGGCGAGCCGGGCACCAACGGGCAGCACGCCTTCTACCAGCTGCTGCACCAGGGCAGCGACGTCGTGCCTTGCGACTTCCTGGTGGCGGCCGAACCTCATGAGCAGCTCGGCGACCATCATGCCCTGCTGATCGCCAACTGCCTCGCGCAGTCGGAGGCCTTGATGCGCGGCAAGACGGCGGAGGAGGCGCGTGCCGAACTGGAGGCGGCGGGGATGGAAGAGTCCCGTTTAAAGGCGCTGCTGCCGCACAAGGTCTTCCCTGGCAACCGGCCGAGCAACACGCTGCTTTATCGCAAGCTCTGCCCGCGCACCCTGGGGCGTCTCATCGCCCTCTACGAGCACAAGGTCTTCGTGCAGGGCCGCATCTGGGGCATCAACTCCTTCGACCAATGGGGCGTCGAACTCGGCAAGCAGCTGGCCGGCGAGATCCTGCCGATGGTCAAGGAAGAGGCGGCGGCGGAAGGCCGCGACAGTTCGACGGTGGGCCTGCTGCAGACGCTGGCGAAGCTGCGCGGCGGCTAGGAAGCGCTGCCGCTGATGCTGAAGATGTCTTCCGGCGTCACGGCCAGTTCCAGGAAGACCTCGATACTCATCCCCAGGACCATCAGCGCGAGCAGGATGCGCAGCTGCTCGGTGCGCAGCTTGGCGCCGATCCTGGCACCGATCTGGGCGCCGACGGTGCCGCCGACCAGCAGCAGCAGGGCCAGCAGGGCGTCGACCGTGTTGTTGGTCACCGCCTGCAGCACCGTGACATTGGCGCTGACGAAGATGATCTGGAAGAGGGAAGTGCCGACCACCACGCCGGAGGGCATGCCGATCAGGTAGATCATGGCGGGCACCATGACGAAGCCGCCGCCGACTCCCATGATGGCTGAGAGAAAGCCGACCAGAAAGCCGACTCCGGCCGGCACCAGGGCGCTGATGTAGAGCTTTGAGCGGCGGAAGCGCATCTTGTAGGGCAGGTGGTGGATCCAGGTATGCCGATGCGCGCCGCGCGCCGCCGCGGCCCCGCCCTTGCCCCGGCGGTAGAACATCCTGAGGGCATCGACCAGCATCAGCGTGCCCAGCGCACCCAACAGCACGACGTAGCACAGCGAGATGGTCAGCTCGATCTGGCCGAGAGAGCGCAGCAGGCGGAAAACCCAGATCCCGATCGTCGAGCCGGCGAAACCGCCGATCAGCAGGATCATGCCCATCTTCAGGTCGACGTTGCGGCGTTGCCAATGGGCGAAGCAGCCGGAGACGCTGGCCCCGACCACCTGGTTGGCGGCGGAGGCCACGGCGACGGGCGGCGGGATGCCGATTTGCATCAGGAGGGGCGTCAGCAGGAAACCGCCGCCGACACCGAACATGCCGGACAGCAGCCCGACTCCCGCGCCGAGGCCGAGAATGAGGAAGAGGTTCTCCGAAATGCCGGCGATGGGAAGGTAGATTTCCATGCGGCAGGCCTAAACCTATCCCTCTAACAAAAGGTTTCTACGTGCGCCGCAATGGACCCGAACAGCCGAAGAAGGCAGGGAGGACCAGAGCGATATTGTGGATCGGGCGGGGCCGAAAGCCGTATCGGCTAAGAGGCGGCGGACCCTCATATCCGTTCTACTGCCCTCGCTGCGATCTGTCGACCGAATTGCCCGGAAATAAGCCGGTCAAAACGCCGCGGCGCCGCCGTCGACCGGGATAATGGCGCCATTTACCAGGCTGGCTTCGTCGGACGCGAGGAAGAGCGCCAGTTCCGCCACTTCCAGGGGCTGGCCGGGGGGCACGCGCCACTGCGGGTCCATCTCGTCGCTCAGCAGCGGCCCTGGGGCGATCGCGTTGACGCGGATGCCCAGCGGGCCGCACTGCAGAGCCATGGCCCTGGTCAGCGCGATGATGCCGCCCTTGGCCGCGGAGTGGGCGTCGGCGCCCTCGGTGCCTTTCAGGGCGCGGATCGAGGCGGTGTTGATGACCGCGCCGCCGCCGGCGTCCTGGATATAGGGGACCGCGATGCGGCTGGCCAGAAAGGTGCCGTAGAGATCGACGGAGATCGTGCGCCAGAACTCTTCCAGTGGAATGTCGAGGAAGCTGCCGTCACGCGCGTTGGCGCCGCCGGCATTGTTGTAGAGCACGTCGAGCCCGCCGAAGGTCGCGGCCACCTCGTCGATGGCGTCCTCGACGTCTTCCGGTTCGCTGACGTCGGCCTGAAAGAAAAGGACTTCACCGCCCTCGGCTTCGGCCGCCGCGGCGGCCCGCTCACCGGCCTCGCGGTCGGTGTCGAGGATCGCCACCTGGGCGCCCTCGCGGACGAAAAGCATCGCCGCCGCGGCGCCGATGCCGTTGCCGCCGCCGGTGATGATCGCGCGCTTGCCGTGCAGCCTTGCCATGCTTCCCCCGTTGTCCGCTCTAGCCGCGTCCCTCGATGCTGCGCAGGGCCGGGGCGGCTTCCTCCGGCCATGCGATCTGCTCGGCCAGCCAGGGCAGGGCGGCATACAGCTCCGGCAGCCGGCGGCGCAGGATGTCGCGGAGGGCGGCGGCCAGCACCTCCGGCGTGGCGCCCAGGTCGCCGCGCCGCGCCACCAGCGAGATGGGGCGCGAGAAGCGGCCGCGCTTCAGCGGTTCGATGCGCAGGCGGTCGAGGCGGGCGGACTCCTGCAGCAGGCAGAGCGGCGTGGTCATGCTCCAGCCCATGCCCCCGGCGACAGCGGCGAACTGGCTGATGGCGGTATCGAACTCCGCGTCGATCGGCACGTTGAGGCGCAGGCGGTTCAGCTGCCCCTCGATCTGGCGTCCGATCGCCGAGCGCAGGGAGTAGCGCACGAAGGGCATGCCGGTCAGCGCCTCCAGCGGCTCGCTGGGGCCTGAGTAGGCGGCGGGAAAGACCAGCACGAAGGGCTCGGAAAGGAGGGGATGACTCTCCAGGCCCTCGACGCCGTCCAGCTCGTCGGTGGTGGTGACCACCGCATCGACCGTGTGGTTCATCAGCGCGGCGTGGTTATCCGGCGAGATGCCGGCCCAGATGCGCCAGCGCTTGGCGAGGCCGCGCTGCTCGGCGACCAGCTGCGGGCCGACGGAGTTGGCGATGCTTTCGGCCATGGCCAGCGTCAGGCTGGAGAGCTGCTTCAGCTCGCGGTCGCGCAGGTCGCGGTAGAGGTCGCCGGCTTCGGCCAGCATGGTCCGGCCGCGCTCGTAGAGGGTGGTCCCGGCGGCGGTCAGCGCCAGAGGGCGCACCGAGCGGTCGAAGAGGGGACTGCCGAGGGCCTCTTCCAGATTGCTGACGATCTGCGAGACGCTGGACTGGGTGAGGCCCAGCTGCTTGGCGGCGGACGTCATGCCGCCGGCCTCCGCCACCATGACGAAGACGCGGATCGACTTCAGGTCAAAACCTTGCGGCAGATCCATCGAGCAAGCCGCCCCCAAAAACGAGGCCGCAGGAACGGCCTCAGGCGCTGCCGGGCGGCTCGACCTTGTATCCGGTCTCGGCCGCCGCCTCGGTCAGCCAGTCCCAGAACGATAGCGCGAAGCCCCGGTAGACATAAAGGTCGAAGCTGTCGCCCTCCAGCTTACCGGCCGAGAGCCGCCGGACGATCACGCCCACTTCGTGGATGGCCGACTGCGCCACTTTCAGGGGCGGGAAGGCCTGGGGACTCAGGTCGAGGGCGAGGCCCTTGGCCAGCACCCAGGCGGCCTTGGGACCGGAGATCCGGATGGCAACGCGGGCGTGGGAGAGGTCGGTGACGGCGCCGAGGGCCGGCGGGACCTGCTCGGCAAGCTGCGGGGCGAGGCGCGGATCGCGGCTCTCCACCAGCAGACGGCCCGGGGCTGTGGCCAGGATCGCCCCCCCGGCATCGCCGCTGGACCCCGAAGGTCCCTGCGGCGGCGCGCAGCCGACGAGAGAGGCGACGATACCCTCGACCTGCTCGGCGGTGTCCGGCCAGGCCGCGACCTGCACCAGGGACACCAGCTTGCGCTCGGTGAGCGTGACGCCGGCGTCGCCCGGAAAGGTCTGCGCCTCGCTATGGCCGCGCAAGGGTGAGACGGCTGTTGAGATCGCGTCAGACATGCATGCGGCTCCCGTCCGGATCGAAGAAGTGGGAGGAGACCACTTCCACGTCCACGTCGATGTTCTTCAGGGGATAGGTCGCCACCAGCTTTTCGCCGATGCGGTTCGGCCCGTCCTCCAGCAGGCCGAGCGCGATGTATTTTTCCAGCGCCGGGCTGTAGGTGGTGGAGGTGATGTGGCCTAGGCTTCGGGGGGGCGACGCTGTATCGTTGGCAGCGACCAGGTGCGCGCCGGCGCGGATCTTGTTGCCGTCGGCGGAGACGAAGCCGACCAGCTTCAGGCGCGCCGGGTCGGTCAGGCCCTCGCGGTCCATCATCGACGAGCCGATGTAGTGCTTCTTGCGCGAGGTCATGCCGGCGAGACCCAGATCCTCCGCCGTGGTGCGGCCGTCCAGCTCCGGTCCGGCGACGTGGCCCTTCTCGATGCGCAAGGTGCCCAGCGCCTCGACGCCATAGGGGATCATGTCGAAGGGCTTGCCAGCCGCCAGTATGCGCTTCCAGACCGTCTCGCCGTGGTGGGCGCCGCTGTAGACCTCGTAGGCCAGTTCGCCGGAGAAGGAGAGCCGGGCCACCAGCACCGGCAATCCATTCAAGTGTCCCTTGCGCACGCCCATGAAGGGCAGCGCCTCGTTGGACATGTCGATGTCGTCGAGCACGCCGGCCAGCACCTCCCGGCTCTTGGGGCCGGAGACCGCCATGCCCGCCCACTGCTCGGTGACTGAGGTCACCGCGACTTTCAGCTCCGGCCAGACCGCCGCCAGCAGGAACTCCAGCTGCGAAAGTACCGGCGCGGCGTTGGCCGTGGTGGTGGTCATGAGAAACTGCGTCTCGCTGAGCCGCCAGGTGGTGCCGTCGTCCCAGAGGAAGCCGTCCTCGCGCAGCATGAGGCCGTAGCGCGCCTTGCCCTCCGGCAGCTTCAGGAAGCCGTTGGAGTAGACGCGGTTCAGGAACTCCGCCGCATCCGGCCCCTGCACGTCGATCTTGCCGAGGGTCGAGACATCGACCATGCCGACGGACTCACGCACCTGGCGCGCTTCGCGGACGTAGGCCTGCTCAACGGTCTCGCTGCCCTGGGCGTAAATGCGCGGGCGCAGCCAGAGGCCGGCCGCCTGCATCTCCGCGCCGTTCTTCACGTGCCAGTCGTGCATCGCCGTGCGCCGGGTCGGGCGGAAGTGACTGCCGCGCGCCTGGCCCGCCAGGGCGCCGAGGGAGACCGGCGTATAGGGCGGGCGGAAGCGGGTGGTGCCGACCTCCGGGATCGTGAGCTTGCGCTCGCGCGCCATGAGCGCCAGGCCGGTGACGTTGGAGGTCTTGCCCTGGTCGGTCGCCATGCCGAGGGTCGTGTAGCGCTTCAGGTGCTCGACCGAGCGGAAGCCCTCGCGGTGGGCGAGGCTCACGTCGGAGGCCGTGACGTCGTGCTGCAGGTCGACGAAGGCCTTACCTTTGCCGTACCCGTTGTTTCCTTGGGGACGGGCATCCCAGACCGGCAGCGGCACGTCGGCCAGTGGCTCTGGATCTGCGGCGGGCAGCGACACCGGGTTAGGTGTGAGGCCGCAGGCACGCGCGACTTCCGCCCCGGCCTGGGCGCCTTCGGCCAGCGCGGCGGCGGTGCCGAGCGTTCCCTGGCAGGCCCCGGCGGCGCGCCAGGATTGCGAGGCCTCGCCCGGCAGGAAGGCAGTCAGGGTGTCGTCCCAGCGTGCCGGACCGCCGGCCTGGCTCGCTAGGTGGATGGTCGGCGTCCAGCCGCCGGAGACGAGCAGGCAGTCAGTGCTGATCTGGCGGTGGGCGCCGTCTTTCGCGCCCGTCGCGGGATCGAAAGCCGCCACCTCGATACCGCTGAGCCGCTGGCCGCCCAGGGCGCGGGTGACCACCTGGCCGAGCAGCAGCTCGGCGCCGGAGGCCTCGGCGATGGCCTGCGCCTCGGCGCCGATCTCCCGGCGGGCGTCGATGATGGCGCTGATCGCGACACCAGCGGTGCTGAGCGCCGCGACGCTGCGGTAGGCGCCGTCATTGTTGGTGAAGAGCGCGACCTGGCGGCCCGGCGCGACGCCGTGGCGCTCGACGTAGACCCGCCCGGCATCGGCCAGCATGACGCCCGGCTTGTCGTTGCCGCCGAAGACGATGGGCCGCTCGATGGCGCCGGTCACCAGCACCACCTGCTTGGCGCGGATCGTCCAATGGCGCTCGCGCGGCTGGCCTTCGCCCGGCACGGCGACGTGGTCGGCGACGCGCTCGACAGCGCCCAGGGTATTGTCGTCGTAGTAGCCGTAGATTGTGGTGCGTGGCAGCAGGGTGACGTTGTCGAGCGCGGCCAGTTCCGCAAGGGCCCGCTGGGCGATCGTGCCGCCGCACAGATTGCCGCCGAGAGAGGCCTGGTCGTCGGCCAGCACAACGCGCGCGCCGCTGCCGGCGGCCGTCAGGGCCGCGAACAAGCCGGCGGGCCCGCCGCCCACCACCAGCACGTCACAGAAGGCGTTCATCTCCTCGTAGCGGTCCGGGTCCGGCAGCTTGGTGCCGAAGCCCAGGCCCGCCGCGTTGCGGATGAAGTGCTCGTAGAGCATCCAGGCTTTCCGCGTCGGGCCCATGAAGGTCTTGTAGTAGAAGCCCGCCGAGAGGATCGGCCCGGCCAGGCCGTTCACCGACATGACGTCCAGGGCCAACGAGGGCCAGCGGTTCTGGCTGGTCGCTTCCAGGCCGTCGAACAGCTCCACCACCGTCGCCCGGGTATTGGGTTCGGCCCGCGCGCCGCTGCGCAGGGTGACTAGCGCGTTGGGCTCCTCGACCCCGGCGGAGAACAGGCCGCGCGGGCGGTGGTACTTGAAGCTGCGCCCGAAGAGGTCGATGCCGTTGGCCAGCAGGGCCGAGGCCAGGGTGTCGCCCTGGAAGCCCTGATAGCGCTTGCCGTCAAAGGTGAAGGAAAGCGGCGTGCCGCCCTGGAAGCCGGGAAGACGATAGCCGCTCATGCCACGTCCCGCCCGTTCTTCGGCGCTGCCGTGGCCCAGGGGCCGACGGCTTCCGCGCCTTCGATTTTGTGAGTCACGGTGTCGCGCGTCACCTTTAGCCACAGGCGGCAGCCCTGGCCGTGATGCCAGTACTCCACGTGGCGGCCGCGCGGGTTGTCGCGATGGAAGACGTAGTCGCACCAGTCCTCGGCCGTCGCGCTGCCCTCTGGAGAGTTATGGGGATCGGGCCGGTCCTTGGTGGCCTCGCCGCCGTAGGTGAACTCGCCGACGTCGCGCGGGCCGCAGTGGGGGCAGGGGATCAGCATCTTCGCGGCCTCCTAGTGAAGTTCAGGGCGCGGGCCGGCGCCGCGTTCGTCGATGACCCGGCCTTGGCAGAAGCGTTCCAGGGTGAAGGCCGCGTTCAATTCGTGCGGGGCGTCGTTGGCGATGGTCGAGGCGAAGCACCAGCCCGAGGCCGGGGTCGCCTTGAAACCGCCGTAGCACCAGCCGGCGTTGATGTAGAGGCCGTCCATGGGCCCCTTGCAGATGATCGGGCTGCCGTCCATGGACATATCCATGATGCCGCCCCAGGAGCGCAGCAGGCGCAGGCGCGCCAGGTTGGGGAAGAGGGTCACGGCCGCAGCGGCCACGTGCTTGACGATCGGCAGGTTGCCGCGCTGGGCATAGGAGTTGTAGCCGTCGATGTCGCCGCCGAACACCAGGCTGCCCTTGTCCGACTGCGAGATGTACAGGTGCCCGGCGCCGAAGGTGACCACGCCGTCGATCAGCGGCTTCAGGGATTCCGAGACGAAGGCCTGCAGCACGTGGCTCTCGATGGGGATGTTGTTGAGCCCCGCCTTCTGCAGCACCACCGAGGAATTGCCGGCCACCGCGACGCCGACCTTGCCGGCGCGGAGGGTACCGCGGGAGGTCTCGACGCCGATAATGGCGCCGCCTTCGCGCAGGAAGCCGGTGACCTCGCAGTTCTCGATCAGGTCGACGCCCTGGCGATCGGCGCCATAGGCGAAGCCCCAGGCCACGGCGTCGTGGCGCGCGGTGCCGGCGCGCGGCTGCAGCAGGCCACCGGCGACCGGGAAGCGCGTGGTTTGCGACATATCGATGCCGGGGGCGTACTTGGCCACCTGGTCGCGGTCCAGCAGCTCGGCGTCGATGCCGTGCAGGCGCATGGAATTGCCGCGCCGGGCATAGGCGTCGAGCTGGCTCGGCGTGTGCGCCAGGTTCAATACCCCGCGCTGGGAGAACATGACGTTGTAGTTCAGGTCCTGGGAGAGCCCTTCCCAGAGCTTCATGGAGTGCTCGTAGAAGTAGGCGTTGGCCGGCAGCATGTAGTTGGAGCGCACGATGGTGGTGTTGCGCCCGATGTTGCCGCCGCCCAGCCAGCCCTTCTCCAGCACGGCCACGTTGGTGATGCCGTGGTTCTTCGCGAGATAGTAGGCGGTCGCCAGCCCGTGCCCGCCGCCGCCGATGATGATCACATCATAGGCCGGCTTGGGCTCCGGCGAGCGCCACACACGCTCCCACTTCCTGTTGCCGCTCAAGGCATTGCCAAGCAGCGAAAAGACCGAATAACGCGCCATGCTGAAGGGTTCCCGGGACTGAGAGGACCCCATTAGGGCGCGGCGGCGCGCCCGGGTCCAGCGCCTGAGGGCACTATCGGATTATTCAATCCGGGGGATCGGCAGGGGTGATGGAGCGTGAATACCCTAGTTCGCACCTCGCCCTCCTCCGTCATCCCGGCACTTGTTGCCGGGATCCATGCCAGCCTCGGACGCCAATGGGTCCCGGGGCCAAGCCCCGGGACGACAGTCTTGGGCAATCGGGTCAAGTCTGAAAAAGACGAGCCGAGTGTGGGAGAGTGACTACTCTTGGCATGTCATCGTCTTGTTCAGTTCAACGAACATAAGGCCGACGAGGCGTTCAGTCTTAACCTCGACCAGAAAGACGATCAACGGGCCATCGTTGTGCAGAAAAAGCAGGCGGATCTGACTTTCCGGGTCTGCCAGAGATTTCAAGCAATCGATGGACTCCCGAAAGCCAAGATGAGTATGGCCCGTCCGCATTACGCCCTGGTGCCTCATTTCGTAAACGTCCGCAAAGTAGGCGGCCGAGCCACAGGGACCCCGACTATCGGATGCCTCGGATGGTTCGGCGAACCGTGGACGAACGGTTTTGGCGATCTCAGCCAAGGTAGGTGCGATACGGCCTTCATCGAGTAGGTGCTCAATGTATCGGCGGACGTTTATGGGGCTTTCATCCATTCCCAGATATCACGCGGGGACGACAGTGGGTGCGAAGCGCTACAGTAACCCAAAAACGACCTCCGCTCTCCTGTTTTTCCCCTCCATCGGGGCTGCCGATGAGAGGTTATCGATCTCGCCGATTGTGCGCCCACACCTCCCGAAAGTCCTTAGTCTCTCCCGGAAATCAGCCCCTCGGAGGAGTTCCATGGCCTTTCCCGACAGCAGCCGCTACGTGATCATCGGCGCCGGCATCCACGGTCTTTCGACCGCCCTGCATCTGGCGCAGATGCTGGAGGCGCGTGGGGCCGGCGGCGGCCAGGACATCCTGGTGATCGACAAGGGCGGCATCGCCGCCGGGGCCAGCGGCATCGCCTGCGGGGTGGTCCGCAACAACTACTTCCAGCCGGCCATGCGCGAGCTCATGGCTCATTCGGTGCAGGTCTGGGAGAGCGATCCCAAGGCCTTCAGCTATCACCCGGTCGGCTACATGCAGATCAGCCCGGAGGTGATGCACGAGGACGTGGCCTCGATCTACAAGCAGCAGCAAGCCATCGGCTACGAATCGGTCTTCATCGAGGGCGCGGCGGAGTCCGAGCGCTACATGAAGGGCCTTTTCGACGACTGGCAGGCCCAGGGCATCACTTCCGTGCTGCACGAGAAGAAGGGCGGCTACGCCAACAACACGGCGGCGCTCTACGGCCTCGCCACCAAGGCCGAGGCGCTGGGCGTGCGCATCCTCTCCGGCGTCACCGTCACCGGCTTCGAGTTCGGCCACAATTCGGAGGCCGTGGCGGCCGTGGAGACCAACAAGGGGCGCATCGCCTGCGACCAGCTGGTCATCGGCACCGGCCCCTGGGTACGCGACTTCTGGGACATGCTGGAACTGCCCAAGGCCGTCACCGTGAAGGGCCGCGACGGCACCGAGCACGACGACGTGCCCATGTGGCGCTACTGGCAGCTGGAAGAAGGCGTGCTGGGCGTCGAGCCGGATTTCCTCAAGACCAACGACGGCGCCATGCCGCCGGTCATGCACGTGGACTCCGACGCGCCGCTCCACTCGGACGTGGATGGTTCGCTCATCACCGATCAGCTGTGGGGCATCTACTACAAGCCCGACTTCCACTTCAACGGCGTGCAGGGCGGGGCCTCGCCCTACGAGGTCACCACGCCCGTCGACGAGGTCGCCATCGATCCTTACGGGCCGTCGTCACCGGAGTTCGTCGCCTCGCCGGACTTCGTCCACATGTGGTGCTCGGCACTCGCCCATTGCCACAAGCGCTTCGAGGGCAAGATCGGCCTCTACAAGAAGGAGCCCTCCGGCGGCATCGGCTGCTTCACGCCGGACTCCTTCCCGGTCTTCGACCGCTTCCGGGAGAACGCCTACGTCATCGCCGACTCGAACCACGGCTACAAGATGATCGGTGTCGGCAAGCTGGTGGCCGAGGAGATACTTGAGAACGAGACGCCGGCGCTGCTGAAACCCTTCCGCTTCTCGCGCTATGCCGAAGGCGACCTGCACCCGGTCTCCCACAGCCCCTTTCCCTGGAGTTGAGGAAGAAGCCGGGGGAGGTTCAGGGAATCGAGGAGACTCAGGGAATTGAAGAGACGGGGATGGCCTTGATGGGAGACTGCTTCAGTTCCGCGGGAACGTCGCCGGTCACCCATTTGCAGATGGTCATACCGATCAGCCCGGTGACGGGCCCGTCGGCCTCGTCGGCCAGCGGCAGCAGCAGGCGTTCGCCCAACGGCGTCCGCTCGGCGGCGAGATAGACCATCCCCTTCATGCAGATCACCGCGCTGTCCTGAACCAGAGGTGCCCAGCGTGCCTCGACGATCTGCGCGCCCTCCGGCGGCAGGATGTCGCGCAAATTGAGCCCCTTGAGGTTGCTGCGGCCGAAGACCTCCGAGACCTCGGAGCCGGCCAGGCGGTAGATGAAGCCGTTCTCGGGTGCATAGTCCATGAGGAAAATGCGCGACAGTGCCCAGCCGATCTCAACGGGATCGATGTCGTTCTTGGCCGGCATCGGCCGTCCCTGTCGCTTGGAGCGCCAATAGTCGAAGAACCTCAAGAGGTCTGGGCTGGTGATGAAGGTCGAGACGGAAGAAGTCTCAGAACGCGACCCTGGGGGTGTCGCTTCCGGCCCTGACATGATCGCTCCAATGGAAAGTCTGCGGCGCTGCGCCCAATTCGCACGCACAATAGGTGCCGCCGCCGCGCGGGATCAAGGGAGAATGGCTGGATGAAATACCCGTGGGGAGCGAGCCGGCGCCACTGGTCCGCGGATTGTTCCCCCTGTAGGGTTCAGCCGTGCCGCAGGAGCCGCTAGGCTGTGCGCAGAAACGCAGGGGAGGAAAGTCGATGCATGTTATCTCGGTGGTGTTCAAGGTGAAGCCGGAAGCGGTCGAGGATTTTCGCGAGGCGGTCCAGCGTCACGCGAAGAACTCCTTGGAAAAGGAGGAAGGCTGCCAGCGCTTTGACGTCTGCATCGACGAGAGCAGGCCGGACACCGTCTTCCTCTACGAGGTCTACAGCGACCAGGCGGCTTTCGATCACCATCGCGGCACCGACCACCTGAAGCAATTCGGCGAGATCTCGGCGCCGATGCTGGTGAGCCGGGAGATAGAGTCCTGGCGTCTGCTGAACCCCGCCTGACCGGCGCGTCTAGCTGCGCGGCTTGGCACCCGGGCGGTACTGGTAGAGCCAGGTCTCGCTCAGCGGCTCGCCTTCGAGCGCCAGGTACATCCGCATCTCGACCGGTTCCGCGCCGTCGACCGCAAGATCGAAAACGGCGCGCCAGCGCGCCGTGCCGGGGACCGGCTCCGCGAAAATGCGGGACACCTCACCGCGCGAGACGGTGATCACCGGCTCCGGCTCGCTCTTTTCCGGCAGCTCGGCGAGCTGGCCGCCGTCGAACTCGATCACGAACTTGACGAGCCCCGGCGGGCGGGGTTTGCCCGGCTGACCGCCGCGGCCCAGACGGGTCGCGGCCACCTGGGCGAAGCCGGCCGGCGGGTAGGGTTCCTCGGCCAACCAGTGCAGGCGGTAATTCAGATGATAGCTGTTGCCGGCCCGGACAGCCTCGCGCGGCGTCCAGTAGGCGACGATGTTGTCGTGGATCTCGTCGTCCGTGGGGATCTCCAGCAACTGCACCGACCCGGGACCCCAAGCGTCCAGGGGCTCGACCCAGAGGCTGGAGCGGCGCTCGTAGCGCACGCCGTCCAGGTAGTGGTCGGGGTTCCGGTCGCGCTGCAGCAGGCCGAAGCCGCGCGGATTGTCGTCCAGGAAGGACGACAGGGTGACCTGCTCCGGATTGTTGAGCGGCCGCCAGAGGCGCTCGCCGCCGCCGGTCCAGATGGCCAGACCGTCGGAGTCGTGGATCTCCGGGCGCCAGTCCATGCGGAAGGGGCGGTCGCCCTCGGAATACCAGTACATGGAGGTCAGCGGCGCGAGACCCAGGCGCGCCACGTCGTCGCGCAGGAAGAGGCTCTTTTTCACGTCCATCACGACGCCGCCCTGCGCTTTCCCGCCGCCGCGCGTCATGGAAAAGCGGTAGGCGCCGGTGATGCTGGGGCCGTCGAGCAGGGCAAAGACCTCGACCGGCGCGTCCGCTCGCGCCGCCGGGGCGATGTAGAACTCGGTGAAGTCGGGGAATTCCTCCGGGCCCGGGTCTTTCGGGTAGGCGACCACGCCACGCGCGGAAAGCCCGTACTGCTCCAGCTCGCCGATGGCGCGGAAGTAGGAGGCGCCGAGGAAGGCGACCCAGTCGTGGGTCTGCCACCAGTCCTGGCTCTTGTCGACGTTCTGCTCGGTTGATTCCTGCAAGCGAAAACCGGCGAAACCGGAATCCTCCGGCAGCTTGCGCGCGACGGAATCCGCCGGCATCTCGAAGTAGTCGGGCGAGTAGAGGATCTCCCGCGCGCTGCGGCCGTCTGGCCTGTTCTCCAGGGCGTGCATCTTCACCGACTTGCCGAAAAAGCGCCCGAGGTGAAAGAAGGTCGCCGGATAGGCGCTCTGCGTGCCGCCGCTGCGAGGCGCGAAGAGCGCTTTGTCCGGGTCGAAGCGGATCTTGCCGTGAGCCTCGTAGTCGATCTGCTCGACGACTTCCGGTGCGGGCCGGTAGGGCGGCTGGTAGGGCCGGCCCGCCATTTCGCGGGCGCGCAGTACCAGTTCTTCGAAAGAGAAAGGCTGCGCCGGCCCGAAATGAAGTCCTTCGGTCCGGCCGCCGGCCTGGGCGACCAGGGTGCGCGCGAGGCCATCCAGGGGGCTGAGGAGGGTGGAACCGGCGGCGCTGGCGCCAGCCCATTTCAGGAGCCTGCGGCGGGAGCAGGGATTCGGCATAGAAGGATCTCTTTTCACGCGGTCTGTCCGGGGCGGTCTGTTCGGGGCGGTTTGGTCGGGGCGGTCTGGTCGGGTACGACTTGGGGCCAATTCGGGGGCTATACTTGGGGGGCCATCTAGGCAAGGCGTGAACCTAGGAGATGCCGCCACGCCCCGGCCAAGGGCAATTTCCGGGCAGAGGAAACGGGCTGGCCTGGAAAATGAGGCGGGCGGCATCCAGAAGGAAGACGCCTGAGGCCGCATTTTGTTCCCCGAAACGCCCGTCAAAGCGGGCCGGGGCTTTGCTCTGCGCGCCACCGATGGTCGCTTAAGGGCCTGAAAGGCTGTCCGGGTCCGACTATTCCTGGAACTGGTCCTGGGACAGGCAGGCAAGTTCAGGCGTTAAAACAAGGAAGTACTTATGAAATCCCATGCTCAGGTCGTGGTCATCGGCGGCGGCGTCGTCGGCTGCAGCGTTCTCTACCACCTGACCAAGGCCGGCTGGCGTGACGTGGTGCTGCTGGAACGCAGCGAGCTGACTTCCGGGTCGACCTGGCACGCCGCCGGCGGTATGCACACCCTCAATTCCGACCCCAACGTCGCCAAGCTGCAGAGCTACACCATCCAGCTCTACAAGGAGATCGAGGCGATCTCCGGCCAATCCTGCAGCGTGCATATGCCCGGCGGCCTCATGCTGGCGGACACGCCCGAATGGCTGGACTTCCTGAAGGTGACCCAGGGCAAGGCGCGGGTGCTGGGCCTGGAGACCGAACTCGTCTCCATGGAGGAGGCCAAGGAGCGCCATCCCCTGATCAACGAGAAGCGTTTTCTCGGCGCGCTCTACGATCCGATGGAAGGCCACGTCGATCCATCCGGCGTCACCCACGCCTACGCCAAGTCGGCGCGGATCGGCGGTGCCGAGATCGAGCGCTTCACCCGCGTGGTCGACCTGCAGCCGCTGAAGGACGGCGGTTGGGAGGTCATTACCGACAAGGGCGGCATCAAGGCCGAGCACGTCGTGAACTGCGGCGGCCTCTGGGCGCGCGAGGTCGGCCGCATGGTCGGGCTGGAATTGCCGGTGCTGGCCATGGAGCACCACTACCTCGTCACCGACGAGATGGCGGAGGTGACGGGCCGCGACCAGGAACTGCCGCACTGCATCGATTTCGGCGCCGAGATCTACATGCGCCAGGAGCGCGGCGGCCTGGTCATGGGCACCTACGAGCGCAACTGCGTGCCCTGGTCGCCGAAGCAGACGCCCTGGGACTTCGGCCACGAACTGCTGCCGCCGGACCTGGACCGCATCTCCGGCAATCTCGCCATGGCCTTCGATCACTTCCCGGCGCTGGAGACCGCCGGCATCAAGCAGGCGATCAACGGTCCCTTCACCTTCGCGCCCGACGGCAACCCTCTGGTCGGCCCGGTGCGCGGGCTGCAGAACTTCTGGGTCGCCTGCGGCGTCATGGCGGGCTTCAGCCAGGGCGGCGGTGTCGGCCTGGCACTCGCCAACTGGATGACCGAGGGCGATCCGGGCTTCGACGTCTTCGCGATGGACGTCGCGCGTTTCGGCGACTACGCGACCATGGCCTATACCAACGCCAAGGTGCGCGAGAACTACGGCCGACGCTTCCGGATCACCTTCCCGAACGAGGAGCTGCCGGCGGCGCGCCCGCTGCGCACCACGGCGATCTACGACCGTCTGAAGGACGCCAATGCCGTGTTCGGCGCGTCTTACGGGATGGAGCATGCCCTGTGGTTCGCGCCGGAGGGCGAGGAGCCTGTCGAGACGCCGACCTATCGCCGCTCCAATGCCTTCGAACATGCAAAAGCCGAGTGCAAGGCGGTGCGCGAGGCGGTCGGCATGACGGAGACGGCCATCTTCGCCAAGTACGAGGTGACGGGTCCCGAGGCCGAGGGCTGGCTCTCTCACCTGCTGGCCAACCGCATGCCGCGCGAAGGCCGCCTGGTGCTGACGCCGATGCTGAACCCCGGCGGCAAGATCATCGGTGACTTCACCGTCGCCAAGGCGGGACCGGAACGCTTCTTCATCTTCGGCTCGGGCATTGCCGAGGACTACCACCTGCGCTGGTTCGAGCAGCACCTGCCGGCGGAGGGCGTGACGCTGCGGTCGCGCAGCCGCGATCTGCACGGCTTCATCATCGCCGGGCCGAAGTCGCGCGACCTGCTGGCGCGGCTCACCGACACCGACGTCTCCAACGGAGGCTTTCCCTTCATGGACTTCCGCCGCCTGGACCTCGGCCCGGTGCCGGCCTGGGTCGGCCGGATCAACTTCACCGGAGACCTCGGTTACGAGCTCTGGGTGGCGCCCGACGACCTGCGCCGCCTCCATAAAGACCTGCTGGCGGCGGGCGAGGATCTCGGCCTGCGTCAGTTCGGCCTGCGCGCCATCCTTTCATTGCGCCTGGAGAAGAGCTACGGCACCTGGGCGCGCGAGTACCGCCCGATCTACACGCCGGCGGAGGCGGGCCTCGACCGCTTCGTCGATCTGAAGAAGAACGCCTTCATCGGCCGCGATGCCGTGCTGAAGGAAAAGGAGACGGGCCCCAAGCTGCGCCTCGTCACTTTCACCGTCGATGCCGACGATGCCGACGTGGTCGGCGACGAAGCCGTCTGGCACGATGGCGAGGTGGTCGGCTGGGTTACCTCCGGCGGCTATGCGCACACCGTCGACCGCTCGGTCGCGCTGGGCTATATCCCGGCGGAACTGGAGACCTCCAACGGCGGCTTCGAGATCGAGATCCTCGGCGACCGCCGCGCCGCCGCCCTGCAGCCCGAGCCGCTGTTCGATCCCAAGCGCGAGCGCATGCTGGGGTAGGGCAGGGCGCTACCTGTCAGCTTCGAACTTCGTTCGCGCGGCGCGGTGCTGTGCCAGCAGGACTTCGATTGCTTTCCGATTATCGCGGTCGTCCAGATCGTCGTAGAGCGCGGCAAGCAGAGAGAGCGTCTCGCCCAGTTCGCTGTGGTAGGGCGGCAGGAAGGCCTGTTGAGCGGCATAGGCGGCCTGAGCGGCGGTGAGAGCCTCACCATATTTGCCCTGAAGCTGGAAAACGCGCGCGAGGATGACCCTCGCACGTGCCGTGTGAGGGCTGTCCTCTCCTTCGAGCCAAGCCAGGGTCGACGTCGCAACCCGCGCGTAGGGTTCCGCGCCGGCGTCGTTGCCGGTCAGCAGATGGTGGCGCGCGAATTCAAACTGGGCGATCGCCCGCATCAGATCGGATGAGCCACTATTTCCGACGGCTGATTCCAGATAGCGCTTCGCCGACGAGGCTCCCGGATGCTCGGCATCCTCGATGCGCGCCAGCAGGATTCTGACGTCCGTAATCATGGCAAAAATCATGGCAAAGCCAAACCATCGCTCCGCTTCGTAGAACGCCAGCACTTCGCGGGCCAGCTGGCGGGCTTCCTCGAAGCGGCCCTGTTGGAAATAAGTCCAGGCCATCCTCTGAGAGAGGGCCTGCAGGTTGAAGGCGTTCGCTCTGATGTTCTCTGAACCCAGGCCGGTTTTGGTGAGGTGCTCCGCGAGGACGGCTTGGGTCTGTTCCGCATCGGCGATGCCTTCCGTCAGCAGTTGCTCTGCCCGGCTGAAGCGTTCCTCGAGGAGGTAGAGGTTGGCGAGACTGGTGTGGGGATCGCGCTGCATTTTCCGCTCGTCCCGCCGGACCTCGGCCCGCGCGGCGATGGCATCGAGGTAGGAAACCTCCGCTTGGCGAAAGCGGCCCAGGCTCTGCTGCAGGTCTCCGATGCTTGCCAGCAGATTTGGCCTCTCCGCCAAACTGGTGGTGCGCTCCAACTCCTTCACGCGCGCCTCGAGCGCGTTTTCGAGCTCGCCGGTCGCAGCATAGGTCGTGGCCAAGAGGCGTAGAGCCTGTGCGATGTGCCAGTCCTCGCTGTGCCACTTTCCGGGGCGGCCGTCTTTTTCCGCTGCTTCGAAGATTGCGATGGCTTCGGTGCAGGAGGCCCTTGCCTGGTCAAACTGGCCGAGACTGTTTAGTGCATCGCAGCGGAGAATCAGGATCTCGCCGATCAGGTGGACGGTGTCCGGGTCGCCGGTCGGTCGCAGCCCGTCGATCATCCTGGTGGCTTCTCGAACCGCAAGCTCAGGTTTGCCGATTATGAGCCAGCTCAGCACCTCGCCCTTGTCCACGTCGTGGTATTCCAGCTCTCCGGCATAAGCTGGATGAAGGCCGCCGCTCATCGTGGCGATCGCTGCGGCAGCCAGGGCCTGGCAGAGAGGACGGGACATGAGAGCTTGGTTCGGCTGTTTTACGGTTCAACCGATAGTCGGCGAGCGCCGCATCCCGGTCAATCCTGTGTGGCGCCGAAAAGTGCTCGCCAGCAGGACCGCCGGGAGAGCGGTCTTGGGCCCTGACGGCATCTGTGGTAGCAGGAAGGCGCACCGCGTCAGGGTGGCCCGATGTGAGAAATTGGTACGGAAAACAACCCATTGTGGGATCAATTTCTGACCAATTTCTGTTGTGGTCACGAAGAGTTGTCGTGCAGTATGGAAGCAGTTTCCGTTATTCGGGAACTGCCACGGTGAAAGCCTCGGAACAGAGGCGGTGGACATGAAGCAAGATTTGGGAGGAAAGCAGGTCGGTGCTGCCGGCTCGTCGAATTAGGCATCGGCAGGCGATCCCCGGCGGAGGTCACTCCGCAGAGGCTCAGCCTGACCGCAGCGGCAGCACACCACGTCAAAGAAGTTCCAGGCCAGCCACCTTCGACGCCCAAAGGCCGCAACGGACATTTGCGGTGGCCTCAGGCGCGGGGTCTTGGACGCGGCAAGGAACCATCCGGCTCATCCCCGTCATGCGGATTTCCACAGGAAGATTAGGCGATTTGTGGTAGTTTTTGTGGGTTGGGTATGTTTGATCCTCTAGCCGGCAATACGTTCGGCGGCCGTGAACCGGCGAAGGTCCGATCCACAGTGGGTCAACAAATACAAAGGGAGGAAAGTTGTGAAAGACAAGACTGAGAACAAGGCCCTGTCGCGCCGTAAGCTGCTGAAGGGCGGCGCCATTGCGGCCGGCGCGACGGCGGCAAGCACCCTGGCGGCCCCGGCGGCCATCGGTCAGGCCCCGGTCGTGGTGAAGATGCAGACCTCGTGGTCGGCCTCCGACATCTGGATGGACTTTGCCCGCCAGTACGTCGACCGGGTCGAGCAGATGTCCGGCGGGCGCCTGAAGATTGACCTGCTGCCGTCCGGTGCGGTTGTCGCGGCCTTCCAGGTGCTCGACGCCGTGAACGACGGCGTCCTTGATGCCGCTCACACGGTGCCGGTCTACTGGTACGGCAAGCACAAGGCCGCCTCGCTGTTCGGCACCGGTCCGGTGTTCGGCGGCAGCGCCAACACCATGCTGGCGTGGTTCTACGCCGGCGGCGGCAAGGATCTCTACCGCGAGCTGACGCAGGACATCCTGGGCCTCAACGTCTACGGCTTCTACGGCTTCCCGATGCCGGCCCAGCCCTTCGGCTGGTTCAAGAACCCGGTCAGCACGGTGGCCGACCTGCAGGGCTTCAAGTACCGCACCGTCGGCCTGGCCGCCGACCTCATGCAGCGTCTCGGCATGAGCGTGGCGCAGCTGCCGGGCGGCGAAATCGTGCCGGCCATGGAGCGCGGCGTGATCGACGCCTTCGAGTTCAACAACCCGTCGTCGGACAGCCGCTTCGGCGCCCAGGACGTGGCCAAGAACTACTTCCTGTCGTCCTACCACCAGGCCAGCGAGTCCTTCGAGTTCCTGTTCAACAAGGACTTCATGGACGACCTGCCGGAGGATCTCGCCGCGATCCTGCAATACGGCGTCGAGGCCGTCAGCACCTCCAACACGGCGCTGGCGCTGGACAACTACTCGGCTGATCTGGTGAAGCTCCAGGAAGAGCATGGCGTGACCGTCCACCGCACGTCGAAGGAGATTCTGGACGCCGAACTGAAGGCCTGGGACGACATCATCCCTGAGCTGGAAGCGGATGCCTACATGAAGAAGGTGCTCGACAGCCAGCGCGCCTGGGTCGAGCGGGTCGTGTTCTACGAGTTGATGAACTCGCCGGACTATGCCCTGGCCTATGACCACTATTTCCCGGGCAAGCTGAAGCTGTAAGCTTCGCTTTTGCCGCAGCATCGGCCGCTCCGGCCGCCCGTCCAGGGTTCTGTCCCTGTGCGGGCTCCGGAGCGGCTCGCTGAGGGCCTCCAGAGGCGCCCAAAGCTATGGATTTGCGATGATCCACTACATCAAGTTGGCCGACCGCATCTCGGCGTGGTTCGGCAAGGCCTTTGCCTGGACGATCCTGGTCATGACCTTCGGCATGGCCTACGAGGTTTTCGTCCGCTACCTGCTTAACGCGCCGACATCCTGGTCGCTCGACGTCTCTTTCATTATGTACGGAACGCTGTTCATGATGGGCGGGGCCTACACGCTGTCGCGTGGCGGCCACGTACGCGGCGATTTCCTGTACCGGCTGTGGCAACCCCGAACCCAGGCAAAGGTGGAACTGGTGCTCTACTTCCTGTTCTTCTTCCCGGGGGTTCTGGCACTGATCTTTGCCGGCTGGAAATATGCCTCGCGCTCCTGGCGCTACCTGGAAGTCAGCGTGAACAGCCCGATCGGCGTGCCGATCTTCCAACTGAAAACCGTCATCGTGGCCGCAGGGATTCTGCTGCTGATCCAGGGCATTGCCCAGGTCATGCGCTGCCTGCTCTGCATGCGCACCAACGAATGGATGCGCGCCGCCGACGACATCGAAGAAACCGAGGTGATGCTGATGGAGAAGGGCGCGCACGAAGTGCTCGACCACTCGTCCGAAGCCATCGACATCGTCAAGCCGCTTGACGGCGGCCGGAGTGACAAGCGCTCATGAGCGATCCGCAAATTGCCCTCTTCATGCTGGGCATCTTCATCATCATCATTTTCCTCGGTTTTCCCATCGCCTTCACCTTGATGGCGATGGGCATCAGCTTCGGCTACTACGCCTACTTCGACGGCGCGCGCATGTGGCGCAGCTATAACCGGGCGGTGGAGAACGGGGCGGACGCCTGGACCCAGTTCGAGCTGTGGGTCGACGGATTCTTCAACAACAACATATTCGATCTCTTCATCAACCAGACATTCTCGGTGATGACAAACGAGGTCCTGACGGCGGTGCCGCTGTTCCTCTTCATGGGTTACGTGGTGGAGCGCGCCAATATCGTGGCGCGGCTGTTCAGCACCCTGAATATCGCGGCGCGGCGCATCCCCGGTTCCATGGCCGTGGCGGCGCTGATCACCTGCACGCTCTTCGCCACGGCGACCGGCATCGTCGGCGCGGTGGTGACGCTGATGGGCCTGCTGGCGCTGCCGGCCATGCTGAACGCGCGCTACGACAGCTCCTTCGCCTCCGGCATCATCTGCGCCGGCGGCACGCTGGGTATCCTGATCCCGCCCTCGATCATGCTGATCGTCTATGCGGCGTCGTCCGGCGTCTCCATCGTGCAGCTCTATGCCGGCGCGCTGTTGCCCGGCCTGCTGCTCTCCGGCCTCTATCTGATCTATGTGGTCGGGCGTGCCATCGTGCAGCCTTCCGTGGCGCCCAAACCGACCAAGGAAGAGGTGCCGGAGATCCCGATGGGCAAGCTCATCGTCATGCTGCTGACCTCCTTCTTCCCGCTGGCCTTCCTCATTTTGGCCGTGCTTGGCGCCATTCTCTTCGGCCTGGCGACCCCGACGGAGGCCGCCTCGATCGGCGCGCTCGGCGGCCTGGTGCTGGCCGTTTCCTACCGGGCGCTGACCTGGGACCGCCTGCGGGAATCGGTCTATCTGACCGTGCGCACCACGGCGATGGTCTGCTGGCTCTTTGTCGGCTCCTGGACCTTCTCCTCGGTGTTCTCCTATCTGGGCGGCGAACAGGTCATCAACGAGTTCGTCACCGGTCTCGACATTACGCCACTGCAGTTCCTGCTGCTGGCCCAGCTCATCATCTTCCTGCTGGGCTGGCCGCTGGAGTGGTCGGAGATCATCATCATCTTCGTGCCGATCTTCCTGCCGTTGCTGCCGCACTTCGGCATCGATCCGCTGTTCTTCGGCATCCTGGTGGCGCTGAACCTGCAGACCTCCTTCCTGACACCGCCCATGGCGATGTCGGCCTATTACCTGAAGGGGATCGCGCCACCGCACGTGCAACTTGTGCAGATATTCAAGGGCTGTTTCCCCTTCCTGCTGCTGGTGTTCATCGCCATGGCGGTGCTGTACATCCAGCCGCAGATCGCCTTCTACCTGCCCAACCTGATCTACGGGTAAGCCGATGGCGGCAGTGAAGGACGACATCCTGGCGCTCGACGCCGTCGAACTGCGCGACCGTCTGGCCGGCGGCGCCTTGCGGGCGGTGGAACTGGCCGAGGCCTTGCTGCAGGTGGTCGAACGGCGGGAGCCGGACGTCGGCGCCTGGACCTGGCTGGACAGCGATCATGTCATGCAGCAGGCGCAGAAGCTCGACGAGTACCGAGCGACGGGGCGCGCCGTCGGCCCGCTGCACGGCCTGCCGGTCGGCCTGAAGGACATCATCGATACCGACGGCATTCCGACCGAGAACGGCACGGTGCTGGATGCCGGGCGGAAGCCTTCGGCCGATGCCTATGTGGTGAAGCGCCTGAAGCAGGCCGGGGCCATCATCATGGGCAAGACGGTCACCACGGAGCTGGCGCTGCGGGCGCCGGGCAAGACCCGCAATCCGCACAATCCGGCGCATACCCCCGGCGGCTCGTCCTCCGGTTCGGCCGCCGCGGTGGCGGCGGGCATGGTGCCGCTGGCGCTGGGGACTCAGACCGTCGGCTCGATGATCCGTCCGGCGTCCTATTGCGGCGTGGTCGGCTACAAGCCGACCTTTGGATCGATCCCGCGCAGCGGCGTGCTCTCCCAGGCGCCCTCGCTGGATACTCTCGGCGTCTTCGCCGGCAGTGTCGCGGGCGCCGCCCTGCTGGCCGACTGCCTCTTCGGCCAGGACGACGCCGATCCGGCGACCCGCCTGCTGCCGTCGCCGCGTCTGCCGGAGATCTCCGGCGCCGCGCCGCCGGTCAAGCCGGCGTTCGCCCTGGTGCGCCAGCCCGCCTGGGATACCGCCGACGCCGAGATGCAGGAAGGCTTCGCCGAGTTGGCCGAGGCGCTGGGCGACAGCTGCGACGAGATCGATCTGCCGGGCCACTTCGCGCAGGCGCTGAAGCTTTGCGAGCTGGTGCAGCTGGCCGAACTGGCCAAGTCCTATCATCACTATGAGAAGAGCGGCCGCGACAAGCTGAGCGCCGAGATGCAGAGCGCCATCGATGAGGGCCGCCGCATCCTGGCACACGACTACCTGGCGGCGCTCGACTGGCCGCGTCTGCTGAACGACGCCCTTGAAGCCATCTTCAGCCGCTACGATGCGATCCTCACGCCGGCCTCCGCCGGACCGGCGCCGCAGGGCCTGGAGTCGACGGGCAGCCCGGCTTTCAACGGAATCTGGACCTTCTGCGGCACGCCGGCGGTCACGGTGCCGCTGCTGCAGGCGGAAAACGGGTTGCCGATGGGCGTGCAGCTGGTCGGGCGGCGCGGTGACGACGGACGCCTGCTGCGCAGCGCGCGGTGGCTGGTGGATTTTCTGGCGCAGGCGGATTGAGATGAGACAAGAAAGACAGGACGGAAGAAATGCTGGATAGGATCATCGGCCTCGCGGCCATCGCCACAGTGATCGGCTTTATGGGCATCCTGGTCGGCTTCGTGCCGAGCATCGACCTGGTGATCATCATCGCCGTCGTGGTTGCCATGGCCGCCTACGATTTCTATCTGTCGCTCTTCAAGAGCCGCAACGGCGGCTGAGTTCCGCCAGGATCAGGCAACGGCAACACACGGCAGGACGGGGTAGGGACCGGCGATGAAGATCGCGCTCTTGGACGATTACCAGGGGGTAGCGCTCAGCTGCGCCGACTGGTCGGCGGTGGAGTCGAAGGCGGAGATCACGGTGTTCCGCGACACCGTCACCGACCTGGATACTCTGGCCGCGCGGCTGGAACCCTTCGAGATCCTCGGCATCATGCGCGAGCGGACGCCCTTTCCGCGGGCTCTGCTGGAGCGTCTGCCCAATCTGAAGCTGCTGGTCACCACCGGCCACCGCAACGCCTCCGTCGACGTCGCCGCGGCCAAGGAGCTGGGCATCACGGTCTGCGGCACCCCTTCCTCGGCGCACGCGGCGGCGGAGCTCACCTGGGCGCTGATCATGGCGGCGGCGCGGCGCCTCGACCTCGAAAACCAATCCTTTCGCGAAGGCGGCTGGCAGGTCGGCCTCGGCCGCGACCTGCACGGCGCGACCCTCGGCGTCATCGGTCTGGGGCGGCTCGGCAGCCTGGTGGCGGGCTACGGGCGCGCCTTCGGCATGAAGGTCGTCGCCTGGAGCCAGAACCTGACGCCGGAGCGCGCCGCCGAATGCGGCGCCCGGGCCGTCGACAAGGAAACGCTGTTCCGCGAGGCCGACTTCGTCTCCGTGCATGTGAAGCTCAGCGAACGCAGCCGTGGCCTGGTCGATGCCGCGAGCCTGGGGCTGATGAAGCCTGATGCCTGGGTCGTCAACACCTCGCGCGGCCCGATCATCGACCGGAGTGCCCTGCTCGCGGCCCTGAAGGATAAGCGCATCGGCGGCGCCGCCCTTGACGTTTTCGACGAGGAGCCGTTGCCGGCCGACGACGACCTGCGCCGCCTCGACAACGTGGTCGCCACGCCGCACGTCGGCTACGTCAGCCGCGAGAACTACCAGACCATGTACCGTGTCACGGCGGAAAACATCCTCGCCTTCCTCGCCGGCCAGCCCCAGAACGTCATCGAGCCCTAGAAGCCTCTAGTCCAACCGTCCGAGCAGCCGGTCGATGGGGGCGTAGTCGTCGGTCAGCAGCGGCGGGTCCCGGCGGGCGACCAGCGTGTCGACCGCCTGGGCCGAGAGCCGCCCCGACCGCAGAAAGTCCGGCGCCGGACTGACGAGCCGCTCGAAGGGGCTGCTGCCGCCGCCGGCCAGGACGATAAAGACGAGGCGGGCATCGGCGGCGGGCGGCGCCAGTTCGGCCCAGACCTCGACCACCGGAAAGACGGCGCGCAGCGTGCGCACCACCGCGGCCAGCGCGTCGAGGCGATCGGCGAAGTCGATCACATTCATCAGGAAGACGCCGTCCGGCTTCAACCGGGCCGAGACCAGCTCGAAGAACTCGCGGGTGACCAGGTGGGCCGGCACGGCGATGTCGGTGAAGGCGTCGCCGATGACGACGTCGTAACGCGCCGGGTTCAGCAGCAGGGCGCGGCGCGCGTCGTCGTGGATGATCTTGGCCGTGCCCGGGTCGAACCAGAAATCATGGACGGCGACTTCGGTCACCAGCGGGTCGATCTCCGCCACCGTGGCGCGCGCCTCCACCCCCGCGTCGTTCGCCCAGGCGCGGGGGATCGAGTAGGAGCCGCCGCCGATGAAGAAGGCCTCGAAGGGACGCCCGGCCATGCGGGCCCGCGCCAGGCTGTCGAGCATGGAGGCGTGCGGCGTCAGCATGCGGTGCGGCGAGGCCTTGACGGAGATCCCGTGGCCGAGGTGGTCGAGCACCATGAGGCGGGCGGTCTCGCCGGCTTCGGCGGAGGCGTCCAGCACCCGTATGCAGAAGTAGTCGCTTTCCCGGGTGCAGGGATCGGGCCGCGTGAGGCTGTACCCGGCGAGGCCGAGGGCCAGAAGGCAGACGAGGCCTCCGGCGATGGGAGAGGAGGCAGCGCCTGCGCGTCTCGCGGCGCCATAGGCGGCCAGCGCGAGCAAGGCGTAGACCGCCGTCACCGTCGCCAGGGTGCCGCTGGAGCCGAGCCAGGAGATGAAAAGGAAACCCGCCAGCAGGGTGCCGGCGATAGCGCCCAGCGCCCCGGCGGCGAACATGGCGCCCAGCGCCCGGCCGGAGTGCGACGGCCTCGCCTCGACGGCGACCTTGGTCAGCACCGGGGCGGGAATGCCGGCGAAGAACGACGGCAGGAAGAACACCAGCGCCGTCAGCGCGGTGATGGCGGCCAGGGGCCGGTCGAGGAAGGTGATGACGGCGCCGGCGCTCCAGCGCAGCAGGACGATCGCGCCCGCCGTCGTCAGGGCGGCGCCCAGCAGGTGCCAGGCGGTGAGCGCCAGGGCGCGCGCCGCCGGCCGCTCGGCGATGCGCCCGCCGGCCCAATGCCCGGCGGAGAAGCCGGCCAGCACCACGGCGATGATCGCCGTCCAGGTGTAGAGCGACATGCCGAGGTAGGGCGCGAGCAGGCGCCCGGCGACGATCTCCACCACCAGGCTGGCAGCGGAGACGGCGGCCTGCATGAGGGCAAGGACGGCAACCGGGGGCAGCGGCCTGGCCGCTGCCGACGCCGGGCCGCCCGCGCCTTCGGACATGACGTTACTCGGCCGCTTCGGCGGCCCGATGAGGCCAGGCGCTGGCGGGCACGTAGACCTCGCCGCGCATCAGCTTGCGCGCGGTGCGCAGCGTGCCGGCGGAGCGCAGGGTGATGCCGCCCTTGCCGGGCTCGGCGTCGAGCAGCAGTTCGATCTCGCCCGAGGGATGCTCGATCTTGATCGGGTAGGGCTGTTCCTTCGGCAGCTCGACGAAGGGCGCGGCCACGCCGTCTTCCAGCAGGCAGCAGCAGGCGAGACAGATCCCGCCGGTCACCGCATGGGCGGCATGGGTCTTGTGGGGCACGAAGTAGCGCGAGGAGATGGTGCCGCCGTGGCGGGGCTTGGCCAGCAGGATCACCTTCGGCACCACCTTTTCGGAGACGTCGCCGAGGCCCATCATCTCGCCGGCCTGGCGGCGGATCTTCTCGATGCGCGCGAACATCTCCTTGTCGGCGTCCAGCTCGGCCGGGGTCTCGTAGCCGGTCTTGCCGACGGATTCCGCCGCTAGCATCATCACCGGCATGGCCGCGTCCATGCAGGTCACCTCGATGCCGTCGATGACGTCGATGGCCTTGCCGGTCGGCAGCAGGCTGCCGCAGGTCGAGCCCGCCACGTCCATGAAGTTCAGGCGCACCGGCGCGGAGGTTCCCGGCACGCCGTCGATGGCGGTGTCGCCCTCGTAGTTCACCACGCCGCCGGGGGTTTCTACGACCGCTTCGATCTTGGCGTCGATGTTCACGTGATAGATGCGCACCCGGCTGACGTCGCCTTGCGGCTTCACCATGCCGGTCTCCAGGGCGAAGGGGCCGACGCCGGCCATGATGTTGCCGCAGGGCGGGTTGGTGTCGACCCGCGCGGCCTCGACCTCCACCTGGGCGAAGAGGTAGTCGACGTCGACGTCCGGACGCTCCGAGGGGCTGACGATGGCGACCTTGCTGGTCAGGGTGGTGGCGCCGCCCAGGCCGTCGATCTGGCGCGCGTCGGGCGAGCCCATGGCGGCCAGCAGTACCTGGTCCCGCACCGCCGGGTCGGCGGGCAGGTCCTTGGCCATGAAATAGGGGCCCTTGGAGGTGCCCCCGCGCATGAGGATGCAGGGAATGGCGACTTGTGAAGCGGTCATGGCAAAGATCCGAAAAGGCTTGAAAGGCGGCCAATATAGGCCAAGGGATGGCCGCTCGGCCAGCCCCCGGCCTGGGTGACGGGATGCCGTTCACGGGGCGCTCGCGCGGCTTTGAGTTTGCGCTGGCCGGCGGCCGCGGCAGACTGCGTCCGGACGTTCTTCTTCAACGGCCCCGGACGGCCCGATGCGACGTATTGCCCTGTTTATCCTGCTTGTCCTGTCGCTGGCGGGCTTCACCTCCGCCGAGCGGCTCTTCGCGCCCTCGGCCGAGCCCTGGCCGCGTTGGGAGGGCCACGATGCCGATAGCGCCGAAACCCTCGACGTGGCTGCCTGGGATGCGTTGCTGGGCCGGGTGGTCGTTCGGGGCGATGACGGCATCAACCGGGTCGACTACCGTGCCCTGGCGGGGCCGGAGGCGCGGGCGCTCGACCAGGCGGTGGCGGGCTTGGCGGCGGTTGCCGTCAGCGCCTACAACCGCGATGAGCAGCTTGCCTATTGGATCAATCTCTACAATGCGGTGACGCTGCAGGTGGTCGCCCGGGACTACCCGCTGGCGACGATCCGCGACATCGACATCTCGCCCGGCTGGTTCGCGGACGGCCCCTGGGACGCCGAGGTGGTGACCGTCGAGGGCGAGGCCCTGACGCTCAACGACATTGAGCATCGCATCCTGCGGCCCATCTGGCGCGACCCGCGCATCCACTACGCGGTCAACTGCGCTTCCCTCGGCTGCCCCAACCTGGCGGCCGGGGCCTATCGCGGCGCCGATATCGATAGGCAATTGGACCAGGCGGCCCGCGCCTACATCAACCATCCGCGCGGCGTCACCGTCCAAGGGGGCCGTGTCACCGTGTCGAAGATCTACGACTGGTTCCTGGAGGACTTCGGCGGTTCCACCGAGGGCCTGCTGGCGCACCTCGGCCGCTATGCGGAACCGCATCTGGCGGCGCGTCTGGCGGAGATCGGCGATATCGACGATACGGCCTACGACTGGGCCCTGAACGACACTGACGAGTGAGAGGCTGCCGAGTGAGAGGCCGCCCGGAGAGTCAGCCGGCGGCGGGGGCCGGCAGGGCCGCGATGAGGTCCTGCCAGAACTTCCTTTCCAGCGCGGTCGGCAGGTCGCCGGGCTTCTGCACCGTCATCAGGAAGGCGCCGGGGCCGCCGACGATGTTGCGCCGGAAATAGGCCGGCAGATCCTGGCGGCTGCCGAACACGACGCCGTTGATGGTGACGCCCAGGCGGATCGCCTGGTCGCGGATGGCGCGCGGATCCTGCCCGTTGTTGTCGACCCCGTTGCTGAGGATGTTGATCACCGAGCGGCGTGCCGGGAAGGGGGCCGCCTGGCTGATGTTCAGGGCGGACTCGACGGCTTCGGCGATGTCGGTCATGCCCTGTTCGCCCTGGTCCAAAACCGAGGGGCGGTACATGCCGTAGCCGGTGCGGTCGATGCGCGGGGCGGATTCGAAGAGCGCCGCCACGCGCTCCCCGTCGGCGCGGGTTTTGATCACCGTCCAGGGCACGATGATATCGATGTCGCCGCCGCTGGACCAGGTGAAGGCCATGAAGCCGACGCGCTGCTCCAGGCCCTCGGCGACCCGGGCAAGAAAACGCGGATCGACGACGCCGCGGGCGAGGCCACTGTACTGCAGCCACTCGTCATGTCGGGTGATGGAGTCGGAGACGTCGACCGCGGTGATGATGTTGAAGTCGGTCGCCACCGGCATCGGGTGGTCCTGCGAGGCCAGTTCCACGCGGCCAGTCTCCTGCGCCGCCGCCGGTGCGGCGGTCGCGATGCCCAGCCCGAAGAGGGCGGCGATCAGGCGTTTGATCAGCATGGCCAGAACCACATGGGTTGTGCTCCTCACGCCGAAGTACAGCAGAGAGTTGGAAAAAAGCGGTTAATGCGGGGCTAAGGATGTTTCGGGGCGGCGCGCCGCCCCGTAGCGGTGACTCGGGGGCATTCTGGGGGAGGGCCGTTTCAGGCGGATTTCGCGGCCGGAGGCCCGGCGTTTCAATTGTTGCCGGCCTTTACGGCTTTCCTCCGGACGGCTTTCCTCGGGAGGGCGGGGGCGCGCCGCGGTTCAGGCGGCGACGCCTGTTTTCGGCCAGGCCTTGGGCAGGCTGAACCGCTTGGTCAGCGGATTGAACATGACCCGGTAGCGGCGGGCCAGATCGTCCAGGTGAGCCTCGGCGGTGAGGGGATCGAGCCCGGTCGCTTCGGCGATTTCCTCGGTGGTGGAGGGCAGCATGTCGGCCAGGGCGGTGCAGATGAGGCTGCGCGGCTCCTGGGAGGCGGTCTTACTGTTCATACAGCTATCAGCCTTGTTGCTTGCGCGGCTCTTGTGCCCGACCAGGCGGGCACTGAAGGAGATGACGGGAATCTCGGCGGCAAACATATAACGCTTCCTTAACCATGAGTGCTTTTGCGGCGATTACCCCTTTGGAGCATTCGCGGGAAGCGTTGGCTGCTTCCTGTCTTCATCTACGGGGGCAGATGACAGGGAGTTTCAGATTTCACTAAAAAATGTTCGGCCAGAAAGATGGCCGGCCGGGGCGCTCAGGTTTCGGCGGGGGCCTTGAGCACGGCCAGGAAGCGCTCGACCGCCGCTTCCAGGGAGCCGTCGTTCACGATGGTCACCACGCCGGGGCCCTCGGGCAGGGCGGCGCTGCGGGCGAGGCGGTGCTTCACGGCCTCGATCCCCTCCCGCCCGCGGGACAGCAGGCGCTGCTCCAGCACTTCCTGCGGGGCGGTGACGAAGATCACCGTGGTGGCGGGGTGCCGGCGGCGGGCCTCGTCGATCACCGTGCGGGACACGTTGGCGATGACCGTCCGGCCCGTCGCCAGGGCGTCGGCGATGGAGCCGGGCAGGGCATAGCGCAGTTCATGCGCGCCCCAATGCAGGAAGAAGGCGCCGGCGGCCTGCTGCGCGGCGAACTCCGCCTCGCTGAGGGTGAAATGGTCCTCGCTGCCCGGGTCGCTCAGGCGGGTAATGATCCGCCGCGGAAAGACGAACTGCGGCAACTCCAGCAGCGCGCGGCGTGCGCCTTCGATCAGGCTGTCCTTGCCGGCGCCGCTGGGCCCCACCACCAGGACCAGGTGGCCCGCTTTCCTGCTCGTCCTGCTGGCTTGGGCCATGGTCAGCCGCCGAGGCGCTCCGCCCGCTCCAGCACCGGCCGGAAGTCTTCCAGCGTCGGCGTCACCATCTCCGGGTCCTTGGCCAGCTCGTCCCAGCGCCGCAGCGCCACCGCTTCCTCGGCGTAGGGCCGGGCCAGGAAGGCCGCCGCCTCGCTGTCGCTGAAGGGGCCGCCCTGGACCGCAAGGCTGCGCACGGATTCTTCGGAGAGGCGTCCGAAGTAGCCGTCTTCCGCCTGGCAGAGGTAGCGCTTGGCGGCCACGTGCTGGGCGACCGGGGCGGTGACCGCCGGGCCGAACCAGCGCGCCAGATAGGCGGCGCCGACCTTCTCGTGCGCCGCATCGATGCCGCGCAGGGTGGCGCCTTCGTCCTTGGGGTTCACCAGATGGCCGATGTCGTGCAGCAGGGCGGCGGCGACCAGGCTGTCCGACGCGCCGTCGCGCTGGGCGAAGGTCGCGCACTGCAGGGCATGGGCCAGCTGCGTGACTTCCTCGCCGCCGTAGCGGTCGCTGCCCAGCTCCGCCATGAGCGCGAGGATATGGTCGACCGGATCGGCGCCGGTCTCAGCGCTGGTTCCGGCGCCCGCAGAGGCATCGGTTTTCCGGGTTTGGGTCATGCGATCGTTTGTCCTTCAACACTGTCCGCTGCCGGCTTCTCCGGGGCGGCTGCCGCCTTGCCCAGGGCATAGCGCCCCACCAGGGTGAAGGGCTGCTCGGCCGACGGCTGACTATAGAGGCTGATCTCCTCGACTGGAACGGGTTCCGCCAACTCCGGCCTGAAGAGCTCCGCCAGCGCCGTCTGCAGCCGCGCGCGCCTTTCCGGGTCCGCCAGGGGGCCGGTCAGGGTCATGTGAAAGCGGAATTCCTCCAACACGTAGGGATAGCCCCAGCGGCGCAGCAGCTCTTCCTGGCGCGGCGACAGTTCGGCGGCGAGCCGTCGCGCCATGTCCTTGTCGTTCAGGGGCGCGCGCAGCGGCTCGAGATCCCGAACCGCCGCCGCGGCGAGGGCCGCCATCTCCGGCGACGACGCCGACAGGGTGAGGGCCAGGAAGGGGCCGATGGTGGAGACGGTCAGCGGCGGCGCCACGAAAGGGTGTTGCCGCGCGGCGAAGCCGGCAAGGCTGCGGTGCAGGTCCTGCGGCGTGCTGCCCGGCGCCAGGCGGAAGGGCGCCTTCAGGGTGGCGTGGAAGCCGTAGCGGCGCGGACTCTCCGTAACGCGGGTGATTTCATCGCCTGCCCAGCCGTCCAGCGCCGGCTGTTCCAGGGTCTCGCCGCTTTCGCAGTCGCGACCGAGCCAGCGTTGCGCCAGGCGCCAGAGGCCGCTCTCTCGGGGGAGGGCAAAGTAAACGGCGTAGCGGGGCTGTGAGGTCTCGGTCAATTCGTCATCCTCGGCGTCATCCCTGGGCCCTCTCCCCGGACTCCGGGGGCGGTGAAGCCATGCTGCTGTCTTGTAGCCAGCGCCGCGCCCGTCGTACAGGCCCCTAAAGCCTACAGTTTGATGACGGCAGGGTGACATAGGCAAGGATGTGACATGGGCAAGGATGTGACATGGGCAAGGATGTGACATGGGCAAGGAAGGGCGACTCGATCCCCGGGGTCGGAATTTGTCTTGGCCTGTTGAGGATCAAAATTAACCAAAGACAAAGCCAGTATGTCACTTCAATGACAGTGAGGTGACGCTGTCATTATATTTGCCTCTACTTGACGTTCTGCGCCTTGTATTGAAACAACATATTGCTATAAGCCGCAGATAGATCGCTGATTCTTGTGATCTTTTCGATGTCTGCGGAGTCGAACCATGGACGGCCTGGCACCTCATTCGCGCCCCGCGCGGTACCGCACGATTTTCATCTCCGACATCCATCTGGGGACGCGGGGCTGCAAGGCGGACTACCTGCTGGACTTCATCAAGCATACCGATTGCGAGACCATGTACCTGGTCGGCGACATCGTCGACGGCTGGCGCCTGAGGCGTACCTGGTACTGGCCGCAGGCGCACAACGACGTGGTGCAGAAGCTGCTGCGCAAGGTGCGCAAGGGCATGCGCCTCGTCTACGTGCCCGGCAATCATGACGAGTTCCTGCGCGACTACCTCGGGGGCCACTTCGGCGGCGTCGAGGTACAGAAGGAAGCGATCCACGAAACCGCCGACGGCAAGCGGCTGCTGGTGATCCACGGCGACGAGTTCGACGGTGTGGTGAAGTATGCGCGCTGGCTGGCGCTGCTCGGCGATTGGGCCTACGTGACCATGCTGCACGTGAACACCTGGTTCAACTACCTGCGCCGCAAGCTGGGCTTCGGCTACTGGTCGCTCTCCGCCTACCTGAAGCATCGGGTGAAGAACGCCGTGCAGTTCATCAGCAACTTCGAGGAAGCGGTGGTCGACGAGGCCAGGCGCCAAGGCGTCGACGGCGTCGTTTGCGGCCACATCCACCTCGCCGAGATGCGCCTCATCGACGGCATCCTCTACATCAACGACGGCGACTGGGTGGAGAGCTGCACCGCCCTGGTCGAGCACATGGACGGCCGGCTGGAAATCCTGCCTTGGGCGGAGCTGCGCGCCTTCCCGATGCTGGAACCGGTCACGGCGGCAGCCTGAGGTTCCCAAAACACATGAAAATCCTGCTGGCGAGCGACGCCTGGTACCCGCAGATCAACGGCGTGGTGCGGACCCTGAACCGTGTGCGCGAAGAACTGGAGGCCCAGGGCCATGTCTTCGAGGTCATCTGCCCCGACCAGTTCCGCACCATTCCCTGTCCGTCCTATCCGGAGATCCCGCTGGCGATCCTGCCGGGCCTCGGCATGGCCAAGCGCATCGAGGCGGCCAAGGCCGATGCCATTCACATCGCCACGGAAGGGCCCATTGGGCTGGCGGTGCGGAACTACTGCGTGAAGCGGGGGCTGCCGTTCACCACCTCCTACCACACGCGCTTTCCCGAATACCTCAGTGCGCGCATCCCCGTGCCGGTCTCCTGGGGTTACGCCTTCATGCGCTGGTTCCACGGCCCCTCCAAGGCGATCATGGTGGCGACGCTGTCGATGAAGCGCGAGCTGGAGGCGCAGGGCTTCGAGAACCTGGTCGACTGGACGCGGGGCGTCGACACGGCCTTGTTCCGCCCCGATGCGCCCAAGGCGCTGCAGGGGCACAACCTGCCGCGGCCCATCCATCTCTACGTCGGCCGCGTCGCGGTGGAGAAGAACATCAAGGCCTTCCTCGAGCTTGAACTTGAGGGCTCCAAGGTGGTCGTCGGCGATGGTCCGCAGCGTGCCGCGCTGGAGGCCGAGTATCCGGACACGCTCTTCGTCGGCGCCAAAGAGGGCGAGGATCTGGCGGCGCACTATGCCTCCGGCGACGTCTTCGTCTTTCCCAGCCGCACCGACACCTTCGGGCTGGTGATGTTGGAAGCCATGGCGAGTGGCCTGCCGGTCGCCGCCTACCCGGTGCCGGGCCCGCTCGACATCGTCGACGGTGTTGGCGTGGGCTTCTTGAGCGAGAACCTGGGCGCCGCCGTGGGCGAAGCGATCAAGCTGCCCCGCGAGCGTTGCCGCGAGCACGCCCTCAAGTACTCCTGGACCGCCTGCGCCGAGATGTTCCTGGAGAACCTCCAGCCACTGCGTTAAGGGTTGCGGAAACCGAGACCGCGTTCGTCGATAATCGCTTTCAGGGCCTCGGGCGTCACGTCGTCGACCATGTAAAGACGGATGAGGCTCTCCATTCGTTGCAAATTCTCATCCGACAGGACGCAGTTCACTTCAAGCTCATCGATCTTGGCAAAATCAGGATCGGCGAGCTTTAGACAGGACTCGAAGTAGGTTTCCGGCTGAAAGCCGTATGTTTGAATTTTTCGGGGTCCGTCAGCCGGATGACGATCCCCTTTTTCCGCGCTTCACAGTACTGCGTATAGACCGGCGAGCCATCGTCATAGAGACGCGTGCCATCGTTCCCGGTGTTGGTCATCCACCGGGTCCACATAGGGCCCCGGTAGTCCTCGCATTTGATGCGGTCGAAAAGGCCGCGCAGGAGCCTCTCTGCCTCGAGGTATTCCATCGGGTCCCTGAAGATGTTGGGGATGAGGATAGTCATAGTCGTTACTCGTCGCCAAAGGCTTCTTTGATCCGATCGGGTAGTGCTTCTGCGGGATAGTCCTCATCTACAGCAATCGTCTTGCCCACATGGCGCGCGATCACGCCGGTCATGACGTCGACGACTGCCATCCATGCTTCATGGTCAAGAGCATCGAACCGGTCGGTCTCCATGTTCAGTTGCTGGTGGGTGACCTCAGCCCAGATCTCGCCCGACAGTTCTCGCACCGTGATTTTCGGTCTCTCAATCATCTGGCTCTCAAAAGGTTTCCGTCATGGGGTGTATGGGGGAGGGGTATCACACTTCGGGCCGATAGACAGCTGTCAGCGTATTTTGCCCATGAGCGAGCATAGTATCTGCCCGATACTCGCTACTCCTGGTCTCCCACAAGGTCGTCCCGGCACTTGTTGCCGGGACCCATTGCCCTGACCGCGCTGGGATGGCGGGATATCATCGCTCGCTGATGCTGATGGGTCCCGGGGTCAAGCCCCGGGACGACAGAGGTGCTTGTTTCGTCGTCAGGCAGCTCGCTTTCGGCGATGCGTCCATCGTGTCATTGGCGCCGGATCATGAGAGCGCTAAACTCCTTTCCCAACAAGGGCCTGCAAAAGGCTGCAGAGAGGGAGGAGCAGGGGTATGTTTCCGGAGTACGATCCGCGCGACGGGCGCTTCAACGACTACATCAACGGCAACTGCCAGCTGGAGAAGCTCTACACGGGCACGCTCTGGGCCGAGGGGCCGGTGTACTTTTGCGACGGGGACTTCCTGCTGTGGAGTGACATCCCCAACGACCGCATGCTGAAGTGGACGCCGGGCGGCGGCGTCACCGAGTTCCGCCGGCCCTCCAACTATGCCAACGGCCACACCCGCGACCGGGAAGGGCGGCTGGTCTCCTGCGAGCACGGCGCCCGGCGGGTGACGCGCACCGAGTGGGACGGCTCGATCACCGTGTTGGCCGACAAGTACAGGGGCAAGCGCCTCAACTCGCCCAACGACGTGGTGGTGAAATCCGACGGCTCGATCTGGTTCACCGATCCGCCCTACGGCATCCTCTCCGACTACGAAGGCCACAAGGGCGAGAGCGAGATCGGCGCCTGCCACGTCTACCGCATCGACCCCAAGTCCGGGAAAGTGGAGATCGTCGCCGACGATTTCGACAAGCCCAACGGCTTGGCTTTCTCGCCCAACGAGAAGATACTCTACGTCGCCGACACCGGCGCCTCCCACGACCCCGAGGGGCCGCGCCACATCCGCGCCTTCAAGGTCGGCAAGGACGGCAAGCTGACCGGGGGCAAGGTCTTCGCGGTCTGCGACAGCGGCCTCTTCGACGGCTTCCGCTGCGACGAGGACGGCAACATCTGGTCCAGCGCCGGCGACGGCGTGCACTGTTTCTCGCCGAAGGGCGAGCTGCTGGGCAAGATCAAGGTGCCGGAGGTGGTCTCCAACGTCACCTTCGGCGGGCCTAAAAAGAACCGGCTCTTCATCACCGCGACGACCTCGCTCTACGCGATTTATTTGAACAGGCGCGGGGTGCAGTGGCCGTAGCACGACCACCCCTCTCCCCTGGTGGGAGAGGGTTGTGAAGCCTTAGCGAGATCTTAGATCGAGCTTAGGCGAAGCTGGGTGAGGGGGACCACCACCTCCGAGCCAGCCCCTCACCCTCCCGCTGCGCGGGCCCCTCCCTCTCCCACGAAGGGGAGAGGGAAGAATCACCCCAGCACCTTCTGGCCGCGGCCGTAGACCAGCAGCATGCCGACGATGACGCTGCCGTAGATGATCTGGCGGCCGGCCTCGGGCATCTGCATGACCGAGAGGATCGAGGCCAAGAGCGAGATGAGGATGACGCCGGCGATGGTGCCGAGGTAGCTGCCGCGGCCGCCCAGGATGTGGGTGCCGCCGAGGACCACCGCGGCGATGGCCGGCAGCAGGTAGGGATCGCCCATGGCCTGGTAGCCCTTGGAGGAATAGCCGGCCAGTAGGACGCCGGCCAGCGCCGAGCACATGCCGGAAATCGCGAAGCAGGTGATGATGATCAGCTTGGTGTTGACGCCCGAGAGGTAGGTGGCGCCCTCCTGGTTGCCGATGGCGTAGATGTAGCGGCCCAGCGGCGTGCGCTTCAGCATGACCACGATGGCGATGCCGAGCAGCGCCCAGATGAAGACGGCGTTGGGAATGCCGAGGAAAACCCGTTCCACCGCCAGCCAGTGCATCAGTTCGGTGGCGTGATCCTGGGGCGCGAAGCCGCCGGTGTGAAGCACCATGATGCCCTGGGCCACCGCATTGATGCCCAGGGTGAAGATCATCGAGGGGATGCGCAGGATGGCGACGCCCAGGCCGTTCACGATGCCGAAGATCAGGCCGCAGAAGATGCCGAAGGGAATGGCCCATTCCGGTCCCCACCAGCCGGCTGCCGCCGTTGACATCATGCCGCCGACGGTGACCAGCCAGGGGATCGACAGGTCGATGTGACCCAGCAGGATGACCAGCATGACGCCGGAAGAGACGAGGCCCAGGAAGGCGGCGACCTGGAGCTGCTGCAGCAGGTAGTTGGCCGAGAGGAAGCTGGAGGAATAGAGACTGCCGGCCAGCAGCAGCACCACGATGAAGCCGAAGGCGATGGCGACCGGCTTGTCGACGGATTTCAAGAGCCTTTGCATCAGTTGAACAGCTCCAGCCTGTTCTTGATGCGGAAAACCCGGGCGGCGCCCAGGCTGACGGCGCCCAGCAGCACCACGCCCTGGAACAGCGGCTGCCACAAGGGCGGCAGGTCGAAGACGAAAAGCAGGTCGTCGATGGTGCGCAGGATGAAGGCGCCGAAGATCGAGCCGATGGCGCCGCCGGCCCCGCCGTACAGCGACGTCCCTCCGATCACCACCGCGGCGATGGAGTTGAGGGTGTAGGTGCCGCCGATGGGGGCGGAAGCCTCGCCGGAGAAGGTGACGAAGGTCAGCATCAGCCCGGCGATGCCCGCCAGGAGCCCCGAGAGGGTAAAGGCGGCGAGCCGTGAGCGGCCGACCGAGAGGCCCGACATATAGGCCGCCCCCTCGGCGGAGCCGACGGCATAGCAGCCGCGCCCGATCACCGAGTTGCGGAAGGGCAGCCAGATGATCAGCACCACCGCCAGCAGCAGGATCAGCGAGGTCGGGACCTTGTCGAAGACCGTGTAGGTCATGAAGTCGGCCAGATCCTCCTGCACCTCGCCGCCCGGCACCGGGCGCAGCAGCAGGGCGATGCCGTAGTAGATCGCCCCGGTGGCCAGCGTGGTGATGATCGGCTGCAGGCGGCCGTAGACGACGATGGCGCCGTTGACGAAGCCGGCGGCGGCGCCGGCCAGCAAGACGACGACGATGCCCAGCGCCACCTGCAGCGGGTCGCCGCTGACCAGGGTCGAGGCCAGGCAGTTGGTCATGACGAAGACCATGCCGACGGAAAGGTCGAGGCCGCCGGTCAGCACCGGCAGGGTCTGCGCCATGGCCACCAGGGCCAGCAGCACCGCCTTGTTGGCGGCGGTGGTGACCACCGGCACGGTCAGGCCCGCGGGATGGTTGGCGACGTAGAGGGTGAACATCAGCACGAAGACGACCACGGCGATGATCAGGCCCTGGCTCTGGGTGCCGCGCAGCTTCAGGTCGGCCATGCTCATGCGTGCTGCTCCTGCGGAGAGGCTTGCTGGTCGAGGGTGATGTTCAGGGCGCTGGACACGATGTTTTCCTCATTGATGGCTTCGCCCCTCAGTTCGCGGACGATGCTGCCGTCGTACATGATCGACACCCGGTCGCAGCAGCCGATCAGCTCGTCGTAGTCGGTGGTGTAGAACAGGATCGCCGTGCCGGCGTCGGCCAGCTCGCGCAGCAGCTGGTAGATCTCCTGCTTGGTGCCGACGTCGATGCCGCGGGTCGGGTCGTTCAGCAGAATGATCCGGGCCTCGGTCATCAGCCACTTGGCGATCACGACCTTCTGCTGGTTGCCGCCGGAGAGGGTGCCCACGGCGCTCTCGGTATCGCCGCACTTGATGGAGAGGCGCTCGACCATCTCGTCGATGCGGGCGTTCTGGCGCTCGCGGTCGATGAAGAGGCTTCCAGGAAAGCCTTTGTGGGTGAAGCGTCTGATGGAGGCCATGGAGATGTTGTCGCGCACCGACATGGGCAGTAGCAGCCCCTCGGACTTGCGGTCTTCGGGGATCAGCGCCATGCGCACCCGCTCCGACTTCGCTTCGCCGGGGCTGGAGAGCTTGGCCGGCTTGCCGTCCACCTCGACGGCGCCGGAGACGCCGCGCAGCACGCCGAAGAGCGCGAGGAGGAGTTCCCTCTGTCCCTGGCCGTCCAGGCCGCCGAGGCCGACGATCTCGCCCTTGCCGACGGTGAGCGACACGTTCTTGAGGCGGTTCGCCCAGGAGAGGTTCTGCACGGTCAGCGCCGCCGCCGGGGCCTCGGGGTGGGCCGGCTTGGGCGGGTAGACCTGGGTGTACTCGCGCCCGATCATCAGGCGGACGATTTCGTTGTCGCTGCGCGCGCCCTTGGCGAAAGTCTCGATGTGGCGGCCGTTGCGGAACACCGAGCAGCTGTCGGCCAGTTGCTCGATCTCGTGCATGCGGTGGGAAATGTAGAGGATCGCCAGCCCGTCGCGGCGCAGGTCGCGCAGGATGGCGTAGACCTTGTCGACGTCGGCGGCGGTCAGGGCGGAGGTCGCCTCGTCGAGGATCAGCATGCGCGGCTTGCGGCCCAGGGCCTTGGCGATCTCGACCATCTGGCGGCGCGACAGCGGCAGGTTCTTCACCAGCTCCAGCGGGTTGACGTCCTCGCAGCCGACCCGGGCCAGCAGCGCCTCGGCCTGGCGGCGCTGCGCGCGGTGATTGATGAAGCCGAAGCGGCCCGGCGGCGAGGTCATGAAGATGTTGTCGGCCACCGAGAGGTCCGGCATCAGGGAGAGTTCCTGAAAGATGCAGACGATGCCGGCCTCGTTGGCTTCCTGCGGTGAGGCGAAGCTGACCTCGCGGCCTTCCAGCATGAGCCGGCCTTCGGTGGGCGTTACGACCCCGGCGGTGATCTTGATCAGGGTCGACTTGCCGGCGCCGTTTTCGCCCAGCACGGCGTGGATCTCGCCGCGCTCGCAGGCGAAGTCGACATCGTCGAGCGCCAGGACGCCGCCATAGCGCTTGGTGATGCCGTGCATCTGCCAGAACGGCGTCACGCTCTGGGGGGAGAGGTCCTGCGAAGTGGTCATGGGGCGGGCCCGGCGCCAGAGTTACTCGGAAAGCGGAGAGGGCAGGCGGTGCCGCACCTCTTTTCCCCATGAACCTGGGGCGAGGTGCGGCACCGTCCTGGTTGGATTTCCGTCAGCCGCTTACTGGTCGGATTCCGATTTCGCCATGATTTCCTTGGCCGTGATGTTGACATCACAGGGCGGGAATTCGTTCGGCGTGAAGAAGTTGTCCGTCAGGTCCGGATAGTAGTTCTCGCCGGCCTTGAAATCCGGATGTTCGACCAGCGGGATGGGCACCGAGACGTACTGCGGCAGGACTTCCCCCTGCAGCGCGGTCAGCGCCGTCTTGGCAGCGATGGCCACCAGGCCCGGCGACTGGCCGGCGGAGGAGCAGATGAGGCCCTCGTCCCCGTGCTCGGCACAGAGCTTCCGGAAACCGTTCTCCGCTTCGCCGGCGACCGGCACGAAGGGATGGCCGGCGTCGATCATGGCGCGCACGGCACCGGTCGAGCCGCCCTGCACGAAGACGCCGTCGAAGTGGCCGTGCACGGCGATGGCGTCGGCGGTCACCTTCTGGGCGGTGCCGTCGTCCCAGTTGCCGACGACCTCGACGATGTCGTAGTCGCCCCCGGCGCCCATGACGTCGCGGAAGCCTTGGTGGCGGTCACGGTCGACGGAGTTGCCCGGCAGGCCGCGCACTTCCAGGATCTTGCCGGAGGTGCCGACGTTCTTCACCAGCCAGCGGCCCATGATCCGGCCGATCTCGGACTGGTCCTCGTTGACCTGCAGGATGTCGTCGCTGTCCAGCACGTTGTCGAAGGGCACCAGGACCACGCCGGCACGGTTGGCGCGGCGGATGACCGGGCCGAAGGCCGTCGGGTTCACGGCGATGGTGAGGATGGCGTCATAACCGGCGTTGATGAAGTTGTCGATCGCGGCGATCTGCGCGGCAACGTCGGTGCCGGTCGAGACCACCTTCAACTCCTCGATCATCGGCTTGACGTCCGGCTGCTCGGCGTAGGCCTTCAGCGTCTTGATCATCTGAATGCGCCAGGTGTTGCCGACGAAGCCGTTGGCCATGGCGATGCGGTAGGGCGGTTCCTTCTTGGGGAACTTCAGGTACTTCGTGTCCTGGCTGAAAGGTGCGAAGCAGGATGGGTTGGCACCGGGGCCGCTGACCTCTTCGGGGCCTGCGGCCAGCGCCGGCGACACTGTCCCGGCCGCCAGCAGGGCAGCCAGGCTCATTCCGAAAATCGATTTCGTGAGCATGCGTATTCCTCCCAATTGTCCGGCGGCCGGTTTGTGGAAAGAATGGGCCGCTGACAGCGTTTTCGTTCTTCTTCGTGCTTTGGCGCCGGCGATTCTACCCGGGTCCCGTGCCAAGCATCGTTCTTTTGATAGCGCTACCCTGACCCAGCTTGATGGGGCAGTCAATCCGGTCATTGGTCGAACACGGGCCGGCATGGCGCTTTGCCGCGAGCGGCAGGGGGCCTGCGCCCCTGGAGGCGGTCACGAAGCAGCGAGCCCTGCTGTTCAAGGAGCGGCCGCTTCGCTACGATCCTTTCCGCATTGCAATAGATCGGAGCCCGGCGGCGGCATGAAGCACGCGATTCGCGTTTATTTGATTGGCCTGGCGGCACTGCCGCTTTGCCTCGTTCTGTTGACGGGCCCCGTGGCCGCGGGCTGTGGCGATTCTCCGCGCGCCGGCGTGAACTGGTCGAAGTGCGAGAAGCGCCGGCTGATCCTGCGGGAACTCGATCTCAGCAAGGGAACCTTCCTGCGCACCGATTTCAGCCGGACCGATCTTGCCGAAGCCAATCTGGCCGGAGCCGACCTGAGCGAAGCGAACTTCGAACATGCCCGCCTGGCGGGGGCGGATCTGACCGGCGCCGTGCTCACCAAGGCCAGCGGCGACCGGGCGAACTTCGCCAAGGCCGTGCTGCGCGAGGCGGACCTCAGCAAGGCGGAGATGTCGCGCACCGATTTCAGCGGCGCCGACTTCACCGGCGCCAATCTGCAGAAGGCCGAGTTGGGCCGTGCCGTGCTGGTGGACGCCGTGCTGGAGGGCGCCGACTTCACCCGGGCCGAGATCGCCCGCGCGGTCTTCAAGGGCGCCAGACTGGCCGGCAGCGACTTCACCGGCGCCTACACCTACCTGACCCATTTCGAAGGTGCCGACCTGTCGGGAGTGAAGGGCCTGGTGCAGCGTCAGCTGGATGACGCCTGCGGCGACACCGACACCAAGTTGCCGCCCGAGCTGACTCCGCCGGCAAGCTGGCCCTGCGGCGACGAAGACTGACCTCCTAAGACACCAGGCTACGACTCAGCCTGAAGCATCGGCGGCCCGCGTCGCCGGGCTGGCCGCGGCTGCGGCCGCCCCCTGTTCCGGGGGCCGGCTGGGGCTGAAAAACACGCCGTCCCGAAAATGATGTAATTCCATCATTTCTGCCCGCGTGTGCTTTTCAAAAACTTATGTATTGCGCCTGTTGACAGCACGTGTGCGTACGTCAACTATGACCCGCAAGAATGAAGAGTCGCTGTAACGAACAACTGTGGCGCGCAACGCCGCCGCAGCATCAGCAGGGAGGAAGTCATGAAAGGTTTTATGCGTGGTGTAGCCGCGGCGGTTGTTGCTGCGGGTGTGATGGTGTCGGCCGTTCCCGCCTTGGCTCAGGATCTGGTGGTCGGCGTCAGCTGGTCGAATTTCCAGGAGGAACGCTGGAAGACGGACGAAGCCGCCATCAAGGCGGAATTGGAGCGTCTCGGCGCGACCTACATTTCCGCCGATGCCCAGTCGTCCAATGAGAAGCAGATCGCCGACATCGAGGGCCTGATCGCGCGCGGCGCCAATGCCCTGATCGTGCTGGCCCAGGACGCTTCCGCCGTGGTGCCGGCCGTGGCGAAGGCCCGGGCCGAGGGTATCCCCGTGGTCGGCTACGACCGTCTCATCGAGGTTTCCGACGTCTTCTACCTCACCTTCGACAACAAGGAGGTCGGCCGCATCCAGGCGCGCGAAGTTCTGAAGCACCAGCCCGAGGGCAACTACGTCTTCATCAAGGGCTCCTCGGCCGATCCCAATGCGGACTTCCTGCACTCGGGGCAACTGGAAGTGCTGAAGGGCGCCATCGACGCCGGCAAGATCAACGTGGTCGGTGAGCAGTACACCGACGGCTGGCTGCCGGAGAACGCCCAGAAGAACATGGAGCAGATCCTGACGGCCAACGACAACAAGGTCGACGCCGTGGTCGCTTCCAACGACGGCACCGCCGGCGGCGTCGTCGCGGCGCTCACCGCGCAGGGCCTGGAAGGCCTGCCGGTGTCCGGCCAGGACGGCGACCATGCCGCCCTGAACCGTGTCGCCAAGGGGCTGCAGACGGTCAGCGTCTGGAAGGATGCCCGCGAACTCGGCAAGGCGGCGGCCAACATCGCCGTGCAGCTCGCCAAGGGCACCGCACTGTCGGATGTCGAAGGCGCGGAGACATGGAGTGGCGGGCCCAAGGGCGTGGAGATGAACGCCACCTTCCTGAAGCCTGTGGCCATTACCAAGGACAACCTCGACCTCGTGATCGGGGCCGGGTGGGTCAGCCAGGACGTGGTCTGCCAAGGGGTTGACGCCGGCATGGCGCCTGGCGCCTGCAAGTAGGCGTGGCCCCGTAGGGCACTCACGAAAAGGCTGGAGGACGGTCGGGCGCCCCGCGAAGCGCCTGACCGTTCCGCCGCAATCAGGCTTCCGGGGGCAGGCTTCCGGGGGCAGGCTTCCGGGGGCAGGCTTCCAGGGGCAGGCTTCCGGAGGCAGGTTCCGGCGGATCTGAATTTCTCTCCGTTAGCGCAGGTGGGGCATGGCAAGCCAGGTCGAAACCAAGCAACTTGAGCCCGGCACGGAAAGCCGTCCGGCGGCGATGCGCCGCGGTCCGCTGGACGAATTCTCGCGCCTGACGGGGCTCGACACGCGCCTGCTGGCGATGCTGGCGGCCCTGGTGGTCATCTGGATCATTCTCGACCTTCTCTCCGGCGGCCTCTTCCTGACGCCGCGCAACCTGTTCAACCTGGCGGTCCAGGGCTCCGCGGTCGGCATCATGGCGACCGGCATGGTGCTGGTGATCGTCGCCCGGCACATCGATCTCTCGGTGGGCTCGGTGCTGGGTTTCATCGGCATGTCCATCGCCTATCTGCAGGTCGAGGTCTTTCCCCTGGGGGCCGACTGGAACTGGCCGCTGACCATCCTGGCGGGGCTGGCGCTGGGCGCGTTGGTCGGGCTGTGGCAGGGGGCCTGGGTCGCCTATGGCGGGGTGCCGGCCTTCGTGGTCACCCTCGGCGGGCTGCTGCTGTTCCGCGGCGGCGCCTTCGAGATCACCGATGGGCGCACGGTAGCGCCGCTCGACCCGGTCTATCAGTTGCTGGGCGGCGGCGTCGACGGCTCGATCGGCGCGACGGCGAGCTGGACCCTGGGCCTCGTCGCCGTGGCCGCGGTGGTGTTCTTCTCCGTGAAGGCCAGGGCCAAGCGGGCGCGCTACGGCTTCCCGGTAAAGCCGCTCTGGGCCGAGATCGTGATGATCTGCGTCTGGTCCGCCCTCATCATCGGCTTCGTCATGGTGATGAATGCCTACAACAAGCCGCGCAGCGACATTCCGCGCGGCATTCCGGTGCCGGTGCTGATCCTGCTGGCGGTGGTCATCGTCATGTCCTTCATCGCCCGCTTTACCACCTTCGGGCGCTATGTCTTCGCCATGGGCGGCAACCCGGAGGCCGCGGCGCTCTCCGGCATCAACGTGAAGCGCACGACGATCATGATCTTCGTGGTCATGGGCATGCTCTGTGCCGTCGCCGCCGTGGTCACCACCGCCCGCCTCAACGCCGGCACCAATTCCATGGGCACCCTGGCGGAGCTCAACGTCATTGCCGCGGCGGTCATCGGCGGCACGTCGCTGGCCGGCGGCATCGGCACGATCCCGGGCGCGATTCTCGGCGCCGTCATCATGCAGAGCCTGGACAACGGCATGGTGCTGCTGGGCGTCTCCAGTTCGCTGCGCAGTATCGTCATCGGCCTGGTGCTGATTTCGGCGGTCTGGTTCGACGTCGTCTACAACAAGAACCGGCGCTGAGGAGGCGACGGAACATGGCCACACCTCTGGTCGAGATGCGCAACATCTCCAAACGCTTCGGCGGTGTGCAGGCCGTCGACGACGTCTCCGTCGATCTCCACCCCGGCGAGGTGGTCGGACTGCTCGGCCACAACGGCGCCGGCAAGTCGACCCTGATCAAGATGTTGGCCGGCGCCTATCCCTGCGACAGTGGCGAGATCCTGATCAACGGCGAGAAGGTGACCATCGAGACGCCGCGTGACGCCCGGCGCCACGGCATCGAGACGATCTATCAGACCCTCGCGCTGGCCGACAATCTCGACGCGCCGGCCAACCTCTTCCTAGGGCGCGAGCTGCGGACATCCTTGGGCCTGCTGGACGACGACGCCATGGAGCACGAGGCGCGCGCCGTGCTGCACCGTCTCAATCCCAACTTCAAGAACATCAAGGACCCGGTAAAGAACCTTTCCGGCGGGCAGCGGCAGTCCGTCGCCATCGCCCGCGCCATCCTGTTCAACGCCAAGATCCTGATCATGGACGAGCCGACGGCGGCCCTCGGCCCGCAGGAGACCGCCATGGTCGCCGAGCTGATCAAGCAGCTGAAGAAGGAAGGCATCGGCATCTTCCTCATCAGCCATGACCTGCACGACGTCTTCGACCTCTCCGACCGGGTCTCGGTGATGAAGAACGGCCGCCTGGTCGGCACCCGCGATACCTCCAAGGTCACCAAGGACGAGGTGCTGGGCATGATCATCCTCGGCAAGCTGCCCGAGGAGGAGACGCCCGAGGAGCTTGCGGAGCTGCATTAAGCCGCGTCCGTCTGACCGCTTGTCTCTCTGGATTGAATTTTCATGAGGGTTTCCCCGATATGACTGCCACCGCCAGCTATCCCAGCCTGAAGGACCGCGTCGTCTTCGTCACCGGAGGCGGCGGCGGAATCGGCGCGTCCATCGTCGAGCATTTTTGCCGGCAAGGCGCGAAGGTCGGCTTCGTCGACATCGATGATGCGATCTCGAACGAGCTGGTCGAGGCCATGGCGGCGGCCGGCCACCACAAGCCGGTCTACGTGAATTGCGACCTGCGGGATATCGAGGCGTTGCGGGGTGCCATCGGCAAGGTGCGGGCTGCCCTTGGCCCTATCACTGTCCTGATCAACAACGCGGCCAACGACCAGCGCCATTCGATCGACGAAGTGACGCCGGAATACTGGGACGACCGCGTCGCGGTGAACCTGAAGCACCAGTTCTTTGCCGCGCAGGCGATCTATCCGGACATGGAGGCGGCGGGCGGCGGCGCCATCGTGAACCTCGGCTCCGTGTCCTGGATCATCGGGCAGGGTGGCATGCCGTGCTACACCACGTCGAAATCGGCGGTGGCGGGGCTCACGCGCTCCCTGGCGCGCGACCTGGGGCCGAAGAACATCCGGGTCAACTGCGTGGTGCCGGGCTGGATCATGACCCAGCGCCAGATCGACCTCTGGCTCACGCCGGAGAGCGAGGCGGAACTGATGGAGCGACAGTGTCTCAAGCGAAAACTGGTGCCGGCCGACATCGCGCGGGCGGTCGTGTTCTTCGCGGCGGACGATTCCAGCGGCTGCACGAACCAGAGCTATATCGTCGACGGGGGCTGGGTCTAGGCACGGCCGCACTCGGCCCGAACCGTTCCCGGCCCGAACCGTTTCCGACCGGAACCTCCCCCGGTTGGGAAGTGACCACCGCCCTAGGCGCCGCTCTGCCGCGGGCGGTGGCCACCTCGCCTGGAAGCAGGGACCTGAAAAGAGGACGGGCCCTCTGCCTCTCTCGGTTTTGGGCGGCTTCCATCCAAAAAAGACCGCCCAGCCGCCAGGACCGCCCGCGAGCGGTGAACTGCCAGCCTGTCCTTACCTACGAGACGGGCCCCGGAATCGTTTCAGCGACGCAGGCATTTTTTCCGCTGCGCCGGATTCCCACTATTGAGACTGCCGTGGTCTGCCAGGGAGTCCGCTGGGGCCAGAACTGCGCCAAGTGTCAACAATCGATGGGGCCAGGGGCTGAATAACCCAGGAATCCTGTTATGTTGGCGCCAGTGTCGCGGTACAAGCGTTGACAGGAAATTCGCAGGCCATCTCGTCGCGGCCCGCCCGACCAAAGCGGCGGCGGGGCTGAGAGCGCTTTGTTGGCGGAGCCTTCCGCCGGATCCTGCACAATGAGAACGCCGGCGAGGCGCGCCGAACCCGGGAGGTAGAGGGAGTATTGATGGCCAGCAACCCATTGGAGACCCCAGGAGAGCGCGTCAATACCTGCCCGGAAGTTGCCGACGAGATCAAACAAACAACCTGCTACATGTGCGCCTGCCGCTGCGGCATCAACGTCTATTTGAAAGACGGCAAGGTCCGATACCTGGAAGGCAATCCCGACCATCCCGTGAACAAGGGCGTGCTCTGCGCCAAAGGGTCGGCGGGGATCATGCAACACTATTCGCCCGCCCGCCTGTCCAAGCCCCTGCTGCGCAGCGGCGAGCGCGGCAGCGGCGAGTTCAAGGAGATCGAGTGGGACGAGGCGCTGGCGCTGGCCACCGAATGGCTGGGCGACGTGCGCCGGACGGACCCCAGGCGCTTCGCCTTCTTTACCGGGCGTGATCAGAGCCAGTCCCTGACCGGCTGGTGGGCGGCCCAATACGGCACCCCGAACTTCGCCGCGCACGGCGGCTTCTGCTCGGTCAACATGGCTGCCGCCGGGCTCTATTCCATCGGCGGCTCGTTCTGGGAGTTCGGCGAGCCGGACTGGGACCACACCCGTTATTTCATGCTCTTCGGCGTCGCCGAGGATCACGATTCCAACCCCATCAAGGCCGGCCTCGGCCGCATGAAGACCCGGGGCCAGGCCAAGTTCGTCTCGGTCAACCCGGTGAAGACGGGCTATTCGGCGGTGGCCGACGAGTGGATCGGCCTCAGGCCCGGCACCGATGGACTCTTCGTCCTGGCGCTGGTCCATGAACTGCTGAAGGCCGAAAAGATCGATTGGGACTTCCTCGGCCGCTACACCAACGCCACCTGGCTGGTGATCGACGACCCGGGCGGCGCCGAGGACGGGCTCTTCGTGCGCAACAGCGAAGGCGCGACCCTGTGCTGGGACACGGTGACCAGGGCGCTGGTGCCGACCTCCGACGTGACGGCCAAGGCCGCCGTGGTCGGCCGCCACCGCTTGCCGGACGGCCGCGAGGCGGTGCCGGTCTTCGAGATCCTGGCCAAGCGTTACCTCGACCCGGACTACGCGGCGGAGGCCGTGGCCGAGCGTGTCGGCATCGCCGCCGCGACGATCAAACGCATCGCCGCCGAACTGGCGGAGGCCGCCTTCGAGAAGGAGGTGGTGCTCGACATCCCCTGGACCGACTGGGCCGGGCGGCGCCACGACAAGATGATCGGGCGGCCGGTCTCGATGCACGCCATGCGCGGCATCTCGGCCCATTCCAACGGCTTTCACACCTGCCGCGCCATCCACCTGCTGCAGATGCTGCTGGGCTCCATCGATTGCCCCGGCGGCTTCGGCTACAAGGCGCCGTTCCCCAAGCTGATCCCGCCCAGCCCGCAGCCGGCCGGCAAGACCGCGGCGCCGGAGCGACCGCTGCCGGGCATGCCGCTCGGCTTCCCGCTGGGCCCCGACGACCTGCAGGTCGATGCCGAGGGCAAGCCGACGCGCATCGACAAGGCCTACAGCTGGGAGTTCCCGCTGGCGGCCCACGGCCTGATGCACATGGTCATCCACAACGCCTGGGCGGGCGATCCCTATCCGATCGACGTGCTGATGATGTACATGGCGAACATGGGGTGGAACTCCTCCATGAACGTCCAGGGCACCTTGAAGTACCTGACCGACAAGGATCCGGAGACCGGGGAGTACAAGATCCCCAAGATCATCTACTCCGACGCCTACTACTCGGAGATGGTGCCCTACGCCGACCTCATCCTGCCGGACACCACCTATCTGGAGCGCTGGGACTGCATCTCGCTGCTCGACCGGCCGATCAGCAGCGCCCACGGCCCCGGCGACGCCATCCGCCAGCCGGTGTGCCAGCCCGACCGCGACGTGCGGCCTTTCCAGGACGTGCTGATCGACCTGGGCGGCCGGCTGGAACTGCCGGGCTTCGTCTACAACGACGGCGAGCCGAAGTATCCCGGCGGCTATCCCGACTATATCGCCAACCACGAGCGTTCGCCCGGCATCGGCCCGCTGGCCGGCTGGCGCGGCCCCGACGGCACGCAGCAGGGCACCGGCGCGCCGAACCCGGACCAGCTGCAGCGCTACATCGAGAATGGCTGCTTCTGGACCCACAAGCTGTCGCCGGACCAGCTCTACTTCAAGCATGCCAACAAGAGCTACTTGGCCTTCGCCAAGAAAATGGGCTGGATCCCGACGGAAGAGCCCATCGTCATGCAGCTCTACAGCGAGATCCTGCAGAAGTTCCGCTTGGCGGCGCGCGGCCACGGCAAGGTGCAGCCGCCCGACAGCGAGCGCAGCCGGGTCGAGGCCTACTTCGATCCGCTGCCGGTCTGGTATCCGCCGTTCGAGGAGGCGGCGGTGGACGGCGAAGTCTTCGCGCTGCACGCCATCACCCAGCGGCCCATGCACATGTACCACTCCTGGGGCTCGCAGAACGCCTGGCTGCGCCAGATCACCGCGCGCAACCGCCTCTTCGTGCATCCCGAGACGGCGGCGCGCTGTGGCGTGGCGGACGACGACTGGGTCTGGGTGATCAGCCACCACGGCCGGGTGAAGGGGCAGGTGAAGCTGATGCACGGCGTCAACCCCTCGACCGTGTGGACCTGGAACGCCATCGGCAAGCGCCGCGGCGCCTGGGGGCTGAGTCACGAAGCGCCGGAGAGCAACCGCGGCTTCCTGCTGAACCACATCATTTCGGAGCTGCTGCCGGAGCGCGAGGGCGGCCACCGCTATTCGAACTCCGATCCGGTGACCGGGCAGGCCGCCTGGTACGATCTGCGGGTCCGCCTCGAACCCTGCACGCCGGAAGAGGCCGGGGCGACCGATCCGCTGATGACGCCGGTAAAGGCGCGGCCGCCGCGTGGCCTCGACAACGGCGGGAAGCTGCGCTACGGCGCCGACCTGAAGAGCCGCGAGCCCGCCCGCGAGGGTCAAGGCGTCCCTTTCCAGGAGTGGATCGGCAATCGCCACGAGATTTCGGTCACGGTGCCCGGCGTCGCCGACGGCAAGGGAAACCGCAAGAAGCCCGGGCCGGACGGAGGGCAGGGGGCATGACCAGCCTGCCGCGCGATCCCGGCCCGGTGAAGCTGGGCCTGGTTATCGATCTCGACATCTGCGTCGGCTGCCACGCCTGCGCGGTGAACTGCAAGGAATGGAACACCTCCGGCCATTCCGCGCCGCTGACCGACAGCGATCCCTACGGCGCCGACCCCAGCGGGGTGTGGTTCAACCGCATCCACACCTTCGAGGTGGTGAGCGACGACGGCGACAGCCGTACGGTCCACTTTCCGAAGTCCTGCCTGCACTGCGACGACGCGCCCTGCGTCACCGTCTGCCCGACAGGTGCCTCCTACAAGCGGGCGGAGGACGGCATCGTGCTGGTCAACGCCGATGCCTGCATCGGCTGTAAGCTCTGCTCCTGGGCCTGCCCTTACGGCGCGCGCGAATACGATGCCGACGCGGGCGTCATGAAGAAGTGCACGCTCTGCGTCGACAAGATTTACAACGAGAACCTGGAGCCGCGCAGCCGCGCCCCGGCTTGCGTTTCGACCTGTCCGGCCGGGGCACGCCACTTCGGCGACCTCGGCGACCCGCAGTCGGAGGTTTCCCTTTTGGTGGCGGCCCGCGGCGGCTACGAGCTGATGCCCGAGCAGGGTTGCCGCCCGGTGAACCGCTACCTGCCGCCGCGGCCCAAGCAGTCCTGCGTGGAGGACTCCGGGGCGGCGCTGGAACCGGTGGCGCCTGCCGCCGAGCCGGCGGGGATGCTGGCGCGCTGGGTCGACCGGGTGTTGAGTCGTTAGGAGAGGGTTGGGCAGTGCATCCCGCGAAATCGGTTATTCTCTTCACCACCGCGTCGGGCGCGGGCTATGGGCTGATCGCCTGGCTCGGCCTCTTGGCGGTGCTGGGCGGCTTGCCCGCGGACCGCTGGTTCGGCGTGGTGGCTTTCGGCCTCGGCCTGGCGCTGGTGGTGCTGGGGCTGCTGTCCTCGACCTTCCATCTCGGCCACCCGGAGCGCGCCTGGCGGGCACTGACCCAGTGGCGTTCATCCTGGCTGTCGCGCGAGGGCGTCGCCTCGGTCCTGACCTTTCTGCCGATCGGCGTCTTCGCCTTCTACTGGGTCGTGGCCGGCACCAACAGCGGCCTCGCCGCCGTGGCCGGTCTGCTGGCCAGTTTCGGCTGCCTTGTGACGGTGATCTGCACGGCGATGATTTACGCCTCGCTCAGGACGATCAGGGCCTGGTCCTCGTCCTGGACCCTGCCCGGCTATCTCGTGCTCTCGGCGCTCTCCGGAGCGGTGCTGTTGCACCTCTTGCTGCAACTCTGGGCCTTGCCCCTGCGGGGTGAGTTCGGCTGGGTGGTCCTGGTTCTCTTCGTTCTGGCCGTGGGAGTCAAACTGCTCTATTGGCGCGACATCGCCTCGGCCGCGCCGGCCGGCACCGCCGAGTCGGCGACCGGCCTGGGGTCGCTCGGCCGCGTGCAGCTGCTGGAGGCGCCCCACAGCGAGTCGAACTACCTGCTGCAGGAGATGGGCTTCCGGATCGCCCGCAAGCATGCGGCCAAGCTGCGCCGCCTGGCCTTGCTCGGCGGTTTCCTTCTGCCCTTCCTGCTGCTCGCCTTGGGACAGGCCTTTCCGGGACTGCTGAGCCAGCTGGCGGCTGTGATCAGCCTGCCGCTGCTTGCCGCCGGCCTGGCGGTCGAGCGCTGGCTGTTCTTTGCGGAAGCCAAGCATGTGGTCACGCTTTACTACGGGGAAAGCAGGGTCTGAGTTGGCGGAGACAATAGTCGAGCTTTAATCGCTTGGTTAAGAATGCTTTTATTGCAATGCGGTATCTACGGAAGATAAGCTCGTTTCACCAAGTTGAGGGCCTGCGGCGCAAGGCCGGTTGAAAGCCGATTTTGATGAACATCTACCTGCCCATCGCAGAGATTTCTGTGAATGTCTTTCTTCTCTTGGGCATGGGTGGGGCTGTCGGGTTTCTTTCGGGGTTGTTTGGGGTCGGCGGTGGATTTCTCATGACGCCGTTGCTCATTTTTATCGGAGTGACGCCCGCCGTGGCCGTGGCCACGGAGGCCAACCAGATCGTCGCCTCCTCGGTCTCGGGCGTGCTGGCGCATTGGCGGCGCGGCAACGTCGACTTCCGCATGGGGTTCGTGCTCCTGGTCGGCGGCACCTTGGGGTCGATCTTCGGCGTCTGGCTCTTCACCTTCCTGCGCAGCCTGGGCCAGCTCGACCTGGTCATCACCCTCTGCTACGTGGTCTTCCTGGGCATCGTCGGCGGCCTGATGTTCCTGGAGAGCAGCCGTGCCCTGTTCCGCCGCCGCCGGCAGATCGACGTGCGGCGCAAGCTGCACCAGCACCACTGGATGCACGGGCTGCCCTTCAAGATCCGTTTCCGCAAGTCCAAGCTCTACATTTCCGCGCTGCTGCCGATCTTCATCGGCTTCATTGTCGGCGTGCTGGCCGCCATCATGGGCGTCAGCGGCGGCTTCATCATGGTGCCGGCGATGATCTACCTGCTCGGCATGCCGACCTCCGTAGTGGTCGGCACCTCGCTGTTCCAGATCATCTTCGTGACGGCCACGGTGACCTTCCTGCAGGCCTCGCAGAACCAGACCGTCGATGCGGTGCTGGCGCTGATCCTGCTGACCGGCGGCGTCATCGGCGCCCAGATCGGTACCCGCGCCGGCACCCGGCTGCGCGGCGAACAGCTGCGCATCCTTCTGGCGCTCATGGTGCTTGGCGTCTGCGCCAAGCTGGGCTTCGACCTGATCGTGACGCCGGACGACCTCTACGCCATCGGCACGGCGGCGGTGCACTGACATGAACCTTCGCGCCGTCCTCCTCTCCATCGCCGTGCTGTTCCTGGCCATGCCGGGCGCGGCCCAGACGCCCCTGATCGCCGACCTCTCGGAGCACCAGATCCAGATCACCACCGGCTTCGTCGGCACCGACGTGCTGCTGTTCGGCACCGTGGAGCCCGATAGCAACGTGGTGGTGGTGGTGCGGGGGCCGGAAGAGGAGACCACCGTGTGGCGCAAGGGCCGCTATGCCGGGGTCTGGGTCAACGACCGCCGGGTGGTCTTCGAGCGCGTGCCCAGCTTCTACGCGGTGCGCAGCAGCGCCCCTCTGGACGAGATCGCCAGCGAGGTGACGCGCATGCGCCACGGCATGGGCGCGCAGTTCCTGCGCCTGCGCAGCCTCGACGACGACGTCAGCGAACAGGACATGACGGTCTTCCGCCAAGCGCTGATCCGCAACAAGGAGCGCGAGGGCCTGTTCGCCACCGGCGGCGACGACATTTCTTTCCTGGGCGGGCAGCTGTTCCGCACCCGGCTGCATTTTCCGGCGAACGTGCCGACCGGCTTCTACGACGTGGAAGTCTTCATGCTGCAGAACGGCCGGGTGGTCCACGCCCAGACCACGCCGTTGATCGTGCGCAAGGCCGGCCTGGGCGCCGACGTCTTCTTCTTCGCCTACAACTACTCGGCCATCTACGGCATCATCGCGGTGCTGCTGGCCGTCGCCGCCGGCGCGCTGGCGGCCTTCGTCTTCCGCAAGAACTGATCCGGATCAGCCCGAGACGCCAAGACTGGCGCCCGGGGCAGGGGGCGGGGCCCCTTCGCCCGCCTGCCACGCCAGCGCGTGCAGCGTGGCCATGGAGGTGGGGTCGCACAGCAGGTCGCGCTTCTCGTCCCGGCTGAGGCTGCCGGTTCCGTTCTCCTGAAAGCGTGCAATCAGGCCGTCGAGCCGCAGGCGCTCACTCTTGGCCCGGGGTTCGCGCTCCAGGAGTGTGCGGTGCAGCGCGTTCATGAAGGGATCGCTGATCGCCTGTTCGAAGAGGGAGGCGCCTGCCGCCTGCGGCGCCGCGGTGGCCTGGATTTCCGTCAGGCGTTGCAGGACCGGCGCCGGCGCGCTTTCGCAAGGGGTGAGAAAAAGACCCCAGTCCCGCAGTTTGCGCCCGACATCGGCGCGGCTGGTGAAGCGTGACAGGGGGATCGACAGCACCGGCCCCAGCAGAACCGGAGTCAGCCACCAGAAAAACGCCGGGATGTAGACGTAGCTGATGCCGCCCACCAGCAGGGCGACGGCGGTATGGCCCCAATGGGCCGCGACGGCCTCCCGCCAGGAGGTCTCCCCGTCGTCGCGCTGCTGCGACGCCCAGCGCACGCTGCGCCCGGCCAGGATGGAGACGATGAAGCCGCTCTGGAACAGCATCAGGATGGGGGCCAGCAGGATCGACATCAGGCTCTCCAGAACCACGCTGAGCCCGGCCCTGAAGGCGCCGCCATGGGCCTGCCGGCTGACCCGGTCGCTCAGCAGGGTGAGGTAGCCCATGATCTTGGGCAGATAGAGGATGGCCAGGGTAATGGTGAGCAGGGTAGTGGCCTCGAAGGCATAGGACACCGGCCAGTTGGGAAAGAGGTTCCCCTCGATGAAGTAGCTGTGCTCGGTGCGCGCCTGGCGCCAGGCTTCCAGCCCGGAGAGCCCCAGAAGGATGAGCCAGAGCAGGGAGGAGAGATACGACATCACCCCCATGCCCAGGTGCAGGCGGCTCAAGGGGCGCAGGCCCCGTGCCGCGAGCACGCCAAGGTGTTGCAGGTTGCCCTGGCACCAGCGGCGGTCGCGCTTGGCGTGATCGATGAGGGTGGGCGGGGGTTCTTCGAAGCTGCCGCCCAGGTCGTCGGCCAGGCGGACTTCCCAGCCGGCGCGCCGCAGCAAGGCGGCCTCGACGAAATCGTGGCTGAGAATCTCGCCGCCGAAGGGCTCCCGGCCCGGCAGCTCCGGCAGGCCGCAATGCTCGATGAAGGGGGCGACGCGGATGATCGCGTTGTGGCCCCAGTAGTTGGAATCCCCCTCCAGCCAATAGGCGAGGCCGGCCGCGAAGGGCGGCCCGTAGACGCTGCTGGCGAACTGCTGGCTGCGCGCGAAGAGCGACTCGCGCAAGACCGGGACCGGCGGGACCTGGATCAGGCCGGTCCGCGGGTTGGCGTCCATGCGGGCCACCAGTTCGATCAGGCAGTCGCCGGACATGACGCTGTCGGCATCCAGCACCACCATGTAGTCGTAGCGGTAGCCCCACGACTCGCAGAAGTCGGCGATGTTGCCGCTTTTGCGGGCGATGTTGCGCGGCCGGTGGCGGTAAAAGACGTCGATGCGGCCGGCGAACTCGCGGTTCAGGCGGCTCCAGGCCAGCTCCTCGGCCAGCCAGATATCGGGGTCGGTGGTGTCGCTGAGGAGATAGGCTTCGAACTTCCCCGCCGGCTTACAGGCAAGCAGCGAGTCGAGCGTCGCGCGCAGGCCCGCGGCGACGCGCTCCGGGTCTTCGTTGTAGATCGGCATGACCAGGGCGGTGGTGCCTGGCCGGCCGTCCCGTTGCGCCGTGGGGGAGTCCTCCCGCTGGCTTCGGCGCTGCCGGCCCAGCAGCCTGATGGCAAAGCCGATCGTGGAAATCCAGAAGGCGGTGGTGATCCAGGCGAAGAGCGCGGCGAAGATGCAGAGGATGCCGAGCTCGAGGAGGGAGAAGCCCTCCGCGGCGAGGATGGTGCCGAGAACCAGAACGGCGGCGCTGGTGGAAGCCAACACCAGCAAAAGCAGCAGCCGGCGGCGCAGCCGCGGCCTTACCTCTGATGAAGACGGCATCTGCGGCTCACGGGAAAACCAGCACGGCCAGCCAGCATATGCAGGCGGCCAGCCCCTGGGTGGAGCGGCTGAACTGAACCTGCTGGAGCCGTTTGGCGCGCCACGCAGTCCCCGGACGCCACCGCGACAGGTCCTGCGCCGGCATGGCGCGGCGGTTGCGCGGCGGTGTGGCCCAGTCCTCGGCGGGCATTGCCGGCTGTGCAGGGCCCAGCCCCAAGCTCACGCGCCCCCGGGCGCTCTGGCGCGCGGCGGAACTGCCGCCCTGTTCCAACTGACGGATGAGGCAACGGTCCACGGCGGCGATGATCTCCGCCCAGGAGGGTTCGGCCGAGGAGACGTCGGCATCGCGGCCCTCCGCGCTCAGGTCCCCGAGGCGCTGGGCGAGGAGGCGCTCCCGGCGCGGCGCGTTCTGGATGCCGGCGGCCCGGAGATAGCGCTCCAGGCGGGCCGCGAGCACAGGATGCTCCGGCCGGGGCCGTTGCGGCCCAGGGAGGAGGCAGGGGTCGAAGGGGGTGTCGATCAGCTGCGCTTCCACAGGTAGCTCCAGGTTTCGGTCAGGGCGTGGTCTTCATCCCGCAGGAAGGCGCGCAACTCGGCGGCGTCTTCCCCTTCGGGATCCAATTCAAAGAGGGCGAGCCAAGTGCCGGTCGCGGCATTGCGCCGGCTTTGCGCCTTCAAGATCTTTCCCGTAGACGCGCTGACAACCAGTTCAACGCCCTGCGCGTCTGAGAGTTCCGCGAGAGGCCCGCCGCCAAACTCTACGGCGAAACGGCGCAGGCCCTCTTCACTGCCGCTGGCCTCCCGCGTCGCCAGGGCGCGGCCGCTGGCCGGGAAGTCCGGAAAGCTGTTGCCGAAGCGCAGGCGATAGGCGAAGGGCCATTGCTGTCCGGGCTCCACCGGGCGGTCCGGCACCCAGAACAGGCCGATGTTGTCGTAGCGTTCCGAGTCGCTGGGGATCTCGATCAGTTGCGCGACACCCTTGCCCCAGGGCGACCGCGGCTCCACCCAGGCAGAGGGGCGGCGCTCGTAGTTGAAATCGAGGTCCTGGTAGTTGCGGCTGTCGCGGTCACGCTGCATCAGGCCGAAACCGCGCGGGTTTTCGTCCGCGAAGGATGAAATCTGCAGCTCGTTCCGGTTGGCGAGGGGGCGCCAGATCCACTCGCCGGGGCCGGTGGCCAGCAGCATGCCATCGGAATCGTGCACCTCCGGGCGCAGGTCGTCGATCGGGCGGGTGGTGTTCTCGCCATAGAAGAACATGGACGTGAGCGGTGCGAGGCCGAGCTTTTCGACCGCGGCGCGGGTGTAGAGGTTGGCGCGCACATCCATGCGGCTTTCCTCACCCGGGGTCAGCGTAAAGTGATAGGCACCGGTCAGGCTCTCGCTGTCCAGAAGGGCGAAGATTTCGATACTCCCGGCGCCGGCTTGCGGTTTCTTCAGCCAGAAGTCGCGGAAGTAGGGAAACTCCTCCGACTGGGCGAGGCCGGTATCGATGGCCAGGCCCCGGGCGGAGAGCCCGTAGTGCTGACCGGCGGCGAGGAGACGGAAGTAGCTGGCGCCGAGGAACACGGCCAACTCGTCGAAGCGGTCCTCGCTGTTCAGCGGGTACATCAAACGAAAGCCGGCGAAGCCGAGGTTCTCGGGCGGGGGAGCCGCCAAGCCGGCGCCGGCGAAATCGAACAAGGCGGTATTGTAGGGCAGTGCCGTGACCTCGTCGCCGTCGACGACATTGATATTCACGGCCTGATGAAAGTAGGAGCCGCGCGGAAAGAACTGCACCTGAAAGGGCAGGCCCGCGTCACGCCAGAGACTCGCTTCCGGGTGGAAATAGATGGCGTGGTACCTCTCCGGCGTCAGCTCCCTCATGGCCCCGGGCAGTTCGGCGGCGTTCGCCTTGAAAGGGGTCGTGGCGAGGTCGGCGGCCATTTCGTCGACTTCCTGGAAGCCGAAGGTCGAGCCGGGCATGGCCCGGGTCCAGTTTCGGTCGTTGCGGACCGCTCCCGGAGTCCGGGCGGCGGCGGTCGCGGCGGGCAGCAGGCAGCCGAGGCCCGCCGTCGCCAGAAACTTCCGCCGGTCAAAGGTAGGAGATGACACGCTTCCCTCTCAATTGCGCTGCGGGCTGCCAGGCCGATGGGCCCGGAAATTCAGTGCCCCTGAGCTCGCAACTCGCCGATGTGGCGATGCGGATAGCCGCATTCAAGCGGCGCCGGAAGGGGCTAACAAATAAAGACGTTTGCCCCCCGGATTTGTTCCCGAGGTCCAGCGGATCCGCAGCGCGAAACATAGCTAGGCGTTTGAAATTGTGGCCTTAGTGGCCTTGATTGCATCTTTGTCGTCGATATAAGCCGCCGCCTTCGGGCGGCGGAAGAGTCAAGGAAGTGGCATTGCCGCCGCATTGTTAGGGCAGCAACGAAATGAGCGCGCCGGGGACATGGCGTGGCGGCCCGGGCGAGGGGCCTTTCTTTCGTCGAGGCGGTGTTGGGCAGGTGCTCCCAGTCAAATTTCACCGGGGACAAACTTCACCGGGGTCAGGCGTCACTGGTCGGCGCCACGGGTTGGGCGACGGCCGGCAGGCCGCCGGTGGTGTCCCGGTGGTGCGAGACGTCGTCCCGGCGCGTCGCTAAAGAAGCCTGCTTTGCACGGGGGGTGTCGGCGACGCATGAGGCAGGGGAGAAAGACTTGGCGAAGTATCACTGCGCTGAATCGCGGAGAGGACTTGACGCCATTTCGCGCAGGGCATTCGTCGCCGACGCCGCGTCGCAAAATGCAACGTAGTGTCGCGAAACGGATGGGTGGTGACGCGATAGAAATCGCGAAGCAATGCTGCGGTGCAGACAGGCGCAGAGAGTCGTTTTGCGATCCGATTCAAAACAACGGCGGTCGCTTTGATGGCGGTGAGATCGTGACTCGCTTGTCGCGATGCTGAAGATCATCTCGTCATGTCTGTCAAAGCCGACGAGAAAACTGTTGCTCATTGCTTCGTTATGTTCTCTCTTTTCTTGTCAGTGCTTCGTCAAGAGGGCACAATTCGTGCCGCAGGGTGGCACCACCGGATTCGTTCTTACGTTAGGGGATTAGACAATTGGCAACCACGACCACTGCAAAAAAGAAGCCTGCGAAGAAGAAAGCGCCGGCTAAGAAACGCGCAGCCGCCAAGAAGAAGGCGCCTGCCCGGAAGAAGAGCGTCGCCAAGAAGACGACGCGCAAGACCACCGCGAAGAAGCGCACAGCCAAGAAGACCGTGCGTAAGTCGGCCGCGAAAAAGAAGCGGCCCGCGAAAAAGACTGCGAAGAAAAAAGCTGTTCGCAAGACCGCTGCGAAGAAGCGGCCTGCGAAAAAGACTGCGAAGAAAAAAGCCGTACGTAAGACTGCCGCGAAGAAGCGGCCAGCCAAGAAGAAGGCTGCGAAAAAGACTGCGAAGAAGAAAGCCGTACGTAAGACTGCTGCTAAGAAGCGGCCAGCCAAGCGTAAGGCGGCTAAGAAAAAAGCTACGCGGAAATAGGCAGTTAAAACAATGTCTTAGTCGGGCATTTGTTTTGCGCAGAGGCGGTCTTGCATCGCATCTGACTACCCTCCGCGGTAGTGCAAAAATTGAAAACGGCGATCACCTCTACGGTGGTCGCCGCTTTCTTTTTTCGGCTTGTTTTCGAAGGTTCACGACGCTGTTTTCGAAGCTGTGGAGGCGGCCGAAGTCGTCGTTCGGTTCACCGTCAGACTCAGGTGTCGTTCTCCTGCATATCGCGTCCGAAGATGGAGATGGCATCGTTCAGGTCGGGCAGGACCCGTTCGACGGCGGCTTCACCTTCCGCGATGATTTCATCGGCCCGGTCGAACTCGAAGAGCCCAATGGCGCCGAGCCGCGGGGTGATGTGGACGTCGGGTGGTTCGCCCGCCAGGCGTGACCGCGAGATGCGATCCTGGACGATGCCGAGAGACGAAATCATCACGCCGAACATGCTGGGGTGAGTCGGTTCGCGCCGGAAGAGGCGCCGGGCCAGAGTCCCGATTCGCGACGGCTTGGACGATTCTTCGCCTTGTTGAAGCTCGTTGAGCAGGTCGAAGCCGGCGACCGTCGGCACCGTCGCGCCGGCGCGCCGCTCCTTGCCGATGATGTCGGCGTTAAGATTTACGGCGATGGTCATCTGCGCACCGAGGGCGCGACAGACGGAGACCGGAACCGGATTCACCAGAGCGCCATCCACCAGCCAACGGTTGTTGTGCTGCATCGGCTCGAAGACACCGGGCAGAGAAAAGGAAGTGCGCATGGCGTCGATCAGGTCGCCTTCGCGCAACCACACCTCATGGCCGGTGACCAGGTCGGTGGCGACCGCCGCGAAGGGGATCCCGAGGTCCTCGATCCGCAGCTCGCCGAGATTCTGGCGCAAGGCTTCGACCAGATGGCGGCCGCCGATCATGCCGCCGTTGCGAACCCGGAAGTCCATGTAGGAGATCATGCGCACCTTGGTCAGCGACCTGGCCCAGGCTTCCAGAGAGTCGGCCTTGCCGGCCAGGTGAACGCCGCCGACGACCGCGCCGATTGAGGTGCCGACGATGACGTCCGGTTCGATGCCGTGGCGCTGGAGGGCGCGGATCACGCCGAGATGCGCCCAGCCGCGAGCCACCCCGCTGCCGAGGGCGAGGCCAATACGCGGTCGCGACTGCGGATGCAGAACCTGGACCATGCCGAATCATAACGCCGCTGGACTTAATCGAATCATAATTAAGAACGCCGGCCGCGGACCGCCAGGGATGGGGGTATTCCGCGGAAACACGGGGTTAACCCGGCGGGACCGCCGTTCCCGGGGAGCGGTAATTCGTCAGATCCACCCTTGACATAACGATATCTTTATATCCTTATTATAGCATCTTGACGGGATGAACGGCGCCCTGGGAGGGCCCCCTTATGGACAGTGTCTTGTCCGCGATGAAAGCGGCTGCCGAGCCGACCCGACTTCGCCTGCTGGCGCTTTGCGCCCATGCGGACCTGACGGTGTCGGACCTGGTCCACATTCTCGGCCAGAGCCAGCCGCGGCTGTCGCGTCACCTGAAGCTGCTGACCGAGGCCGGTCTACTGAACCGCAACCGCGAAGGCAGCTGGGTCTATTTCCGCTTGGCGCACGAGGGGGCGTCCGCGTCGCTGGCGCAGACCCTGGTGGATGCGCTGCCGGACGACGACCCGACGGTTCTGCGTGATCTGGAGCGCCTGGAGGAGCTGATGAGCGACCGCGCTCATCGCGCCGAGGACTACTTCCGCAAGGTGGCGGAGCAGTGGGACGAACTGCGCGCCCTCTATGTCCATGACGACGAGGTCGAGGCGCAGCTCAGCGCCCTGATCGCCGAGGAAGAGGTCGGCGACCTGCTCGACATCGGCACCGGCACCGGCCGCATCCTGGAAGTCCTGGCCGGCAAAGTGGGACACGCGGTGGGGGTCGATTTGTCGCCGGACATGCTGCTTCTCGCGCGCTCCAAGCTGGAGCGGGCGCGCCTGCGCAACTGTGTGGTGCGCAAAGGCGACATGCATAATCTACCTGTCGGCGAAGGCAGCTTCGATGCGATCACCATCCACCAGGTGCTGCACTATGCCGAGCGTCCGGCCAAGGCGATCCAGGAAGCGGCGCGTGTGCTGCGTCCCGGCGGGCGCCTTTTCATCGTCGACTTCCAGGCCCACGGCCTCGATTTCCTGCGCAGCGAGCATGAACACCGCTGGCTTGGCTTCGAGGAAGACAAGATGGCCGATTGGCTGACGGCGGCAGGGCTGAAGCCCGAAGCCTGCCGCTGCCTGAAGGGGGATCCGCTCACCATCTGCATCTGGACGGCGCGCCAGCCGCAGCTCGGCGACCGCTCCCAGGCGGCTTGAGGGGACGCAAGCTCATGGCCGACCTGAACCACCCCGTGACCTCCGCCGCCGGCACCGCCGGCTCAAAGGGAGAAACCACCTTGCCCCGCTTTTCCTTCGAGTTCTTTCCGCCGGCCTCGCCGGCCGCCGAGGCGCGCTATCGCGATTCGGTGGGCAAGCTCGCCGCCCTGGCGCCGGACTTTGTCTCCGTCACCTACGGTGCCGGCGGCACGACCCAGGAGCGCACCTTCAAGGCGATCGACTGGGTGCGGCAGGAGACGGCGCTGGAGCCCGCCGCCCACCTGACCTGCGTCGGCGCCAGCCGCGCGCAGATCGACGCCATTGCCGAGCAGTACTGGCAGGCGGGCGTGCGCCGCATCGTGGCCCTGCGCGGTGACGCACCGCAAGGCAGCGAGGGCTACGAGCCGCATCCGGAGGGCTACGCCTACGCCGCGGACCTGGTGGCGGGCCTGAAGCGGGTGGCCGATTTCGATATCTCGGTCTCGGCCTATCCGGAGGTGCATCCCGAGGCGCGCGATGCCGGCGCGGACCTGGACAACCTGAAGCGCAAGATCGATGCGGGCGCCAGCCGGGCCATCACCCAGTTCTTCTTCGATCCCGACGACTACCTGCGCTTCCTGGACCGGGCGCGGGCGGCGGGGATCACCGCGCCGGTCATCCCCGGCATCCTGCCGCTCGTGAACTTCGAGCGTACCCGCCAGATGGCGGCGAGTTGCAAAGCCGCCATGCCGCAGTGGCTGATCGACCTCCACAGCGACCTGGAGGAGGATACGGCGGTGCGTTTTCCGGTGGCCGTTTCCGTCGCCGTCGACCTCTGCCGCTATCTCATGGCGCGCGGCGTCGAGGACTTCCACATCTACACCCTGAACCGGGCCGACCTGACGGCGGCGATCTGCCGCCTGCTGCGCAACGACGTGCGTTCGGGACAAGCCCAAGTCGAGCAGCCGAAGCTCTTGGCCGGAGGCCTTTCGTGAGTCGTTTTCTTGATCATCTTTCCGAGCGTGTTTTGCTGTGTGACGGCGGCATGGGCAGCCGTGTCCAGGCCATGGACCTCTCCCTGGAGGAGGACTACTGGAACCAGGAGAACTGCACCGAGGTCCTGAATCTCTCGCGCCCGGATATCGTGCGGGAGATCCACCGCGGTTACTTCGAGGCCGGCGCGGACATGGTGGAAACCAATACCTTCGGCGGCTCGCCGATCACCCTGGGTGAATTCGGGTTGAGCGACCGCGCGGTCGAAATCAATCGGCGCGCGGGGGAGATCGCCCGCGAAGCCGCCGAGCTTTTTGCCGCCGACGGCAGAGAACGCTTCGTGGTCGGCTCGGTCGGGCCGGGCACCCGGCTGCCGTCCCTGGCGCATATCGACTACGACGCCCTGGAGGTCGCTTTCACCACGCAGTGCGAGGGACTCATCGCCGGCGGCGTCGACTCCATCCTTATCGAAACCTGCCAGGATACCCTGCAGGTGAAGGCCGCGGTGAACGGCGCCAAGCGGGCCCGCGCGGCGGCCAAGGCCCACCTGCCGATCATGGTGCAGGTGACGGTGGAGACCACCGGCACGCTGCTGGTCGGCGCGGATATCGCGGCGGCGGCCACGGTGCTGAAGGCGCTCGACATTCCGGTCATGGGAATGAACTGCGCCACCGGCCCGCAGGAGATGGCGCCGCATCTGGAATGGCTGGCCGAGAACTGGCCCGGCTTCCTCTCGGTGCAGCCCAACGCCGGCCTGCCGGAGCTGGTCGACGGCCAGACCCGCTATCCGCTGCAGCCCAAGGAGCTGGCCGGCTGGCTCGACCGCTTCATCGAGGAAGACGGCGTGAACCTCATCGGCGGCTGCTGCGGCACCACCACGGAGCACATCGCCGCCCTAGACGCCATGCTGCGCAAGCGCGCCGGCGCCGACGGCAGGCTGCGCCCGGCGCCGAAGCAGCGCCAGTCCTTCTGGGTGCCCTCGGTGGCCTCGCTCTACAGCCAGGTCGGGATGCGCCAGGAGAACGCCTACCTCTCCATCGGCGAGCGCTGCAACGCCAACGGCTCCAAGAAGTTCCGCGAACTGCAGGAGGCGGGCGACTGGGACGGCTGCGTCGCCATGGCGGTCGACCAGACCAAGGAAGGCTCCCACACCATCGATGTCTGCACCGCCTTCGTCGGCCGCGACGAGGTCGCCGAAATGACCGAGGTGGTGACCCGCATGCGCGGCTCGGTCTCGGCGCCGCTGGTCTTCGATTCCACCGAGCTGCCGGTGCTGGAAGCGGCGATGAAGCTGTACGGCGGCAAGCCGATCCTCAACTCGATCAATTTCGAGGACGGCGAAGAGGCGGCGCATCAGCGCCTGGAGCTGGCCCGCCGCTTCGGCTCCGCGGTCATCGCGCTCACCATCGACGAAGAGGGCATGGCCAAGAGCGCCGAGCGCAAGCTGGAGGTCGCCAAGCGCCTGCACGACTTCGCCTGCCTGCAGCACGGCTTGCCGGCCAGCGATCTCATGATCGACCCGCTGACCTTCACCATCTGCACCGGCAACGAGGACGACCGCAAACTCGGCCTCTGGACTCTGGAAGCCATCGAGGCGATTGCCCGCGAGCTGCCGGACTGCCAGATCCTGCTCGGCCTGTCGAACATCTCCTTCGGCCTAAACGCGGCGGCGCGCCACGTGCTGAACTCGGTCTACCTCGACCACGCGATCAAGCGCGGCCTCACGGGCGCCATCGTGCATGTCAGCAAGATCATGCCGCTGCACAAGATCCCCGAAGAGGAGGTCAAGGTGGCCGAGGACCTGATCTTCGACCGCCGCAAGGAAGGTTACGACCCCCTGCAGGCCTTCATGGCCCTTTTCGAGGGGCGCACGGCGGCGGCCAGCGAGAAGCGGGTGCGCGCCGAGGACGTGGAGACCCGCCTGAAGGACCGCATCGTGGACGGCGACCGCCAGGGCCTGGAGGACGACCTCAAGGAGGCCTTGGAGAAGGTTCCCCCGCTCGACATCATCAATATCCACCTGCTGGCCGGCATGAAGGTGGTCGGCGAGCTGTTCGGCGCCGGCAAGATGCAGCTGCCCTTTGTGCTGCAGTCGGCGGAGACCATGAAGGCGGCCGTGCGCTATCTGGAGCCCTTCATGGAGAAGGTCGAGGGCCAGGAAAAAGGCATCATCGTGCTGGCCACGGTGAAGGGCGACGTCCACGACATCGGCAAGAACCTTGTGGACATCATCCTCACCAACAACGGCTACAAGGTCGTCAACCTCGGCATCAAGCAGCCGATCGACAACATCCTGGCCGCCGTGGTGGAGCACGGCGCCGATGCGGTCGGCATGTCCGGGCTGCTGGTGAAATCCACCGTGGTGATGCGCGAGAACCTGGAGCGCATGAGCAAGGAAAACGTGAGCGTGCCCGTCATGCTGGGCGGCGCGGCGCTGACCCGCAACTATGTGGAGACGGACTGCGCGGCATCCTACGCCACGGGACACGTGGCCTATGCCAAAGACGCCTTCGACGGCCTCTCCCTGATGGACAAGGTGGTCAACGGCGACTTCGGCGGCTATGTCGGCGAACGCCAGGAAAAGCGCCAGGCGCGTCCCAGCAACAACAACCGCACCCTGGGCACGCCGAACCGCGCCGATCAGCGCCCGGTCGACTTCGAGGAGACCCGCCTGCGGCGCGACGAGCTGGCCGCCGGCGTCGAGGTTCCCGAGCCGCCGTTCTGGGGCCCGCGGGTGCTGGCGCGGGTGCCGCTCGACGCCCTGGTGCCCTTTCTGAACGAGCGCATGCTCTACCAGTTCCAGTGGGGCTTCCGGAAGCAGGGCCGCTCCCTGGAGGAGTATATGGCCTGGGCGCGCAAGGAGCTGCGCCCGACGCTCAAGAGGATGCTGGACGTCTGCAAGCAGCAGGACATCCTGGTGCCCCAGGCGGTCTACGGCTACTGGCCGGCGAACGCGGAAGGCAATGATGTCATCCTCTTCGACCCGGAGGATCACGACCGCGAGATCGGGCGTTTCACCCTGCCGCGCCAGGCGCGCGCCGGCGGCCTCTGCATCGCCGACTTCCTGCGCGACGTGACCGCGGGCGAGCGCGACGTCCTCGGGCTGCAGATCGTCACCATGGGCCAGCACGCCTCCGACGTGGCCCGGGAGTGGTTCGCCGACGACCGCTATCAGGACTACCTCTACCTGCACGGCCTGGGCGTGGAGATGGCGGAAGCCCTTGCGGAATACGTCCACAAGCGCATCCGTGCGGAACTCGGCTTCGGCCACGAGGACTCGCGCGACCTGGACGCCATGCTGCAGCAGGGCTACCGCGGTTCGCGATACTCCTTCGGCTACCCGGCTTGCCCGAACCTGGAGGACCAGGAACAGCTTTTGCGTCTGCTCAAGGCCGGCGAGATCGGCGTCGAGATGTCCGACGAACACCAGCTGCATCCGGAGCAGTCGACCTCCGCCATTGTCCTGCATCATCCGCAGGCCAAGTATTTTTCGGTGTAACCTGCTCAATGCTTCGTTGAAGGGAGCGACTCAGATGGCCGCAGAAAAGAATGTATTCGATCTCGAGGCGTACCGCCGGGAGGAGGACGAGGCCGTTCGTGAAGCGGCCCGCGCCTCGACCTGGTGGGACGCGGAGTGGCTGAAGTTTCCGACCGTCAGCCAGGACGCCGAGGGCGGCTGGCACTATTGGAACGTGCCGGCGGACACGGGCGTCTATCAGGACGATTGGCCGCTGGGCGAGCGCCTGGCGCGGGAGACCGTGGCCCAGATGCGCGGCTTCCCGGAAGGCAGCACGGTGTTCCGCCGTATCCTGCGCGAGATGGACCCGGAATCGACGGTAGGGCAGGGCTTTCTGACGGCGATCGAGGAAACCCTCTGCCACAGCAGCCCTTCGATCCAGCCGATCTGATCCAGCCTGACCGATTTTAGGCCACCTGATTTAGGCGCCTGATTTGTGGAGCCGGGCTCAGCCCGTGCGGCGGGCCCGCCGCCGCAGGGACGCGCGGCCGCCGTCTTCGTCCCCGAGCGCCTTTTCCATATCCGCGGCCGGGATCATCAGGCCGCCGCGGGTCCGCCAGTGGCGGTGCCGCACGACCCGATAGCCCTGAGCCTCATAGAACGGCAGCCCGACCAGGCTGGCGCCGATGATCACCTTGCCGTGGCCGGCGGCGGCGACGGCCGCTTCGGCGTTGCGCAGCAACTCCTTGCCCAGCCCGAGGCGCGACCAGTCGGGATCGACGTAGAGGCTGCGGATCTCATCGGCTTTGTAGGAACAGAAGCCGACAATGCCGCGCAGGCGCGATACCGCCACCTCGAAGATCTCGCCGTCGTTCATGGCCTCGACGTAGCGCTGCGGCTTGTTGCCGTGGGCCCAGCTCTCGACCTGCGTTTCACTGTAGATGCCGCGGCCGAGCACGCGGATGGCCCGGTCATGAACCGCAAAGATGGCCGGCGCATCCGACACTTTGCCGGGCCGCAGGCGGTAGCGGGGCATGAGCTTCGCAAAAGGCATGGCAAAACCCTAGGCAGAGAGGCGCCGTCAGGCAAGCGCGGGAAAGGAAAAACGGCCGCGGGGCGCGGCAGGCGGCAGGGGGTGTTCGGGGAAATCCGACAGGCCCTGCGGGAGCACGCAAGGCCTGTGGCAGGCAGAGAGGGACAGGCGGAGGGGGCGGTCAGGAACGGTGCGGATGGACCCGCGGCAGGCGCGAGGCAACGTCCCCGGCTTCCGCGCTGGGCTCGACGTCTTCCGCAGTGGCGGCCTCGGCGATAGTGGCCTCGGCAGTTGGGGCCTCAGCCGTCGGGGCCTCGGCCTGAGAAGGCTCGGCTGCCGCGGCGCTGGCCTGGTCCTCGGCTTCCTTGGCAAGGCGCAGGTCCCGCAGGCGGGCCATACGCTCATCGCGTTCCTTCTGCGTTTTCTCCTTCTGCTTGATGACCGTTTGGTCCTTCTTCTGGCCGGAGGCGAAATGTTGCTCGGCGCGTGATCTGGTCGGCTTCCACATCGCAGGGTTCCTTTGTTGAGGGCGGACGCAAACTGGGCGGGTTTCCCGCCGATCGATTGTGCGAGATCGCATGCACGCGAAACACCTCGCGGCCGCTGGGGCGGCGCGGGAGGTGCAACGCGTTCTAAGTGTCGCCGGTCAGGAGACCGGCAACGCAATTCGGCGAGTCAGCTTCGACCCATCGACCTGGCACTCTTGGGACGCCGTCCCGGGGCAGGCGTGTCTGTCTGCCGACTTTGGGCTCCCGAGGAGAGGCGGGAGCCTTTTCCAGCCGTTAGTCGAGGACGGACAGGTTTTCGGCGGAAGACTTGCCGTTCTGTCCGGGCTGGAGTTCGTAGGAGACCTTTTGTCCCTCGCGAAGTGTCGTGAGGCCGGCGCGCTCAACGCTGGAGATGTGAACGAAGGCGTCCTTCGAGCCGTCCTCGGGCTCGATGAAGCCGAAACCCTTGGTCGCGTTGAACCATTTAACAGTACCAGTCGGCATAGTGCTTGTCCTCTGACGGAAGTCCGGCGACCGCTTGCCTTTGCACAGGAAAGTCGGCCAGTGAAACGCTCACAATGTCATCGGATATCTAAGGCAGTCGGCGTACCGCTTGTATTAGGTAGCGTCCGACATTTGCGTCGCGTATGTCGGAACGTTAGAGACTATCCCGAATAAGTCAATTTGATACAGCGCCCAAGGCGCGGGCCCGCAAAGCCGCAGAGTCGTGTTGTGCAGCATCGGTCGGCGCGAATTCTTGGCTCAGATACAAAAACGCGAATCTGTTCGATTTTGTACTGCAAAATAAAAAACTTAATTATATTTCACTTCGCTCAAGAAAATTCATTATTGTTTATAGAATAAACCCGAGAAATCTTGAAAATCCTACGTAATGACCATATATTCTGTGTGTAGTTTTCTGCCGGACGTCTGAGTGAAAGGCGTCCGAATCCAGGCATCAGGGGTATGCGGCCTCGGGCTATTGGTTCAAGAAGCGCGGTTTCATACGGCGGTCTGCTTCCGCCTGCTTGCAGCCGCGAAATCACGCCGCCAATCCACGCCTTCGGGCCGAACCTCCAGAAAGGCCCTCCGTATGACTCTCCTGCGCCGTCACCCTGCGTTTTTCAGTCTGATCCTGCCCTTATTCCTGGCCGCCTTGCCTTTCAGCGGGCCGGCGCCCGCCGCCGGCACCGGCAGTCCGCCGCCGAACGCGACCGCAAAGACCTTCGGGGCGGGTTGGAGTTGCGACCGCGGTTTTCGTGAAACCAATGGCGCCTGCGTGACGGTCGCGATCCCGCCCAATGCTTTCGCGACCAGGACGTCCTACGGGCGCGGATGGGAATGCCAGCGCGGCTATCGGGAAAGGAAGGAGGCCTGTATCGCCATCGTGGTGCCGGCCAACGCTTTTCTCGACGCGTCCGGTATTCGCTGGGTCTGCGAACGCGGCTTTCGCGAAGTCGACGATGCCTGCGAGTCCATCCGGGTGCCCGGCAAAGGCTTCCTGACGGAATCCAACTATGGCTCGGGCTGGGAGTGCGAGCGGGGGTACAGGCCGACCGAGAACGACTGCCTGCCCGTCGAAATGCCGCAGAACGCCCACCTGGACTACTCCGGGAATGACTGGGAATGCGACCGGCCCTATGAGCGGCAGCAGGACCGCTGCGTCCTGCGATGACGGACAATCCAGTGGACCTCGATGCCCATCGCGGCTTCGCTTCGATGAAAGCGACGGAAATCCGCCGCCAGCGGCTGTACGAGTTCCAAGTCGACCAGAAAGAGTTGCAGACGCGCCAGCAACAACTCGAGAAGTCGCTCTCTCAGCCGGCGGAAGGCTGGCTCGAGGCGGCGGCCAAGGCGCAATACCTGATCCGGCTCTTCTCGGCGACGAGCGACGCCCAGGAGCCGCAACGCAAAGCCCTGATTGACCAGACGCTGGACGACCTTGCGAAGCTGTCCGAGCGTTCGAAGGAACAGCCGTGAGCAAGTTATCGTTTAACGCCGAATTGGACGAGCAGCAGACCCAGGACGACCCCAAGGTTCGTCAATGCCTGCGATGCCAAGGGAACTTTGAGAGCCAGTGGGCCGGCGAGCGCATCTGCGCGCGCTGCAAGGGTTCCAATGCTTGGCGTAGCGGCATCCCGGTGCGGGCATCCACTTCCAAGAGCCGGTCATAGGGAGCTGCTTCGGCGCTCTGCCGCAGCTCTCAGCCGTGCCGACCTTCGCAGGGTCGCCGCCCTCCGGCGGCCGGCCCTGTTTCATTCACTGAGGACCGAAAACATGATGAACAAACTGGATCGCGGGCTGAAGCACACCTGCCCGGAATGTGAGTGCAAGTACTATGACCTGAAGAAAAAGGTCGTGGCCTGCCCGAAGTGCGGCGCCAAGCCGGCCCCCATGAAGCTTCAGAAGTCCGGCAGGCCGGTGCGGGCGACGCGCAGTTTTGCATCCCGCGGGCACTACTAGGCGCCGCCGTCTCTGGCTCCTGCCGTCTGACAGGCCAGGGCAGCCGTCGCTGAAGGCAACGGCTGGTCCTGGCCGCAGAGTCGAAAAAGAAATAGTAGAAAAGAATAAATATTACCAACGGAGTATCGTTATATTATTTGATTTTATTTATCCGCGATAAAATAAAAGCCGTGATAATTCTGTGAGATTCTGTATAATGAAAATATAAGGGGAGAAACGGTTTTTTCCCTAGTTGGAGGACCTCACTATGAATGCTCCCGAATGGCTCAAACCCGGACTTTATGGCGCCGCTGCCGGCGCCGTTGCCCTGGCGATCGTCGGATTTTCCTGGGACGGCTGGGTGACCGGCGGCACCGCCGACAAGATGGCCTCAGATAAGGCCCGCTATGAAGTGGTTGCCGCTTTGGTGCCGATCTGTCTCGAACAGTCCAAGCAGGACCCGCAGCTTACGGAAACGCTTGCGCAGCTGAAGGCGGCCAGCAGCTACAAGCGCAGCGGGATGCTCATGGATGCCGGCTGGGCGACCATGCCGGGATCAGCCGACCCGGACCGTGCCGTCGCAAGCGCCTGCATCGAGAAGCTTGCCGATCAGTTCTAGGTCCCCGTCTGGTGTACGAGACCGTGCACGAAGCGGAGCTTGCCGAGAACTTGCGGCGCTAGGACGAAGGGGTAGAGGTCCGGCTGACCCATGCTGTGGTTCAGGCTGTTGACCGCCGCGGTAAGCGGCAGCCAGGCATCGACCAGTGCATCGAAGTCGTCGTGGCGGTAGGGGTCGAAGTCGATCTCCATCGCCAGCGGCGCCCGGCGGCCGGCCTTGGCATGGACGCCGAGGCCGAAAGCCGCGGCCGTTTCCAGGGTATCCACCATGTGCAGGTAGTGGGCCCAGGTTTCCGCAAAGTCCTCCCAGGGATGGGAGCTGGCGTAGCTGCTGATGAAGTGGTCCCGCCAGTCGGCCGGCGGGCCCTTTGCGTAATGTTCCTTCAGGGCGTCGCCGTAGTCGAGGCGTTCGTCGCCGAACAGTTCCCGATAATTGTTGAGCCAGACGCCGTCGCGGACCAGCCGCTCCCAGTAGTGGTGGCCGATCTCGTGGCGGAAGTGCCCCAGGATCGTGCGGTAGGTCTCCGCCATGTCCTGGCGGTGGCGTTCGCGCTCGACGTCGTCCGCCTCGGCCAGGTTTATGGTGATGAGGCCTTCGGCATGGCCGGTCATCACCTGCGGGCCCTCCTGGAAGGCCGTGCCGGCGTCCGACAGGACATCGAAGGCCAGGCCCTTTGCGTTGTCGTCATGCTTGCTGACCAGAGGCAGGCCAAGCCGCAGCAGGGCATAGACAAGGCGATGTTTGCCGGCTTCCATGCGCTGCCACAGCAGCATGTTGTTGGCGACGTCCAGGTCCGGGATCGTCCTGTTGAGGCGGCAGGCGCGGCAGAAGGCATCGCCGCTGTCCGCGGGCACCAGCCAGTTGCAGGCGTCGTGGTTAGAGTTGGCGCAGAAGCGGAAGAGGGCGCCGGGCGCTGCCAGGGCGTTCCAGGTATTGTCTCCCGTCGCCGTCAGGGCGCTGAGCTCCGACCTGTCGCTCAGGTAGCCGAGCAGCAGCTCGCACTGTTCACAGTGGGTGTTCTCGAAATACAGCAGCTGGCCGCAGTTCTGACATTCGAACAGCTTCACACTGGGATCCTCTCGACGATGTGTCCGCGCCACGCAGAGCACGTGGGGACGCTTGCCGAGAGTAACAACTTTCTGGAGCGTTAGTTCCTACGCAATTTCGGATCGCCGAGGGAGGTGTCCTGGCCCGGCGGCGCATGCTCGATGGCCGCTTCCAGCGAATGCGCCTCGGCCCACTCCTCGGGCGGCCGCACATCTTCCTCCCAGGCCACCTGGTCGAGCCCCCAGAAGATCTCCAGGCGATGATCGTCGGGATCGCCGAACTCCACCGCCACCTGGGCACCGGCGCGGCGGCGGCCCTCGAAGTCGATCGGCACTTCGTGTTTTTTCAGGTGATCGCGGGCGCGCAGCACCTCGTCCAGGGTCGCGACCTCGAAGGCCATATGGTGCATTTCGCGATGCTTCACCGGCTCCGTGCCCTGGCCGACCAGGGCGATACCGTGGTGGTCGGCGTTGAAGCGCAGGAACACCATGCCGCCGGGCATCATGGTGTCCGGATAGACGTCGGACACCTTGAAGCCCAGCACCTGGGTGTAGAAGCGCACGGAGCGTTCCAGGTCCTGCACCACCAGGACGACGTGCCCCAGCTTGGTCACCTTGAAAGGCAGATCGGCCGGCGGTTGCAGACTTCTCAGCGCCTTGGCCTGGGGACTCTTCAAACCGTCCAGATCGACGACGCCACGCGCCATGCTGTATTCCCCACCCATTGGAGTTGTGATATTAGTTATATATATAACGAACTAGGGGGCTGTCAAATGACCTGGATGCGGAGTGGCAATGCCTGACGCGGGGCGCAAGGCGTTCCGGCTGGACGACCAGATCGGCCATGTCCTGCGGCTGGCCTATCAGTCGGCCAGCGCGCATCTTGCGAAACGGCTGAAGCCCTACGACCTGAAACCGCAGCAGTTCGCCACGCTGCTGCGCCTGCGCGAGCTCGGCGCGACCTCCCAGAATCGCCTGGGCGATGCGGTCGGCATGCCGCGCGCCAATATCCACAAGATGGTCGAGCGCCTTTGCGAGCGCGGCTGGGTGCAGGCCAAGGCCGACCCGGACGACGCGCGCCGCCGCCTCGTCGACCTGACCGCCGAGGGCCGGGCGCTGACCGACGAACTCATCCCCCTCGACGAAGCCAGCACCGAGGACGCGCTCGCCCCCTTGAGCGAGCAGGAGCGCGCGAGCCTGTTCAAGCTGCTGCGGCGGATGATCTGAGAGGCGCCAATCCCTCCGCAGGATGGACGGTCAGTAGCCGAGGGCGCAGCCGTCCTTGCGCGGGTCGGAGCCGCCGGCCAGCGTGCCTTCTTCCCAGTCGATCTGGATCGCCTGGCTGCCGCCGATCGGCTTGTCCGGCGCCTGGAAGCGGTGGCCCATGTCTTCCAGCTTGGCCAGCACCTCGCGCGGCACGCTGCCTTCGATCTCCACCTCGGCCTCGCCCGGCGGCGGGAAGAGGCGGCCGAGGTCCATGGCCTCCTGCACGTCGAGCCCGAAGTCGTAGAGGTTGGTGAGGAAGCGGGCATGGCCGCAGGCCTGGTAGCTGCCGCCCATGACCCCGAAGGGCATGACCACGCGCGCGCCCTCGGCCACCATGCCGGGGATGATCGTGTGCATCGGGCGCTTGCCCGGCGCGATGCAGTTGGGGTGGCCGGGATCGACGGAGAAGGCGGCGCCGCGGTTCTGCAGGATCACGCCGCTCTTCGGCCCGCAGATGCCGCTGCCGAAGGAGTTGAAGACGGAGTTGATGAAGCTGACCGCGTTGCGGTCCTTGTCGACGACGGAAATGTAGACCGTGTCGGCGTGGGCCGCGATGGGCGCTGGCGCCGTGAGGGCGGTGGCGCGGTCCAGGCGGATCTCGCTGCGCAGCTTTGCGGCGTAGTCCTCCGAAAGCATCTGCTCCACCGGGACCTCGGCCTGGGCCGGATCGGCCACATGGGCGTCGCGCTCCCGGTAGGCGAGGCGGGTGGCCTCGATCTCCAGGTGCAGGCGCTCGGCGCTCAAGGCGCCCATGGCGGGCAGGTCGTAGCCGGAAAGCACGTTCAGCAACAGCAGCGCGATGATGCCCTGGCCGTTGGGCGGGCATTCGTAGACGTCGCGGCCCTGGTAGCTGGTCTTGATGGGATCGACATATTCGCCGCTGGCCGCGGCGAAGTCCTCCAGGCTGTGCAGGCCGCCCAGTTTCTTCAGGTGCGCGATCAGATCCTCGGCGATGGCGCCCTTGTAGAAGGCGTCACGGCCTTCCCTGGCGATGAGCTCCAGGCTGGCCGCCAGCAGGGGCTGGCGGTGGACGCTGCCGAGCGCCGGCGGCTTGCCGCCCGGCAGGAAGATGCCGCTGGCCGCCGGGTCGTGAGAGAGCGCGTCGACTTCGGTACTCCAGTCCGCCGCCACGCGTTCCGTCACGACATAGCCGTCGCGGGCGAAGCGGATCGCCGGCTGCAGCAGGTCGCCCAGGCTGCGGGTGCCGTGGTCGCGCAGCAGCTGCGCCCAGGCATCCACCGCGCCCGGCACGGTCACCGCGTGCGGCGTGAAGCGCTCGATCTTGTCGATCCCCTGGTCGGCGAACCACTTGGCGTTGGCCGCCTGGGGCGCGCGGCCCGAGCCGTTGAAGGCGACGATGTCGCTGCTGCCCTTGGGGGCGTAGAGCACGAAGCAGTCGCCGCCAATGCCGGTGGATTCCGGCTCCACCACACCCTGGACCGCGCAGGCCGCGACGGCCGCGTCCATGGCGTTGCCGCCGTCCTGCAGCACGTTGACGGCCGTCAGCGTCGCCAGGCTGTGAGAGGTCGCCGCCATGCCGTTCAGCGCGCGGGCGACCGAGCGTCCCGGCAGTTCCAGATTTCGCATGAGTTCTTTCGTTCCCCTTTTTTCCGGGAGCCGGCGGCCCGTGGCGGTACGCCCTTCGGCCTGTGCGGCAGAGCGATCTCCAGCTCCCCATTGCCCCTTGATGTAGCGGCCCGACCGGCGCTTGGGAAGGCTTCAGTCGGGCCGCGGCGGCCCCTTGACCTTCCGCCTCTTGACCTTCCGCCCCTTGACCTTCCAGTGACGGGAAGGTCCATATGAGGCGGGTCGTCATTTCATTACCATGATCGGCCGGAGGGCCTCCACGCCATGAACAGTCCCGTCGAAGCCCAGAAATCCTGCGGATCGCAATCCAGCGCCGGCCCCGGGGGCCGTGAGGACCACGAGGTCCACGGCGGGCAGGGCTGCTGCGGCGGCGGTGCGGCGACAGCGGCGGGCGGGACCGCCCTGGATCCGGTCTGCGGCATGACCGTCTCCATCGAAGGCAATGCCCGCCATTTCGCCCATGACGGGGCGGACTATTACTTCTGTTCCGAACACTGCCTGAAAAAGTTCAGCGCCGATCCGGAAGGCGTGCTCGACGGCTCGGCCCTGAAGCCGCCGCCGGGCGCCGAAGACGCGCTCTACACCTGCCCGATGCACCCGGAGATCCAGCAGAAGGGGCCGGGAACCTGCCCGCTGTGCGGCATGGCGCTGGAGCCGATGGACTTCACGGTCGAGACCGGCCCCAATCCCGAGCTGATCGACATGACCCGGCGCTTCTGGGTCGGCGTCGTCTTTTCGCTGCCTTTGGTGCTGCTGACCATGGGCGCGCACCTCTTCGGGGTCCAGGTGCTGCCGCCGGCCTGGTCCAACTGGATCGAGCTGGCGCTGGCCTCGCCGGTGGTCCTGTGGTGCGGCTGGCCCTTCTTCCAGCGCGGCTGGGCCTCGCTGGTGTCGCGCCACCTGAACATGTTCACCCTGATCGCCCTGGGCACCGGCGCAGCCTATCTCTTCAGCGTCGTGGCGACCTTCGCGCCGGGCATTTTCCCGACCGGGCTGCGCGACGCCTCCGGACACGTCGGTGTCTACTTCGAGGCGGCGGCCGTCATCATCACCCTGGTGGCGCTCGGCCAGGTGATGGAACTGCGCGCGCGAGAGCGCACCGGCGGTGCCATCAAGGCCCTGCTCGATCTCGCGCCCAAGACCGCGCGTGTCATGATGGACGGCGGTTCGGTTGAGGAGCGGCCGGTCGAGGAACTGAAGATCGGCGACCGCATCCAGGTGCGCCCCGGTGAGAAGATTCCGGTGGATGGCAAGGTCATCGAGGGTGAGAGCGCGGTCGACGAGTCCATGCTGACCGGCGAGCCCGCGCCGGCGAAGAAGGCGCCGGGCGATGCGGTCACCGGCGGCACGGTGAACGGCACCGGCAGCCTGGTCTTCGAGGCCGAGCGCGTCGGCCGCGAGACGGTGCTGGCGCAGATCGTGCAGCTGGTCGGCGAGGCGCAACGCAGCCGCGCCCCGGCGCAGCGCCAGGCCGACATCGCCGCCGCCTATCTTGTGCCAGTGGTGGTGCTGGCCGCCGCCGTCACCTTCGTCGCCTGGATGGTCTTCGGTCCGCCGCCGGCTTTCGCCTATGCCATCGTCACCGCGGTCTCGGTGCTGATCATCGCCTGTCCCTGTGCCCTCGGCCTCGCGACGCCGATGTCGATCATGGTTTCGGTGGGGCGCGGCGCCGGCCTGGGCGTGCTGGTGAAGGATGCGGAGTCCCTGGAGCGGCTGGCCCAGGCCGACACCCTGGTGGTCGACAAGACCGGCACCCTGACCGAAGGCAAGCCGGCGGTGGTCCATCTGGAAGCGGCGGCGGGCTTTGACGCGGATCGCCTGTTGTCGCTGGCCGGCACCCTGGAGAGCCGCAGCGAGCACCCCCTGGCGCAGGCCGTGGCGGCGGAGGTCGAGAAGCGCGGCGCGGCACTGACTCAGCTTACCGGCTTCGAGGCGGTCCCCGGCAAGGGCGTGCGCGCCACGGTCGAGGGCAACGCCGTGCTGGTGGGCAAGCCGGCCTGGCTGGCCGAGGAGGGCGTCGACATCGCGGCGCTGGAAAATGCCGTCGCCGAACGTCAGGGGCGCGGCGAAAGCGTGATCCTGGTGGCCGAGGACGGGCGCTGCGCCGGGCTTATCGCCGTGGCCGATCCGATCAAACAGACCACGCCCAAGGCCCTCGCGGCGCTGAAGCGCGACGGCCTGGAGGTTGTCATGCTGACTGGCGACAGCCGCCGCGCCGCCGAGGCGGTGGCGAGCGAACTGGGCATCGACCGCGTCGAGGCGGAAGTGCTGCCCGGCGACAAGGCTTCGGTCGTCGCGGACCTGCAAAGGCAGGGCCGCACCGTGATCATGGCCGGCGACGGCGTGAACGACGGCCCGGCGCTGGCCCAGGCGGACATCGGCGTCGCTATGGGCAGCGGCTCCGACGTCGCGCTGGAGAGCGCCGGGATCACCCTGCTGAAGGGCGATCTCGCGCGGCTGGTGGCGGCGCGGCGCCTCAGCCAGGCGACGCTGCGCAACATCCGTCAGAACCTGGTCTTCGCCTTCTTCTACAACATGCTGGGCGTGCCGCTGGCCGCCGGCGTGCTGTATCCCCTGACCGGCTGGTTGCTGAGTCCGATGATCGCGGCGGCGGCCATGAGCTTCTCCTCGGTGTCGGTGATCGGCAATGCGCTGCGGCTCCAACGCGAAAGATTCTCAGTTGAGTAGCGCTCTTTTCCTTCACCACCCCTGAACAGTTCGATTATAGTGACGAGGTTAGAAGCCCGAGTTTTGGCTCCTCTAGCACGCCTGATGGGAATGCGGCTGCGCCGGGATGCAAGGTCTCAAAAACTACAATCTCGTCGTCGAACCCTGGCCGGGCAACCCCGGCCCGAATGGCCCGCGCGGACGCCCGGGCTACCGCTGGCGCGTGACCTGGAAGCGCCAGAGCGAATTCTATGCCGAGGGCTTCGAGGACTCCCACGCCTCGGCCCGCGCCGCCGCCGAAGCCTATCTGGCCGACCAGGGCATCCAGATCATGTCGCTGAGCCGCCCGGTGCTGCGCCCCGTCGCGGATAAGGCGGCGGACTAACTGGGCCCTATCTCGGCACTCCCGGTAGAATTGCAGTATGATCTGCCGCGAGACTCGGGCGCGCCTTTCGTGGCGCGGCGGCCCGGCGTCGTGTTCTGCCTGTCGAGAGTTCGAGTTCATGGACGTTGAGAGCCTGGCCATTCCCGAGGTGCGGATCCTCAAGCCGGTGAAGCACGGCGATCACCGCGGCTTCTTCTCGGAGACCTACAACAAGCAGGCCTTCGCCGCGGCCGGCATCGACGTCGACTTCGTGCAGGACAACCATTCGCTCTCCGGTGAAGTGGGCACGGTCCGAGGCCTGCATTTCCAGGTGCCGCCGCGCGCCCAGGCAAAGCTGTTGCGGGTGGTGCGGGGCGCCGTCTTCGACGTGGCGGTCGATCTGCGCTGGGGCTCGCCGACCTACGGCCGGCACGTCAGCGCCGTCGTCTCCGCCGAGGCCTGGAACCAGGTCTTCATCCCCCAAGGCTTCGCCCACGGCTTCTGTACCCTGGAGCCGGGCACCGAGGTGCTTTACAAGGTCGGCGATTTCTACGCCCCGGAGGCGGAGCAGGGCCTGCTGTGGAACGATCCGGAACTGGGGATCGACTGGCCGCCGGAGGCCGGCGCCGTGCTCTCCGAGCGGGACCGCGACTGGCCGCCGCTAAGGGATTTATCAAGGGTTTTCCAATATGAAGATTCTTCGATATGAGCGAGGGGCTTAGACCGGCTTTTCAAGCCGTTTTGACAAGGGCCGGCGGGGCATCCCGGCCGGCGCCCCCTTTGTTCCCAGTCTGGGAGAAGGCATGAAGATCCTGGTCACCGGCGGCGCCGGCTTCATCGGATCGGCCGTCATCCGTCACCTGGTCGGTGACGGCGAGACGGCGGTGGTGAACGTCGACAAGCTGACCTACGCCGCGACGCCGGAGGCGCTGGAAGACGCCGCCAAGAGCCCGCGCTATGCCTTCGCCAAGCTCGACATCTGCGACGGCCCGGCGCTGCGCGGCCTCTTCGCCGAGCATCGCCCCGACGCGGTGATGCACCTGGCGGCGGAATCCCATGTCGACCGTTCCATCGACGACGCGGCCGATTTCATCCAGACCAACGTGGTCGGGACCTATCGTCTGCTGGAGACCGCGACGGCCTGGTGGCGCGAACTGGAAGGGGCGGCGCAGGCCGCCTTCCGCTTCCACCACATCTCCACCGACGAGGTTTTCGGGGCGCTGGGCGCCGAAGGCCACTTCACCGAGGAGACGCCCTACCGGCCCAACTCGCCCTATTCGGCCAGCAAGGCGGCCTCGGACCATTTCGTGCGCGCCTGGCATCAGACCCATGGCCTGCCGGTGGTGACCAGCAACTGCTCGAACAACTACGGGCTCTATCAGTTTCCCGAGAAGCTGATCCCGCTGATGGTCATCAACGCCCTCACCGAAAAGCCGCTGCCGGTCTACGGCAAGGGCGAGAACGTGCGCGACTGGCTGCATGTCGAAGACCACGCCCGCGCGCTGATGGCGGTGCTGACCCAGGGCCGCGTCGGCGAGACCTACAACGTCGGCGGCGACAGCGAGATGCGCAACATCGACGTGGTCAACATGATCTGTGACCTGGTCGACGAGCTGCGTCCGAGGCAGAGCGGTGGCTCGCGGCGCGACCTGATCACCTACGTGACCGACCGGCCGGGCCACGACCTGCGTTATGCGGTCGATGCCTCGAAGATCAAGCGCGAGCTCGGCTGGGCGCCGCAGGAGAGCTTTGCCTCCGGCCTGCGCAAGACCGTCGCCTGGTATCTCGACAACGAGGATTGGTGGCGCGGCATCCTGGCGCGGCGCTATGACGGCGGACGCCTGGGACTGGCGAAAGCCGGCCAGAAAGCCGGGTAGAATGTCCGCGGCGGGGGGCAATGCGGCGCGACCGATCCTGCTGCTCGGGGCCGACGGCCAGCTGGGCCGGGAGGTCCGCAAGCGCGCTGCGGCACGCGGTCTTCCGCTCACCGCATCGAACCGCCGGCAAGTCGACATCACGCAACGCACGGCGGTGAAAGAGGCCGTCGATCACGGCTACGGCACGGTGATCAACACGGCCGCCTACACCGCGGTCGACAAGGCCGAGAGCGAAGAGAGGCGCGCCCTGGCGGTAAACCGCGACGGCGCCGCCTACCTCGCCGCGGCCTGCCACGACGCCGGGGCGGCGCTCATCCACGTCTCGACCGACTATGTCTTCGACGGGGCGAAGGGCGGCGCCTACCGGGAGGCCGATCCGGTACATCCCATCAACGTCTACGGGCGCAGCAAGGAAGCGGGCGAGGCCGCGGTGCGGTCGGCCTGTCCGGAGCACGTGATCCTGCGCACCTCTTGGGTGTTCGGCGTGGCGGGGAGCAACTTCGTCAAGACCATGCTGCGCCTCGGGACCGAGCGCGAGGAACTTGGCGTCGTCGCCGACCAGTTCGGCTGTCCGACGCCGGCCGCGGCTCTGGCGGACGCCATCCTGGCGGTTGCCGAGAAGCGCGGCCCGGGCAACTACGGCACCTATCACTGTGCCGGGGCCGAGCGTACAAGCTGGCACGACTTCGCCCATGCGATCTTCATCGGCCAGGAAGCGCTATCCGGCCGCAAGGGGCCGAAGCTGCGGCCCATCACCACCAAGGACTACCCGACGGCGGCGCGCCGCCCGCTGGACTCCACCCTGGATTCCAGCCTCTATCAGGCGACCTTCGGGCAAGGCCCGATCGACTGGCGCGCGGGCCTGACGGAGGTACTGCGGGACCTGCTGGCGCCGCAGGGAGAGGAAAAGGCATGAAGGGCATCATTCTGGCGGGCGGTTCCGGCACCCGGCTGCACCCGGTGACGCGCGCGGTCAGCAAGCAGCTGCTGCCGGTCTACGACAAGCCGATGATCTACTACCCGCTGTCGGTGCTGATGATGGCCGGCATCCGCGACATCCTGGTCATCACCACGCCGCACGACGCGCCGATGTTCCACAACCTGCTGGGCGACGGCAGCCAGTGGGGCCTCAACCTGAGTTTCGCCGTGCAGCCCAAGCCGGAGGGTCTGGCCCAGGCCTTTCTCATCGGCCGCGACTTCATCACCGGCGACAAGAGCTGCCTGATCCTCGGCGACAACATCTTCTACGGCCAGGGGCTGCAGGACGTGCTGATGCGCGCCGCCGCGCTGCGCCAGGGCGCCACGGTCTTCGGCTACCAGGTCTCCGATCCCGAACGCTACGGCGTGGTCGAGTTCGACGCGGCAGGGCAGGCGGTCAGCCTGGAGGAGAAGCCGCGCCAGCCGAAGTCGCGCTTCGCCGTCACGGGGCTCTACTTTTACGACGAGCAGGTCGCCGATATCGCCGCCGACCTGAAACCCTCCGACCGCGGCGAACTGGAGATCACCGATCTCAACCGCCGCTACCTGGAAGCGGGCCAGTTGAAGGTGGAACGTCTGGGCCGCGGCTATGCCTGGCTCGACACCGGCACCCACGACAGCCTGATCGACGCCGCCCAGTTCGTGCAGACCATCGAGCACCGCCAGGGCCTGAAGGTCGCTTGCGTGGAGGAGATCGCTTTCCGCAAGGGCTTCATCACGGCCGACCATCTGAAGAGCCTGGCCGAGCCGCTGCGCAAGAACGACTACGGCGACTACCTGCTGCGGGTCGCGGAAGGACTCTAAGCAAAAGGACCTCTGGCAGCTTTCCTTGATCGTTGCCGCGAATTGGGTTTCCCTGGTTCGGCCTGAGGCCGCCGGAGGATCCAGAGTCGTGAGCGAAGAGAAGACGCCGCTCTACTACGCCGACTACCTGCAACTCGACCGGCTGCTGTCGGCCCAGACGCCGGAAAGCACGCGCCAAGGCAAGCCGGCGCACGACGAGATGCTGTTCATCATCGTGCACCAGGCCTACGAGCTGTGGTTCAAGCAGATCCTGCACGAGATGACCCTGATCGACGGCATCTTCGCGGCCGAGAACCTGGACGACCGCGACATCGGCCGCACCGTGGCTGCCTTGGAGCGCATCGAGCGCATCCTGAAGCTGCTGATCGGCCAACTCGACGTGCTGGAGACCATGACGCCGCTGGATTTCCTGGAGTTCCGCGACCTGCTGTTTCCCTCCTCGGGGTTCCAGTCCCTGCAGTTCCGCCTCATCGAGATGGGCCTCGGCCTGCGGCGCGGCGACCGCATCGGCTTCGAGGCCAAGCCTTTCGACGCCCGCCTCAGCGAAGGCGACCGGGCGAAGCTGCGGGAGGCCGAGAAGCGGCCCAGCCTCAGCGACCGCATCGAGGCCTGGCTGGAGCGGACTCCCTTCGTCGAGCTGGGCGGCTACAGGTTCCAGGAGAGCTATCGCGCCGCCGTGGCGCAGATGCTGGACCGGGACGCGGCCACCCTGCGCGCCAGCGCCGCCTTCGCCGAGGCGGAGAAGGCGGCGGAACTCGCGGCCCTGGGCGCGGCGCGCGAGCGCTTCGAAGCGATCTACGACGAGGCCCGCCACGCCGCGCAGGTGAAGGAGGGCGCCTGGCGTCTTTCCTGGCGGGCGCTGCAGGCGGCACTGTTCATCAACCTGTACCGCGACGAGCCGGTGCTGCAGCTGCCCTTCCGACTGCTGAGCCTGCTGATGGACATCGACGAGACGATGACCGCCTGGCGCTACCGCCACGCCCTGATGGCCCAGCGCATGATCGGTATGAAGCTCGGCACCGGCGGCTCCTCCGGCCACGACTATCTGAGCGAGGCGGCGCGGCGCTACCGTGTCTTCAGCGATCTCTTCGCGCTCTCGACCTTCCTCATTCCCCGATCGGCCCTGCCGCCGCTGCCCGAGCCGCTGCGCAGCGCCATGGGCTACCGCTATTCGACAGGCGCCTCGTGACGCTCAGCTACAAAGCCCACTTCAGCCGTTTCCTGGCAGCGGCGCCGCGGCGCCTGCACTTCGCCGCGCACAGCCATCACTACTGGCCGGATGTGACCTTGGTGGCGCAGATGGCATGTTGGGAGGACGCGGCGCGGCTGACCGGCGGCAAGTGGGAGGTCGCCCTGGGAGAGGTCATGCCGGCAGTGCAGCGCGGCATCGCACGCCACCTCGGACTCGACGACCCGGCAAGTCTCGCCTTCGCGCCCAACACCCACGAGTTCGTCAAACGTCTGCTGTCCTGCCTGCCGGCCGAGCGGCCGCCGCGCATCCTCACCAGCGATGGGGAGTTCCACAGCTTCACCCGTCAGGTCGCACGCCTGGAGGAGGACGGCCTGGTGGCCGTAACCCGGGTGCCGGTCGAACCCTTTGCGGACTTTGCCGCGCGCTTTGCGGCGGCGGCGGAGGGCGGCGCCTACGACCTGATCTTCGTCAGCCAGGTGTTCTTCAATTCGGGCTTCGCGCTGGCCGATCTGGAGGGGCTGGTGGCGGACCTGCCGCCGGAGGGTTTCGTCGTCATCGACGGCTACCATGGCTACCTGGCGCGCCCCACGGATATCTCCCGCATCGCCGGGCGCGTCTTCTACATGGCCGGGGGCTACAAGTACGCCATGTCGGGGGAGGGTGTCTGTTTCCTGCACGCGCCGCCGGACTATGGGCCGCGCCCGCGCGACACCGGCTGGTACGCCGCCTTCGGCGCGCTGCAGCAGTCCGCCGCGGGGGAAGTGGCCTATGCCGCGGACGGCGGACGCTTCTTCGGCGCCACCTTCGATCCTGTCGGGCTCTACAGGATGCGCGCCGTCCTGCACCTGCTCGACGAGCTGGGCCTCGACGCGGCGCAGATCCATGCCCACGCCCGCGCCTTGCAGGACCGCTTCCTGGCCGGTCTCAGGGGACAAACGGTCGCGTCATTGCCGCTCGACGCCTTGCTGATCGAGCCCAAGGTTCATGCCTGCGGCAACTTCCTGACCTTCGACCTGGGCAGCGACGCGGCGGCGTCGGATCTCCACGCTCGCCTGACGGCAGCCGAGGTGGCGACGGACTATCGCGGCAGCCGCTTACGCTTCGGCTTCGGTCTCTATCAGGATCCGGAGGATGTCGACGCCCTCTTGGAGCGCCTGGTGGCGGTTTAGGGCCCAGAGCCCAGAGCAGGCCCTAGTTCCAGAAAAGCACAGGGACGACGCCTTCCTGTTCGGTGGGCGGCGAGCCATCCAGCGGCAGGATGCAGGTGATCCGTTTGGACCGTTCCTCGGCCACGGGGCGGCTGGAGAATGTTTGCTTACAAATGGTGATGCCCACCAGGCCCTCGGGCGTGCCATCCTCGTTCAACAAGGGCAGCAACAGGCGTTCGCCGTAACTCGGGCGCTGCCATTCGTGGTAGAGGCGGCCGACGACGAGGCAGATGGCCGGCCTCTCCACGCAGGCGTGAAAGTAGCTCAGCACCGTATTGCGGGCTTCCGGCGCCAGGGTCTCGTCCAGGAAGGTGCCGGAGAGGGGAAAGTCGTAGCGCGCGCCGATGTTTTCCCCCACCAGGCGGTAGCGCAGCCGGGCGGCCTGCGGTAGGTAGTCCATGAGCCAGACATCGCTCAGGATCCGCGGCATGGCCTCCGGGGCAAGGTCGCTTCTTCCGGGCGGGCGATCGTCGCTGCCCGCCGCGAGCCAGGCATTGAGCAGCATCGGCGCTTCAAAGCTCGCCAAATAGCTCCGGGCGTCTTCGGCAACTTCACGCCAACAAGGAAAGGACGACGACGTAAGCGATGCAGATGACGAGTAAATGTGATTGTCCCCATGCAGGCAATGACACCTCGTCGCCATGACGGCGGCGGCTGAAGTCGCAAGCTGCCCGAGCGCAGGGGAATATTCAAGCAGATTGATGTATTGAGATTGAGAATGACTGCAGGTTGCCGGCGCGTGGCGGCGAGGGCCGGAGGCTCTCCGGCAACCTGCAGAAGACTTTGCGCCGCTGGGCCGGTCAGCTGCCGCTGGAACCGGTGGCGGCGGCCTTCCGGGCGGCTTTGCGGACCGCAGCTTTCTGCGCGGCCTTTTTGGTCGCGGCGATCTTCTTCGCAGCCGCTTTCTTGGCGGCGGCCTTCTTCTTCACTTCGCTCTTCACGGCGCCGGTCTTGGCGGCCGCGCTGCGCTTCGCGGCGGTCTTCTTGGCGGCGATTTTCCGGGCGCCGGTCTTCTTTGCCGCGGTCTTCTTGGCGGCCGCTTTTTTGGGCGCGGTCTTCTTCGCGACCTTCTTCTTGGCGGCGGCCTTTTTTGTTGCGGTCTTTTTCGCGGCGATCTTCTTGGTGGCCGCTTTCTTGGCGGCGGTACGTTTGGTTGCCATGCAGGTCCCCCTAGATGCTCTTACTGTCTTTTCATGACGAGCGGGTTGAGGCGGAATGCTTTACACGGGTTGTTCGGTTTCCTGTCCGCCACCGGTCTGCTGACGGTGTCGTTCGACTCGAAAGCGCCGGAAACCGTCTCGCATCTTCGAGCAAAAGGGCGCCGCCCGACAAGAGGCAAGAGGGTCGCTGCGGCGGGATCCTCTCGATCTGTGGCAAGGCTGCCGCACCCCGCCTGCACCTGGTTGAGTGAGGGTGCTTCGCGGCGCCGGCTGTCGATGCCGCTTGCCTATCCTTGGCTTGAAATTGCGGAGGGCGGAGTACTCCTTCGGGGCTGCCGGTGACGCTTTCTGAGTTGGGCCGCTATGCCTTTGCCCGGTCGCTGCAATTGCGGGCGCTGATAGTCTCGGCCTTGCCCGGGTACGCACACATGGGGTGTGGCGGCTCGGCTTTCCCTTGGGGAGGTCAGACCATGCTGAAGAACGTATCCCATTCCGGTGGCGTCGAGACCGTAGGCGAAATCCTGTTCAAAACGCCTTTCGGCTACATGCTGCCCGAGGCTGCGTCCTCCGAAGAATGCCTCTTGCCGGTTGCCGAGCGCACCACGGATGCGCTGCTGGCCCTTGGTGATGCGATGGGCGATGCCTCGACCCCGCCGGACCCGACGCTCGACTCGCCGGTGCCGGCGGCCTTCACCTATCTCGGGCAGTTCATCGACCACGACATCACCGCGCGAACCGACCGGGAAGGGGGGCTGAACCTCATCTCCCAGGCGGATGGACGGCCCCGTCCGATCCAGCCGCTCGACCCCGACGTCGTGGTCGAGACCCTGCAGAACGGACGCCGCCCGCAGCTCGACCTCGACAATCTTTACGGCGACGGTCCCGGCCTGATCGCCGGGGTCGATACCGAGGCGTCGGAGCTGTATGACCCCGCGACCGGCAAGCTGGTGCTGCAGGACCTGGGCCCCGGCCTGATCGATCTGCCGCGCAGCGGCCGCACGGCACTGATCGGTGACGGGCGCAACGACGAGAACGTCAACGTCAGCCAGCTGCATGCCGCTTTCGCGGCCTTTCACAACAAGGTCGTCGATCTGGTCGGCGGCGCGCCGACGCCCGCGCAGAAATACTCCAAGGCGCGCCAGATCGTCCGCTGGACCTACCAGTACATCGCCGCCCATGACTATCTGCCCCGGGTCTGCGATCCCGACGTCGTGAACGAGGTGCTGCGCAACGGCCCTTACTTCTTCGGACCGGGCACCGGCGGTGAAGAGCTCTTCATGCCCATCGAGTTCTCGGTCGCCGGCTTCCGCTTCGGCCATTCCATGGTGCGCCCCTCCTACGACCTGCAGCCGGGGACGAACCTGAAGATCGAGGAGATCCTCGGCGTCTCCACCGAACGCTCCGGGGCGGCGGACCTGCTGGAGGAGGTCGCCGGGCAGTTCCATCTGAAGAACCAGAACCTGATCCACTGGGCGAACTTCCTTGAGTTCCCCGGCAGTCCCGCTCCGCAGAAGGCGCGCAAGATCGACGTGCTGATTTCCAAGGGCCTCTTCGACCTGCCTTTCGAAGGCCAGGCCGGGCCCGCCGCGATGATCCGTCACCTGGCGCAGCGCAACCTCTGCCGCGGCTACCTGCTCAGCGTGCCCTCCGGGCAGGCCGTGGCCGGCGCCATGGGCATCGTCCCGCTGCTCGAGAACGATCTGTCCGACGGCGAGGACCAGAGCGTGAAGGACGCCATCGAGTTGGGCCGTTTCCAGCGCCGGACGCCGTTGTGGTACTACATCCTCCGCGAGGCCAAGGTGCAGAAGGACGGTGACACCTTGGGCGCCGTGGGCAGCCGCCTGGTGGCCGAGACGCTGATCGGTTTTCTGAAGCACGACCCGAACAGCTTCCTCAACAACCGCTACCATGCACGGGTCAATGCCGGGGGCACCAAGGTGCCGGGGCGCTTCCAGCCCATCGGTTCGCTGGCCGACATGATCGACTACGTCGGCCTGCAGAAGTAGCCGGCGCCGGCGCGGCTGAGTAAAGGAAGGGGAGCGGCCCGCGGTCGCTCCCCTTTTGCCGTTCCAGGCAAGGTTGTCCCTTTACCGGCAGTCTTCGACGCGGCCCGGGGCGATCCATAAGGCCAGTTGCTTGGCACGATAGGACATCGTCAGGTCGGGCGCCGGCAGCCGCGCCGCCTGCTCGGCCTCGAGACCCTTGTTGATCGCAACGCCGCCGGGATGCGCGGCGAGCCAACGCGCCATGCGCGACGGCGTGGTGCGCTCCACCGGATGCGTCACCCTGGCGGTGAAACCGAGTTCGCCGGCGTAGTCACCGAACCAGGCCAGGCCGCAGGCCTGGTGCTGGTGGACGACCGGCGCCACCCGCGACCAGTCGTAGATCGCGAAGGTCGGGGCGGCGATCAGGTGGCCGGCGGCCAGGGTGAGGGCGACGGCGGCGGCGAGGCTGGCCGCCTGGGCTTTGATGCGCGCCGGGGTGGCGAGCAAGAGCAGCAGCAGGACGGCGAGCAGGCTCCAGGCCGGCCAGTCGGCCCGCTGGCGCTCGAAGAAGAACACGGTCTGCGGCAGGCTGTCGGGCAGGCCGAGGCTGTCGGCGATCTCCAGCAGGGGACCGGCCAGGCCGACGGCGAGCATCGGCAGGAAGGGCAGCAGCAGGTCCCGGCGGCGCGGCGCGGCGCCGGGGGCCAGGATCACGCGGGCGATGATCAGCGCCGCCGCGGGCAGCGCCGGCAGGAGGTAGTGGATCTGCTTGCCGGAGATCAGCGAGAAGGCGACGAAGACCGCGGCGAACCAGATGAGGCAGAAGCGGGCGGCCTGCGAGCCGGTAACCCAGCCGTTGAGCCGGGCCCGGCGCCACAGCGCCGGCCACCAGCCCCAGGGCAGGGCCATGACCGGCAGCAGCGGCAGGTAGTACCACCAGGGCCGCGCATGCGCGAAGGACTTCACCATGCGGTCGGCGGTCTGGCCCCAGAGGATCATCTCGCGGTATTCCGGCCCGCCGTGGATCGCGGCGGGCAAGGCCCAGATCAGCGCCAGCGCCGCGCCGCCGAGGACGGCGGCGCCGAGTCCGAGGTACCAGCCGCGCCGGCCGCCCGGCGCCTCACAGGCGACGACGAGCGAGGCCAGGGCGCCGACGGCGAGGAAATGGAGCAGCGCGACCGGCCCCTTGGCCAGGACGCCGAGCGCGAGGCCGGCGGCGGCGAGCGCCCACCAGCCGATCCGGCCGCGCCGCCAGACGAGCAGCATGCCGCAGGTGGCAAGCAGCACGCTGAAGGTCAACAGGCCGTCGAACATCACCAGGCTGTTGAAGAGAGCGATGACGCCGATCGCCGCGTAGGTCATGACCGCCCAGGGGCCGATGCCGCGGACCTGCGGCCACAGCAGGCGCGCGATGAAACCGGTCAGCAGGGCGGAAGCCACGCCGGCGGCCAGGACGACGAGGCGGGCCGCGAGGGCGCTGGGACCGCCGAGAGTCCAGGCCAGGTTGATCAGCCAGAAGAGCAGGGGAGGTTTGTGCGAATACGGCTGCCCGTTGAGGTGCGGCACCAGCCAGTCGCCGGAGGCCCACATCTCCCAGGCGACGGTCAGGTAGCGCGTTTCGTCGACCGGCAGGATCGGCCGTTGGGAAAAGGCCACCACCTGAGCGGCCCAGACCAGCAGGGCGACCGCAAGTGGCAGGATGCAAAGCCGGAAGGAAATGGTGGACGCCGTGGCGCTTGTCTGGTCCGTGGTCTCAGACATTTCGGGGATCAGGCCTTTCTGGCCTCAGGCAGGGGGCCGCGCTTGCCGTCTTTCGCGCAGGCGGAACTGCAGATTGCGCAGGTAGATCACGATCCCCATGCCCTGACCGACGATGAAGACCGGGTCCTGGCGCCAGATCGCGTAGGACAGCAGCACCGCGCCGCCGGCCAGGCTGAAGTACCAGAAGGCCAGGGGCATCACGCTGCGCCGCTGCCGCTCGCTGGAGATCCATTGCAGCAGGAAGCGCATGCTGAACAGGGCTTGGCCAAGAAACCCGATGCCGAGCCAGGCGGCCTGCGGGGTGAGGGAAAGCGCCGTCATCTCTCGTCACCTGATATTGCTGTAAGGTTGCGTCTCTTCATCAGCCACATCACCCCGAAGAGGTCGACGATGCCGACCCGCAAGCGATCCCAGGTGCCGTATTTCGAACGGCCCCGGCGGCGCGGCCGATGGTTCACCGGCAGGGTGATCAGTTTGTAGCCCTCCCGGTGCAGCAGAGCCGGGACGAAGCGATGCAGGTGGTCGAAGTAGGGCAGGCGGAGGAAGGCCTCGCGGGTGATCAGCCGGATACCGCAGCCGCTGTCGGGGGCGTCGTCGCCGAGGCAGCGCCGCCGCACCGCGTTGGCGATGCGCGAGCCCCATCGCTTGGCGATGGTGTCCTGGCGCCGGGTCCGCACGCCGGTCACCGCCTGCACCCGGGCCGGACCGCCGGCCTGGTTCAGGGCGTCCAGCATGCGGGGAATGTCGGCGGGATCGTTCTGGCCGTCGCCGTCCAGGGTCGCGATCAGCCGGCCGCGGGCGGCCAGGACCCCGTTGAGGACTGCGCCGCTCTGTCCGATGCTCTCGGCATGCTGCAGCCACCTGAGTTCCGGAACCCGATCGGCCACTTCCTGCAGGACCTCTGCCGTGCGGTCGGTACTGCCGTCGTCGACATAGATGATCTCGTAGCTGATCCGCCCGCCGAGCGCGCCGCGGATCTCGTTGATGAGGGGCTCGATGTTGTCCGCCTCGTCGCGCACGGGCACCACCACGGACACGTCGATGCGTCGTCCCTGCGGGTTCTCCGATGGCTGTACGGATGTCCGGGCGCGGTCCTCGCGCAAGGTAACTGTCATGTCGGCCTGCAACCCCTTCATGCCGGCGCGGGTCGTGGCGGGCACGACTCGCGCAGATCGTCGGCAACACAGGAGCGCTGGAACCTGACGGAAGGCTGACGGAAATGAAAAATGTGGAGACGCCGGCGGGCCGGCTTGGTCGACCGGATCAGCGTTCCTTGCCGGCGCCCGCACCCAGCCAGAGGATTCTATTCAGGGGATTCTGTTGAGGGGATTCTATTCAGGCCCGGGGTCGACGGCATCATTGGAGCTGGCGCGGCCGGGGCCTGCCTGCGCTGAAAAGAAAAGGGGCCCGGGCTTTGCGCCAGGACCCCTCTTCGAATTGGCTCCGCGGGCAGGACTCGAACCTGCGACAAGGTGGTTAACAGCCACCTGCTCTACCAACTGAGCTACCGCGGATCAGGAATTGATCTGCAAACCGGGCGTCCCCGGCTCAGCGAAGCGCGGTTATATCAAAACGTTCGCTGGGCTGCAAAGTTTTTGCAGCGAAAAACCGCACTTTCTGGACCTCCGCTTTGGGGTCCGATTCACGCCCTCGCGCGGCCTCAGGCGCCGGACACCACCGCCAGCACACACTTGGCCACCGGCAGGTAATCGGAATTCGGCATGTGAAACCAGCGCAGGAACTCCGCCGTGGAAATCTCGCCGGCTAGCCAGTTCTCCAGGAACATCTGGCTGACCGGATGCAGCCGTTCGGGCAGGCAAGCGAGGATATCCTGTCTGATGGCCCTTGCTCCGTCTTGCGAGGCTCGGCGGCGCCGCTTCCCTCAGAGGCCCTCTCGGAGGGCGATGATTCAGCGCCAACCAAGCAGCAGCTTATGGCCGCTATGGTTAATGAAGATTGTAGAAGGCGCGTGGTGCTCGCCGCAACCGCGACCGCAAGAGGCGGGGGCTTAAACGGATGTTCATGATTTGTTCTTGATCTTCGTTCCAGGCCGCACTAGGCTCGTCCTCACGTCACCGGCGGCTCACGCCGAAGCCAGATTGGGGAGAAGCATCATGTACGGATTGGGGATGAACACCATTCAACCGCCGCTGTGGGAGCGCCTGGCCAGCGGTCTGGCGGCGGTCGGCACCTTCGCCTTCTTTTTCGCGGCCGTGGGCTACGGTTGGTACAGCCTGCTGCTGGCCATGGCGCGCTAAAGGCGCGCCGCACCAGGGTGGGGCTGCGAAGGCTGTCGGGGTCTTGGGGGAAGAGAAAGATGGAGGCCCGGGCCGGAATCGAACCGGCGTGCAAGGATTTGCAGTCCTCTGGATAACCACTCTCCCACCGGGCCGTCGGTGGAGGGGCGAACCTATACTGCCGCCTCCCGCTTGGGTCAAGCTGACTGCGCTGGGCCGGATGCCGCCTGTTCTGCTGCGTTGTTTTCGGGCGCATAGGCGCTTATAAACCAAAGCCGAAACGGCCTTCGGGCCGCAGCAGAGTGAACGGTTGGTGAGATGACGGAATTCGCAGCAGCGCGCCTCAATATGGTGGAGAGCCAGATCCGGACCAACAAGGTCACGGATCAACGGGTCATCGCGGCCTTCGAGGCCGTGGCGAGGGAGCTTTTCGTCGACGAGGCGAAGCGCGGTTTCGCCTATATCGACGAGGATCTCGAGGTCGCCGCGGGACGCTACCTCATGGAGCCCATGGTGCTGGCGCGCCTGCTGCAGGCTGCCGCGCCGCAGCCCGGGGATATCGCCTTGGATATCGGTTGCGCGACGGGCTACTCCACGGCGATTCTCGCCCAGCTTGCCGAAACCGTGGTCGGACTCGAGAGCGACCGCCAGCTGATGGCCGAGGCGAACCGGACCCTGAACGCCCTGGACGTCGACAACGCCGTGGTGGTCGAAGGGGCGCTCGACGCCGGGTATCAGAAGCAGGCGCCTTTTAACATCATCGTCTTCCAAGGCGCCGTGAGTGCGGTGCCGGACGCCGTGAAGCGCCAGCTGGCCGACGGCGGGCGGCTGGTCGCGGTGGTCTGCGACGAGTCCGGAATCGGGCGCGGGACCTTGATCCAGCGGGCGGGCGACAGCTTTTCGGCGCGCATCCTGTTCGACGCGGCCACGCCGCTGCTACCTGGTTTCGCGCGCAAGCCCGGGTTCGTTTTTTAAGCTGTGTTCTGCGGGGCCGGCCGTCGTTTGGCGGCGGCGAGGCGCCTGGGGATGAATGCGGCGTGGTCCGCGTACTTGAAGTCGGGCCCTCCGTCGCTCAATTAATGAATGGGGATCCGTCTTGTCCGAAGGCGGGCACAGGTCAATCGTACACAGGGGAAGCGTACGCATGCGATCGATGAAAGCCGTTCGGCAAGGTGGCGTTCTCGCGGGCACGCCCGCCTTATTCCTGGGGGCCATCATTCTGGGGCCCGTTATTCTGGGGGGCATCGGCAGTGCACCGGCGTCGGCACAGACCCTCAATGAAGCGCTGATCCAGACCTATCAATCCAATCCGACCTTGAGCGCCGCGCGGGCCGAGCTGCGCGCGACCAACGAGCGCGTCCCGCAGGCGCTGTCCAACTGGCGTCCCCTGGTGGAACTGGAAGGCAGCGGCGGCAAGGCCTACGACGACAACGTGCGTCCGACCGGCACGAGCGACGGGCGGAGCCCGGCCAGCGGAGAGCTGGTGGTGACCCAGCCGCTGTATCGCGGTGGGCGTACGGTCGCCGGCACCCAGCGTGCGGAAAACGAGGTGCTGGCCCAGCGCGCCCGGTTGGAATCGACCGAGCAGGACGTGCTGACGAACGCCGTCACGGCCTATGCCGATGTCTGGCGCGACCAGTCCGTTCTGGCCCTCAACATCAACAACGAGCAGGTGCTGAACCGCCAGCTTGAGGCGACCCAGGACCGCTTCGATGTCGGCGAGCTGACCCGCACCGACGTGGCGCAGTCCGAAAGCCGCCTGTCCAGCGCGACCGCCGACCGCATCGGCGCCGAGGGCAATCTGTCGTCGAGCCGCGCGACCTTCGAGAACGTGATCGGCGTCTATCCCCAGCGCCTCGATCAGCCGCCCCTGCCGTCCGAGCTGCCGAACAGCCTGGAAGAGGTGGTCAGCGCGGCGGAGTCCGCCAATCCCCGGGTGCTGGCGACGTCCTACGACGAGCGGGCCGCTCAGCGTTCCGTGCGCGAGGTGGAGGGCGAACTGCTGCCCAGCGTGAACCTTCAGGGCTCGGTCGGCTATCAGCACGAAAGGTCCTCGCGCACCAACGAGGGCAGCAGCGCCGAAGTCCTGGCCATTGTCTCGGTGCCGCTGTACCAGCAGGGCTCGGTGTCGAGCCGGGTGCGTGAATCCAAGCAGGTGGCCAGCCAGCGCCGGCTGCTGGTGCGGGAGGCCCTGCGCCAGGCCCGCGAGGATGCGATTTCGGCCTGGGAGAGCCTGCTGACGGCCCGCGCCCAGATCGCCGCCCTGCTGCAGAGCGTTCGCGCCAACGAGATCGCCCTGGAGGGCGTACGCCAGGAGAACGCCGTCGGCGCGCGTACGGTGCTGGACGTGCTGGACGCGGAGCAGGAGCTGCTCGACGCCCAGGTCGGCCTGGTCAGTGCCCAACGTGACGAAATTGTCGCGAGCTACCAGGTTTTGAGCGCCGTCGGCCGGATGACCGCCGCCGATCTGCGCCTGAACACGGCGGTCTACGACCCGGAATCGGATTACCGGGAGGTGCGCGAGAAGTGGTTCGGTCTCGACGCGCCCGCCGCCGAGGTCGAGAGCTTCCAGGGCGGCCTGACCGGCAGCGAATAGCGAAGCTACTGAGAAAGCCAAGCCTTTTGGAGGTTTTGGTTAACAGAAAATTTCCGCTTTCCGGCTATGCAGTGTTACAAGATCGTTCCTGTGAATTGACAGTTGGGGCCGGGGTTAAGCCCTGGGGGACCTGATTGGCCGGAGTGGTATGAGCGAGCCGGAAGCACAAAACGAGCCGACGATGGAGGAAATTCTCGCCTCCATCCGGCGGATTATCTCCGAAGACGAGACCGAAGAAGGCAAGCCGGCCGAAGCGGCGCCTGCCGAGGCGCCGGCCGCTGCCGAGGCGGCCCCGGCCAAGGCCGCCGCGCAGGGCCCCGCGTCTGCCCCGCCGGCGCCTGCCGCCGCCCCGGATGCCTCTGCGGGCGGCGCCGACAATATCCTGGACCTGACCAAGATGGTGGCCGAAGACGGCAGCATCGTGGATCTCGCCGCCGAGAAGGAAGCCGCGGCCGAGGCGGCGCCGGAAACGGAAGCCCCCGAAGAGGCCCCTGCCGAAGTCGAGTCCGAAGCTGAGCCCGAAGGCGAAACGGCGGAAGCGGCCGCGGAAGAGCCGGCAGAGGAGCCTGCCGAGGCGCCCGCCGAGGCCGAAGCTGCCGAAGAAACGCCTGAGGAAGCCCCCGAGGAAACCTCTGAGGAGGCCGTGGCCGCGGCCCCGGAAGAGGGCGCTGCCGACGAGGAAGAAGAGGAGCCGGCGTCCGAGCTGCTGAAGCCGATGGCCTCCGAGGAGGAAGCGCCGCAGGAGGACGCCGCCGCGGCCGAGGCGTCGGCGGAGGAAGTCCCGGCGGAAGCGGCTTCGGAAGAAGAGGCCCCCGCGGAAGAACTCCAAGAAGAAGCCCCTGAGGCCGTTATCGATCTGCCGGAGGCCACGGACGACGAGGCCGAGGCGGCGGAAGCCGGCATGGGGGCCGCCGCCGGCCAGGACCTGGCGCCGGCGGACGGCGACGGCGATTTTGTTTCCGCAGCGACCGCTGCGGCGGCCACGGCCTCCCTGGCCGCGGTCACCAAGGCCGCGATGGCCAACCGCCAGGACGACGCCATCGCGATCGGCGGCGGCCGGACCCTGGAGGAACTGGTGCGCACCTCCCTGGCCCCCGAACTGAAGGGTTGGCTGGACGAGAATCTCCCCGATTTGGTAGAACGCATCGTTCGCGAGGAGATCCGCAAGATGGTACGCCGCGCCGAGGATCAGTAGGCTTTCCCCGGAAATCCCGTCAAAATTCACGGAATCCCGGGCGGTCGGGCAGCCTGCGAAGAGGCGATCTGACCGGGTACTGGCCTGCTGCTATGGCGCTGCGGCGTACCATCTGATAGACCCCTCCGCGAGATTGAGTGCCCCTGCCTTCACCGGGCGCGCGGGGCGCGGCAAAGCGACAGTTCAAGAGGATCGCCAGCGATGCTGGAAAAGACCTATCGGCCCGACGAGGTCGAGGATCGGCAGTATTCCCGTTGGGAGGCCGCGGACGCCTTTTCGGCGAAGTTCGACGCCGCCAAGGAACCCTTCACCATCATGATCCCGCCGCCCAACGTGACGGGCAGCCTGCACATGGGTCATGCGCTGAACAACACCATCCAGGACATCCTGGTCCGCTACCAGCGGATGCAGGGCCGGGACGTGCTCTGGCAGCCCGGCACCGACCATGCCGGCATCGCCACCCAGATGGTGGTCGAACGGCAATTGGGCGAGGAAGGCGTCGAGCTGGACCGTGGCATGCCGCTGGCCCCGGGCAACACGCGCAAGATCGGCCGCGAAGAGTTCATCGAGCGGGTCTGGAAGTGGCGCGATCAGTCCGGCGGCACCATCCTGAAGCAGCTGCGCCGGCTCGGCGCCTCCTGCGACTGGGCGCGCGAGCGCTTCACCATGGACGACGGACTCTCCGAGGCGGTGCTGAAGGTCTTCGTGACCCTCTACCGCGAGGGCCTCATCTACCGCGACAAGCGCCTGGTGAACTGGGACCCGCGCTTCCACACCGCCATCTCCGACCTGGAGGTCGAGCAGAAGGAGATGAACGGCCACCTCTGGCATTTCCGCTACCCGATCGAGGGGGAAGAGGGCCGCTTCATCACCGTGGCGACGACCCGGCCGGAGACCATGCTGGGCGACACCGCCGTCGCCGTGCACCCGGACGACGATCGCTACAAGGACCTGGTCGGCAAGCACGCCCTCCTACCGCTGGTCGGCCGGCGCATTCCCATCGTGGCCGATGACTACGCCGATCCCGAGCAGGGCTCCGGCGCGGTGAAGATCACCCCGGCGCACGACTTCAACGACTTCGAGGTCGGCAAGCGCCACGATCTGGAGATGATCAACGTCTTCGACCGCGACGCGCGGATGAACGACAGCGTGCCGGAGGCCTACCGCGGCCTCGACCGCTTCGGCGCGCGCAAGAAGATCGTCGCCGACATGGAGGCCGAAGGCCTGCTGGAGAAGATCGACGATCACCGCCACATGGTGCCGCACGGCGACCGCTCCCACGTCGCCATCGAGCCCTACCTGACGGATCAATGGTACGTGAACGCCGCCGAGCTGGCGAAGCCCGCCATCGCCGCGGTGGAGCAGGGCGAGACCACCTTCGTGCCCCGGCAGTGGGAAAAGACCTATTACGAGTGGATGCGCAACATCCAGCCCTGGTGCATCTCGCGCCAGCTGTGGTGGGGCCACCAGGTGCCGGCGTGGTACGGGCCGGACGGTGAGGTCTTCGTCGCGCACGACGAAGCCGAGGCCGCGGGACTGGCCGAGAAGCACTACGGCAAGGCGGTGGAACTGACCCGCGACAACGACGTGCTGGACACCTGGTTCTCCTCGGCGCTGTGGCCCTTCTCGACGCTGGGCTGGCCGCAGGAGACCGAGGCCCTTAAGCGCTATTACCCGGGCGACGTGCTGGTCACCGGCTTCGACATCATCTTCTTCTGGGTTGCCCGCATGATGATGAGCAGCCTGCACTTCATGGACGGCAAGGTGCCCTTCCACACCGTCTACATCCATGCCCTGGTGCGTGACGAGAAGGGGCAGAAGATGTCGAAGTCCAAGGGCAACGTCATGGACCCCCTGGACCTGATCGACAAGTTCGGCGCCGACGCCGTGCGCTTCACCCTGACCGCCCTGGCGGCGCAGGGCCGCGACGTGAAGCTGTCGGAAAGCCGCATCGAGGGCTACCGCAACTTCTGCACCAAGATCTGGAACGCGGCGCGCTTCAACGAGATGAACGAGTGCCGCTACGCGCCCGATTTCGATCCGGCGGCCAACACCCAGCGCGTGAACCGCTGGATCGTCAGCCAGCTGGCGCAGACCGAGCCAAAAGTGCGCCGCGCCATCGAGGACTACCGCTTCAACGAGGCGGCCCAGGCGCTCTACCAGTTCATCTGGAACACCTACTGCGACTGGTACCTGGAGTTCGCCAAGCCGCTGTTCCAGGGTGACGACGCGGCGGCCAAGGCGGAGACCCGGGCGACGGCCCAGTGGGTCTTGCATAAGGCGCTGTTCCTGCTGCACCCGATCATGCCCTTCCTGACCGAGGAGTTGTGGCAGCAGACCGGCCCAGGTGACGTTGGTGGCGACGAGAGCCTGATGACCACCTCGGCCTGGCCGGCCTTCGCCGAGGGCCTCAGCGATGCCGAGGCCGACGCGGCCCTCAACTGGGTGGTCCGCATGATCAGCCAGATCCGCGCTGTGCGCTCGGAGATGAACGTGCCGCCGGGCGCGCGAATCGCCCTCATCCTCAACGACGCTTCCGCCGACTCCAAGGCCCGGATCGCCGACCACGAGGCGCTGATCAAGACCCTGGCGCGGGTCGAGACCATCGCCTTCGACCAGCCGGTGCCCAAGGGGTCGGTGCAGGACGTGCTGGACGAATGCAGCCTGGTGCTGCCGCTGGCCGAGGTCATCGACCTGGACCAGGAGCAGGCGCGGCTGAAGAAGGAGATGGACAAGCTGAAGGGCGAGATCACCAAGCTCGACAAGAAGCTCTCCAACGAGCAGTTCCTCGCCAAGGCCCCGGAAGACGTGGTGGCCGAGCAGCGCGAGCGCCTCTCCGACAGCCAGCAGGCCATGTCCAAGCTGCAGAGCGCCCTGGAGCGCCTGGCCTCCGCATAACCCGGTGGAGAATTGCAGTGGATGATCAAGAAAATTTATTTCAAGTCAGTGACTTGAAGGGTTTTCTTGAGGGAGAATGGAGCCTGGAGCGGCGGATTGACGACCGCCGCGCCGGGCAGAAGGGCCGCTTCGACGGAGAGGCGGTCTTCTTTGCCGACGAAGAGGTTCTGCTGTACCGCGAGGACGGCCGCCTCGCTATTGGCGATCATGAAGGCCCGGCGCTGCAGCTCTATACCTTCAGGTTTCCCGAAAGCGGGCGCGCGGAGGTCTGCTTCAGCGACGGCAGGCCCTTCCATGAACTTGACCTGACAAAGGGCCGCTGGTCCTGCGTGCACCTCTGCGAGCCTGACCGCTACGAGGGTGAGTTCGCGGTGCTGGACGCCGATACCTGGCGCGTGGTCTGGAATGTGACCGGGCCGCGCAAGGAGCTGACACTTGACAGCACCTATCGTCGGGCGCTGTAAGATGGGGCTGCGCGTGGTTAAATCACGCCTTTAGATCATCTGGGACGGAAGGGAAGCGGACAACATGACGGCTTTGCAAGCACGGCACGACACCCTGGCGGCGACGTTGTGGCCCAACCAGGGCAAACTGGGTGAAATGAACGGCCTGCTGCGGGCCTCTCTGCTGGCGGTCATCGGCTCGCTGTTTATCTGGGCCTGCGCCAAGATCCAGGTGCCCTTCTATCCCGTGCCGCTCACCATGGGCACCTTCGGTATCCTGGCCGTCGGCATGGCCTTCGGCTGGCGTCTCGGCGCGGCCACCGTGCTGCTCTATCTGGCCGAAGGCGCCATGGGCCTGCCGGTCTTTGCGGGCACCCCGGAAAAGGGCATCGGCCTGGCCTATATGGCGGGCCCGACCGGTGGCTACCTTCTCGGCTATGTGCTGGCGGCGGCGGCCTGCGGCTGGCTGGCCGAGCGCGGCTGGGACCGGAACACGATCACCGCGGCCCTCGCCATGCTGGTCGGCAACATCGTTCTCTACATCCCGGGCCTGCTGTGGCTGGGCGTGCTGTTCGGCTGGGACAAGCCGATCCTCGAGTGGGGCCTCACGCCCTTCATCCCCGGCGACGTGCTGAAGCTGGCCCTGGTGGCCGCCGGCCTGCCGCTGGCCTGGAAGCTGCTGCCTAAGCGCGGCTGACGCCTCCAGTCTGACCTTTAGTGCCTCGAGGGGGCCAGCCCAGCTGGCCCCCTCATGCATGGCGGCATTCGCATTTCGCGGTGGTGGCGCCGGGGCGCGCCCGCTATTCTCCGCGCTAAATCACGAAAAATCTTGAGAGATCAAGAGAGGGAGCGTTCAACCATGCCACTCGATTCCAAGCCGACCTTCGACAAATCCAAGCTGCCGAGCCGCTACGTCTCGGTCGGCCCGGAGAGCGCGCCCCATCGCTCCTACTACTATGCGATGGGCATGACCGAAGAGGAGATCGCCCAGCCCTTCATCGGCGTGGCGACCTGCTGGAACGAGGCCGCGCCCTGCAACATTTCGCTCTCGCGCCAGGCCCAGTCGGTGAAGCGCGGCGTGAAGGCCGCCGCCGGCACCCCGCGCGAGTTCTGCACCATCACCGTGACCGACGGCATCGCCATGGGCCACCAGGGCATGAAGTCGTCCTTGGTCAGCCGCGACCTGATCGCCGATTCCGTCGAGTTGACCATGCGTGGCCACTGCTATGACGCCCTGGTCGGCCTCGCGGGCTGCGACAAGTCGCTGCCCGGCATGATGATGGCCATGGTTCGCCTGAACGTGCCCTCGGTCTTCATGTACGGCGGCTCCATCCTGCCGGGCCGCCACAAGGGCAAGGACATCACCGTGCAGGACGTCTTCGAGGCGGTCGGCGCGCATTCCGCCGGCAACATGTCGGACGAGGAACTGCACGCGGTCGAATGCGCGGCCTGTCCCTCTGCCGGCTCCTGCGGCGGCCAGTTCACCGCCAACACCATGGCCTGCGTGTCGGAGGCCATCGGCCTCGCGCTGCCCGGCTCGGCCGGCGCGCCGGCGCCCTACGAATCCCGCGACGCCTACGCCGAAGCCTCGGGCCACGCGGTCATGAAGGCGCTGGCGCTGGGCATCCGCCCGCGCGACATCGTCACCCGCAAATCGCTGGAGAACGCCGCGCGCGTGGTCGCCTGCTCGGGCGGTTCGACCAACGCCGGCCTGCACCTGCCGGCCATCGCGCACGAGTGCGGCATCGATTTCGACCTGCAGGCGGTGGTGGATATCTTCCGCTCCACGCCCTACATCGCCGACCTGAAGCCCGGCGGCCGCTACGTGGCCAAGGACCTCTTCGAAGTCGGCGGTGTGCAGGTCATTCTGCGCGCCCTCTTGGACGGCGGCTACCTGCACGGCGACTGCATCACCGTGACCGGCAAGACCATCGAGCAGCAGCTGGAAGGCGTCACCTTGCCGACGGACCAGGACATTGTGCGGCCCTGCTCCGATCCCATCACGCCGACCGGCGGCGTCGTCGGCCTCAAGGGCAACCTGGCGCCGGAAGGCGCCATCGTGAAGGTGGCCGGCATGAAGAACCAGAAGTTCCGCGGCTCCGCCCGTGTCTTCGATTGTGAGGAGGATGCGTTCAAGGCGGTCGAGGCTCGCGACTACAAGGAAGGCGAGGTCATCGTCATCCGCTACGAGGGGCCCAAGGGCGGCCCGGGCATGCGCGAGATGCTCTCGACCACCTCGGCGATCTACGGCCAGGGCATGGGCGACAAGGTGGCGCTGATCACCGACGGACGCTTCTCCGGCGCGACGCGCGGCTTCTGCATCGGCCATGTCGGCCCCGAGGCGGCGGTCGGCGGCCCCATCGGCCTGCTGGAGGACGGCGACATCATCGTCATCGACGCCGAGGCCGGCACCATCGAGGTCGAGCTGTCCGACGAGGAGCTCGCCAAGCGCAAGGAGAAGTGGCAGCCGCGCGAGCACGACTACCAGTCCGGCGCCATCTGGCGCTACGCCGCGACGGTCGGCCCGGCCTACCTGGGCGCGGTCACGCACCCGGGCGGCAAGGCCGAGACCCACGTCTACGCGGATATCTAAGGCTTCAGGAAAAGGCACGCATCATGGCGCGCATCGCCTTCGGCGGCTTTCAGCACGAGACCAATACCTTCGCGCCGTCGAAGGCGACTTATGACGAGTTCCTCAAGCCGGGGGCCTGGCCGGGGCTGACCCGCGGCGGGGATCTCTTCGCCGCCATCGAGGGGATCAACATCCCGGTGGCCGGTTTCGTCGAGGCGGCCCTGGCGCAGGGGCACGAGTTGCTGCCGCTGACCTGGACCAACGCGACTCCCTCGGCCCATGTGACCGAGAACGCCTACGAACGCATCGCCGCCATGATCCTGGAAGACCTGGCCGGGCTGAAGAACCTGGATGCGCTCTTTCTCGACCTGCACGGCGCCATGGTGGCCGAGCACGTCGACGACGGGGAGGGCGAACTGCTGCGCCGGGTGCGCGAGGTGGTCGGGCCGGACCTGCCCCTCGTCGTCAGCCTCGACCTGCACGCCAACGTGACGGCGGAGATGGTCGAGCTGTCCGACTGCCTGGACATCTACCGCACCTATCCGCACGTCGACATGGCGGCCACCGGGCGGCGCTGCGCGCAGCATCTGGACGCCCTGCTGAACGGCACCGGCGGGCGCTTCAAGGCCTTCCGTCAGTTGCCCTTCATGATTCCGCTGACCAGCGGCTGCACCTACGAAGGACCGGCCAAGGAAGTGTATCGCGAGGTGAAGCTGCTGGCGCAGGAGCCGGGGGTCACCGGCGTGTCCTTCGCCTGCGGCTTCTGCCCGGCGGACTTCCCCGGCGCCGGCGCCTCGCTGGTCGCCTACGGCACCTCGCAGGAAGCCGCCGACCAGGCCGCGGCGAATCTCTACGAGGCGGCCGTCGAGCGCGAGTCCGCCTTTGCCCTGGAGGCGCTGAAGCCGGCCGAAGCGGTGCGCGAGGCCATGCGGATCGCGCGCCACACGGACAAGCCGGTGGTGCTGGCCGACGCCCAGGACAATGCCGGCGGCGGCGCCAACTCCGACACCACCGGCCTGCTGCGCGCCCTCATCGACGAGCGGGCGGAGGGCGCGGTGCTGGCCAACCTCTACGACCCGGCGGCGGCCAAGGCGGCGCATGCGGCGGGCGAGGGGGCGGAGGTGACGCTGTCGCTCGGCGGCCATTCCGGCGTGCCGGGCGATGCGCCTTACGAGGGCAGCTTCAAGGTGCTGCGGCTCGGCGACGGCCAGTGCACCGGCACGGGGCCTTTCTACAAGGGCGCCCACATGAAGCTCGGGCCGACGGCGCTGCTGGAGAAGGACGGCGTGAAGGTGGCCGTCGCTTCCGCCAAGGTGCAGTTGGCCGACCAGGCCATGCTGCGCCATCTGGGCATCGAACCGGCGGAGCAGAAGATCCTGGCGCTGAAGTCCTCGGTTCACTTCCGCGCGGACTTCCAGCCGATGTCGGAGGCGGTGCTGGTGGTGGTCTCTCCCGGCCCGGTGGTTCTCGACAACCGCGACCTGCCGTTCCGCAACCTGCGCCCGGGCCTGCGCATCATGCCCGGCGGCCCGGTCTACGTCTCGGCGGCGGCCGAATAGGGGCCTGCCGTCACCGCCCCGGGCGGTCTGGGAAACATCGTCTTTTCAATGCGTTGAGGCTGCGATTCTGCGGCATTTTCAGCGATTTGCACCATTCGCCACTTGTTAAGAGACGGGGGGCGATACTTCCCGCTGCGGATGAGATCAGGGCCGGGCGAGTGCGCCCGGCGTCAATCAGCGGAGTGGGACCTGCCTTGGCGCACAGCGCGGGGCAGGGTGAAGCGATGGCCGAACTGACCCTGGTGGAACAGCAGATTGCCTTGCAGCAGCCGGGCAAGCTGCACAGCGGCGACGCGATCCTGGAGTGCGAGGTGGTGCAGCTCTCGCGCAAGGGCGCCCAGATCCGTCTCGACCAGCAGCGTCTGCAGGGGGCCCTCGAGGCGTCCAAAGACCTGTATCTGGCGATCGAGGGTTTCGGCCAATTGGCCTGCCGCGTGATGGATGCCGAGGGCGACTACGCCGATCTGCGCTTCCAGGGCGACCCGGAAACTCAGGAAGCGGTGTTTCAGGAGATTCTCGGCCAGCTGGGCGACGAGGAAGGTCGCCGCCGCTACCTGCGCCGCTCGGTGCTCTGGCCGGGCACGATGAAGTGCGACCAGGGCCAGATGGACTGCACCATTCTCAATATGTCGCTCGGCGGCGCCAAGGTGGCCGTGGGCCAGGAGCGCGAGTGCTCCGGCAGCGTCACCCTTTTCGGCGACCGCTTCGAGGGCCTCTCGGCCACGGTGGTCTGGCAGCGCGGCCGCGTGGTCGGTCTGCAGTTCAAGGCCGACCCGGTCGAGGTCGCGCGCGTCCTGGGCGACCTGCTGCCCGCCATCAAGGCTTCCGCCTGATCCCGAGACATCGGCGCCGTGGGAGCTACTCCCAGGGGCCTTGCCCGTCCTTGCGCGGCCGCCATACCGCGCCGCGTCTCAGCGTGACTCCGTCCGGCGGATCGCCGAGGCCGAACAGCGGCACCGCCTTGTAGCGGAAGGCGAAGACCAGGATCACGCCGGCGACGAAGCCGCCGATGTGCGCCCACCAGCCGACGTTCTGTGCCGAGGGCCCGCCGAAAGCGGCGAAGAACTGGAAGCCGAACCAGAAGATCAGCAGCAGCCAGGCCGGCAGATAAAGCGGAATGAAGCCGATCGGCACCAGCACGCGCGACTTCGGGTGCAGGATCAGGTAGGCGCCGAGCACGCCGGAGATGGCGCCGCTGGCGCCGATCAGGGGCGTGGCCTCCGCCGGATTGAAGGCGACCTGGGCCGCGGCGGCCGCCACGCCGCAGGCCAGGTAGAAGAACACGAAGCGGGTATGCCCCATGGCGTCCTCGACGTTGTCGCCGAACACCGAGAGGTACAGCAGGTTGCCGGCCAGGTGCGCGAGACCGCCGTGCAGGAACTGGTAAGTGATGAGGGTGACCAGCGGGTCGACCAGCTTCAGGTCGGCGGAGAGCTCGGCGCTGCCGACGAGCGTGGCGGGGATGACGCCGAAACCGTAGATGAAGCGCAGGTCGGCTTCGGGACCGATGGAAGCCTGGAAGACGTAGACCAGGGCGCAGAGGCCGAGCAGGATCCAGGTGGTCCAGGGTCGCGCGATCAGGTAGCGCGGCGTGGTGTCGTGCAGCGGGATGAAGGGCATGGGCCGCCCGGCAGCCTAGTCGGCATCGCGCAGCCGGCAGACCACCGGCGTGTGGTCGGAGGCCTTGGGCTTGCCGCGCGGCTCGCGGTCGACCTCGCAGGACTCCAGCCGGTCGGCGGCCTGGGGCGACAGCAGGAAGTGATCGATGCGCAGGCCGTGGTCGTTCTGCCAGCCGCCGCCCTGGTAATCCCAGAAGGTGTAGAGGTGCGGCTCGCGGTGCAGCGCGCGCAGGGCGTCGGTGAAGCCGAGGTTCAGCAGCGTGCGGAAGCGCTGGCGGCTTTCCGGCTGCGTCAGGGCGTCGTTGGCGAAGGCGCGGGTGTCGTAGACGTCCTCGTCCTGGGGGATGACGTTGTAGTCGCCGCCCAGTACCACCGGCTGCTCGCTGGCCAGCAGGTCCTCGGCGTGCGCGATCAGGCGGTCCATCCAGGCCAGCTTGTAGGTGAATTTCTCGGTCTTGATGGGGTTGCCGTTGGGCAGATAGATCGAGGCGATGCGCAGGCCGTCAATGGTGGCTTCCAGATAGCGCGCCTGTTCGTCTTTCTTGTCGCCGGGCAGGCCGACCATCACGTCTTCGGGCGGCGACTTGGAGAGAATGGCGACGCCGTTGTAGGTCTTCTGGCCGTGGGTGACGACGTTGTAGCCCAACTCCTCGATCTCCAGGCGCGGGAAGTTGTCGTCGATGCACTTCAACTCCTGCAGCAGCACCACGTCCGGCTCGGCCGACTTCAGCCAGTCCAGCGCATTGGGCAGGCGCGCCTTGATGGAATTGACGTTCCAACTTGCGATGGTGGTCATATTTTGAGTCACGGCCTTCTGAGTCATGGCCGAGGATGTTTAGGCCATGTTGCTGCGCCGGTCAAAGCGCCAGAGCGCGCAGGCGGTCAGATCGCCGCCGACCGCGCAGGCGGTCAGATCGCACCGGACCGCGCAGGCGGTCAAATCGCACCGGACCGCGCAGGCGGTCAAACGGCAAAAGAGGAGCCGCAGCCGCAGGAGGACGTGGCGTTGGGGTTCTTGATCTGGAAGGAGGCGCCGCCCAGATCCTCGACGAAATCGACCTGGGCGCCGTTCAGCAGTTCCAGGGAGGTTTCGTCGACCACGGTGGTGACGCCGTCGCGCTGGAAGGTGCGGTCGTCGGGGTTGACCGTGTCGTCGAAGGAAAAGCCGTACTGGAAGCCCGAGCAGCCGCCGCCGGAGACCGACACGCGCAGCATCAGTCCCTTACCGCCGTCCTGAGCCCCGCCTTCCTGTTCGATCAGGTAGGCGACACGCTTGGCCGCGCTCTCCGTCAGGGAGAATTCCAGGCTGTCTGCCGCTGTCGTCATGACATTTCCTTAACCAAAACCGGCTCCGGGCGAACCCGGGGTCGCCCGTCGTCACCTTCAAGATGTAGGGACTTCGGCGGGCTTGTCAAATCACCGCCGGAGAGGGCCGGGAAAGCGCCCGGAAAGGCGCAGAAAACCGCCATTGCGGAACAAGCGCCCCATTGCGTAACACACGGCAAGGCCGTAGGTTCGCGCCCATGTCACGCCCGGAACCGCCTTGCCCGAGTCTGCCCGCCCCCTACGCCTGCCGGCCGGAGGAGAGCCGCGGGCGCGATTTCCCCGAGCCGGAGAGCCCGACACGCTCCTGCTTCCAGCGCGACCGCGACCGCATCGTCCACGCCGGGGCCTTCCGCCGCCTGAAGTACAAGACCCAGGTCTTCGTCTACCACGAGGGCGACTACTACCGCACGCGGCTGACCCACTCCATCGAGGTAGCGCAGATCGCCCGCTCGATCAGCCGCGCCCTCGGCCTGAACGAGGACTTGGCGGAGGCCATGGCGCTGGCCCATGACCTGGGCCACACCTGCTTCGGCCATGCCGGCGAGGATGCCCTGAAGGCGGCGATGGCGCCTTACGGCGGCTTCGACCACAACGAGCAGACCTTCCGGGTCCTGACCCTCTTGGAGCGGCGCTACGCCGAGTTCGACGGCCTCAACCTGACCTGGGAGACGCTGGAGGGCATCGTGAAGCACAACGGTCCGCTCACCGGACCGGCGGCGCGCGAGGGCGAAGTGGTGCCGGCCACGGTGGCCACTTACTGCCGGGACAAATGCGACCTGGAGGTGGCGACCTTCGCCTCGGCCGAGGCCCAGGTGGCCGCGCTCTCCGATGATATCGCCTACAACAACCACGACATCGACGACGGCCTGCGCGCCGGGCTGTTCGCCGTCGACGACCTGCGCGACCTGCCGCTGGTGGGCCCGGTGCTGGCAGAAGTCGAGGCGCGCTACCCGAAGCTGGAGGAAGGGCGCCTGATCCATGAGACCATCCGCCGCCTGATCGACCACATGGTCACCGACCTGCTGGGCGAGACGCGCCGACGCATCGCCGAGGCCAGGCCGGACTCCGCGGCGGCGGTGCGCGGCCTCTCGGCGCCGCTGGTTGCCTTTTCCGACGAGATGCGCCAGAACGACCGCGCGCTGCGGAGCTTCCTCTTCGCCCGCATGTACCGCCATTACAAGGTCAACCGCATGACCACCAAGGCCAGGCGGGTGGTGCGCGACCTCTTCGAGCACTATCTGGCCCGGCCCGACTGCCTGCCCACGGAGTGGCAGGTGCAGGCGCGGGACCTGCCGGAGGCCGAACGGGCGCGGCTGGTCGCGGACTACATCGCCGGCATGACCGACCGCTATGCGCTGGACGAGCACGCCAAGAATTTCGATATCCGAGTTAAGAACGCATGAACCTTTTCAAGCACTTCAAGAGCGTTGTTGTCGGCGAGCTTGAGAAAATGGCCGATGCCGGCGAGTTGCCTGCAGGCCTGGACATCACCCGCGTGGCGGTGGAGCCGCCGCGGGAGCGCGGCCACGGCGACCTCTCGACCAACGCGGCGATGGTGCTGGCCAAGCCGGCCGGCAAGAAGCCCCGCGATCTGGCCGAGGCCCTGGCGGCGCGCCTTGGCAAGCTGGACGACGTTACCGAGGTGGAGGTGGCCGGCCCCGGCTTCATCAACCTGCGCCTGGTGCCCGGCGTCTGGTATGCACGCCTGGCCGAGATCCTGAGAGAGGGGACCGCTTACGGCGCCAGCGACATGGGCGCGGGCGAGGCGGTCAACGTCGAGTATGTCTCGGCCAACCCGACCGGCCCGCTGACCGTCGGCCATGCGCGCGGCGCGGTGGTCGGCGACGCCCTGGCCGGACTGCTGGCCAAGGTCGGCTACAAGGTCGCCAAGGAGTACTACATCAACGACGCCGGCGGGCAGGTCGACACCCTGGCGCGCTCGGCCTACCTGCGCTACCGCGAGGCTTTGGGCGAGGACATCGGCGAGATCCCCGAAGGGCTCTATCCCGGCGACTACCTGAAGGAGACCGGCAAGGCCCTGGCCGCCCGCGACGGCGACATCTGGGTCGGCAAGGACGAGGCCGAATGGCTGCCGGAGGTGCGCCGCTTCGCCATCGATTCCATGATGGACCTGATCCGCGCCGACCTGGACTTTCTGGGCGTGCACCAGGACGTTTTCACCTCCGAGCGCAAGCTGGTCGAGGCCGGCATGGTCGAGGAAGTAGTGAAGTTCCTGGAGGGCCGCGGCCTGCTGTATACCGGCGTGCTGGAGCCGCCCAAGGGCAAGACGCCGGAAGACTGGGAGCCGCGCCCGCAGCTGCTGTTCAAGGCAACCGAGTTCGGCGACGACGTCGACCGCGCGCTGAAGAAGTCCGACGGCTCCTGGACCTACTTCGCCGGCGACATGGCCTGCCACCTGGACAAGTTCCGCCGCGGCTTCCCCCTGATGATCAACGTCTGGGGCGCCGATCACGGCGGCTACGTGAAGCGCATGACGGCCGGTGTGAAGGCGCTCACCGAGGGCAAGGGCGAGCTGGACGTGAAGCTCTGCCAGCTGGTGAACCTGAAGCGCGGCGGCGAGCTGGTGAAGATGTCCAAGCGCTCCGGCACCTTCGTCACCCTGCGCGAGGTGATCGAGGAAGTCGGCAAGGACGTGGTCCGCTTCATCATGCTGACCCGCAAGAACGACGCGACCCTGGATTTCGACCTGGTCGAGGTCATGGAGCAGTCGCGCGACAACCCGGTCTTCTACGTCCAGTACTGCCATGCCCGCTGCTGTTCCGTGCTGCGCCACGCGGCGGCGGAAATGCCGGGTATCGCCCTAGATGCTGTGTCTTTAGCGGGCTCGGACCTCAATCGCTTGACCGACTCGGGGGAGCTTGATCTGATTAAGCTCTTGGCGGAATGGCCCCGTCTGCTCGAAAGCGCGGCAGATGCTCATGAACCACATCGGGTGGCCTTTTATCTTTACGATCTGGCGGGCGCCTTTCACGGCCTCTGGACCAAGGGCAAGGACCATGCGGAACTGCGCTTCCTGTTGCCGGATGACCCGGCGATGACGGCGGCGCGCCTGGCCCTGGTGCAGGCGACGGCCTTCGTGATCGCCTCGGGCCTGGAAATCTTCGGAGTGACGCCGGTTGAGGAGATGCGCTAGATGGTGAGCGGGCCGGGACGCGGCCACGGTGGCGACGGGGATGACGACCTGACCTCGGGTCCGCCACCGTTCAGCGACGAAGGCATGCGCAGGATCGTGTACGGCGAGGACCGCCGGATGGTGGCGAACGCCCTGGGCGGGAGCGCGCCGGACAGCCGCAGCGCGGCCTTCGACGAAGACACCGCCGAATTGGAGGCCGACCTGCAAAAGCGCCGCAACCTCGTGCCGATCGTCACCGCCCTGGCCGCGGTGTTCTGTTTCGGCGCCATCGTCTGGTACGCCTACACCTGGGGCACCGGCCAGATGTCGAGCGAAGATCTGCCGATCGTGAGCGCCGAACCCATGCCGGAGAAAGTGAAGCCGGAGCAGCCGGGCGGCATGGACGTGCCGCACCAGGACAAGCTGGTGCTGAACGACGGCACAGCCGGGGAGGGCGCGCCGCGGGTCGAGCAGCTGCTGCCGCTGCCGGAGATCCCGCAACCGCCGCAGCCGCTGGAGACACCGGCCGAGACCGCCGAGGCGGGCGGCGAAGAGGCCATGCCGGGCACCGCGCCTGAAGCGCCGCTGGTCGCCGAGGCGCCGGAAGGTGCCGCCGCTATCCCCGCGCCGCCGGCGGAGAGCGCCGAAGCCCTGGAAGACCTGGCCGAGGGGACGCCGGCCGAGGCCGCGTCGGAAACCGCCACTGCCGAGATCGCCAAGCCGATCCCGAAGCCCGGGGCCGGCGGCGACGACCAGATCGCCGCCCTGCTGGAAAAAGAGCCGCATGAGACCGCCAACGGCGAGACGGCCGAAGCGGCCCCTCCGGCGCCCGCCGCGCCCCCAAGCCCGGCCACGACTCAGACGGCGGCGCTGACCGAAGGCGACGTGGTGGTGCAGCTCTCCTCGGTGAAGTCCGAGGACGCGGCGGCCCGCGAATGGGCGCGGCTGCAGAAGTCATATCCGGCGCAGCTCGGCGAGCGGGCCTTGTCGCTGGAAACCGCGGAGGTCAAGGGCACGACCTATTACCGCGTCCAGACCGGGCCTTTCGCCAGCCGAGACGCGGCGGCGAAGGTCTGCGCCGAGTTGAAAGCCCGCAACCAGGATTGCCTCGTCAAACAACGCTGATGCCAAGCAACGCCGATCTGCCTACGCCCTCTGCGGCGATCTACGGATGCGCGGGGCTCACCCTCAGCGCTGCCGAGGAGAGCTTTTTCCGCGCCGCCAATCCTTTCGGCTTCATCCTCTTCGCGCGCAACTGCGAAACGCCCGATCAGGTCCGCGACCTGGTGGCCGCCCTGCGCGCCAGCGTAGGGCGCGACGACGCGCCGGTGCTGATCGACCAGGAAGGCGGGCGGGTGGCCCGCCTGAAGCCGCCGCATTGGCGCGCCGCGCCGCCGGCCAGCTTCTTCGGCCGCCTCGCCAGCCACGACCGCGAGCGGGCGCACGAAGCGTTGCGGCTGAACACCCAGCTGATCGCGGCGGAACTCACCGACCTGGGTATCGACGTCGACTGCGTGCCGCTGCTCGACCTGCAGTTCCCCGGCGCCCATGACGTGATCGGCGACCGCTCCTTCGGCGGCGATCCGGAGCTGGTGGCGGACCTGGGCCGGGTGGTCTGCGAGACCATGCTGGCCGCCGGGGTCATGCCCATCGTGAAGCACATCCCCGGCCATGGGCGCGCGCGGGTCGACAGCCACAAGGAACTGCCGGTGGTCGGCACCGGCAAGGCGGAACTGGCGGCCAGCGACTTCAAACCCTTCCAGGCCCTGGCCGACGCGCCCTGGGCGATGACCGCCCACGTGGTCTACAGCGATCTGGACGCGGAACGGCCGGCCACCACCTCGCCCGGCATCATCTCCCAGGTGATCCGCGGCGAGATCGGCTTCGACGGCCTGCTGCTGTCCGACGACCTCTCCATGGAGGCCCTGAAGGGCAGCCTGGGGGCACGGGCGGAGGCCTCGCTGGGGGCCGGCTGCGACGTCGCCCTGCACTGCAACGGCAAGCCCGAGGAGATGGAGCAGGTGGCCGCGGCCGTGGGCCCGCTGAGCGCCGAGGCGCAGCGCCGCATCGCCGCCGCCCGTGACCGCTTGGGGCCGGTCCAGCCCGTCGAAACGGCGGTCTTGCTGCGGCGGCTCGAAGTGATCATGAATATTGCCTGATGCCGCTTCTCGATATCGATTTCTCGGCGCAGGCCTATACCATCTCGACCTGGATCCTGCCGATCCTGCTCGCCATCACGCTGCACGAGGCGGCGCACGGGATCATTGCCTGGTCCTACGGCGACGACACGGCCTACAAGCAGGGCCGGGTGACGCTCAACCCGCTGAAGCACGTCGATCCCTTCGGCACCGTCGTGCTGCCGATCCTGCTCTATGTCTCAGGGCTGCCCTTCGTCTTCGGCTACGCCAAGCCGGTGCCCGTGGCGTTCCACCGCCTGCGCAAGCCGCGCCGCGACATGGTCTACGTGGCAGCGGCCGGCCCCCTGGCGAACCTGATCCTGGCGGTGATCTCGGCGCTGCTGTTCCACCCGGCCGGGCTGTTTCCCGACCCGGCGGCGGACTGGCTGCGCCAGATGCTGCTGAATTCGATCTTCCTGAACCTGGTGCTGGCGGTGCTCAACCTGCTGCCGCTGCCGCCGCTGGATGGCGGGCGCATCGCCGTGGGCATTCTGCCGATCAGCCTGGCGGTGCCGCTGGCCAAGATGGAGCGCTACGGCCTGCTGATTCTCATTGCGGCCTTCTTTCTGCTGCCCTACGCAGGCCGGGCCATTGGTGCTAACCTGTCGTTCTTCGATCTGGTGATTCGCACGCCGGTGAACTGGCTCATGCCGTTTTTCACCTGGCTGGCGGGTCTGTCCTAGGAGATTTGCCTTTTGAATGGTGTGATTGAGGGCTTTCAACCGTGAGTGACGTGGTTCCCTTCGACGAGGGGATCGAGGGTGCGCGCAGCGCCACCCGGGACCGGCTGCTGCTGGAGCTGGACGGCTATGCCGGGCCGATCGACGTGCTGCTGGAACTGGCGCGCGAGCAGAAGGTCGACCTGAAGCACATCCGCATCCTGGACCTGGCCGAGCAGTACCTGGAATTCGTGCGCGAGGCGCGGGCGATCCGCCTGGAGCTGGCCGCCGACTACCTAGTCATGGCGGCCTGGCTGGCCTATCTGAAGTCGCGCCTGCTGCTGCCGGAAACCGGCACGGAGGAGGAGCCGAGCGGCGCCGAGATGGCCGCCGCCCTGAAGTTCCAGATGCAGCGTCTGCAGGCCATGCGCGATGTCGGCGAGAAGCTGATGGCGCTGCCGCAGCTGGGCAACGACATCTTCGGCCGCGGCACGCCGGAGCGGGTGAGGGCCCGCACCATCACGACTTACGACGCGACGCTGTTCGATCTGCTGAAAGCCTATGGCCGCCAGCGCGCCAAGGCCGGGCCCAAGAACCTGCAGATCCGGGCCACCGAACTCTATTCCGTCGACCAGGCGGTGACCCGTCTGTCGTCGATGCTGGGCGCCATCCCGGGCTGGCGGACGCTAGCCTCTTTCCTGCCGCCGGAGCTGCAGGTGCAGGGCGACCCGCTGGTGAAGCGCTCGGCCCTGGCCTCGACCTTCGCGGCCACCCTCGAGATGTGTAAGGCAGGCAAGCTGCGCATTCGACAGGACGGGAACTTCGGTCCCATCTACCTGCGCAGCGCCGCCGAGGAGCAACAGGAGCAAGCATGATCTCCGAGACCCCAGAAAGCGAACGGCCCGAGGCCGACGAGGCTCTCGACGCGGAAGCCACCGAGACCGATCTCCCCGAGGAGGAGGCGCCCGAGGACGACGTGTCGGAAGACGAGGTGCCGGAAGACGAGGTGATGGCGGCTGCCGACGGCGAGGCGGAGTCCGAAGAGGACGACGAGGACGAGGACGACGAGTCCGGGGAACAGGATTCCGAGCTCGCCGAGGCGCGCACGGAGGACTTCGACAACCTGCGGCTGGTCGAAGCGCTGCTGTTCGCTTCCGCCGAGCCGCTGGCGCCGGCGCAGATCGCCCGCTTCCTGCCGGAGGACTGCAAGCTCGACCCGCTGCTGAACGACCTTCAGACGCTCTATGCCAACCGCGGCGTGAACCTGGTGAAGCGCGGCGGCCGCTGGGCCTTCCGCACCGCCGAGGATCTCGGCCCGCGCATGGAGCTGGAGAACAAGGTGGTGCGCAAGCTGTCGCGCGTCGCCCTGGAGACCCTGGCGGTGATCGCCTACCACCAGCCGGTGACCCGCGCCGAGATCGAGGAGATCCGCGGCGTGGCGCTGTCCAAGGGCACGCTCGACGCCCTGCTGGAAATCGGCTGGATCCGCCCCAAGGGCCGCCGCAAGACTCCGGGCCGGCCGGTCACCTGGGGGTCCTCCGATACCTTCCTCGACCACTTCGGGCTGGAAGGCCTCGATGCCCTGCCGGGCGTCGAGGAACTGAAGGCGGCCGGCCTGCTGGATACGCGTCCGGCCCTGACCGCTCTCAGCGACCGCGGCCTGTTGCCGGCCGCCGGCGACGTGGTGCCGGAAGAGGTCGACGAGGACGACGAGGACGAGGACGACAGCGAGATCATCGAGGGCAGCGAGCAGGAACTGCTGGAGGCGACCTTCGGTGAGGACATGCTGCCCCAGGAGGTCGACCTCTCCGCGACCTCGGCGCCCGAGGAAGGCGCGTCCGGGGAAACTGAGGAGCCTGCCGAAGCCGGCGCAGACGACGCCGAAGCGACCGCGGCGGAAGACCGCGAGGCGGCCGACGGCGAGGAGGACGATCTCGAGGACGAGGTTCTCGAGGCCGCCGAGACCGAGGATGACGACGGCGACATCGCCGAGGGGGGCGCTGTCCCGGAGGAGGTCGCGGACGCCGAGGGGGACGAGGAGTCCGAGGACGAACCCCAGCGGAGCACCGGTTGAGCCCCGCGCCCGGCCGTTCCTGAGTAACTCCTATGTCCGCGCTATCCCTGGAGCATGTGAGCCATGCCTTCGGCGACCTGCTGGCGGTCGATGACCTCAGTCTGACGCTGGAGCGTGGCGAGGTGGTCTGCCTGCTGGGGCCTTCGGGCTGCGGCAAGACCACCGCCCTGCGGGTCGCCGCCGGCCTGGAGCCGCTGCAGCAGGGCCGGGTGCTCATCGACGGCCAGGTGGTCGCCGGGGAGGGCCGCGAGCGCCCGCCTGAGGAGCGCTCCGTCGGTCTGGTCTTCCAGGACTACGCGCTTTTCCCGCATCTTTCGGTGGCCGACAACGTGGCCTTCGGCCTGCGCCGCCTCGCCGCGGCGGAGCGCCGCACCCGGGTGCGCGAGGCGCTGCAGCTGGTCGGCATGGCCGGTTCCGCCGAGTCCTATCCGCACATGCTCTCCGGCGGCCAGCAGCAGCGCGTGGCCCTGGCCCGGGCCCTGGCACCGCGCCCGCGGGTCATGCTGCTGGACGAGCCCTTCTCGAACCTGGACGCCCGGCTGCGCCAGCAGGTGCGCGACGATACCCTGCACGTGCTCAAACAAAGCGGCACGACGACCCTGATGGTGACCCATGACCCCGAGGAGGCCATGTTCATGGCCGACCGCATCGCGCTGATGCGGGAGGGGCGGATGGTCCAGGCCGGCACGCCGGCCAATCTCTACTACGAGCCAAAGGACGCCTTCGTTGCGGCTTTCTTTGGGGAAATCAATTATTTGGACGGCGTTGTTGAAGCGGGAGAGGTGGCGACGCCCTTCGGCTCGGTGGCCGCCGGCGGGCTGCCGGAGGGCAGCCCCGTGCAGGTGCTGATCCGCCCCGAGGCGCTGCATCTGACCCCGGTGGACGACGGCTGCCCGATTCCGCCGCACAGCGTGGCGGTCATGGCCGCGCGCCTGATGGGGCGCACCAGTCTCATTCACCTGCGCAGCCTTGAATTGCCGGAGGACGCACCTCACTTCCATGCCCGGGTTCCCGGGCGTTTCCTGCCCCCGGAACGGCAGTGTCTGGCGGTGGCGCTGGACCGGGCGCAAGCCTTTGTTTTCCCGCGAGAGGGCCGTTAACCCTGATGTCCAGGAGCGTTGCGGCGGCGGGGCCTTTTTGCGATAGTCCGCCTCAAGAGGCGGTTACGACCAATTTAGGGAGATCCCGGAATGGGAACCTTTAGTATCTGGCACTGGCTCATTGTGCTGGCTGTTGTCCTTGTTCTGTTCGGTGGCGGCGGAAAGATTCCGAAGCTGATGCGCGACATGGGACAGGGTATCAACGCCTTCAAAAAGGGCTTGAAGGAAGACGGGAAGAAGAAGGAAGAAGAAGCGGCGGGCGATAGCCCCAAGGTGATCGACCAGGACAGCGCCGCGATGTCGTCTTCCGAGGAAAAGGACAAGGCGGCCAACGGCTGAGGCCGTTCCGGCCGCGTCCCTTCCGCCATGCCTTCGCGATGATGGGCGGCCATGTTTGATATCGGTTGGTCCGAGATGGCGGTGATCGCTTTGATCGCCCTCATCGTGATCGGACCGAAAGATCTTCCCAATACGATGAAGACCATTGCGCATTGGATGCGCAAGGCGAAGTCGCTTACCCGCGAGTTCCAATCCGGTATCGACGACATGGTGCGTGAGGCGGAACTGGAGGATGCCAAGAAGGCCTTGGAATCCACCCGCAGCGGCAACCTGCAGCGCACGCTGTCCAACGCCATCGACCCCGACGACGAAGTGTCCGGCGAGGTGCGCAACGTCGAACGCGAGGCGCAGCGCAGCGAGTCCGCTTCCGCCACTAAGTCGGGCAGCGACAGCAATGCCGACAAGGTTGCCGGCAAGATGCCTTCGCCCAACGTCGCGCCACCGCATTCCCTGACGCCGTCGTCGCCCGGTGGCAACACAGGGGGCGACAGCACAGGGAGCGACAACACAGGGGGCGGCGACAAGGCCGGTTCGTCCTCCGACGGTGACGGAACCAAACAGACCGCATGACCTCCACGACGGACGCTCCCGAAGAAAAGAAGATGCCGCTGCTCGATCATCTGATCGAGTTGCGCCAGCGCCTGCTGTACTCGGTGGTGGCGCTGCTGGTGATCTTCGTCATTTGTTTCTTCTTCGCTCAGCAGCTGTTCGAGTTCCTCGCCCAGCCTCTGGCGAACGAGCTGCTGAAAGGCGGGGTAAGCGAGCATAGCCGGCGCCTGATTTTCACCAATCTGACCGAGGTCTTCTTCACCTATGTGAAGGTGGCTTTCTTCGCCGCCGGCTTCATCTGCTGTCCGCTCTTCCTGGTGCAGCTCTGGCTCTTCGTCGCGCCCGGTCTCTACAGGCACGAGAAATCGGCCTTCGCGCCCTTCCTGGCGGCGACGCCGGTGCTGTTCTTCATCGGCGGGTCGCTGGTCTACTTCGTCATCTTCCCCTTCGTGGTGAAGTTCTTCATTGCCTTCGAGACCGTTGGGGCGCCGGGGACGCTGCCCATCGAGCTGGAACAGCGGGTGGCCGAGTACTTCTCGCTGATGATGAAGCTGATCTTCGCCTTCGGGCTGTGCTTCCAGCTGCCGGTGATCATGACCCTGCTGGCGCGCGTCGGCCTTGCCACCTCGAAGGGCATGGCCGCCAAGCGCAAGTACGCCATCGTCGGCGTTTTCATCTTCGCCGCCGTTTTCACGCCGCCTGATCCCCTCAGCCAGCTCAGCCTGGCGGTGCCGATTATCATCCTCTACGAGATATCCATCATTCTCGCGCGCCTGGTCGAGAAGAAGCGCGCGGAAGCCGAGGATGAGCTGGAGGACGAATTCGGCGACGATGCGGACGACAAGTCCGACGACGAGAATTCAATTCCCCCGGCACCGTAAAGGGCAGTAAATCGCCTGATCCGCGACCTGCGGCGGGCTGACCTGCATCAAGGAATAGGCCACCTATTTCTGTTAAAAGGCTCGGAATGGAGACCATTCCGAGCCTTTGCGCCTGAGCACCCGCATGGACATCAACGCAATTCTCGAGTTCACCGGCGACAGCGGCGCGGCGGCCCTGGCCGGCTTGCTGGTCGGCGTGCTCTTCGGCGTCGCCGCTCAGCGCAGCCGTTTCTGCCTGCGCGCGGCCACCGTGGAGTTCGCCCGTGGCCGGCTCGGTTCGCGCATGGCGGTTTGGCTGCTGTGCTTTTCCACTGCGGTGTTCTGGACCCAGGCCTTTGCGCTCTCCGGACTGGTGCCGCTGGAGCAGACCCGCTGGCTGGCCTCGACCGGCTCGCTGTCCGGCGCGATTCTCGGCGGTCTCATCTTCGGCGCCGGCATGGTCCTGGCCCGCGGCTGCCCCGGGCGCCTGCTGGTACTGGCCCCCAGCGGCAATCTGCGCGCTCTGCTCTCAGGCCTGGTCTTTGCGGTCATCGCGCAGATGTCCCTGCACGGCGTGCTGGCGCCGGCGCGCGATACCCTGGCCGGGCTGTGGACCATGGGTCCGGCGCACATCGAACTCCTCTCCGCGATCGGTCTCGGCCGCTATGCTGGATTGGTGCTCGGCGCGGTGCTGGCGCTGGTCGCGCTGGCCGCCTCCTGGCGCGCCGGCATCCATTGGCCGGTCCTGGTCTTCGGCTCCGGCGTCGGCTTTTCTGTGGGGGCAGGCTGGCTGCTCACGGCGGCCATCTCCCGCCAGGCCTTCGACCCGGTGCCGATCGAGAGCCTGACCTTCTCGGGCCCTTCGGCCGACACCCTGATGTTTTTCATGACTGCCTCCGACACCCTGGATTTCGATGTCGGCCTGGTTCCCGGGGTGTTCCTCGGCGCGGCCCTGGCGGCGCTCGTGGCCCGCGAGTGGAAGTTCGAAGGCTTCGAGGGGGCGAAGTCCATGCGCCGCTACCTGAGCGGAGCCGCCTTCATGGGCTTCGGGGCCATGCTCGCCGGCGGCTGCTCCATCGGCGCCGGCGTCACCGGCGGCTCGACCTTTGCCATCACAGCCTGGGTGGCACTGACCGCCATGTGGGTCGGCGCGGTGCTGACCGACTACCTGGTCGACCAGCCGAAGGCAGGGGCAAGCGGGCGGGCGGTTGCTTAGCGCGTTAACTTCCGTAAACGCAGTTTCTTCAGAAATCACTTTAAGTCGACGGCACTTTCCGAATCGGAACAGCGGATTCGCCTTTGGCCTTGGTCCGGACGCTGAAGCTAAGTCTCGGATTCCTGGGACATTTTTGGGACGAATCGGGGCAGTCGGACGTGGACAGGGGCGCTCGTGGGGCCGTATAAGTGGCCCGATTCGCCTGAAACTGACCCGAGTCGCGTGCCCCTATGTTTGACATCCGCTGGATCCGAGAAGAACCCGAAGCCTTCGACGCCGCGATGGCGCGCCGCGGCCTGAATCCGCTGTCGGCGGAGATCCTCTCCCTCGACGCCAAGCGCCGTGAGGCCCAGACCGATCTGCAGGCCATGCAGACCCGGCGCAACGAGGCGTCCAAGGCGATCGGCGAGGCCAAGCGCAAGGGCGAGGACGCCGAGGCGATCATGGCCGAGGTGGCGGGCCTGAAGGACAAGATGGCCGGGGCCGAGGAGAGCGAGCGTCAGCTCGGTGTCGAGCTGCAGGACCTGCTGAGCGGCCTGCCCAATGCGCCGCTGCCGGACGTGCCGGAAGGCGAGGACGAGGCCGCCAACGTGGAGGTGCGCGCCCACCTGGAGCCGCGCAAGTTCAACTTCGAGGCCAAGGAGCACTACGAGCTGGGCGAGGCGCTGGGCGATCTCGATTTCGAGACGGCGGCCAAGCTCTCGGGCGCGCGCTTCGCGGTGATGCGCGGCAGGATCGCGCGCCTGCACCGGGCGCTGGCGCAGTTCATGCTGGACCTGCACACGACCGAGCATGGCTACACCGAGGTCGTGCCGCCCTTTCTGGTGCGCGACGAGGCGCTGTACGGCACGGGCCAGCTGCCGAAGTTCGCCGAAGACCTATTCAAGACCACCCACGGCCTCTGGCTGATCCCGACGGCGGAGGTGCCGCTGACCAATATGGTCGCCGAGGAGATCGTCGCGGCCGACGCTCTGCCGCTGCGGGTCACGGCCTTGACGCCCTGCTTCCGCTCGGAGGCCGGCTCGGCCGGACGCGACACCCGCGGCATGCTGCGCCAGCACCAGTTCGAAAAAGTGGAGCTGGTCTCGGTGACCATGCCCGAGCAGTCCGCCGAAGAGCACGAGCGCATGGTCGGCTGCGCCGAGGAGGTGCTGAAGCGCCTCGCTCTGCCGTACCGGACCATGATGCTGTCGACCGGCGACATGGGGTTCGCCGCGGCCAAGTGCTACGACGTCGAGGTCTGGCTGCCGGGCCAGGACGCCTACCGTGAGATCTCCAGCTGTTCGAACTGCCTGGACTTCCAGGCGCGCCGCATGAAGGCGCGCTATCGCCCGGAAGGCGAGAAGAGCACGCGCTTCGTGCACACCCTGAACGGCTCCGGCGTGGCGGTGGGGCGCTGCCTCATCGCGGTGATGGAGAACTACCAGCAGGCCGACGGCAGCATCGAGGTGCCGGAGGCGCTGCGTCCCTACATGGGCGGCCTGGAGGTGATCGCTGCCGATGGCTAAAGGGACCCTCAATCTCAAGAAGGCTAGGGTGCTGGTCACCAACGACGACGGCATTCACGCGCCGGGCCTGAAGATCCTGGAAAAGATCGCCAAGACCTTGAGCGACGACGTCTGGGTCGTGGCGCCGGAGACCGAGCAGTCGGCGACCAGCCATTCGCTGACCCTGCGCCGCCCGCTGCGCGAACGCCGTCTCGGCCCCAAGCGCTTTTCGGTCGATGGCACGCCGACCGACTGCGTGCTGGTCGCCCATCATCGCATCATGGCCGACTGTCCGCCGGACCTGGTGCTCTCCGGCATCAACGACGGCGGCAACCTGGGCGAGGACGTGACCTACTCGGGCACCGTCGCGGCGACCATGGAAGCGGCGCTGCTGGGCATCCGCGCCATCGCCTTCAGCCAGCAGCGCCGGCCCGACGGTGTGGTGCGGTGGAAGGTGGCCGAACATTTTCTGGGCGACATCGTGCGCCGCCTGGCGGCGATGGAGTGGCGCCGGGATCTGCTGGTCAACGTGAACTTCCCGGCGTTGGCGCCGGATGAAGTGGATGGCATTCACATCTGCCGCCAGGGCCGCCGCGACCAGGGGACTTCGGTCACCGAGGGAGAGGATCCCTCCGGACGGCGCTTCGTGTGGATCGGCGGCTATCAGGTCGACGAGTCGAAGGATAAGGATACCGATTTGGCGGTGACGGCGCGGGGCGGAATTTCCGTTACGCCGCTGCACCTGGATTTAACGCACCGGGGGACCATGAAGAAGATGCAGGGGATCTTCGACTGATGGTGGCGTCGCGCAAGATCCGTCTGGTCATGGAATTGCGCCGCGCCGGGATTGCGGACACCGATGTCCTTTCCGCGATCGAGCGCATTCCGCGCGAAGCTTTCACGCCGGAAAGCTTCCGCCACCAGGCCTACGAGAACATGGCCATTCCCATCGGCCAGGGTCAGACGCTGAGCCAGCCGCAGGTGGTGGCCCTGATGACCCAGGCGTTGGGCGCCAGCCGGCGCACCAAGGTGCTGGAGGTCGGCACAGGCTCCGGCTATCAGGCGGCGGTGCTGTCGCGTCTTTGCCGCCGGGTCTACACCATCGAACGCTTCAAGGAACTGCTGCAGATCGCCGAGGCGCGTTTCACGGAACTGCGCCTGCACAACATCACGACCCGCCACGGCGACGGCTGGAAGGGCTGGCGCGAACAGGCGCCCTTCGACCGCATCATGGTGACGGCGGCCGCCGTCGATGTGCCGGGCGCCCTGGTCGATCAACTGGCCGAGGGCGGCCGCATGGTGCTGCCGGTGGGCCGGACCTCGCGCGATCAGGCGCTGCTGCGGCTGACCCGCACCGCCGACGGCCTGGTCGAGGAGCACCTCAGCGATGTGCGCTTCGTGCCGCTGGTCGAGGGCGTGCCCGACGATGCGATCGGCCTCGCGAACGGACCGATGCTGCGCAGCGAGGGCTTGGCATGACCGGCCGCCGGCGATGGACGTCACTTGCGGCCCTGGCCGCCGCCGGCCTGGTGCTGGCCGGCTGCATCGCCACGCCGAACTACCGGCCCGTCGGCTTCGTCACGCCGAAGGACCCGCCGCCGCTGCCCGGCCGCAAGCCGACGCCGCCGGCGAGCCTGGCCGCCTGGGAGTTGCCGGTCGAGACCGCCGCGGCTGAGCCGGTTGGCGCCGTGCAGAGCGCCGCCGTCGAGGTGCAGGAACTGGCGCCGCCGCCGAAGGTCACCCAGCAGAGCCTCGCGCCGCAACAGCCGCCGGCTGTCGCCAAGCCGCTGTCCCGTCCCCAGGCCCAAGCCCAGGCGCAAGCCCAACCCCAGGCGCAACCCCAGCCGCAGGTCCAGCAAGCCGCGGCGCAAGCCCCCGCCGCATCCCAGCCGCTGTCCGCCGGCGGCCGCTACGTGGTGGCCCAGGGCGACAGCCTGTACGGCATTGCCCGGCGGTCGGGCCTGCCGATCCGCGCGGTGATCGATGCCAACGACCTGCAGCCGCCTTACGCGCTTTCGATCGGCCAGGAGCTGAAGATCCCACGTGCCCAGGTTCACGAAGTCGCGCCCGGCGACACGGTCTTCAACATCGCGCGGCGCTACAACGTGGACCGCAGCGAACTGGTCCGCCTGAACGGCATTCAGCCGCCTTACAGCATTCCCTTGGGTCAGAAGCTGATTCTGCCGACACCGGATTCCGGTGCCGAAGCCCAGGCCACCGAGGTGGCCTATGCGCCTCCGGAAGCCGCCGTGGCGAAGCCTCCGCAAGCGAGCGCGCCGGCGCCCCAGGAAACGGCGAAGGACCTGCGCAAGCCCCCGCGCTCGAAGGCGGCAACCCAGGCCGCCCTGGCCAATCCGCCGGCACGCGCCGGGTCGTCCTTCCATTGGCCGGTGCAGGGACCTGTCCTGTCGTCTTTCGGCGCCAAGAAGGGCGGCGAGCACAACGACGGCATCAACATCGCCGCGCCGCGCGGCACGCCGGTGCGCGCCGCCGAGAACGGGGTGGTGGCCTATGCCGGTGAGGAGCTGAAGGGCTTCGGCAAGCTGCTGCTGGTGAAGCATGCCGGCGGCTGGGTGACGGCCTATGCGCACAACGAGGAACTGCTGGTCGCCGCCGGCGACAGAGTGAAGCGCGGCGATACCATCGCCCGCGTCGGCAGCAGCGGCCACGTGGACCGTCCCCAGGTTCATTTCGAAGTGCGCCGCGGCACCCGGGCGGTCAATCCCGAAACGCAGCTCGCCCCGCGCACGGCCCAGGCCACGAACTAGGCACCGCCCAGCTTCTCCCGCTTATCTTCTCCCGTCTGGTAGTATGGGGAGGCCAACGACCGGTGCGGGAGGAAAACATGACAGGTTGGACCGGCCTCGTGAAAACCACGGTGATCGGCGGCATCGTCTTTCTGGTGCCCTTCATCGTGGTGATCTTCATCCTCGGCAAGGCCTTCGAGCTGATGCGGGGCATCGCCCAGCCGCTGGCGGCGGTCTTTCCCAGGATCGACACCGTCGGAGAGGTCGTTCTGCTGAACCTCATCGCCGTGGCCTTGATCCTCGCGGTCTGCTTTGTCGCCGGCCTGCTCGCGCGGGCCGCGGCGGCGGGCCGCCTGGTGAAGTCCCTCGAAACCCGCGTTCTGTCGCGCTTGCCCTTCTATCTCTTCGTGAAGGGCATGACCGAGAGCATCATCGAGGCCGAGGGCGACACCACGCTGCGCAGCGTCCTCGTCCGCCTCGACGACTACAGTCAGCTTGCCTTCGAGGTCGAGCGCCTGCCCAGCGGCGAGGTGGTGATCTTCCTGCCCGGCGCGCCCAACCCCTGGTCCGGCGCGGTCTGTATCGTCGATGCCGGCCGCGTGACACCGCTGGAGGCGCCCATGCTGGCGGCCGTGCAGAACATCAAGCATCTCGGCAAGGGCACGGCCAAGCTGCTGCCGGCGGTGCCGCAAGCGTAGGACGGACGCCGTCATCGGGAGGAGGGCAAGTCATGCACGTGGTGGTTTTCGAGGTCTGGCCCAAGCCGGACCGCAAAGGCGAATATCTCGATATCGCGGCGTCGTTGCGCAGCGAGCTGGAGCAGATCGACGGCTTCATCTCCGTGGAGCGCTTCGCCAGCCTGACGGAGGAAGGCAAGATTCTCTCGCTCTCCTTCTGGCGCGACGAGGAGTCGATCGCCCGCTGGCGCGCGCAAACCGAGCACCAGGCCGCCCAGGGCAGAGGACGCCACGAGCTGTTCAGGGACTACCGCCTGCGGGTGGCCTCGGTGATCCGCGATTACGGCCCGAACGACCGCGACCAGGCTCCACAGCCTTAGGGGAAAGACCGCTGTCGTCCCGGCACGTCCACACTCTGTCGTCACCCTCGGGCTTGTCCCGAGGGTGACAGGAAGAGCAACGTCCGGCGGGCGGCTGCGGCCTCAGTCCTCCAGCTTCTTCCCCAGCCGCCCGGCCAGTTCCTGGATGTACTGCCAGGCGACACGCCCCGAGCGGGCGCCGCGGGTCACCGACCATTCCCTGGCCTCCGCCTGGAGCTGTTCTTTCGGCAGGTCCAGGCCGTAGCGCTCGGCATAGCCCTCGATCATGGCGAAGAAGGTGTCCTGATCGCAGTTGTGGAAGCCCAGCCAGAGGCCGAAGCGGTCTGACAGACTGACCTTTTCCTCCACCGCCTCGGAGGCGTGGATCGCCGTCGAGCGCTCGTTCTCGATCATGTCGCGCGGCATGAGGTGGCGCCGGTTGGAGGTGGCGTAGAAGATCACGTTGGTCGGCCGCCCTTCGATGCCGCCTTCCAGCACGGCCTTCAGCGACTTGTAGCTGGCGTCCTCGCCGTCGAAGCTGAGGTCGTCGCAGAACAGCACGCAGGGGCGCTCGACGTCGCGCAGGTGGGTCAGCAGCTGCGGCAGGCTGGGAATATCCTCACGGTGGATTTCCACCAGGGCCAGTCGGGGCTGGCCCGCTTGGTCCTGGGCGCGGTCGTCGTTAACCTTGGCGTGGATGGCCTTGACCAGGGAGCTCTTGCCGGCGCCGCGCGAGCCCCAGAGCAGGGCATTGTTGGCCGGCAGGCCGTCGGCGAAGCGGCGGGTGTTCTGGTAAAGCGTGTCCATCTGGCGATGAATGCCTTGCAGAAGCGAGATGTCGACCCGATTTACATGGTGAACCGGGTCCAGCCGGTCGCTCTCGGGGTTCCAGACGAAGGCGTCTGCCCCCTCCATGGTGACCGCGGAAGAAGGCTCAGGGGCGAGTCGCTCCAATGCCTCGGCAATGCGCTGGAGAACCGGGAGGAGGTTGTCACGATCGGGGCTGCTCATCTATGCTCCAAGGAACGAACTTTAAAAGGCTGAAATTCGCCGCAAAATCTAGTGCGGCGCGGGCTTCCGGTCAATCGGCCGGGCAGGAGCGCTCCCGGTGCCGGGGCCTGCGCCCGGGTAGCGTTGCAATTCGCGCGCTTGCCGTTATAGTCCGCCGGTCTGACTGCTCGGAGAAGGTCTAAGTATGCTTATTTCGCCCGCCTATGCCCAGGCTGCAGGAGCCGGGGGAGCGGACATGTTCACGTCCCTCCTGCCCATCATCCTCATCGTGGTCGTGTTCTACTTCCTGCTGATCCGTCCGCAGCAGAAGAAGGTTAAACAGCACCGTGAAATGGTCTCCGCCCTGCGCCGTGGCGACCGGATCGTCACCGCCGGTGGCCTGATCGGTACCGTGACCAAGGTGGTCAACGATACCGAAGCGATGGTCGAGCTGGCCGAGGGCGTGCGGGTGCGTGTCATGCGCCACACCATCCAGGAGGTGCTGAGCAAGACCGAAGCGGCGGCCTCCAAAGGGGATGGCGGGGCGAAGCCGGCCAACGACCCGGGTGCCAAGTCCGGCAGCCCGCTCGGCGGCCTGCTCGGTGGCCTGTTCGGCGGCAAGAAGCCCAACGACCGGTCCTGAGCCTCCGCAAGCCGTGACGGCGTGAGGTCCAAACCGCTTTAGAAAGCGCTCCACCGATGGTTCATCTTCCGCGCTGGCAAGTCATCCTGACGCTCTTGATTGTTCTGGCCGGGATTGTCTATGCCTCACCGAACCTGCTGTTCAGCCGCGACCAAGCCAATGAGATGGCGGAGTCGGCGGGCTGGGTGCCGCATCAGCAGATCAGCCTGGGGCTCGACCTGCGCGGCGGCGTCTATCTGCTGTCCGAGGTCGATCTCGGCTATGTCTTCACCGAAGACCGCGAGAACCTCGCCGACGAAATGCGCCGCGAGTTCAATCGTGAAGGGATCGTCGTCAACGGTCTCGGTGACTTCGGGAGCGCGGTTGGCGGGACGCTGAGCGATCCCGCCGACGCGGAGAAGGCACGCGAGGCCATCGCGGGGGTGCGCCAGGGGCTGCAGATCGAGATTCAGGACGACGGCACGCTCCGCGTCTCCTTCACCGAAGCCGAGCAGCGCCTGCGCACCAACCAGATCATGGCCCAGGCCATCGAGGTCATGCGGCGGCGCATCGACGAGATGGGCACCCGCGAGGCCTCCATTCAGCGCCATGGCGACGACCGCATCCTGATCCAGGTGCCGGGCCTCGACGATCCGCAGCGCCTCAAGGAGATCATCGGCAAGACGGCGGTGCTCAGCTTCCGCTTCGTGAACGAGAACGTTCTGCCCGGCGGCCAGGTCCCGCCCTCCTCGGAGGAATTGCCGGCAGCCGACACGGGGCGCGCCGGGCTGCCCCAGAGCTACGTCGTCAGCAAGCGGATCATGGTCGGCGGCGACAGCCTGACCAACGCCCAGGCGACTTTCGAGCAGGGCCGCCCGGTGGTGTCCTTCGCTTTCGATGCCGAGGGTGCCAAGCGCTTCGGCGAGGCGACCCGGGACAACGTCGGCCGGCTCTTCGCCATCGTCCTCGACAACAAGGTGGTCTCGGCGCCGGTCATCAACGAGCCGATCCTGGGCGGGCGCGGCATCATCTCCGGCAGCTTCACCACGCAGGAAGCACAGGATCTGGCGCTGGTGCTGCGCGCCGGCGCGCTGCCCGCGCCGATCAGCTATCTGGAAGAGCGCACCGTCGGGCCGGGCCTGGGCGCGGATTCCATCCTGGCCGGCGAGACCGCCTCGGTCCTCGGCCTCATCTTCGTGGTGATCTTCATGGTCGGCGCCTACGGGCTGTTCGGCGCCATGGCGAGCGTCGCGCTGCTGATCAACCTCATCCTGCTGATGGCGGCGCTGTCGGTGCTGCAGGCCACGCTGACCTTGCCGGGCATCGCCGGCATCGTGCTGACCATCGGCATGGCGGTCGACGCGAACGTGCTGATCTTCGAGCGCATCCGCGAGGAAATGCGGGCCGGCCGCGGTCCGGTGACGGCGGTCGATGCCGGTTACCGCCGCGCGATGAAGACGATCCTGGACTCAAACCTCACGACCCTGATCGCGGCGCTGCTGCTGTTTCAGTTCGGCTCCGGCCCGATCAAGGGCTTCGCCGTGACCCTTTCCCTGGGCCTGCTGACCTCCATGTTCTCCGCGATCATGGTCACCCGCCTTCTGGTGGTTTTCTGGCTGCGTAGCCGGCGGCCCCAGGCTCTCGCGATCTAGGTATCGAAGTCATGGCACTTATCCGCAAGCTTCCCATCGATCTCGGCCTGAACTTCGTCGGGCGCCGGATGCTGTTCCTGGCGTTCTCCACGGCCTTGGTCCTGGGGTCCATCGGACTGTTCTTCACGCAGGGCCTGAATTTCGGCGTCGATTTCCGGGGCGGCATCCTGATGGAGATCCGCACGCCGCAGCCGGCCGACCTGGGCGAACTGCGCAGCCGCCTGAACGGGCTCGGCATCGGCGAGGTATCGCTGCAGCAGTTCGGCGAGCCGACCGATGTGCTGATCAACATCGCCAGGCAGGAGGGTGACGAGCAGCAGCAGATCCAGGCTATCGAGACGGTGAAGGATGCACTGGGAGCCGACGTCGAGATGCGCCGGCAGGAGTTCGTCGGCCCCAAGATCGGCGACGAGCTGAAGGAGGCCGGGCTGCTGGCCACGGTGCTGGCGCTGCTCGGCATCGGCATCTACATCTGGCTGCGCTTCGAATGGCAGTTCGGGGCCGCCGCGCTGGTCGCGCTGGTGCACGACGTCATCGCGACGGTCGGCTTCTATTCGCTCACACAGATCGAGTTCAACCTGGCGACTCTGGCGGCGGTGCTCACCATCGCCGGCTACTCGATCAACGACACGGTGGTGATCTTCGACCGCGTGCGCGAATCCCTGCGCCGCTACAAGAAACTGCCGCTGGCGGAGGTGCTGAACCGCGCCATCAACATGACGCTGTCGCGCACCTTCCTGACCTCCGTCACGACCTTGCTGGCGCTGGTCGCGCTGTTCTTTTTCGGCGGCGGGGTCATCAGGGGCTTCAGCGCCGGCCTGATCTGGGGTGTCGTCATCGGCACCTATTCTTCCATCGGCCTGGCGGTGCCGCTGCTGACCTTCATCAAGGTGCGGCGCGGCGGCGAGACCGATGAGGAAGATACCGAAGCCGGCGCGGCAAAGGCGTCTTCCTGATTTCACGGACCTGAACGAAAGGGGCGGAGATGGATGTCACGCCGCTCATTCCCCAGGGACGGCAGATCATCGAGAGCTATGGCGACGGCGGCTTCAAGGTCAGCGGCGAAGCTTTCAGCGGCTCTATCCTGATCCTGCCGGATTGGACCAGCGCCTGGCCGCTGGCCTCGATCAGCGAACTCGATCCCGCGAGCCTCGAGCCGGTTCTGGCCGCCGAGCCGCCGGTCGAGGTCCTGCTCATCGGCTGCGGCACGGCCATGGCCTTCATCGAGCCGGAGCTGCGCGAAGCGGCACGAGCGCGCGGCGTCGCCCTGGAGCCGATGGACACCGGCGCCGCCTGCCGCACCTACAACGTGCTGATGGCCGAAGACCGGCGGGTCGGAGCGGCCCTGATCGCGGTCGAATAGTTGGACGGTCGAGTAGCTGGGCGGTCGAATAGCCGGCAATAAAAAAGGGGCCCTGCAAGGGGCCCCTTTTCTTGTCCTGAAACCGAAACTCAGGCGGCGTCGAAGTTCTTGGCCGCGAAGTCCCAGTTCACCAGGTTGTCGAGGAAGGACTGCAGGAAGTCCGGTCGCCGGTTCTGGTAGTCCAGGTAGTAGGCGTGTTCCCAGACGTCGCAGGTCAGGATCGGGGTCGCGCCGCCGGTCAGCGGGGTTTCGGCGTTGCCGGTGGTGACGATCTTCAGCTCGCCGCCGTCCTTGACCAGCCAGACCCAGCCGCTGCCGAACTGGCCGACGCCCTTGGTCTTGAACTCTTCCTTGAACTTGTCGAGGCTGCCGAAGGCCTTGTCGATGGCTTCGGCCAGGGCGCCGCTCGGCGCGCCGCCGCCACCCGGCTTCATGGAGTTCCAGAAGAAGGTGTGGTTCCACACCTGGGCGGCCTGGTTGAACAGCCCGCCGGAGCTGGACTTGATGATCTCCTCGAGGGATTTTTTGGCTTCGTCCTTGCCCTCGGTCAGCTCATTCAGCTTGGTGACGTAGGCCTGATGGTGCTTGCCGTGGTGGAAGCTCAGGGTGTTGGCCGAATAGTGCGGCTCCAGTGCGTCTTGCGCATAGGGCAGCGGGGGAAGCTCGAACGCCATGCCGTCTCTCTTTCTTTTATCTCTCTGTCCACTACGAAACCGACCGGCCACGGGCTGGCCGGGCGGTGGCTCTTCTTCTACAGGGACAATTAGTCAGTAGAGCGAAAAGTTCCAGCATCAATCGGCCCGTTTCGCTGTCTCCCTGTGGAATATCGCTGTTTTGGCCCGCTGAAAAGACCGGATTTGAGCCTCGTCGTTGCTCAAAAGAGGTTCTGCGCGGAAACCATGGCGAACAGCATGGGAAAAGAAAGCACAGTATTCAAGCGTGAAACGAGCATGGCAATGCGGGCCGATTGCGCCTTGCTCGCCGCATCCGCCTCGACCATGCCAAGCGCACGCTTCTGATTCGGCCAGATCACGAACCAGACGTTGAACACCATGATGATGCCCAGCCACATGCCGATTCCGATCATCGTGTGGCGCGCTACGCCGTCGAGAAGGCCCAGTGTCAGCGCCTGATGCGCATAACCGTTCAGATGCGCCAGGATCAGGCCGGTGACGATGGTTGCCACGGCAGCCCAGCGCAACCACCATAGCAGGGCCGGCGCGATGACCTTCCCGATGGCCGGCTTCTGCTCGTCGGGAATCTTCGCCATGTTGGGCAGCTGCACGAAGTTCAAGTAGTACAGCAGGCCGACCAGCATGATGCCGCTGATCACATGGAGCCAACGGATGAAGAATGCGCCGTAGATGTAGCTGTCGTAGCCCTGTTGGACCGCGTAGAGCAGCGCCAGGGCGCCGGCGAGGACGAGGCCGGCGATGACCGTATTTCGCAAGGAGGTCAGGATTCCCGTCATCTGCGTTTTCTCCGGTTGTGGCGGAGGGCAGTATAGCGGGTGGAGGCCGCGATGACCGCGCTTTCCGCTTGCGGCGCCCTGGTGGAGCAGCATGACCGTGACCGCTACCTGAGCAGCCTCTTCGCGCCGCCGGCCGAGCGCGAGCAGCTCTTTGCGCTCTACGCCTTCAACCACGAGGTGGCGAAGACGGCGGAGGTGGTCAGCGAAGCGATGCTGGGCCACATCCGACTGCAGTGGTGGCGCGAAAGCCTGGACGGCATCTATGCGGGCAGCCCGCGCCAGCACGAGGTGGTGGTGCCTCTCGCGCACTGCATCGAAGCCAAGGCGCTGCCGCGGGCACTGTTCGACCGGGTGATCGACGCGCGGGAGCTCGATCTGGAGCCCGAACCGCCGGAGGACCTGGACGCGCTGAGAGTCTACGCGGAAGGCACTTCGACGGCGCTTGTGAAGCTGGCCTTGCAGATCCTGGACAGCGAGGACGAGGCCAGCCGCGAAGCGGCCGACCACCTGGGACCGGCCTGGGCCTATCTCGGGCTGCTGCGGGCGCTGCCGCTGCACGCCCGGCAGAAGCGCAGCTACCTGCCGGCGGACCTCTGCGCCGACGCCGGGGTCGACCTGCAGGAGGTTTTCGAGCTGCGCAGCTCGCCGGCCCTGCAGCGGGTGACGGGCGTGCTGCTCGATGCCGCGGATCAGCACCTGAAGGCCGCTCGGCGTCAGGCCCGCCGGGTGCCGCGCCGGGCGCTGCCGGCGCTGCTGCCCGCGCGTCTGGCCGATCTCTACCTGAAACAGCTGCGCAAATCCGGCGGCGATCCTTTCGCCCCGGCGGCACAGGCCCCGGCGCCGGGCCGGGTCTGGCGCCTGGCCTGGGGCAACTGGCGCGGGCGGTATTAGCGACCACAAGGGCTGTCATGCTCGGACTTGTTCCGAGCATCCAGGAGCCGTCGCTCTGCCGTTTGCCCTGGACCCTCGGGACAAGCCCGAGGGTGACAGTTGTGAAGGGGCCAGCTTACTCCGCCGCGGCGGCGCTCTCGCTGCGCCAGGCGTCGAGGTCGGCCAGGGCGCGGGCCGCGTAGGCCGGCTTGCGGTCCTTCTTCTTCACCTTGCGCTTGCCCTCGGGCGGGGTGAGCGGCGGGAAGAGGCCGAAGTTCACGTTCATCGGCTGGAAGGTGTCGGCTGCGGCGCCGCCGGTGATGTGGGCCAGCAGGGCGCCGTGCGCCGTGGTCGGCGGCGGTGGCGCAAAACCCTGCCCCAGGCGCTCGGCGGCGGCGAAGCGCCCGGCGAGCAGGCCGATGGCCGCGGACTCGACGTAGCCCTCGACGCCGGTGATCTGCCCGGCGAAGCGCAGACGCGGTTCGGCCTTCAGGCGCAACTGGCCGTCCAGCAGCTCCGGCGACTTCAGGAAGGTGTTGCGGTGCAGGCCGCCCAAGCGCGCGAACTCGGCCTTCTCCAGGCCGGGGATCATGCGGAAGATGCGCGTCTGCTCGCCGTACTTCAGCTTGGTCTGGAAGCCGACGATGTTGTAGAGCGTGCCCAGGGCGTTGTCCTGGCGCAGCTGCACCACCGCATGGGGCCGCGCGTCTTGATGCGGATCGTGCAGCCCGACCGGCTTCATGGGGCCGAAGCGCAGGGTCTCCGGCCCGCGCTCGGCCATGACCTCGATGGGCAGGCAGCCCTCGAAGTAGGGCGTCGACTTCTCCCAGTCCTTGAACTCCGTCTTCTCGCCGTCCAGCAGCGCCTGGATGAAGGCGTTGTACTGTTCCTCGGTCAGCGGGCAGTTCACGTAGTCGGCGGTGCCGCCGCCGGGGCCCGGCTTGTCGTAGCGCGACTGGAACCAAGCCTTGGAGAAGTCGATGGACTCCTTGTAGACGATGGGCGCGATGGCGTCGAAGAAGGCCAGGTAGTCCTCGCCGCTGACCTCGCCGATGGCCTTGCCCAGGGCCGGCGAGGTGAGGGGGCCAGTGGCGACGATGACTGAGTCCCAGTCCGCTGGCGGCAGCCCGTCGATCTCGCCTCGCTCGACGGTGATCAGCGGGTCGGCCTCCAGCGCCGCGGTGACGCGGTCGGAGAAGGCCACGCGGTCGACCGCCAGCGCCCCGCCGGCGGGCAGTTTCGTGGCGTCGCCGGACGCCATGATGAGCGAGCCGAGGCGGCGCATTTCCTCGTGCAGCAGGCCGACGGCGTTGTTCTCGGCATCGTCGCTGCGGAAGGAGTTGGAGCAGACCAGCTCCGCCAGGCCCTCGGTCTGATGGGCGTCCGTCTTGCGTTCCGGGCGCATCTCGTGGAGGACCACCGGCAGGCCGGCGCGGGCGATCTGCCAGGCGGCCTCGCTGCCGGCCAGGCCGCCGCCGATGACGTGAATGGGGGTCGCTTTGGTGTCTGTCATGGCCGGACCATAGCGCCGTGGCGCTTCCGCTTAAAGCCTCGGATGCGGCCCTCTAGGGCTTCAGTCCTGACAGGGCAGGTGGCCGGTATCCGCCAGGGTGAAGACTTCCTGGGGCTCGGCGATGCCCTTCATCTTGTGGATGCCCAGGCTGCGGCTTTCGCCGCCCCAGTGTTCGGCGTAGGCGGCGGAGTAGACCAACGGCACGGCGAGGTCGTGGTTCAGGGATTCGATGCGGCTGACCAGGTTCACCGCCGGGCCGATGACGGTGAAGTCCAGGCGGTCGGCGGCGCCGATGTTGCCGTACATGACGTCGCCGACATGCAGGGCGATGCCGCAGCGCAGGTCGGCCTTGCCCGCCTCACGCCGCTCGGCGCGCAGGCGCTCGGCGTTCTTCAAGGCCGCCTGGGCGGCGACCATGGAAGCCATGCAGGCACGGCAGGGGTCGCCGGCATGCTTTTCCTCAATGGGGAAGACGGCGAGGATCGCGTCGCCGATGAACTTCAGAATCTCGCCGCCGTTGGGCTTGATGGCCTCGGCCATGGCCTCGAAGTAGCCATTGAGCAGGTCGATGACTTCTTCCATCGGCAGGGCCTCGGAGAGACCGGTGAAGTCGCGCAGGTCGGAGGTCCAGAGCACCGCGTTGATGCGCTCCACATCGCCGCGCCTGATGGTACCGGCCAGGACGCGCTGGCCGCTGCGCTCGCCGAGGTAGGTTTTCATCAGGGTGTGGCTGGTGCGGTAGGCTTGGCGCAGTTCCAGCAGCAGGCCGAACAGCGGCAGCGCGGCCTCCACCGTGGCGATATCGAGGTCGCTGAAGCCTTCCGGACGCTTGGTCGCGAGGGTCAGGGTGTTGATCTGGCCGCTGCTGAAGGGCAGGGGGCGGGCCGTGTAGTCGGTGTAGCCTTCGGCATGGATTTCCGCCGTGATGGGGAAATCCAGCGGGCAGTCCGGCCAGGCGAGCCGGCGGCGGATGGCGGGGCCGCCGCCGGCGACCAGTTTAACCGGGCTGCTCAGGAAGAACTCGGTCTGCTCAATGCCGTGCACGCGGGGAATCTCCACGGCCCCGCCGGCCTCGGCCTCCCACAGGATTGTCCGGGCGCGGAGTTCCGGATGAAGCTGGGGCATATGCAGGGTGGAGCGATCGACCGCGATGCCGAGGGCCCTCAGCTCCGCCAGGAAGGCGTCGAAAAGCACCGCGACATAGGTCTGCTGCAGGCGCATGGAGACCAGCCAGGCGATGACCGGCATGGCCCGTTCGCGCCCCTGGGCACTGAGCTGGGCCGTTAAGGCCGTGTCCTCGGTCGGGCCGGGAATCGTCGGAATCGGGGCGGTCATCCAGTGAATCTGCGGCTCCCAGCGGGCCTATGCAAGCACTGCAATCCCCCCTTGCCACCGTAAGAGTTTGCATTTGCTGCGTCGCGGTATAAGTAAACTGCCCAGTTTCCTCCTCAAGGCCGGGGACACCAATGAGGAACATCAGCATGCCTACAACCGCAGGGATCGCGGCCCTTAAGCGCAGGCTCTCGAAAACCGCCCTTGGCGCGGTGGCCGTCTCTCTGGCCATCCTCCTGACGGCTTGCGGCGAGCAGGCGGGCGGGGCCGCCCAGCAGCAGTCCGCCCCGCCGCCGCCCAAGGTGACGGTGGCCAAGCCGGTGGTGCGCGAGGTCGTCGAGGACGACGAGTTCGTCGGCCGTTTCGAGCCCCTGGACTTGGTGGATATCCGCTCGCGCGTCGGCGGCTACCTGGAAGAGGTCCACTTCACCGACGGCGCCATCGTCGCCAAGGGCGATCTGCTGTTTACTATCGACCAGCGGCCCTATCAGGCCGCGGTGGGCGAGGCCGAGGCCAATCTGAAGATCGCCCGCTCCCAGGTCGAATACACCAAAAAGCAGCTCGAGCGCGCGCGCGACCTGTCGTCGCGCGGCAACATCTCGGTCAGCGCCCTCGACGAGCGGCAGCAGGAATACGTCGCCGCCCTGGCGCAGGTTCAGGGCACCAAGGCGGCGCTCGACAGCGCCAAGCTCGATCTCGAGTACACGGAAATCCGGGCGCCCTTTCCCGGGCGGATCGACCGCCACCTGATCTCGGTGGGCAATCTGGTCGAGGCCAACGACACCATCCTGACCAGCATCGTGGCGCTGGACCCGATCTACTTCTACTTCGACATCGACGAGCGCTCCTTCCTGGCCTATGCCCGCGACGCGCGGACGCGCGGCGTGGCGCTGCAGGAAGGCGCCGGGTCGCTGCCGGTGAAGGTGCGGCTTTCCGACGAGCACGACGGGCCCTTCGAAGGCACTCTCGACTTCGCCGAGAACCAGATCGACGAAAACACCGGCACCATGCGGGTGCGGGCCGTCTTCGACAATCCGGACCTGATCATGCAGCCGGGCCTCTTCGGCATCATCAACATCCCCGGCTCGCTGCCTTACCGCGGCGTGATGATTCCCGACAGCGCGATCACCGCGGACCAGGACAAGCGCCTGGTCTATGTCGTGGACGATGCCGGCAAGGTGTCGCGCCGCGAAATCCGTCCCGGCCCGCGGCTGCACGGCTACCGCGTCGTGCGCGAGGGTCTGACCGGCGATGAGACCATCGTCGTCGAGGGGCTGATGCGGGTGCGTCCGGGCGCCACCGTGACGCCGGAAGTCAAGGAACTGCCGCAGGTCGCCGCGGCCCAATAGCAGCTACCCCCGACCAGCGGGTAATCAGGGAGGCGGCCATGCGCTTCGCCCATTTCTTCGTCGACCGGCCGATCTTCGCGACGGTGCTGTCTCTGGTGCTCGTCATCGTCGGACTGATCGCCTATGGCCAGCTGCCGATCGCGCAGTACCCGGAGATCGCGCCGCCCAGCATCGTGGTGCGCGCCAGCTACCCCGGCGCCGACGCCAAGACGGTGGCCGAGACGGTGGCGACGCCGCTGGAGCAGGAGATCAACGGCGTCGAGGACATGCTCTACATGTCCTCCTATTCCACCGCCGACGGCGCCATGGCGCTGACCATCACCTTCGACCTGGGCACCGATCTGGACAAGGCCCAGGTGCTGGTCCAGAACCGCGTGGCCATCGCCGAACCGCGCCTGCCCGAAGAGGTGCGCCGCTTGGGCGTCACCACCACCAAGTCCTCGCCCGACCTGATGATGGTCGTCCACATGCTCTCCCCGGACGAGAGCTTCGACCAGCTCTACGTCTCGAACTACGCGCGCTCGCGGGTGCGCGACCTGCTGCTGCGCATCGACGGCGTCGGCAACCTGATCCTCTTCGGCGAGCGCGAGTTCGCGCTGCGTGTCTGGCTCGACCCCGATAAGCTGTCGGCCTACGGCCTGACCGCCTCCGACGTGGTGGAGGCCCTGCGCGAGCAGAACGTGCAGGTCTCCGGCGGCTCCATCGGCGCGCCGCCCAATCCCGGCGACAATGCCTTTCAGTACGTGGTCACCACCCAGGGGCGCTTCGAGGATCCGAAGGAGTTCCGTTCGGTCATCGTGAAGGCCGGCGAGGACGGCCGCCTGATCCGCCTGCAGGACGTGGCCCGCATCGAGCTGGGCGCCCGGGAATACATCACCAACAGCTACCTGAACGGCAAGCCGGCGGTGGCCCTGGCGATCTTCCAGCGGCCGGGGACCAACGCCCTGGAGACCGCCGACGCGGTCAAGGCGACGATGGAGCAGGTGAAGAAGGAATTCCCGCCGGGCCTCGACTACACCATCGTCTACAACCCGACGGAGTTCATCGCCGAGTCCATCGACGCGGTCTACGAAACCCTGTTCGAGGCTGCGCTGCTGGTCGTCCTGGTGGTGCTGGTCTTCCTGCAGTCCTGGCGCACCGCGATCGTGCCCATCGTGGCCATCCCGGTCTCGCTGATCGGCACCTTCGCCGTCATGCAAGGCTTCGGCTTCTCCATCAACATGCTGACCCTCTTCGGCATGGTGCTGGCCATCGGCATCGTGGTCGACGACGCCATCGTCGTGGTCGAGAACGTGGAGCGCAACCTGCGCCTGGGCTACAGCCCGCGCGAGGCCGCGCACCGCACCATGGACGAGGTCGGCTCGGCGGTCATCGCCATTTCCCTCGTGCTGGTCGCGGTCTTCGTGCCGGTCGCTTTCATCCCCGGCATCTCGGGCCAGTTCTACCTGCAGTTCGCGCTCACCATCGCGGTGACCACGATCATCTCGGCGGTGAACTCGCTGACGCTGTCGCCGGCCCTGGCGGCGATTCTCTTCAAACCGCACGGCGGCAAGCCCTCGCGCTTTCCCCTGGCGGTCGTCGGGCGCTACCTGGCCAACGGCTTCAACACGGGCTTCGATCGTCTGAGCGAGGCCTATGGGCGGCTCATCCATCTCCTGGTGGGCCGGCGCACCAGCCTGGCCGCCATGCTGCTGATCTTCGTCGGTCTGCTGGGCGGGACCGTCTACCTGCTGCAGGTGACGCCGCGCGGTTTCATTCCGACCCTCGACCAGGGCTATGCCATCGTGGTGATCCAGTTGCCCGAGGGCGCCTCGCTGTCGCGCACCGACGAGGTGGTGCAGGAGGCCTCGAAGGTCATCCAGGACACCCCCGGCGTGCGCAACGCGGTGGCCTTCGCCGGCTTCTCCGGCGCCACCTTCACCAACGCGACCAACGCGGGCGTGGTCTTCGCCGGCCTCGATCCCTTCGAGGAGCGCCTGGCCAAGGGGCAGCCGGCCGGCGCCATCGTCGGCCAGCTCTACGGGCGGCTGCAGTCGATCCGCGAGGCCTTCATCATTGCCGTGCCGCCGCCGCCGGTGCGCGGCGTCGGCAGCTCGGGCGGCTTCAAGATGCAGCTGCGCGAGCTGAACAGCGCCGACATGGACCGGGTGCTGGGCGCGGCCTACGCCATCATGGGCCAGGCGGCGCAGAACCCCGGCGTGACCGGCGTCTACACCACCTTCAGCACGTCGTCGCCGCAGTTCTACCTGGATATCGACCGGCGCAAGGCGCGCATGCTGAACGTGCCCATCCAGAACATCTTCGACACCCTGTCGATCAATCTCGGCACCTCCTATGTGAACGACTTCAACGCCTTCGGGCGCATCTACCAGGTGCGTGCCCAGGCCGACCAGCAGTTCCGCATGGAGCGGGAGGACATCCTGCGCCTCAAGGTGCGCTCGGCGACCGGGGCGCTGGTGCCGTTGGGAACCCTGATCGAGATCCGCGACGTCTCCGGCCCCAACCTGGTACAGCGCTACAACATGTTCGTTTCGGTACCGGTGCAGGGCAACGCGGCGCCCGGGGTTTCCTCCGACGACGCCCTGAAGATCATGGAGAACATGGCCGACCAGGTGCTGCCGCCGGGCACCGACTTCGAGTGGACGGAACTGGCCTACCAGGAGCGCAACACCGGCAATACGGCGGTCTTCATCTTCGCGCTCTCGGTACTCTTCGTCTTCCTGGCCCTGGCGGCCCAGTACGAGAGCTGGAGCCTGCCGCTGGCGATCATCCTCATCGTGCCCATGAGCGTGCTCTCCGCCCTGGTCGGCATCACCCTGCGCGGCTTCGACAACAACATCTTGACGCAGGTCGGTCTCATCGTGCTGGTCGGCCTGGCGGCCAAGAACGCCATCCTGATCGTCGAGTTCGCCAAGCAGGCCGAAGACAACGGCGACAGCGTGGTGGAGGCGGTGGTCAAGGCCTGCCGCCTGCGCCTGCGCCCGATCCTGATGACGGCCTTCGCCTTCATCCTGGGCGTGGTGCCCATGGCGATCGCCACCGGTCCGGGCGCCGAGATGCGCCAGGCGCTGGGCGTGACGGTCTTCTCCGGCATGCTGGGGGTGACCTTCTTCGGTCTCTTCCTGACGCCGGTGTTCTATGTAACCATCCGCGGCATCACGCGGCGTCTGCGCCCGGCGCGGGCGGCCCAGCCGGAGCCGGCGGAGTAGGGGCGGGGGAAATCCCCCTCACCCAGCTCCGCCTAAGCTCGGCTACTCCGCGCTAAGGCTTCACAACCCTCTCCCACGAGGGGAGAGGGAAAAGACAAAGGCCCTCTCCCCTCGTGGGAGAGGGAGGGGCCCGCTTAGCGGGAGGGTGAGGGGGAGTCACTCCCCCGCGGCAAAATCCTTCAGGGCGTCACCGTCGAAGCGGTAGTAGATCTTCTCCGGCAGGCGTTTCGCGCCGATGCGGTCGTAGAGGGCGAGGGCGCGTGGGTTATAGTCCTCCGCCGTCCAGTCGAGGCGGCTGCAGCCCCGCTCGACCGCGATCCCTGCCAGAGCCCTGAGCAGAGTTTCACCGACGCCGCCGTTGCGCCCCTCTTCCGTGACGAAGAGATCCTTGAGGAAGAGCTGTCCGGTCAGGTCCGGCGCCGGGTGGACCACCGCGAAGCTGGCGAAACCCACCGCCTTGTCCTCGGTTTCCGCCAGCAGGATCTCGACGTTGGCGTGAGGCGCCAGGACGTCGTCGCGGACATGGGCGACCATGGCGTCGAGCTTCGGGGCCTTGTCGCCGAAATAGTGGTGGGCGTTCTCCTGAAACAGGGTGCCGACCGCCGTGCTGTCGGCGGCCGTTGCGAGACGGCAGGTGACGGTCCCTCTGCTCACGGCCCCTCTGCTCACGGGGACGCCGCTCACGCCCGCTTTTTCTTCGGTTTGGTGCGCAGGTAGGGCTGCAGGTAGTGGCCGGTGTGACTCTCGGCCACCTGCGCCACGTCCTCCGGCGTGCCGGCGGCCACCAGCTTGCCGCCGCGGTCGCCACCGTCCGGGCCGAGGTCCAGGATCCAGTCGGCGGTCTTGATGACCTCCAGGTTATGCTCGATCACCACCACGGTGTTGCCCTGGTCGACCAGCGCCTGCAGCACCTCCAGCAGTTTCTTCACGTCCTCAAAGTGCAGGCCGGTGGTCGGCTCGTCGAGGATGTAGAGCGTCCTGCCCGTGGCGCGCCGCGACAGCTCCTTGGAGAGCTTCACGCGCTGCGCCTCGCCGCCGGACAGCGTCGTCGCCGGCTGCCCGATGTGGATGTAGCCCAGGCCGACTTTCTGCAGGGTTTCCAGCTTCACGCGGATCGAGGGCACCGCCTTGAAGAACTCCACGCCCTCGTCGACGGTCATGTCGAGGATCTCGGCGACGGACTTGTCCTTGAAGGTGATCTCCAGGGTCTCGCGGTTGTAGCGCTTGCCCTTGCAGACGTCGCACTGCACGTAGACGTCGGGCAGGAAGTGCATCTCGATCTTGATGACGCCGTCGCCCTGGCAGGCCTCGCAGCGTCCGCCCTTCACGTTGAAGGAGAATCGTCCCGGCTTGTAGCCGCGGGCGTTGGACTCGGGCAGGCCGGCGAACCACTCGCGGATCGGCGTGAAGGCACCGATGTAGGTGGCGGGGTTGGAGCGCGGCGTGCGGCCGATGGGCGACTGGTCGATGTCGATGATCTTGTCGAGATACTCCAGCCCCTCGATGCCCTCGTGCTTGCCGGGATTGGCACGCGCCTTGTGCAGGCGGCGGGCCAGCGCCTTGTAGAGGGTCTCGATGATCAGGGTCGACTTGCCGCTGCCGGAAACGCCGGTGACGCAGGTGAAGGTCCCCATGGGGATCGCCGCGTCGACATCCTGCAGGTTGTTCTCCGTGGCGCCGAGGATCTTGATCTCCTGGCCGGGATGGCCTTCGCGGCGCAGACGCGGCACCTCGATCTGGCGCAGGCCGGTCAGGTACTGGCCGGTCAGGCTGTCGGGGTGGCGCATGACCTCCTCGGGCCTGCCGCTGGCGATCACCTGGCCGCCGTTGACACCGGCGCGCGGGCCCATGTCGACCAGGTAGTCCGCCGTGCGGATGGCGTCCTCGTCGTGCTCCACCACGATGACGCTGTTGCCCAGGTCGCGCAGCCGCTTCAGGGTCTCCAGCAGGCGGTCGTTGTCGCGCTGGTGCAGACCGATGGAGGGCTCGTCCAGCACGTAGAGCACGCCGGTCAGCCCGGAGCCGATCTGCGAGGCAAGGCGGATGCGCTGGCTCTCGCCGCCGGAGAGGCTGGCCGAGCCGCGGCTGAGGGTCAGGTAGTCGAGGCCGACGTCGACCAGGAAGCGCAGGCGCTCGTTGATCTCCTTCAGGATGCGCGCGGCGATCTCCTGCTCCTTGGGGCGCAGCTTGTCGTTCAGCGCGCCGAACCAGTCGGCCGCCTTGGCGACGGAGAACTCGGCCACCTCGCTGATGTGCAGCTTGTCCAGCTTCACCGCCAGGGCCTCGGGCTTCAGACGGTAGCCGCCGCAGGCTTCGCAGGCCTTGTTGCTCTGGTACTTGCCCAGGTCGTCGCGCACCCAGTCGCTGTCGGTCTCGCGCCAGCGCCGCTCCATGTTGGGGACCACGCCCTCGAAGGGCTTGGTGGTCTTGTAGCTGCGCAGGCCGTCCTCGTACTTCATGGTGATGGCGGTCTTGCCGGAGCCGTAGAGGATGACGTCGCGGACCGGTTTCTTCAGGTCCTCCCAGGGGGTGCGGGTCGAGACCTTGAAGTGCCGGGCGATGCTGTCCAGCGTCTGCTGGTAGTAGGGCGAGGGCGTCGCCGAACGCGACCAGGGGGCGATGGCGCCGCCGCTCAAGGGCAGATTGGGGTCCGGCACCACCAGCTCGGGGTCGAAGAACAGCGTGATGCCCAGGCCGTCGCAGGAGGGGCAGGCGCCGAAGGGGTTGTTGAAGGAGAAGAGCCGCGGCTCGATCTCCTCGATGGTGAAGCCGGAGACCGGGCAGGCGAACTTGGCCGAGAAGGTGGTGATCTCGCCGCCTGTCTTTGCCTCTTCGGTGAAGGCCAGCCCGTCGGCGAGGTTCAGTGCCGTCTCGAAGCTGTCGGCCAGGCGCGTCTCGATGTCCTTGCGCACGATCAGGCGGTCGACCACCACCTCGATGTCGTGCTTGCGCTTTTTGTCGAGGGCCGGGGCTTCGTCGATCTCGTAGAGCTCGCCGTCGATCTTCACCCGCTGGAAGCCGCGCTTCTGCAGGTCGGCCAGCTCCTTTTTGTACTCGCCCTTGCGCCCGCGCACGATGGGGGCCAGCAGGTAGAGCCGGGTGCCTTCGGCCATCTCCATGACCCGGTCGACCATCTGGCTGACGGTCTGGCTCTCGATGGGCAGGCCGGTGGCCGGCGAGTAGGGCACGCCGACCCGCGCGAAGAGCAGGCGCATGTAGTCGTAGATCTCGGTCACCGTGCCGACGGTGGAGCGCGGGTTCTTCGATGTCGTCTTCTGCTCGATGGAAATCGCCGGCGAGAGACCCTCGATGGAATCGACGTCGGGCTTCTGCATCAGTTCCAGGAACTGGCGGGCGTAGGCCGAGAGCGACTCGACATAGCGGCGCTGACCCTCGGCATAAATGGTATCGAAGGCGAGCGACGACTTGCCGGAGCCGGACAGGCCGGTGATGACCACCAGCTCGTTGCGGGGCAGGGTGACGTCGATGTTCTTCAGATTGTGCTCGCGTGCGCCGCGGATCGCGATCACAGGGCCCTGGAGATCTTTGGGCGTTCCTTTTGGCATGAAATGGGCACAGCCTCTCAGTGGGCTCTCAGGGGGGCTCGAGGTCGTCGGATGACCGATGAGTCGGGGTTACCGGTGGCGGGCAGCCGCCGATGAGGTCAATATGGGGGAAGCAAGGCGGAAAATCGAGCCCCGGATGGCTTTCGGACCCCTGTGGATAAGGGAGTGCTGACAGGCCCCTGCCAGGAAGCTAGAGTCCGCCGCCACTTGAGGTCGAAATTCGCAGAAACTGGAGAGAATCGGTATGGCGGGCAGTGTGAACAAAGTCATTTTGGTGGGGAACCTGGGGCGCGATCCGGAGATCCGCAGCACCCAGGACGGCACCAAGGTCGCCAACCTGTCCCTCGCCACCTCGGAAACATGGCGCGACCGCAACAGCGGTGAGCGGCGCGAGCGCACGGAATGGCACCGGGTCGTGATCTTCAACGACAAGCTCTGCGAAGTGGCGGAGAAGTATCTGCGCAAGGGCTCCAAGATCTACATCGAGGGCCAGTTGCAGACCCGCAAGTGGACCGACAAGGAAGGCCAGGAGCGCTACACCACCGAAGTGGTGCTGCAGCGCTTCCGCGGCGAACTCACCATGCTCGACGGCCGTCAGGACGGCGGCGGGGGCGGCGGCTACGGCGATGACGGCGGACCCAGCGGCGGCGGCTTCGGTGGCGGCGGCTCCGGCGGCGGTGGCTTCGGCGGCGGCTCCGGCGGTGGTTCGGGCGGCGGCGGCAGCGACCTGGACGACGAGATCCCGTTCTAGGGGGCTGTGACGGGCGCCGTTGTCCCGTCGTCTTGTCCGCGCCGGCGGGCGAGAGACCGCTTCCTGCGATCAACCCAATCGCTGTTGAATTCGGTCCCCGGAGCGGCCTGGATGGGCTTCTCGGGCGGCTGCTTTGTGGTGTGGCGGCGGGGTTTCGGCCCGGAGCCGGGCGACGATTTGTAAACTATTGAAATCACACATTTATTCAGGTCGTCTCCGCGGGCGCGGGAGTTGTCGCGGGGCGGCGGGATTGCTATAGTCAGACCAACGATTCGCGGGGGATTCCCGCGGGTTTTCCGGGACATCCTGGTTCCGGCGGACCCGCCGGTTGGGGACCAGGGAAAGCCCGGCTGATCCAAGCGTTTTTCTGAAGTGCAATCCGGCCCGTTCCGGGCCAGACCATCCGTTGCCTGGACGTGGGGTCCGGGCGTCTTCGCAAGGCAGTTCTCTTGTCCGACCCGTCACAGCCGACTTCCGATTTCGACATTACGCCGGTCACCATCGAGGAGGAGATGAAACGCTCCTACCTCGATTACGCCATGAGCGTGATCGTGGCCCGCGCCTTGCCCGACGTGCGCGACGGCCTGAAGCCCGTCCACCGTCGCATCCTCTACGCCATGAAGGAGGCCGGCTACGACTGGAACCGGCCCTACCGCAAGTCGGCCCGCGTGGTCGGCGATGTCATGGGTCAGTACCACCCGCACGGCGACAGCGCGATCTACGATACCATGGTCCGCCTGGCGCAGGACTTCTCCATGCGCCTGCCGCTGATCGACGGCCAGGGCAACTTCGGCTCCATGGACGGCGACCCGGCGGCGGCCATGCGCTACACCGAGGCGCGCCTGACCCGCGCGGCCAGCGACTCCCTGCTGCAGGACATCGACGAGGACACCGTCGATTTCCAGGACAACTACGACGAGACGACGCAGGAACCGATCGTCCTGCCGGCGCGCTACCCCAACCTGCTGGTCAACGGCGCCGGCGGCATTGCCGTGGGTATGGCGACCAACATCCCGCCCCATAACCTGGGCGAGGTGATCGACGCTTGCTGCGCCTACATCGACGACCCGGAGATTTCTATCGACCGGCTGATGGAGCTGGTGCCGGGCCCTGACTTCCCGACCGGCGGCATCATCCTGGGCCGCACCGGGATCCGCGACGCCTACCACACCGGCCGCGGCTCTCTGCGCGTACGCGCGAAGACCGAGATCGAGGAGGTCCGCAAGGACCGCCACGCCATCGTTGTCTCCGAGGTGCCCTACCAGGTGAACAAGGCGCGCATGCTGGAGCGCATCGCCGAGCTGGTGCGCGCCAAGACCATCGAGGGCATCGCCGACCTGCGCGACGAGAGCGACCGCCAGGGCCTGCGCGTGGTCATCGAGCTGCGCCGCGAGGCCGAGCCCGAGGTGGTGCTGAACCAGCTGTTCCGCTATTCGCCGCTGCAGGGTTCCTTCGGCTGCAACATGCTGGCGCTGAACAGCGGCCGGCCGGAGCTGCTGGACCTGAGGGCGATCATCGCCGCCTTCATGGATTTCCGCGAGGAGGTCGTCACCCGGCGCACCGCCTTCCGCCTGGGCAAGGCCCGCGACCGCGCCCACCTGTTGGTCGGCCTGGCCATCGCCGTGGCCAACATCGACCCGGTGATCGAACTGATCCGTGCGGCGCCGGATCCGGTGGCCGCCCGCGAGGGCCTGATGGCGCGCCGCTGGCCGGCCTCGACCGTGGCGCCGCTCATCGAGCTGATCGACGAGCCGGGCCGCCAGGTGGAGCCCGACGGCACCTACCAGCTCTCCGAGCTGCAGGCCCGCGCGATCCTGGAGCTGCGCCTGCAGCGCCTGACCGGCCTGGAGCGCGACAAGATCGCCCAGGAGTTGGAAGAGATCGCCGCCGAGATCAAGGAGTTCCTGGCGATCCTCGGCTCGCGCGCGCGCCTGCTGGAGGTGCTGCGCGACGAGCTGGTTGACATGAAGGAGCGCTTCGCCACGCCGCGGCGCACCGAGATCGCCGAGGCGGGCTTCGAGCAGGAAGACGAAGACCTGATCCAGCGCGAGGACATGGTGGTCACCGTCACCCACGGTGGCTACATCAAGCGCGTGCCGCTGTCGACCTACCGCGCCCAGCGCCGCGGCGGCAAGGGCCGTGCCGGCATGGCGACGCGCGAAGAGGATTTCGTCAGCAAGGTTTTCGTCTGCAACACCCATACGCCGGTGCTGTTCTTCTCCTCGCTCGGCATGGTCTACAAGCTGAAGGTCTACCGCCTGCCCATCGGCACGCCCCAGGCCCGCGGCAAGGCCCTGGTGAACCTGCTGCCGCTGCAGGAAGGCGAGTGGATCACCACCTTCATGCCGATGCCCGAGGACGAGACCACCTGGGACCAGATGTTCGTGGTCTTCGCCACCTCGGCGGGCGACGTGCGGCGCAACAAGCTGTCCGACTTCGTGCGCGTCATGGCCAACGGCAAGATCGCCATGAAGCTGGAGGAGAGCGACGGCGAGCTGGTTTCCGTGCGCTACTGCACCGACGACGACGACGTGTTGCTGGCCACGGCCGGCGGGCGCTGCATCCGCTTCGGCGTGAAGGACGTGCGGGTCTTCGCCGGGCGCAACTCCACCGGCGTGCGCGGCATCAAGCTGTCCAAGGACGACAAGGTGATCTCCATGTCGATCCTGCGCTCCGGCGAGGCGGTCAGCACCGAGGAACGCGACGCCTATCTGCGCTATGCCAACGCCAAGCGGCGCGGCGAAAACGGTGACGGCGAAGCCGCCGGCGGCGAGTATGGAATCGAACTGCCGCAGCAGCGCCTCGAGGAATTGGCCGAGGCCGAGCAGTTCGTGCTTTCGGTGGCCGCCGACGGCTACGGCAAGCGGACCTCGTCCTACGAGTACCGCGTCACCGGACGTGGCGGCCGCGGCATCGGCAACATGGATCTGGCGCGCGGCGGCGGTGAGGTGTCCAGCGTGGCGGCCGCTTTCCCGGTCGAGGCCAGCGACCAGATCATGCTGGTGACCGACGGCGGCAAGCTGATCCGCAGCCCGGTGGAGGACATCCGGATCGCCGGGCGGACCACCCGCGGCGTGATGGTCTTCCGCATCGACAAGAGTGAACGTATTGTTTCGGTCGCCCATCTCTCCGAAGATGAGGACGAGGAAGAAGAGGGGGGCGAGCCTGCGGCCCCCGATTCCGGCGAAACGAGCTAGACAGTCAGAGAGCCCAGATCATGAGCCGCGCCCTGGTCGGGGTCTATCCCGGCACCTTCGATCCGATCACCAACGGCCACCGCGATATCATCGGGCGGGCCTGCAAGGTGACCGACCGGCTGGTGATCGCGGTGGCGCGCAACGCCGGCAAGGGGCCTCTGTTCTCCATCGACGAGCGGGTGGAGATGGTGCGCGACGAGACCGCCGCCATGGACACCCAGGGCACCGAGATTCAGGTGCGCGCCTTCGACAATCTGCTGATCGACTTCTGCCATGAAGTCGGCGCCAGCCTGCTGATCCGCGGCCTGCGCGCCGTCTCCGACTTCGAGTACGAGTTCCAGATGGCGGCCATGAACGCGCGGCTGGACTCCCGCGTCGAGACGGTCTTCCTCATGGCCTCCGAGCGCCAGCAGTTCATCTCCTCGCGCTTCGTGAAGGAGATCGGGCGCCTGGGGGGCGACATCAGCAGCTTCGTCAGCCTGCCGGTGGCCGAGCGCCTGCGCGACCGCTTCGATGTGGAGCATCGCAGCGGCGTCGGCAGCGACCGCCGGCGCCAGACCTTCAAAGACGAAATCGGATAGGGGTCGTCTTTGGTTGAATCGTCTTTTGTTGACCGGGCGGGACCTGCCCACTAAGGTGCGCCCGCCGCGCCCGAAAGGGCGCAAACCCCTCCTTTGGGGGCCCGTAGCTCAGTTGGTAGAGCACCTGACTTTTAATCAGGTTGTCGCAGGTTCGATCCCTGCCGGGCTCACCATTCCCCTTCGCCAAGCCGACTGATTTGCGCCGCGCCTTTGGCCGGCATGAGGCCTTCTGCCGCCTGACAAGGGCGCCGGCTTGGGCTAGCCTAGCGGGAGCTGCAAGGGAGGCAGGTCAATCAAAGCGCTGGCGCTGGTCATTCTCTATTTCGGCGTGACGTTGCTGCCCCTGGGCCTGGCCTGGGCGGGCGCGCGGCCGCCGCGCTCCCTCTGGGACGAGCTGGCCTCCGGGGCGGGGATGCTGGCCTTCGCGATCATCCTGGTGGAATTCGTGCTCTCCGGGCGCTTTCGCAGCATCTCCGCGCACATCGGCATGGACGTCACCATGCGGGTGCACCAGCTTTTCGCCCGCACGGCGCTGGTGCTGGCGCTGATCCATCCCTTCCTCTACCGCTCGGATTTCAATCCGCCGCTGCCCTGGGACGTGACGCAGCAGGCCACCGTGACCTGGGACTTCACTGCCCTGGCGACGGGCGTCGCCGCCTGGGTGCTGCTGCCCGGCTTCGTGCTGCTGGCCATCGGGCGGGACCGCAGCGGTTTCACCTACGAGACGTGGCGCTGGATGCACGGCCTGGGGGCGCTGCTGATCGTCGCGCTGCTGCTGCACCACGCGCTGACGGCGGGACGCTACAGCGCCGATCCCGTGCTTGCCGGATTATGGTGCCTGCTGCTGGCCGTCGCGGTGCTGTCGCTGGTCAACGTCTACCTGGTGAAGCCGTTGGCGCAACTGCGGCGCGCCTGGACGGTGGCTTCGATCCGCCCGCTGAGCCTCAAGACCTGGGAGGTGACGCTGGAACCGCAAGGCCATGCGGGGCTGGCTTATGAGGCCGGACAGTTCGTCTGGCTGAATATCGGCAACAGCGCCTTTTCGCTGCGTGAAAATCCTTTCTCGATTTCCTCGGCGCCCGGCGCCGGAGCGCAGGTGCAGTTCGTCATCAAGGAACTCGGCGACTTTACCCGCGGCCTCGGCGCTGTCGCGCCTGGCACGCGCGCCTATCTCGATGGTCCGCACGGCAATCTGGTGGTCACCGACCGGGCCGAGCCGGGCATCGCCCTGATCGCCGGTGGCGTCGGCATCGCGCCGTTGTTGGGCATCCTGCGCCAACTGCACCTCGACGGCGACGCCCGCCCGACGGCGCTGGTCTACGGCAACCGGGTCGAGGCGCAGATCGTTTATCGCGAGGAATTGGAAGGCCTGGCCCGCGACCACGGCACGCAGGTCATTCATGCCCTGTCCGAGCCGCCGCTGGGCTGGGACGGCCGCGTCGGCATGGCCGATGCCGCTTTAATCCGGGAAGTCTTCGCCAAGCCGGAGATGAGGGGCTGGCTCTACGTGCTTTGCGGCCCGCCGGCCATGATGGCCGGCGTCGAAGACGCCCTGATCGAATTGGGCGTGCCGGCGCGCCAGATCCTGTCGGAGAGGTTCAGCTATGACTGAATGGCTCGCGAAGCTTCCCGTCCGCCGCCGCGTCATCCTGCTGTTCTGGCTGCTCAACGCCGCTTTGATCGGCGCGTTGCTGGTCTACGCGCTGCGTTGACCGGGGTGCCGTTTTCCTAGTGCAACGTGCCGCGGCTCTGCTGCCAGGGTGCCATCTGCTTGCGCAGGCTGCGCTCGAAAGCGTCGACCTCGGCGCGGGAATGCTGCGTGCAGTCTACGTGCCGGCTGTTGCGTTGCGGGCGCGTCTTGCGGCCATTGCCGGCGATGGCTTGTTCAAGGCCGGCGGAGCGCCAGTACATCATGAAGTTGGACATGTTCTTCTTCCCTAACCACCGCTGGCTTCTTTGCGTCTCAGCCTGAGCCCCCTCGGTCCCATCGACCGTGGCCATTGTCACAGCTAAGGGTAAAGGGGTGATTAGGGACGCCTGAAATGAAACCAGCGGGAAAAGGGGAAGAGATCAGTCCGGCTGATCCGGCCCGCTGCGGTCCAGCAGCATCAGGTTGGCGGCCAGGGAGACCGAGCCGAAGGTGATGAAGAGGCCGAAGAACAGCAGGAAGATGACGAGGTAGGGCGCCTCGCTGGCGAAGGCCAAGCTGCGCAGTCCGGCCAGGTCGCTGACCAGGATGGCGATGCCGAACAGCGCACCGGCGCCCAGCCCCGTGATCAGGTGGCGGGCGACGAATTGCAGGGCTGATTTATCCTGTGGCGTCAGCACGCTGGCTCTCTCTTCTAAAGCACGCCGTCGATTTCATATAGGCGTCGCACCTCAAGAATCATCCCTTCAGACGGGCCCGGCAAGGGGAATCCCAGGGGCTGATTGTCGCATCGCCATTGTCGCATCGCCCACGTGGGGAACCGCACAGACCGCCGCGGCGTTGAAGAACAGGATTCCAGGCTCATCCCGGCAGGGTAAGCAACGGATTCGTAGTGTTTTCCAGGTGCAGTTTAGTAACCGAACGTTAAAGGAAGGCGTGCAGGCTATAGCCCGTGCGAGAGCATGTACGAGGTTGAGCAATGACGAGTCAAAATATCTTCGATCCGGCACGTTGGATTCTCGATGCCTTCCAGGCGGGGATCTTCGCGCGGGTCAACGCGAATGGCGATCTGGCGCTGGACGTTGTCAATGCCTGCCCCAAGGCGACGGAAGAATTGCTGAGCCGCCTGAGCGGCAATTCCGAGGCGGTCATCCTGCAGATGCCCAAGCCCGACAGCGACGTCCTCTACCTGAACTGAGTTTTCCCAGCCCTCTCCGGTTTTCCCGGCCTGCGCGGCCGGGCAGGGCCGCCTGACAAATCTGCCGTGCCGGCGCCGGTTCAGCCGACGCCGTTGATCTGGACGTCGTTGTCCAGGATCAGCTGGCGCAGCAGTTCCAGACCCTTTTCCAGTTCCTCGTATTCCTGGCGGGCCAGGGCCAGTTCCTCGACCGCGGTCTTGCGGCTGCACTGCGTGCGCGGCATCTCCATCAGGGCCGCGAGGTAGCGCCCCTTGGCATGCGCGGCGCGGCGTACCAGGGCCCGGATCTCGCTCTGCTTCAGCTGCACCAGCACGGACATGATCTCGCGCTTGGACTGCTCCTGGATGCTGTCTTCGATGTGCTCCACGAAGGCGCCGGCGGAGAGGGGCTCGGGTTCGGGTTCCGGGACGGCCAAAGCGTCCTCCAGCATGCGCAGCCGCTCCTTCGGCTTGCCGCTGGTGCGGTGGAACCACTGCAGGCTGCGGCTCTCGTTGCTGTCGTTTCCGATCAGGTCAGCCAGGGTCATCGCGCTCTCCCGAAAAAGGTGCTTAGGGCTGTTGGGAGAGATGCAAGCGCCGGGCCAGAAAGACGGCACGGAAAACTGCGGATTTTCGGGGGATTTTCGAGGGTTCTTCAGGCGCTCGGCAGGCCCGGCCCGGCAAGGTCTGGGGGCAGCGGGCAGGATCTGCCGGGTTCGGGGGGGCAGCGCCCCGGCGGGGCGCTACTCTGCGGCGAGCTGGCGGCCCACCAGGGCCGGCACGTCGTCGTTGGCGGCCGCCGGCACCCAGGGCCGTCCGTCCGGGCCGTCGGCCAGATGGCGCACCCGCGTCCGTACGCGGCGCAGGCCGGCCCGGTTCTGGCGGCGCAGCCGCAGGCGCCGCACCAGGCGCCAGGCCACGACGCTGCCGAGGATGGTCAGCCACATGTAGGGATACCACCAGGGCAGGACCGTGATGATGTCGTGCATCAGCTGATAGTAGGGGTCGGATCCTGCGTTGGGACCGTAGATCCACTGCAATACCGCCAACATCTTGCCGCCTTCTCCGCTCTGGCACCGTTCGGCGGCGCCTGGTTGGTTAAAGAACTATGAATGGAATTATCGGCATTTTATAGAAAAAGTCAAGAATGTGTTTAGTTTTCGTTAACCATAATCCTTAGTATTTAAGTAAATAATGAAATAAATGTCTGGTATTTATTTAAAATGGCAGAGGTTCTGCGGCGGGTGGCGGCCTCGATGTTCTGGGGGCGCCCTTCGCGGGGGGGGCTATTCCTCGGGGAAGCCGCAGGCCCAGCGGTTATAGTGTTCCTTGGCCGGCACGCCGGGCTTGGCCGGTTCGATGTGGCTGAGTCCCACGACGATACGGTCCTCGGCGCCCTCGATGGCCGCTTTCGTGTCCATGTAATTCAAGCGGCCTTTGAAGTAGAGGCGCGGGGCTTCCGGAATAATGGTGAAAGACGGCATCTCCGACAGAAGCCCGCTGGCCCGGTCCAGGAGGAACAGCTCCACGGGCCGGCCGGCTTCCCAGACCGGAGCGCCGATGGTCACCAGCAGCATTTCCTGGCTCTTGTAGCCGCCGGTCTCGCCGTCCAGCAGGTAACCCCAGCCGCGCCAGCATTCCGTCGGGGGCGCCTTCTGCGGGCCCGCTTCCGTCTGAGATGCCGCGGGCGCGGCGGCCGCAAGGGCCAGGCCGGCGGCCAGGGCCAGCCGGGCCAGGGCGTGGGGAATCGGGAACCGGACAGGGATCATCTTGTCAGTCGCCGGTCCCGCCGCTGGCGCAAGCGATGCAAGTGGGCAGGGTGGGGTCGAGTTCCAGGCGGCGCAAAGGGATCTGCTCGCCGCAGGCGACGCAATAGCCGTATTCCCCTTCCTCGATGCGCTTGAGGCTGGCTTCGATCCGCTGCAGCTCCAGCTTGCGGCGCCGCTCGGCCTCCAGGGACATGGCTTGGTTTTGCAGGGCATCCATGCGCGAAAGCCTGCCCACCCTCGTCTGGTCCAATTCGACCGTTTTCCGGCTGTCGGCGCTGCTCAGGGCCAATTCCAGGAGTTCGTTGCGGCGCGCAATCAGGCGATCACGGAACAGGGAAACATCGAACTGGACGGGTTCATCCATAAGTCATGATGACCCCGCCTGTTTCGCAGAACAAGCGTCTTTCCCGGGCCTGAGGGGCGCCGGGCGGGTCAAAGATGGGATCGAGGAGAGGTTAGGGGGCCTGCAGGAAGTTCAAGAACCCCGGCCGTCTTCGGGGGTTGGTAGACATGAAGTCGTACAGGGAGGCAGGGCCTCGACTCCTGCAGGCTTACCCTACATTTGAGACTAAATTCTGAACCGGCAGGGTGGGGTGATCTTTTTGTGTCAAACCGGGGTGCTTCCACGCTAGGCGCTTGGGAATAAAGGCAGATGGCCGATTCGCGGCGGTTTCAGTCCAGCGGGCCGCGGTGGTGTTCGTCGTCGTAGCCCCGACGGTTTGAGTAGAAAACCAGGAACATCAAGCCGCCGCCCAGCGCCAGGGACAGCACGGAACCGAGGGTCAGGGCCAGCAAACCGTGCAGGCTGATATCGACGTCCGCCAGGCTCCACCAAAGGTAGATCCCGGCCAGCAAGGTGGCCAGCAGCACGGCGGCGAGGACAGCAATGACGGCGGCGGTTTTCATGGCAGAGGGACTCAATATCGGCAAAGGGTTGTGCGGGGGGGCTTGGGCCAGGGCTTTGGGCCGGGGCTGTTCGCCGCGGCGGCAGAGCCAGCTGGGCCGGACCGCTGGATGGTGGCGTCTCGGCGGGGGACCGTCCAGGCCTTTTTGGCCGCCGTATTCCGGTCCCTCCCAAGGCGCTTTCCGCCGTCTGTTTTGGCCGGCTTTTCAAAGTGGTTTAGGGGCAGAATTTTCCATTGCCCTTTTGGGCGAGAACGTTATAACTCCCGCTCCGAGCCGGTGGCCATGCCAGCGGACACCTGCGGCTGTGGCGGAATCGGTAGACGCGCAGCGTTGAGGGCGCTGTGGGGGAAACCCCGTGGAGGTTCAAGTCCTCTCAGCCGCACCATTCGTTCGGGCTCGGAAAACAGACGGGTGGGCAACCCACCTAAGACAGCGTTGCGGCTGTGGCGGAATTGGTAGACGCGCTAGCTTCAGGTGCTAGTTCTCGCAAGGGAGTGGAGGTTCGAGTCCTCTCAGCCGCACCAACCTCTCTCCGGAGTTCTTCCGGGAGAGCGGGGCCGGAAGCCCCGGCAGATTTCCCCGATTTCATTGACCGGGTACCTCAAAGGGTCCAGCCTGACCGCTTACAGGGTGGGCAGGACTTTCGATGTTTGACGGCTTCGAACAGCGTCGTCTGAAGGCGGGCGGGACCGAGATCAATCTGCGACTCGGCGGCACCGGCCCGGCCCTGCTGCTGCTGCACGGCTACCCGCAAACCCATGTCATGTGGCACAAGATCGCGCCGCAGCTGGCCGAGCGCTTCACCGTGGTCTGCCCGGATCTGCGCGGCTATGGCGACAGCGGCAAGCCGGAGAGCGGTCTGCCGGATTCTGAACCGGGCCACGCGGCCTATTCCAAACGGGCCATGGCGCGCGACCAGGCCGAGGTGATGACGGCGCTGGGCTTCGAACGCTTCTCCGTGGTCGGGCACGACCGCGGCGCGCGGGTGACCCACCGCTTGCTGCTGGATCACGGCGCGCGCGTCGACAAGGCGGCGGTGCTGGACATCGCCCCGACCCTCGACATGTATCAGCGTACCGACCGGACCTTTGCCGAGGCCTACTATCACTGGTTCTTCCTGATCCAGCCCTTCGACCTGCCGGAGCGCATGATCGGCGCCGACCCGGATTACTATTTGGAAAAGAAGATCGGCGCGTGGAGTAGGGTCGGCGACTGCTTCACCCCCGAGGCGCTGGCCGAATACAAGCGTTGCTTCCGCGACCCGCAGACCATCCACGCGACCTGCGAGGACTACCGCGCGGCGGCCACCATCGATCTGGAGCACGACCGTGCCGACCGGGCCCGCAAGATCGCGCCGCCGCTGCTCGTGCTGTGGGGACAGCTGGGTGTCATCGAGCGCTGCTACGATGTGCTGGAGCTGTGGTCGGAACGGGCGGAGGAGGTCTCGGGGCGGCCCCTGCCTTGCGGCCATTTCCTGGCCGAGGAGGCGCCGGCGGAAACCCTGGAGGCGCTCTTAGCGTTTCTTTAGAAGCTGAGGGCCGATGGTGCCCCGAGAATGCCCAGAGAGTACTGGGGAAGGGGGCAGGATGGCCCCTGGTACTTTCGTCGGAGATTCCCATATCATAGCCGGGGTGGCGCGCAGTGAAGGTACGCCGCAAGGTTTGTTTGTAAGCCTTTGATTTGCAGGGTCTTGGTGAAGCTGGAATGGATCGGCGGCAGGGACTTCCCGTTCCCTGGCCCGTCCCAATGAGGAAGGAGCCACACTAGGTGGCCGACTCGGACAAGAACGGTGCGACCGCACGGTTGCGCAACTACTTCCTGGCGGGCGTGCTGGTCACGGCCCCGATCAGCATCACGTTCTGGCTGACTTGGCGCGTGATCACCTTCATCGACGACCGGATCACGCCGATCATCCCCCCGCGGTGGAACCCGGAAAGCTATCTGCCTTTCGGCCTGCCCGGTCTCGGTCTCATCGTGGCGCTTATCGCGCTGACCCTGATCGGTTTCCTGGCGGCCGGCTACCTCGGGCGCATGACCATGCGCATCGGGGAGCGGATCGTCGCCCGGGTGCCGATCGTGCGCTCCGTCTATAGCTGGACCAAGCAGGTCTTCGAGACCGTGCTGTCGAAATCCTCCGCTGCCTTCCGCGAGGTGGTGCTGATCGAATATCCGCGCCCCGGCTGCTGGGCCGTCGGATTCATCACCGGGCAGACGGTGGGCGAGGTGCAGCGCCTGACCGCCGCCACGGTCTACAACGTCTTCGTTCCGGCGACCCCCAACCCCACGACCGGCTTCCTGCTCTTCGTGCCGAAACAGGATGTCCATCACCTGGACCTGACGGTCGAGGAGGGCATCAAGCTGGTGATCTCCGGCGGTATCGTGGTGCCCGATCAGGAGGGCCTGGAGGGCAGCGAGGGCGCCGAAGCGGCGAAGGACCGCGTCGAAACCTACGCCGTCACGCAAAGCGGCCCGGAGCTGACGGAGGAGCCTGTCAAAGGCAAGCGCCGCCGCCGCCGGCGCAAGGAGGAAGGGGAGCCGCGCCGTCCCGGATTCCTGCTACGCCTGCGCAATTATTTCTTCGCCGGCATCCTGGTGACGGCGCCGATCGCGATCACCGCCTGGCTGGCCTGGGAGTTCGTCGCCTTCGTCGACGGCACGGTGACGCCCTACATTCCCGCGCAATGGAATCCCGAATCCTACCTGCCGTTCTCCATTCCCGGTCTGGGCGTGGTGGTGGTGGTCTTCGGGCTCATCATGATCGGTTTTCTCACCGCCGGCTTCGTGGGCCGCAGCCTGGTGGCCGCCGGCGAACGTCTGCTGGCGCAAATGCCGGTCATCCGCAGCCTCTACAGTGCGGTGAAGCAGATCCTGGAGACGGTGTTCAAGGAACAGTCCAAGGCTTTCCGCGAGGTGATCCTGCTGGAGTACCCGCGGAAGAACTGCTGGGCCCTGGGCTTCATCACCGGCCCGGCCGAAACCGGTATTCAGGAGCTGACGCCGGACGACTCGGTGAACATCTTCCTGCCGACGACGCCGAACCCGACATCGGGCTTTCTGCTGTTCCTGCCGCGCAAGGAAACGCAGATCCTGAGCATGACGGTGGAGGAGGGCATCAAGATGGTGGTCTCCGGCGGCATCGTGACCCCGCCGGATCCGGCAGGCGACGGTAAGGGGACCGTGGCGCCCGCCAGCGAGGAACCCGCGCACGCGCGCCTCGCCAAGAGCGGCTAGCGCACGTCTAGGCCGCCGGTTTCTTCAGCTTCATCGCCTCCAGCCGGGCGCAGTTGGCGGCGCCCAGGATGGCGTTGACGGTCTTGCCGTCGGACGACAGCGGGAACAGCGTGCCCCGCAGCTTCACTTCTTCGCCGTTTTCCTCGAAGGTTTCCGCGACGGAAATCGGGATGCGCTGCTGCAGCACCTGGCCGACGTACTGCACCGAGCGGGCGATCATCGAGCCCGGCGGGCAGTCGCGCACGCGGCGCTCGGCCTCCTTGGCCCAGTTCTCGGGCAGCTTGGCGTTTTCCAGCAGGCGCGGCCCGATGAAGAGGAACGTCGCGTCCTCGGGCGGCTCGCTGGGGTTCATGACGAAGCAATCGCACCAGTCGTCGCCCAGTTCCACCGGATCGATATCCGTGGTGCCGGGAAAGCTCCGCTCCCCGCGCAGGTAGTTCCAATAGTCTTCGACCCGCAGGATGAGGCGGCGCTCGGTGGTGACAAAGCCAGACATCTTAGATACGTAGCCCGCTGTAGCACGAAAGGGCCTCAGTTTCCGCTGGGCGAGCCTAAGAAGGCCTTAACCCTGTAGCGGTTTTGTCCGGAAAACGGGTGGAAATCGACGCGGCGCGCCATTCAGGGTTGAAGAGACGGGGCGGATATTTTGCGGGCGGTGCCGCTCAGCCCGAGCGCAGGTACTTCACCGCGGCATCGCGTTCGAAGAGGTAGAGCAGGACCCGCAGCGCCTGGCCCCGCTCGCCGGCCAGTTCCGGGTCCTTGTCCAGGATCAGGCGGGCGTCGTCGCGCGCGGTGGCCAGCAGGTCGCCGTGCACCGCCAGATCGGCGAGGCGGAACTCGGGCAGGCCGCTCTGCCGGGTGCCCAGCAGTTCGCCGGCCCCCCTGAGCCGCAGATCCTCCTCGGCGATGCGGAAACCGTCGTCGGTCTCGCGCAGGATTCTGAGCCGCGCCCGCGCGGTCTCACCCAGGGGACCCTGCCACAGCAGCAGGCAGGTCGACTTGCCGCTGCCGCGCCCGACCCGGCCGCGCAGCTGATGCAGCTGGGAGAGGCCGAAGCGCTCGGCATGTTCGATGACCATGACCGTGGCGTTGGGCACGTCGACGCCGACCTCCACCACCGTGGTGGCGACCAGCACGCCGGTCTCGCCGGCCGCGAAGCGCGCCATGACGGCGTCCTTCTCCGGCCCCTTCATGCGGCCATGCACCAGGCCGATCCGGTCGCCGAAGCGCTGGCGCAGGACCGCATAGCGGTCTTCGGCGGCGGCCAGGTCGCTGTTCTCCGATTCCTCCACCAGGGGGCAGATCCAGTAGACCTGAGCGCCGCGCTGCAAGGCGCGGTCGGCGGCGTCGACCACTTCCGGCAGGCGGTCGAGCGACAGGGTCGCCGTGTCGATCGGCTGGCGCCCCGGCGGCCGCTCGGTCAGGCGTGACGACTCCATGTCGCCGTAGGCGGTGAGCATCAGGGTGCGCGGGATCGGTGTCGCCGTCATGACCAGCACGTCGACCGCCTTGCCCTTGCCGGTGAGGGTCAGACGTTGGTGGACGCCGAAGCGGTGCTGCTCGTCGATCACCACCATGGCGAGGTCCTTGAAGGCCACGTCCTCCTGGAACAGCGCGTGGGTGCCGACGACGATGGACGTCTCGCCGGAGGCCAGCTTCTCCAGGATCGCCTGCCGCGCCTTGCCTTTGTCGCGGCCGGTCAGCAGCGTCAGGCCGATGCCGGCGGCCCGCGCCAGCGGCTCGATGGTCTGGAAGTGCTGGCGGGCCAGGATCTCGGTCGGCGCCATGAGCGCGGCCTGGCCGCCGGCCTCGACCGCCGTCAGCATGGCGAGCAGCGCCACCACCGTCTTGCCGCTGCCGACGTCGCCTTGCAGCAGGCGCAGCATGCGGTGCTCGGCGGCCATGTCGGCGGGGATCTCCGCCAGCGCCATGCCCTGCGAGCCGGGCAACTGGAAGGGCAGGGAGGCGATCACCTTGTCGCAGAGGCGCCCGTCGCCCTTCAGCACCCGGCCGCGCTGCTTCAGCTGGCGGTCGCGCACCAGGGCGATGGCGAGCTGGTTGGACAGCAGTTCGTCATAGGCGAGGCGGCGGCGCGGCAGGGCCAGCGGCGAGAGATCCGCCTCGTCGCGCGGGCTGTGGACCCGGCGCAGGGCTTCGTGCCACTGGGGCCAGTCTTCGCGCGCCTTCAGGCCGGCATCGAGCCACTCCGGCAGCTCGGGCAGGCGCTCCAGGGCGGCCTGGACCGCCTTGCTCACCACCTTCAGGCTGAGACCCGCGGTCAGCGGGTAGACCGGCTCCACCGCCTTCACGCGCACGGCCTCTTCCGGGCCGGCGATATGATCCGGATGGGTCATCTGCAGCCGGTCGTTGAAGACCTCCACCTTGCCGCTGACCAACCGGGTCTGGCCCGGCGGCAGCATTTTCATCAGGTAGTCGCGGTGGGCGTGGAAGAACACCAGCTCCAGGCTGCCGGTCTCGTCATGGCAGACCACCCGGTAGGGCTGGCGCCGGCTGGGCGGTGCGCGGTGCTCGCCGACCTCCACGGTCAGGGTGGCGATGCGCCCGGGGATCACCTCGGCCAGGGGCGGGCCGTAGCGCCGGTCGATGATGCCGCTGGGCAAGTGCCAGCAGAGGTCCAGCACCGCCGGGCCGCCGGTCAGGCTCTCGAACAGCTTGGCAAAGCGCGGCCCGACCCCGGAGAGGCTGGTGGCGGGCGCGAAAAGCGGAAAGAGGATTTCGGGACGCAAGGGAACCGGCCGGAAGAGCCTGACAAATGGGGTTGATCGCTCTATATCCTAGGTCGCTATGAGCGAAACCGAAACCACCGAGAACCGGCGTAAGCGCTTGCGTTTCCGCAGCTGGCATCGCGGGACCAAGGAAATGGACCTTTTGATGGGCAGCTTTGCCGATGCTCACCTGGGCGCTTTCGGCCCGGAGCAGCTCGACCGCTACGAGGCCCTGCTGGACGTGCCTGAACCGGTCGTCTATGACTGGCTGCTTCGCCGGACCGAGCCGCCGGCCGATTACGACCACGACGTGACGCAGCTCTTGCTGGCCTTTGAATTTCAACCGCCCGGCCGCTGACGTCCCCTTAGTTCTAGAACCGCCGAGAATTGATGACGGAATCCGTGATCGCCTCCCCCCCTTTGGAGGCGGAGTCTGCCCGGCGTCCGACGTTGGCCTCTGCGCCGCCGGGCGTCGATGCCCTGACCCTGGCCGGGCTGCTGGCCGAGTCCCCCGAAAACGAGCAGGGCCGCCGCTGGCTGCATGTGGCGCTGGACGACACCCACGCCGCGCGCATGGCGGCCTGCCTCGGGTTCTTCGCGCCCGAGGTCGAGACCCTGGTTTTCCCCTCCTGGGACTGTCTGCCCTATGACCGGGTAAGCCCGCACCGCGATATCGTCGCCCGGCGCCTGGATGTGCTGACCCGGCTGATGGAGCCGTCGGGCGCGCGTCCGCAGGCCGTCATCACCACCGTCAGCGCCCTGCTGCAGCGGGTCCCGCCGCCGGCGGCGCTGGCCGGCCGGGTCATGCTGCTGGAGGCGGGGGCGACGCTTCCCGCCGACCGTCTGCACGGCTTCTTCGCGGAGAACGGCTACTACCGGGTGGAGACGGTGGGCGAGCCGGGCGAGTTCGCCGTGCGCGGCGGTATCGTCGACGTCTTCCCGCCGGGCCAGGAACAGCCGGTCCGCCTCGACTTCTTCGGCGACGACCTGGAAAGTCTCAGGCTCTTCGACCCCTTGAGCCAGCGCACCACCGGCACCGTCGAGCGGCTGGTCCTGAAACCGGTCAGCGAGGTGATCCTCGACCCGGAGGCCGTCGAGCGGTTCCGCACCCGTTACCGCGAAATCTTCGGGGCAACCCGCGACGACCCGCTCTACGAAGCGGTCAGCGCGGCGCGCGCCCATCCAGGCATGGAGCACTGGCTGCCGCTCTATCATGAGCGCCTGGTGACGCTGTTCGACTACCTGCCGGAGGTGGGAGTCACCCTGGACTACCAGGCCGCCGAGGCGCGCGACGCCCGCCTGGAGACGATCACCGACTTCTATGAGGCCCGCAAGCACCTGGAAGGCGGCGGCGAGGTCGGCGGCTGGGTCTACAAGGCGCTGGAGCCCAAGCAGCTGTATCTCGATACCGCGGAGTGGGAAGCGGGGCTGGAAGGGCGCCCTGGCGGCCAGTTCACCCCTTTCGCGGCCCCGGAGAGCGCGGCGGTCCGCGATGCCGGCGGCCGCCCCGGTCTGGATTATTCGGAGCAGCGTGCGGCCGCCCAGAGCGGCGGCACCCAAGGCCAGATCTACGACGCCGTCGGCGCCGACATCGAAGAGGAGCTGAAGGCCGGACGGCGGGTGGTGCTCACCGCTTTCAGCCCCGGTGCGCTCGACCGCCTGGCGCACCTGCTGCACGAACACGCGGGCACCGAAGGCGCGGCGCTCGAGGGATGGTCTGCCCTCGAAAGCCTGCCGGCGGACAAGGTCGGGCTGGCGCCCCTGGCCATCGAGAAGGGCTTCCGCTTCGGCGAGACCCTGTTCCTCACCGAGCAGGACATCCTGGGCGAGCGCATCGCCCGCGCCACCCAGCGCAAACGCCGGGCCGAAAATTTCCTCACCGAGATCTCCGACCTGCAGGAAAAGGACCTGGTGGTTCACATCGACCACGGCGTCGGGCGTTACGAGGGCTTGGAGACTCTGGAGGTGAGCGGCGCGCCTCACGACTTCCTGAAGGTGATCTACGCCGGCGACGACAAGCTCTTCGTGCCGGTGGAGAACATCGAGGTGCTGTCGCGCTTCGGGTCGGAGAGCGAAGGCACGGAGCTGGACCGTCTGGGCGGCGTCGGCTGGCAGTCGCGCAAGGCCCGAATCAAGGAGCGCATCAAGGAAATGGCGGACGCGCTCATCAAGGTCGCCGCCGCCCGCGCCCTGAAGACCGCGGAGCCCATGGAGCGCCCCGAGGGCCTCTACGACGAGTTCTGCGCGCGCTTTCCCTTTCCGGAGACGGAGGACCAGCTGCGCGCCATCGAGGATGCCCTGGGCGACCTGGCCGCGGGCAAGCCGATGGACCGGCTGGTCTGCGGCGACGTCGGCTTCGGCAAGACCGAGGTGGCGCTGCGCGCCGCCTTCCTGGCGGTCATGACCGGCAAGCAGGTGGCGGTGGTGGTGCCGACCACATTGCTGGCCCGCCAGCACTTCCGCACCTTCAAGGAGCGTTTCGCCGGCCTGCCGGTGCGCATCGTCCAGCTTTCCCGCCTGGTCAACAGCAAGCAGGCGAACGAGGCCAAGGAAGACCTGGCCAAGGGCCGCGTCGAAATCGTCGTCGGCACCCACGCGCTGCTCAGCAAGTCCATCACCTTCAAGGACCTGGGCCTGCTGATCGTCGACGAGGAGCAGCACTTCGGCGTGAAGCAGAAGGAACGCCTGAAGGCGCTGCGCGAGGACGTTCACGTGCTGACCCTGACGGCGACGCCGATCCCGCGCACCCTGCAGATGGCCATGTCCGGGGTGAAGGAGATGAGCATCATCGCCACCCCGCCGGTCGATCGCCTGGCGGTGCGCACCTTCGTGCTGCCCTACGACCCGGTGATCATCCGCGAGGCGATCCTGCGCGAGCACTATCGCGGCGGCCAGACCTTCTACGTCTGCCCCCGGGTGAAGGACCTCGCCGAACTGCAGGAGCGCCTGTCCAAGCTGGTGCCGGAGGTGAAGGTGGCGGTGGCCCACGGCCAGATGCCGCCGACGCAGCTGGAAGAGGTCATGACCGACTTCTACGACCGCAAGTACGACATCCTGCTGTCGACCAATATCGTCGAATCGGGCCTCGACATCCCCACCGCCAACACCATGATCCTGCACCGCGCGGACATGTTCGGCCTGGCCCAGCTGTACCAGCTGCGCGGGCGGATCGGCCGCTCCAAGGTGCGCGGCTACGCCTACCTGACCCTGCCGCCGGGACGCATCCTCTCCGCCGCCGCCGAGAAGCGCCTGCACGTGATGCAGACCCTGGACAGTCTCGGCGCCGGCTTCCAGCTCGCCAGTCACGACATGGATATCCGCGGCGCCGGCAACCTGCTGGGCGAGGAGCAATCAGGGCACATCCGCGAGGTCGGCATCGAACTCTACCAGCAGATGCTGGAGGAGGCGGTGGCCACGGCGCGGGCCGGCGGCAAGGCGGCGGAGGCGGCGGCCGACAGCTTCACGCCGCAGATCAACATCGGCATGCCGGTGCTGATCCCGGACAGCTACGTCGCCGACCTGCATCTGCGGCTCGGCCTCTACCGCCGGCTCTCGACCCTGGTCGACCGGGCGGAGATCGACGCCTTCGCGGCTGAACTGGTCGACCGGTTCGGGCCCTTGCCGCCGGAGGTCGATAACCTGCTGCAGATCATGACCATCAAGCGGCTATGCCGCGAGGCGGGCGTCGAGCGGCTCGACGCCGGCCCCAAGGGCGCCACGGTGACCTTCCACAACAACAGCTTCACCAATCCGGCGGGGCTCATCGCCTTCATTCAAAAGCAGGCGGGGGAGGTGAAGCTGCGGCCCGACCACACCCTGGTCTACCGCCGCGCCTGGGACAGCAAAGACGCGCGGGTGCGCGGCGTGCGCCTCATGCTTGACGAACTGGCGAAGCTCGCCGCCTGAGCCGCGCGGTTCCTGGGCTCGCTTCAAATTCTTCTCTATTGTATTGGTACAAATCAGTTTTTCCACCTTGCGATCGGCTATGGACCCAGTCAAATGACTGGTTACAATGGTCCAACCTCGTAAAGAGAGAGCCGCAAAAGAATTCCACACAGTTTCAAGGCCTCCGAGTGGAGGCAACCTACAGGGAGACTTAACGTGAGGAAGCTACTTGCCTGTGTCGTGGCGGCCGTTATGGCCGTTGCCGCAGTTCCATCATACGCCAAGACGCCGCGCGACGTGCTCGTCATGGCCTACCAGATCGACGACATGATCTCGCTCGATCCGGCGGAGATCTTCGAGTTCACCGCCGCCGAGTTCGCCGGGAACACCTATGACCGCCTGATCGGCTACGACTACAAGGACGTGTCCAACATCTACGGCGTGGCCGCCGAGTCCTGGACCATCTCCGACGACGGCAAGACCTATACCTTCAAGATGCGCCCCGGCATCGTCTTCCCCTCCGGCAACCCCATGACCGCCGAGGACGCGGCCTTCTCGCTGCAGCGCGCGGTCATCCTGGACAAGTCGCCGGCCTTCATCCTGACCCAGTTCGGCTTCACGTCGGACAACGTGATGGAGAAGATCAAGGCGGTCGACGACATGACCCTGGTCATCGAGACCGACAAGGCCTACGCGCCGACTTTCCTGCTGTACTGCCTGACTGCCACCATCAGCTCCATCGTCGACAAGAAGGAAGTGATGGCCCACGAGCAGGACGGCGACATGGGCTACGGCTGGCTGAAGACCAACTACGCCGGCGTCGGCCCTTTCAAGCTGCGTCAGTGGAAGCCGAACGAGTCCCTGACCCTCGACCGTAACGACGACTACTGGGGCGGCGCCCCGGCCATGAAGCGGGTCATCATCCGCCACATCGTCGAGCCGGCGACCCAGCAGCTTCTGCTGGAAAAGGGGGACGTCGACATCGCCCGCAACATCGGCCCGGATCAGCTTGGCGCCGTGCGCGGCAACCCGGACCTCTACGTCCAGGAAGGCGTCAAGGGGGCGATCTACTATCTCGGCCTCAGCCAGAAGAACGAGGCGCTGTCCAATCCCAAGGTCCGTCAGGCGCTGAAGTACCTGGTCGACTACAAGGGTATGGAAGGCACCATCGTGCGCGACCTGATGAAGGTCCACCAGGCCTTCCTGCCGAGCGGTTTCCTCGGCGCCCTGGAAGCGACGCCCTACACCCTGGACGTGAGCAAGGCCAAGGAACTGCTGGCCGAGGCGGGCTATCCGAACGGCTTCAAGATCACCATGGATACCCGGAACACCTCGCCGATCATGGAGATGGCGCAGTCGATCCAGGCCACCTTCGGCCAGGCCGGCGTCGAACTGGAGATCATCCCCGGTGACGGCGGCCAGACCCTGACCAAGTACCGGGCGCGCAACCACGACATCTACATCGGCCGCTGGGGCCCGGACTACCAGGACCCGCACACCAACGCCGATACCTTCGCGCGCAACCCGGACAACTCGGACGATGCCAAGTCCAAGCCGCTGGCCTGGCGCAACGCCTGGGCCATCCCGGAGATGACCAAGATGGCCGACGCGGCGGTGCTGGAGCGTGATCCGGCCAAGCGGGCCGAGATGTACCTGGAGATCCAGAAGATCCATCAGGCGACCTCGCCCTTCGTCATCATGTTCCAGCAGACCGAGGTGGCCGGCGTGCGCGCCGACACCAAGGGGTTCATCATCGGCCCGGCCTTTGATGACAACCGCTATGCTGACGTCACCAAGGAATAGGCCCCGTAAACCAGGAACCTGACCTTACGTGACCAACCAGACGGACAGACTGTCCAGGGCAGGGGCGGGCTTGAAGGGCCTGTCCCTGCCCAAACCTTTGTCCACCGTGCTCAACCTTGTCGTTTCGCTGCTGCTGACCTTCCTGGGTCTGTTGCTGGTGACCTTCATCATCGGCCGCGTGGTGCCCATCGACCCGGTGCTGGCCATCGTCGGCGACCGGGCGCCGGAGAACGTGGTCGAGCGGGTGCGCGAGGAACTAGGCCTCAACCTGCCGCTCTATCAACAGTTCGCGATCTATGTCTGGGACGTGCTGCACGGCGAACTCGGCACCTCGGTGCTGACCGCCAACCCGGTGGCCGAGGACATCAGGCGGGTCTTTCCGGCGACCCTGGAACTGGCCACGGTGGCCACGCTTTTCGGCGTGCTGCTGGGCGTGCCCATGGGCGTGCTGGCCGCCGTCTATCAGGGCCGCTGGCCGGACCAGGTGATCCGCGTGGTGGGCCTGCTGGGCTATTCCATTCCGGTGTTCTGGATCGGCCTCATGGGCCTGCTGCTGTTCTACGCCACCTGGGACCTGGTGCCCGGCCCCGGCCGGCTCGACGTGTTCTATGACGGTTTCGTCGATCCCGTCACCGGCGTGCTGCTCATCGATTCGGCCATGGCCGGGGAGTGGGAGATCTTCTGGAACGCCGCCAGCCATCTGGTGCTGCCCGCCTCCATCCTCGGCTATTTCAGCCTCGCCTACATCAGCCGCATGACCCGTTCCTTCATGCTGGAGCAGTTGAGCCAGGAGTACATCACCACGGCGCGGGTGAAAGGCGTGAAGGAGTGGCGAGTCATCTGGGTGCACGCCCTCGGCAATGTCTGGGTGCCGCTGGTGACGGTCATCGCGCTCAGCTACGCCAACCTGCTGGAAGGCTCGGTGCTGACCGAGATCGTCTTCGCCTGGCCGGGCCTCGGCTACTACCTGACCCAGTCCCTGCTGAATGCCGACATGAACGCGGTCCTGGGCGCCACCATGGTGGTGGGCGCCGTCTTCATCGGGGTCAATCTTCTGTCCGACGTGCTGTACAAACTTCTCGATCCGAGGGCGCGATGAGCAGCGGCAGCGAAAGCTTGCAGGCCGCCGGCTGGCGGGCCTGGCTGCTCAGCTCTTCGCCGCAGTCGCGCAATCAGGCCCGGCTCGGGCGCGCCTATATCGCCTGGCTGTCCTTCAAGTCGAACCACCTGGCCATGCTGGGGCTGTTCATCGTTCTGGTGCTGATCCTCATGGCGATCTTCGCGCCGCTGATCGCACCGTATCATCCCAACGCGCAGGTGCTGACCGACCGGCTGCAGTTTTTCTCCGCCCAGCACTGGCTCGGCACCGACGATCTGGGCCGCGACATCTTCTCGCGCATCGTCTACGGCAGCCGGCTGACCCTCTACATCGTCATCCTGGTGGCCGTGATCGCCGCGCCCATCGGCCTGGCCGTCGGCACCACGGCGGGCTATCTCGGCGGCTGGGTCGACAAGGTGCTGATGCGGATCACCGACATCTTCCTGGCATTTCCCAAGCTCGTCTTGGCCCTGGCGCTGGTCTCGGCCCTGGGGCCCGGTATCGAGAACGCCATCATCGCGATCGCCATCACCTCCTGGCCGCCCTACGCCCGCATCGCCCGGGCGGAGACCATCACTATCCGCAATTCCGATTTCATCTCGGCGGTGCGCCTGCAGGGCGCCGGACGGTTGCGCATCATCTGGTCGCACATCGTCCCGCTTTGCACCTCCTCGCTGATCGTGCGGGTCACCCTCGACATGGCGGGGATCATCCTCATCGCCGCCGGCCTCGGCTTCCTGGGGCTCGGCGCCCAGCCGCCGCTGCCGGAGTGGGGCGCGATGATCTCGGCCGGGCGCAAGGTCCTGCTCGGCCACTGGTGGGTGGCGACCGTGCCCGGCATCGCCATCTTCATCGTCAGCCTCGGCTTCAACCTGCTGGGCGACGGCCTGCGCGACGTGCTGGACCCGAAGACCGGAGGCCAAGGATGAGTGGCGGGGCGATGAGTGGAGGGGGCATGAACGGCGAAAAGCCGCTGCTGGCCATTGAGGACCTGAAGGTCGGCTTCCCGACCCGCAAGGGACTGGTCGAGGCGGTGCGCGGCATCAGCCTCTCCCTGGGCCGCGAGAAGCTCGGCATCGTCGGCGAGTCCGGCTCCGGCAAGTCGCTGACCGGCCGCTCGATCCTGCGCCTGGTCCCCAAGCCCGGCGTCGTCACCGCCAGCCGCCTGGAGTTCGACGGCATCGACCTGCAGCGGGCCGGCGAGGCGCAGATGCGCCAGATCCGCGGCCAGCGCATTTCCATGGTCATGCAGGACCCGAAGTTCTCGCTGAACCCGGTGATGCGGGTCGGCGAGCAGATTGCCGAAGCCTACCGCACCCACCAGAAGGTCGCGCCGGCCGAGGCCAGGCACCGCACGCTGGAGATGCTGAAGGCGGTGCGCATCCGCGATCCGGAGCGCGTCGCGCGCGCTTACCCGCACGAGGTGTCGGGGGGTATGGGCCAGCGCATCATGATCGCCATGATGCTGATCCCGGACCCCGACCTGCTGATCGCCGACGAACCGACCTCCGCCCTGGACGTCACCGTGCAGCTCCAGGTGCTGGCGATCCTCGACGACCTGGTGACCCAGCGCGGCATGGGCCTGATCTTCATCAGCCACGACCTGAATCTGGTGGCCTCCTTCTGCGACCGGGTGGTGATCATGTACGCCGGGCGGGTGATGGAGGTCTGCGACGCCAAGAACCTGGCGGCGGCGCAGCACCCCTACACCCGGGGCCTGCTGAACTGCCTGCCCAAGATCGACGGCGACGGCAGCGACCTGCCGGTGCTGAAACGCGACCCGGCCTGGATGGAGCACGGCCAGTGAGCGCCCTCTCCACTTCCGCCATGATCGAGGTGCGTGATCTGAACGTGACTTTCGGTGCCGGTGCCGACGAGGTGCGCGCGGTGCGCGACGTCAGCTTCCGGGTGCCCGAGGGCGCGACCTTCGGTCTGGTCGGGGAATCGGGCTCCGGCAAGTCCACGGTGCTGCGGGCGCTCAGCGGCCTCAATCCGTACTGGACGGGCCAGGTCGTCATCGACGGCCACGCCCAGACTCCCAAGCGCGGCAAGGCCTTCTACAAGCTGGTGCAGATGGTTTTCCAGGACCCCTACGGCTCGCTGCACCCGCGCCACACCGTCGACCGCATCCTTATGGAGCCGCTGGCGATCCACGGCTTCAAGGAGCCCGACCGGCGCATCGAGCAGGTGCTGCGCGAGGTGGGCCTGGGGCCGGATTTCCGCTTCCGCTATCCGCACCAGCTCTCCGGCGGCCAGCGCCAGCGCGTCGCCGTGGCCCGGGCGCTGATCCTGGAGCCCAAGATCCTGCTGCTCGACGAACCGACCTCGGCGCTCGACGTCTCGGTGCAGGCGGAGGTGCTGAACCTGCTGCAGCGCCTGAAGAAGGAACGCGGCCTGACCTACATCCTGGTCAGCCACAACCTCTCCGTCGTTGGCCATATGTGCGACGATTTGGCGGTGATGAACAACGGTCTGGTGGTCGAGGAACTCTCCGTCGAACGCCTGAAGCGCCACGCGCCGGAACACCCCTACACCCGCCAGCTCATGGTCGCCAGCCTGGGCTACGACCGCGAGGCCGTGGACAAATTCGAGGATTTCGGGATCGAAAGTGGCGAACAACCGCAGGCGGAGCCGTCTTCACCCCTGAGTACGGTGGAATCGGAGCACAGCCGCGGGCCGTGATGGCGTCCGCGGCAGGGCGCTACTCCGCCGGGGTCTCGGCGGCTTCCTGCTGGGCCAAGTCGAGCATCTGGACCAGGACCTTCGGCGCCTGGGCGCCGGCCAGGGCATGGCGGCCGTTGAAGATAAAGCAGGGCACGCCGTCGATGCCGAGGCCTCGGGCCTGACGGTCTTCCTCCTGCAACTCCAGTTTCAAGGCGTCGCTCTCCAGGAAGGCGCGGGCCTCGGCCGGGTCCATGCCGGCGCTCTCGGCCGCGGCCAGCAGCACGTCCAGGCTGCCGATATCCTCGCCGCGGAAGAAGTACGCCTGGAACAGGGCCTCGACGGTCTCGGTTTCCTTGTCCTGGCCGGCGGCCCAGCGGATCAGGCGGTGGGAATCGATGGTGTTGGGCGTGCGGCCGATGGCTTCGAAGGCGAAGTCGATGCCTTCCTCGGCGCCGGAGGTGCGGATGCGCTCGTAGACCATGTCGGCGTTGTCGGGGCCGCCGAACTTCATGGCGAGGTAGGTCTGCCGTTCCATGCCGTCTTCCGGCATCTGCGGGTTCAGCTGGAAGGTGCGCCAGTGGATGGCCACCTCCAGGCCGGGCCGCTCGGCCAGGGCCTTTTCCAGGCGGCGCTTGCCGATCAGGCACCAGGGGCAGATGGTGTCGGAAAAAATATCGATGTGAATCATGGCATCTGGCCTCTTTCCCGGCGCTGTGGACTTGACCTGCCGGGCCTTCGCCCCAACCATACCGCAGCCAAGCCCCCCAGGCAAAAATGCTTGGGCAAAAGGGGCGTCACGAAAGCTTGATAGCCGGGGGAATCTATGGGGACGGCCGGGGTGCAACTCGGAGCAGGTGAAACGGGCGGAATCTACGATGCGGGGCTGGACCGCAACGCGGCCAACACGGCCCCGCTGACGCCGGTCACCTTCCTGAAGCGGGCCGCCGCGGTCTACCCGGAAAAACTGGCGGTAGTCCATGGCGACCAGCGCTTCACCTATGCCCAGTTCCACGAGCGGGCCTGCCGCCTGGCCTCGGCGCTGCGGCGGCGCGGCTTGGCGCGCGGCGACTGCATCGCCATCATGGCGCCGAACATCCCGCCGATGCTGGAGGCCCACTACGGCGTGCCGATGATGGGCGGGGTGCTGAACTCCCTCAACATCCGCCTCGACGCCCGTACCCTGGCTTTCATCCTGGAGCACGGCGAGGCCAAGGTGCTGCTCACCGACCGCGAGTTCTCAGCCGTCATCAAGGAGGCGCTGACCCTGACGGAAGCGCGCCCGCTGGTGGTCGACATCGACGATGCTTACGCGGAAAGCGGCGAGCTGCTGGGGGAACTCACCTACGAGGATCTGCTGGCCGAAGGCGACCCGGCGGAGGCCTTCGCGGAGCCCGCCGACGAGTGGCAGTCGCTGTCGCTGCTCTACACGTCCGGCACCACCGGCAACCCCAAGGGCGTGGTCTACCATCACCGCGGCGCCTACCTGAACGCCGTCGGCAACATGATCACCTTCGGGCTGGGGCGGGACTCGGTCTACCTCTGGACCCTGCCGATGTTCCACTGCGACGGCTGGACCTTCACCTGGGCGGTCACGGCGGCCAACGCCACGCACGTCTGCCTGCGCCAGGTGGACCCCGCGGTCATCTATCCGCTGATCCGCGACGAGGGCGTCACCCACATGTGCGGCGCGCCCATCGTGCTGACCCTGCTGGCCCATGCCCCGGACGCGGTGAAGGTGAAGTTCCCGCAGATCGTGGACTGCGCCACCGGCGGCGCCGCGCCGCCCAGCGCGGTGATCGAGGCCATGGAGGCCAACGGCTTTCGCGTCATCCATCTCTACGGCCTGACCGAGTGCTACGGCCCGGCGACGGTCTGCGCCTGGCAGGAGGAATGGGCGGACTACGACCTGCCGAAGCGCTCGGGGAAGATGGCACGCCAGGGCGTGAACTACCTGACCCTGGAGGCCGCCGTGGTCATGGACCCGCAGACCATGACGCCGGTGCCCCACGACGGCGAGACCCTGGGCGAGATCATGCTGCGCGGCAACACCGTGATGAAGGGCTACCTGAAGAACCCGGCGGCGACCGCGGAGGCCTTCCGGGGCGGCTGGTTCCATACCGGCGACCTGGCGGTCTGCCATCCCGACGGCTACATCGAGGTGAAGGACCGCTCCAAGGACGTCATCATTTCCGGCGGCGAGAACATCTCCAGCCTGGAAGTGGAGGAGGCGCTCTACCGCCACCCCAAGGTGCTGGAGGCGGCGGTGGTGGCGCGCCCGGACGAGAAGTGGGGCGAGAGCCCTTGCGCCTTCGTCACCCTGCGCGAAGGACAGTCCGCCGAAGCCGAGGAGATCATCAGCTTCTGCCGTGACGTCCTGGCGCACTACAAGGTCCCGCGCAGGGTGGTCTTCGGCCCACTGCCCAAGACCTCGACCGGCAAGATCCAGAAGTTCGTCCTGCGCGAACGGGCGAGCGGGCTGTGAGCGAAGCCTTGCAGTCCTTCGACCTCACCGGCAAGGCGGCCATCGTCACCGGCGCCTCCAGCGGCCTCGGACGCCACGCGGCCCGCACCCTGGCGGCGGCCGGCGCCAAGGTCGCCATCGCCGCGCGCCGCCTGGAGCCCCTGGTGGAGCTGGAAAAGCAGATCTCGGCCTTGGACGGGCGCGCCATTCCGCTGCGTCTCGACGTCACCGACCCGGCAGCGGTGGCCGACTGCGTGAAGGCGGCGGAGACGGAACTGGGACCGATCTCGATCCTGGTGAACAACGCCGGCATCGCCGACACCAAGGCGGCGCTGGAGGTCTCGGAGGGCGATTGGGACCAGGTGGTCGACACCAACCTGAAAGGGGCCTGGCTCATGGCCCAGGCCGTCGCCGAGCACATGACGCGGTTGGGCCATGGCGGCTCGATCATCAACACGGCTTCTGTCTTGGGGCTCGCCGGGTCGGCGCAGATCCCGGCTTACTGCGCCTCCAAGGGCGGGCTGGTGAACCTGACCCGGGCGCTGTCCGTGGAATGGGCGCGCCACGGGATCCGTGTGAACGCCCTGGCGCCCGGCTATATCGAAACCGAGATCAACCGTGACTTCCTGGCCAGCGCGGCGGGCGAGTCGCTGCGCAAGCGGGTGCCGCTGCGCCGCTTCGGCACGCCGGAGGATCTGGACGGCGCGTTGCTGCTGCTGGCTTCCGAAGCGTCGCGCTATATCACCGGCAGCGTCATCGTCATCGACGGCGGGCAATCGGCAGCCCTATGAATCAGCCGCATTGTGAATTTGTGAGTTCTTCGAGGATCGGAAATGGACTTTTCCCTGGCGCCTGAAGTTGAGGACCTGCGGCAACGGCTGCGCGGTTTCGTCGAGACCGAGATCATGCCGCTGGAAGCCGACCCGAAGGCCTACGACGAGCATGAGAACATCGCCCCGGCGAAGCTGGAGGCGCTGCGGGTCAAGGCGAAGGAGGCCGGCCTCTGGGCTTTGCAGATGCCCCAGGCGCGGGGCGGACAGGGCCTGAACGTCACTGGCATGGCGGCCTGCTACGAGGAGATGGGGCGCTCCATCTTCGGGCCGGTCGTGTTCAACTGCGCGGCGCCCGATGACGGCAACATGATCCTGCTGGAAAAGGTCGCGACCGACGCCCAGAAGGAAAAGTGGCTGCAGCCCATCGTCGACGGCAAGCTGCGCTCCGCTTTCGCGATGACCGAGCCCATGCCGGGCGCCGGCTCCGACCCCGGCCTGATGCTGAGCCGGGCCGGGCGCGACGGCGACGACTGGGTCCTGAACGGCCACAAGTGGTTCATCACCGGGGCCGACGCCGCGGAGCATTTCATCGCCGTTGTGCGCACCTCCGACGACGCGCGCAAGGGGCTGACCGCCTTCCTTTTTCATCGCGACACGCCGGGGCTGGAGATCGTCCGCCGCATTCCCATCATGGGGCCGGAGGAGCACGGCGGGCACTGCGAGCTGCGCTTCAACGACCTGCGCGTTCCCGACAGCGACCGGCTGATGAACGTCGGCGACGGCCTGAAGGTGACGCAGATCCGCCTCGGCACCGCGCGTCTGACCCATTGCATGCGCTGGCTCGGCATGTCCAAGCGGGCACTCGAGATCGCGCGGCCGCATGTCGCCGAGCGCCAGAGTTTCGGCATGCCTTTGGCCGAGCATGAAGGCGTTCAGTGGCTGCTGGGCGAGGCCGCCATGGCCATCGAAGTGGGGCGCCTGCTGACCATGCGCGCCGCCGTGAAGCTCGACAGCGGCGACTTCGCCCGCAAGGAGATCTCCATGGCCAAGATCCAGGTGGCCGACACGCTGCACAAGGCGGTGGACACGGCGATCCAGCTGCTCGGCGCCAAGGGCTATTCGAAGGACACGCCGCTGGAGTGGATGTACCGCTACGCGCGCCAGGCGCGCCTGGTGGACGGCGCTTCCGAGGTGCACAAGATGGTGCTGGCGAAGGCCTTCCTGAACGACGGTTTGGACTTCTGGGGCTGGGAATGACCGTTACCTTGGAAGAGTCGCGCCTCGCCGAGCGCAAGGCGCCTCTGGAGGCCTTTCTTGCCGAGGCGGCCGGGGCGAAGGCCGTCGAGATTGTCGATGCAAGCCCGCTGAGCGGCGGTGCGATCCAGGAGAACTGGCTGCTGGATTTGATGGTGCACGGCGGGCCCGCGGCGGGGCCGATGGAAACCGTCCTGCGCACCGATGCGCCGTCTTCCATCGCGGTCAGCCGCAACCGGGCCGAGGAATTCGTCCTTCTGAAAGCCGCGCAGGAAGCCGGGGTCACCGTGCCGGAGCCGCTGTGGCTCTGCGAGGACCCGGCCGTGCTGGGCAAGACCTTCTACGTCATGCGCCGGGTCGCCGGCACCGCGGTGCCGCACCGTCTGATGAAGGAGAGTGACCTCGGCGGCGACCGCGACGAACTCGCGGGGCGGGTGGGCATGGAGCTGGCGCGCATCCATTCGATTGCGCCGCCGCGCGACGACCTGGCGTTTCTCGGGACGCCCTCCGCGGACCCGGCCCTGGAGGCGGTGGCCCGCTATCGCCGCTACCTGGACGACCTCGGCGAGACCTTCCTCGCCTTGGAATGGGGGCTCCGGTGGTGCGAGATGCACCTGCCGGAGCCGCAGGGGCCGGTGCTGGTGCATCAGGACTTCCGAACCGGCAACTACATGGTCGATCACGACGGGCTGACCGGCATCCTGGATTGGGAGTTCTGCGACTGGGGCGACCCGATGAGCGACATCGGCTGGTTCTGCGCCGCCTGCTGGCGCTACAGCCATCCGGAACTGGAGGCCGGCGGCATCGCGCCGCGCGGGCCGTTCTACCATGAATACGAGGCGGTTTCCGGCCGCCGCGTCGATCCGCAGGCCGTCGCCTTCTGGGAGGTCATGGCACACATCCGCTGGGCGGTCATCGCCCTGCAGCAGGGGGAGCGCACCTTGAGCGGCGGAGAGGACTCGCTTGAGCTGGCGCTGACCGGGCGCGTCTACCCGCCGGCCGTGGAAGAAGAGATCCTGCGTCAGACCGGCCCGGAGGAGTGGAAAACGAAAGCATGAGTGACACGACCGAAAAAGGCGGCGGCGAAGCCGACGGCGCGCGGCTGCTGCGGCTGGCGCGGCGGGAGTTGCTGGATGTCGTGCTGCCGGCGCTGGGCGGCGACGAACGCTACCGCGCCCGGCTGATCGCCAACGCGATGAAGATCGCCGCGCGGGAACTGGAAAGCGGTGCTACGTTTGCCGAGCGGACGGCAGGTGAAGTCTGCAATTTTGCCGCGGCGAACCTGGGCACGAAAACGGTGGCTTCCCAGGAAGCTATGACGGCGATTCGGGATGCTTTGCGCTCGGGAGGGCTGGACGGCAGCCCGGCCCTCTACCGCTTGCTCAACGATCTCACGCAGCGCCGCCGCACGCTTCTGGGCTAGGTTCCAGGCCCTTTCACGCGAAAGTGGTACAGGCGGGAGGCCGCGCGTCCCCTCGCGATGGCGGCGGGCGTCAACTTAACCATTGAAGCTAAAGTTGAATTTGAGTTGTCCCCAAGTTCCACAGGCTGGCGGCTGGGCGCTTCGTTGACAGGGTGAGGGGCCGGTGCGAGCATCCTTCTCAACCGTCAGATACCGCGCAGTTTTACAGGGCACGCCAAGTGAACAAATTTGGCTCGGGCAGTCGTGCTACCTTTATCAGTCCCTATCTTCGCCGTCCGCTTCGATCCCTTAACAAGGTGCTGAGCGAGCGCGACGAAGACGTGGAGGACTGCGCGCAGCAGGAGCCTGCGAACGACCCCCACGCCGATTCGGCTGCGTCGGCCTGGCGCCGCGAACGGAAGTCCTTCGTCATCTCCGACTAGGCCGCCCGCTTCGAGTGATCCCCTTTGGGATCCTCAACAATCGAGACTTTCCCTCATCCAGCCGACATGCGTTCGTGTGCCCATCGCCTTGCGAGGGCCACCCTTGCGAGCGTTGCGGCCGATTTCATTCCGGCAGAGCGCGGCGGCGGCCAAGGCTGCCGGGCGGCGTCAGCTGGGCGGGGTCAGCCGGCCGGCATTCTCGGTTGGCGATCCAGGTCGATCATGTTGCGAAGGCAGATCGAGATCAGCCCGAGGGAATCCTCGGAGAAGTCGAACACGATGCCGACTTCCCGGTTGCTGCGCCAGACGGTCGCGCAGTGAACGGGTTCGCCGTCGGGGTGGTTGAGTTCGATGGTGGCGTCTTCATCGCCCGCCGCTTGGGGCAGGTCCGTGTCGAAGATCAGCTTGGCGCCGCCCAGGGAGACGTCGGCGACCGTGCAGGGCAGGACCTTGCCGTCGATGCTGGCGGCCAAGGCAAAATTCCTCTCCGCCGTGTAGCGGGGCCATTCGCGGCGGTTCAACGCGGCGGCTTTGGCTCGAGAGTCTCCGGATTCTGCCAAGGTGCTTGCCCACCTTCCGTTCAGCGCTTCACGGCCCATTCAACCGTGAATCGTTAATAGCGTGGCCACAGAAAATTAACAATTGGTTATCGGGGAAAAAGCCCGGCAGAAACTCAACCGCCGCCTTCAAGGACCTGCCTTGGACGTCAGGATTCTCAGATATCCAGGGCGTCGCCTAAGATCGGCGCGTCGGCGGGCAGGCGGACGGCGGCGCCGATCAACTTGTCGACCCTGCTGCCGTCGCTGGACAGCGGCAGATAGAGGCGCTCATAGCGAATCGTGCGGTCGTCATGCTTGGTGTATTTGCCGGTCATGTGGGCCGGGACGATGCGGTCGACCACCTGGTCGAGGATCGCGAAGGTGAAGCTTTCGCCGGTGCCGAAGTCGATCTCATCCAGATAGCGGCCGGTCAGATCGCAGCCGTACCAGCTGACGATGCGGGTCCCCATGAGCCGGATTCGATAGCGGCGCGGGGAGTCCTCGACGTCGAAGATGCCGATGTGGGGCAGCACCGTGACGATCTCCGAGGGATCGATGTCGGAGCGGGTGGGCGCGCGGCGGCCGCGGCGCAGGCTTTGCCAATAGGCGTAGAGCGTTTTCAACGCGTCGGCCCGAAGCCGCTGCTCAAAGGACACCGTTGCTACCTGCTGCCCCTGTTGGCCATGGCAGTGCGCGCTCGACCGGGAGGTTGGTCCGAGCGGAAGGATTTTCGCCTAGCGCCCGCGCAGAAGCAACCGCAGGCGGGGGAGCGCGCCCGCTGTCGCCGCCGCTTTGCCGCCGACTACGACAGTGTGCACAACGGAGCCACATATCTGACAAACAAATGCTACAGGCGGCGGCGGGCGATCTGGATAAGACTCTAATCCGCCATTGGAACTGGAAAACAAAAGGTCTGATCCAACCAGACCGATAGATTTGGCCGAGCCGGAAAAACCACGGCGGCAGGTAGAAGATTTCTCCGCCGCCTCCGGAGCGCCGCCTGCGTGTGGCCGGACTTCCCGGCGCCGCAATCAAGGGAGGAGAGCCCACTTTTCGGTGCCGGCACGTGCCGGTGGCGCAAGGTAGTTGTGTGCGTGGCGGGGCGGCAAAGACAGCAGACGTCATCGGACAAGGTGAGGTGATCCAGTAGTGGTGGTCGAACAGGCGATCCTGATCTTCGGAAATCCGGACCCTATTGGAGTCTGCGTCCGCGCGGCACTTTGCCGGCGGGCGATCTCGCCTCGGTGGTTTGGAAGAGAAGCCCCCTCACGCGGTCAATTGGAAGACCCCTATCGCTCCGCTTCCAAAGGAGAAGCCTTCGCGTGAGTACACCCGAGACCCGCGCCGCCGCGCAGCCGGCAAAGGAGCCGGCCTTTTCCGGTACCGTTGCCTTCTTCGGCCATGACTGGGCCGAGAGCACCGTCATCAAGCGCATACGGGCCTTCACCGGCCTCGGCCTCAAAGTGGTCGGCTTCAATTTCCGCCGCGAGAAATTCGACAAGGGCTTCCGCCCTTTTTGGGACAACGTCCATCTGGGGACCACGCAGGACCGCGCCTATGTGCGGCGGCTGATGGCGCTGCTGGCGGCGCTGCCGCGGGTGCTGAGACGGCGGCAGGCCCTGCGCCAGGCGCAGTTCTTCTACGCCCGCAATATCGACATGTGCGCCTTGGCGCTGGCGGCGAAGCTGCTGTCCGGCGCCTCCGCGCCCCTGGTTTACGAGGTGCTGGACGTGCAGCGGGTCTTCGTGGGCAATGGCCCCGTTTCGGCTTTCTTCCGCTGGGCCGAACGGCGCCTGCTGCGGCGTTGCGACCTGCTGGTCATTTCTTCGCCCGGCTTCGCCGATCACTATTTCCGCAACCGGCAGGGCTATAGCGGCCGCATCTTCCTGCTGGAGAACAAGATCAGCTTCGCCCAGGCGGCCGCGGTGGAGCGCCCGGCCGACAGTCCCGCGGCGCTTTGCGCGCCGCGCGCGGCCCCGGATAAGTGGGTGATCGGCTGGTTCGGTACGCTGCGCTGCCCCAAGAGCCTCGCCATGCTGTGCCGCATTGCCGAGGCGCTGCCGGACAAGGTCGAGATCTACCTGCGCGGCGTGCCGACGGAGACCGGCCTGGAAGTGTTCCAGGCGGCGATCGCCGATCATCCGAACATGATCTACGGCGGCGAGTACCGCAATCCGGAGGACCTCGCGGAGATCTACGGCCGCGTCCATCTGACCTGGGCCTTCGACTTCCTGGACGAAGGCACGAACTCGAAATGGCTGCTGCCGAACCGCCTCTACGAGGGCGGCTACTTCGGCAGTGTCGCTCTGACCTCCAGCGACACCCAGACCGGCGAAAAGGTCCGCGAGCTCGGCCTTGGTTACACTTTCGAGGCGCCGGAGGTGGAGAACCTCATCGCCTTCCTGCGCTGGTATTCGATCGACGAGCATGTGGCCCGGCGGGCCCACATCCTGTCGCTGCCGCGCCAGGAGTTCTGCGACCTTTATGACACGCAGGACCTTTGCGAGCTGGTTCTCAACCTGCCCGGCCGGCGGCGCGAGGTGGCGCCCCTGCTGCAGACCCGCGCCTCCGAACGCCAGGGGGGCTAGCGTCTTGTCGATCCTGCTGCTCGTGCTTTCCGGCCTTTGCCTCCTGGCCGTCATCTATCCCTATGCGATCTATCCGCTGCTGCTGGCGCGGCTGCCGCAGAAGCCCCTGCAACGGGGCGAGGAGGAGACGGCGCCGCCGCGTCTGTCGCTGGCAGTCTGCGCCTACAACGAGGCGGCGGTGCTGCCGGCCAAGATCGAGAACCTGCACCGCCTGCGTGACGCGGAGCCCGGCCTGGAAATTCTGGCCTATTCGGACGGCAGCGCCGACGGCACGGCGGCCCTGCTGGAAGCGGAGGCGAGCTGGATCAGGGTCTTCGCCGCGGAGCAGCGTCACGGCAAGAGCTACGGCATGAATGCCCTGGTGCAGGCGGCGGAAGGCGACATCGTCATCTTTTCCGACGCCAACGTCATGGTCGACCCGGACTCCCTGGCCGCGCTGCGCCGTGACTTTGCCGACCCGGAGGTCGGCTGCGTCTGCGGGCATCTGATCTACACCAACGCGGATGAAGGCGCGACGGCGGCGACCGGATCGCTCTACTGGCGGCTGGAAGAGCGGATCAAGGCGTTGGAGAGCCGCAGCGGCTCGACCATGGGGGCCGACGGCGCGCTCTTTGCCGTCCGCCGCGCGCTCTACCCGGCGGTGCCGCCGGACATCATCGATGACATGTTCGTCTCGCTGTCGATCCTCTGCGACGGCCACCGCGTGCTGCGCGACCCGGCGGTGCTGGCCTACGAACGGGCGACGACCGACAGCGCCGACGAGTTCAGGCGCAAGATCCGCATCGCCTGCCAGGCCTTCAACTGCCACCGCCTGCTGTGGCCGCGGCTGCGCCGGCTGCCGCCGCTCGACCTATTCAAGTACGCCTCCCACAAGCTCCTGCGTTGGTTCGGCATCTACTTCCTCGCGCTCGGCGGGCTGGTCGCCGGCGCGTGGCTGCTGCTGCAGGGATTCGGGCTTCTGATCCCGGCGGGCCTGGGCGCGGCCGCGCTGCTCTATGCCGCCGGCCGGGCCGCTGTGCCGAAGCTGTTGGGCAAGGCCGTGGAGATCCTGCGGGCCATGGCCGCGACCGGGCTCGGCTTGCTGAAGTCCCGCCAGGGCGAGCGGTTCCAGACCTGGGACCTGCCGGCCAGCAGCCGGAAGGTGGGCTAGCCATGACGCTAGTGCGGACACCCCGGCGCATCGCTGTCCAAGGGACGGAAGGCAACGCAGTCGACTTCCGCCACCAGTGGGCGACCCGGATAGGAAAAGCGGCCGAGCCAGTCGTCCAGGTCCTTGCCGGCCCAGAGGTCGAGATAGATCTTGCCGGGCACCGAGGGCAGGGGGCCGCGGCTGCCGGTTTCCTCGTGCACCTGGCGTCCGTCGACGAACCAGCGGATCGAGTCCGGCCGCCACTCGAAGGCGTAGGTATGAAAGTCCTTGGAGGCGTCGAAACCGAGATCGATGTCGGTGCCGTGCTGGCCGACGCCGTCGGTGTAGTAGTTGAGCTGCACCTGGTGCGGCGACTTGCCGAGGAACTCGAAGTCGATCTCGTGGTGGGGCGCCCCGAAGGACGGGCCGGTGTAGGTGAAGAACCCGGTGACCACGCCCGGCGCGGCGACGGACTTCAGGCGAACCTCGAAGCGGCCGTAGCCGAAGAACCCATGGGTCTGGTACTCGCCGGAGGAATAAGGCCGCCCGGCGGCGCCGCTGTCGGTCAGCCGCAGCAGCATGCGGCCCTCGCGGAAGCGGACGTTCTGCCCCAGCCAGCCGGTGATGTTCTTTTCCCAGCCGTTCGCCCAGTTGTGCGACTTGACCCAGCGCGACTTGTCCCAGGCGTCGAGCCCGTCGCGAAAGCCCGCCGCCGCGGCTCCGCCGGGCGCAGCGGCGATCAGCAGGATCAGGAGCGGCAGGGCCGGAAGTTGAGGAACCGAAGCGAAGGGCCATCGGAGCTGGCGGGTTGGGGGCATGCCGGATTGTCCTCCTCTGTTTCCGGGGCGCGTGGGGCGGGAGTCTATCGCCGCACCGCCGGGGAGGCTGTGTCATGCGTGTAGCGCTCTGCGCCGCCACCTTTTGTCGTCCGGAAGGACTGCGGCGCCTGCTCGATGCGATCGGGGGGCTGCAAACGCCGCCGGATGTGGCTGTGGAGGTGGTGATCGTCGACAACAGCCCGGACGCATCGGCGGGGCCGCTGGTTGCGGCGGCTCAGGCCGTTTTGCCCTGGCCGCTGCATTTTGTTTCTGAACGCCGCCGCGGCATCACCTATGCCCGCAACTCGGCCCTGCAGACTGCCGGCAGGCTGGACTGCGACTTCGTGGCTTTCATCGACGACGACGAAATGCCGGCGCCGCGTTGGCTCGGCGCCTTGCTCGCGGCACAGCGGCGCAGCGGCGCGACGGTGATCGTCGGGGCGGTGGAACCCTTGCTGCCGCCCGAGGCCCCGCGATGGCTGGCCGCCGGACGCTTCTTCGAGACGCCCGCTTACGCCGACGGGGTTGAACTGCAGGACGCCTACACCGGCAATGTCCTGATCGACCTTCGCCGCCTGCGCACTTTGGGACTGTCGTTCGACAACCGTTTCGCGCTGACCGGCGGCGAGGACACCATGCTGTTCCGCGACCTGCTGAACGCCGGCGGTCGCATCGTCTACGCCGCCGACGCCGTGGTCTACGAAACCGTGCCACCCAGCCGCGCGCGTCTGAGCTGGTTGCTGAAGCGCTGGTACCGCACCGGCAATGTGGAGGCCTTGCTCTTTTTGCGGGGGCGCCGCCCGGCCGTCTGGCGCCGCCCCGTGAACCTGTTGCGTGGCCTGCTGCGCGTGGCCGCGGGCGGCGGACTCTTCCTGGCCAATCTCGTCGTGCTGGGGTTCGGCCGCAAGGACCGCATCGTCAGGCCGCTTTATACGCTATGCCGGGGATGCGGCATCCTCATGAGCACCTTCGGCTCGAACTACACCGAGTACCGGGAGGTCCATGGCTCATGAAACGAAGCGACCTTTGTGTCTTTTGTCGAGCATTGCTCGCCTCGCGACGAACCGCCGCCATGTCTTTGTTACGTTTCGCGAAAGCCGGATGCCATGCCGCGCTGGCGGGGCGGAAGAGACCTGAATTGGAAGAGCCGGGTTGGGGAGACCAAGGTTGGAGCATGCGACTTCGATGACGATACAGCGGCAACAGGAGGCGGAATCCAGGTTCGATCCTGGGCTTATGGGCCTTTCGATCCTGCAGGTGATGGGCGTGCTGTGGCGCCGCAAGTGGATCATCGGCCTTTGTCTGCTGCTCGCCTTGTCGGCCGCGATTATCGCCAATGGCGTCATCACGCCGCGCTACACCGCTACCGCGTCGATCATCGTCGAGCCGCGCCAGCAGCAAGTGATTGAAATCGAGTCGGTGATGTCCAGCCTGCCGGTCAGCCTGGAGACCATGCAGAGCGAGGTCCAGATCATCAAGTCGCCGACCGTGGCGCACCGTGTTGTCGACGGCATGGGACTGGCGGCCCTGGCCGAGTTCAATCCCTCGTTGACGCCAAGGGAGGACAGCCTGACCGACGAGGTCAAGGCGGCGGTGAAGGGACTCTTTGCGCCGGTCATTGCCTGGTTGCGCAACGAGCCCGCCAAGCGGCACGGGGTTGAACTGGCGCAGGGGCCCGGTGCCTGGGACCTGCCGCCGGACGAAGCCCGGCGCAACTGGGGCGAGACCCGCATCCTCGGCAATTTCCTCGCCAACCTGGATGTTTCGGTCCAGGGCGCTTCGCGGGTCATCTCGCTTTCCTATACGACCAGCGATCCCTTGCTTTCGCAGCAGATCGCCAATGCCGTCGCGAAGGCTTATATCCAGGACCAGGTGCAGCTGAAGACCGAGGCCCTGGCCGGCGCCAACACCTTCCTTGGCGGGCGTATCGAAGACCTGCGCGCGGATGTCGAAACCGCCGAACGGGCGGTCGAGGAGTTCCGCGAGACGACGCCGATCATCTCCGAGAACGACAGCGAGTTGCTGGCCGAACAGATCTTCGCCGTCAACCGCAGTCAGATCGAGGCGCAGCTGGAACTGGATACCGTCAATGAGCGGCTTGAACGCCTGCGGGCGGTCATGACCGCCCGTGGCGGCACGGCAGCCTTCGACGGGGTCGCCTCGACCGTAATAGACGAACTGCGCCTGGAGGAGATGCGGCTGCGCCAGGAGGAGTCGCAGCTGCTGAGCACCCTGGGGCCGCGCCACCCGAAGGTCGTGACCCTGCGTTCGGAGCTGGAAAAGCGCCAGCAGCAGATGCAGGAGGAGGCGCAGCGCCTGCTCTCCAGCCTGCAGAATGAGAAGCAGATCGCCCTGCAACGCCTGAACTCGATCCGGGATTCCCTTCTCGACCTGCAACAGGACTCCGATGCCCTCAATGCCGCGCAGATCGAACTGCGTGCCCTGCAGCGCGAAGCCGAGGCGACGCGGGAGGTCTTCGAAAGCTTCCTCGGCCGCTACAAGGAGACCTCGCAGCTCGACTTCGACCAGGCGCAGTCGCGCATTCTTTCCCTGGCCAGCATTCCGACCGGCCCGTCCTTTCCCAAGACCAAGCTGAACTACGCCATCGCGGTGGTGCTCGGCTGCGGGATCGGCGGTCTGATTGTGTTGCTGCTGGAACTCTCGGTGCCGGGTTTCCGCACGCCGGAGGAACTGCAGACGGCGGCCGGCCTGCCGGTGCTGGCGGTGATCCCCAAGGTGTCGGCGCGCAAGGTCGCCGGTGTCGGCCTGGCGCAGTTCCTGGAGGAGGAGCCGAACTCCTCCTTTGCCGAGGCGCACAAGGGGGTCTATGCCGCCTTGCGCGTCGACCGCCGGGCCTACGGTCTGGGCAACGTCCTGCTCGTGACCTCCTCGGTGCCCAACGAAGGCAAGTCGATCTTCACGCGCAGCCTCTGCGGCTCGCTTGCCGGGGGCGGCCTCAACGTGCTGCGCATCGATTGCGACCTGCGGGCTTCCGACGAGGAACGCGGGCTGGGTCTTTCGGACTATGTCCTGAACGACTGTCCCTTGGAGCAGGCCGTGCAGGTGGATGAGGAGAGCGGTCTCTCGACCATCTCCCCGGGGGTCCGGGTCGACGACCCGCAGCAGGTCCTGCGCTCGCCGAAGCTGGCCAAGTTCGTGGCGGCGGCGGCCCAGCAGTACGACCTGGTGTGCCTCGACGCGCCGCCGGTGCTTGCGGTGTCCGACGCCGCGACCTTGGCGGAGCTGGCGGACCAGACGGTGGTCATCGTGCGCTGGCAGCGCACGCCGCGCCGCTTCGTGGCCGCGACCCTGCAACGCCTGCGCCGCGGCCGGGCGCACCTCTCCGGCGTGGTGATGAGCCAAGCCAAGCTGACCCGCAGCGCCAAGTCGAACCCTTACATGGTGGGCTATGCCGATCGCAGTTTCCGCAAGTACTACTGAATTCAAGTCGCCGCCGGCCCCAAAGGTTTCGGTGCTGGTGCCTGCCTATAATCCCGGCAGGGCGCTCCGCGAAGCCGTGAATTCCGTGTTGGCGCAGACCCTCACGTCTTTCGAGGTCATCGTCGCCGACGACGGCTCGAGCGACGATGCGGTGGCCTGGGCCGAAGCGCAGGCGGCGGCGGACCCGCGGATCCGGGTGTTGCGCGCGGCGGAGAACCGGGGCGCCGCGGCGGCGCGGAACAGGGCCCTGGCCGAGGCGCGGGGCGAGTGGCTGGCGCTGCTCGATGCCGACGATCGGTTCGCGCCGGACCGCCTGGCCCGTCTGGTCGCGCGGGGCGAGGCGCAACAGGCCGACATCGTGGTCGACAACCTGCGCCTGGTCGGCGCCGAGGGGGATGCACGGGGCAGGGCCTTGTCGCCGGGCGATTCGCTCTTCTCGGCCCCCCTGTCGCCGGCCGCCTTCGTGCGCCGCAATCTGTTTCTCACGCCGGACTTCAAGCTCGGCTACCTGAAGCCGATGATTCGCCATGCCTTCGTGACGGGCCATGGCCTGCGCCAGGACGAAGGCCTGCGCATCGGCGAGGACTTCCATTTCCTGCTCGATGCCCTGCTGGCCGGCGGTCGCTGCGTGGCCGAGCCCGAAGCGGGATACTTCTACCGCATGACGCCCGGGTCTCTATCGCGCCGTCTGTCGCTCGCCGATCTGCAGGCTCTCAGTGGCGCGAACCGGGCGCTGCTCGCGCGCCCGGAGGTGCAGGCCGAACCGGCGCTGCGCCGCGTCCTCAGACAGCGCCAGTGGTCGGTCGACCGCAACGTGGAATTCACCCGCTTCGTCGAGGCCGTGAAGGGGCGGCGCCTGCGGGATGCCGGAGGCATCTTCGCCCGCCATCCGGATCTGACCCCTTTTCTCGCTTTTTACGGTTTGCAGAGTCTGCGTAAACGCCTTCCGGGAGGCCGCCATTTTGTCTGATTTGTCGAGCAACACGGGCATGAAGATTCTCTTCGCCACCGGCCACGGATACCTGCCTCAGCGGGTCGGCGGATCGGAGTCGAGCAGCCACGAGCTGATCCTGGCGCTGCGCGAGCGGGGCTATACCTGTGCTGTGCTGGCGCAGCTGCAGGGCAATGGCTGGTTGGCCCTGCGCAATCGCGTGCTGATGAAGTTGGGCCGGCAGCCGCTGCTGACCGACAGCCTGCCGGGCTATCCGGTTCAGCGCGCCTGGTTTCCCGACCTCCATGTGGAGGAAGCCGTGGCGCGGGAGCAGCCCGACGTGATTCTGGTCCAGGCGGGCGCGCCGATGAAGATGGCCAAAGCCTTCCAGGCGACGGGCGTGCCGACGGTGGTCTACCTGCGCGACGTCGAGTTTCACGAGCTGGGGGGCGATCCGGCCGAGCTGCCGGAGTTGGGCTATATCGCCAACTCGCAATTCGTCGCCGACCGGTTCCGTGCCGCCTACGGCCCGCAGCCGGAGGTGATCCGCCCGTTGTTCCGGGCGGACCGCTACGCCACGCCGCGCGCGCCGAAGTACGTCACCTTCGTGAATCCGCACCCGGTGAAGGGCGTCGACCTGGCTTTCGAGATTGCGAAGCTTTGCCCGGACATTCCCTTCTGCTTCGTCGAGGGCTGGCCGATGAGCCGGGAGGAGAAGGCGGCGCTCGAGGCCCGCGTGGCGGCGCAGGTCAACGTCCATCTGGAGCCGCGCACCCACGACATGCGCCAGATCTATCAGGCCACGCACACCCTTCTGGTGCCGAGCCAATGGGAGGAGGCCTGGGGCCGGGTGGTCACCGAGGCCCAGTTCAGCGGCATCCCGGTCCTGGCAAGTGACCGTGGCGGCCTGCCGGAGGCGGTGGGCCCGGGCGGACGCGTGCTGCCGCACGACGCCCCCGCGGCAACCTGGGCGGCGGTGCTGCGCGAGTACTGGCGCGATCGCCGCGCCTACGGGGATGCCTCCGGCGCCGCTTTGGCCCACTCCCGCCGGCCGGAGATCGACCCTCAGCAACAGCTCGCCACCCTGGTCACGATCCTGGAGGAGAGCATCAGAGGTGCCCCGCAAGATCCGCTGAAGTTGGCCGGCTAGAAGATGGGAGGGAGCGCGAGAGGCATGACGCAGCAGCCGATCAAGATCATCTTCGGCGTCGACGTCAGCTACAGCCAGCACCTTGCCGTGACGCTGGTGTCCCTGCTGGAAAACAATCCGGCGCAGCGTTTCGATATCCTGGTGGTGACGCTGAACATGGCCGAGGCGGACCGCTGGAAGCTGGCCGCCCTGGCGGCGCGCTTCGGCAACGTCGAGCTGACCTTCCAGCCTTTCGATATCAGCCGCTACAGCCACTTCCGGACCGACAACCACATCTCCCATGCTTCCTACCTGCGCATCTTCATTCCGCAGATCCTGCCGGAGAGCGTGGAGAAAGTGCTCTACCTGGATTGTGACCTGGTGGTGCGCCATGACATCGCGGCGCTCTGGGCGACGGACTTGGGCGACAAGGTTCTGGGGGCCGTGCGCAATCCCTTCTTCGTGCGCCACGACGACCTGGAGATGCCGCAAGGCGCCGACTACTTCAACGCCGGCGTCCTGCTGATGAACCTGAAGCGCTGGCGCGAACTGGACGGCACCGACCGCCTGATCCGTTTCATCGAGGCGTATCACGACCATCTCTGGGCGCACGACCAGGACGCGCTGAACGCGGTCTTCTGTGGGGAAATCCGGGAGCTGGCGCCGAACTGGAACTTCCAGACCGCCATGCTGTGGAGCGAGCCCGACGGCTTATCCCTGAGTTATCCCGACTTCCGCCGCCTGTTGGAGGATCCGGGGATCGTCCACTACACCACGCCGTCGAAACCCTGGCATTTCGCAAATTTGCACCCCTACAAAGAGACATATTATCAATATCTTGCAAGGACACCTTACAGTGATTTCCAACCCCGCGACATCTCGCTCGGCAGCCTGTTGACGCGGCTGCGGAACTGGCCGCAATCGGCCTTCCGCGACCGCCTGCCCGATGCCTACTACCCGGCGCGCCGGCTGTACCGCCAGATGAAGGCGAAGGGCCTGGGGATCAAAGCATGAGTCACCTGAACAACCCCCGGCCGGCCGAGGGTCTCCCCTTGGTGAGTGTCATCATCCCGACCTACAACCGCGAGGCCGAGTTGCAGCGCGCCGTCGACAGCGTGCTGGCCCAGGACTACCCGGAGCTGGAGATCATCGTGGTCGACGACGCCTCGACCCGCGCGGTCACGCTCGACCTGACGCCGGCGGCGCGGGAACTGCTGCGGTGGGTGGCGTTGGCGACCAACAGCGGCGGCGCCACCGCCCGCAATGCGGGCATCGATGCGGCGCGGGGCGAGGTCGTGGCCTTTCTCGATTCCGACGACGTCTGGACCTCCGACAAACTGACCCTGCAGATCCGCACCTACCTGGCCGACGGCCGGCCAGGGGACGCGGTCTACTACAGCCAGGTGGTGCTGGACCGGGGCGCGGAGCACCTGACCTTGCCGGAACGCCCGCTCGCCGAAGGGGAGGGCGTCGGCGACTATCTTTTCCCCTGGCGGGGCAACCTGATCCATACCTCCTCGCTGCTGATGAGCCGGGCGCTCGCGGCGTCCGTGCGCTTCACCGACGGACTGCGCATTCATCAGGACGTGGACTTCTGTCTGCGCCTGCAGCAGGCCGGCGCGAATTTCCGTTTTCACCCGGAACCCCTCAGCCGCTGGCACGCCGACGACCGTGCCGACCGCATGAGCCACCGCCCGAAGTTCCTGCTCTCCCTTGATTGGCTGGAGACGACGCGTGGCTTTCTGCCCTGGGGCACGCGGCGCAAGTTCGCGGCCCAGCTCGCCTCCAAGGCGCCGGCCTATTTCTGGCAGAACCCCGGCGTGGTGCTGCGCTTGCTGTGGCGCTGCTGGATACGGCGCTATATCTCTACGGTTTACGCCCTGCGCCTGATCACCCAGTTCGTCGTGCCGCAGCGCTGGAGCGACGGCATGGTCCGGGCCCTGCGGCCGCGCCGCATGGCCGTCGATTCTTGAGGGCGCAGCCATGATCTCGGTCATCCTGGCGAGCCACAACGGAGCGGAAACGCTGCCGCTGACCCTCGACGCCCTGACCGCCGTGCGACTGCCGGCGGCGGGCGTCGAGTTCGTCGCCGTCGACAACGCGAGCCGTGACGGCACGCGGGAGGTGCTGGAGCGCTACGGCAACCGGCTGCCGCTGCGGGTCCTGTCGGAGCCACGCAGGGGCAAGAGCTTCGCGCTGAACCGGGCGCTTGGTGCGGTGCGCGGCGATCTCATCGTCTTCATGGACGACGACGTCCTGCCCGATCCGCAGTGGCTCACCGCCTTCGCGCGCGCCGCGGCAAGTTATCCGGAGGTCGGCCTTTTCGCCGGCCAAGTCCGTCACCACTGGCAGAAGGAGCCGCCGCGCTGGTTGCGGCGGCTGGCGGAGGAGGGGCGCTCCTATGCCGGGACGCCGCTTGGCCAGCCGGAGGGACCGGTGCCCTCGACCTTTTTCAAAGGCGCGAACTTCATGGTCCGGCGGGAGGTCGTCTCCGCCCTGCGGTTCTCCGAGTCGCCCGGCGTGAACTTCGAAGGGCAGGCGACGGCGGCCGGCGGCGAGGACACCGCTTTCGTGCAGGAGGCCCTGTCGCGGGGTGAGCTGTCGCACTATGTGCCCTCGGCGCGCGTGAAGCACATCGTCCGGCCGCATCAGGTCGGTATCTATCCGGTGTTCCAGCGTTACCTGCGGATTGGCCGCTCCATGGCGCTGAGCAATCCGGAAACCTTCGATCCCCGAGGCGCGCGGATGCTCGGCTATCCGCGCTATCTCTTCAGGACCGTGCCCCAGGACGTGCTGCGGGCCCTGCGCTATTGGGTCACCGGGAATTCCTACGCGGCCGCCGACGCCTTGATCGGTGTGGCGATGACCTGCGGCCGCGCCCAGCAGTGGCGCAAGCGGATGGAGGCCAGCCCATGACCCCGGCCGCCGCCTCGAAAGACCAGACGGGAGAGCAGAGCGTGAAGCGCAGCTACGTATTCCTTCTCGGGGCGCCGCGCAGCGGCACCACCTGGCTGCAGATCATGCTGGCCAAGCACCCCGACCTCTCGACCTGCCAGGAAACCCACCTGTTCAGCGGCTACCTGGCGGCGCTGCAGCGCAGCTGGCGCCACCACGACGGCGACCGCCGGGGCGTCGGTCTGCAGGCGGCAATCTCGCGCGGCCGCTTCCTCGACCTGCAGCGCGACTTCGCGCTCTCGGTGCTGGAATCCATCGGGGAGACGCCCGTGATCCTGGAGAAGACACCGGCCCACATCACCGTGGTGGAGCAGATCCGCGAGGTCCTGCCGGAGGCGCGCTTCATCCATATTATCCGCGACCCGCGCTCGGTCGCCGCCTCCCTGGCGGCGGCGGGCAAGGACTGGGGGCGCAGCTGGGCCTCCACCAGCGCGGTGCAGAACGCCCGCCGCTGGGTTTCCAATGTGAGTGACGGCCTGGCCCTGCGCCGCGACGGCGGGGGGACCTGCTTCGAGCTGCGCTACGAGGACCTGCTGGCCGACCCGGCGCGGCATCTGCGTGAAATCTTCGCCTGGATGGAGATCGATCCTTCCGCGGAGCTCTGCGCCCGGGTGACCGAGGAGACCCGCATCAGC